>NZ_JAJLQZ010000030.1 GCF_020991375.1 Glycomyces amatae | reverse complement strand
TAAACATGTGAAAAGGCCCGACGCATCAGCGTCGGGCCTTTTCTCTTGCATCGAACCAGGCCCTATCGCGACGCGATAGGGCCTTTCGCATGGATCGATAATGCATCGGCGGTATAGGATTCGGCTGTGCTTCACGAGTCTGTCCGCCGCATCGGGGTGTTCGGCGGGACCTTCGACCCCCCGCACCTGGGGCACCTCGTGGCCGCCAGCGAGGCGACGTTCCGCTGCGGCCTCGACGAAGTGGTCTTCGTCCCCACCGGCGACCCTTGGCAGAAGCACCACCTCGATGTCACCCGGGCGTCCGGCCGCCTCGCGATGACACGGCTCGCGGTCGGCTCGGATCCGCTGTTCCGCATCAGCACCTGCGACATCGACCGCGACGGCCCGACCTACGCGATCGACACGGTCGCCGACGTGCGGGCCGAGTACGACCACGAGGTCGACCTGTACTTCATCCTCGGCGCCGACTCCCTGGAGAACCTCCACACCTGGCACCGCGTCGAGGAGCTGTGCAAAGCGGTGAAGTTCATCGCCCTGAACCGGCCCGGGTACTCGCGCAAGGACGTCGACACCTCGTTCGGCGTCGACGTCCAGTTCATCGACATGCCCGCGGTCGACGTCTCCTCGACCGAGTGCCGCCAGCGCGTCCGCGACGGCGAACCGGTGCGGTACCTCCTGCCCCGCCCGGTCGGCGAGTACATCGCCGAGCACGCGCTCTACCGCGATTGAGGGTTGGGACGCGTCGCACAGGGACGGGCGCGAAACAGGGAAGCTGTCGTCGTACCCAGCGTGTAAGACTAGACCTGGACCGGTGGAGCGCCGGTGTGAATCCCGTTGTCAGGAGCGTTCGTGACCGCAAGTGAAACCGCAAAGACCCTGGCCTTCGCAGCAGCCCAGGCGGCCGCCGACAAGAAGGCCTTCGCCATCAACCTCCGTGACGTCACTTCGAAGATCGCTCTCACCGACGTCTTCGTGATCGTCTCGGCCTCGAACGAGCGGCAGGTCCACGCGGTCGTCGACGCGGTCGAGGAGCGCCTCATCAAGGAGCACGACACGCGGCCGCTGCGCCGCGAGGGCAAGGGCGGCGAGCAGTGGGTGCTGCTCGACTACAACGAGATCGTGGTCCACGTCTTCCACCAGGAGGCGCGCGACTACTTCGGGCTCGACGGCCTGTGGAAGGACTGCCCCGAGATCGAGTTCGTGGACGAGGCCGACAACGACCGCGCGCGCCGCCGCGCCGAGGCCGGCATCGAGGACATCGAGGAAGAGCGGTGAACCGCCTGCTCGTCGTCCGCCACGGGCAGACCGAGTGGAACATCGCGGGCCGCATCCAGGGCTCCACCGACATCGACCTGGACGAGACCGGCAGGGCCCAGGCGGCCGAGGCCGCGCCCGAACTGGCCGTGTACGAGCCGACCAGGATCATCTCCTCGGACCTGCGGCGCGCGGTCGACACGGCCCGCCCGGTCGCCGACATCACCGGCGTCGAGATCGAGCTCGACAAGCGGCTCCGCGAGCGCGCCTACGGCCCCTGGGAGGGCCTGACGCAGCAGGAGATCGCCGAGCGGTTCCCCGAGGACCACCGGCGGTGGCGGGCGCAGGAGCCGTTGCAGCACCCCGAGATCGAGACGTGGGCCGACCTGCACCGCCGCACGGCCGACGCGGTGCGCGACATCGTCGAGTCGGACGTCGACGGGACCGCGATCGTGGTCTGCCACGGCGGTTCGGCGCGGCAGATCGTCGGCGGCATCCTCGACTGGGACCAGACGCCGACCAGCAGCCTCTCGGGCATGGACAACGCGCACTGGGCCGACCTGCGGCGGATGCGCTCGGGCAAGTGGCGCCTGTACGGCTACAACCTCGGCGTCCCCGCGCCGAGCACCATCGGGCAGCACCTCCTCGCGAAGGGCCAGCAGGCCGGCCGCTAGCGGCGGCGCTCTCCGCCGAGTGCTGGACCCGGCCGCGCCGCCGGCCTTAGGCTTCGATCGTGGTGCAACCGCGCCGTGATCGGAGGCGTCAAACCGGCATGGACACGCATGTATCCCGCGTCAGACGGTTCACGGGCCCGACCGGTCCGCTGATCGCCGCGCTCATGATCGCCGTGCTCGCCGCCTGCGGCGCCGGCCAAGGCGGTTCCGACGACGAGTCGGAGGCGCCCGCGACGGCGACCGCGCCCACCGAGGCGAGCTCGCCACCCGAAGCCAGCGAATCCGAGGAGAGCCCTGTGCCCGACGAGACCACCCCGTACCTCGACCCGTCGCTCGGCGACTCCTCCAAGCCCGGCTCGGGCTCGCAGACGACCATCTCCGGGACCGTCGAGTCGGGCGTCGAGTCCGGCTGCCTGGTGCTGGAGCACGAGGGCACGCTGTACGGGATCTACGGCAGCTTCGACTCGTCGATCGTGTACGCGGGCGCCGAGGTCACGCTCCACGGCAAGGTCGACCGCGGCATGATGACGATCTGCCAGCAGGGGACCCCGTTCGTGGTCGAGGACGCCGAAACCGCGGATTAGGTAATGTGGCGGCGTGACCGTCGTCGTCGTTACCGATTCCACTTCGGCCCTCCCCGAGGCGCTCCGCGCCTCCCAGGGCCGCCTGACGGTGCTCGGCATCCCGGTGCTGATCGGCGGCGCCGAGCACCGCGAAGGCGAGGACGTCGACAGCGAGGCCATCCTGCACGCGATGCGGGAGGGCCAGGCGGTGACGACCTCGGGCCTGCCGCCGGAGGAGCTGCGGGCCACGTACCGGCGGCTGCTGGACGAGGGCGCGAGCGGGATCGTCTCGGTGCACCTGTCGGGCCGCCTCTCCGGGACCGTGGCGGCCGCGGAGGCCGCCGCTTCGGGCTTCGAGGGTCGCGTCGCCGTGGTCGACTCGCTCGGCGCCGGCATGGGGGTCGGGTACCCGGCGCTCGCGGCCGCTGCCGCGGCCGAGAAGGGCGCCGACGTGCTGGCCGCAGCGGCCGCCGCACTGGAGGCGATCGGCCGCACCACCACTTACTTCTACCTGGACACGCTGGAGTTCCTGCGCCGCGGCGGCCGGATCAGCACCGCGAGGGCGATCGTGGGGACGGCGTTGTCGGTGCGGCCGATCCTGGGCGTCGAGGACGGCAGCATCGACGTGGTCGAGAAGGTCCGCACCCCCACCCGCGGGCTCCAGCGGCTGGCGTCGCTCGCGGTGGCGGACGCCGGTGGCGCCGAGGTCGCGATGACGGTGCACCACTTGGGGGCCGAGCGCCGCGCGGAGGCGCTCGCGGGCTGGCTCGAGGAGCACTTCGCGGACCGGCTCCAGCGCATCGACGTGACCGAGGTCGGCGCCGCCGTCGGCGCCCACTGCGGCCCCGGCCTGGTCGGGGTCATCACCCGGCGGCTCACGTAAGGGTCCGCTGCTCATCTGAAGCGCCGCTTCGCCCCCGTCCACAAACCCCCACCCACCACGAGAGGGGAAGAAACTGTCGCGCCGCTCGATCGTTCCGCGGGGGTACGACAGGAATCGCGCCGGAACCGGGCCCGTTCCGCTTCCGGCGCACGAATATCACCCGAAAGGGTTTCACCTGATCGCAGCGCCCGCGCGCCGCGATTATGCCGTCCCGCAGCGGCTCCGTCCACACTTCCCGCAGTCGTCCACAGGGCCGATCCGGTTATCCACAGGCCCGAAAATTCTTGGATCACGGCCGCGTCCTTCGCTCGTTGGACCCGACATGCAACGCGTATCCGAACCCCGGCCCACCGAACCGCCACCCGCACCCGACCGCAGCCTGCCACCCGAACCGGCGGCGCTCGCCGCGCGGCTCCGCCTCAAACTCAACGAACCCGACGACGCTCCCCGGATCTGCGAAGAGACCCTCGACCCCGTCGACGGCACCGAACCACCCCCGCCGCCCAGGCGGTTCGACCAACGCCTCGAGCACCTCCAGGCGCGCCTCGGCCTCTCGCACCTCAACCGCTGGGTCCTGCTCGCCGTGGCCGCGCTCGTCGCCGCCGCGGGCCTGTCGGTGACGATCCTGTCCTGGCCCGACGAGGAGCCCGCCGCCACCGCCCCCGCCGGCGCGCCCGAAGCGTCCGCGGCGGCACCGGAGACGATCGTCGTCTCGGTCGCCGGGGCCGTCAACGAACCGGGCATCGTGGAACTGGCGTCCGGCGCCAGGGTCGCCGACGCCATCGAAGCCGCCGGCGGCCTGACCGAAGGCGCCGACCCCGGGTTCCTGAACCTCGCCCGCGTGGTCGCCGACGGCGACCTCGTCGCCGTCCCCGACGCCGCGGCCTCAGGCGCGGTGATCCCCGGAGAGGCGGGCGGCGCGGCCCTGGGCGGACTCGTCAACGTCAACGTCGCCGGTGCCGCGGAACTGGACGCGCTCAACGGCATCGGGCCCGTCCTCGCCGAACGGATCATCGAGTACCGGGAGGCCAACGGCAGCTTCCAGTCGGTCGACGAGCTGTCCGAGGTCTCCGGGATCGGCTCGGCACTGCTGGAGCAGCTCCGCGAGCAGGTGACGCTGTGACGACGCCGACGCCGACGCATGGCCGGACCGCCCGTCGAGAGGCGCGCTCGGCCGCCGGAACGGACCCTTCCAGACGGGACGGCGCCGAACACCCCGCAGCGCCCCGTCCGCACCGGCACTCGGAGGCGCCGCGATGAGCGCCGAGTTCACGCTGCGCCCCGCGCCCTCCGAAGTGGTCCGCCGGGACTGGCGGCTGCCGCTCGTGGCCGCCGGCGTCTGGGCCGGGGCCCTGGCGGGCCTGTACGGCACGGTCGCCACCGGGACGCTCACCGCACTCGCCTGCCTCACTCTGGTGCTGGCGGGCCTCAAACGGCAGCGCGGACTCACCGCCGCCATCGCCACGGCCGCCTTCGGCGGCGTCCTCGGTGCGGGCGTCACCACCGTGCACGTGGCGGCCCGCGACCACCCGGGGCTCGCCGCCCTGACCGAGGCGGAGACCAGCGGCGAGGCCGAACTCGTCCTGCACACCGTCCCGAAGCCCTCGACGCGCAGACCCGACATGGTCACCGCGACCGCGCGCCTGCGCGCCTTCACCGCCGACGACGTCGCGGTCGAAGGGAATTGGCAGGTGCTCATCGTCGCCAGCGGCGAGGAATGGCGCCAGGCGACCGCCGGGCAGCGGCTCACCGCCCCGGCCGTGCTCCGCGAGGCCGACCCCGGGCGGCTCACCGCCGCGATCGTGAGCGCCCGCGGGCCTCCCGAGCTCGACGGGCGGCCCGCGTTCGCGCACCGGTTCGCCGCGCATGTGCGCGAACGGCTCGCGACCGCCGTCGCGGGCGTGCCGCAGCCCGAGGCGGGGCTGATCCCGGCCCTGGCGGTCGGGGACACCTCGATGATGGACGCGGAGCTGGCCGCGGACTTCCGGTCCACCGGCCTGGTCCACCTGGTGGTGGTCTCCGGGTACCACCTGAGCCTGGTGGTCGGGGCGGTCCTGGCCGTGGCCCTCGCGCTCAGAGCAGGGCCGCGGGCCCGGGTCCTGGCCGGGACGCTGGCCGCAGCGGCCATCGTGGTCGTCGCCGGGCCCCAGCCGAGCGTGCTGCGAGCGGCTGTGATGGCGGGGGTGACGTTGCTCGCGCTGGCCGTCGGCCGCCCCCGCGCGGCGATGCCGGCCTTGGCCACCGCCGTCCTGGTGGTCGTGCTGGCCGACCCGGACATGGCGGCGCAGGCGGGGTTCGCGCTGTCGGTGGCGGCGTGCGTCGGCCTGCTGCTCCTGGCGTTCCGGTGGGCGAAGCCGCTGGAGCACCGCGGTTGGCCGCCGTCGGTGGCGCTGGCGGTCACGATCCCGTTGGCGACCCAGGTGGCGGTGACGCCGCTCCTGGTGGGCCTCGGCAGCGGCGTGAGCCTGGTGTCGGTGCCGGTGAACCTGCTCGCGGCACTGGTGGCCGCTCCGGTGGTCATGCTCTCGGTGGGGGCGGCCGCCGCGGCCGCGGTGTGGCTCCCGGCCGGTGAAGTGGCCGCGCAGTTGGCGGCGCTGCCCGCTCGGTGGCTGATCTGGTTGGCGCGCAACGGGGCCGAAGTGCCCGGGGCGATGCTGCCGGTGCCCGGCGGGATCTGGTGGGGGCTGGCCTCGGCCGGAGCGCTCGCGGTGGTGATCGGGGCGGCCCGGGTGCGGGCGCTGCGGCGCCCGCTGCTGGCGGTCCTCGTCGCGGCGGGGCTCGGAGCGGTCCCGGCATGCCTGCTGACCGGCGGGCCTCCGTCGGGGTGGGTGGTGACCATGTGCGATGTGGGCCAAGGGGATGCGCTGGTACTGCCGGCAGGGGACGCGGTGGTGGTGGTCGACGTCGGGCCCGAGCCCGCCGCGGTCGACGCGTGCCTCGAGGCGCTGGAGGTGGACCGGATCGCGCTGCTGGTGCTGTCCCACTTCCATATCGACCACACGGCGGGCATCGGCGGGGTGCTGGAGGGCCGGGAGGTGGCCGCGATCCTGGCGCCGCCGCCCGGGGAGGCGAGGTACGGCTTCGAGCTGGTGGAGGAGCGGGCGGGGGCGGTGCCGGTGCTGGAGGCGGTGCCGGGGGAGGTGTTCGAGTTCGGGCAGACGCGATTGGAGGTGCTGGGTCCGCCTTCGGAGCTGCTGAGCGGCACCAGGTCGGATCCGAACAACAACTCGGTGGCGGTGCGCGCCGAGGTGGCGGGGACGAGCGTGCTGCTGACCGGCGATGTGGAGCTGGAGGGTCAGCAGGCGCTCCTGCGGAGCGGGGCGGCGCTGGACGTGGACGTGCTGAAGGTGCCGCACCACGGGTCGGCGTTCCAGGTGCGGGAGTTCCTGGAGGCGTCGGGCCCGGCGGTGGCGCTGGTCGGGGTCGGGAAGGGCAACGAGTACGGGCATCCGGACCCGGGGCCGCTGGGGCTGTTGGAGGAGGCGGGGGCGTTGGTGTTCCGGACTGATGAGGAGGGTCGGATCACGGTGGTGCGGAACGGGAACCGATTCGAGGTGACGACCGAGGGCTGAGCATCGCCGGGGCGGGGGGGGGGAGAGAGAGAGAAGCGGTCGGCGCGAAGGTTTCTCGATTGCCGCCCGTGGTGAGCCCTGGTCGCGGATGCGACGCCGATTGGGTGATTGGGACGGTGGACACGATGGGCGCCGAAGCCATGAACCGGCAGCGAACGGGGGTCTCGCGGAAGACGTCGGCCCAGTCGAAACCCCGCCCGTCCCGGGCGGCATGCGAGGATGGTCCGGTGGCTGCACTCGAACCCATCCGCCTGATCCTGGGCGACGACGAATTCCTCGCCGAGCGCGCCGCCGCCGATTACGTCAGGGCGGTGCGCGCCGGGACGCCCGAGAACGACCCCGAGCCCGCCGTCAACCGCGTCAGCGGCGCCGACCTCACCAAGGGGTCCCTCGCCGAGCTGACCAGTCCGACCCTGTTCGGCGGCGCCGTCGTCGGCATCATCGAGTCGGGTCAGGACGTCGACAAGGACCTCGCCGCGGCCGTCATCGCCTACGCGAAGCAGCCCGCACCCGGCATCCACCTCGCCGTGTGTCACAACGGCGGCAACAAGGGCAAGGGCCTCTCCGAGGGCCTGAAGAAGCTCGACGTCGAGGTCGTGCGGGTCTCCAAGATCAAGCGCCAGCCCGACCGGGTCGCGTTCGTGCGCGGCGAGCTGCGCGCCGCCGGGGCCTCACCGCGCTCCGCCTCGGCCGAGATCGCCGACACCATCATCCAGGCCGTCGGCTCCGACCTGCGCGAACTCGCCTCGGCGTGCGCCCAGCTCGTGTCCGACACCGACGGCAAGATCACCCAGGAGAGCGTGGCCCGGTACTACTCCGGCCGCGCCGAGGTCTCCGGTTTCTCCGTCGCCGACGCGACCATCGCGGGCGACGCCGGCGAGGCGCTCGGCGCGCTGCGCTGGGCGATGCAGGTCGGCGTCGACCCGGTGCCGATCGCCGACGCGCTGGCGATGGCCGTGCGCAACCTCTCCCGGGTCGCCGCCGAGCGCGGTGGCGCGGCCCAGCTCGCCGGGCAGCTCGGCATGGCGCCCTGGCAGATCGAGAAGTCCCGCAAGCAGGCCCGCAACTGGACCGCCGACGCGCTGGCCGAGGCGATGCGGGTGTGCGCCAGGCTCAACGGCGAGGTCAAGGGCGGCGCGGACGACCGCGGCTGGGCCCTCGAGCACGCGATCCTGGAGATCACCCGCCTGAGCGCCGCAGGGAAGGCCCGCCGTGTCTGAGTACCGCCACGGACGAGTGGCCAGGCCGCGCAGGCCCTGGTACGCGCGGATGCTGCGTCTCAAGCACCTGTACCTCTCGAACGTGTGGTGCGTGCTGCTCTTCGAGGGGGTGCTCGCGCTCGCGGTGCTCATGGCGCTGACCGAGCTGGTGTCGTGGTGGGTCGTTCTCATCCTGCCGCTCGCGGTCGCGGCGATGGTGAAGCTTAACGACTTCATCGCGGGGACGCTCGAGCGCCACGGTTGAGAAGGACGGCTGAGAGGGATGGCTGAGAAAGACGGCTGAGCGGGGCGCGGCCTTGGGACGGCGGGCAGCGGCCGGCGCCTCGGGAGCCGGTTCGGAGCGCCCCCGATCACAAGGGTGGCACGGGGGTCCGACAACAGCGGGGCGGGCCGCGGCCGGGAACGCCGAAGACCCAGGGGCTCGCCCCTGGGTCTTCTGAAGCTTTTCGCTCTTCGCGTGCTCGCTTAGGCGGACGCGGACAGCTTGTTGTAGGACGCGGCGAGCTTGGACTTGCGCTGCGCGGCCTGGTTCTTGTGGATGACACCCTTGGTGGCGGCCTTGTCCAGCTCGCGGCTGGCGGCGCGCAGGTGGGTCTCTGCAGCGGCGACGTCGCCAGTGGCCGACGCCTCACGGAACTTCCGGACGGCGGTCTTGAGCGACGACTTCACTGCCTTGTTGCGCATCCGGCGCTTCTCGTTCGTCAGAATGCGCTTTTCTTTGGACTTGATGTTCGCCACGCGTGAAGCCTCAGTTTCGTGATTGCTTGGTTCCTTAATTGATCGCGTCGGAGGCAGAGGGCACTCCGAGCGCCTGTCAACGTTACCAGGAGCCGAGCTTCGCACACGCCCTGGGAGCATGACCGCGGACCAGGTTACACCAGGTCGCGGGCGTCGCCTCCGACCAGGGGCCGCACTGTTACCCGCGATACCCGAATCCCTCCGCGGCGCTCCCCGCGCCGGCGGGCGCGGCCGTCAGACCGCGGCGCCGCGGGCCCGGAGCGCGGGCAGGACCACCTCGTCGACGATGCTCACGAGCGCTTCGGGGGAGGCGGCCCCGAAGAGGATGACCTCGCTGCGCACCAGGTCGATCGGGAGGCGCCGCAGGCGCTCGGTGAGGTGGGCTTCGGTGAGCTCGCCGCGGGCGATCGCGCGGGCGTACACGGCCTTGTTCAGAAGATCGGTGATCTCGTTCACCAGCTTCGCGAGCAGCGGGCCGTGCGCTTCGGGGGCGGCGCTGACTTCGGCGAGCATCCCGAGCATCGCGGTCCGGCCGATCACGATCATGCGGCCGTGGGCCAGCGTGATCAGGGCGATGACGTCGCCGCGCAGCGTTCCGGTGTCGGGCACCGTGTCGGCGTCGGGCAGTCGGCTCGCGATGCAGGCGAGCAGGATCTCCATCCGGTTGGGCCAGCGCCGGTAGAGGACCGGTTTGCTGGTCCCGGCCCGCTTGGCCACGCCTTCCATGGTGAATCCCGCGTAGCCGGTCTCGCGGAACTCCTCGAGCGCGGCGTCGAGGATCGCCTGCTCGAGCTCCTCGCCGCGACGTCTGGTCCCCGTCTTGCGCTCCACCTGACCCCCTAGATACCGACCGTTTCTTATGTTACCTTGAGATCATCAAGATACGGACCGTATCTTACGGATGAATGGAAACCATCATGGAAGCCAACACCCCCGAGCCCACCCCGGTGGGGCGGGTGATCGGCCTCAGCGCCGGTGTCGCGCTCATCGTCGGCCTCATCACCCTCGCCTTCGCCTGGCCCTCGGCCGACATGGGCCCCCACGAGGTCCCGATCGCCGTCATCGGGCCCGACACGGCCGCCGAGCAGGTCCAGACTCAGCTCGACGAGGCCCAGCCGGACGGCTTCGACGTCACCGCCGCGGCCGACGCCGACCAGGCCCGCGCCCTCGTCGAGGAGCGCGAGGTCTACGCCGCCCTCGCCGTCGCGCCCGAAGGCGTGACCGCCTACACCGCTTCGGCCGCCTCCCCAGCGGTGGCGCGGCTGGTCACCGGTATCGCCGAGCAGGTCGCGGCCCAGCTGGGCCAGGCCGCGGGGCAGCCCGGCAGCGTCCAGGTCACCGTCGAGGACCTCGTGGCGCTGCCCGCGGACGACCCGAACGGGGCCGGACTCGCCGCCTCGGCCCTGCCGCTCGCCATGGGCGGCATCCTGGTCGCCGCCCTCATCGGGTTGACGGTGCGCGGCACGGGACGCCAGGTCGCGGCGGCGGTGCTCGCCCCGCCGGCCGTGGGCGCGGGCGTCGCGGCGGTCCTGCTGTACGTGCTCGAATCGCTCGACGGCGACTTCCTCCCGGTGGCCGGGGCGCTGACGCTCGCGACGGCGGCGACCGCGTGGCCGATCCTCGGCCTGGTGAAGCTGCTGGGCCGCTCCGGACTGGGGGTCGGCGCGGCGATCGTGATGCTCGTCGGGAACCCGCTGTCGGGCATGACCAGCGCGCCGGAGCTGCTGCCCGCGCCGTGGGGCGGGTTCGGCCAGTACCTGACGCCGGGCGCGGGCGGGACGCTGCTGCGGTCGACCGCGTACTTCGACGGCCACGGCGCGTCGACGGCGGTGTGGGTGCTCGGCGCCTGGCTCGCGGCGGGCGCGGTGCTGTTCATCGCGGGCGCGCTCCGGGCCAAGGTGCGGGGCGTCGGCGTCGAGGAACGGGAGAAGGCCGAGGTCGCCGCGTAGCCGAGCCGAGGTTCGAGTCGGCCGAGGCCGCTTCCGCCGTACGGCGGAAGCGGCCTCTTCGCGAGTCGGGGAGCGGCCGGCGGGCGCGGTGGAACGGGGGTCGCTCGAACGGGGGAGTTCGGAGCCGCCCCCGGTTTCGATGGTGCCCGGCAGGTGTGACATCTCGAAGCGGCCGGAGCCGCTTCCTGCGCCCGCGGCGTGGTGGCGGTCCGGCGGCGTGACATTCCGGAGCCGCTCAGGGCGCCGGGGGCGGGTCGATCGCGCCCCGTTTTCGGGCCGCTCGGGCGGTTGCCGGGCCCCGGGGGTGAGCGGGGCGCCTTTTCCCGCTGGCTGTGCGGGGTTCCCCCGGCCGGTAAGGCAGAATTGGCGGACCCGCCCTATCCGATCAAGGAAGGTCAACGTGACCAACGCGCCAGGCTCGACCGCTCCGGAGACGATCCGGAACTTCTGCATCATCGCGCACATCGACCACGGTAAATCCACCCTGGCCGACCGCATGCTGCAGATCACGGAGGTCGTCGACGCCCGCCAGATGCGCGCGCAGTACCTCGACCGGATGGACATCGAGCGCGAACGCGGCATCACCGTCAAGTCCCAGGCCGTCCGCATGCCCTGGACCTCCCGCTCCGGCGAGCACGAGGGCAGCGGCTTCGTCCTGAACATGATCGACACCCCCGGCCACGTCGACTTCACCTACGAGGTCTCCCGCTCCCTCGCCGCCTGCGAGGGCGCGATCCTCCTGGTCGACGCCGCGCAGGGCATCGAGGCCCAGACCCTCGCCAACCTCTACCTGGCGATGTCCAACGACCTCACGATCATCCCGGTGCTCAACAAGATCGACCTGCCCTCGGCCGACCCCGACCGGTACGCTGAGGAGATCGCGAACCTCATCGGCTGCGAACCCGAGGACGTCTACCGCGTCTCCGGCAAGACCGGCGCCGGCGTCGCCGAGCTGCTGGACGCGGTCGTCGAGCAGGTCCCCGCCCCCACCGGCGACGCCGACGCCCCCGCCCGCGCGATGATCTTCGACTCCGTCTACGACGTCTACCGCGGCGTCGTCACCTACATCCGGGTCGTCGACGGCAAGCTCAACGCCCGCGACCGCATCCGCATGATGTCGACCAGGGCCGACCACGAGCTGCTGGAGATCGGCGTCATCAGCCCCGAGCCGGTGGTCGCCAAGGCCCTCAGCGTCGGCGAGGTCGGCTACCTGATCACCGGCGTGAAGGACGTGCGCCAGTCGAAGGTCGGCGACACCGTCACCCTCAACAAGAACCCCGCCCAGGCCGCGCTGCCCGGTTACACCGAGGCCAAGCCCATGGTCTACTCCGGGCTCTACCCGATCGACGGCTCCGACTACGGGAACCTCCGCGAGGCCCTCGACAAGCTCCAGCTCAACGACGCCGCGCTCCAGTACGAGCCCGAGACCTCGGCCGCGCTGGGCTTCGGCTTCCGCGTCGGCTTCCTGGGCCTGCTGCACCTGGAGATCATCCAGGAGCGCCTCGAGCGCGAGTTCAACCTCGACCTGATCTCGACCGCCCCGAACGTGGTCTACCAGGTCGTGAAGGAGGACGGCGAGGAAGTCGAGGTCACCAACCCCTCGGAGTTCCCCGAAGGGAAGATCTACTCGATCACCGAGCCGGTCGCCAAGGCCACCATCCTGACCCCGAAGGAGTACATCGGGCAGGTCATGGAGTTGTGCCAGACCAAGCGCGGCGTCCAGATCGGCATGGACTACCTCTCGACCGACCGCGTCGAGATCCGGTACACGCTGCCGCTCGCCGAGATCGTCTTCGACTTCTTCGACCAGCTCAAGTCCCGCACCAAGGGCTACGCGTCGCTCGACTACGACATCGAGGGCTCGCAGGAGTCCGACCTGGTGAAGGTCGACATCCTGCTCCAGGGCGAGAAGGTCGACGCGTTCGCCGCGATCGTCCACAAGGACCAGGCCTACTCCTACGGGGTGCGCCTGAGCGAGCGCCTGAAGAAACTCATCCCGCGCCAGCAGTTCGAGGTCCCGATCCAGGCGGCGATCGGGTCGCGGATCATCGCCCGCGAGACCATCCGCGCCCTGCGCAAGGACGTCCTCGCCAAGTGCTACGGCGGCGACATCTCCCGCAAGCGCAAGCTCCTCGAGAAGCAGAAGGAGGGCAAGAAGCGCATGAAGAACATCGGCCGCGTCGAAGTCCCCCAGGAGGCGTTCATCGCCGCGCTGCGCACCGACGAGAACTGAGCCGAACGCACGGAAGGGCCTGGCCGCATCGCGGCCGGGCCCTTCGTGTTCGAGGCGGCGGCGTCACTGCACCGGCGGCTGCCCGGGGGGCGGCGCCTGGCCGGGCGCGGGCTGCTGCGGGTACCCCGGGGCCGGGGGCTGCTGCGGGTGGCCGCCCGGGTGCTGCGGCGGCACCGGCGGCTTCGGCCGGTTGCCCGGCCGCGACGCCAGCCACTGCCCGACCTCGGGCTGGTACAGCAGGTAGAACGCGGCGCCGACGGCGGCCAGGCGGGCCAGGCCGACGAGGACGCTCAAGGCCATGAACCAGCCCCATCCGCCGAAGAGCCCGCCGAGGGAGAACAGCCCCAGCAGCCCCAGGCCGACGGCGAGCGGGATGCGCGGGTCCTGGGCGCCGAACACGCCGAGCTTCTCCTTGGTGACGAGCCAGGCGATCCCGATCGACGCGCTGTGGAAGATCAGGCCGACGATCCCGGAGGCGACGATGAAGCCGGTGGCGATCCACCAGGGCGCGGTCGCGACGCCGACGACCGCGAACAGGAGCATGAGCACCGACAGGCCGAAGTAGGCCCACATCAACTGCGTCAGCTGATTGACCTTCTTCGGGCGGTCGGGGTGTTCTTTGATGCCCCATTCGAGTGCGAAGTCGCCGGTGGGGCCGGACTGTGGTCCGGGGCCGGGCGCGGCGCCGTGCTGATTCGGTTCGGGCGATTGCGGGGGGTACGTCATAGTCGCTGCTCCGGGCAAGAGAAGGGTGTGCTTTCACTGTTCACTGTAGCCCTGACTCACCACTCCCGGGGGTACGGTTCCGCTGCGCTGTTCCCTGTCGGATACGGCATTCCATGGCAATTCCGCACCTCTCGGAAAGAGCCCGGAATACCGGAACGCGGCGGGCCGGACCGCGGTCCGGCCCGCCGCTGCGATCGCGGGGCCGCTCAGTTCAGGCGGTCGTCCGCGAGCTCGTCCGAGTCGGCGAACGGGCTGTCGTTCGTCGACATCGTCGAGACGTCCACCGGCCGGTCGTAGGTCTGGTGGAGCGTCCGCTCTCGGTCGGCGATCGTGTACGACCGGCGCGTGTACACCGGTGCGTCCGGGACGGTCACCTGCGGCACCACCTGGAAGTGCACGTCCATCTGGTCGGGCGTGATGACCGTCTCGACGTAGCCGCGCTGGGCGTTGCGGAACTTGATGTGCGGGTTGATCTTCAGCGCCGAGTTGTCCTCCGGCACCGAGTCCGCGCCGTTGCCGCCCGAGGTGATCGAGGTGGCCACCAGCTCCACGCCCACCGACGGGGCCTGGGCGTCCGGGAAGTCCGGCAGGATCTCCCCGGCCCAGTGCGTGTGCACGTCACCGGTGAGCACCACCGGGTTGCGCACCTCGGCCTCGACCCAGCCGTCGATGATCCGCTGCCGCGAGGCCGCGTACCCGTCCCAGCCGTCCATGCTGGTGCGCAGGGGCCCGCCCGCGTCGGCGTCGCGCTGGGTGAAGAACACCTGCTGGCCCAGGACGTCCCAGCGCGCCCGCGACGAGTGGAACCCGTCGATGAGCCATTCCTCCTGCGCCGCACCGGTGATGGTGCGCGACTCGTCCCACGCCTCGGCGCAGTCGGTCTTCGTGCCGTCCCCGCAGGCCTGGTCGTCGCGGTACTGGCGGGTGTCCATCATGTGGAAGTTCGCCAGGCGGCCCCACTGGACGCGCCGGTACAGCTGCATGTCGATCCCCTGCGGCACCGAGGACCTGCGCAGCGGCATGTTCTCCCAGTACGCCTGGAACGCCGCGGCCCGGCGCGCCAGGAAGTCCTCCCGGTCCGGCGTGTCCGACCCGTCCTCGGGGACCTCGTCGGCCCAGTTGTTCTCCGTCTCGTGGTCGTCCCACACCACCAGCCAGGGCGCGGCCAGGTGCGCCGCCTGGAGGTCCGGGTCGGCCTTGTACTGGGCGTGGCGCTGGCGGTAGGTAGCGAGCGACACGGTCTCGGGGCCCTCGTGGTCGCGGACGTTCCCGTCGGGGGAGTTGTACACCCCGGCCTTGTACTCGTACTGGTAGTCGCCGAGGTGCAGGATCAGGTCGGGGCGGGACTCGGCCATGTGCCGGTAGGCGGTGAAGTAGCCGTGCTCGTACTGCGAGCACGAGGCGAAGGCCATGCGCAGCTCGTCGGGCATGGACCGGCGCGAGGGGGCGGTCACGGTCCGGCCCACCGGGGAGGTCCACCGGCCGGTCCTGAAGCGGTAGTAGTACTCCCGGCCCGCGTCGAGGCCGTCGACCTCGACGTGGACGCTGTAGCCGATCTCGGCGGCCGTCTCCTTCCGGCCGGAGGCGACGCGGCGTCGGAACCGCTCGTCCCTCGCCACCTCCCATTTGACGTCGAAGGACCCGTTCGGCATGCCGCCCATGCCGTCCTCGGCGAGCGGGTCGACCGCCAGGCGGGTCCACAGGACCACGCCGTCGGGCTCGGGGTCGCCGGAGGCGACGCCGAGGGTGAAGGGGTCCGCGGTGAGGGTCGGGTGGCGGGTCTCGGCCCGGGCCGCGGCGGGGACCGCGACGGCGGCGGTGGCGGCGGAGGAGGCGAGCAGGATTCGGCGCGACAGGCGCATGTGGACCTCGCTTTGACGGGGGTTGTGCGGGTTTGACCCGTACAGACCACCAAGCAAGCATGGATGTCCTGGAACCTGCGGACGACACGGCGGTGAACCGCGGCCGAACTCTGGGGCCCCTGTGGCGCGGCGGCGCCTATTCCGGTGGCGCGAAGGTGACGACGATGGTCGACGGCTCGCTGCTCACCTCGGTCGCCTCGCCCTCGGCTTCGGGCGCGGTCCAGCCCTCTTCCCCAGGGGTCCAGACCCTCCCGGCGTACTCGACGCTCGCGATCGAGTGGTCGTAGGCCCGCGCCACCGCCCACGCGGCCCGGTTCCAGCCCGGCACCGACTCGTACGGGCCGATCACCACCGTCGAATCGTCCACACTGGTCGCCTCGATGCCCCACTGGTACTCGTAGGCCTCGGCCAGGGACGCCGGGTCGGACGCGACCTCGTCGGCGGTGCCGCTGACGCACATCAGCCCCGACTCCTGGCCGCCCGCGAGCGCCGCGGCGATCATCGTGGCCTCGTCCTCCCACTTCTCGTACAGCTCGGGGTAGGCGCTGACCTGGACGGCCTGGGCCGCCTCGGCGAGCGTCATGTCCTGCCAGCCGTCGATGCGCCGCAGCTTCTCGTAGAACTTGAACGAGGCGTACACCGGGTCCATGAGCTCTTCCTCGGTGCCCCAGCCCATGCTCGGGCGCTGCTGGAACAGCCCCAGCGAGTCGTCGTGCCCGTAGTCGACGTTGATCAGCTCCGACTCCTGGAAGGCAGTGGTGAACGCCACGGCCACGGCCCGCTCGTCCATGCCGTCCCGGTGGCCGACCGCCGCGATCGTGGCCGCGTTCGCGGCCTGCTCGGCCGACAGGTGCGTCCGGTCCTCGCCCGCACCGAAGTAGCACCCGGTCGGGGTGGGGCGCAGCAGGTCCCGCTGGTCGTCGGTGCAGCCGACGAGGGCCGCGGCCAGCAGCAGCGAGGTCAGGGCGGGGAGGACGCGCAACGGGAGACTCCGATCTGGTCGGTCGGGGCGGCTAAGCCTACCCAGGCCGGACGGCGTTTCTCAATGAACGAACGGACCCCTTCGCGCCCCTCGTCGGAGAAGAAGTACTCGGCCGTTCGGGCCGCCTCGGCCCGCAGGCGGTCGCGCAGGTCCGGTGCGGCCGTGAGGTCCTTGATGCCCGCCTGGGCGGAAGGCCCGCCCGCGAGCAGGCTCTCGACGACCGACTCCTGCCGCTGCCCGAACGCGTCCGGGGCGGTCGCGGCCGCGACCAGGCCCCAGTCCTGGGCGGTCGCCGCGTCGAAGGACTCGCCGGTGAGGAACAGGCGCCGCATCAGGCCCGGGCTCAGCTTGCGGGCCACCACCGGGGCGATCACGGCCGGGACCACGCCCAGCCTGACCTCGCTGAACGACATGGGCGCGTCGTGGACGGCGACGACGAGGTCGGCTGCCGCGATCAGCCCCATGCCGCCGCCCTTCGCGCCGCCCTTCACGGCCGCGACCACGGGTTTGGGGGCCTCGCAGATCTCCGCGAGGAGCTCGGCGAGGTGCGCCGCCGGGAGCTCCTCCAGGGCCGTCGCCGCGGCGGACTCCTTGAGGTCGGCCCCGGCGCAGAACACGGGCCCGGTGTGGCCGATCACGACGACCCGCACCTCGGGGTCGGCCACCGCCTTCGCGAGGGCCTCGCGCAGCTCGCCGATCATGCGAGTCGAGAGCGCATTGCGCCGCTGCGGGGCGTCGAGGGTGATCGATGCCACGTTCAGGGCCGGACGGTATCGGATGAGAGCGTCATTGCTGTCCACGTCAGTACCTTGACATCCTGCGGCGCCCGCGCGTGGAGCGGGTCCCTGCGCAGGCCGGCGCCCGCGCCCGCCGAGGAGGCGTCGCGTCCGCGCGCGGAGCGGGCCCCTGGTGAGGCCGGTCTCGACCAGCTGCGCCGCGGAGGTCGCTCCCGTGTGCGGAGCGGGTTCACCGCAAGATCGCCGAGAAGCGCACCTGGCCCCGAGGCCGCTCCCGCCCGCGGAGCGGGTCCCGGCCGGCCACCGGCGCGGTAGGGCCCGGCGAGGCCGACGCCGCCGGTCGCGAGGCCCCGGCTGCGGGGCTCGCGGCTCCCCTCCCGGGGCCCGCGGTGACGCGAGGAGCGTCCGCGGCCGCGTCCGGCGGCTACCGTTGACGCGTGCCCGCCTTCTCGCCCGCCGCCGTGACCTCGCCCACCGCCGCCGTCGCCGCGGCCGCCGACGACCCCTCGACCGGGGAGGCAGGGTTCGGGTTCTACGTCCACGTGCCGTTCTGCGTCTCCCGCTGCGGTTACTGCGACTTCAACACCTACACCGCCGCCGAGCTCGGGGCGGGCGTTTCGCGCGACACGTACGCCGCGATCGTCAAGGCCGAGATCCGCTCGGCCGCAGCGATGTTCGATGAGCGACCGAAGGTCGACACCGTGTTCTTCGGCGGCGGCACCCCCACCCTCCTGTCCGCCGCGGACCTCTCGTCGATCCTCGCCGAGATCGACCGCGAGTTCGGGCTCGCCGACGGCTACGAGGCCACCACCGAGGCCAACCCCGAGTCCGTCGACGCCGACTACCTCGCCGAACTCCACGACGGCGGCTTCACCCGCCTGTCGGTCGGCATGCAGTCCACCGCCTCCCATGTGCTCAAGATCCTCGACCGCGAGCACTCCCCGGCGAAGGCCCTCGCCGCCGTCGCCCACGCCCACCGGGCCGGGTTCGAGCACGTCAGCCTCGACCTGATCTACGGCACGCCCGGCGAGAGTGCCGCCGACTTCGCCGACAGCCTCGCCTCGGCCGTGGACGCCGGGGTCGACCACGTCTCGGCGTACGCCCTCATCGTCGAGGAGGGCACCGCCCTGGCCCGCCGCATCCGCTCGGGCCAGGTGCCCCAGCCCTCCGACGACGTGGCCGCCGACCGCTACCTCGCCGCCGAGGCCGCGCTCTCCGCGGCCGGGTTCTCCTGGTACGAGGTCTCGAACTGGGCCAAGACCCCCGAGGCCCGCTGCCGCCACAACCTCCTGTACTGGGAGGGCGGCCACTGGTGGGGCGCCGGGCCCGGCTCCCACTCGCACCTGCCCGGCGTGCGCTGGTGGAACCACAAGCACCCCTCGACGTACGCGGCCGCGCTGGCCGAGGGCCTGCCCGCCGCCGGCCACGAGGTCCTCAGCGACGAGGACCGCCACCTGGAGCGGGTGCTCCTGCTCACCCGCCTCGCGAGCGGACTGCCCGTCGGCGCCCTGCGCCCGGCCGGAGCGGCCGCGGTCGAACGCGTTGTGGCCGACGGCCTCGCCACCCTCGACGGCGACCGGCTCACCCTCACCCTGCGCGGCCGCCTCCTCGCCGACGCCGTGGTGAGAGACCTCACCGCCTGACGACGCCCGAGCGGGCGACCCGTAGATTTGACACCGTCGCCGAGGCACCCTCACATTTCGTGCGCCTCGCGGCCGCGACGGCCCCCCATCGTGCGCCGACACGCACCGGCCGCCGCCCAGCCCCGCCCCCGTCCCCCGACACCGGAGCCCGCCACCCATGCACACGCCATCCCCCGCCGCCGCGACCCTGCGCCGCCGCGGCCTCCTCGTCGCCTCCGCCGCGGGCCTCGCCGCGGCCGCCGCCTGCTCCGAGGAGGAGCCGCCCCCCGCCGACGACGGCGGCGCCGGCGCCGCCGAGGAGACCCCCTCCGAGTCGCCCTCGCCCGAACCGCCCCGCGAGATCACCATCACGCACGTCGGCGACACCATGCCCGGCTCCTACCCCAACCAGACGGCCTCCGACGAGGGCGCCAGCTTCTTCGACGGCGTGACCGACCTCCTCACCGGCGACGTCGTCATCGCCAACCTCGAAGGCGCCCTCTCGACCCTCGAGTTCGACAAGTGCGGCGGCGGCCAGTGCACCTACTTCCGGCTGCCCGCCGAGTACGCCCAGGTCTTCGCCGACGCCGGCTTCGACGTCCTCAACCAGGCCAACAACCACGGCTGGGACGCCGGACCCGACGGCGCCACCGAGACCCAGGAGGCCGTCCGCGAGGCCGGCATGGAGATCTGCGGCATCAAGGACGAGGTCTGCCTCGTCGAGACCGAGAACGGCCTCACCGTCGGCCTGGTCGGCTTCGCGCCGTACACGTTCTACACCGACAACCGCGACCTCGACGCCGTCGCCGCCCTCGTCGCCTCCGCCAAGGAGCAGGCCGACATCGTCATCGCCACCGCCCACCTCGGCGCCGAGGGCACCGACCACCGGCACGTCCCCGAAGGCGTCGAGACCTACCTCGGCGAGGACCGCGGCGACACCCGCGCCTTCGCCCGTACCTGCGTCGACAACGGCGCCGACCTCGTCTTCGGCCACGGCCCCCACGTCCTGCGCGGCATGGAGCTCTACAACGGCAAGCTCATCGCCTACTCGCTCGGGAACTTCGGCGGCGGCCAGAACCTCTTCGCCACCGACGGGCCGCTCGGCCGCTCGGCCGTCGTCTCCGTCACCATCAGCGAGGACGGCACCATCACCGCCGCCCAGGCGGTCGCCACCCGCATGGACGGCGACGGCTACCCCCAGGTCGACGAGGACAACGGCGCGTTCGACGACCTCAACGAGCTCGCCGACGACTTCGGCGACGCCGGAGTGACCGTCGACGACAACGGCGCGCTCGTCCTCCCGGCCGCCTGACCGCACACGTAGACTGGCACTCCCGGACCGGGAGTGCCAAACTTGAGTCCGGCCGACTGAGCCCGAGCTCAGTTCGCGGGACCTGACCGACTGGCTTCGAGACCGAGGGGACGTGGAGGCGATGGACGATCGCAAGCTCGAAGTCCTGCGCGCCATCGTCGAGGACTACGTCGCGACCCAGGAGCCCGTCGGCTCCAAGGCGGTCGCGCAGCGCCACGCCCTCGGCGTCTCCGCCGCGACGGTCCGCAACGACATGGCCTACCTCGAAGAGGCCGGCTACATCCAGCAGCCGCACACCTCCGCCGGGCGCATCCCGACCGCGAAGGGCTACCGCCTGTTCGTCGACCGGCTCGGCAAGATCAAGCCGCTCTCGTCGGCCGAGCGCCGCGCCGTGCACCGCTTCCTCTCCGAGGCCATCGACCTCGACGACGTCGTCACCCGCACCGTGCGCCTGCTCGCCCAGCTCACCCACCAGGTCGCCGTGGTCCAGTACCCGAGCCTCAACCGCTCCTCGGTGCGCCACCTCGAGATCGTCGCGGTCACCCCGACCCGGCTCATGATCGTCATGATCACCGACACCGGCCGGGTCGAGCAGCGCTACGTCGAAGTGCCCGCCGAGCTCAGCGAGGAGAACGTCCTCGAACTGCGCCGGCTCGCCAACGAGCAGCTCCAGGGCAGGGCCCTGGCCGACGCCCCCCGCATCATCGCCAACCTCGCCTCCCTGGCCCGCCCCGAACTGCGCGACAGCGCCGAGGCCCTCGCCCGCGTGCTCCGCGAGACCGTGGTCGCCCGCACCGAGGAGCGCCTCGCCGTCGCCGGCGCCGCCAACCTCACCCGGGCCGGGAACTTCTTCGCCGGGTCCATGCGGCCCATCCTCGAAGCGCTCGAAGAGGAGGTCGTGCTCATGCAGCTCCTGGGCCGGGCCGACTCCAACGCGCTCCTGACGGTCCGCATCGGCGACGAGAACGAGATCGACGACTTCCGCGAGACCACCGTGGTCGCCGCCGGATACGGGCCGGGATCGGTGGTCGGCCACATGGGCGTCCTCGGCCCCACCCGCATGGACTACCCGGGCACCATCGCGGCCGTTCGCGCCGTGGCCCGGTACGTGTCCGAGATTTTGGAACAGAACCGCTGACAGGACAGAGCGCACGTGGCTAAGGACTACTACGGCATTCTCGGCGTCGACCGGAACGCCACCGACGACGAGCTCAAGAAGGCGTACCGGAAGCTGGCGCGCAAGTACCACCCCGACGTCAGCGACGAGCCCGACGCTCAAGAGCGCCTCCAGGAGATCAACGCGGCCTTCGAGGTCCTCATGGACCCCCAGAAGCGCGCGGTCGTCGACGCGGGGGGCGACCCGTTCGCCCGCACCCCCGGCGGCGCCGCGGGCGCGCCGTTCATGGGCTTCGAGGACATCATGGACGCCTTCTTCGGCGGCTCCATGGGCGGCTTCGGCCGCCGCGGCCCGCGCTCGCGCACCCGGCCGGGCAACGACGCCCTCCTGCGTCTTGACCTCGACCTCGAGGAGGTCGCCTTCGGCACCGAGTCGACGCTGACCGTGGACACCGCGATCCTCTGCGACGCCTGCAACGGCTCCTGCACCGAGGGGAACACCGAACCGCAGGCGTGCACGACCTGCGGCGGCTCCGGCGAGGTCCAGGTCGTGCAGCGCACGATCCTCGGCCAGGTCCGCACCGCGCGCCCCTGCTCGGCCTGCTCGGGCTACGGCACGATCATCACCGACCCGTGCCGCAAGTGCGGCGGCGAGGGCCGCGTGCGCTCGCGCCGGCGCATCACCGTGAAGGTGCCCGCGGGCGTCGAGGACGGCATGCGCATCCGCCTCTCCGGCGAGGGCGAGGTCGGCCCCGGCGGCGGCCCCGCCGGCGACCTGTACGTCGAGGTCCACGAGAAGCCCCACGAGGTCTTCACCCGCGAGGGCTCGGACCTGCGCTGCCGCGTCCGCGTGCCGATGACGCAGGCCGCCCTGGGCACCAAGCTGAACATCCACACCCTGGACGACCAGGTCGAGGTCGAGCTCTCCCCCGGCACGCAGCCGGGGACGGTCAAGAAGGTCCGCGGCCACGGCGTCCCGAAGCTGCGCGGCGGCGGCGCCCGCGGCGACCTGTTCGTCGAACTCGACGTGCGCACCCCCACCAAGGTCGACGCCGAGCAGGAAGAGCTCCTGAAGAAGCTCGCGAGCCTGCGCGACGAGGAGATCAAAGAGGTCAAAGGCGGTTCCGGTTTTTTTAGCCGGATGAGGGACGCTTTCAACGGCCACGCCTAGGCGCGAATTCGTACGCAGTACGGTGTACTTTGCGCGGTGATGTGTTCGCGTTCATGCTGAGCGTGCGATGTATGACGTACTAAGTACAACGTACTTTGTGCGATGAGCAAGGTGAATCGTGCGGCGCACGGTTATCGGGCGATGTCGAACGCTACGACGTGCGTCGTACACCGTACTTTGTACGGCGAATATCGATAAGCCGTACAAAGTACGACCGCACACCGCGGGCGGTCGCCCGTACCCGCGCCCCCGCCGTGATTAGGCTGTCCCGGTGAGCGATCCGGTCTTCCTCGTCGACGCCCTCCCGGCCGCCGACGACTTCACCCTCGACGGGCCCGAAGGGCACCACGCCGCCGACGTGCAGCGCCTCCAGCCCGGCGAGACGCTGCTGCTCGCCGACGGCGCCGGCGGCCTCGCCGCCGCGCGCGTGACCGCCGCCGAACGCGGGTCCCTGCGCCTCGACATCCTCGACCGGCGCACCCTCCCGGCCCCCGACCCGAAGCTCACCGTCGTCCAGGCCCTGCCCAAGGGCGACCGCGGCGAACGCGCCGTCCAGATGCTCACCGAGATCGGCGTGGACGAAGTGGTCCCCTGGGCCGCCTCGCGCTCCATCGTCCAATGGAAGGGCCCCCGCGGCGACAAGGCCCGCGCCAAATGGACCGCCACCGCCCGCGAGGCCTCCAAGCAGGCCCGCCGCGCCCACCTCGCGCACGTCGCCGAGCTCCACACCACCAGGCGGCTCGTGCAGCGCCTGCGCGCCGCCGCCCGCGTGCTCGTCCTCCACGAGGAGGCGACCCTGCCGCTCTCCCGGGCCGACCTGCCCGAGACCGGCGAGATCGCCCTCGTCATCGGCCCCGAGGGCTCCATCAGCCCCGACGAGCTCGCCGCCCTCGAGGAGTTCGGCGAACCGGTCCGCCTCGGCGACACCGTCCTGCGCACCTCCACCGCCGGGCCCGCCGCCCTCGCGGTGCTCCAGGCCCGCCTCGGCCGCTGGTGACTAAGATCCATCGAATGACCGACACCGACTGCCTCTTCTGCAAGCTCGCCGCGGGGGAGATCCCCTCCACCAAGGTCGCCGAGACCGAACGGGTCCTCGCCTTCCGCGACCTCTACCCGAAGGCCCCCACGCACGTGCTGGTCATCCCCAAGGACCACTACGCGAACGTCGCCGAGCTCACCGCCGCCGACCCGGCCCTGGCGGGCGACGTCCTCGCCGTCGCCGCCGAGGTCGCCGCAGCCGAAGGCGTCGCCGACTCCGGCTGGCGCCTGATCGCCAACTCCGGCCCCGACAGCGGCCAGGACGTCTTCCACGTGCATTTCCACGTGGTCGGCGGAAAACCGCTCGGACCGATGGTCTCGGCCTGAAATCACACCGCCGCCTCGATTACTCGTTGTTCCCCGTCGCGGCCAGGAACTACCATTGAGGCTCATGCAGCGGACCAACGGCCGCTGAGGACCGCAAGTGAGGAAGCAGGTGGCGAACAGCCCTGGCGGGCGAAGCCTATGACCGACCGCTCTGACAACGTCAAGAACACCTCGACGATCACGTCCACGATCACCGTCGGCGACCAGGGCTCGCTCATGGCACTGCTGGGCCGCGCCGACGAGAACCTCCGCTACCTCGAGCGCCGCAACCCCGGCGTCGACCTCCACGTGCGCGGGGACACCATCACCCTCACCGGACTCAACGGCGACCTGCACGCCGCCGAACGACTCGTGAAGGAGCTGCTCGCCTTGATCGAGAACGGCGAGAACGTCGATCCCGACATCATCCGGCGCACCGAGAACATGCTCAAGGCCGCGCCCGGCGAACGCCCCGCCGACGTGCTCACGCACAACATCATCTCCAAGCGCGGCAAGGCCATCCGGCCCAAGACCTTCGGCCAGAAGCGCTACGTCGAGGCGATCGACGAGAACACCATCATCTTCGGGATCGGCCCCGCCGGCACCGGCAAGACCTACCTCGCGATGGCCAAGGCCGTGCAGGCGCTCCAGTCCAAGGAGATCAACCGGATCATCCTCACCCGGCCCGCCGTCGAGGCCGGCGAGAAGTTGGGCTTCCTGCCCGGCACGCTCTTCGAGAAGATCGACCCGTACCTGCGCCCGCTCTACGACGCGCTGCACGACATGATCGACCCGGCCTCCATCCCCAAGCTCATGGAGAACGGCACCATCGAAGTGGCGCCCCTGGCCTTCATGCGGGGCCGCGCCCATCCGGTGTTCACCAACGTCTTGACTCCGGACGGCTGGCGGCCGATCGGTGAGCTCGAAGTCGGCGACCTCGTCGTCGGCTCGAACGGCGAACCGACCCCGGTTCTCGGCGTCTTCCCGCAGGGGAAGAAGGAGATCTTCCGGGTCATGACGCAGGACGGGGCGTTCACGCTGGCTACGGCGGAACACCTCTGGGCGGTGAAGACCGCCGCTGACAAGCGCCGCGGTAAGCCCTACCGCATCCTCGAGACCCAGGAGATGATCGACGATCTCCGAGTCCATCACCAGCGGAAGTACGAGCTGCCGCTGATCAGCGCACCGGCTCGGTTCCCTGAACGCGCGGTCCCGATGGACCCTTACGCACTCGGGCTGCTGCTCGGGGACGGATGCCTCACCGGTTCCACCACACCGTCGTTCAGCACTGCCGACCCGGAACTCGCAGCGGAGCTCGAATCGGCGCTCCCAGGCGTCCGCGTGCGCCACAAGGCAGGTCCCGACTACGTGCTCAACCGCATCGCCGAAACCGGCGATGTGATCACGATCGCGAACCCGGTGACCGAGGTGCTCCGCGAACTCGAGCTCATCGGCACGCAGTCGCACAGCAAGTTCATTCCCGAGGTCTACAGGTTCAACACCGCCGAAGTCCGTCTTGCACTGCTTCAGGGCCTGCTGGACTCCGACGGCGGGCCGGTCGCCCAGAAGGACCGCACCTGCCGGATCCAGTACACGACGACCTCGATCGTGCTCCGCGACCACGTGGTCGAACTCGTGCAGTCGCTCGGGGGCGTGGCCTACACCCGCCGTCGGCCCGCCGAGGGCCGCAAGCCGGGCCGCGCCAAGGGCCGCGAGGTCCTGTACCGCCAGGACGCCCACGTCGTCGACATCCGCCTTCCCGAAGGCATCGAGCCGTTCAGGCTCGAGCGGAAGGCGGCGAAGTACAACGCCTCCCGTGGCGGCCGCCCGATGCGCTTCATCGACTCCATCGAGCACGCGGGCGAGGAGGAGGCGGTGTGCATCCAGGTCGCCGCCGCCGACTCGCTGTACGTCACCGAGGACTACCTGGTCACGCACAACACGTTGAACGACGCGTTCATCATTCTCGACGAGGCGCAGAACACCACGCCCGAACAGATGAAGATGTTCCTCACGCGCCTGGGCTTCGGCTCCAAGATCGTCGTCACCGGCGACATCACCCAGGTCGACCTGCCCGGCAACGCCACCTCCGGGCTGCGCGTCGTCCGCGACATCCTCGCGGACGTCGACGACGTGCACTTCGCCACCCTCTCGGCCGACGACGTCGTACGGCACCAGCTGGTCAGCGATATCGTGAACGCCTACGAGAAGTGGGACGCCAGGCAGGGCGGCCCGAAGAAGGGGCAGCGAGGAAACCGTGGGCATCGAGATCATCAATGAGTCGGGGCTGGCAGTCGACGAGTCCGGCATCCGCGCCGTCGCCGACTTCGCCCTCCACGAGATGGGGGTCAACCCGCTCGCGGAGCTCTCGGTCCTCATCGTCGACATCGAGCACATGACCGAGCTCAACCGCCGCTGGATGGGCGGCACCGGGCCCACCGACGTCCTCTCGTTCCCGATGGACGACGCCATGCCCGGCCGCCCCGACTCCTCCGAGCCGGGCACGCCCATCCTCGGCGACCTCGTCCTCTCGCCCGAGGTGGCCGAGGCCCAGGCCAAGGACGCCGGGCACTCCACCGCCGACGAGATGCACATGCTCACCGTCCACGGGGTGCTCCACATCCTCGGCTACGACCACGCCGAACCGGAGCAGGCCAAGGAGATGTTCGGCCTCCAGAACCGGCTGCTCGACGCCTGGCGCGCCAAACGCGCCGCCGACGGCGGCGAGTGAGGCCACGATGGCGCCCTACACGCTCCTGGCGACGGCGGTCGCGCTGATCCTCGTCGCCGGGGGCGCCGCCATGGTCGACGCGGCGATCACCAACGTCTCGCCCGCCCGCACCGCCGAGCTCGCCGAGCAGCGCCGGCGCGGCGCCGAGTCGCTCGCCAAGATCGGCGAGGACCTGCCGCGGCACCTCAACCTGCTGATCCTGCTGCGCCTGGCCTGCGAGGCGGCCGCGATCGCGATCGTCGCCGTCGTCGCCTTCGACACCTGGAACGACTCCTGGACGGCCGTGGGGATCTCCGCGGCCGTCATGACCGTCGTGTCCTTCATCGTCATCGGCGTCAACCCGCGCACCCTCGGCCGCCAGCACGCCTACCCGATCGCGCTCGCCGTGGCGGGCCCCGTGGCCCTGCTCGGGACCGCGCTCGGCCCGCTCGCCAAGCTCCTCATCCTCGTCGGCAACGCCGTCACTCCCGGCAAGGGCTTCCGCGAGGGCCCGTTCGCGACCTCCGAGATCGAGATCCGCGAACTGGTCGAGGCCGCCGAGGCCCAGGGGACCGTGGACCACGAGGAGCGCGACATGATCGCCTCCGTGTTCGCCTTGGGCGACACCGTGGTCCGCGAGGTCATGGTCCCGCGCACCGCCATGGTGTGGGTGAGCGCCGAGACGCCCGCCGCCGAGGCCGAGGCGGTCGCGCTCCGCTCGGGCTTCTCGCGCATCCCGGTCATCGGCGAGGACCTGGACGACGTGCGCGGCGTGGTCTACCTCAAGGACCTGGTGCGCCTCGACGACGGCGCCGGCCATCCCGTGGGGGAGGTCATGCGCGCCGTCTCGTTCGTGCCCGACTCCAAGCCCGTGGACGACCTGCTGCGCGAGATGCAGACCGCCCGCATCCACATCGCCGTCGTCGTCGACGAGTACGGCGGCACCGCCGGGCTGGTGACCATCGAGGACATCCTCGAGGAGATCGTCGGCGAGATCACCGACGAGTACGACCAGGAGCTGCCGCCCGTGGCGTGGCTCGACGACCGCACCGCCCGCGTGACGGCCCGGCTGTCCGTCGAGGACCTCGCCGAGGCCTTCGACGTGGACCTGCCCGAGGTGGACGTCGACACCGTCGCCGGGCTGCTCGCCGCCGAGCTCGGCAAGGTGCCGCTCGCGGGCGACCGGGCCCGGCTGGCCGGGCTCGAACTGACCGCCGAGGGCACCGTCGGCCGCCGCAACCGCATCGAGACGGTGCGGGTCGCGCGGCTGCCCGAAGCCGACGAGACCGTCCCCGAGGCGGCCACCGAGAACGATGAGAGGCACGAACTGAATGTCTGACCTGACCGACCTCGACGCCGAGGACGCGAAACTCGCCACGCTGGCCCGCGGGGCCGCCGGACGCGTCCAGCAGGCCACCGGCGCGGCCGTCCGCGACGGCATCGGCCGCACCTACGCCTCGGCGGCGGTCGACCTCCCGTCGCTGAAGCTCACCGCCCTCCAGGCGGCGGTCGCGCAGGCGTTCGCGGCCGGGGCCGACCGCCTCGAGGCGGCCGTGGTCTTCGGGGCGGAGTCCGACGAGGACGGCCTCAAGGCCGCCAAGGAGATCAGTGCCGACCTGACCGCGTACGCGGTCCTTCGCAAAGAGGTGACCCGTCTTGCCTAGCAACGAGTTCCACGCCGGTTTCGCCTGCTTCGTGGGGCGCCCCAACGCGGGCAAGTCCACGCTGACCAACGCGATCATGGGCCAGAAGATCGCGATCACCTCCAAGCGCCCGCAGACCACGCGGCACGTGGTGCGGGCGATCCTGCACCGCCCGGACTCGCAGCTCATCCTGGTCGACACGCCCGGCCTCCACCGGCCGCGCACGCTGCTGGGGGAGCGGCTGAACGACCTGGTCCGCCAGACGTGGTCCGAAGTGGACGTCATCGGGCTGTGCCTGCCGGCCAACGAGAAGCCCGGGCCGGGCGACAAGTTCATCGCCGGGGAGATCGCCAAGCTCCACGCCAAGGTGGTCGCCGTGGTCACCAAGATCGACCTGGTGTCCAAGGACGCGCTGGTGCGGCACCTGACGAACGTGGAGGCCCTGGCGGACTTCGCCGACATCGTGCCGGTCTCGGCCAAGACCGGCGAGAACCTCGAGACGCTCGTCGACGTGCTCTCGGGCCACCTGCCCGAGTCGCCGCAGCTGTACCCGGACGGGATGATCACCGAGGAGCCCGAGCGGGTCATGATGGCCGAGCTGATCCGCGAGGCCGCGCTCGAGGGCGTGCGGGACGAGCTGCCGCACTCGCTCGCGGTCGTCATCGAGGACGTCGAGGACGAGGAGTCCGAAGGCGGGCCGCGCAAGAAGATCTGGGCCGAGATCTACGTCGAGCGCGACAGCCAGAAGGGCATCGTCATCGGCAAGGGCGGCGAGCGCCTCAAGCGGGTGGGCACGAAGGCCCGCAAGGGCATCGCGCAGCTCATCGGCGGCCGCGTGTACCTCGACCTGCATGTGCGGGTCGCCAAGGACTGGCAGCGCGACCCCAAGCTCCTCGAGCGCCTCGGCTTCTGACGTGGAACCCTCGGACGCCGAGGTGGCGGCGCACCTGGCCGCGGCTCCGGCCGCGGCCTGGGAGCGCCTGTTCGCGCTCGCGGACGCGCTCACCGAGGCCGACTTCGACGTCCCGTGGGCCGGCGGCGAGCGGACTCCCAGTGGGGCGATCACCATGCCCTACCCGAGGTACAGTGCCGCGGTGAACGCCGTCTGCTCCCAGCTGGCCGAGGTCGCGCTCGTGGTGTTCGACTGGCCGAGCTGGTTGCACGCCCATCCCGAGGTGCAGCGCCCGGAGGCGATCGCCGCGGCCGGACCGGCCACGGCGGCGCGGGCGGCCACGGCACTGCTGCGCGGTGAGCGGTTCTACGACGGCAACCTCGCGGCGGCCCTCGAGAGCGGCGTCTTCATGGCGATCGTGGAACGGCTCCGGCGCTGGTACACCGAGGAACGGTCGTCCGAGGTGACGTCCTGAGGTTCGCTGCGTAAACGCGATATGTCGCGGTGACAGCGCTCACGCGACCCTCGTTGGCGGGCAGTGGCAGTGGCGTGTAAGCTTTGTACATACGACGCGGGATAGAGCAGCTCGGTAGCTCGCCAGGCTCATAACCTGGAGGTCGGTGGTTCAAATCCGCCTCCCGCTACCAATATCAGTAAGGCCGATTCGCCGGAGACGGTGAATCGGCCCTACTGGCTTTCGCGCTATTCCCTTCTTTCCGGCTGTGCATTCGGGGTGACCCTCGGTACGATTCACTCCATGTCATTGCAAGCGTTTGCTCGCCGACAGGAAATGCTCGACGGCGCCCGTCCGGCGCGTTCCGTGCTCCGCCTCCTCGCCCGCCGCCCGTGGCGCATGCTGCTGGCCTTCCTCGCCTTCGCGGTCAAGGAGGTCCCCCTGTGGTTCCTCCCGGTGATCACCGCCGCGATCATCGACCTCGTCTCCTCCGACGGCTCCGTGGCCGCGGTGCTCGGCTGGCTCGCCGTCGCCGTCCTGCTGCTGGTCCAGAACTACCCCAACCACATCGTCTACACCCGCAACTTCATGACCGTGGTGCGCGACACCGGCGCCGACCTGCGCAACGCGCTCGCCGCCAGGCTTCAGAGCCTCTCCATCGGCTACTACACGCGCGTCAGCGCCTCGATCGTCCAGAACAAGGTCGTGCGCGACGTCGAGAACGTCGAGATGATGCTCCAGCAGATGACGCACCCGCTGCTGTCGTCCGCGATGGTGCTCATCGGCGCGATCACGATGACGGCGATCGCCGTGCCCCAGTTCCTGCCCGTGTACGCCCTCACCGTGCCGATCGCGATCGGCCTGCGCGCGGCCCTGCGGCGCCGCTCGCGCGCCCGCAACGAGGTGTTCCGCCGCGAGATGGAGGGCTTCGCCGCCCGCGTCGGCGAGATGGCCTCGCTCATCCCCGTCACGCGGGCCCACGGCCTCGAGCAGACCGCGGTCTCGCGCGTGGCGAGCGGCGCCGACGGCGTGCGCCGCGCCGGCCTGCACCTGGACATGCTCAACGGGCACGTCGCCTCCATCTCGTGGGTCACCATGCAGATCCTCGGCGTCGGCTGCCTCGGCCTCGCGGCGGCCTTCTCGCTCACCGAGTTCCTGCCGATCTCGCCCGGCGAGGTCGTGCTCCTGTCGACCTACTTCACGCTCCTGACCCAGGGGCTCACGAACCTGCTCATGCTCATCCCGGTCGGCGCGCGCGGCATGGAGTCCGTGCGGTCCATCGCCGAGGTGCTCCAGGACCCCGACATCGAGCAGAACGAGGGCAAGCGCGCCGTGGACGCCGTCGAGGGCCGGCTGACCCTCGACCGCGTCTCCCACCGCTACGAGGACGCGGAGGCCGAGGCGGTGCGGGAGGTCTCGCTCGACATCGAGGCAGGGACCACGGTCGCCTTCGTCGGCTCCTCCGGCTCGGGGAAGTCGACGCTGCTCAACCTGGTGCTCGGCTTCGTGCGGCCCACCTCGGGCCGCATCCTCCTGGACGGCGTCGACATGCAGGAGCTCGACCTGCGCACCGCCCGCCGGTTCACCTCGGTCGTGCCCCAGGAGTCGGTCCTGTTCGAGGGCACCATCCGCGAGAACATCGCCTACGGCCTGGAGGCGGACGAGGACCGGATCGTGCGGGCCCTCAAGGACGCCAACGCCTGGGAGTTCGTGCGCGACCTGCCCGACCGCATGGACACGGTCGTCGGCGAGCGGGGCGCGCGCCTCTCGGGCGGCCAGCGCCAGCGGCTCGCCATCGCGCGGGCCCTGGTGCGCGACCCGCGCATCCTGCTGCTCGACGAGGCGACCTCGGCGCTCGACCCCGAGGCCGAGGAGCTGGTGAAGGAGGCGCTGGGCCGGCTCATGCGCGGGCGCACCACGCTGGTCGTGGCGCACCGGCTCTCGACCATCCGCCAGGCGGACCGCATCGTGGTGCTCGACCGCGGCCGGATCGCCGAGCAGGGGACGCACGAGGAGCTGGTGGAGGCCTCGGGCCGCTACGCCCACATGCACCTGACCCAGACCGGCGCCCGCTGACCGGACGCGGTGCGCCCCGACGCGGGGCGCACCGCGTCTCGGCGAAGAAGACGGGCCCTGGTCTTGAACGACCCGGCATGTTCGCGATAACATCGACAAGTCTCTATCCCTTACCTCTAGAGATTCAGGTATTCGCATGAACATGCGCCTCCTGCGCCGCCGACGGGCCGAGGGCCCGGCCGGACGGCGCCGACCAGCAGTCCTGGCCGGGTTCGCCGCCGCCGTCATGGCGGCCGCCGGCCTGGCCCTCCTCGCGCCGGCCGCCTCCCACGCGGCCGTCGAGACCGACACCGACTACGTCCTCACCAGCCGCCACTCCGGCCTGGCGCTCGACATCCTGGAGTTCTCCACGGAGGACGGCGCCGCCCTCATTCAGTGGAACCGCACCGACGCGACCAACCAGCAGTTCCGGTTCATCGACTCGGGAGGGGGCTACTACCGCGTTCAATCCCGGCACAGCGGCAAAGTCCTCGGCCTCCAGAACCAGAGCACCGCAGACGGCGCCCAGGTCGTCCAGGAGACCGACACCAACGCCACCGACCAGCAGTGGCTGGTCCAGGAGAGCGGCGGCTACGCCTCCTTCGTGAACCGCCTGTCGGGCAAGGCGCTCGACGTGTGGGAGTGGTCCACCGCCGCGGGCGACCGCATCTCCCAGTACACCGCCACCGGCGGCGCCAACCAGCAGTGGTCGCTCACCGAGGTCGGCGGCGGCTCCGAGCCCGTCCCGTCCGACTGCGACAGCGGCCCCAGCCAGCCCCCGAACCTGAGCGGCAGCCTCGGCGCCCACGACCCCGCGCTGTGGGCCGGGTGCACCGGCGAGCCGTGGTTCGTCTACGCCACCGGCGACGGCCGCTTCGGCGGCGGCACGCCGCCGATCTTCCGCTCGACCAACGGCGGCCAGACCTGGCAGAACGTCGGCACCATGTGGAACTCCAAGCCCGCGTGGACCACGCAGCAGATCCAGGGCGTCGACAACCTGTGGGCTCCGGAGATCTTCTACGACGAGGGCCAGGGCCTGTACTACCTGTACTACACGGCCTCGACCTTCGGCTCGCAGCGCTCGGCGATCGGCCTGGCGACCAGCCCGACGCTCGACCCGTCCGCGCCCGGCTACGGCTGGACCGACCGCGGCGCGGTGTTCCAGTCCTACGAGGGCGACGCCTACAACGCGATCGACCCGAACATCATCGTGGACGAGGCCGGGCGCCACTGGATGGCCTTCGGCTCCTGGTGGCAGGGCATCCACATCGTCGAACTCGACTGGCCCTCGGGCAAGCCCGCCTCCGGGGCCGCGCCGATCCGGCTCGCCACCAAGGGCGGCGGCATCGAGGCGCCCTCGATGATGAGGCACGGCGACTACTACTACCTGTTCACCTCGATCGGGACCTGCTGCGCGGGCGCGAACTCGACGTACCAGATCACCGTCGGCCGCTCGACCTCGCCGACGGGCCCGTTCGTGGACGCCGACGGCGTCGACATGCGCAACGGCGGCGGCACGGTCGTCCTCGGCGCGTACGGGAACAACGTCGCCGCGGGCGGCCAGTCCCTCCACCGGGGGTTCATGGCCTACCACGCCTACGGCCGAGGCGGCGGCTTCGCGCTCGACATCGAGCAGATCGAGTGGAACTCGGCCGGGTGGCCCCTCCTCAACGGCAGTTGAGGACCAAAGGTGCAGCCTCAACGGCAGTTGAGGACAAGGAGCCCAGCCTCAACGGCAGTTGAGGACGCGGGCCCGGCCCCGGTCGAGTCGAAGCGCCGCTTCGACGGCGGCTGAGGGCCACGAGCACCGAACGGCACCACTTCGGCGGCACCGACCTTCCTCCCCATCGGCGGGGGGCGCCCGCCGGCGGCCCCCCCCCCCCCCCCCCGCGCCCCCCCCCCGCCCCCCCGCCCCCCTCCCCCCGCCCCCCCCCCCCCCCCCCCCCCCCCCCCCCCCCCCCCCCCCCCCCCCCCCCCCCCCCCCCCCCCGCCGCTGAAACCCGTGCCGGACCCGACGGCACCGGGGCACGCCCGGGCCGCCCGGTTCATGCCGGCCTGACCGGAACCGCTCGAGGCGGACCGGCCGCACCGCGCGGGTCAGACCGGGCTCAGGCCCAGCTGCTTGCCCGCCAAGGACACCTTCCGCACCGCCAGCTGGTCCGCGATCGCGCGGATCGCCCGCGACGCCTCGCAGTCGGGGTCCGAGAGCACCAGCGGCATCCCGGCGTCCCCGCCCTCGCGCAGTTTCGGGTCGAGCGGCACCTGGCCCAGGAGCGGCACCTCGGCGCCCACGTCCCGCGTCAGCGCCTCCGCGACGACCTTCCCGCCGCCGGAGCCGAACGGCTCGATGTGCGACCCGTCGGGCAGCTCCATCCACGACATGTTCTCCACCACGCCCGCGAGCTTCTGGTGGGTCTGCGTGACGATCGCCCCCGCCCGCTCGGCCACCTCGGCGGCCGCCTGCTGCGGGGTCGTCACGACCACGAGCTCGGCGGTCGGCAGCAGCTGCGCCACCGAGATCGCGATGTCGCCGGTCCCGGGCGGCAGGTCGAGCAGGAGCACGTCCAGCTCGCCCCAGTACACGTCCGCCAGGAACTGCTGGAGCGCCCGGTGCAGCATCGGGCCCCGCCACACCACGGCGGTGTTGCCCGGGGTGAACATCCCGATCGAGATCACCTTCATGCCGTGCGCCTGCGGCGGCATGATCATGTCCTCGACCTGCGTCGGCGCGCCCTCCACGCCGAGCATCCGGGGGATCGAGTGGCCGTAGATGTCGGCGTCGGCGACGCCCACTGACAGGCCCTTCGCGGCCAGCGCCGCGGCGAGGTTCACCGTCATCGAGGACTTGCCGACCCCGCCCTTGCCCGAGGCGATCGCGAACACGCGCGTGCGCGACTCGGGCAGGTTGAACGGGATCACCGGCTCGGCCCCGGCCTTGCCGCGCAGCTTGACCTGGAGGTCGGCGCGCTGCTGCTCGGTCATCACCCCGAACTCGAGCGCGAGCTCCTCGACGCCGTCGACGGCGTCGACCGCGGCGGCGATGTCCCGTTGCAGCGTGTCGCGCATGGGACAGCCCGCGACCGTGAGGAGGATCGTCAGGGACAGGCGACCGCCTTCGACCGTGACGGTGTCGACCATGCCCAGTTCGGTGATCGGGCGGCGGATCTCGGGGTCGTTGACGTGCGAGAGCGCTTCGTGCACGGCCTCGACGACGGCAGCGTTGTCAGACATGACCCAATCGTAACCACGCAATTCGGATCGCCAATGTGAGCGTAGCCTTACCGCACCCGCTCCCAGGCTCGCGCGCTATAAGTGCCCCCATGCTTCCCTTCGAGATCTACGACGTGTTCTCCGACCGCGCCTACGCGGGCAACCAGCTCGCGGTCGTCTACGGCGGCCGGGACCTGGCCGCGGCCCAGATGCAGGCGATCGCCAAGGAGTTCGGGTTCTCCGAGACCTCGTTCGTGCTCCCCGCCACCGAGGCGGGCGCGGACTACCGGGCCCGGATCTTCACCCCTGCGGAGGAACTGCCGTTCGCCGGCCACCCCACGATCGGCACCGCGCTGGCGGTCGTCGCCTCCGGGCTGGTGGCCCCCGAGGGCGACACGGTCGTGCAGGAGTGCGGCGCGGGCCTCATGGACGTCGTGATCGGCGACGGCGAGGCGCTGCTGCTCTCGCGCGTGGTCGAACCGGGCGAGCCGATCGACCCGGCGGTGGCGGCGGCCGCGACCGGCCTCGCGGTCGACCGGATCATCGGCGTCCCGCAGGCGGCGAGCGCGGGGCTGTCCCACAACTTCGTGCGGGTCGACGACGCGGCCGTGGCCGAGGCGGTCGACGTGCCCGGCCACCTGCCCAAGGTCTACCCGTTCAGCTTCGACCCCGAGACGAACCGGGTGCACGCCCGGCTCTTCCACGTGGGCGTCGGCGAGGACCCCGCGACCGGTTCGGCGGCGGTCGCCCTGGGCGTCTACCTGGTCGAGCAGGGCCTGATCGCCGGGGACGGCCTCCACGAGTACGAGATCGCGCAGGGCGCCGAGATCGGCCGCCCCTCGCGGCTCGTCGGGCAGGTCGCCGTCGCCGGAGGCCGCATCGCGCACGTCGGCGTGACCGGCTCGGCGGTGAAGGTCGCCGAAGGCAGCCTCGTCACCCTCCCCTAGAGGATGCTCGAACACCCCTCAACCGGTGAACGACACCGTCTCGTAGCGCTCGGCCTCCAGGCCCTCGGGCCAGGCGGCCGAGCGCAGCCCGCCGCCCCCGGGGCCCTGCGGCCAGCCGCCCTTGCGCAGCAGGGCCGCGACGAACCGCTCGGGTTCGGGCAGGCCCGCCCACACCGACGGCAGGAACGTCGCGCGGCGGCGCCCGCCGTCCTTGAGGGTGAGCCCGTCCACGCCGGGGCGGAGCCGCTCCAGCAGCGCCGTGAAGTCCCCCGCGCCCATCGGCTCCGGCGGGGAGAGCACGGTCACGGTGATCCGCAGCTCGTCGACCTCCTCGGGCCGCACCGCGGGCATCCGCGGGTCGCGGGCGGCGGCGCGGGCGTTGCGGACCACGTCGACGCCCAAGGGCCGCAGCGCCCTCAGCGTGCCGATGCAGCCGCGCAAGGCGCCGTCGCGCTCGAGCGTCACGAAGGTCGCCTCGCGCCTGCCGAGCGCCGGCGCGGCCCCCGCGGCGGCGAGTGCGGCCGCGTCCGGCGGCCGCGGCTCGAACGAGGTCGCGACCGCGGTGCGCGCCAGCGCGGTCAGGACCGGTCCGAGGTCGCGGCTCAGCTGCGGCTCCATCCTCCGATGGTCCCACGGCCGCCGCCGGGCGGCCAGGGCCCGCCGCCTCCCCGGCGCTCCCGCGGAGGCCGGCCCGGGCGCCCCATTCGGTGCCGCCCGGCCCGGCGGTGGTGCGTTCGGGCGGGGCCGCGTGAGAGACTGCGTCAATGAATGAACCGCGCACCGGACCCGACTCATTCGACTCGTCGTTCGACGGCCTCGCGGAGGTGATCGACCTCCCTTCGAGCGGCCAGTCGCCGCTGGCCGCGTCGCAGCGCGGGCGCCTCCAGGAACTCGACTCGCTGGCCGGGAAGATCGCGCTCGTGACGGGCGCGGGGGCGACCGACGGGATCGGGTACGCCATCGCCACGCGGCTGCGACTGGCGGGCGCGTCGGTCGCGATCGTGTCCACCACCAAGCGGATCCACGAGCGAGCCGGCGAGATCGACGCGATCGGGTTCGTGGCGGACCTGGCGGACGAGGCCGAGGTCGGCGGCCTGGCCGACGCGGTCGGCGACGCCCTCGGCGAGGTCGACATCCTCGTCAACAACGCGGGCCTCACCTCGAAGTCCGACCCGGCCGTGGTGAAGCCGGTCGCCCAGCTGTCCTATGCGGACTGGCAGTCGGAGCTGGCGCGGAACCTCGACACGGCGTTCCTGGTGTCGCGGGCGTTCGTCCAGTCGATGGCCGAGCGCGGCTGGGGCCGGATCGTGAACGTGGCCGCGACGGCCGGCGTGGTGAACGCCGTCCCCGCCGAGGCCGCCTACGCCGCCGCGAAGGCCGGGGTCACCGGCCTGACGAAGGCGCTCGCCACCGAAGTGGTCGCCGACGGCGTCACCGTCAACGCGATCGCGCCCGGCCTGGTCCGCACCGGCTCCTCGACCGTGCCCGAGCTCCAGAAGGGCCTCGACGGCCCGATGGGCCGCCCCGGCACGCCCGAAGAGGTCGCCGCGGCGGCCGTGTTCTTCTGCGCCCCTTCGGCCTCCTACGTCACCGGCCAGACCCTCGTGGTCGACGGGGGACAGTCCCTGCGGGCCTGAACCGTCACATGCCCGGTGCCGCGCCGCAACTTCGGACGGGCCGCGGTCGTTACCCTTGCGTGACGAGACTTGCGACGGCGACAGCGGAGACGAGGGAGGCGCGCGTGGACGAGGCCTTCGGCGAGAGCGGCAGAGAGGCCCGGGGACGCACCGTCACCGGGCTGGTCCTGCTCCTGGGCGGCCTGGTCGGCCTGGCCGCCGCATTCGACCTCACCTACGAGCGGATCGCGTCGCTGCTCGACCCCGACCACGTCATCTCCTGCGACTTCAACCCGGTCCTGTCCTGCGGCACCGTCATGAGCACCTGGCAGGCCTCGGTGTTCGGGTTCGCGAACCCGATCATCGGCCTGGCGAGCTTCCCGCTGGTGGTCTTCATGGGGGTCCTGCTCCTGTCGAAGGTGTCGCTGCCGCGCTGGATCGCGCTGGTGTTCAACCTCGGCGCCCTCGGCGGGATCGCGTTCGTGTCCTGGCTGATCTTCCAGTCGGTCTACATGATCGGGGTCCTGTGCCCCTGGTGCATGGCGGTGTGGGCAGTGGTCCTGCCGATCTTCTGGTTCACCACGGTCCGCAACCTCCGCACCGGCGCGATCCCGGTGAGCGCCGACTGGCGCGACGCCGTCGACGACCTGCTGCGCTTCCACTGGATCGGCCTGGCGCTGCTGTACCTGGCGGTCGTCACGGTCGTGGCCACCGGCTTCTGGGACTACTGGTCCACCCTCCTCTAGCGGCCCGCCGCCCCGGGACGCGGCGAAGGCCCGGGCCGTGCCCGGGCCTTCCGCATCCGCTCAGGCGATCTTCAGCCCGATCGGCTCCAGCCAGCCGCCCTCGGACAGGTACTCCAGGACCTGCTCGACGGCCTCGCCGACGGTGATGTCGGTGGTGTCGATCTCCAGCTCCGCGTTCGGCGGCGGCTCGTACGGGTCGGAGATCCCCGTGAACTCGGGGATCTGCCCCGCCCGCGCCTTCGCGTACAGCCCCTTGCGGTCCCGCGACTCGCACACCTCCAGGGGCGTCGAGATGTGGACGAGCACGAAGTCGGCCCCGGCCGCCTCGGCCATGCGCCGCGCCTCGGCCCGGTCGGCCTCGTACGGCGCGATCGGAGCGGCCATGCCGATGCCGCCGTGGCGGGCGACCTCGGCCGCGACGAACCCGATCCGGCGGACGTTCACCGACCGGTCGGCCCGGGAGAACCCGAGCCCGCTGGAGAGCAGCCGGCGCACCACGTCGCCGTCGAACAGCGACACCGTGCGCGTCCCGTCCTCCAGCAGCGCCTCGTGGACCCCGCGCGAGATCGTGGACTTCCCCGAGCCGGACAGGCCCGTGAAGAACAGGGACAGCCCCCGCTGGCGCCGCGGCGGACGGGCCTTGCGCAGCTCGGCGGCCACGCTCGGCGGCGTGTGCCACTCCGGCAGGCCGAAACCGCGGTCGAGCATGTCGGCGATCTCGGCGTCGCTCAGCGCCGTGCGCCGGAACGGCGGCTCGATGTCCTCGATGGGGCGCCACTGGCCGTCGCGCGTGTCGTACGCGAGCTCGCGGGGGACCATCGCGCGGACCCCGTCGCCGCCCCCGAGCCCGTCGGGCCCGGTCATGAGGTGCGTCGCGCCGTAGGCGGCCGCCACCTTCGCCGTCAGCAGGCCGTCGCGCAGGCGGTCGCCGCGCTTGGACAGCGGCACCGTCAGCACGGTCGCGGTCGGCAGCCGGTCCTTCGCGGCCAGGACCGAGCGCACCAGCGCCGCGGTCGGCAGCCGCAGCTCGCGGTCGCCGTTCGTCTCGTCCCCGGTGGGGATCATGACCAGCACGTGCGCGGCCAGGTTGTGCGCGGCGCGCGCCAACTGCGCCAACTGCGGGCGGTGCAGCGGCTTGTCCGCCACCAGCGCCAGCACGCGCGGCTTCGTATAGGTCGTCCTGGCCTGCTCGGGCGTGGCGCGCAGACCCGTGAAGACCCCGTGGGCCGCATCGGCGATGCGCCGCACCGGCCCCCCGACGCGGACCATGTCCGGGCCGAGCGCGTCGAGGCTGTGGCACTCCACGGCCGCGACCGGCGCCCCCTCGGGATCGGTGATGCGCAGCACACGCCGCTTCGGGTCGGGGTGGTCGAGCTGCCGCGCGATCTCGATCGGCACGTCCAGCGTCACCGGCACCGGCCACGCCGTCCCGTCGGCGAGCATGCCGGTCCGGGCCACCGCCCGCGCCTGCGCCTCGCCCATGAACCCCCGCAGGGGCGCGTACGCCCCGAACAGCAGCAGCTCCAGGTCGGCCAGTTCGTGCGGCAGCGGGGTGTGGCTCGGCGCTTCGGCGAGGATCTCGTCGGGCAGTACCCAGTCAGACATCGGCGGTCGGGATCCCTTCGCAAGTGGATCGGGCGGGGCGGCGTTCTCGGTCGCACCAGCGTATGCCACCGGTCCGTCACGCATCTCACCCGCCGCTGTCCGGTACGCGCGGGCCCGTCCCGCATGCCGGAATCGAAAAGTGGCGCGCCCATTACCGGTAAGTTACGCTGACGGAGCCTCTTCACGGCTCCGCGAGCGCACCCGGTCGGCGCGAGCCCACGGTGCCGCGAGCGACTGCCGTGAAGTGCGGATCCACGGCCGTGCAAGCGCTCGCCGCGGGTGCCCACGATGACAACTGACCGCGGACAAGGACGTCGGCGCGAGCGGCCCCTCAGGGTTTGCCCAGACCACCAGTGGAGACCTCCATGGACTACTTCGACTCCTCCAGCGGAACCGACGACAAGCAGCTCCGCCGCGACATCCGCCGCCTCGGCAACCTCCTCGGCCAGGCACTGGTCCGCCAAGAGGGCCCCCAGCTCCTCGAACTCGTCGAGGAGGTCCGCGGCCTGGTCCGCCACCAGCCCGAGGTCGTGGCCTCCCGCCTCGCGAAGCTCGACGTCAACGAGGAGGTCGACCTCGCCCGCGCCTTCGCCACGTACTTCCACCTGGCGAACATCACCGAGCAGGTCCACCGCGCCCGCGACATGCGCCGCTCGCGCGCCGAGAACGGCGGCTGGCTCTCCCGGGCCCGCGCCGAGATCACCCTCGAGGACATCCCGGCCGACCAGATCGCCGCCGCCGCCGAACGCCTCGAAGTGCGCCCGGTCTTCACCGCCCACCCCACCGAGGCCGCCCGCCGCTCCATCCTCGTCAAACTGCGCAACATCGCCGACCTGCTCGACGCCGAGACCGCCGAGCGGGCCGTCCTCGGCTCCGCCGACGTCGACGCCGTCAACTCCCGCCTCGCCGAGATCATCGACCTGCTCTGGCAGACCGACGAACTCCGCGTCGAGAAGCCCGAGCCCACCGACGAGGCCCGCAACGCGATCTACTACCTCACCGACCTCTACCGCGACGCCGCCGCGCGGGTCCTCACCGACCTCAACGCGACCCTCACCGACCTCGGCGGCTCCCCCCGCCCCGGCTCCGCCCCCCTCAAGTTCGGCACCTGGATCGGCGGCGACCGCGACGGCAACCCCTTCGTGACCCCCGAGGTCACCCGCCAGGTCCTGCTCATGCAGCACGAGCACGGCATCGCCGCCGCCGAGGGCGCCGTCGCCGAACTCATCAACGAGCTCTCCGTCTCCCAGGCCGTCCGCCCGGCCTCCCAGGAACTCCACGACTCCGTCAACGCCGACCTGGAGTGCCTCGCCGCCGCCATCCCGGCCCGCTACCGCCGCATCCACGCCGAGGAGCCCTACCGGCTCAAGGCCCGCGCGATCGAGGCCAAGCTCGCCAACACGCGCACCCGCCACGCCGAGGGACTCCCGCACCGCGCCGGCGTCGACTACGCCGACGGCCGCGAACTCCTCGCCGACCTCCAGGTCATGCGCGACTCCCTCGCCCGCCAGCGCGGCCAGCTCGCCGCCAAGGGCGTCCTGGACCGCGTCATCCGCACCGTCTCGGCCTTCGGCCTCCAACTGGCCACCATGGACGTCCGCGAGCACTCCGAGGCCCACCACAAGGTCCTCGCCGAGCTCTACGACGCCACCGGCGAGATCGACAAGCCCTACACCGAACTCGACGCCGAAGAGCGCGACGCCCTCCTCTCCAGGGAGCTGTCGGGCCAGCGCCCGCTCGCGCCCGCGAACGTCGACCTCACCGAGGCCAACCGCAAGACCTTCGACGTCTTCCACGCGATCCGCGACGCCCAGGAGCAGTTCGGCGCCGCCATCGTCGAGTCCTACATCATCTCGATGACCCACGAGCCCGCCGACGTCCTCGCGCCCGTGATCCTCGCCCGCGACGCCGGCCTCATCGACGTCGCCCGCGGCCGCGCCGACATCGGCTTCGTCCCCCTCCTCGAAGAGGTCGAGGAGCTCAGCAACGCCGACACCCTCCTCGACCACCTCCTGAGCCTGCCCGCCTACCGCGCGATCGTCGCGGCCCGCGGGAACGTCCAGGAGGTCATGCTCGGCTACTCCGACTCCAACAAGGACGCGGGCATCACCGCCAGCCAGTGGAACATCCAGAGCGCCCAGCGCCAGCTGCGCGACACCGCCCACAAGCACGGCGTGCGCCTGCGGCTCTTCCACGGCCGCGGCGGCACCATCGGCCGCGGCGGCGGCCCCACCCACGAGGCGATCCTCGCCCAGCCCTCGGGCACCCTCGACGGCGCCATCAAGATCACCGAGCAGGGCGAGGTCCTCTCCGACAAGTACACGCTGCCCGCGCTGGCCCGCGAGAACCTCGAACTGACCGTGGCCGCCTCCCTCAAGGCCACGCTGCTGCACACCGAGCCGCGCCACCAGCCCGAGGTGCTCCAGCGCTGGTTCGAGGTCATGGACCGCACCTCCGAGGCGTCCAAGGCCGTCTACCGCGACCTGACCGGCCGCCCCGGCCTGGCCGAGTACTTCTGGGCGGTGAGCCCCACCGAGCTCCTGGGCGCGCTGAACATCGGCTCGCGCCCGTCGAAGCGCCCGAACACCGACGCGGGCCTCTCGGGCCTGCGCGCGATCCCGTGGGTGTTCGGCTGGACGCAGTCGCGCCAGATCGTCCCCGGCTGGTACGGCGTGGGCGCCGGGCTCGCGTCGGCCCGCGAGGCGGGCCTGGGGGACCAGGTCGCCGAGATGTACGAGAAGTGGCACTTCTTCCGCAACTTCGTCTCGAACGTGGAGATGACGCTCGCCAAGACCGACCTGTCGATCGCCGAGCAGTACGTCGCCACGCTGGTCCCGGCCGACCTCCAGCCGATCTTCGACGTGATCCGCGCCGAGCACGCCTCCACGGTGGCCGAGGTGCTGGCGCTGACCGGCGGCGAGAAGCTCCTCGACGCGAACCCGCAGCTGGCCCGCACCCTGGAGGTCCGCGACCGCTACCTGGCGCCGCTGCACCACCTCCAGATCTCGCTGCTGAAGCGCTACCGCTCCGAGGGCGGCGCCGACGGCGACGTGGACCCGCAGCTCAAGCGGGCCCTCCTCATCACCGTCAACGGCATCGCCGCGGGCCTGCGCAACACCGGCTGACCCGCCGGCGGGGCCGCTCGCAGGCGTCCGGCCTCCACGCCGCCGCCTCGGTGAGGGTCCAGCGCACCGAGTTATCCACAACCGAACGACCAGCGAGAACGCCGCCCGTGGGAAAATTATCCACAGGCGGTGAACTCGTTGTTGCCGTTCAGTTGCTCGTCGTGTTGCATGGATAGCAAAAAAGCCGTTCGGCACTGGCGGGATGGCGGCGACAGAAGGGGATTCGCGAACGTCGCCATACCGAGGTCGCGCGCGGGAAGCCGCCCGCGCGTGGTCCCCGCCCGGTGCCGCTCCTCCGCGGAGCGGCGGGGGGGGGGGGGGGCGCCGGCCCCCCCCCCCCCCCCCCCCCCCCCCCCCCCCACGCCCCCGCCACCGGCCCCACCGGGCCGAACGACGCCATGAGGAGACACGCCATGACACTGCGATGGTCCACCGGGGACTTCGACCTCGAGCTGGCGACCGGCGCCGACGCGCCGGTCTCGATCCGGTCGTTCACTCCCGCCGGCGAGGCGCCCCGCCCGCCCGCCGCCACCCCGCCCCTGGTCGAGGTCCAGGCCCTCGGCCACGGCCGCTTCCCCGGCAGCCACCGCTACACCTGCACCGCCGTGGGCTCGCGCCTGCGCCACACCGGCCACGAGACGATCGGCGGCGACCTGCACGTCCACCAGGCCGACCCGGTCACCGGGCTGCGCGCCACCAGCGTCCTCAGCCCCTCCGGCCGCGCCCTGCGGGCCTGGACCGTGCTCCGCGCCGACCGGCCGATCACGATCCAGGCCGTCACCTCCCTGGTCCTGGGCACCTTCGTCACCGATGACACCACTGTGGACGACCTCGACGTCCTGTGGGGCGACAACGACTGGGTCGCCGAGTCCCGCTGGCACCGCGCCCCGCTGCGCGAGGCCGGCCTGCCCGCCATGGACCCCGCCGTGCACCACCACATGAACCGCGCCCGCATGGCCGTCACCACCCGCGGCTCCTGGTCCACGGGGGAGCGCCTGCCCACCGGCCTCGTCGTCCGCCGCGACGGCGGCTACGGCCTCGCCTTCCAGATCGAGCACAACGGCGCCTGGCACTGGGAGCTGGGCGAGGACCGCGCCGGCGCCTCGCTCGCGCTCCTGGGCCCCACCGACGCCGAGCACCAGTGGACCGTCCGCCTCGAGGCGGGCGAGTCCTTCACGTCCGTGCCCGTGGCCGTCACCGTCGCCCGCGACCCCGCCGACCCGGTGGGCGCCGTCCTCGCCGGGCTCACCGCCCACCGCCGCGCCCTCGTGGCCGCCAAGGGCACCGCCGGTCTCGACGGCCCCCTGCCGGTGGTCTTCAACGACTACATGAACACCCTCATGGGCGACCCCACCGCCGCGAAGGTCCTCCCGCTCGCCGAGGCCGCCGCCGAGGCCGGCGCCGACTACTACTGCATCGACGCGGGCTGGTACGACGACGACGCGGGCGGCTGGTGGGACGCCGTGGGGGAGTGGGAGCCCAGCCGCTCGCGATTCCCCGACGGCCTCGACGCCGTCCTCGCCCGCATCCGGGAGCTCGGCATGGTCCCCGGGATCTGGCTCGAGCCCGAGGTGGTCGGCGTCCGCTCCCCGCTCGCGCGGACCCTGCCCGACGAGGCCTTCTTCCAGCGCGGCGGCGAGCGCGTCGTCGAGCACGGCCGCCACCAGCTCGACCTGCGCCACCCGGCCGCCCGCGCGCACCTCGACGCCGTCGTGGACCGCCTCGTCGGCATGGGCGTGGGCTTCTTCAAGCTCGACTACAACATCATGCCCGGGCCTGGCACCGACGCCGGCGGCCTCGCGCCCGGCGCGGGGCTCCTGGAGCACTGCCGCGCCTACCTCGACTGGCTCGACGCGGTCCTCGCCCGCCATCCCGGGCTCCTGGTCGAGAACTGCGCCTCCGGCGGCATGCGGGCCGACTACGCGACCCTGTCCCGCCTCCACCTCCAGTCCACGTCGGACCAGCAGGACCCGGTGCTGTACCCGGCGATCGCGGCCGCCACCCCCGCGTCGATCCTGCCCGAGCAGGCCGGGCACTGGGGCTACGCCCAGCCCGAGATGAGCGCCGAGGAGTCGGCGTTCACCCTCGTCGCGGGGATCACCGGCCGCCTCTACCTCAGCGGCCACCTCGCGAGGATGGACGAGGAGCAGCTCGCGCTCGTCGCCACCGCCGTCGCCGCGCACCGGGAGCTCCTGCCGCACAGCGCGGCCGCCGTCCCGTCCTGGCCGCTCGGCCTCGAGCACCGCGGCCCCTGGCAGGCCTTCGCGCTCCACACCGGGGCCGCCGCGGTGGTCACCGTCTGGCGCCTCCCCGGCGCCCCCGACGCCGTCGAGCTGCCGCTGCCCGCGCTGCGCGGCGTCCAGGTCGCCTGCGACCAGGTCTTCCCCGCCCCGGGCACGCCCGGCATGGGCGAGTGGGACTGGAGCTGGAACGCCGCCCAGGGCGTGCTCCGCGTCGCGACCGACGTCCCGGCCCCCACCGCGCGGGTCCTGCGCCTAACGAGGGAGCGCCCTTAGGCGACTCCGCGGCCCGACTCGCCCACCACCCCCGGTGGCTGGACGCCGAATGCCGCCGCCTGCTCGGCTTCGGCGCGAGGCTCGGTCTGCCCGAGGACGGCGCCGCCCGCCTCGACGACACCGGCGAACCCGTTCCCGCCCAAGGCGTTCCCACCTGGATCACCGCCAGGACCGTCCATGCCCACGCCCTCGGTGCGCTGCTCGGCGTCCCCGGCAGCGCCCCGACTGCCGACGCCGCGCTCGCGGGCCTCCCCGTGGCCGTCGCGGACACCATTCGCGCCGGCGACGGAGTGGCAGTCGCTTCCTGAACGGGTCTCCGTATTCGGGGCCGCGGATGTTCTTGGTTCAGGAGGGCGGCGATGAAGGGGCGGACGGTTCCTGAACCGGACCTTCGACCTTCAGGTGGCGGATGCTCGCGGTCAGGGCGGGCGGCGACAAAGGGGTGATCGTTGGCTGGGGCGGGGTTTCGGCTTTGGGGTGTGGGCATGCTGGAGGGCCCGGCCCCGTGGGGGTTCGGGCTGCGGGCCTGGTGGTGTGGTGTGGCCTCGCGTCCCCCAGCAGTCGCCTGCTGGGGCGGGGTAAGAAGGGTGGTTCGCCGTAGTCGATGGGCCCGATCGGGACCACTGGCTTGACCGGCCTGATCGTCCTGGCCGTGGTGGCGGTTTCCGCGAGGGCGGGCTTCCTTGGTGATGATGTTTCGGCTTCGGCTTCGGCTGTCGGTGCGGCCGGTGGCGTCGGTGTGGCGGCCGGGGCCTGTTCGGTACTGCCGGTGCGGTCAGTGCCGTTGGTGGTCCCGGTGGTGAAGCGTGCTCGTGCTTTGGCGCGGGCTTCGCGTATGGCGGCTCGGGCGTGTTGG
>NZ_JAJLQZ010000003.1 GCF_020991375.1 Glycomyces amatae | reverse complement strand
CAAACCCTCGGGGGGGGGGGGGCCCCCGCCGGGGGGGGGGGCCCCCCCCCCCGCGGCGGCGGGGGCTCAGGCGAAGGTCGCGCCGAGGTTCGGGTAGTTCTCGGGGACCAGGAAGGTCGTGAAGGGGATCGAGCCGTCGCAGGTGCGGGCGCCGGTTATGGCCGAGGTGCTCGTGCTCTTCAGGTCGGCGTCCTTCCAGCTCGACTCGACGTCCCAGGAGTTGCCCGAGCCGGTCGAGTCGCCGAGGGCGGCCGGGGCGGCGTTGCCGACCGCGAGGTTCGCGGTCAGCTGCGAGGCCGAGGAGTCGAAGTCGAAGCCCGTCTTCGTGTTCTTCCACGCCGTGGAGCGGCTGATCTGGAGCGAGCCGGGGTTGCCGTTGTCGGTGAAGCCGTGGGCGGAGTTCTTCCAGGCCATGGAGTTCACGACCACGTGGGCCGCGGGCAGGTCCTCATCGCCGCCGCCCATCTTGAAGCCGTTGCCGTCGCCGGAGTAGTCCGGGAGGTCCCAGTGGTTGTAGCCGTTGCCGTAGGCCACCGAGTCCTCGATGCGGATGGGGGAGAGGAACTCCCAGGCGTCGAAGCCGTCGTCGGCGTTGCTCCACAGGCGCGCGCCGATGACGGTGTTGCCGGTGCCCGAGCCCTCCTTGATCGCCAGGCCGTCGGCGCTCTCGCCGTTCTTGCGCGGGTCGACGTTGTTGTAGGAGTCGAGGTTCACGATGCGGTTGTTCGAGGAGGCGCCCTGGATGTGGAGGCCGGACTCGTAGTTGTCGCGGGTGACGAGGCGGTCGTAGACGTTGTGGTTCGAGTCGAGCGCGAAGATCGCGTAGGGCCCGTGGATGATCTCGAGGCGCTCGAAGCGCCAGTGGTCGCCTTCGACGTGGAGGGCGCCGCGGTCGGCGCGGGGGATCGAGGAGTCGACGGCGCCGGGGGTGTGGGGCATGTTCTCGCCGTCGATGACCACCTTCTCGCTCCCATAGGGGCGCATGGTGATCGGTGCGGCGGCGGTGCCGTCGGAGTTGATCTGGACATTGGTGCTCGGGGCGTAGGTGCCGCCGCGGATCTGGATGACGGTGCCGGGGACGGCCCGGTCGACGGCGGCCTGGATGGTCTCGAGCGGGGCCGCGACGGTGCCGGGGTTGGCGTCGTCCCCGCCGGTGGCGACGGTGATGGTGGCGGTCTGGGCGGAGGCCGGGGCCGCGCCGAGGACGGCGGCCGCCGCCGCGGCGGCGGTGAGCGCCGCGAACGCGAGGGCGGCCTTGCGGCCCCAGCGCCGGGGCGCGCGACCGCGCGCTGCGCGCGTGGCGGTGAGCGATCGGTCAGTGGTCATGTGAGGGTCCACTCTCTCGATGGTGCCGGTACGAGACCCATGAAGGCGCTTGCCAACACGGGAATGTCCACGATAGCCAATTGCATCGAAGGAAATCAATATTGAGCCGGAATGTCCGCTCCAGCGATGGTCGCGGAGGCGAACGATACGCCTCGGCGAGTTCGATGCGGACGACGCGGCGCAGTCCAGGGTCCCATCCCGTCCGCCTGTCGATAAGTCGAGGTATTGCTATGTCGCTATATAATCTTTCGCCCGAGATCGGACCCCGCCCGGGAGGCGTGACCTCGCCCCGAGGGGTGTTGATGCGAAATCGTGACCATTCGCAGAGGCCATCGCTGCCGCCGAAGTGGGCACTGGTGCTCACCTGCGGTTGTCGCATTGTGGACAGGCTGTCATATGGGAGCGTGATTGTGTTCCGCTCCCGCGGCCTTCCGTGAAATGTCCTTTATTGAGGGATGTGGGCCAAGAGTCGCGCTTGACGGGCCGAAATCGGTTCGATAACTTTCCGTGGCGTCCCGCTCGCCTCCGGTGGGACCCCTCGACAACTGAAAGCTCGCGCATGAACCCTCGCCCAGCCCCCGCGAACCCCTACGAACCGGCCCTACCCACGTCGCAGCCGCGAAGGCGCCGACGTGCGGGCCGCTTGATCGTTCGCACCGTCATCCTGACACTGCTCACCGTGATCAGCATGGTGAGCGCCTCCTCACCGGCGGCGGCCCAGGCGTGCACGGCGGGCACCGAGTCGGACTTCGACGGCGACGGCGCGAGCGACCTGGCGATCGGCGACCCGGACGCGACCGTCTCGGGACAGGCGCGGGCCGGGCGCGTGCACATCGCCTACGGCGACGGCACGACGCTGACCATCGATGCGGGCGACATCCCCGACAACGACAACGGTGCAGGTGAGCGGTTCGGGTACGCCATGGACACGGTCGACTGGAACGGTGACGGCTGCACCGACCTGTTCATCGGGGTCCCGTTCGAGAACTGGTCGAACAACACCCTGTTCGAGGCCGGGCTCGTGGTCTACATCCCCGGTTCCCCGGCGGGACTGGACACGTCGCTGGCCCGGAACTGGAGCCAGACGACCCTGGGCGAGGACTACCACGAAGCCGGCGACCGCTTCGGCTGGGACCTGGCCGCCGGGCTCGACACCGAGGGGGAGCCGTTCCTGGTGATCGGCGTTCCCGGCGAGGACACCACCAACGCCGAAGGCGAGGTGCTGGAGGACATCGGGCGGGGGATCTACGTGCGCCCGGGCGGTGCGGCCCGTTTCGACCAGAACTCGGCGGGCTTCTCCGACAGCGTGGAGCCGGGGGACATGTTCGGCTACTCGGTGGCGGCCTCGGCCTCGGGGTTCGTCGTCGGGGTCCCCGGCGAGGACGCCGAGTACGGCACCGGGACCATCCACGACGTCGGCACGGTGTTCCTCATCGACCACGACGACGCCGCCTCGAGTCCTCCCCAGTTGAGCGCCTGGGGGCAGGCGTCGACCGGGATCAGCGGCGTTTACGAGGACGGCGACATGTACGGCTACTCGCTCGACATCGTCGACTACATCAGCACGGGAGGCGGCGCCCCGAGGATGATGATCGCGGTCGGCGCACCGGGCGAGGCGATCGGCTCGGACACCTCCTCGGGGCTGTCGATGGCCCTCTGGTCGTCCGGGGCCGGAGTCACCCAGTACAAGAACATCAGCCAGGACGTGGACAAGAACCCCGGCGACTCCACCGAACCCGGCGACATGTTCGGCGCGACGGTGGCGATGGTCAACCGCACGCCGAACCAGAACACCAGTACTGACACGCTCCTGATGGCCGCCGGCGCGCCGGGCGAGGACGACAGCGGTCTCACGAATGTGGGCGAGATCGGCCTGTTCTCGATGGTCGAGGCCGAGACCAGCGGTGGCGACCCGGTCCGCGGGCTGCTTGAGGACGCGGGCCTCGACCTCACCGACGGCAACGCGATCGGCTCGGTCCTGCACACCACGCGGACGCACCTGTGGGTCACCGTCCGCAGTGAAACCGACCCCGCGGTCTACGGAGTGCCCTGGGACAACATCGTCGCCGGCGGTACCGATCCGGTCCTGACCCGCACCCCCGTCGACTTCGGCCTCACCGCCGCCGATACCGCCTCGTTCGGAGCTTCCCTGGCATGAAACTGACCCGACGACACCGTCTGCACCAGTCCCCGCGAGCATCCGAAAGCGACCCCAGCATGCGAGCCCGCTCCTTCCGACCTGACCGTCCCCGGCGACAGCGGATGCTGGCCCTGGTGTGCGCGACCGGGTTCGCGCTCACCGGGCTGGTCGCCGTGTCGGCGCCCGCCCATGCGCAAGCGTGCACTCCCGGAACCGACTCGGATTTCGACGGGGATGGCGTAGCCGATCTGGCGATCGGCGACCCCGACGCGACGGTGAACGGCCAAGTCCGCGCGGGCTGGGTGCACATTGCCTACGGCGACGGCGGTACGCAGACGATCACGCAGAACCACATCCCCGACAACGACAACGGTGCGGGCGAGCGGTTCGGGTTCGCGATGGCCACGACCGATTGGAACGGCGACGGCTGCACAGACCTGTTCATCGGTGCGCCGTTTGAGAAGTGGTCGAACAACACGGTTGCCGAAGCCGGTGTGGTGGTGTTCATTCCCGGTTCCTCGGCGGGTCTGGATACCGCCAACGCGGAGACGTGGGCGCAGAACAGCCTCGGCGGTTGGGCCAACGAGGCCGGCGACCGGTTCGGGTGGTCGCTGGCGGCGGGCACCAGTATCGATGGCATGCCGTTTCTGGTGGCGGGGTCTCCCGGTGAAGGGGTCAATGCCGGTGAGCAGAGTGGAATGGTGCTCTACATCACCCCGACTTGGGCGAAGGCGGTTCATCAGGACACCGATGGCGTGCCCGGAGACAGTGAGACCGGTGACCTGTACGGCTATGCGGTCGCGGCGTCAGCGTCGGGGTTCGCTATCGGTGGGCCGGGTGAGGGACTCGATGGTCACGCGTATGTGGGCACTGTGCACCTGTTCGCGCATGCCGAATCCGAGGCGACCCCGCCGTTGATCGTGGCGTGGGATCAGGGCACGGACGGGATCTCCGGTGCGCGGGAGAACGGCGACATGTACGGGTTCTCGCTCGACATGGTCGACTACACCCCCACCACCGGCACCTCGTGCGGATGATGATCGCGGTCGGGGCTCCGGGCGAGGCGATCGGTCCGAACATGTCCGCGGGATTGTCGATGGCCATGTGGTCGCCGGGTGCCGGCGTCTCCGAGTACAAGAACCTCACCCAGGACCTCGATAAGAACCCTGACGACACCGCTGAACCGGGGGACGCGTTCGGAACGGCGGTGGCGATGGTCAACCGCACCCCGGGCCAGAACACGAGCACCGACACGCTGCTGATGGCCGCTGGAGCGCCCGGCGAGGACGACGAGGCCGCTGGGATGCACGAGGTCGGTGAGGCGAGCTTGTTCTCCATGACCGAAGCCGAAGCCGAGGGCGGCGACTCGGTGCGGGCCGCGCTCGAGGCCGCTGGCATTGTGTTGGCCGAAGGCGGCCGGCTCGGCTCGGTCCTGCACGCCACGCAGACGCACCTGTGGGTCACCGTCCGCAGTGAAACCGACCCCGCGGTCTACGGAGTGCCCTGGGACAACATCGTCGCCGGTGGCACCGACCCGATCCTGGCCCATACCCCAGAGGACTTCGGCCTCACCGCCGCTGATACCGCCTCGTTCGGAGCGTCCCTGGCATGAGTACCACAGCGAACACCAGTTCCCCGGACCCCTCGACCGCAAGGAAGCCGATGTATCCCTCGACACCCCGCCGGCTCTGGACGATCGCCGGCACTGGCGCCCTCACCCTGGTGCTGACCGCGGGACTGTCCACCTGGCCCTGGAACAAGGACGACGTCCCCGTCGCCGAAGCCCAAGAGGAGACCACCGCCACCGACGGCGTGGCGTACTCGGAAGCGGAGGCGCTCGCCGAAGCCGCCGCGTCGGGTGAGGGCGTCGAAGCGCTCAACCTGCGCTCGGAGACTCGCGACGTGGTGGCGAACCCGGACGGGACCTTCACCGCCACGGAGTACGTCCTGCCGGTTCGCACCATGATCGACGGCGAATGGGCGGACATCGATCCGACTCTCGAAGTCGACGAGAACGGCACCATCGCGCCGAAGGCCGCGACAGTCCAGCTGGCGTTCTCCTCAGGCGGGGACGAGCCGATGGTGACCCTCGTGAAGAACGACCACACAATGACCCTGGACTGGGACGGGGACCTGCCGGAGCCCACGATCGAAGGCGACACCGCCACCTATGCGGAGGTGCTGACGGACGTGGACCTGCGGGTGACCGCGCTCGAAGACGGCTTCACGCACACCCTGGTGGTGAAGACCGCCGAGGCCGCGGAGAACCCTGAACTGGCAGCCATCGAGTGGCCGGTGACCCTCGACGGCGCCGTGGTGGAGACGAACGCCCACGGCGGTCTGGCCATCACGGACGAGACCACCGACGACCTGTGGCTTGAGGCCGACACGCCGTCCATGTGGGACTCCAGCGGTGTCGCCGAAGCCTTTGCCTCCGACCCCGCCCTGGCCGCGGCCGACCCCGACGACGCCGATCTGGCAGCCGAGGTCGCCGAGCAGGTCGGCGCCCAGGCCGATGTCGAGGCGACGGCCGACGTCGACTCGGTCGACCTGGTGCCGGACGAAGCGCTGCTCACCGGGGCCGACACGGTCTACCCCGTCTACATCGACCCGGTCTACCGCAGCGCTTCGCGCACGGCGTGGGCGATGGTGGCATCGGCGTACTCCAGTACCGAGTACTGGAAATGGAGCGGCGACCAAGGCGTCGGGAACTGCTCCGCGTTCTCCGCCCCGGGAGCGCTGTGCGAGAAGAAGCGAATCTTCTTCAGGGTTCCCACCTCCGCCTACAGCCGCAAGGTCATCGTCGAGGCGACATTCGCGGCGACACTGCGCCACAACTACTACGGCGAGAACAAGGCCCACTATGCCGACCTGTACCTGACCGGCGGCATCTCCTCCTCGACGAATTGGAACAACCAACCCTCGGGTTCGATGGTCGATTCGGCGAACACCCCCGCCCCCTCCGGCGGCGACTGCGACTACTCGGCCGACCACGCCACCGAGTGGGACGTGAAGACCGAGGTCGCCAACGCGGCGTCGAAGGGTACCTCGTCACTGACGTTCGGGGTGCGCAACGACAACGAGTCGGATTCGACCCACTGGATGCGGTTCTGCAACAATGGGCACCTGCGGGTCACCTACAACACCCCGCCCAACCAGCCGGCGATGGACGACCTGCGCTCCTCGGCGGGCACTTGCCAGTGGACCATCGACGCGACCTCGTACACGCCGACGCTCCCGATCGTGTACGCGGCGCTGACCGACGCAGACAAGGACCAGCTCCGCGGCGAGTTCTGGTTCACCGACAAGAACAACAATGTGCTGTTCAAGGCCCCACTGACCTCCGCGAAAGCGTCCGGACTCGAAGCGCAGATCAACCTCGAGACGCTCAGTGGATTCCCCGCGATCGCCTCGGGGACTGAGGTCCGCTGGGAGGTTCGCGCCTACGACGGCACGTCGTACTCCTCCTGGTCCTCGTCCGGCAATCCGACACGCTGCCGTTTCATCTACGACACGAGCAAACCCAGTCCGCCGACCGTGTCCTCCACCGACCTCCCCGCCGGCGACACGCCCAGTCCTATGGTCGGCGAGATCGGTTCGCTGACCGTTGACTCGGCGGCGGCCGACGTGGTCGCCTACACAGTGGACTTCGACCAGGACGACACCGGACCGCAGACGATCACACTGGCGGCGATGTCGGACCCGGCGACCGTGACGTACATGCCGATGGCGCCCGGGCGCCACACGGCGAACATCACGGCTGTCGACGCCGCGGGTTGGACGGCCGGCACCTCGTACAGCTTCCTCGTCTCCGAGACCGGAGCCGTCGGAGCCTGGAGCCTCGGTGACGCCGCCGGATCGACTGAGGCGGCGAACTCCACCGGCGCCAACACCGGCACCCCAGGCCTGGGAGTGACGTTCGCGGCCGACGGGCCCGGCGCCGCGCCCGCGGCATCGTTCGACGGCTCCGCCGACGCGTACATCACGACCCCCGCCTACGGCATCGCCTCCACCGGTGAGGGCGTCGCGATCGCGGCGTGGGCCCAAGTCGACGATCTCGCCAGCGACGGTGTTGTCGCCTCCATCGACGGCGGTCTCGGCGAAGCCGGCATGACCCTCGGCTACCGGTCTATCTCGTCGACCTCGGGCACATGGGTGCTGTCGATGCCCGACATGGCCATGGGCGCCTTCAGTGCATGGGAGGTCACCGGGGGCCAGGTGACCGTGACGAACCGGACGGAATGGGTCCACCTCGTCGGCGTCTGGAACGACTTCACCGACCAGATGACCCTCTACATCAACGGCGTCGCCACCGACTCGTCCGCGCGTCAATCCGCGTGGTGGGGCGACGGAACAGTCCAGATCGGACGCGCCAACGCCGGGGGTGCCTGGGCCGATCACTTCGACGGCGCGATCGCCGACGTGCGAGTCTTCGACCGGGTGGTGTCGCCTGACGAAGCGCTCGAACTCGGTTACCAGGCCGCGCTCCGCAGCGGTTACTGGCAGTTCAACGGCGTCGGCGACGACGGGGTCAGCAGCCCTGATTTCGACGACGGCCTCCCGGCCGTCCTCGGGAACGGAGCCTCGATCTACAGCCCGACCGACCCGGACCTGGATCTGCCCGCGCTCAACGGCACCGGGCACCTCGTCCTCGACGGCGCGGACGACTACGCCTCGGTGTCCACGCCGAACGTCGACACCGCCCGATCGTTCTCCCTGGCGGCCCGTGTCCGCCTGGACACCGCGGTCCCGACCCAATCGATGACGCTTCTGTCGATCCCCGGCACGCGGAACTCGGCGATCGAGGTCGGCTACGACGCTGACAGCGGTCTGTGGGAACTGCGCATGACCGGAGCGGACGAGCGCGATGCGGCGGTCCAGTCGGTGACCAGCAGCGTGCAGCCGACGGCCGAATCCCAGGGCCAGGCGATCGTCGTGGTCTTCGACGGCATCACCGGCGAGGCGCGCCTGTACGTCAACGGCGTCCCCTCGGATCCGCTGACAGGACTCGCAACGACGGCGTGGACGGCGACCGGCAGTCTGCAGATCGGCCGCGGTTTCGGCGAAGTCGCCACGGACGCCAGCGGTTATCTCGACTACTTCGCCGGCGCGGTGGACGAGGTGCGCACCTATTCGGGCGTACTCCACCCGGTGGTGGCCGCCCAGCTGACCTTCCCGTTCGACGAGCACTCCGAGATCTGACGCCGCCCCTCCCACCCCTTGCGCGAGAAGAGAAGAAGCCGAACATGCCGTCACTGCACCTCAATTCGCTTCTGCCCGCCGAACACGCCGCCGCTGCCCGGCGGAAGTTCACCGTCGCCGTCTCCGGGCTGGCCCTCCTGGCCGGCCTCGTGATGGCGGGAATGCCGCTGCCCTACACGGCATCGGTCCCCGAGGCCCCGGGCTATGACGACGCGGCAGAGGGCCGTGACGGCGAAGTCGAGGAGCGGGAGGGCAACGAGCTCGCGGTCGAGGAGCCGGTGGAGGCCGCTTGGCCCGAGGCCGACACCATTGTGCTCGACCTGGCTGAGGGCTCGGCATCGGCGACCGTGGGCGGACTTCCGGTGACGGTCGCCAAGGTCGACCAGGACAGTCCCGACCAGGTCGAGATCGGCGTCCTCCCCGAAGCGGAGGCCGACGCGGCGGGGATCGCGGGAGTGCTGCTCGCGGTCGCCGCCGACGGTGGCGAGGTAGAGATCGAAGTCGGGTACGACTCCATGGCCGGATATTACGGCGGCGGCTACGGCTCCCGCCTGTCCGCCTGGACACTGCCCGAGTGCGCAGAGGGCAGTGGTGACGACTGCGCTGCCAGTGCTGAGGAGACCCGGGCGTTCAACGACTCCGAGACGCGGACGCTGACCTTCACCGTCGATACTGACGAAGGCCGCTCCGGCGGCGCCGGCCTCGCCGGAGCGGTGAACGGCCACGGCATGACGGCGACGACCGAGCAGGCCCGGACCGACTCGGACACGGCGACCTCCGTGGTCGCGCTCGCCGCGACCGACGCCTCGGCCGGCGGCGACTTCTCGGCGACCGCGCTCGCCCCGTCCTCCGAGTGGACCCACGGCGGCTCCTCGGGCGCCTTCCAGTGGTCGTACGGCATCGAGGTCCCCCCGGTCATCGGCGACCTCGCTCCAGATATCACGCTCTCCTACTCCTCGCAGTCCTCCGACGGACGCACGTCGGCGACGAACAACCAGGGCTCCTGGATCGGCGAGGGCTTCACCTACGAGCCGGGCTACATCGAGCGGTCCTACCAGTCCTGCAAGGACGACGGGGCATCGGAGACCGAACCCGGCGCGGGGGACCAGTGCTGGGCGTGGGACAACGCCTCGATCGTTCTAGGCGGCTCCTCGGGCGACCTGGTCAAGGACGGCGGCACCTGGCGCATCTCCGGTGACGACGGCTCCAAGGTCGAGCGCCTCACCGGCGCTGACAACGGTGACGACGACGGCGAGTACTGGAAGGTCACCACCACCGACGGCACCCAGTACTTCTTCGGACGCCACCACCTTCCCGGCTACGACTCGGGCGACACCGCCACGAACTCGACGTGGACCGTCCCGGTCTTCGGCGACGACTCGGGTGACGAGTGCTACGACGCAACCTTCGAGGACGCCTACTGCGACCAGGCCTGGCGGTGGAACCTCGACTACGTCGTCGACCCGACCGGCGCGGCCATGTCGTACTACTACGGCAAGGAGACCAACTACTACGCCCGGCACGGCGACACCGACGTGAACGGCGACGCCTACACCCGCGGCGGCTACCTCAAGTCCATCCAGTACGGGCTGCGCTCGGCCGACGCTTACGCGACGGCTCCCGCCAAGGTCGTGTTCACGACCGCGGAACGCTGCCTTGAACTCGACTCGAGCATCGACTGCTCGGCCTCGGCGCTCGACGAGGACACGGCCGTCAACTGGCCGGACGTCCCATGGGACCGCAATTGCAAGGCCGACACCGAATGCGAGGCGACGCAGTCGTCGCCGACGTTCTGGACCCGCAAGCGTCTCACCGGAATCACGACGCAGACGTGGAACGGCACGACCCACGTCCCGGTCGACTCCTGGGCGCTGACGCACTCGTTCGTCGACAACGGCGACACCACCCGGACCCTGTGGCTCGACTCGATCACCCGGACCGGCCGCACCGGCACGATCCCGATCACCCTGCCCTCCACCACGTTCCTGCCGGTCCAGAAGGAGAACCGAGTCGACGAGATCGGCGACTCCATCTCCCCGCTCATCCGACCGCGCATGGCGACCGTCTACACCGACACTGGCGGCGCCATCGACGTCGTCTACGAAGGATCCGACTGCACGCCCGGCGACACGCCGACTCCGAAGTCCAACGAGCGCCGCTGCTTCCCCGTGATCTGGCAGCCCGGTTCTTACGACGACGACATCACCGACTGGTTCAACAAGTACGTGGTCACCGAGGTGACGGTCTCCGACCGCACCGCGGAGAGCCTCGACCAGGTCACCCGCTACGCCTACGCCAACCCGGCCTGGCGCATGACCCAGTACAAGGGCATCGGCGACGAGGACACCTTCACCTGGGCGGACTGGCACGGCTACAGCACGGTCACCGTGACCGGAGCCCCGAACACGACCCTCGAGACCAAGAGCGTCACGAAGTACTACCAGGGCATGCACGGTGACGACGACGGTAACGGCGGGACCCGCGACGTCACCCTCACCGACGCCCTCGGCTATACGCACACCGACTACGACCAACTCTCCGGTTCCGTCCTCGACGCGATCACGTATGACGACGGCCAGGTCGTCGCCAAGACCTCCTCCGACTACTGGCGGCATGTGACCGCCACGGACGACCACTCCTGGGGCGACCTGGAGGCGGCGTTCGTGCGCGACAACACCACCCGCACCGACACCCTCAAGGCCGACGGCACTTGGCGGCGCACCAGCTCCGATGCCGACTACGACACCGCGTACGGCCTGATCACCTCCATGGACGACTTCGGCGACGGCTCCACCAGCGCCGACAACCGCTGCACCACGTACGAATACGCGCGGAACACCACGGCCCACTTGATCGACTACGTCAAGCGGGTCGAGACCGTCGCGGTCAAGTGCGAGGACCAACCGAACCGCGCCACCCAGGTCGTCTCCGACATGCGGACGTTCTACGACTACGGTGCCTATGGCGCGGCTCCCACGGACGGGCTGGCCACCACCTCGCAGGAGCTCGCCTCCCACAACGGCACTACGGCTTCGTACGTCACGACGGCCACGACGACGTACGACGGCTACGGCCGTGTGCTCACCGTCAAGGACGCGGCGAACGTCCTGACGACCACGACCTACACCGACACCGCCCTGCGCAACACCGCGCAGAAGGTCACCAACGTCCTGGGCCACGCCGTCACCACCTCGTTCGACTCGGCACGGCACCTCCCCACGACCACCACGGACGCGAACAGCCAGGCCACGACGCTCCGATACGACGCGCTCGGCCGAGTCACCGAGGTCTGGATCCCGATCCAGAACCCGAACGCCACCGGGGCCCTGCCCTACCAGCGCTACACCTACTCGATCTCCGACACCGCCCCGATCGCGGTGACCACCGAGCAGCTCCGAGAAGACCGGGAGACCTACACCAAGTCGGTCCAGATCTACGACGGACTGCTGCGCCCGCGCCAGACCCAGGCCACCGGCCCGTCCGGCGGTAGGCTGATCACCGACACGATCTACGACGAGCTCGGCCGCACCGCCCAGACGAACGACGTCTACTACGCCTCCGGCGTCCCCTCCGGGACGCTGCAGGTGGTGGACATCGGCCAGACCGACATGAGCACCATCTCCGAATACGACGACCTCGGCCGCGCGACCGCGACCATCACCGCCGAGGCCGGCTCGGAGCTGTGGCGCACCGAGAGCTCGTACTGGGCCGACCGGACCAGCACCAGCGCTCCCGAAGGCGGCACGGCGACCACCACCTTCACCGACGCCCGCGGGCAGAACACCGAGCTGCGCCAGTACCTCGGCAGCGAACCGACCGGGGACTTCCAGGCCACCACTTACGCCTACACGGCCGCAGGGGAACTGAAGACCGTCACCGACTTCGACCTCAACACCTGGTCGTTCACGTACGACCAGCGGGGCCGCAAGACCAAGGCGGTCGATCCCGACACCGGGGAGACCGACTACACCTACGACGTCCTCGGGAACCTCACCAGCACCACCGACGACCGCGGGCAGACCGTCACCACGGTGTACGACAGCCTCTCCCGCGTCATCGAGACCTGGGACGGGCCTGCCGGCACGGCCAACGGCGGCGTCCAGCTCACCAAGCGCACCTGGGACACCCAGTCCAAGGGCTACGAGACCGGATCGGTCTCGTACGAGGACGGCCTGAAGATCACCGTCGGCCACCTCGGCCGCAACTGGGACTACCAGTCCCTCGGCACGAAGTACACGATCTCCGGGACCGCCGCCGGCAGCCTCGAGGGCGTGTACCAGGCGACCACCGCCTACAACATCGACGGGACCACGAAGGGCCGCAGCTGGGACGCGTTCGGCGGACTCGACTCCGAGGCGGTCCTCTACACCCGCGACCTGCTGGGCCGCATCACCAAGGTCGACGGCATCGACGGCACGTACGCGAACAACATCTCGTACAAGCCGGAAGGGCAGATCGCCTCGGCGCAGTACCCGACCGCGGCCGCGACGGTGCAGCAGACCTGGGTCTACGGAGAGGCCAACCGCCTCGACCAGACCTGGACCGAGGCGCTCGGCCGTGCTGGCTCGCTGTCCAACGTCACCTACGACTACGACGATGCGGGCAACATCCTCTCGGCCATCGACTCCGCCAACGCCGAAGGCATGGAACGCCAGGCGGAATGCTACGGCTACGACGGCCTGCGGCGCCTGACCGAGGCGTGGACGACCGCGGCCCCGGGAACCGACGCGGGTGCGTGCGAAGGCGGTCCTGAAACGACCGGTGTCGAAGGCGCGGCGGCGTATTGGCAGTCCTACACCTTCGACGCCGCGGGCAACCGCACCGGTATGACCGATCACGACACGACCGGTTCCGGTGCCGACCGGAGCTGGACCTACACGTACGGCACCCAGACGGCTCACACGCTCGAAACCGTCTCCGACGGCAGCGGCGAGTCGACCGCCTTCGAGTACGACGAACTCGGCAACACCACCGGGGTCACCTCGACCACCGGCTTCTCGCAGGACATCACCTGGGACGCCAACGGCAAGGTAGAGACGATCACGACGACCGGCGCCGCACTCAGCAGCACCGGAGCGGTCTCAGGCGACGTGGCCGACGGCGCCATCGAGTTCTTCTATGATGCCGACGGCACCCGGATCATGCGCGCCACGGCCAGCGAGGCCACCCTGTATGTTCACGGCGTGGAGATCACCCTCAGCAAGACCGCCGGAAGCGTATCGTCGACACGTGCCATTGACCTGCCCGGCGACGCCCACCGTACGGAAAAAGCCGGTGACATCGCCCAGATCCAGATTTCAGACCATAACGGTACCGGCACTACGGCCTTCGACTGCTTCACAGGTGAAGTCACCCGCCGGTACTCCGACCCCTACGGCAATAATCTCGCCACCGCTACAACCGCAGCTGACGGCAACTCGGAATGGCTGGGTCAGAACGGTTATGTCAAGGGCACTATTGATCCCACGGGTTATACTCATATCCGTGCGCGGGATTACAACCCTGCCATCGGTCGCTTCCTCTCGGTTGATCCCATCGCTGACTTCGCAGAGGCGCAACAGCTCAACGGTTATTCTTATTCCGATAACAGCCCGATTACCTTTAGTGACCCTACCGGGCTGAAGAAGGCGGGCAAGGCAAAGACTACTACTAAGTCGGCGCCGAAGCCCAAGCCTGGAAATGGTGGCGGCTCTGATGATGGGGATTCCAATGGCTCGGGAGACGAGTGCGCGCTATGCGATGGATCAGAATTTGAGAACGAACAGGCAGTGAACGATGCCCATGATCTGGCAGAAGAGATCGCAGGTGAGGCACCGTATAATGACCGAGTGGGCCGATATGAGCTGGATTGGTGCGCAACATACAAGGAATACTGTTATTTCGCGAAAGAAGTAGCTGAGAACTCCCGTGATCTGACTGAAGAGCTCGCTGTCGAACGAGGTTGGGATAAGTCTCAGCGAAATGCCTTCCGTCATGCATACTGGTTTGCCTCTCTGACTGCCGCCGGTATGAACTATGACGTTGCACAGGAGCTCGGGGTTCGCCATGAAATGGATGCGACAAGTGAGGGGGACCTCTGGGGGCAGCGAGAGTCGTCTATTGATCTGATCAATAACAATGCGGGAGTTCGGCTTGGGATTGATGCCCGAAGTGGTTGGGCCTCTGTGTTCGGCTCTACGCCATGGGAATATGAGAGCGATCTTGAAGATATTCAGGAGGATCTCATCTACGCGGTAGAGCATGATGGTGATCTGCCGGGAGAATTTGATCTCAATATGACCGGAGGATCGACTGAGAAGCATATCCCGGAAATCGATGATGAAAACTAGATTACAGAGGATTTACGTCAACGGAGGCGATGTTTGCTAGTTTTGTTCTTGCTCCTCCCGGTATGGATTGCGGTGGGCACGATTGTGGTAGTCGTGACCGCAACAGCGCACCGCCGGGGAGGGCCGATACGGCATATGGTTTATGCCATCGTTGCCTTGGGGTTCTTGGGTTTGTCGATCCTGGTGTACATAATCGGTGCCTTCCATACCTTCTCCTTTGCGATCGATGAGCAATGTAATGCATATGGCGCTGGGGATTTTGTGGAATATAACGAGGGCTTCGCGCCGCTTAGTGGCGAGCTTACCTGCTCGGAGCGAACCATACAGCTGATACCCTCATGGGTCAATCCAACGATATATGCTCTTCTCGCTCTCGCTGCTGTCTCTGGATCGGTTGCCTTTGTTTTGCGGCGTCAGCTGCAAATTAGAAGGAAGGCTGAGTCTGTACCTAGGCAGGCCTTAGCGGGGCTTATCTGAACCTGGGTCCTAGCATAATGTGCCAATTAAATAGTTTAAGAACGCTAGCGCTGGGAGTGGCGTTCCAGGAACTGGTAGACCTCGGTCTCGTCCACTCCCGGGAAGGAGCCTATCGGCATCGCCGCCAGTTGGGAGCTCGCGGCTCTCGCCGTGGGCCAGACCTGGCCCGCCCAGGCTTCTGACAGGGCCCTCGGCGGGTTGCGGCAGCAGTCCGGGTCCGGGCAGCGGGAGACCGACCTCGCTCGGGTCTCCTTGCCCCTGAACCACTTCGCCGCCTCGTACGGGACGCCGATGCTCAGGGAGAACAGCCCGTCCGGGCTTCTTTCCGTTCGGGCCGTGCACCAGTAGGTGCCCGTCGCCGTGTCGGTGTACTGGTTGAACGCGTTGAACTTGTCCGGCACGTCGAAGACCTGCCGGCTCGTCCAATAGCGGCAGATCGGCTGTCCTTCGATCGCGCCCGTGGGGTCGGCGGGGAACGCCACGTCGTCGTTCTCGTACGCCTTGAAGATGATCCCCGACTTGTGCACCTTCTGGAAGTGCGTCCGGATGCCCAGGTGGTGCGTCGCGAGGTTCGTGAAGCGGTGCGCCGCCGCCTCGTACGAGACCGCGAAGTTGTCCCTCAGGTCCTCCACGGCCACTTCCTTGCCCGCCATGCCCTGCCGCAGGAACGCCACCGCGCTCGACTCCGGGATGAGGAGGGCCGCCGCCAGGTAGTTCGTCGCCACTCTCTGCCCCAGGAACTCCAGGTACGTCCCCGGCACCCCGTGCTGGAGCACGTAGCTGGCGAGCGCCTGGAGCAGGACCGTGCGTGGGTCGTGCGAACCGGTGCCCACCTGCGTCAGGTAGATCCGCCGGTGCTTCAGGTCCGTGACCGAGCGCGTCGAGTGCGGCAGGTCGTCCACGTGGTGCAGCGTGAACCGCAGGTGCGCGGCCAGGTCCGCGATCTGCTGCTGCGACAGCGGCCCGCTCGCGTACCCGACGTTGCGCAGGAGCGTGCGGGCCTCGGCCTCGATGTCGCCGAAGTAGTTGTCCTTCTCCCGCATCCGCCGTCGCAGCTCCGTGTTCGCCCGCCGCGCCTCCTCAGGGGTCGCCGTGTGCAGGTTGACCTGCCGGTCCACCTCCCGGTGGAGCCCCACCAGCGCCTCCAGCATCTCGGTGGGCACCCGCGAGGACGGCTTGACGCTCGGCAGCCCCAGCGACCGGTACTGCGCGCTCCGCTGCGCCCGCTCCAGCTCGATCTCCAGCGCCACGCGGCGGTTCGGCGGCTCGGCGCCGAGCAGCTCGTCGGAGGAGACGCCGAGCGCCCGGGCCAGGGCCCGCAGCATCGACAGCTTCGGCTCCTTCTTGCCGTTCTCGATCAGCGAGAGCTGCGACGCCGCCGCCCCCACCACCGCGCCCAGGTCGTCCAGGCTCATCTCCCGCTGCTTGCGCAGGTGCCTGATCTGCTTGCCCAGGCTGATGAGGTCCACGGTGATGTCGTCCGCCGCCAGCTCCGCGGCCTCGGCCGCCCCCCACGGCCGGTGCGCGGCGGGCGCCGCGTCGGCCCCGCGCTGCCTCGGCCTGCCCGTTTTCGGGGCCTCGGTCTGCGGCCGCTCGCCGCCCGTCGACAGGTTCGTCATTTCCCCAGTATCGCGAAGAAACGTCATTCTTTCCACCGCAAACGGCTCCCCAGGCCTCCAGATCGATGAAAGATTGCCATTACCTGCAAGTAATGACCGCGCTGCGGTCCCGAAGTTCGGAGCCGACGATGTCCGACAGCCACCAGAGCACCGCCAACGACAGCGCCGCGAACGACACCGGCCTCGCCGCCGAACGGCTCGCCCTCGACTGGGCCTCCAACCCGCGCTGGGCCACCACGGTGCGCGACTACACCGCCGCCGACGTCGTGCGCCTGCGCGGCCGCGTCACCGAGGAGCACACCCTCGCCCGCCGCGGCGCGGAGCGCCTCTGGACCCGGCTCACCGAGGACGCCGCCACCGGCGGCTACACCCACGCGCTCGGCGCCATGACCGGCGGCCAGGCCGTCGAGCAGGTCAAGGCCGGCCTGCGCGCCGTCTACCTCTCCGGCTGGCAGGTCGCCGCCGACGCCAACCTCGCCGCCCAGACCTACCCCGACCAGTCGCTCTACCCGGCCAACTCCGTGCCCCAGGTCGTGCGCCGCATCAACAACGCCCTCATGCGCGCCGACCAGATCGAAGCGGCCGAAGGCGTCCGGTCGGTCGAGGACTGGCTCGTGCCCATCGTCGCCGACGCCGAGGCCGGCTTCGGCGGCCCGCTCAACGCCTTCGAGCTCATGAAGGCCATGATCGCCGCCGGCGCCGCCGCCGTCCACTGGGAGGACCAGCTCGCCTCCGAGAAGAAGTGCGGCCACCTCGGCGGCAAGGTCCTCATCCCCACCGCCCAGCACCTGCGCACGCTCAACGCCGCGCGCCTGGCCGCCGACGTCGAAGGCGTCCCCTCCCTGCTCATCGCCCGCACCGACGCCGAGGCCGCCACGCTGCTGACCGCCGACGTCGACGAGCGCGACCGGCCCTTCCTCACCGGCGAGCGCACCCCCGAGGGCTACTACCGGGTGCGGGGCGGCATCGAGTCCTGCATCGCCAGGGCCAACGCCTACGCGCCCTACGCCGACCTGCTGTGGATGGAGACCGGCACGCCCGACCTCGAGGCGGCCCGGACCTTCGCCGAGGCCGTCAAGGCCGAGCACCCCGAGCAGATGCTCGCCTACAACTGCTCGCCGTCGTTCAACTGGCGCCGCCACCTCGACGACGACACCATCGCCAAGTTCCAGCGCGAACTCGGCTCCATGGGCTTCACGTTCCAGTTCATCACCCTCGCCGGGTTCCACGCGCTCAACCACTCCATGTTCGACCTCGCCCACGGCTACGCCCGCGACGGCATGAGCGCCTACGTGGACCTCCAGGAGCGCGAGTTCGCGGCCGAGGAGCGCGGGTACACCGCCACCAAGCACCAGCGCGAGGTCGGCACCGGCTACTTCGACCTCGTCACCGCCGCCCTCAACCCGACGGCCGAGACGCTCGCGCTCGCCGGGTCCACCGAGGCGGGACAGTTCCACTGACCGCTCCACGACCGGGAAGCGGCGCGGACCGCGCCGCCGACACGTACACGGCGCCTGCCACAGAAGGAGAGACGACCACCATGGTGACCACATCCGAGACGCGCACGGGCCTCAGGACCGGCACCGGTCCCGAGACGAGCACTGACGCGGGGATCACGGTCAAGGGGCCCCGCATCGACCGCCAGGACGAGATCCTGACGCCCGAGGCGCTGGCGTTCATCGCCGCCCTCCACCGGGCCTTCGCGCCCCGCCGCCAGGAGCTGCTCCAGCGCCGCCAGGAGCGGCGCGCCCAGATCGCCAACGGCTGCGACCCCAAGTTCCTGCCCGAGACCGCCGAGGTGCGCGACGACTTCTCCTGGAGCGTCGCCGCCCTCGCACCGGGCCTGGAGGACCGCCGCGTCGAGATCACCGGCCCCTGCGACCGGAAGATGGCCGTCAACGCCCTCAACTCGGGCGCGAAATGCTGGATGGCCGACCTGGAGGACTCCTCCACACCCAACTGGCACAACGTCATCGACGCGCAGGTGAACCTGCGCGACGCCATCGAGCGGCGCATCGACTTCATCTCCGAGCAGGGCAAGGAGTACCGCCTCACCGGCGAGACCCTCACCGACCTGCCTACGATCATCGTGCGCCCCAGGGGATGGCACCTCGCCGAACTGCACCTGCGCGTCGACGGCCTGCCCGTCGCCGGGTCCCTCGTGGACTTCGGCCTGTACTTCTTCCACAACGCGCACCGGCTCATCGAACTGGGCCGCGGCCCCTACTTCTACCTGCCGAAGCTCGAGTCGCACCTCGAGGCGCGGCTGTGGAACGACGTGTTCATCGTCGCCCAGGACCTCCTCGGCCTGCCCCAGGGCACCATCCGGGCGACCGTCCTCATCGAGACCATCACCGCGGCCTTCGAGATGGAGGAGATCCTCTACGAGCTGCGCCGCCACTCCTCGGGGCTCAACGCCGGGCGCTGGGACTACATCTTCTCGGTCATCAAGAACTTCCGCTGCCGGGGGCCGCGCTTCGTGCTGCCCGACCGCGACCAGGTCACGATGACCGCGCCGTTCATGCGCGCCTACACCGAGCTGCTCGTGCGCACCTGCCACCGGCGCAGCGCCTCCGCGATCGGCGGCATGGCCGCGTTCATCCCCAACCGCCGCGACCCCGAGGCGAACGCCGCCGCCCTGGAGAAGGTCCGCGCCGACAAGGCCCGCGAGGCCGACGACGGCTTCGACGGCTCCTGGGTCGCCCACCCCGACCTGGTGCCGGTCGCCACGGCCGTGTTCGACGAGATGCTCGGCGGCGTGCCGAACCAGATCGACCGGCAGCGCGAGGACGTGGTGCCGGACGCGGCGGCCCTGCTCGAGGTGGCCAGCACGCCCGGCGAGATCACCGAGACCGGCATCCGCAAGAACCTCGAGGTCGGCGTCCGCTACCTCGAGTCGTGGCTGCGCGGCAACGGCGCCGCGGCGATCAACAACCTCATGGAGGACGCCGCGACCGCCGAGATCTCGCGCTCGCAGATCTGGCAGTGGATCAACGCCGAGGCCAGGACCGACCAGGGCCGCACCGTGACCCGGCGGTGGGTCGAGGAGCTGCTGCGCGAGGAGTTCGACGGGTTCGAGCGCTTCGAGGGCGACCGCTTCGACGACGCGCTCGCGGTCTTCACCGAGTGCGCGCTGGGGGAGGACTACCCGACCTTCCTGACCCTCCCGGCCTACACCAGGTTCCTGGTGTTAACGGCCGCGGTCGGGCCGAGGCGATCGATCCCCAGGTGATCCCTCGGAGACGGGGCGGCCGGCGCGGGCTACTGTGCCGCGCCGGCCGCCCGCCCGCGCGCCATGCGAATCCGGCTCGCGAACGCCCGAATGTCGTACCCCGGGCGCAGGGTTGAACCGAGGGCCCAGTGGTGTCCGATTTGCCGGGACCCTCCGTTCACGTTCGGCTGCACCGGCGTAGCCTTTCGCTGCCGGGAGCCGGGAGCCGGGAGCCGGGAGCCGGGAGCCGGGAGCCGGGAGCCGGGAGCCGGGAGCCGGGAGCCGGGAGCCGGGAGCCGGGAGCCGGGAGCCGGTCTTCGGGCACGACGGAGCGGACGGTGGATCTGCGGCGCCCCCGGTTCAACAGTGCCCGGCGGGTACGACAATCCGGGGCGGCTGTCCTCCGACGCCTGGCCGGACTTCTGCCGGGTATGCTGATATATATCGGCGACGATGTAGTTGATCTCTCCGTGATCTGCGGCGACGGAGGAGCGGCGGCCCCGGGTTCCGCGTTCGCCGTGCGCTTCCGGAGCGGCCCCGGGTTCAGCGTTCGCCCTGCGCTCCCGGGGCGGCCGCCACCATGCGGGCCAGTTCCACCCGGGAGCGCACCCCCAGGGCGGCGAAGATGCTCCTCAGGTGGTGGTCCACCGTCCTGACGCTGAGCGAGAGCGCCTGCGCCACTTCCCGGTTGGTGGCCCCTGTCGCCACCTTTCGCGCGATCCGCAGCTGGTGCGGGGTGAGCGCGTCCAGAGCGCTTCCGGGATGCTCGCCCCCTGCGGCCCGCTCGATGCGCGCCGCCTCGGGTCTCCGCGGCGCGGCGCCCGGTTCGCCGGTCGCCCGCAGCTCTTCGCGCGCCTGCTCGGCCCAGCCCGCGGCCCCGCTGCGTTCGAAGCCGTGGAGCGCGTCCCGCAGGACCGTTCTCGCCTGGCGCGGCCGCCTGCGGCGGCGCAGCCACTTGCCGTAGAGCAGCAGCGTGCGCGCCCGCTCGAAGTCGCCCGCCTCATCGGAGTGCAGCCGCACGGCCTGCTGGAACAGCGCATCGGCCGTCTCCGGTGCGCTCTTCGCCGGCGCGACCGCCCTGCCGGCCGGTTCGGGGGCGGCCGCGTCCGAGGCCGCGATCAGTGCCTCGGCCCGGGCGAGCTGCGCGGCGGCCGCCCGGTCGATGCCGAATCCGGCCCACGCCCGGAACTCCTCGGCGACCGTCCGCGCCTCCTCGGTCCGGCCCGCCAGCACCGCCGCCTCGATGAAGCAGGGCATCAGCAGGGGCCGCACCGCGAAGTGGCCGCCGCCGGGGCGGACCAGGTCGCGCAGGCGCGTGGCGGCCGCCTCCGGGCGTCCCGCCCCGAGGTCGGTCCTCGCCAGCGCCCATTCGGCGAGGGCGGCGGTCTGCGCCAGTCCGTGGCGCCGCGCGGTCGCCAGCGCCATGGCGGCCTCGCTCGCGGCGGCGGCGTCGTCGCCTTCGACCGATGCGGTCAGCGCCAGGACGGCCCGGTGGTGGGCGGCGGTGTTCGCCGCGCCCGTCCGGAGGGCGGCCGCGAGGCCGTCGCGGGCCCGGGAGCGGGCGCGGGCGTGGCGTCCGGCGCGCATCTCGGCGTAGGCCAGGTACTCGAGGGCCCTGGGCACCAGGTCGTCGCGGCCTTCGGTGCGGGCGTCGGCCAAGGCGCGCATGCCGATCTCGCATGAGGCGGTGACGTCGCCGAGGAGCAGCGCCGCGACGGCGGCGAGGTGGAGCGTCTCGGGGGAGCGGTCGCCTTCGGCGCGGGCGAGGACGCGCCGGAGCGGGCCGAGGGCGTCGAGCGGGGCCTGGTCGATGAGGCCTTTGAGTCCGAGGAGGTAGTCGGCGCGGGGGTCGGAGCCGGGGGCGAGGGCGCGGCGGGCGGTGTCGAGGGCCGCGGTGCAGGCGCGGTGCTCGCCCGCCGACCAGGCGGCGCCGGCGGCGGCGACGGTCGCGGTGAGGGCCAGGCGGGGCGCGGTCGGTGCGGCGAGGGTCGCGGCCAGGGTGAGGGAGGCGTAGGCGTCGCCCAGGGGTCCCGACGCCAGGGTGCGGAGGCCGGCGGCGAGGGCGGTCCTGGCCGCGTCCTCGGTGGAGGCGGCGGTGACGTGGACGGTGAGCGTGGTCCCCGCCGTGTCGGGTTCGCGGAGGCGGCGGGCGTCGGCGGCGGTGAGGACGAGGGCGGTGCTGCCGTCGTCGAGGCGGCGGAGGGTGGCGGTCAGGGGCGCTTCGGCGGGCCGCGCGGGCGGGGTGGCCCGGGCGGGGTGCCGCAGTGCGCTCCGTCCCATCCGTCCATCGTACAAAACCGACCGGTCGGTTTAAAAGGGTTGAGCGCGAGAAAACGGGCGGCGGCTTCGGCCGCCGCCCGTTTCCCGCGGTCGCTAGCCGAGCGGGCAGGTGCCGCGCGACTCCTCGACCGCACTGCCGTTGGGCAGCGGGCAGAGGAACTGGTCGTAGCGGGTGTCGTCGTCCACGAAGCGCTTCAGCCACGAGATCGAGTACTTCGCGATGGTCGTGTTCGAGGTGTTGGGCGCGAAGTGCGAGGCGCCGTTGAGCTCGATGTACATCTTCTCGGCCGAAGTGGGGATCGAGTTGTAGAACGGCACGGAGTGGGTGGCGACCGGGGCGATCGAGTCGTTCTCGGCGCCGAAGATGAGGGTCGGGGTGGACAGGGAGGTCCAGGACTTGGTGGTGTGCCAGGGGGTCAGCGGGATGCTGGCCTGGATGTCGGGGTTCTCCCGGGCGGCCTCGAGGGACCCGCCGCCGCCCATGGAGTGGCCCATGACGGCGAGGCGGTCGGCGTCGACGCGGCCGCGCACGTCGCTGCGCTCGGTGAGGTAGTCGAGCGCGGCCTGGAGCTGGTCGGCGCGCTGGCCGGGCTGGTCGAGGGTGGTGTTGGTGTCGATGGTGAAGACGACGAAGCCCTGCGAGGCGAGCCGGGGGCCGAGCCAGGCGATCGAGGACTCGTAGGCGGTGAACCCGGGCGAGATCACGACGGCGCCGAAGTCGCCGTCCGCGGTGGTGCTCGGGTAGTAGATGGTGCCGCCGCCGAAGCCGATCACGAGCGAGGAGACGCTCGTGCTCGACACCGAGTAGTGGCCCCGGAGCGCCTCGATGCTGGACTCGGTGGGGTCGGGGCCGCGCTCGTACGGGTTGTCCTGGGCGGCCGCGCCCGGGGCGTTCACGGTGCCGAAGCCGACCACCGCGGCCAGGAGCGCGGCGAGGAAGGCGGCGGCGAGGTGGCGCCGGTGTCTGGTCGTTGCGTGCATGTGCGTCCTCCTTGAAGCGAGCATCAAGTGATGGACGTAAATATGTCCTGGCGGTGGCCGTGCGCGCATCGGTGAAATCACCGGTCCTCGCGGGGCGGTGCGTGACGTACTACCGGTGCCCTTTACCGGGCCGCGGCCGAGCGGGCCTTCATCCCGGAGCCCCGCGCGGCGGCGTAGGCGGCGTCGTAGAGGCGCTGCATGGACCTGACGGCCGAGCGCACCTCCTGGAGGTAGCCGCTGGCGGTGTGGGGCTTGCGGAGGTGCGGTTCGAGGAGCGCGGCGGGGTCGACGCCGACGGTGTCCACGGCGCACCCGTAGGGCAGTCCCATGTGGGCGATGGCGTCGCAGTGCTGGAAGGCCGTGTACGGCGAGGAGGTCACGACCAGGACGCTGTCGCCCGGCGCGAGGTCGACCACCTCGTCGGCCCAGAAGCGGCAGGTGTCCACCGTGTCGGCCCGGCGGCGGTCCGGCCGGGAGGAGGGCGCGGCCACGGCCCGGACGGTCATGGGCCCGGCCTCGTAGGTCGCGACCTTCCAGGCCCGGCCCGGCGCGGTGCGCGGGTCGCCGCCCTCGTCCACGCGCGGCTCGCCGCGGAGGTCGAAGGCGCGCTTGAGGCTCGCCTCGATGGCGTCCACTTCGAACCCGTGGTGGGGGAGGCCGCTCACGGCGGCCGCCTCCAGGTCGGCGTCGCCGAGGCGGCGGAAGCCGCCCACGCCGGTGACGTTGTCGGCGGTGACGCCGTCGGAAAGGAGCTCGGCGGCGAAGCGGGTGCGGAACAGGCAGGAGGCGACGAGTCCGCCGAGGACGAGGACGTGCGTGTAGTGCCTGCGGTAGGGCTTCGCGTCCGCGCCGAGGCCGAGGGCGATCGCGGCGTCGGCGACGAGGCGCTCCTGCTCGGGGCCGAGCGGGGCCGGGGCGGTCTCGTGCCGCTCGCGTCCGGCCCGGAAGTCCCAGTGGACGGCCGAGAAGGCCTCCAGGTAGGCCAGGTCGTCGGCGGTGCCGGTGCCGGGCAGGGCCCCGCCGTGGGGTTCGAGGAGGCGGCGGATCGGCTCGGAGCCGACCCAGGCGGCGACGTCGGCGAGGAGCGAATGCGGGCCTGCGGCCCGACCATCGTAGTGCGGCAGTCGCACTGGTCCGAATCCGTGCATGGCTGATCCGATCTGCAATGGTGTCGCGGCCTTGTGAGCCGTGGTGGTGTTGTGGCACATGCTAATCGGTTACAGCGTGTACTTCTCTGGTCAGACCAGGAGAAACGCCGTGTCGCCGTACAAATACGCTCCCGCCGTGAACGGGGCGCGGCGGTGCGCCGGATGCGCGGTTTCACCGCGAATGCGGCCGGCCCGGCCCGCCCTGGTGGTGGAAAAGCATGCATCGCCGACTACTAGGCGCAGTGAAGGCTCCTTACCGTTGCATCGGTTGCCGTACCGTCGCGGCGGGCGGGGATCGTCCCGTCGCCGGAGAGGGGTGCCGATGTCTTCTCGGGGCGGACCTGTCACCGATGCGCGTTCGCATCCGGCGTGAGGGGTATTACCCCTATTCGGAGGTTTGAAACCTAGTTCGGCAGCATTGCGCCCCGCACCTCGGTCAGCAGCTCGCCCATGGCGCGCTCGGCGTCGGCCGACCGCCCGGCGGCCACGGCCTGCGCGACCGTCTCGTGCAGGTCGAGCGCCTCGGGCACCGGCTTGTGGGGCATGAGTCCGAGCTGGGTGCGGCCCTGGAGGACCGCGGCCACGGCGTCGGCGAGGGCGCCGAACATCTCGTTCCCGCTGGCCTGCAACAGGAGCGTGTGGAACTCGACGTCGCGCTCCATGAACTCGGTGAGCTCCCCGGCCTCGCCGAGGCGGCGCAGGACCGCGGCGAGCTCGACGATGCGCGAGCGCTGCGCGTGCGTGGCGGCCCGGGCCGCCGCTCCGGCGGCGAGGGGCTCGACCGCGATCCGCAGCTCGGTGAGGGTGCGCAGCTGGGCGCCGTAGCCGGTCCCCGACAGCCGCCACCAGATGACCCTGGGGTCGAAGACGTTCCACGCCTCGATGGGGCGCACGGTGATGCCGACGCGCCGGCGGGACCGCACCAGGCCCTTGGACTCCAGGACGCGCATGGCCTCGCGGGCGACGGTGCGGGAGACGGCGAAGCGCTCCTGGATCCCCTCGAGGGTGAGGACGTGCCCGGCGGGCAGCTCGCCGGAGGCGATCTCCATGCCGAGTTTCTCCAGCACGGGTTCGTGGAGTCCCGTGCCGGTGTGGTTGCGCCTGTCGCCCATGGGGGAATCCTATCCGGGGTCGGGTTGCACCGCGTTTCGAATGGTGTTACCTTTCCCCGGAAAAGATACTACCTTTCAATGAGGAGGGGCCATGCCGACGACCTGCCTGGTGGTCATGGGAGTCTCGGGTTCGGGCAAGAGCACGATCGCGGCGCTGCTCGCCGACCACCTCGACTGGCCCATGGCCGAGGCCGACGAGTTCCACCCCGAGTCCAACATCGCCAAGATGGAGTCCGGCGTCCCCCTCACCGACGCCGACCGCGGACCGTGGCTGCGGCGCCTGCGCGACTGGATCGGCGAGCGCGCCGCCTCCGGCCAGTCGACCGTGGTCACCTGCTCGGCCCTCAAACGCGCCTACCGCGACCTGCTGCGCGAGGCCGAGACCCGGGTCCTCTTCGTGCACCTGGCCGGCAGCCGCGAGCTCATCGCCGGGCGCCTCTCGGGCCGCTCCGGGCACTTCATGCCCCCCAGCCTGCTCGACTCGCAGTTCGCCGACCTCGAACCGCTCGGCGAGGACGAGGACGGCATCGCCGTCGAGGTCACCGCCACCCCCGAGGAGATCACGAACGCGGTCATCGCCGCCCTCGACGCCCCCGTCCCCGACTGACGGCATCGCCCCGTTCCCCTCTGTTCCAACCGAACGGCGTCACCCCCATTCCCCCGGATAAGCAAAGGAGCTTGCACACATGGAAATGGACTGGACCCAGACCCTGGGAGCGGGACCGCTCCTGGGGATAGCCGCGGGAGCCGTCGCGCTCCTGCTGGTCCTCATCATCTGGCTGCGCGTCCACGCCTTCCTCGCCCTGATCACCGTCTCGGTGCTCACCGCGTTCGCCACCGGCATCCCCGCCCAGTACCTCATCCCGACCCTCACCGCCGGGTTCGGCACCACCCTCGCGAGCGTCGCGCTCCTGGTGGGCCTCGGCGCCATGCTCGGACGCCTCGTCGAGGTCTCCGGCGGCGCCAAGGCCCTGACGGACATGCTCATCGCCAGGTTCGGCGAGCGGCGCGCGCCGCTCGCCCTCGGCGTGGCCTCGCTGATCTTCGGCTTCCCGATCTTCTTCGACGCGGGCCTGGTCGTCATGCTGCCGATCATCTTCGCGGTCGCGCGCCGCCTGGGCGGCGGCGTCCTCAAGTACGCCCTGCCCGCGGCGGGGGCGTTCTCGGTCATGCACATCTACGTGCCCCCGCACCCCGGCCCCGTCGCCGCCAGCACCCTGCTCGGCGCCGATGTCGGCCTCGTGGTCGCCCTCGGCCTCCTCATCGCCGTCCCCACCTGGTACGTCACCAGCTACCTGTACGGGCTGTGGATCGGCCGCCGCATCGAACTGCCCGTCCCCGACGTCCTCTCGGGCGGCCCGCAGGCCGAGGACCCCGAGAACCCGCCCCGCGCCCGCACCGTCATCGCGCTGCTGCTGCTCCCGCTCGTGCTCATCTTCCTCGACACCGGCCTCAACACCGCCGGCGAAGCGGGCTGGGTCGACGCGGACGCGACCTGGTTCAACGTGGCCCGCGCCGTCGGCGCGACCCCGATCGCGCTGCTCATCACCGTGTTCGTCGCCAGCTACGTGCTCGGCGTGCGCCGCGGGCGCACCCGCGACTGGATCGAGGACCTGCTCGACAAGGCGCTCGGCCCGGTGTGCGCGATCATCCTCGTCACCGGCGCGGGCGGCATGTTCGGCGGCGTGCTGCGCACCAGCGGCATCGGCGAGGCCCTCTCCGACGCCCTCTCGGGGATCGGACTGCCGGTCATCGTGGCGGCATTCCTCATCGCGACCGCGCTGCGCGTCGCCCAGGGCTCGGCCACCGTCGCCCTGACGGCCGCGGCCGGGCTGGTCCAGCCGGTCGTCGCCGGCGGCGACTACAACGCGGTTCAGCTGGCCGCGCTCGTGCTCGCCCTCGCGGCCGGCTCGGTCATGATCAGCCACGTGAACGACTCCGGGTTCTGGCTGGTCGGCCGCTTCCTCGGCATGGACGTCAAGACCACGCTGCGGACCTGGACGGTCATGGAGACCACCATCGGCCTCATGGGCTTCGGCCTGGCCTGCGCGGTCTACGCGGTCGCCGCGGCCGCGGGCTGACCCGCGGGAGACGACGAGGGGGAGGCCGGCCGGCCTCCCCCTCGCCCCGTGTCCGTCTAGCCGCGGTCCATGCGGCGGACCGCCAGCTCCGCGAGGAGCGCCGCGCCGTCGGCGAGCACCGAGTCGTCGAACGCGGCCCGCGGGGAGTGGTTCGAGGCCCCCTCGGCCGGGTCGTCCTTGACGGTGGCGCCGTAGAACATGTAGCTGCCCGGCACCGCCTCCAGCACCCGCGAGAAGTCCTCCGAGCCCATGATCGGCTCGGGCATCTCGGCGTACCGGCCCTCGCCGAACAGGTCCTTCACGGTGTCGGCCACGAACGCCGCCTCGTCCGCGTCGTTCACCGTCGCGGGGTACTCGCGCTCGAACCGGACCTCGGCGGTCAGGCCGTGCGCGGCCGCGATGCCCTCGACGAGCGCGACCGACTCCTTCTCGACCTGCGCGAGCGCCTCCTCCGAGAAGGTGCGCACCGTCGCCTCGAACGTCGCGGTGTCGGGGATGATGTTGTGCCGCGTCCCGGCGTGGAAGGTGCCCACCGTGATCACGATCGGCTCGAACACGCTGAAGCGGCGCGTGATGAGCGTCTGGAGGGCGGTGACGATCTCGGCGGCGACCGGGATCGGGTCCAGGGTGGTCTGCGGGCGCGAGCCGTGCCCGCCCTTGCCGACCACGGTCACGAACAGCCCCGACGAGGCCGCCATCATGGGCCCCGGGCGGGTGGTGAACACCCCGCGCGGCACCATGTCGGAGATGACGTGCAGGCCGTAGGCCGCGTCGACCCGCCGCCCGGCCGCCTCGAGCACGCCCTCGGCGATCATGTGCCCGGCGCCGTCCCAGCCCTCCTCGCCCGGCTGGAACATGAACACCACGTCCCCGGCGAGCTCGTCCCGGTGCGCCGCGAGCAGCTTCGCGGCGCCCACGAGGCCGGCGGTGTGCAGGTCGTGCCCGCACGCGTGCATCGTGCCCTCGTGCTCGGAGGTGAAGTCGACGCCCGACTCCTCGGTCACCGGCAGGGCGTCCATGTCGCCGCGCAGCAGCACCGCCGGGCCCGGCCGGCCGCCGCGCAGGACGGCGGTGACGGCCGTTGAGCTCTGCCCGAGGGTGATCTCGAGGGGCAGCCCTTCGAGGGCCGCCAGCACGGCCGCCTGCGTCCGGGGCAGGTCGAGGCCGATCTCGGGGATCTTGTGGAGCTCGCGGCGCAGCGCGATCAACTCGCCTGCGATGGCGGCGGCTTCTTCCCGAAAGTCCATATGCGCTCCTGGGCGTGTCGACGGGGTCCTGTCACTAGCCGGGCGGTAAGCCCGCCTGGTAGGGGCAATACTGCCACGGCCGCCGCGGGCGCGGACAGGACCCGGCGGCGCCGCGGCCGCCCGGCCGCGGCGCCGCGCGCGCCTACGCGAAGACCGGCGCGCCCTCGCGGGTCAGGAGCCAGTCCACCGACGCGAACTCGGCCGGGTCGAGCGCGCCCTGGGCGGTCACCCACTCGATGATCCGGGTGCGGATCTCGGTCGACTCGCTCCACAGCTCCTCGGCCGCGGCCACGTGCGGGAAGTTCCCGCCCCCGTTGGCCCGGTAGTTGTTGACCGCCAGGACGAACCGCTGGTCGTCCGCCACCGCGGCCCCCGCGTACGTGAGGTTCGCGATCCGCGAGCCCGCCGCCTGCGCGATGTCGATCTCGTAGGCGAGCCCCGAGACGTAGTCGTAGTTGTAGTCCGGGCGCCCGCCCGCGTTCGTGATCGCCTCGGGGTCCAGCTCGGCCCCGGCCGCGGTCTGCACGAAGTACTCCGCCGAGTACTCGAGGTAGTCCCGCAGCTGCGCGCCCGTCAGGAGCTTCGCGGACAGGGTGTTGTCGTAGACGTACAGGCTCGAGAGGTCCTTGATCCTGACGTCCCCGGCCGGGATGAGCGAGGTCCGCGAGAACGGCGAGGCCTGCGCGACCACCGGCAGGTCCGCGTGCCCGGTGCCCGCCAGCGCCGCCTTCACCACGTCCTCCTGGACCTTGGTGATGAGGTCGATGATCGGCTCGTCCTTGAAGCGGGCCTCGGCCGTGTCGAGGTCCACCGCCGCCTGGCCGACGACCTGGTTGACGTAGGCGACGACCTCCTGGTGCTCGCCGGTGAGGATCTCCACGATCCGCTCGTCCTCCTCGACGGCGTTGGAGTTGAGCACCGAGGCGCCGGCCGACTCGACCCGCCACCGGCCGCGCTCGAAGACCAGGTCGAAGTCGAACACGGTGAGGCGCTGGCCGTAGCAGAGCGGTTCGGACAGGACCACCTCGCGCCCGTCGGGGCCGGTCACGCGGGTCTCGGGGATCTCCTCGTGGGCGTGGCCCACCAGGATCGCGTCGACGCCCGGGACGGTCTCGGCCACGATCTTGGAGGCGTTCTCGATCCCCAGGCCCGTGGAGGTGTCGTACGCGGAGGTCCCGGAGGTGCCCGAGTGGGCGGAGACGATGACGACGTCGGCTCCCTGCTCCTTCAGCTTCGGCACCCAGTAGGCCGCCTCGGACTCCAGGCTCGGGAACTCCAGGACGCCCTCGACGTAGGCCTTGTCCCAGATGGTCACGCCCGGGGTGCACAGGCCCAGGATCGCGACCTTGACGTCCTTGCCGCGCGGGGTGCGCAGGCGCGCCATGTGGTAGGGCGGGAAGGCGGGGCGGCCGGTCGCGGCGTCGACGACGTTGGCGCCCAGGAGCGGGAACTCGAGCTGGGACTCGAACTCGCGGAGCGTGTCGAGCCCGTAGTTGAACTCGTGGTTGCCCAGGGCGGCGGCGTCGTAGCCGATCTCGTTCATCGACCGGGCCATGGGGTGGACGGGCCCGGCGTCGGCGGCGATGGGGTCGACGCGGGCGTAGTAGTAGGCCAGGGGCGTGCCCTGGATCGTGTCCCCGGCGTCGATGAGGAGGGTGTTGCCGCGGCCGCGGTCCTCGCGGACCTCCTTCACCAGGGTGGCGATGCGGGCGATGCCGCGGGTGTTGCCCTCGGCGTCGCTGTAGGCCGTGTCGCCGAAGTAGTCCCAGTTGAAGACGTTGCCGTGCAGGTCGGTCGTGCCCATCACGGTGAACGAGTAGCGCTTGGCCCCCTTCGCCTGGGCCGGGGACGCGGCCAGGGCGGCGGCGGCCCCCGCGGCCGACGCGCCGAGGAGGGTTCTGCGGTTGACTGCCATATGAAGGAGCTCCTTGCTCGGGGAAAATGCGAGGGATGTCTGGAGTATTGCACCTGACCTCGGGTGTCATCCCATGACCCCATCTTGAACGACGAATGAACCCGCCGCGGCGAATCCGCGCACGACGGGCGCCCCGGCGGACCGCGCGGGCCGTCCCGCGTTGCGCCGCAGGGCGGTAGCATCCGGAGATGATCTGCGTGTACGGCGCCGGGAGCATCGGCTGCTACGTCGGCGGGCGCCTGGCCGCCGCCGGCGCCGAGGTCGCCTTCGTCGGCCGCCGGCGCCTGGCCGACGAGATCGCCGCCCACGGCCTCACCCTCACCGACCTGCGCGGCGCCGAACGGCGCGTCGACGCGCCCCGCTACGAGACCGGCCCCGACGCCGCCGCGGCCGCCGCCGAAGCCGACCTCGTGCTCGTCACCGTCAAGTCCGCGGCCACCGCCGATGCGGCCGACCAGCTCGCCGCGCACCTGCGGCCCGGCGCGGTCGTCGTCAGCCTCCAGAACGGCCTGCGCAACGCCGCCGTCCTGCGCGAGAAGCTCCCCGAGGCCGCCGTCCTGGCCGGGATGGTCGCCTTCAACGTCGTCCGCACCGGCCCGGGCCGCTTCCACCGCGGCACCGACGGCGGCCTCGAAGTCCAGGACGACCCCGCGCTCGACGCCGCCGCCGAGCGCTTCGACCGGGCCGGACTCCCGCTCGCGCGCCACGCCGACCTCACCGGCGTCCAGGCCGCGAAACTCCTCCTCAACCTCAACAACCCCCTCAACGCCCTCTCGGGCCAGCCGCTCAGGACCCAGCTGTCGCAACGGGTCTTCCGCCGCTGCCTCGCCCTCGCCCAGCGCGAGGCCCTCGCCGCCTACAAGGCCGCCGGGATCGCGCCCGCCAAGACCGCCGGGGTCGACTCGCGGCTCCTGCCGCTCCTGCTCGGCCTGCCCGACGCCGTGTTCACCCGCGCCGCCGCCAAGATGCTCGCCATCGACCCGCTCGCCCGCTCCTCCACCTGGGACGACCTCGAGGCCGGGCGCCCCACCGAAGTGGACTACCTCAACGGCGAGATCGCCGCCCTCGCCGCCGAGCACGGCCTCGCCGCACCCGTCAACGAGCGCCTCACCGCCCTCGTCCACGCCGCCGAGCAGGGCGGCCGCCGCGACTGGACCGGCCCCGAGCTCCTGGCCGAACTGCGCCGCGCCTGAGGCCGAAACGGTGCCCCGCCGGTCCCGGTCCGTTCAAGATCGTGCCATCGCAAGTTCACTCTCGTTGCCTAGCTTGGGTTCTCACCATCAAGCTCAGTATGCGAGCGCTACAGCGAAGGGCGACGATGCGCACTCCTGAAGAGATCATGCAGGACCTGGACGCCCGGGTGGCCCAGATCCAGGAGCAGGCCGGACACGCCGAGCAGCTCCTGGCCGCCTCCGAGACCACCGCCGCCAGCGACGACGAGACCGTCACCGTCACCGTGAACGCCGGCGGCGCCCTCACGGACCTCCGCTTCTCCCCGCAGTTCCGCGGCATGTCCGCCAACGGCCTCACCGACCTCGTCCTCGCCACCTACCGGCAGGCCGTCGAGGAGTCGAGTCAGAAGACCGCCCAGATCATGTCCGGCCTCCTCGGCGCCGACTCCGAGGCCATGGGCGTCATCAACGGCTTCACCCAGCCGCACCGGGAGCCCTGATGCCCCAGGTAGACCCCCAGCAGCTGCGCGACCACGCGAACCGGCTCGTCAACGGCCCCATGCCGATCGTCGTCCAGGCCGCCGACGCCGCCAAGCAGGTCCGCCTCGGCGACGAGAACGCCTACGGCATCGTCTTCGCCCAGCTCATCCCGCCCGCCCTGGACCTGTTCCTCGACGACGGCTCCGAGACCCTCGACGCGATCGACGACCTCGGCAACGGCTTCGCGACCGCGCTCAACCAGACCGCGACCCGGTACCAGACCGACGACGAAGAGGTCGCCGCCGTCTTCGACGCACTGCTCAAGGAGCTCGGCACGTGAACGCCAACCCCCTCATCGCCGCCGAAGAACCCACGCCGATGCCCCAGAGCGCCAAGATCTTCTACGGCGTCTACAAGGCCGGCCAGTCCTACGGCCAGGTCATCACCCAGGGCAAGGTGGACGTCGGCGACATCGCCTCCTCCACCTTCTCCCTCGGCCTCGACGCGCTCTCGTTCATCTCCAACCCCTTCAAGCACCTCGTGCAGGCGGGCGTCTCCTGGCTGTTCGAGCACATCGCGTTCCTGCGCGAACCCCTCGACTGGCTCGCCGGGGACCCCCAGGCCATCAAAGCCCTGGCGACGACCTGGAACAACATCGCCATGGCCCTCCACGACGCCGCCACCGGATGGACCACCGAACTCCAGTCCGCCACCGACTGGGACGGCGCCGACGCCGAGGCCTACCGCCAGAGCGCCGCCGCCTTCGGCGAGGTGATCGACGGCGCCGCCGGCGGCGCCGAGTGGACCGCGAACCTCATCACGGGCGCGGGCGTCCTCATCGGCATCACGCGCACCATGTTCCTCGAGATCATCTCCAACTTCATCGCCGAGGCGATCATGTGGATCCTCAGCGCCCTCGCCACCGCCGGGTTCACCTTCGGCGCCACCGCGGCGGCCGCCGTCGCCCGGGTCGTCTCCAAGGCCGTCGGCGTCTTCGGGGACATGGTCCGCAAGCTCGGGGAGCTCATGACGAAGCTCGGCCGCTGGGTCGTCTCCCTCCGCAAGTTCGGCACCGGCTCCACCGGCCTCAAGAAGGCCCTCGACGGCGCCACCGACCAGCTCCTCAAGGGCGGCGGGAAGGTCCTGATGGGCGCCGGGGACAAGGCCGCGAGCGGGGCGAGGCGCCTGGACAACCTCTCCGACGGGCCGCTCCTGCGGTCGTGGGACCCGCTCAAGAACAGCTGGAAGAACCCCATCGACACGATGAAGACCGTGAAGTACACCGGCAACTCCGTGGCGGCGGGGGAGAACGAGTACAGCCGGATGCAGGCCGAGCGGGAAGCCAACGGCGGCCCGTGACCTGGTTCTTCGCCGCGGCGGGCGCGGTCCTCGCGGTCCTCGCCGCCGCCGCGCTGCCCTCCTGGCGGCGCCGGCGGCGCCAGGAGCGGGCCGAGGCGCTCGCCGCGCTCACCGACGAGCAGCGCGCCGAATACGAGCGGCTCACCTCCGAACGGGTCAGGCGCGAGGCCGAAGCGGACGCCGAACGCGCCCGCGCCGAAGCGCTCATCCGCGAACAGGACGAACGGGAGCGCGGCACCACCTGACCGGAACGCGGTTGGTCAAGGCGTCGGTGCCGGTAGGGAGCCGGGGTCGGCTTCAGGCGGCGAGAAGGCGCGTGCCGGATTGATGTGGGTGCGCGGGGGCGGGCTGCGGGGTTCGAGCTGAGGGCGGCGGCGATGGAGGGGTGGGGTGGCGCCGGGGTGGGTGGCTCGGTTGCCGGTGGCGCCGGGGTAGCGGTCAGGGCGGCGGCGACGAAGCGGTGTGCGCGGGGCTGGGGACGGCTGGCGGGCCCGAGGTAGTGGAGGGTCGGGCGGGCGGGGCGCCATTGTGGATCCGGTGGTCGGTGTTGTTGCGGGACAGGGGCACCGGTGGAAACGTGAGGGTTCTCTACCCGTGTGGGTGTTGCCGGGGTGGGGCTATCGGGGGGATGATTGGTGGTACGTACAGGGTTACGGAATCAGTGCAAGCGAACGAGATGTGTTCATTTAATGCAGACTACGACAGCCTCTGGCCGCTCGTACCGCCCACTGGTGTCGGGGCCGCCCTCGCAGCTAGGACGGGGGTTGTTTGTCCCGCGTTCCGGTCCTGCGCTGGTACCACCGTCACCGCGGTCTACGGGCATGTGACGGGAGTGCGGCCTCCTTGAGGAGGTACCGCCGGCCAGCACAGTCGGAGTCCCGCACACACCCCCAGGCGTATCCAGCACACCCCCCGACCACCACCGACAGGACAGGAGGGGAAGACCCGACAGGCCCGGCAGGTCCACACGCCAGGCAGGACCGGCGGGACCGGCAGGCCATGGCCGCACGGCGGCGGCTACTCGACGGCGATGCGAGACCCGGCCGCGAGAGCCCGCTGCGAGGCGGCGCCGCCAGGCGAGGCGATCACCATCGCGACCATCACCGCGTATCCGCCAGGACGCGACCACGCCTTTGGAAGGAGGTGAACCCACCATGACCACGACGACCACGACGACCACGACGACCACGACGACCACGACGACGATGCCTTGCGCCGCGACTCCTGCGGCACGCACCGCGCGCCAGGCCGCCCGGCGGCAGGCCGCCTGGTCGAACCCGGCAGCCACCGACACCACCGCCACCGCAGCGACGACCGGCAGCAACTCCACCGCACCACCGACGACCGGCCGAGCCGCCGCAGCGAGGACCCGCCCGGCCCCGGCAGGCCACCCCGGCCCCGCCACCACACCGCCGCCGCCTGAACACCAGGCATGAACCCGCCCCGCGCCAGCCTCCACGGCACCGTCGCCGACTGTTCGAGCACCGGCCGCCGACCAGCCCGGCTTCGGCGACCCACCCCCGCCGATACCTCGCCCCTTCGTCGCCGAGCGCCTGAACACCGACCGAAGGCCGACTCGCCCGACTGAACGGCATCGCCCCTAACCGGCATGGTCCGGACCCGCGGAGCCGTCCGGCAGGGACAGCCGGAACCGGCACCCGCGCATCGAGTCCAGCAGCACCACCTCGCCGCCGTGCGCCTGCGCGATCTGCCGGGCGATCGGCAGCCCCAGCCCCGTGCCCGGCGCGACCTCGCCGCGCCAGAACCGCTCGAAGACCCGCTCGCGCTCCGCTGCGGGAATCCCCGGCCCCTCGTCGGACACCACCACCTCGACCGCCCCGGCCCCGCGCGTCACCGCGACCTCCACGGCCGTCCCCGCCGGCGCGTGCTTGACGGCGTTCCCCACCAGGTTCGCGATCGCCCGCCGCACGCTCGGCCCGTCCACCGGCGCCTCCGCGCTCGCCGCGCCGCCGAGGCGCACCGCGACCGAGCGGGCCGCCGCGGCCGCCTCGATCTCCGCGACCACCGCGCGCGCCAGCGCCGCCACGTCGGTCGCGCGCCGGTCGATCACCCGGGCCCGGCCCCGCGCGTCCACCAGCAGCTCGCCCACGGTGCCCCGCAGCCGCTCGGCCGCGTCCCGGCTGCGCTCCAGACCCTCCCGGTACAGCTCCAGGGTCGGCTCGGGATGGGCCAGCAGCACCTCCGCGCCGGTGATGAGGACCGCCAGCGGCGTCCGCAGCTCGTGGCTGGTCTCCTCGACCAGCCTGCGCTGCACCCGCGCCGAGCGCTCCAACCGGTCGAGCATCGCGTCGAACGCGGCCGCCAGGCCCCGCGCCTCGGTCGTGCCCTGCGCCGGGCCGACCCGCAGCCCCAGGTCCGAGGCCTCGATCCGCTCGGCGGCGGCGCGGACCCGCTCGAACGGGCGCACCGCCCGCCCCGACCACCACCACGCGAGCCCGGCCGCGACCGGCAGCAGGACCACCACGGTGAGGACCGTCCAGCCGGTCGGGGCCACGCCGGTGTCGGTGACGGTGCGGGACACACCGTCCGGGCCGGTCTCGGTCACCTGCCGCTCGTCGATCGCGGTGACCGCGAACAGCAGCACCACGGGCAGGTAGACCGCGAGGAACCCGGTGAGCGCCAAGCGGACCCGCAGGGACTGGAGCGCGCCGGTCACGGCGCCTCCCGCAGCCGGTAGCCGACGCCGGTCACCGTCTCGACGGGCCCGGGCTCGCCGAGCTTGCGGCGCAGGCGGCTCAGGATGACCCGCACCGAGGCGGTGAACGGGTCGGCCTGCGCGTCCCAGACGTGCTCGAGCAGGTCCTCGGCGGTGATCGTCCGCCCCGGATGGTGCATGAAGTACCGCAGCATGGAGAACTCCCTCGGTGTCAGGCGCAGTTCGCGCCCCGCGCGCCAGGCCCGGTGCGCGGCGGTGTCCAGGCGCAGGTCGCCGACCTCGACCACGGCCCCGGCGGCGTCGGCGCGCCGGGCCAGGGCCCGCAGCCGCGCCGCCAGCTCCCGGAAGCTGAACGGCTTGACCAGGTAGTCGTCCGCCCCGGCGTCGAGCCCGGCGACCCGGTCCTCCACGGCGTCGCGGGCGGTGAGCACCAGGAGGCGGCGGGGGCGCCGCAGCGCCGGGTCGGCGCCGAGGCGCCGCACGAGGTCGAGGCCGTCGCCGTCCGGCAGGCCCAGGTCCAGGCAGGCGACGTCGAAGTCGTTGCAGCACAGGAGCTCCTCGGCCTCGGCGCAGGTCGTCGCGAGGTCGACCGCGTAGGCCTCGTTGCGCAGCCCCAGCGCCAGGACCGGGCCCAGGTCCCGGTCGTCCTCGACCAGCAGGATGCGCAACGGACCCTCCTCCATCGTCAGCGACGGGCCTCGGCGGCGCCCGCGGGCCCGTCGACGCTCATCAGGTCCCCGGCGAACGTCACGCGGAGCCCGGCCCCGGCGCCCGAGAGGTCCTCCTGGCGGTAGGCGCCCTCGCCGCCCGTGGGCACCAGCGTAAACACCGGCGGCTCGGCGCCGAGCCAGACACCGGCGAGACCGCCCTGCCCGTCCAGGGCGTACCAGGCCAGCACCGAGCCGTCCTCGCCCTCGATGCGCACGTAGGTGCGCAGCTCGGACTCCTCCACGGCGGTCCCGGCGAGCGCGACCGACGTGATCGGCCCGACCGTGTCCTCTGCGGCCGCCCGCTCCTCGTCGCCCAGGTCGGTCCCGCCCTCGAGCAGCGACAGGACGGCGTCCTCGTGCGCGGCGACGTCCTCGGCGGTGTAGTCGCCGGAGCTGAACAGGGCCGCGGCCGCATCGGCGCCGTCGGCCGCCACGGACAGGGCCCCGTCCCCGGCGGTGACGGTGAACGTCCCGCCCGAGTCGAGGCGGTAGACGCCCTCGGCGGCCCGCAGCTCCTCCGGGTCGGCCTCGGCGCCGCCCTCGGGGGCGGGCACCGGCTCGCCGGCCGCGAGCGCGGGGCCGATCGCCTCCAGCAGCTCGCCCGCCGCGACCCCGTCGGTGTTGGAGGCGACGGTGAGGACCGCGCCGGTGTCGGGCAGCCAGGCGACCACCGCCTCGTGGCCGGTGTCGCCGCCGCCTCCGGCCGACATGACGACCGGCGTGCCGAACGCCTCGGCGTCGAGCGCGACCCAGCCGGGGATCTCGGTCGAGCCGTCGCCGTGGTCGAAGGCGGTGCCGCGCAGCTCCTCGACCGCCCCGGGGGCGATGATCTCGCCCGCGAACAGCAGGGAGGTCCAGGTCGCGAGGTCGGCGGGGGTCATCGCCAGGTCGCCGTTGCCCGACATCGCCCAGTGCGGGCCCGCGAAGTCGCCGACCGACGCGGCGGGGCCCGCCTCGGTCCGGCCGACGGCGCGCGGTCCGGGAGCGGCGGGCTCGCCGTCCCAGAACCCGCCGAGCCGCTCGCCGCCGGGGGCCGTCAGGATCTCCTCGGCGAGGTAGTCCCGGTAGGACGAACCGGACCGCTCGCGGGCCTGCTCGTCGACGATGAGCGCCAGGATCGTGTACCCGGCGTTGGAGTACAGGTAGTCGGTGCCCGGTTCGAACGCGGTCTCCAGGGCGCTCAGGGCCGCTATCGCCTCGTCGCGGTCGAGCGGCGCGTGGTCCTCGCCGTGCGAGCCGGTGAGGCCGCTGGTGTGCAGCAGCAGCTGCTCGACGGTGGCCTCGGCCGCGGGGCCGCCCAGTTCCGGCACGAGCGATCCGGCCCGGTCGCCGAGGTCCAGGGCCCCGGCGTCGACCAGGTCGTAGACCGCCGCCGCGGTGAAGGCCTTGCTGACCGAGCCGATCGCGAACACGGTCTCGGGCGTGTTCGGCTCCTCGGCGTCGGCCGTGCCGAACGCGGCCAGGCACGAGAGCCCCTCGGCGCCGCCGAGCGCGAGCGAGCCGCTGAAGCCCGCGTCGGCCCAGTGGCTCAGCCCGGTCGTCAGCGCGGGGTCGCAGGCCGGTTCGGCGGTGTCGGCGGCCTCGTCGGGCTCGCCGCCCGAGCAGGCGGCCGTCAGCAGCAGCGCCGCCGTGATGATGGAAATGCGTCTCATGCCCCAGACCGTAGGGGCCGGGCTGTAAACCCGCCGTAAACGCGATTGTCGCAGCCGCGTGGGATGCTGAGGGCATGTGTCGCAGTGTTCGCACCCTGTTCAATCTCGAGCCGCCCGCCACCGGCGACGAAGTCGCCGCGGCGGCGCTCCAGTACGTCCGCAAGGTCAGCGGGTCCTCGAAGCCGTCGCAGGCCAACCAGGAGGCCTTCGACCGGGCGGTCGCCGCGGTCGCCGCCGCCACCCAGGAGCTCCTGGACTCCCTGGTGACCCAGGCGCCGCCGCGCGACCGCGAGGCCCTGGCGGCCAAGGCGAAGGCCCGCGCGGCCGCGCGCTACGGCGACGGGTGACCGGTCCCGTCCGCCGACGGGCGGGGCCGGCGGCCGGGCCGCTCAGCGCCGCCGGTCGAGCAGCACGACCTCGCACGCGTAGTGCTGCGAGGCGGTCATCGAGCCGCGGAACCACAGCAGCGGCACCCGTGAAGGGTCGCCCGGGGCCACGATCGGCCGCAGGTTGTCCGCCTCGGAGTCCGCGGTGACCGGGGTCCACGTCCACGACGCCCCGCCGTCGGCGGTGCGGCCCGCGAAGATCTCGTGGTGCGCCAGCGCCGTCCCGTCGCGCGGGTCGACCGGCGTCGAGGTGTACACGGCGTCGAGGTCGTAGGGGTCGATCGCGGCCAGGCCGGTGTAGTCCTCCTCGTGCGGCATGAGCCCGGCGCCCGCCCGCGCGAGCTCGCTCACCCGCCACTCGCCGCCGGGCGCGAGGCGGGCGTAGAAGAACCTGAGGTCCGGCACCGGGCGCTCGCGGAAGAAGCGCTCCTCGGGGTCGACGCCGAACCGCGCGGTCAGCACCGCCGCGACCGTCCCGTCCGCGGCGCGGCGGAGGTCGGTGGTCCAGCAGTGGGAGATCCGCTCGCCGCTCCATTCGGACCCGGCCGCGAGCACCGTGGTCAGGCCCTCCTGCGAGAGCGCGTCCCCTTGCAGCGCCTCGGGGTCGAGCACGGTGCCGTCGCTGCGGCGCAGGGCCCCGCCCTCGAGGTAGCCGTGGTAGATCGAGTTGTCGAAGTCCCGCGGGTGGTGGTCGGTGGTGACCAGGTCGATGCGCGCGCCGTCCGCGTCCCCGGCGTAGCGGGTGTAGCCGTTGACGTAGCCCACCTTCGGGCGGGTGAAGAGCTTGCCCGCGTAGGTCCAGGTGTCGCCCTCGTCGTCGGAGACGAGCGCGCACTGGTCGTCGTTCACGGCCCGCGCGAAGCAGTACAGCCGCCCGTCCAGGGCGCGCAGGTTGGAGTAGGTGACGCCCCGGCCCCCGGTGAGGCCGCTCCAGTCGAAGGTTCGCTCGGGCCCCCACCGGGTCGGGTCGCCGGGCTCCGAGACGCGCCAGCGGGTCAGGTCGTCGGTCTTGTGCCTGGTGTAGACGGCGAGCCAGCGCCCGTCCGAGCGCCGCCACAGCGCGGGCACGTCGTGGTCGTCGACCTCCAGGCGCTCGTGGAGCACGACCACTTCGGACTCGCCGGTGCGCAGGTCCACGACGGCGAGCTCGACGTTGCCGGACCGGGCCTCGCCGCCGGGCCCCTCGGCGGCGGCGATGGAGCCGGCGACGAGGGTCTGCGAGGCGGGGTCGACGAGCGCCCGCTCGTCCTGGAACCAGCACCACGCGCCGTTGTCGTTGATCACGCGGGGTTCGGGACCTGGCTGCACTGGGGGCCTCCTCGGGCGGGTCCGCGGGGCACGGACGCATTGAAGGACGACAGTACTGGAAAGCGCTATCTAAATCAATGGCGCCGCCGCCCGCGCCTTTCGGCTTGCCACCAAAGGTGCACGCGCCCTGCCGAACCTCACTCCCGCGACCGACGCGCGAGGCCCCTCCGGCTCCCTACGCTGCGTACATGGACCTCGCCCTCGCCGCATCGCTCGCCGCGCTCGCCCTGATCGACTCGACGAGCTTCGGCACGCTGCTCATCCCGATCTGGCTCCTGCTCGCCCCCGGCCGGGTCAGGGCCGGGCGCATGCTCGTCTACCTCGGCACCATCGCCGCCTTCTACTTCGTCGTCGGCCTGGCCGTCGCGCTCGGCGCGACCGCGTTCGTCGGTGACATCGGCGCGCTCCTGGACACCCGCGCCGCCTCGTGGGTCCAGCTCGTCCTCGGCGCGGGCCTGATCCTCCTCAGCTTCCGGTTCGACCCCAAGAAGCAGAAGGAGGGCGGCGGCCGCGTCGCGCGCTGGCGCGAACGCGCCCTCGGCATCGACGAGACCGGCGAGACCGGCGAGACCGGCGCCGCGGCCGGCACGCGCACCCGGCGCGGCTCGGTCCTGTCCCTCGCCGGCCTCGCCGCCGGCGCGGCCGCCCTCGAAGTCGCCACCATGCTGCCCTACCTCGCCGCCATCGGCATGGTCACCGCCGCCGGGCTCGGCGCCGCCGGGACCACCGCCGCCATGGCCGCCTACTGCGCCGTCATGGTCCTGCCCGCGCTCGTCCTCCTCGCCGCCCGGCTCGTCGCCCGCGACGCGGTCGAGCCGCTCCTCCAGCGGATCAACGACTGGATGACCAAGCACGCCACCAGCACCACCGGCTGGGTCATCGCCATCGTCGGGTTCCTGCTCCTGCGCGACGCCGCCATGCGCCTGGACCTGCTGGAGTTCACCGTCAACCTGTGAGCCCCGGGGACGTGTGCGGGACCACCTTGCGAACTAAGTTAGCCTTGCCTAATATTCCGGTGACCGCCCCGCCGCCCGCAGACAGGAACCCATGCGACCCCGCACCCGCCCCGCCGCCCCCGCCGGGACCCGGCGATGAGACTCCCGCGCTGGTTCCAGGCCCCCGCCGAACCGATCCCCGTGCGGCCCGTCCGCGTCGACGCGGACACCACGCCGCGGCGCCTCGCCGCCCGCGTCATCCTCGGCGCCCCCCGGTACACCGCGCCCGCCGCCGTCCTCGCGATCGGCCACCAGATCGGCGAGGCCCTCGTCCCGGTCGTCATGGGCTTCGCCATCGACCAGGCCGTCGCCACCGGCGACCCCGTCCGCCTCGCCCTGTGCCTGGCGCTGCTCGCCGCCGACTTCGCGATGCTCTCCTTCAGCTACCGGTTCGGCTCCCGCCTCGGCCTGCTCGGCATGGAGGCCGTGCAGCACCGGCTGCGCACCCTCGTCGCCGGGCGGCTGCTCGACCCCGCCGGGGTCGCCGGGCGCGCCGGGCTCCCCGGCACCTCGCTCTCGATCGCCGCCACCGACGTCAACGTCCTCTCCCGCGCCGTGTTCATCGCGGTCTTCCCCGTGGGCCAGTTCGCGGGCATCCTGCTGTGCGCCGTCGTGCTCCTGTCCATCTCCTGGCAGATCGGCCTCGCCGTCCTCATCGGCGTCCCGCTGCTCCTGCTCCTCATGGACCGCGCGGGCGGGCCGCTGCGCCGCCGCTCCCAGCGCCAGTCCGAACTCGCCGCCGAGGCCTCCGGCAAGGCCGCCGACCTCCTCGCCGGGTACCGCATCCTGTCCGGCCTGGGCGCCCAGGCCGCCGGGGCCGACCGCTACCGCCGCGCCAGCCGCGACGCCCTCGACGGGAGCCTGCACGCCGCGGGCGCCCAAGGCGTCTTCGTCGGCTCCATGAACCTCGCCACCGGCCTGTTCGTCGCCGGGCTCGCCGTCGTCGCCGGGCTCCGCGCCCTCGACGGCGACTTCACCGTCGGCCAGCTCATCACCGTCGTGGGCCTCACCCAGTTCATCATCGGCCCCATCGGGTCGTTCGCCTCCGCGTTCGGCCCCATGTGGGCGGGCGCGCTCGCCGCAGCCGCCCGCGTCCTCACCGTCCTCACCCTCGCCCCCCGGGTCGCGTCCCCCGGGACCGCCAGGCCCGAACCGGGCCGAGGACGCCTGGCGCTCACCGGCACCGGAGCGCTCGACGGGTTCTCGCTCGACGTCGCCCCCGGCGAGTGCGTCGGCCTGCGCACCGGACCCGAGGGCGCCGCCGACCTCGCCGCGATCCTCTCCGGCGCCCCCTCACCGGCCGGGACCGCCGCCTGGCAGGGCCGCCCCCTGGACGAGTTCGACCTGGAGGCCCTGCGCGCCTCGATCCTCGTCGTCCCGCACCACGCGGCCCTGTTCGACGGCACCATCCGCGAGAACGTCGCCCTCGGCACCGCCACCGAGGAGCGCACCGCCGCCGCCCTCGACGCCGCCGACTGCGCCGAGATCGTCGAGGCCGCCCCCGACGGGCTCGACGCCCAGGTCGGCGACGACGGCCTGCGCCTGTCCGGCGGCCAGCGCCAGCGCCTCGCCCTGGCCCGCGCCCTCGCCCAGCACCCGCCGCTGCTGGTGCTCCACGAGCCGACCACCGCCGTCGACTCCGTCACCGAGGCCCGCATCGCCGAACGCCTCCGCGGGGCCCGCGGCTCCCACTCGACCCTCCTGATCACCGACGCGCCCGCGCTCCTGGCCGTGTGCGACCGCGTGGTCGACCTCCACCGCGTCGAAACGAGCAGCAGTGACGAGCACGCCCATGAGTGACCACGCCGCCCGGGAGGCCCTGCCCCTCGCCGACGCCGCCCAGGTCCGCGCCGAGGTGCGCCTGGCGCTCAAGGGCGGCACGTGGCGCGTGGTCGGCGTCGTCGCGCTCCTGACCGCCGGCGCCGCCGCGGGCCTGGTCACCCCCGCCGCCCTCGGCGCCCTCGTCGACGTGGTGGCCAATGGTGAAGGCGCCGAACGCGTCTGGCGGCTCGCCGGGGCCATCGCCGCGGGCTCGCTCGTGGCCGCCGCGGCCGACGGCGTCGGCCAGGTCGGCGCGACCCGCCTGGTCGAGCGCGTCCTCGCCTCCACCCGCGAGCGCATGGTCGCCCGCGGGCTCGCCCTGCCGCGCGCCGCCCTCGAGCGCGCCGGCGCCGGGGACCTCGTCAGCCGCTCCGGCGACGACGTCAACGTGGTGGCCGAAGCGGCCCCGCTGGTCGTGCCCGCCGTCGCCGGGTCCGCGTTCTCCATCGCGATGACCGTCGTCGGCATGGCCGTCCTCGACTGGCGCTTCGCCGTCGCCGCCGTCCTCGTCGTCGCCCCCGTCCACGCGCTCGCCCTCCGCTGGCACCAGCGCACCGCCCCCGAGGTCTACGAGGCCGAGCGCGCCGCCATGGCCCACCGCGCCCACCACCTGCTCGCCTCCCTGCGCGGCATCGAGACCGTCCACGCCTTCGGGCTCTCGCGCCCGCACGGGAAGCGCATCGCCGCCGCCTCGTGGGCGGTCGCCCGGTGGTCGGTGCGGGCCCAGACGGTCGTCAACGGGTTCTTCGCGCGGCTCAACTTCGCCGAGTTCCTCGGCATGGGCTCGATCCTCGTCGTCGGTTTCTGGCTCGTGCGCGAGGGCCAGGGCACCGTCGGCGCCGCGACCACCGCGATGCTGTTCTTCCTCAGGCTGTTCGACCCGATCAACCGGCTCATGATCGTCGTCGACGACCTCCAGTCCGCGCTCGCCTCGATGCGCCGCATCGTCGGCGTCATCGGCGCCGACCGCTTCAAGGCCCCCGAGCGCCCCGAGCCCGAGACCGACGCGGCCGCCGAGGCCGAGGCCCTCGACTTCGCCTACACGCCCGGGCACCCGGTCCTCAGCGGCGTCTCGCTGCGCATCGGCCCCAAGGAGACCGTGGCGCTCGTCGGCTCCTCCGGCGCGGGCAAGAGCACCCTCGCGGCGATCGTCGCCGGAGTCCTCGAACCCGACGCCGGGCGCGTCGCCGTCGCCGGCCCGGGCCCGTCCGTGGCCCTGGTGACCCAGGAGGTCCACGTCTTCGACGGGACCCTCCGCGAGAACCTCGACCTGGTCCGGCCCGGCGCCGCCGACGACGAGCTGGAGGCCGCGCTGCGCCGCGTCGGCGCCCGCTCCCTGCTGGCCCTGCCCGACGGGCTCGACACCGGCGTCGGCGACCGCGGCCTCGAGCTGACCCCCGCCCAGGCCCAGGCGCTCGCGCTGGCCCGCGTGGTCCTGCTCGACCCGCGCCTGGCCGTCCTCGACGAGGCCACCGCCGAAGCCGGCAGCGCCGACTCGGCCGCGCTCGACGGGGCCGCCGCCGCGGCCCTCGAAGGCCGCGCCGGGCTGCTCGTGGCGCACCGGCTCGACCAGGCCGCGAAGGCCGACCGGATCGTCGTCATGGAGCACGGCCGCATCGTGGAGGAGGGGACCCACGAGGACCTCGCCGCCGCCGACGGGCCGTACGCCCGCGCCTGGGGCCTGTGGACCAAGGGCCGCTCGTGAACGGGGCGGGCGCCTCCTAAGATCGAACGACCAGCCCGCCGAGCCCCCCGAGGAACCATCGTGACGACAACGGCCGAGACCGAAGCCCAGGCCCCCAGGAAGCGCCGCCGCCCCCTCCGCGCGATCCTCATCTCGCTCGCCGTGGTCCTCGTGCTCGCCCTCGGCGCGCTCGGCGGCGCCGGCTGGTACTTCTCCGGCGAGGTCATCGACGTCGACCACTCCGCGAGCGACTACGACGTCACCGTCGAGGCCGTGGACGGCACGACGGTGACGCTGCCGCGCGGGAAGCACACCGAGAAGCCCGGCACGTGGGGCCTGTCGTGGGACGGCGGCCAGGCGATCGTCGGCGACATCGTCGAGTCCGGCGAGGACACCGTCACCCGCGCGCTCGACCGCGTCATCTACGGCGACCTCGCCGCGGGCACGCGGGTCCGCGTCGACACCTACGCCTACCGCGACGACCCGTCCGCCGCACTCGGGCTCGAATACACCACTGTGGACATCCCCACCGAGCTCGGCGACATGCCCGCCTGGCGGCTGCCCGGCGACGAGGCGACCTGGGTCGTCACCGTGCACGGCCGCAACGCCTCCCCGGCCGAGACCCTCCGCGGGATCGAGGTCTACCAGGACCTCGGCTACCCCGTCCTCGCCGTCACCTACCGCAACGACGAGGGCGCCCCCGACGCCCCCAACGGGAAGCACAGCCTCGGCGAGTACGAGAGCGACGACGTCCTGGCCGCGATCGACTACGCGCTCGCGAACGGCGCGGAGGACGTGATCCTGCACGGATGGTCGATGGGCGGCGCCATCGCCGCGACCGCGGCCCGCAAGATCGAGGACCCCGCCCTGATCCGCGGCATCGTGCTCGACTCGCCGGTCATGGACTGGAACTCCACGCTCGACATGCAGGCCGAGGACCGCAACGTGATCGCCCCGATCACGTGGGCCGCCAAGCGGATCGTGGAGTGGCGCGCCGACCTCGACCTCGACGGCCTCGACCAGCGGAACTTCACCGACGAGTTCGACATGCCGATGCTGCTGTTCGTCGACACCGCCGACGAGACCGTGGACCACACCGCGACGCTCGACTTCGCCGAAGGGCTCCCCGCCGACCGGACCACCGTCGTGACCACCGCCTCGGGCCACACCGCCGCCTGGAACGAGGACCCGGCCGCCTACGCCGCGGCCCTGGAGGCCTACCTGTCGGGCCTCTGACCGCGCCGCCCGTGCGCGCCCGGTCGCGCCCAGTGCGGGCACATGGCCGCCGGCCCAACGGCCGGTAAAACCTAAGAGGACTTCTGATCCCAATGAGACATCTTGTGGCGCAACATGTCACGATGGCAGGGTGAAGGAGCGAAACGATCCCGACGGGCGCCCCGCCGCGCCCGGCGCCGCCGAAGGCGTGCGCACGTTCGTGAAGCAGATGACCGAGCTCGGCGAGCGGGCCGAGCCGATGCGGCGCCTCCTGGAGCCCGCCAGCGTCCGGGCCGAGGCCCCCGGCGGCGCGGTGGCGGTGACCGTCACCGTCGGCGGCGTGCTCATCGCCGTGGACTTCGGCCCGGGCCACGAGGAACTGGACCAGCAGGACCTCGCCGCGCTGATCCTCGACACCTACGAGAGCGCCCTCGCCGAGGCCGAGCGGCGCCGGGCCGGACTCCCCGGCGGAGCCGCCTGACCCTCTCTCCCGCACCGCCCCGCATGCTGAAACATTCGCGTGGTTCGATCTATTGACTTGTCCGATCAGTATGGTTACCGTGAACATCACCTGGTGGCCACCATGTTCGAATACGTCCCAGTTCGATCGACCACACGGAGTTCCCATGCACCGCGCACCCCTGAACCGCCGGCGGCTCCTCCAGGCCGCGGGCGCCGCGGCCCTCGTCACCGCCGCCTCGACCGCAGGCCTCCCCACCCCCGCCCTGGCCGCGCCCGGCGTGCTCTACGGCAACGCGCTCATCCAGCAGCGCGCCGACCCGCACATCGTGCGCCACGCCGACGGGTACTACTACTTCACCGCCAGCGTCCCGGCCTACGACCGCATCATCATGCGCCGTGCCACCACCCTCCAGGGATTGGCCACGGCCCAAGAGGCCACCGTGTGGTCCAAGCACTCCAGCGGCCCCATGAGCGCCCACATCTGGGCGCCCGAACTCCACCACGTCGACGGGAAGTGGTACCTCTACTTCGCCGCGGGCCGCGCCGACGACGTCTGGGCCATCCGCATGTACGCCCTCGAGAACGCGGGCGCGAACCCCATGTCCGGCAACTGGACCGAACGCGGCCGGATCACCACCCCGCGCGACTCGTTCTCGCTGGACGCCACCACGTTCACCAACGGCTCCACCCGCTACCTGTGCTGGGCCCAGAGCGACCCCGAACTGGGCTCGGGCACCAGCCTGTACCTCGCGGCCATGTCGAGCCCGTGGACGATCACCGGCACGCCGGTGCGCATCAGCAAGCCCACCAACCCGTGGGAGGTCATCGGCCACAAGGTGAACGAGGGCGCCGCCGTCATCAAGCGAGGCGGCCGCGTCTTCATGACCTTCTCCGCCAGCGCCACCGACGCGAACTACGCCATCGGCCTGCTCACGGCCTCCCAGAGCGCGAACCTGCTCAGCGCGTCCTCGTGGACCAAGCACCCCCAGCCGGTCCTGCGCAGCAACGACAACACGGGCCAGTACGGGCCGGGCCACAACTCGTTCACCCTCTCCGAGGACGGCCAGAGCGACATCCTGGTCTACCACGCCAGGCCCTACCGGGACATCAGCGGCGACCCGCTGTACGACCCCAACCGGCACACCAGGATCCAGAAGTTCTACTGGAACGCCGACGGGACCCCGGACTTCGGCGTGCCGGTGGCCGACGGCCCGACCCCGTACCGGTTCGCCGCGCACGGCGCCTCGGGCGCGTACCTCAACCACTACGACTTCCGGCTCCGGGCGGGCGCGAACACGGCGATGCTGGCCGACTCGCAGTTCCGGATCGTCGCGGGCCTGGCCGGATCGGGGACGGTCTCGCTGGAGTCGGCGAACTACCCCGGGCACTACCTGCGGCACAGGAACTACGAGATCTGGGTCGAGCAGGGCGACGGCTCGTCGCTGTTCCGCTCGGACGCGAGCTTCCACCGCCGCGACGGCCTGGCCGACGCCGCGGGGGAGTCCTTCGAGGCCTCGAACTTCTCCGGCCGCTACCTCCGCCACGTCGACGGCCTGGTGTACCTCCAGACCGCCTCGACCGCCGCCGAGCGCGCCGCCGCGACCTTCCACCTCGAGTAGCCGCCGGCCGGGCGGCGCCCGCTCACCCCCTCCGGCGGGCGCCGCCCCGGTCCGCCCCTCCGGCGGCGGTCGAAACGCGACTTCGCGGGTACTCCGACGAATCGGGCCTAAGGTGGTTCGAAGACGACGCGAAGGAGGGCCGCATGGCCGTGGAAGTGACGGACGTACCGGAGCAGAGCCGCTACGAGGCGCGGATCGACGGCGAGACGGTCGGATTCGCCGACTACCGCCGCAAGGACGGCACCATCACCTTCTCCAGCACCCACGTCGAGGAGTCCGCCCAGGACGCCGGGGTGGGCTCGGCGCTCGCGCGGCACTCGCTCGACGCGGCCCGGGCCGCGGGGGAGCAGGTGGTGCCCGTGTGCCCGTTCTACGCCGGGTGGATCGAACGCCACCCCGACTACGCCGACCTCCTCCACCACGAGGCGCCGAAGCTGGGCGAGGAGACGTGAGCCCCCGGCCGTGACGTCGGGCCGCGGTCCCCGGTGGACCGCGGCCGCTCCGTCCCGGCGGGGCCTCGTGCGCACCTCCTACACTGCGCACATGCCCGTGCCCCAGCTCCTCGGCGCCCTCGCCGACCTCGCCCCGGCGGCGAAACCGCCGATCTTCGACCACCTCGGCGCCAAAGCCGTCTGGGGGACGGCGCTCGAGGCGCTCGAAGGCGGCGGCGCCCTCGCCTCCTACGACGAGCTGCACCGCGACGAGCGGCTCCTGCGGCAGGGCTGGGGCGTCGTCATGGGGCGCACCGAGGCCGACGGCAGGACCCACCGGGTCCGCCTGCCGCTGGTCAGCCGCCCCGTCCGCCTCAAGGCCGCGGGGGGCCGGGGCGACACCCAGCGGGTCGTCCCCGCCGGGGACGTCGCCGTCCACCCGGCGCTGGCCGGCGGCGAGTTCGCCCCGCTGCTCGAAGCCGTGTTCGCCGACGCCGACACCGAAGCCCCCGCCGACACCGCCTGGCTGGCGGCCGCCGCCGCGGCGGCCGGATTCGGCGAGTCCGCCGTCGAGACCTCCCCGCCGCAGCGCGACCGCGACCGCACGGCGGTCGTGGCCCGGCCCGTCGTCTACGTCGACCGCGACGCCGTCCCCAGCCCCATCGCCTCGGGCCTGCGCGAATGGGCCGCCACACCCGGCCTCGAGGACACGGCGCTGGCCGCGATGTACGACCAGCGGCCCGACGCGGCCCCCGCCCCGGACGCGCCGATCCGCTGCGCCCTCCCGCTCAGCCGCGAGCAGGCCGCGGCCGTCGTCCAGGCCCGCACCCAGCCCGTCACCGTGATCGCGGGAGCGCCCGGCTGCGGCAAGAGCCACACGCTCGCGGCGATCGCCCTCGACGCGGTCGCCTCCGGGCAGTCGGTGCTCCTGGCCACCCAGTCGGTGCACGCCGCCGACGTCCTCGCCGCCCTCCTCGACCGCCGGCCAGGGCCGGTCCCGGTCCACTTCGGCGACACCGAGCGGCGCGACGAGTTCCGGACCCGCCTCGGCTCCGGCACCGGCAGGGGCCACAAGGCCCGCGTCGTCGAGCAGCACCGGCGGGAGGCCGACGACGCCGCCGCGTACGTCGCGCGCGTCGAGGCCGAGCTCGCCTCCCTGCTCGACCTGGAGGACCGGCGCCGCCGCGCCCGCGACCTCCCGCTGTTCCTCCTCGACGACTTCCCCGGCCTCCGCGACGCCGACCTCGACGCGGTCGAACGCCACCTGCGCCGCGCCGAGCGGGGCGCGGACGGCTGGTGGCCGCGCCTGCGCGCGTGGCGCTCCTCCCGGCGGCTGGCCCGGCTCGCGGGCGCCGACGGGAGCCGCGCGGCACTGCGCCGCGCCGTCGCCGCCGCCCGCGACCAGCGCGGCGCGGCCCTCCTCGCCGCCGCGGGCGGCCTCGACCTCGGCCCGCTCTGGGCGAGCCTGGAGCAGGCCGACGCCGAGGCGGCCGCCGCGGTCGCCGCCGCCGCGCGATACGACGCCGAAGCGGACGAGCGGCGCTCGGGAGGGTCCCGCCGCGCCCTGGCCGGCCTCGCCACCGGCCTGCGCTCCTCCTCCCGGGCGGCCCGCCGCTCCCTGCTCGCCGGGCTCGACACCGGCGCGATGCTCAAGGCGATGCCGCTGTGGGTGGGCACGGTGGGCGACGTCGAGGACCTCCTCCCGGCCGCGCCGGGCATGTTCGACCTCGTGATCCTCGACGAGGCCTCGCACATCAACCAGCTCCGCGCCGCCCCCGCGCTCGCCCGCGCCCGCCGCGCCGTCGTCGCGGGCGACCCCCGGCAGCTGCGGTTCGTCTCCTTCGCGAGCGAGGAGCGCCTGGCCGAGGTCCTCGCCCGGCACGGCCTGGCCGACCGGGCGCCGCAGCTCGACACCGGCCGCGTCAGCGCCTACGACCTCGCCACCGGCGCCGGGCCGGTCGTCGAGCTCACCGAGCACCACCGCAGCGTCCCCCACCTCATCGGGTTCTCCGCCGCGCGGTTCTACCGCGGCCGCGTCGCACCGGTCACGACCCACCCGCGCAACCACGACGCCGACGCCGTCCACCTCCACCGCGTCCGGGCCCGCGCCTCCCGCGACGGCGTCGTCCGGGCCGAAGTGGACGCCTCCCTGGAGCTCCTCGCCGAACGCGTCGGACAGGGGGACCGCGGCATCGCGGTCATCACCCCGTTCCGCGCCCAGGCCGAGGCGATCGAGGCCGGGATCGTCGAGCGCTTCGACCTGGACGCCATCCGCCGCCACCGCATCCGCGCCGGGACCGTCCACGCCTTCCAGGGCAGCGAGGCCGACACCGTCATCGCGGCCCTCGGCGTCGCCCCCGGCGACCCGGCCGGGCGGCGGCGCTTCGCCGCCGGGGCCAACCTGTTCAACGTGATGATCACGCGCGCCCGCCACCGGCTGCACGTGGTCACCGCGATCGGCGACGCCGACGGCCTCATCGGCGAGTTCCTCCGGTACGCCGACAGCCCGCCCCGCCCGCCCGAGGCCGCCCGCCACCCCGACGCCTGGACCGCGAAGACCGCCGACGCGCTGGCGCACGCCGGCGTCGAGGTCCGGTCCGCCTACCCGGTGGGGCACTGGAGCGTCGACCTCGTCGTGGGCGACGGCGACGACGCGGTCGGCGTGATCTGCGCGGTCCACCCCGACGGCCCCGCCGCCCACCTGGCCCGCCACCGGGCCCTGCGCCGCGCGGGCTGGCGCCTCGCGGACGCCTTCCCCTCCACGTACGGCGACGACCCGGCCCGCGCCGCCGTCGCCCTCCTCGCCGACCTCGGCCGGTGACGAGGCTCATGGTGCCCTCCCGCCCCGGAAGCGTTAACTTCGTCAATAAGCGAAATACCGAAGGACGACCGACGTGCTCGACGAATGCAAGGCCCTCTCCAACGAGACGCGGCTGCGGATCCTCGACTGGCTCAAGGACCCCGAGGCGAACTTCCCCTGCGGGGACACCGCCGGGCTCGGCGTGTGCGCCGGCCTGATCCAGCACAAGGCGGGCACGTCCGCGTCCACGGTCTCCGCCCATCTCGCGATCCTCCAGCGCGCCGGGTTCCTCCAGGCCACCCGGCGCGGCCAGTGGATCTACTACCGCCGCGACGAGGCGCGCATCCGCGCGTTCACCGAGGCGCTCCACCGCAGTCTGTAGAAAGGCACCCGACATGCCCGCAGCCCTGTCGATCCTCGACCTGGCGCCGATCGCGCCGGGACGGTCCGCGCGCGAGAGCCTCGCCGCGAGCGTCGAGCTCGCCCGCGCCGCCGAACGCAGCGGCTACCGGCGGGTCTGGTACGCCGAGCACCACAACATGCCGACCATCGCCTCGAGCGCGACCAGCGTCGTGATCGGCCACGTCGCCGAGCACACCGACACCATCCGGCTCGGCGCGGGCGGCATCATGCTGCCCAACCACTCCCCGCTGGTGATCGCCGAGCAGTTCGGGACGCTGGAGACGCTGTTCCCCGGCCGGATCGACCTCGGCCTGGGCCGCGCGCCCGGCACCGACCGCAACACCATGATCGCCATCCGGCGGGCCTCGGCCTCGGGCGACGCGTTCCCGCAGGACGTCCTGGAGCTCCAGGGCTACCTCCGCGGCGAGTCCCTGATCGAGGGCGTGCAGGCCGTGCCGCGCGCCGAGGGCGTCGTCCCGCTCTACCTGCTCGGCTCCTCGCTCTTCGGCGCCCAGCTCGCCGCCCGGATGGGGCTGCCGTACGCGTTCGCCTCCCACTTCGCGCCCGACGCCCTGCACGAGGCGGTCGCCGCCTACCGGGAGCAGTTCACGCCCTCCGAGCAGCTGGCCGAGCCGTACGTCATCGCGGGCGTCAACGTGTTCGCGGCCGAGAGCCGCGAGGAGGCCGAGGCGCAGCGGCAGATCGCGTACCGCAACCGGTCGCGCGCGTTCATCAAGCGCGGCCAGGGCGGGCCCGAGTTCACCGACGACGAGATCGACGCGTTCCTCGCCTCGGCGGCCGGCCGCCAGCTGTCGGCCATGACCCGGTACACCGCCGTCGGCGCCCCCGGCGAGGTGGCCGCGTACCTGGAGGAGTTCGCCGCCGCCGCGCGCGCCGACGAGCTCATCACCGCCCACCACGCCGAGCGGCCCGCCGACCGCGTCCGCTCCGTCGAACTCACCGCGAAGGCGTTCCAGGAGTAAGCGCGGCGTCAGAGGAGCCCCCTGAGCGCGGCGGCGACGTCCACGTTGACCAGCAGAACATAGGTGAACGTGCCCGCGCCGACGCTCAGGAGGGTCCGCCGCCCGCCGAGCAGGTGCACCGCGACGGTGACGCCGACCGCGACGAGCGCGCTCACGGCCCCGCCCGGGTCGCCGACCAGGCTGCCGCGCAGCGTCTCGGCGGCCAGGATCGCGAGCACGCCCACGGGCATCCACACCGTCAGGCTCCGCACCAGCGCCGAGGCGCGCAGGGGCTTCAGCGCGGCGAACGGGAGGGCCCGCAGCGCCAGGTCGATGGCGAAGACGGTCACGAGGACCCACGCGAGGTACCACGGGTCGAGGGCCGCGTCAGGCATCGGAGCCCCTCCGGGACCGCAGGACGCCGAGCGCGAAGCGGCCCAGCAGGAGCAGCACGAACAACAGCAGCGCGACGAAGAGCGCGGCGTCGGGCGCGAGGACGATCGCGGCCGTGAAGGCGAGTCCCGCCAGCAGCAGCGACGGCACCTGCCCGCGGGAGCGGGCCGCGTCGAGGGTGAGGGTCACGAACAGGGCGCACAGGGCGAACTCCAGGCCCTTGATCGGGCCGGGCATGACCGAGGCGACCGCGACCCCGGCGAGGCCCCCGCCGACCCAGTAGACCTGGAACGCGATCTGCGTCGACAGCAGCCGCCACGAGCTCCAGCCGTCCCGGGAGGCGGCCGTGACCGCGTAGGCCTCGTCGATGAGCGCGTAGACCGAGTAGGCCTTCGCGACCCGGTTGCGGACCACGTGGAGCGGGAACGAGAAGGCGTAGAAGACGTGCCGGAAGTTCACCAGGAGCGTCGTGAGGGCGATGGTCGCCAGCGGCGTGGCGGTGGTGATCAACCCGATGAGCAGCAGCTCGAGCGATCCGGCGTACGCCGCGAGCGACAGGGCCGGGGCGACCCACCACGGCAGGCCCGCCTGGACCACCAGAAGGCCGAACGCGATGCCGATCGGGAACATGCCGAGCCCGGCGGCGAGCGAGAGGCGGACCCCCGCGGCGATCTCGGCCCGGCGGGAGGGGCCCGGCGGCGCCTGAGGGGCCGCTGTGGTGCTGACGGTCATGCACCGATGATCGCAGCAGCGCCGCGCCGGGCGATCGCGAGTGCTCCTCGGCGGCCGGGCCAAAGCGGTTGACGCCCCGCTTAGGCTCACCGCATGGACACCACCCCCCTCCTCTGGCTCATCGGGACCGCCGGCTCGGGCAAGACCACCACGGCGTGGGCGCTCTTCTCGCAGCTCGCGCAGGAAGGCGTCCTGGCGGCGTACGTCGACGCCGACCAGGTCGGCATGGCCTACCCCGCCCCCTCGGGCGACCCCGACAACGAGCGCGTCAAGGCCCGCGGGATCGGCGCGGTCTGGGCGGGGTTCCGGGCCGCGGGGGCCCAGTGCCTCATCGTGTCCGGCGGCGTCGCCGCCGCCGAGACCGTGGCCGACTACGCCGCCCGGACCCCCGGCGCGGCGCTGACCCTCGTCGAACTGCGGGTAGGGGCCGAGGAGCGCCGCGAGCGGCTGATCGGGCGCGGCGGCTCCGAGCACCTGATCGAACCGGCCGCCCTCCACGCCGCCAGGCTGGAGCGCGACCCCCTCACCGATCGCCGCGTCGACACCGGCGGCCGCTCCGTCCAGGAGGTCGTGGCGCTGGTCCGCGACCGCATCGGCGACTGGCCCGGCGCGCCCGCGGGCGCGTGGCGCCCGCGCGGATTCGACGCGCCGGAGTCCGCAGCGGACGGCGGGGTCCCGATGGTGTGGGTCTGCGGCCCCGCCGGCGTCGGGAAGTCCACGGTGTCCTTCGCGGTCTTCATGCGGCTCCTGGCCTCCGGCGCCAAGGCCTCCTTCATCGACCTCGCCCAGATCGGCTGGTGCCGTCCCGCCGCCGCGGACGACCCCGGCGACCACCGCCTCCGGGCCCGCAACCTCGGCGCGCTGTGGCGGGCCCACCGCGAGGCCGGGGCCGAGTGCCTCGTGGTCTCCGGCTCCGGCGGGGGAGCGGCGACCGCCCGCGGCTACCTCGAGGCGGTGCCCGGCTGCGCGCCGACGGTGGTCCGCCTCGACGCCCCGCCCGAGCAGCTGGCCGAGCGGATCAGGATGCGCGCCGAAGGGATCGGTGTCGAACTCCCCGGCGACGAGCTGCGGGGGCTCACCGGGGACGGCCTCGAACGCCGCATCGGGGCCGCGCACGCCGAGGCCGCCCTGCTCGAACGGGAGGGCGTCGGCGACATCGCCGTCGACACCGGCGGCCGCACCCCCGACGACATCGCCGACGAGATCGCGGCCCTGATCGGCCCGCGGCCGGGTGCGGCGCCCGGAGGGCCGACGGCGCGGTGAGCGCGCACGCGGCCCACCGGGCCCGACGGAAGGCGGGCCGGACGGCGCCCCGAAGCGCGCGGCCGCGCACCGGTGACGCCCCCGCGCCGCAGGGGTGTCCGCAACCCCCGACAGGCGCTATCTTCCAGAGACGGCCCCGCGCCGGAGCCCGCACGGCCGGAGGAGACAGACGATGAAGCAGCTCGACGGGGCCCGAGTGCTCCTCACCGGGGCCTCGGGCCGCATCGGCACGGTCACCGCCGCGCACCTGAGCGAGGCCGGGGCCGCGGTCACGGCGCTGTCCATCGCGGAGCGCCCGCGGCCGGAGGCCGACCGCGTGATCGTCGGCGACACGCGGTCGCCGGAGGACGTCGCCGCCGCGATCGACGGCGCCGACCTCGTCGTGCACCTCGCCGCGATCCCGCACCCCGACATGGCGCCGCCCCACGAGGTCTACGCGACCAACGTGGTCTCGACGTTCAACGTGCTCGCGCAGGCGGGCGCCGCGGGCGTCCCCCGGGCCGTGGTGGCCGGCAGCATCAACGCGTACGGACTGCCGATGAACGTCCACGAGACGACCCCCGCGTACTTCCCGCTCGACACCGCCGTCCCCGTCGACATCGCCGACTGGTACTCGCTGTCCAAGCACCAGGGGGAGAGCACCGCGCGGATGGCCTGGCGGCGCTGGGGCATCGACGTGGTGACCCTGCGCTTCCCGCACGTCAACGGCGAGGAGGGCCTGCTCGCGCAGTCGCGGGCGCTCACCGAGGACCCGAGGGCGGGCCTGTGCGAGGCCTGGTCCTACCTCGACACCCGCGACGCCGCCCGCGCGATCGCGCTGTCCCTGACCGCGGACACGGCCGGCGCGCACGCGTTCCTCCTCGCAGCCGACCGCACCAACGCGCCCTACCGGACCGAGGAGCTGCTCGACGCGTTCGCGTCCGGCGCGCCCCGGCTGCGCCGCTTCGTCGGACGCGAAGTGCCCGTCGACCTCACGCCCGCGCGCGAGCTCATCGGCTTCGAGGCCCGCCACGAGATCCCGGTCCCGACGCTCGACCTCCCGGCCCGGTTCCGGTGACCGCCCCGAAGCGGATCGGCGAGCGGCCTCCGCGCTCCCGCGGCGCCGCGCTCGGCCCCGGCCGCCGACCGGTTCGGCGGCAGGGAGGCGCCTCGCGCCGCGGGCCGCGAAGACCGGCGGCCCCGGCCGGAGGGGCGCGGACGCGCGTCCCCGGCGGCCGCGGAGCAGCGCCTCCGGCGCTCAGGGACTCCCGGTGGAGCCGCGGGTGATCAGCGTGGTCGCCAGCTCCTCCCGCGGGGCGTCCCGCGGCGGGTCGGCGACGATGCGCAGCAGCATCCGCATCGCGGCCTCGCCCATCTCGGCGATCGGCTGGCGCACGGTGGTCAGCGCCGGGCGCAGCCACTGCACCTCGGGCAGGTCGTCGAACCCGACGACGCTGACGTCCTCGGGGATGCGCAGCCCCAGCGACTCCGCGGCGTCGTACACGCCGACGGCGATGTTGTCGGTGCACGCGAAGACCGCCGTCGGCGGCGACGCGCCGCCCAGCAGCGCGGCGGCGGCCGCCTCCGCCGCCCCCGCGGCGGACCAGTCGATGTGGACCACGCGCACGTCGTTCCCCCTCCGCCTCGCGGCCGAGCGGAACCCGTCGACGCGGGCCTGGCTGTAGAGGTGCCCGCGGTGGGCGCCGAGCACCCCGAACCGGCGGTGCCCGAGCGCGAGGAGGTGCTCGGCGGCCGCGCGCCCGCCCGCCCAGTTCGCGGCGCCCACGCTCGCCACGGTGCTCGGCGGCTGCGTCACCGGGTCGAGCAGGACCACCGGGACCTGCGCGGCGGCCAGCGTCGCCAGCTGCTCGGCCGTCACGTCGACCAACGCGAGCACCGCGCCGCGCAGGTTCCGCTCCAAAAGCCGCGTCAGCCAGGCGCCGTCGCCGCGCGCCACCGAGACCACGAGGTCGACCCCCGCGGCGGTGGCGGCCCGCTCGACGCCGCTGAGGGCCCGGTTCGCCCACGTGCCCTCGACCCCGCTCAGCACCAGGTCCACCAGCGCGGGGCGGTCGACCCGCGGCACCGCGCCCCGGCCCGAGCGCCCGCGGTAGCCCAGGTCCGCCACGGCCCGCATCACGCGGGCGCGGGTCTCGGCGGAGACGTCGGAGCGGCCGCTCAGCACCTTGGAGGCGGTCGGCACCGTCGTGCCCGCCGCCTCGGCCACATCGGCGAGGGTCGTCCGTCGGGGCTGCTCCATGGCGAGAGCATACCGACGGGACCGGAAGTTGCGCAACTTCGGGCGCCGTGACCCCACTGGTTTTATCGAGAAACTCTTGTCATAATGAGCGGCGAGGCGCCGAACCGACGCTGAACTTGCGCAACTTTTGGAGCGAACACTCCCATGGCAGCAGAGCACAAGCGCGCGCTGGTCGTGCGCGGCGGATGGGACGGGCACCAGCCCGTCGAGGCCACCGACTCCTTCCTCCCCTTCCTGAGCGAGCACGGGTACGAGGTCCGCGTCGAGGACGCCACCGCCGTCTACGCCGACGCCGGCTACATGGCCACGGTCGACGTCATCGTCCAGACCAACACCATGAACACCATCGACAAGGACGAGCTGCGCGGCCTCATCGCCGCGGTCGAGAACGGCGCCGGCATGGCCGGCTGGCACGGCGGCATCGCCGACTCCTACCGCAACAGCTCCGACTACCTCCAGTTCATCGGCGGCCAGTTCGCGACCCACCCCACCCGGGCCCCGCAGGAGGAGCTGAAGGGCGAGGCCGCCGACTGCTTCACGCACCACACCGTCAACATCGTCCCCGAGCGGGCCGACCACCCGATCGTCGAGGGCATCGGGGACTTCGACCTCCACACCGAGCAGTACTGGGTCCTCTCGGACGAGTACAACGACGTCCTCGCGACCACCACCATCCCCGTCACCGCCTACCACGCCTGGCACCGCCCGGTCACCTGCCCGGCCGTCTGGACCCGCCTGTGGGGCGAGGGCCGGATCTTCGTCGCGACCCCCGGCCACGACACGGGCGTCCTCGCCGACGCCAACGTGCGCACCATCATCGAGAGGGGCATCCTGTGGGCCAGCCGCTGAGGGTCGGCATCGTCGGCGTCGGGGCGATCTCCGGCCAGTACCTGTCCACGTTCGAGCGCCTGGAGTCGGTGCGCCTCACCGCGGTCGCCGACGCCGACCCCGCCCGCGCGGAGGCCGTCGCCCGGGCCCGGGGCGTGCGCGCCCTCGCCGTCGACGAGCTGATCGCCGACGCCGAAGTGGACGTGGTCCTCAACCTCACGATCCCGGCCGCGCACGCCGAGATCGCGCTCAAGGCCGTCGCCGCGGGCAAGCACGTCTACGGCGAGAAGCCGCTCGCCGCGACCCTCGAGGACGCCGAGGCGATCATCGACGCGGGCCGCGAGGCCGGCGTGCGCGTGGGATGCGCGCCCGACACCGTCCTCGGCACCGGCGTCCAGACGGCCCGCAAGGCCATCGACGACGGCGCGATCGGCGCCCCGGTCGCCGCCACCGCCACGATGGCCACGCCCGGCCACGAGCGCTGGCACCCGAACCCGGACTTCTACTACCAGCCGGGCGGCGGACCGCTGCTCGACATGGGGCCGTACTACGTGACCGCGCTGGTCACGCTCCTCGGCCCGGTCGCCTCGGTCATCGGCGCCGCGAGCCACACGCGGGACGAGCGCACGATCGGCTCGGGCCCGCGCGAGGGCGAGGTCGTTCCGGTCGCCGTCGACACCCACGTGACCGGGGTGCTGCGGCACGAGTCCGGCGCGCTGTCGACCCTCGTGATGAGCTTCGACTCGGTCGCCACCCGGGCCTCGAACATCGAGGTCCACGGCCAGTCCGGCTCGCTGATCGTGCCCGACCCCAACGGGTTCGACGGCGACGTGCTGCTCCACCCGCTCGGCGGGGCGTGGGAGACCCTGCCGCCGAGCGCCGGATACCGGGGCGCGGCGCGCGGTTACGGCCTCGCCGACCTCGCGGCCGCCCCGGAGGGCGTCCCCGCCCGCGCCGACGGCGCACTGGCCTACCACGTGCTCGACATCATGACCTCGCTCCTGGCCTCGGCCGAGGGCGGCGCGGCGGTCGCCGTGGCGAGCACGTGCGAACGCCCCGCGGCGGTCCCGCTCCAGGACGCGCCCCAGGCCGCCTGAGCGCACCGCCTCGGACGGCGGCGGACTCGCGGCGCTCGTCGCCGCGGACCCCGGCCGCGCGCGACCTCGGTCACCCGACCCGCGCCCCGACCGGACAGCGGCAGACCGCGCACCCGCCACCGCCCGGCCGGGGCGGCGGGCCGAGGGCGGGCCGGGCAGCGCGCCTCAGGCCGCGTAGCGGGCCGGGGTGGTGCCCACGACGCGCTTGAAGTGCCGCGTCAGGTGCGACTGGTCGTAGAAGCCGGTGCGCGCCGCGACGGCGTGCGGCGGCTCCCCGGCCAGCAGGAGCCTCCGCGCCCGGTCCACGCGGCGGGTCAGCAGGTACTGGTGCGGTGCGATGCCGAACTCGAGGCCGAAGCACCGCACCAGGTGCGCCGGGTGGGCGTGCAGCGCCGCCGCCGCCTCCCGCAGGCTCACCCCGGCGGCTACCCGCCCGTCCAGCAGGTCGCGCATCCGGTGGGCGAGCCGCCGGTCCCTCCGGGGCGCCGCGGCCTCGTGCTCCCGCCGCAGGTGCCCGCGCAGCCGCTCGGCGATCAGTTCGACGCGGCTCTCGGCCTCCAGCTCGTCGCCCGGGCGCAGCAGGGCCCCGTGGAGCCGGTGGATCCGCTGCCGCAGCACCGGATCGGCGATCTCGGGGCTGTCGACCGCGCGGCCGGCGAGCGCCTCGTCGAGCAGCGTCCCGTCGAGGTACAGCACCCGCTTGCGGAAGCCGCGGGGCGTCGCGGAGCGGCCGTCGTGCGCCACCAGCGGCGGCAGCAGCGTCACCATGCCGTCCAGCGCGCCGTGCTCGTGCCGGTCCAGGTCGTACCGGACCGCGCCCTCGTCGACGATGAGCAGCGTCCACGTGTCGTGGACGTGCATCGGGTAGGCGTGGTCGGTGAAGCGGGCGTGGAAGGCCTCGGCGATCCCGCCCACCGGCGGGCGCCAGGCCTGGATCTGCGACGGGGCCACCACGTTAAGAACGTACAAGACGGGGGGTCCGGCGATTCGTAGCGTTGCACGCATGGAGCAAGAGAGTGCACCGGTGCGTTTCGACACCAAGATCGCGGTGCTGCTGCGCGAGGACCTCGCGGTCTGGCAGCGCCTGAACGTCACGGCCTTCCTCGTCAGCGGGATCGGCCCCGCCGAGCCCGAGGTGGTCGGCGAGCCGTACGCGGACGCCGACGGGGTCGGCTACCTGGCCATGTTCCGCCAGCCGGTGATGGTCCTCGAAGGGCCGGGGGAGCTGCTGGGCGCCGCCCGCGCCAAGGCCGCCAAGCGCGGCCTGGCGCTCTCGGTCTTCACCGCGGAGCTGTTCGCCACCGGCAACGACCGGGACAACCGCGCCGCGGTCGCCGCCGTGGCGTCCGACGAGCTCGACCTCGTCGGCGTCGGGATCCACGGCCCGCGCAACGCCGTGGACCGGGTCGTCAAGGGCGCCCGCATGCACCCCTGAACCCCGGGGCCCCGCAGGCCGGGAAACCGGTTTGCGGGGCGGCCCCGCCGGTGGCACGCTGCGGACATGGCGCCCCAGTACCAGATCCGAGCCGACTTCGACGACCGCACCGTCACGGTCTACCAGGCGTACGCGCCCGCCGTGGCCGACGCCGCGCTGCGGGCCGGCCGGTTCACCGCCCCGTTCTCGTTCAACCGGATGACCTGGATCAAGCCGTCGCTCCTGTGGCTCATGCACCGCAGCAACTGGGCCCGCAAACCCGGCCAGGAGCGCGTCCTCGCGGTGCGGATCACCCGCGAGGGGTGGGAGGAGGCCCTCGCCGCGAGTGCGCTCACGACCGGCGACCCGGCCGCCCTCGCGGCGGCGGCCGTGCACGTCCAGTGGGACCCTGAGCGCTCCCCGCGCGGGGCCGCGCTGAACCACTACAGCATCCAGGTCGGCGTCGGCCGCCGCCTGATCCGCGCGTTCAACGACGACTGGATCGTCGCACTGACCGATCTCACCCCGCAGGTCCGCAAGGCCGCGGACCTGGTCCGCAGCGGCCGTGCCGCGAAGATCGGGCGGCTCCTGCCCCCCGAGCGCCCCTACCCGCTGCCCGAGGCGCTGGAGCGGCGCATCACCCCGTGACCGCTCAGAACGAGTCCACATAGGTCACGGCGAAGCCCGCGCACGGCACCAGGTACGCGCAGGCCACGACCGTGATCGCGGTGAACGAAGGGCGGTCCCGCAGCAGCACCCGGTACATCGCCAGCAGCGCGGGCGTCGCGACCAGCTGCAACGGCACGAGCGAGGTGTCGAGCACGACGCCGTTGAGCGACAGGAGGAACGCCAGGACCGCGCTGGCCGTCCACAGCGCGAATCCGAGCTCGAAGACCGCGCGCGGACCGAGGGACACCGCGATGGTCCCGACGCCCGCCTCCCGGTCCGCGTCGCGGTCGGCGGCGACGGTCGGCAGGTACAGCCCGGCCGCGGCCAGGACGCCGACGACGGCGATCGGCCACGGGAACCCCTCCGCCGCACCGGTGAAGGCGACCCAGCCGCCCAGCGGCCCGAGCACGCCGACCACGGCGTTGGACAGCAGGTCGGCGCCCGGCCTGGCCTTCAACCGGACCGGCGGGGCGCTGTAGGCCCACCCGAGCAGCACCACCAGCGCGACGCCGACCGTGAACAGCACCCCGAGCGGGACCGCGGCCAGCACCGTCAGCACCCCCGCCGCCACCGCGATCCGGAGCGCGGCGCGCCGCGGGACCCGGCCCGCGACCAGCGGCGAGTCGGCCTTGCGCGGGTTGAGCCGGTCGGTGGCGAGGTCGTTCGCGTCGTTGACCGCGAGCACCGCGAGCCACAGCAGCGGCCCGGTGACCAGGAGCAGGTGCAGCATGGTCACCGCCTCGGGCCCGCGGGGGACGATGCGGCGCGTCGCGAGCGCGAACCCGACCTCCGCCATCACGAACGACGCCGTCCAGAAGCGCGGCCGGGACATGGCCAGCAGGTCCCGGGCCCACCGCCGCGCGCCGGACGGTGCCGCCGGAGGCGCTTGCAGGAGTGCGGATCTCATGGATCCAGTCTCGGAGCGCCCGGCGCCGCGGGCCTCCCTCCGCAGCGTGAAGCGGCTCCCTCGCGCGAGGGAGCCGCTTCACGCGCGCACCGCCCGTCTCAGGGCGCGGTCAGCGCCTCCGTGGGGGAGAGGCGGGCGGCCTTCACCGCCGGATAGAGCCCGGCGACCGCGCCGATCGCCGCCGTCGCCGCGACGCCCCCGGCCAGCACCCACGCAGGGACGGTGGGCGGCCAGCCCTGCCACGCGGCATAGGCGGCGGTGATGCCCGAGCCGAGCGCGACCCCGCCCGCCCCGCCCAGCAGCGACAGCAGCAGCGACTCGGCCAGGAACTGGCCCCGCACGTCCGCCCGGGTCGCCCCGAGCGAGCGCCGCAGCCCGATCTCGCCGCGCCGCTCCAGCACCGAGATGACCATCGTGTTCGCCACCCCGACACCGCCGACGAGCAGCGCCACCGCGCCGAGCCCGAGCAGCAGCCCCGTGAACGACGCCTCCGCGGCCTCGGCCGCGACCAGCGCGTCCGAAGGGCGCGACACGTCGACCTCCTCGGGATGCTCCGGGTTCGCCGTCGCGCCGAGCACCGCCTGCACGTCGGTCACGGCCGTCTCGGCGGCCCTGGCGTACACCTCCGTGGCGTGCAGGTCGAAGTCCAGGTACCTCTCGGCCGCCGCCCATCCGACGAGCGCGGCGTTGTCCAGCTCCGGCGCCAGCTCCACCGGCGCGAGCACGCCGACCACGGCGAACCACCGCCCGCCCAGCCAGATCTGCACCTCCGGCCCCGCGCTCACCCCGAGCGCCCCGGCCGCGTCCGCGCCCAGGACCACCGCCGGGAAGTCCCCGGCGGCCCCGTCGATCCACCGGCCCGCGGCGACTTCGGCGCCGACGACCTCCAGCAGGTCCGCTTCCGCGGCCTTCACCGCGATGCCGCCCGACTCGTTCCCGGGGATCAGATCGGTCCGGTACACCTTCGCGTCCACGGCTCCCGTGGCCGCCGCCGACTCGACCGGCGCGATCCGCTCGATCATCGGCACCGCCTCCAGGGGCAGCTGCGAGTCGCCGCCGAACAGCGACTGCCCCGGACCCACGGTGAGCAGGTTCGTGCCCAGCTCCGCGAGTTTGCGGTCCAGCTCGGCCGAACTGGACGCCGAGATCCCCACGACCGCCGTCATCGCCGCGATCCCGATCGCGATCCCGACGGCCGACAACGCCACCCGCAGGGGCCGCGTCCGCAGGCCGTGCGCGCCGACGCGCAGCAGATCAGTCCACCGCATCGCGCACCACCCGCCCGTCGCGCATCTCGATGCGCCGCGGCAGACCCGCGGCGATGTCGCGGTCGTGCGTGATGACCACGACCGTGGTGCCGCCCTCGTGCAGGCCCCGCAGCAGCGCCATCACGGTCGCACCCGACACCGAGTCGAGGTTCCCGGTCGGCTCGTCGGCCAGCAGCAGGCTCGGACCGCCCACGATCGCCCGGGCGATCGCGACGCGCTGGCGCTCGCCGCCGGACAGCTCGTGCGGGCGGTGCCCGACCCGGTGGGACAGGCCCACCCGCTCAAGCGCGGCCGCAGCGGCCTCGCGGCGCCTCACGCGCCGCTCCCCGCCGTAGAGGAGCCCGTCCGCGACGTTGTCGAGCACCGACATCCCCTGCGCGAGATGGAACTGCTGGAACACGAAGCCGAGTTCGGCGGCGCGCAGCCGCGACAGGCGGCGGTCCGACAGCGCCGAGACGTCCTCGCCCGCGACCCGCACCGTGCCCGACGTGGGGCGGTCGAGCGTCCCGGCCAGGTTCAGCAGCGTCGACTTGCCCGACCCCGAGGGGCCGCAGATCGCCACGAGCTCGCCCGCGCCGATCGCGAGCGTCACCGCCTCGAGCGCCGTGACCCCCGGGTAGGCCTTCGCGACCTGCTCCAGCGCCACCACGCTCACGACGCCACCGCCACGGTCATGCCCGCGGCCAGCTCCGGGGACGCGACCTCGACGAGGCCGTCCGCGAACACGCCGGTCTCCACCGGCACGAGCGCCGTCGCGGCCCCGTCGACGACCTCGACGCCGTAGCCGCCCTCGCGCAGCGCCAGCAGCGCCTCGACCGGGACGGCGAGCACGTCCTCGCGGGTCTCGGACACCAGCTCCACGGTGACCGGCGCGGACACCAGGTCCCCGAGCAGGGACTGGTCGTCGACGCCGATCGCGACCTCGACGGTCTCAGGCTCGTCCTCGGCGGCGGCGCTCACGGTCTGGCCGATCGCGTCGACCACGCCCGCGGCCTCGGTCCCGTCCGGCAGCGTCACCGCCACCGCCTGGTCCACGGCCACCAGGTCCTGGTCGGCGACCTCCAGCTGCACGGTCACGCGCCGCCGGTCGGAGGTGTAGCCCAGGACCGGCCCGTTCGCCGGGTCGCCCACGGCCGCGACCTGCTCGGCCACGCGCACCGGACCCGGGGAGAACAGGACCGCGCCCACCGCCACCGCCCCGGTCTCCTCCATGCCGTTGTCGTCCTGCCACCGCTCGACCGCCTCGGCCGTCGCGTCGGTGTACGCGTCGTCCTCGGTGAACCCCTCGTACCCGAGCTCGACGAGGTTCGACTCCAGCTGCGCGACATCGGGTCCCTCGACCCCCGGCGCCAGGTCCCTCCACAGGGGGAGGTCGCCGTGCATGGCGACCACCGGCACGTTGTCGACGTCGTACACCGCGTCGCCGGCGCCGATCACCGATCCGGCCTTCGGCAGCCAGGTCACGGTCCCGGGCACCGAGCCGTTCAGCGTGCGCACGTCGCCGTAGGAGAGCGTCCCGACGACCTCCTCGGACTTCGCGAGGTCCCGCTGCTCGACCGTCGCCGTCGCCCCCGGGTCCTCGGCCGCCGCGGTCGGCTCCTCGCCGCCGGCCACGTGCACCGCTCCGGCGGCGGCCAGCCCCGCCGCGGCGACCGCGCCGACCGCGATCGCCACCGTCCGCCGCCTCATTCGCCGCGCACCTCTCCGAGGACGCCCTGGCACGCCTCGAGCGCGGCGTCCCAGTCCGGGTCGTCGCCGCCCTCCTCGAGCAGCGTCGGCCCGAAGCCCTCCTCGCCGGGGTCGGGCATGTCCTCGACGCCGTTGTCCCGCATGCACTGCGAGAACTCCAGCATCGCCGCCCGCATCTCGGGGTCGTCGAGGTCCTGCTCGCCGGAGGCCAGGTGCTCCTGGCAGGCCTCGACGGCCTCGGCCTCGTCCGCCATGATGTCGCGCAGCTCCTCCGCGCCCTCGAACCCGCCGTCGGGATCGGGGTCGGGGAAGTCGACGCCCTGCTCCCGCATGCACTCGGCGAAGTTCTGGAGGGCCTCCTCCTGGCCGACGTCCTCGCTCGGCGACTCCTCGGCGGCCGAGCCGTCGACGCTCGCGACTCCATCGTCCGGCTCCTCGCTGCACGCCGCGAACAGCATCAGCGCCCCCAGCGCCGCCGCCGCGAGCCCTACTCGTTGCATCATGTGTCGTCCCCTTCCAGAGACCGGTCGACATCAGTGCGGCAAGTGAAGCCCCCCGCGCGTGTGTTCTCCGTGAGCGTCCGCGCTTACGCGGGCCTTATGCGGGCCCGGGCAGACTGGGGACCGGACGAGGGAGGGACTCGCATGCGCGTGCTGGTGGTCGAGGACGAGCGGATGCTCGCCGACGCGATAGCGAAGGGGCTGCGCGCCGAGGGCATGGCCGTGGACGTCTGCTACGACGGCGACGCCGCCCGGTTGCGCCTGGCCGCCTACGACTACGACGTGGCGGTCCTGGACAGGGACCTGCCGCGCGTCGGCGGCGACGACCTCACCCGCAAGGTCGTCGCCGGGCCGCACGCGACCAGGGTCCTCATGCTCACCGTCGCCTCCGGGATCGACGACCGCGTCAAGGGCCTGTCGATCGGCGCCGACGACTACCTCGGCAAGCCCTTCGCGTTCACCGAGCTCGTCGCCCGCGTCCGCGCGCTCGCCAGGCGGGCGACGCCCGCCGCGCCGCCGGTGCTCGAGCGCGCCGGGATCAGGCTCGACACGGTCGGGCGCCAGGCGTTCCGCGGGGAGCGGTACGTGCCGCTGTCGAAGAAGGAGTTCGGGGTGCTCGCCGAGCTGCTGCGGCCCGGGGCGGCCGTCGTCTCCGCCGAGCGGTTGCTGGAGAAGGTCTGGGACGAGCATATCGACCCGGCGACCAACGTGGTCCGGGTGACGATGATGACGCTGCGCCGCAAGCTCGGCGACCCGGTCGTCATCGAGACGGTGCCCGGTTCGGGGTACGTGGTCCGCGGGGAGCGGCGATGAGACTGCGCACGAGGCTGACCCTCTGGTACGGCGGGGCGTTCTTCGCCGCCGGGGCCGTGCTCATCGCCGTCGTGTACCTGATCGTGCGCGACCGCGTCTCCCAGAACATGCCCGACACCGGTGACTCCCTGGACGCGATCGCCCGGATGCGGGCCCAGTTCGGCGCGGAGGACGCGGAGCTGGCGGCGCTCATCGAGACGGTGATACGGCGCCAGGAGGCCGCCAACGACGCCACGCTCCAGGCGGTCCTGCTCGGCTCGGTCGCGGCGCTCGTGGTCGTGGGCCTGCTCGCGGTCGCCTTCGGCTCCCTCATCGCCGCGCGCGTGCTGCGCCCGATCGACGCGATCACCGCCACCGCCACGCGCGTCGCCGACCGGTCCCTGCACGAGCGCATCGGCCTCCAGGGCCCGAACGACGAGCTCAAGCGCCTCGCCGACACCTTCGACGGCATGCTCGCCAGGCTCGACAGCGCCTTCGAGGGCCAGCGCCGCTTCGTCGCGAACGCCTCCCACGAGTTGAAGACGCCGCTGGCGATCAACCGGACCCTGCTCGAGGTGGCGGCGGCCGGGCCGGACGCCGACCACCGGGTGCGGGACCTGGCCGCGAACCTCCTGACGGTCAACGAGCGCCACGGGCGGCTCATCGACGGCCTCCTCCACCTCGCCGGGAGCGAGCAGGCGCCCGTCGACCCCGCGCCGGTGGACCTGGCCGACATCGCGGCGCACGTGGCCGCCCAGTTCGCCGCCGAGGCCGACGAGGCCGGTGTGACGGTGGACGTCGAGGCCGGCGAGGCCGTGGTCGTCGGCGACGCCGTGCTCCTGGAGCGCCTCGTGTCGAACCTGATCGCCAACGGCGTCAGGCACAACCGCGCCGGCGGCACCCTCCGGGTCGCGACCGGCGCGGCGGGCGGCAGGGCCCGCCTGGCGGTGGCGAACACCGGCCCGGTCGTGGCCGCCTACGAGGTCGACTCGCTGTTCCAGCCGTTCCGGCGCGGCGAGGGACGCGACCGCATCGAGTCGGTCCGGGGCGTCGGCCTCGGCTTGTCCATCGTGGATTCGGTTGCGCGCGTGCACGATGCCGAACTCACCGCGATCCCCGGGCGCGAGGGCGGCCTGCTCGTGACCGCGGTGTTCCCGGCGGCCTGAACCCGGCCCGCCCCCGAGATCCGATGGGGGCGGGGCCTGAAGCCCGGCCTACACGGGCCTGACCGGCTGCCGCAGCACGGTCTTGAGCTTCGCGGGCGCGGTCCGCCGCGCGTCGCTGAGGTAGATCTCGTGGTGGTCGCCGTTGAACTCGTACCCGTTGGCGGGCATGTACTCCCGGTGCAGCCGTTCCAGCACGGGCCCCTCGTCGTCGTAGGAGCCGACGTGCAGGATCTGGACGCAGGTGCCTTCGGTGAACGTGAAGAGCCGGAGGCCGGCGAGGGCGGGGTTGTCCCGCTTCTCCGCGACGGCCGCCACGGCGTCCCGGACCATCGCCTCGGTGATCCAGTCCGGCTGGCCGATCATCATGGTCCACGACCACGCGCTCTTGTCCCGCTCGGCGAACGCGGCCGGGTCGTCCGCGCGCCACAGCCCCTCCATGGGCGCGACCGTGAAGTCGCGCCGCAGGGCGCGCTTGCTCGCGAACTTCAGCGTGTAGGCGGTGCCGTACAGCGCCTCCACCGCGTCCGCGTACTCGGGCGACGTGTTCGGGTCGCCGTGCCCGTCGACGGCGAGGTAGCGCATCTCGGGCACGTCGACCACTGTGAACGCCTTTGCGGTCGGCGCGTACAGGTCGCGGCGGGCCTTCTTGACGTCGTACTTGTCCATCATGCTCTCCTCGGTGAATACGGCCCGCGTGGCCTCGGTCCAGCCGAGGTCGGCGGCGAGCATGGCCTCGCTGTGGTCGAAGACCGCGGCGGCGCCCGCGGGCAGGGGCTCCTGCGCGGCGCGGGCCGCCCGGACCTCGGCGAGCCGGGCCCGCAGCGCCTCCAGGCGCAGCGCCAGCCCGGCGGCCACCTCGGCGTCCGGCAGCACCGCGCTGTTCGCCATCGCGATTAGGACGCGGGACCGCATCGGCGCCGCGTCCGCCAGCGCCCCCCGCACCGCGTCCGCGCACGCGGCCAGGCCCGGGGCGGTCGCCCGGAAGACGGCCCGCGACTTCCCCCGAGCGGGCCCGCCGACCGCCTCGATCAGGCCGCGCCCCGCGAGCTTGTCGAGCACGTAGTAGATCGAGGAGAATCCGAGCGAGGTCCAGGCGCGCACGCCGCGCTCCTCGATGACCCGCTCCAGCTCGTACCCGTGGCGCGGCCGCTCCACGAGCAGGCCGAGCACCGTGAACTCCCCATCGGTCAACGCGGTCATGCCGGTATTCTAGTACTGGAATAGACGGCGTCGCCCGGCGCCTCCGAGGCGCGGCCCGGGGCCTTGACCGCCAGGCGACTTTATGCTTAAAATTCGCGGCGGCGCGCCACCGGGCCCGAACCATCGGGCCCCGCGACGGGAACGGAGGGCGGCCGGTGAGCAGACCGCCCGATCCGCGGCGCAAGGCCAGCATGGCGGACGTCGCCGAGCGCGCGGGCGTCTCGGTCATGACCGTCTCGAACGTCATCAACCGGCCCCAGGTCGTCGCCGAGGCGACCCGGGACCGGGTCCACGCCGCGATGGACGAGCTGCGCTACCGCAACAACCTCGTCGCCCGCAGCCTCCGGCTCGCGCGGCCCCGGCAGATCGGGTACGTGCTCCCGCCCCGCGACACCGCGGGCAACCAGTACATGGACGCGTTCCTCCACGACCTCGCCGCCGCCTGCCAGGCCGCCGACCGCAACCTCGCCCTCATCACCGGCCTCGACCCCGAGGCGCTCATGACCGCCTGCGAGGACCTGTACTTCGGCCAGTCCGTCGCCGGGTTCGTCATCTCCAACGTCGGCTCCGACGACCCCCGGCCCGTCGGACTCCACGAGCGCGGCATCCCCTTCGCCGCCTACGGCCGCACCGGCGAGGCGTTCGCGAGCCCCTGGAGCTGGGCCGAGGGCGACGCCGCGCTCGGCATCGCGATGGCCGTGGAGCACCTCGCCGAGCGCGGCCACCGCGAACTGGCGTTCGTGGGCGCCGACCCCCGCAGCGTCACCATGGCCCAGCGCGAGCAGGGCTACCGGGAGGCCTGCCTCCGCCTGGGGCTCGGCGGATCGGTCGCCGAGAGCCGGATCGCCCGCTGCGGCGGCGACCTCGCCACCGGCGTCCGCGTCACCGCCGACCTCCTCGACGCGCCCTCGCCGCCGACCGCGCTCGTCTGCACCTCCGACCAGCTCGCCGCGGGCGCGGTCATCGCGCTCCAGAGCCGGTGGCTCGCCCCCGGCCCGGACGTGGCCGTCACCGGCTACGACGACACGCCGCTGACCTCGTTCGGCGCCGTCGGCATCACCTCGGTCCGGCAGGCGTCGGCGGCCATCGCCGCCGAACTGGTGCGCCTGGTCGTCGACCCGCCCGCCGAGCCCGAGCACGTCCTGCTGCCGCCCCGGCTCGCACTGCGCTCCAGTACGGAACGCGCCGCGTGAGACGCCGCGCCGCCGCCGCGGCCCGAAAATTTTAAGCTCACAACACACCCGCAACAGAAGGAGCACCAGGACATGGCCAACGAACCGATCCGCGTCGTCGTGTGGGGCGAGAACCGCCACGAGCAAGTCGAGCCGTCGGTGGCCGAGCGCTACCCCGACGGGATGCACGGCGCCATCGCCAAGGGCGTTGGCGAGTGGCTCGGCGGCAAGGCGACCATCACCACCCACACCCTCGACGAGCCCGAGCACGGCCTGACCGGCGACGTGCTGGGCGAGACGGACGTGCTCGTCTGGTGGGGCCACGCGGCCCACCACGAGGTCGACGACGAGATCGTCGAGCGCGTCCACCGGCACGTCCTCGCCGGCATGGGGCTCATCGTGCTCCACTCCGGGCACTGGTCCAAGATCTTCACGAAGCTCATGGGCACCACCTGCACCCTGCGCTGGCGCAGCGAGCACGACCGCGAGCTGGTGTGGACCGTCAACCCCCAGCACCCGATCGCCCGCGGCATCCCGAACCCGATCGTCATCCCCGAGCAGGAGATGTACGGCGAGTACTTCGACGTGCCGACCCCCGACGAACTCGTCTTCATCTCCGGCTTCACCGGCGGCGAGGTCTTCCGCAGCGGCATGACCTACCGCCGCGGGTTCGGCCGGATCTTCTACTTCAGCCCCGGCGACCAGGACTTCCCCGTCTACCACCACCCGGACGTGAACCACGTGATCGCCAACGGCGTCGAGTGGGCCCGCCCCGACCGGGAGCGCGAGACGCCGACGCTGCTGCGCTACGAGACCGACGACTTCTTCAACGGCCAGGGCTACAAGGGGGCGTTCGAGCGATGAGCTTCCGCACCATCGCCGGCGACGGGCCGCTGCGCCTCGTCGTGGTCGGCGCCGGCGGCATGGGGCGGGCCTGGGCCCGCACCGTCCGGGACGCCGAGGACACCGAGCTCGTCGGCATCGCCGACCTCTCGTCCGCCGCCGCCGAAGCGGCCGCCGAGGAGGTCGGCGCCCCCGGCCTCGCCCTGGGCGCCGACGCGGTCGAACTCGCCCGCCGCACCGGTGCGGACGCGATCGTCAACGTCACCGTTCCCGAAGCGCACCACCCGGTCACGACCGCGGCGCTCCTGGCCGGGCTCCCGGTCCTGGGGGAGAAGCCCGTGGCCGCCAGCGTGGCCGAGGGCCTCTCGCTCGCGGCCGCGGCCGAGCACACCGGGCAGCTGTTCATGGTCAGCCAGTCCCGCCGCTACCACCGCTCGCTCCACCAGGCCAAGCGGCGGCTCGCCGGACTCGGCGCCGTCGGCATCGTCGCGGTCGACTTCTTCAAGGCGCCCCGGTTCGGCGGCTTCCGCGACGAGATGGCCAGCCCGCTCCTGCTCGACATGGCCATCCACCAGTTCGACATGGCGCGGTTCCTCCTCGACGCCGACCCCGTCTCGGTCTCCTGCGAGGAGTACAACCCCGCCTGGAGCTGGTACGCCGGGGACGCGGCCGCCACCGCCGTCTTCGCGATGGAGGGCGGCGCCCGCTTCGTCTTCAACGGCAGCTGGTGCAGCCCCGGCTTCGAGACCTCCTGGAACGGCTCCTGGCGGATCTCGGCCGAGCGCGGCACCGTCCTGTGGGACGGCGAGGGCGAGCCCGGCGCCGACCCGGACGAGGCGGCCGAGCCCGCCGACGACCCGGGGCGGGAGATCGCGGGGTCCCTCCGCGAGTTCGTCGCCGCCCTGCGCCGCGGGCGCGAACCCATGGGGCGCGTGCACGCCAACGTCATGAGCCTGGCTATGGTCGAGGCCGCGACGCAGAGCGCGTCGCAGGGGCGGCGGGTCGCGGTCGACGACGTGCTCGACCGCTCCTACGACGCCGCGCTCGCCACCGAACGCGACGCCGACGTCCGCGCCGTCATGAAGGCGTGGCCGTCCGTCCGCGACGCCCTGAGCCTGAAGAAGGAGCCGCAGTGAGCGACACCGGGACCCTCAACATCGGCATGGTCGGATACGCCTTCATGGGCGCGGCCCACTCCCACGCGTGGCGGACCGCGCCGCGCTTCTTCGACCTGCCGCTCGCGCCCCGCATGGCCGCGGTCGCCGGGCGCGACCCCGAGCGGGTCGCCGCCGCCGCGGCGAAGCTCGGCTGGGACTCCAGCGAGACCGACTGGCGCCGCCTGATCGAGCGCGACGACATCGACCTGGTCGACATCTGCGTCCCCGGCGACATGCACGCCGAGATCGCGATCGCCGCGCTCGAGGCGGGCAAGCACGTGCTGTGCGAGAAGCCCCTGGCGAACTCGGTGGCCGAGGCCGAGCGGATGACGGCCGCCGCCGAAGCGGCCGAGGCGCGCGGGGCGTTCGCCATGTGCGGCTTCAGCTACCGCCGCACGCCGGCGCTCTCGCTCGCGAAGCGCCTGGTCGAGTCCGGGGCGCTCGGGCCGATCCGGCACGTGCGCGCGCAGTACCTCCAGGACTGGCTCACCGACGAGAACGCGCCGCTGACCTGGCGGCTCGACAAGTCGAAGTCCGGTTCGGGCTCCCTGGGGGACATCGGCGCGCACATCATCGACGCGGCGCAGTGGATCTCGGGCGCGAACGTCACCGGCGTCTCGGCGCTGACGGAGACGTTCGTCAAGGAGCGCCCCGTCGGCGGCGACTTCGTGGGCCTGGGCGGCCACGGCGGCGCCGACGGCCCGAAGGGACCGGTCACGGTGGACGACGCCGCGATGTTCACCGCCCGGTTCTCCGACGGCGCCGTGGGCGTCTTCGAGGCGACCCGGTTCGCGCTGGGACGCAAGAACGCGATGCGCCTGGAGCTCAACGGCTCCAAGGCGTCCCTCGCGTTCGACTTCGAGGACATGAACTCGCTGTGGTTCTACGACGCGGCCGACGAGCCCAACGCGGGCTTCCGCCGCATCCAGGCCACCGAGCCGGAGCACCCGTACACGGGCAACTGGTGGCCGGTGGGGCACGGGCTCGGCTACGAGCACGGCTTCACGCACCAGGCGGTGGACCTCGTGGAGGCGATCGCGAACGGCGAGCGGCCCGCTCCGTCGTTCGCCGACGCGCTCCAGGTCCAGCGGGTCCTGGCGGCGGTCGAGGCGAGCGCCGGGGACGAGAGCCGCTGGACCGCGGTCTGATTCCAGCGCAACGACGTTGAGGCCCGGCCGCGAACGCGGCCGGGCCTCCCGTGTCCCAGGACCAGGGGCGCGGAACCCTCGGCGGTCGCCGTCCGGCCGTCGCAGCGCGGCGGCGGGCCGCGCCCCCGCCGGTGCCGAAAGACCGACCCGACCGACCCATGGACTCGGACGTCGACTCGCCCACGGACCGCGAACACCCCTGGCGCGGCGACCGAGCTTGCGCCGCAAGGACGTCGGCGCCCCGCTGCGTCAGACGCGGCGCCCTCGCGCGGCCGGGTCACCGGAACGTTCCTCGTCCAAGTCGCCTGGTTCGGCGCCCTCGCGCGGCCGGGGCCGGGGGACTCTGGCCTATGTCGACGCCGGTACCGCGGGCGCGGCCGGGGCGCCGCTCGGCGGCGCGGACCGGGACGGGCGCCCGGGCGGTCCGCCACCGCGCCGCGAAACGGACGCGGACGCCCGAACCCGCACTCGCGAGTGAAGCCCAGCTCACATCCGGACCGAGCCGCCATCATAGAATGAAAACCGATGTCATTATCTCTCCGATCTCCGAACGAAGAGGACCCCCATGGCAACCACGGCCGCCGCCCAGCGGCAGCGGGCACCCCGCGACGGCACCCGCCCCCGCCGACCCGTCGCGCTCCTCGCCGCCGCGCTCACCGCCGTGCTCGCCGCCTCGGCCCTGGTCGCGATCGGCGCCGGATCGGCCTCCATCCCGCCCGCCGACACCGCCGCCTACCTGTGGGCCTCGCTCACCGGCGGCACCATCCCCGCCGACGAGGTCGGCCGCTACCAGATCGTCTGGCAGATCCGCACGCCCCGCGTCCTGCTCGCCGCGCTCGTCGGCGCCGGCCTCGGCGCCATGGGCGTCGCGGTCCAGGCCATGGTCCGCAACCCCCTCGCCGAGCCCTACCTCCTCGGCGTCTCGGCCGGCGCCGCGACCGGAGCGGTCGCCGTCGGCGTGTGGGGCGGCCTCGGCGCGCTCGGCATCTACGCCGTCTCCGGCGGCGCGTTCCTCGGCGCGCTCGCGGCCGCCGCCGTCGTCTACCTCGCCGCCGCCCAGAGCACCGGCCTCAGCCCCCTGCGCCTGGTCCTGGTCGGCGTCGCCATGTCGTTCGCCTTCCAGGCGGCCATGAGCGTCCTCGTCTACTTCGCGCCCGACGCCGAGGCCGCCAGCACCGTGCTCTTCTGGACGATGGGCGGGTTCGGCGCGGCGAGCTGGACGACGCTCCCGATCGTCGCCGTCGCGGTCGCCGCCGGGATCGCGGTCCTCGCCCGCAAGGCCCGCGTCCTCGACGTCCTGTCGCTGGGCGAGGAGACCGCATCGAGCCTCGGCGTCGACACCGGGCGCCAGCTCGCCTGGCTGCTCGCCCTCACCTCGCTGGTCACCGGCGTCATGGTGGCCGCCTCCGGCGCGATCGGGTTCGTCGGCCTCATCGTGCCGCACGTCGTGCGCATCGCCGTGGGCGCCGACCACGGCAGGGTCCTGGCCGTCGCGCCGCTCGCCGGCGCCGTCCTCATGGTCTGGATCGACCTGGCCTCCCGGACCCTCGTCGCCCCCAGGGAACTGCCCGTCGGCGCGGTCACCGCGCTCATCGGCGTGCCCGTCTTCGTCTACCTGCTGCGCCGCCGCGGCTACCTGTTCGGAGGGAGCTGACATGGACGTGCGCCTCGACCGGCTCGGCGTCGACATCGGCGGCACCGCCATCGTCCGCGACCTCACCCTCAGCGCTCCTTCGGGTTCGGTGCTCGGCATCATCGGCCCCAACGGCTCCGGCAAGACCACGGCGCTGCGCGGCGTCTACCGGGCGCTGCCGCCCTCCAGCGGCGCCGTCTGGGTCGGCGACCGCGACCTGTGGCGGCTGCCGCGGCACGAGGCCGCCCGCACCGTCGCCGCCGTCACCCAGCAGCACCGCACCCACCTCGACTTCACCGTCGCCGAGATCGTCGCGATGGGGCGCCACCCGCACCACCGCCACGGCGGCCGCCTCAGCGAGGCCGAGCGGCGGCTGTGCCGGGAGGCCATGGAGCGCGTCGACGTCGCCCACCTCGCCGACCGCGGCGCCCTCACCCTCTCCGGCGGCGAGATGCAGCGCGTCCTGGTCGCCCGCGCCCTCGCGCAGCAGCCGAGCGTCCTCGTCCTCGACGAGCCCACCAACCACCTCGACCTGCGCCACCAGCTCGGACTCCTGTCCCTCATCGCCGCATCGGACCTGACCGTCCTCGCCGTCCTGCACGACCTCAACCTCGCCGCGGCCGTGTGCGACCGGATCGCCGTGCTCGCCGAGGGCCGCGTCGTCGCGGTCGGCGAGCCGCACGAAGTGCTCACCGCGGAACTGCTCGCGACCGTGTTCGGCGTGGACGGCGAGGTCGTCCCGCACCCGCGCACCGGCCGCCCGCAGCTCCTCTACTCGATCCCCGACACCGAAGGAACCCGAACATGAACGCCACCCGCCGCGCGCCCGCCCTCGGCGCCGCCCTCGCCCTCGCCCTGGCCGCCACCGCATGCGGCGCCGAAGTCGAGTCCGCGGAGGACACCGCCTCGGTCACCGTCGACCGCTGCGGCGAGGCCGTCGAGTACACCGTCCCGCAGCGCGCCGTCGTCTACGAGGCCGGCAGCGCCGACAAGCTCTTCGCGCTCGGCCTCGCCGACCACGTGCACGGCTACGTCATGCCCCCCGCGAACCCGCCCGTCGAGGAGTCGCCCTTCGCCGACGACTACGCCGGGACCGAGTTCCTCTCCGACGACCTGCTCAACCGCGAGCTCGTGGTCGACGCCGGCGCCGACTTCGTCGTGGCCGGATGGAACTCCGGCTTCAGCGAGGAGCGCGGCATCACCCCCGAGATCCTCGACGGCCTCGGCATCCAGAGCTTCATGCACACCGAGTCGTGCTTCAACTACCCCGGCTTCCCCGAGGAGACCACCCCGCTCGAAGGCCTCTACACCGACCTCGAGCGCCTCGGGCAGATCTTCGACGTCGAGGAGGCCGCCGCCGAGCTCGTCGCCGACTACCGGGAGCGCGTGGCCGCCGTCGAGGCCGCCGCCCCCGAAGGCGAACCGCTCAAGGTCTTCCTCTACGACTCGGGCACCGACCAGCCCTACACCGCCGGGAACCAGGTGCCGCCCAACGACATCTTCGCCAAGGCCGGCGCCGAGAACGTCTTCGCCGATCTCGATGAGCGCTGGACCCAGGTCGGCTGGGAGCCCGTGGTCGACGCCCAGCCCGACGTCATCGCCGTCCTCGACTACCAGGACCAGCCCGCCGAGGAGAAGATCGCCTTCCTCAAGTCCAACCCCAACACCGCCGACCTCCCGGCCGTGGTCAACGACCGCTTCTTCATCCTCGACTACAACGAGGCCATCAGCGGCCCGCGGATCATCGACGGCATGGAGGCCTTCTCCGAGTACCTGAACTCGATCCAGTGACCAAGGCGCACCAGGGGACCGCCCCGAGCGAGGCGCGGCTGTGGGCCGACCTGTGGCCGCTGCTGCTGGCGTCGGCGATCGGCCTCTTCCCGTTCACCGTCTACTCGACGTTCCTGGTGCCGATCGCCCGCGCCGCGGGCGGGGACGTGGCCGCCGTCGGGGCCCTGCGCGGCCTCGGCGGCGTCGCCGCGCTCGTCGTCGGCGTCGTGTCGGCGCCGCTCCTGGGGCGCTTCGCCAAACGGCGCGTGAGCGCCGCCGCGCTCGCGGCCCTCGCCCTCGGCTCCCTCGCGGCCCTGCATGGCAGCTACCCGGCGCTCGTGGCCTTCTGCGCCCTGATCGGCACGGCCACCGCGCTGCTGACGCCCGCGCTCCTCGCGGCCGCCGCCGACCGCTACGCCGACGAATCGACCTCCGGCAGGGCCGCGACCCTGGTCACGGCCGCGCAGTCGCTCGCGGCCGTCGCCGCGGGGCCGGTCATCGGCGCCCTGGCCTCCCAGGCCGGATGGCGCGGGGCCCTCGTCGCCACCGCGATCGTCGCCGCGGCGCTGGCCGCGGGCTTCTCCCTGCGGCCGGACCGCCACCGCCGCCCGGACCCGGCGGAGCCCCCGCCGGGCTACCTCGGCTCGTTCCGCCGCCTCGCGGGCGACCGGGCCCTGTCGGCGCTCATCGCCGCGGCCTCCCTGCGCACCGCCGCGTTCATGGGCTGCCTGTCCTACATGGCCGCCTGGTACGCCCACGCCTACGCGCTCGGCGCCGCCGCGTTCACACTCGTGTGGACCCTCAGCGGCCTCTCGTTCTTCCTCGGCAACTACGCGGCCGGGCGGTGGATCGCGAGGACCGAGGCGCCCCAGCGGGTCGCGGCGGTGCTGCTCGCGGGCGTCGTCGCCGCGACCGCCGGGCTCATCGCCCTGTTCGCCGCTCCCGCACTCGGGTTCGCCCTGGCCGCCACCGTGGTCCAGTCGGCGGGGCACGCGGTGACGGCGGCGGCGATCACCGTGCTGATCGTCCGCCGCGGCGGCCCGCTGCGCGCGGCGGCCCTGAGCGTCAACGCCGCGGGCATGAGCTTCGGGGTCTTCGCGGGCGCCGCCCTCGGCGGCGCCGGGCTGGCGCTCTTCGGCTACCCGGGGATCGCCGCCGCGCTCGCGCTCCCGCTGCTGGGCGCCCTCGCGATCGCCGCGGCGCTCGCCCTGCCGCGGCCCGCGCCGGACGGCGCGGCGGCCGGCCACTGAGGACTCCCGTTCACAGCAGGTGCTCCATGCCGGGGAAGAGGGCGCTGATCTGCTCCGGCTCCGGGGTGACGAACCGGCCCTCGGCCTCCACGAGCGCCCTGCCGGGCCGGGCGTCGGCGGTCACGCGGCCGCGGACGCGGATCGAGCGGCCCTCCCGCTCGACCACTTCGGCCGCGGCCGTGAGGGGCGCGTCGAGCGGCACCGGGGCGCGGTAGGCGAACCTGAGGTCCACCGTCATCGACGGGCGGCCGGTGGTGCGCGCGGCCCAGCCCATGAGCTCGTCGAGGATCAGCGCGGTGACGCCGCCGTGGGCGAACCCGGGCGGCCCCTCGTGCGCGGACCCCAGCCGGAAGCGGCCGCTGACGCCGTCCTCGCCGCGCACCACCGCGACCGGGGGAGCGCCGGGATGGCCGACGCCGGTCACGGGGCTGTAGGCGCGCCGCCCGACGCGCAGGTCGTCGAGGTCCGGGATGGACCCGAGCGGGCGCTGCCCCGCCGCCTCGAGCTCCGCGGCGAGCTTCTCCGCCCGCTCCGCGAGGGCGTGCAGCTCCGCGGGCCCGGCCGTGGACCGGACGGCGGCCTCGGTCAGGCGCCGCAGCCCGCCGCCGAGGGCGGCGGCGGCCTCGCGAAGGTCCGATGCGTCGGTGGTCATGGTGCTCCTCTGCGGTCGCCTGCGATATGACACCCGTTATAGCCACGGCTCGCGTAGGCTATCACAGTCGTCATAACCCAAGGAGGTCTCGGATGCAGACGCCAGCGGCGCCCCGCGAGCGGATCGTGGCCGGCGCGGCCGACATGATCAGCCGCCGCGGCCTGAACGCCACCAGCATCCGCGAGCTCGCCAAGCACGCGGACGCGCCCCTGGGCTCGACCTACCACTACTTCCCGAGCGGCAAGGGCCAGTTGGCGACCGAGGCGGTGCGCTTCGCGGGCGAGAGCGTCGCGCGGAGCCTGCGGAAGGAACTCCGGGCCGGTCCGCGCGAGGGCGTGGCCGCGTTCCTCGCGCTGTGGCGCGGCATCGTGGTCGGCACCGACTTCCGCGCCGGCTGCCCGGTGCTCGCGGTCGCCGTCGAGGAGCCCCCGCCCGGCGTGGTGCCCGAAGCCGTCCTCGCCGCCGCCGAGGTCTTCGCCGAGTGGGAGCGGCTGCTCGCCGACTCCCTCCGGGCGCACGGCCTCGGCGGCGACCGGGCCGACCAGGTCGCCACGCTCATCGTGGCCTCCGTCGAGGGCACCGTGGCGATGTGCCGGGCGCAGCGCGACACCGCGCCCCTCGACCGGGTCGCCGCGCAGCTCGACGCGATCATCGCCGCCGCCGTCGAGTCCTGACGGCGCCCCCGGGGCGGGCGGTTCGCGCCCCCGATTCGGGGAATCCCCGCCCGGAAGCCGCCTCGGCGCGGCCTCGACCGATACAGGGGGATCCCATGCACCAGCAGACCGGCACCCGCGACGTGTCGTACGACCTCGTCAGCGTCCTCTACCACACGCTCCAGGAGGCCGCGACGATCCAGCAGTACATCGACGACGCGAAGGAGCACGGCGACGAGGACGCCGCCGGGTTCTTCGCGGAGCTCCAGGAGCAGGACCGCTCCCGCGCCGAACGCGCGAAGTCGCTGCTCGCGGCCAGGTTCGAGGAGCAGTCGCTCGCGGCCCGGCCGCGCTCGACGGCCGCTCCGGCCGAAGGCGCCTGAGACCGGGGCCGCCGGCCGCGCCTCGCGCCGCCGGCGGCCCCTCACCGCTCCGCATCCGCCCCTAGGCGAGCTGCCACTGCTGGGCGGCGTTGTCCAGGCAGGTCCACTGCCGCACCTCGGCCCCGGGTCGGGTGCCCCACTCGTAGTCGTCCAGGCACAGCCCGCTGTGCCGGTTGACCAGGTTGACGTAGCCGCCTCCGGCGTCCACGACCTCCCACTGCTGGACGTCCAGGCCGTTGCACGTCCACTGCCGCACCTCGGCGCCCGGCTCGGTCCCGAACTCGTAGTCGTCCAGGCAGAGGTTGCTGTAGACGTTGCCGATGGCGTGGTAGCCGTTGCCCAGGTCGTGGAGGTACCAGTCCTGGACGGCCTCGCCGTTGCAGGTCCACTGCCGCACTTCGGCGCCCGGCTCGGTCCCGAACTCGTAGTCGTCGAGGCACAGGCCGCTGTGCCGGTTGCGCAGCTGCACCGTCCCCGGGCCGGTCTCGCCCGAGGGCCCCTGGAGCAGCGTCGCGGTCGAGACCGGGACGCCGAGGTCCGGGGTGCCGTCGGCGTTCCAGGAGATCCTCTGCACCCGCGTGGTGCGCGTCGTCCCGCAGCCGTCGGAGGCCGAGTCGTTGGCGTGGTAGGCGATCCACGTCTCGGTGCCGTCCGGCGAGGTGAAGAACGAGTGGTGCCCCGGCCCGTACACGCCCGCGGCGTCGTTGCGCTGGAACAGCGGCGACGAGTGCTTGGTCCACGAGCCCATCTGGAGCGGGTCGCCCCCGGTGTACTCGAGCGTCCCGATCTTGTAGTTCGGCCCCTGGCAGTGGCTCGCCGAGTAGGTCAGGAAGGTGCGCCCGTTCCGCTGGAGGGCGAACGAGCCCTCGTTCACCGCCCCGTTCTGGGTCTCCCACGACAGGGTCGGGGCCGAGATCCGGGTGCCGTGCGCCGCGGCCGTCCACGGGTTCGACATCGGTGCGATGTAGAGCGACTGGAGGCCGTCGGCGTGGAAGGCGGAGAAGGTCATGTACAGGTCGCCGTCCAGGCGCAGCGGGGCGGCGTCGATCGCCCAGCCCTGGTTCGGCATCAGGTCCAGGATGCCCCGGACGGTGTAGGGGCCCAGGGGGTCCGACCCGGAGCTCTGGGCGACGTGGGTGCGGCGGGGCCCGCCGCTCTGCTCGACCGAGTAGTACAGGTACCAGCGGCCGTCGACGAGCTCCAGGTGCGGGGCCCACATCGTGCTGCCGCCGGTGCTCACCACGACGTGCTCGGGGGCGGTGTTCAGTCCGGCGATGGTCGGGGACTTCCGCATGACCACCTGCGACGACCAGGTGGTCGCCACGTAGTAGTAGAACCCGTTGTGCTGCACGAGGGTCGGGTCGGCGCTGTGGGGCACGTCCACGGCGGGGTTGGTGAACGAGGGGCCGGGCGCCGCCTCGGCGCGCTCGGCGCCGGTGAAGACGTGGGCGGCCACGGCGAGGACCGTGACGGCGAGGAGCACCGCGGCTCTTCGCAGGGCGGTTCGGGGATGGGCGGTCGGCATGGCGGCTCCTGTGAGGGTGGGGGCGCCGCGACGGCGTGCACGGCGCGGGGAGCTGGTGGCCACCAGGGATGTTCACGCTAACATCAAGTCGGCGAACAAGTCAACACATCGAAATACCTGAAACCAAAAGCCGCCGCGAACCCTGATCTCCCGCGGGCGGACGCCCGCTCACGCTCCCGACGGCGCGCGGTACAGGGCGGCCACCGCCTCGGCGCGGCCGCGCAAGGCGGCCCGCAGCGACGGCGGGGCGAGGACCTCGGCGTCGGCGCCCAGCCGCCACAGCGCCCATTCGGCGTGCCGCGCGTCCTGGAAGGACACCTCCAACCGCAGCCGCCCGTCCGCGTCGGGCTCCTCCGCCCGCACGGCCACCGCGGCGTCCAGCAGCTCCTCGCGCCGCTCCGGGTCCACCCGTACCAGCACGGCGAGATGGTCCTCGGCCAGGAACCGCGCGGTGCGCTCCCGCCAGATCCGGTCCAGGTCGACCTTGTCCGGCCGCCGGGCCCGCTCGGTGAGCGCCTCGGCGGCCAGTGCCCGCGACAGCCGGTAGGTGCGGTCCGCGCCGGACCTCGTGGCCAGCAGGTAGACCCGGTCGCGGACGGTGACCAGGCCGATCGGGTCCACCGTGCGCCACTGCGGCGCCTGGTCCGCGGCCGCGTAGTGGAGGCGCAGCCGGTGTCCGGCGAGCACTGCGCGCCGGACCTCGGCCATCACGCCCCGAGGAATGTCCTCAGCGGACGATCGTCGCGAGAGCAGGTCGGTCTCCGGCTCGACGAGGAACCGCCGGGCCGCGTCGTCCACAGTGGTCCGATGGCCCTCGGGCAGCGCGTCCACCACCTTGCGCATGGCCGAGGCGAGCGCCGGGCCGAGGCCGAACGCCTGCTCGCCGCGCCCGGCGGTCAGCAGGGCCAGGGCCTCGTCGCGGTTCAGCCCCGTGAGCTCGGTCCGGAACCCTGGCAGCAGCGCGAAACCGCCGTGCCGGCCGCGCTCGGCGTAGACCGGGACCCCCGCCGCGGACAGCGCCTCGATGTCGCGCAGCACCGTGCGGGTGGACACCTCCAGTTCGCGGGCCAGCGCCTCCGCGGTCAGCCGACCGCGCTGGCGCAGCAGCAGGACCAGCGAGACCAATCGATCGGCGCGCATCCGGAAACTCTACCGGAATACCTGACATGAGGTGTCGTGATTGGTTGCGAGGCTTGCCGTCGCGACGCCGAAGACCGGCCACCGGGCCGGCCGGCGCGCTCAACCGCAACGAATGGAGCCGATGTGGCAATGGAACGAACGGCGGTCAACCCGGTCACGTGGTCGCTGGAGATGGGGTTCAACCAGGGTGAACTGGTCTCCGGGCACACCCGGACCCTGTACTGCTCCGGGCAGACCGCGATGAGCGCCGAGGGCGGGCCCGAGCACGAGGGTGACATGGCGGCGCAGCTGGCGCTGAGCCTCGACAACCTGGAGGCCGTCCTCGGCGAGGCCGGCATGTCCCTCGCGAGCCTCGTCCGGCTCAACGTCTACACCACCGATGTCGACCTGCTGTTCCCGCACTACGGCGTGCTGGCGTCGCGGCTGGGCGCCGCCGGGGCCGCGCCGGCCACCACGATGCTCGGGGTGACGCGGCTGGCGGTCCCGGGCCAGATGGTCGAACTCGAGGGGACCGCGGTCGCCTGACGCGGCCGCCCCTTCGCCGCCCGCACCGGCGCGGGCGGCGAAGGGGCCTGCGCGCCATGGCGAACCACGGCGACTGCCCTCACGCCGCCATCGCCTGGAGGCGCCGCCGTCTGCGGATGAGCCCCCGCGGGCGGCGGCCAGGCGGCGGCTGACGGACTCAACCGAACCGCAGCCGGTCCCCTCCGGTGAGCGGAACCGGAACGTCGCCGGCGCCTCGACGGCCGATCTCGATCGGCGCGTTCGAGGCTCCGCTGACCGGAGGGAAGCCCTCCTGGAACCCGGTGAGCGCTCCCGCGCTGCGGGCTAGATGGTGCCGTCGGGTCGGATCTCGTAAGAGATGGTCACGCCGTCGCTGTAGCGCTTGTAGCTGATGCGCCTGCTGTCGACGCTGTTCAGGGCGGCGCAGGAGGGGCATCTGACCGCGGTGGAATTCTGGTACCGCACGCCGTCCTCCCATTCGTGCCCGCAGTCGCCGCAGCGCACGCAGACGATGAAGTTGTCGCCGCCGCCGTCGTCGATGGCGACGAAGCCGGTCGCGCCGGTCAGCACGCCGATGATGTGGCCCTGGTGCTCGGCAGCGGCGGCGTTCCGTTGCCACGGGAGCAGGTTCTCTAGGTACAGGCCATCGATATCCTTGCCCCAGTTGCCGTTCGGGGTCTCGACCACGTAATAGGTCAGTTCGCGGGTCACGTTGACCTCGTCGCGCAGGTACTGCTTGGCCTTCTCGGTGTCGCTGCCGCGGAACACGTAGTAGGTGCCGCTGGCGTTGCGCAGCCTCCCGTACCCGGGCTCCAGCCCGGCCGCGGCCTGCTTCGCCTCGGCCGCTTCGGCTTCGGCGCGGGTCGCGAAGACGATCGGCGCGGCGGCATCGGAGCGGCGCTTCTTGAACCAGCCCATGTGCTCTCCTCGGGGAGGGTCTGACAGGTGCGTCGAAACTAGTCCGGAAGCCGCGGGAGGGGTCCCGGCCCCAGACCGTGGCGGCGAGTGGCCGAGCGGTTCCCCCCGGCGGACGTGCGCGCCGACTGCCGGTCGACCGCGCGGGCCGCGGCACCGGCCCGATCAGCCGCTCGGTAGCCCAGAGAGGAGCGCCGCCTCACGATCGCCGAACCGAACGGGCCCTGCCGATGGCGGGGCCCGTTCGGTTCTCAGGTGGTCAGCGGAGGGAGCCCACGATCGCGTCGAGCGCCTCGAAGTCGATCGAGGGGGCTTCGGTCGAGCCCAGCGATTCGGCTCCCACGCCCACCACCCAGCCGTCGGCCGCGCGGTGCTCGATCGAGGCCGGGCCCGGGCGGACGTCCACCGAGGTGCGGTGCACCAGGGCGGTCGAGTCGTCCAGCGGCGAGTACTCGCACTCGAAGTAGGCGCAGTTCGCGTAGTGCTCCGCCGCCTCCTGCGACGCGCCGCCGTCGCCGGCGGACTCGAGCGGGGTCACCTGCAGGAAGAACCTGACCTGCTCGCCGTCGACCGTCGCGTCGGCGTAGGCGATCCGGGTGCCGTCGTTGCCGTAGTAGTAGCCCTCGCCGTAGGCCTCGGTCTGCTCCTGCGCGGTGAACTCGACGTCGGCGGCCGAAGGGACCGCGGCGCCGGGGAACTGCTCGGCGATGCCGTCGACGAGAGCCTGGGCCAGGTCGGCGTCGTCGGGCAGCGTGTAGCTCCCGGTATCGTCCTCTTCGTACTCCGGGGCCTCCTCGCCGACCGGGATCGCCCGCGCGACATCGGCGAGCTGCTGAGGCGTGGTGCTGAGTTCGCCCGTCCTGAGCGCCTCTTCGAGCTCGACGTGGACGATGACGCCGTCTTCGCGCTCGAGCAGGGCGGCCCGCACCGGAACCCGATCGCCCTCGGGACGCTCCTGCTCGTCCGCGATCAGCGTGCGGGTCTCCTCGACCAGCAGCATCTGCGGGCCCTCCTCGTTCTCGCCCAGGTCCCAGGTGCACTGCACGTCCGGGCCGCCGCAGTCGGCGAGGCCCTCCATGCGGGCCGAGGCCTCGGTGCCGTCCGGCTCCAGGACGTCCACCCGCAGGATCGCGTGATCGCCGGATTCGAGGAAGATCGCGGCCTCCTCGTAGCGGTAGCCGTCGGCCTCGGCGTCGAAGTAGAAGCCGCCGTATTCGGGCCCGGTCTCGGCGCAGTAGCCGCCGAGGCTCCCGCCGATCGCGGTCACCGCCGTGCCCAGCGCCTGGTCGTACATCGCTGCGACGGCCAGCTGCTCGTCGCTCTGGTCGTCGGGGGCCTCGCACGAGTTCGCGCCCGGGACCGCCTCCTCTTCTCGGCCGCCCGGCCCGGCGGCGTCGAACGGGGCCGACCCGCCCGAGAGCGCCAACGGGATCGCCACGGCCGCGGCGAGCGCCGCGACCCCCGCCATCGCACCGGTCCCGATCGCCGCGCGTCGGCGCCGCACCCGGCGCCTCCCTGCGGCCACGATGTCATCGGTGCCCGAGTTGGGGACCGGATCGGCTCCGTCGAGCGCTTCGTCGAACAACCCGCGCACGTCGTCTGGGTTCATGATTCGGCTCCTTGGCCTGTGAGATTCGAATTCTCATACAGGTCGCGCAGCGTCTGCAGCCCCCGCGCGGTCTGGCTCTTGATGGTGCCGGCCGAACAGCGCATGATCCGCGCCGTTTCAGCGACCGGCAGGTCCTCCCAGAAGCGGAGGACGAGGGTGGCCCGCTGCCTGGGAGGCAGCTGGGCGAGAGCGGCGACGGCGGTGAGGCGCTCCTCGGGAGCACCCCCGTCGGCGACGCCTTCGGGCAGTTCCGCATAGGAGCGCTCACGGCGGAACCAGCCGCGCCGGGACTCGTCGATCAAGGTGTTGGTGACGATCCGCCGCGTGTAGGCGTCGGCCGTTTCCAGCCTGGTCTTCGACCACGCCGCGTAGAGCTTGACCAGCGAGCTCTGCACGACGTCCTCGGCCCGGTGCCAATCGCCGCACATGAGGTACGCGGTTCGGACCAGGCCCGGCCGGCGCGCCTGGACGTACTCGCGGAATTCGCGTTCCTGCTGTGGGGTCATGGGGGCCTCTCGTCGTGTCTCTGTCCCCGTTTCTACGAAACCGGGACCGCCGCGGGTTGCATCGCGTCCCTCTCCGATCCGCGATCGGGGCCCTTGCGTTTGAGGCTCGTCGCCATCGGTAACCCATGGCGGCATGTCCTCCATCCATAATGTCCGCACCACCGCCTCCCGCGCGGCCGACAGCAGACCCCTGGAAATCCTCGCTCGCGGCGGCTTCGTCGCCTACGGCGTCATCCACCTGCTGTTCGCGTGGCTGGCCTTGCAGGTCGCCTTCGGCGACTCGTCGAGCGAGACCGACCAGTCCGGCGCCCTGAAGACCCTCGCGCAGCAGCCGGCCGGCGAGCTCCTGGTCGTCGGCATCATCATCGGCATGGCCGCGATGGCCGTCTGGCAGGCCTTCGCGGCGGTGATCGGGGAGAGCGGCCCCCAGGACCGGACCGCGATGGCCGAGCGCGTCGTCTCCGGCTGCCGCACGGTCCTCTACCTCTACTTCGCCTACCTCGGCTACAAGGTGGTCAGCGGCGCGAACGCGTCGCAGTCCCAGAGCCAGCAGTCCACGGCCTCCTCCATGATGGACTCCGGCGGGGGCCGCCTCCTGGTCGGCCTGGCCGGTGTCGTCGTGGCCGGCGTCGGCGTCGGCCTGGTGGTCTACGGGCTGACGAAGAAGTTCGAGAAGCACCTGGACACCGGGCGGATGCGCCCGTCGGTGCGCCGGACGGTGGAGCGGCTCGGCACGGCGGGCTACACGAGCAAGGGCGTCGCGTACGGCGTCTCCGGCGTGCTCATCGTCTCCGCGGCGGTCGGCTACGACCCGGAGAAGGCCGGCGGCCTCGACGCCGCGCTCAAGACGCTGGCCGGGACGGCCTGGGGCCCGTGGCTCCTCGGACTGATCGCCCTCGGCATCGCGTGCTTCGGCGTCTACTGCTTCTTCCAGGCCAGGTACCGGAAGGTCTGATCCGCCGCTCGTCGACGGGCGGTCAGGTCAGCGGGCGCTCGAGCGTCCCGTCGACGCCGAACGCCGCCACCAGGGGCAGCGCGTGCGGAGCGAGCTCGAGGACGGCCGCGTCGCACCGGTCGGGCAGGTCCTCGACGACCGGGGCCGCCAGCCGGCCGGCGGCCAGGAGCGTTCCCGCGTGCGCGGTGACCTGCCGGAGGGCGAACAGCCGGTGCACCAGGCGCAGCATCGCCTGCGCCTCGGGCGATCGCGCCGATTCGGCCATGTCGAGCAGCGCCTCGCCGGCGAGGCGGCGGGCGTGGGCGTCGACGAGTTCGAGCGCTGGATTGACCGCGTTGTTCCACCGCTCCAGGGGCGTGCGGGCGGCGCGGTCGCGCAGCCGACGGCCCGCGCGCCGGTGCCAGCCCTCCTCGACCGCGGCCAGGAGGTCCTGGAGATGGTCCGGGTCGTCCATGTCCACCACGGCGGTCCGGTCGGTGTACGCCCTCCGGCCGAGGACGAGCTCTCCGGCGGCCTTGCTCCAGACCACCAGGTTGTCCCCCTCGGCGGTGACCGGTCCCTCCAGATTCGCCATCGGGTCGCCGAACCCGTTGAGGCGGAACACCCCGCGCGAGCCGCAGCGCTCCCGGCACTCGATGACGACCGCCCTGCCGTGCCAGGTGGTCCAGCCCTTGACGACGGCGACGAGCCGTTCGGCCTCGGCGCGGGTCGATGCGGTCGCGCCGGTCCAGGCGCGGACCGCCCGCCGGTGCAAGGCGATGATCGCGTAGGTGGTGGCGAGCGCGTCCAGCAGGCGGGTCTGGTGGGCGCGGTGCTCGAACAGCGTCACCGAGCTGCCGGGGGCGAGGCCCGAGGTCCGGCGCCGGTGCGCGAAGTGGACGGCGCGGGCCACCGCCAGTTTGGCGGCGCCGACGCCGCAGGCGCTCATGCAGAGCTTCCCGGTGGTGACGCGCCCGATCGCCCGCAGGAACCGCTGGCGGCCGCTGCCGACCGTCCGGCGCTCGGGCAGCGGGCCGATCAGCGCTTCAGGGGGGAGCCGTACCCGGTCGAAGGCGGTCGCGCAGTGGTCGACGGCGCCGGTGAAGGTCTCGGGCAGGAGCTCGACGCGCACACCGGGGCGCGGCCCGGCGGCGTCCCGGAGCGGGGTCAGGAACAGGTGGATCCCGTAGTCCTCGCCGTCCATGATCAGCTTCGCCGCGACCAGGCCGGACTTGGGGCCGCCGGCCGGACCGGTGTTGGGCATGAACTTCGCCGCCCCGGCGTGAGGGGTGTGGAGGACGAAGCCGTGCTGGTCGCGGGTCGCGGTGGTCTCCATGCGGGCCGCGTCGTTGCCGTGCGCGCGTTCGGTGCATAGGAACGTGCCGGTGCGCCGCAGGGCGGTGAAGTCGCTCAAGTCCCGGCGCCTGCTGGATTCGAGGTCCAGCAGGCTGCCGAGGAACAGGTTGTAGTGGATGCCCGCCACCGCCGTCAGGCCGCCGTCCACGCCGGCGGTCCACTCGTGCATCATCGTGAGCTGCTCGGCGTCGGCGGCGAACGCCGGCACGTCGTCGAGGCTGTCGTTGACGATGCGCAGCAGCCGGTAGGACCGCAGTACCCGCTCCTGGTGGGAGCGCCCTTCCGGGTAGGCGAACTCGGCCGTGCCGACGAGGTCGCGCCACCGCTCGTGCAGATGGGCGGTCTCGGGCCGGTAGAGCACGTCGTGCAGCGCCGTGACGGCCGTGGGAGCGAGGGTGGTCGTGGCATCCATGCGCGGGCGGGGACCTCTAGCGGTTCAGGGCGCCGAAGAACCCGCTCATCGGCGAGTCGGCGGACGGGTCCTGGTAGTACTCGCCGACCGCCGCGACCAGCTCCTGCCGGTCGATCTCGCCGTCGCCGTCGGTGTCGATGAGCCCGAAGGTGCGCTCGCTGTCCTCGCTCCGCACGCCCATCGCCGCTTCGGCCCGGCGGAACTCGTCGAGGGAGATCGCGCCGCTGCCGTTCGCGTCGATCAGGGCGAAGACGGCCTCGGCCAGCGGCCGCATCAGCTCGTCGAAGCCCTGCTCGCTCTCCCCGATGGCCGCGGTGACGGCAGTGGTGAACTGCTCGCGGGTGAACGGGCCCTCGCCGCCGCCCATCTGCGCGGCCAGGCCCTCCCAGTAGACGACGAAACCGGCGCGGACGGTCGCGGCCTTGGCGGGGTCGACCGCGTCGCCGAACGCGGCGATGAGCCGCTCGCCGAGGGCCTCCATGTCGGCCGCGTACAGGTCACCGCTGCCGTCGGTGTCGAGCAGGTTGAACATCGAAGCGTACTTGACCGCGAACTCTGTTGCATTTGTCATGATTTAATCATAAAGAAGCAGTAATGACTGTTTTGTTGGACACGCCGGGCACCGCCTGGAAACGACGCTGCCCGGCGCGCCTTCACGGCCCCGGCGGGGTCAGGAAACGCCGCGGAAGAAGGCCCGGATGTCGTCCGCGAGCAGCTTCGGCTCCTCCATCGCGGGGAAGTGGCCGCCCTCGGTGAACTCGCTCCAGTGGCCGATGGCCCCCCAGGGATCGAACACGCGGCGCATGAGCGGATGGGCGTCGAACACGGCCCACCCGGAGGGCACCTCGGAAGCCGTCGCCATCTCGAGGCCGGCGTGCTCGGACTCGTAGTAGAACTGCGCGCTCGACGCGCCGCTGCGGGTGAACCAGTACAGGCTGACGTTCGTGAGGAGCTGGTCGCGGTCGACCGTCTCGTCCGGCGCCCGGTAGGCGCCGCCGGTCCCGGTCTTGAACTTCTCGGCGATCCACGCGAGCTGGCCGACCGGCGAGTCGGTGAGCGCCGGGCCGATCGTGTCGGGACGGTGGTGCTGCATCGCGAGATACCCGCGCTCGGCCGCGGCCTCGGTGCGCGCCGCCTCGATCTGGGCGGTCTCGTCGCCGGACAGGCCGTCGGGGCAGGGGAACACGTCGCCGACCAGCCCGAGCCACCGGCGGTCGCTGCCGAGGTGCGTGCCGATGACGCGCTCCGGACGGACCGCCGCGAGGCGACCGGTGACGCCCGTGCCGATGTCGGTGCCGTGGACCGCGAACCGCTCGTAGCCCAGACGCGTCATGATCTCGGCGCACGCCTCCGCCGTCCGCGCCAGCTCCCAGCCGGTGCCCGACAGCGGGGTGGAGAACCCGAAGCCGGGCAGCGACGGGACGACCACGTGGAACTCGTCGGTCAGCAGCGGGATGAGCCGCTGGTAGTCGACGAACGAGCTCGGCCAGCCGTGGTTCAGGATCAGCGGGACGGCCTCCGGATTCGCCGATCGCGCGTGGACGACATGGAACGTCTGGCCGTCGACGACCGTCGTGCACTGCTCGTACTCGTTGAGCCTCGCCTCCTGTGCACGCCAGTCGAACTCGTCGCGCCAGTACGCGGCGAGCTCCTTCAGGTACACCAGTGGGATGCCGCGGCTGAAGTCGGCGCGATCGTCTCGGCCCGGCACGGGGATGGGCCAGCGCGTGCGCGCCAGCCGGTCGCGCAGGTCGTCGACGTCGGCCTGCGGGATGTCGATGCGGAACGGTGTGAGTGCCTTGTTCTCGTTCATGGCGTTCACGTTCCCAGGTGATGCGGCAGGTGAGCTTCCGCAATTCCTGGAATGATCGGGAGCATGTTGGAAACCTCGGCGCGCCTGCTCGAACTGCTGTCGCTGCTCCAGCTCAAGCGCGACTGGACGAGCGCCGAACTCGCCGGCCGGCTCGAGGTGAGCACGCGGACGGTGCGCGCCGATGTCGCAAAACTGCGGTCGCTCGGCTATCCCGTGGACGCGCGCCGCGGCGTCGCGGGCGGGTACCGGCTGGCCGCCGGGGCGGCGATGCCCCCGCTGCTGCTCGACGACGACGAGGCCGTCGCCGTCGCGGTCGGACTGGGAGCCGTTGCGACCTGGAGGCTCGGCGTCGAAGCGACCTCCCTCACCGCGCTCGCGAAGCTGGAGCAGGTGCTGCCCTCGCGCCTGCGTCGGCGTGTCGAGGCGGTACGCGCGGCGATGAGCGTCGTTCCAGGTGCTGCGCCGCCGCTCGACCTCTCGGTGCTCGGCGCGGTCGCCGCCGCGATCCGCGGCCGCGAACGGCTCCGGTTCGGGTACACGAAGCCCGGAGGCGGTGAGGCGCCACGCCACACCGAGCCGCAGCGACTGGTGAGCTGGGGGTCGGTCTGGTACCTGCTCGCGTGGGATCTCGACCGCGACGACTGGCGGGTCTTCCGCGTCGACCGCATGGTTCCGCGGGCCCCGACGGGCGTGCGGTTCCGGCCGCGAGCGATCCAGGAGGACAGCGCCGTCGAGTACGTCGTCGGGCGTGTCGTCAAGGCGGCCTGGAAGTACCGCGCCCGGGTGCTCGTGCACGCCCCCGCCGCCGAGGTCGCCGCGAAGCTCCTCATCCCCGTCGACGTCGAAGCGGTCGACGAGTCCACCTGCCGCCTCGAGCTGGGCTCCGACGACCCGGACCGGCTCGCTCTGCGGCTGGCGCAGCTCGACGCCGACATCGAGGTGATCGAGGGCGACGAACTCGCACCTGCCTTCGACCGCCTCGCGGCCCGATGCCGCCGCGCGGCGGCCAGCGCCTCCACGACGTGACGCTGCCGCTCGAATGACCAGTGGTGGACCTTGCTGGCTGCCACCACAACTCGTCGACGCAGGCCAGGGCTTCACTTGACCGTCTCAGGGGTGTTATTGACGCCGTTGCGACCCACCCCTCGGCGGTCTGGCTACTTCCGGGGACGGCGGTTCGGTGCGGCGGCAGGTGACGCCGGCTGTACGCCGGCCGGGCCGTGTCTTGGCCTCAGGCGATGTCTCGCAGCCTGTCGGCCATGGTGGCCAGGCCGACCGGGCCGAGGTTGAGCGCGGCGGTGTGCCATGCCTTGAGGTCGAAGTCGGCGCCGCGGCGGGCCTCGGCCTCGGCGCGGGCGGCGATCCAAGCGCGCTCGCCCAGCTTGTACGAGATGGCCTGCCCGGGCCAGCCGCAGAAACGGACCACCTCGGGGTGGACCCGGTGCTCGGCCGTCCGGCCGCGGGTGCGCAGCACGTCGCAGGCGACCTCGAAGTTCCACCGCGGACCGTGGCGCCGCGCTTCCGCCTGCGGCAGCGGCAGCTCCAAGTGCAGTCCGAGGTCGATGACCACCCTGGCCGCCCGCATGGCCGAGGCCTTCAGCATCCCCAGCCGGGTGCCGGGCGCGGTGTTCCAGCCCAGCTCGTCGGCCAGCCGCTCGGCGTACAGCGCCCAGCCCTCGCCGTGGCCGGACACGAAGCTGATCTTGGCGAACCGGGACAGCGAGTCGCCGACCACCTTGGTCTGACCGGTCTGCAGGTGGTGTCCGGGCACGGCCTCGTGGAAGACGGTGGTCTGCTCGCCCCACAAGGCGAACCGCTCGCGGCCGCCGACCGGCCACCAGGTGCGGCCCGGGCGGGACAGGTCCTCGCTGGCCTCGGTGTAGTAAGGCGATCCGGCCGCCGATCCGAACGCCAGGTTCACCTCCACCCGCATCAGCCTGGGGTCGATGTCGAAGTGCACTCCCGACAGGGCCGCCAGCGCGGTGTCGTGCCGCTCCTGGAGCCAGTCGCGGTAGGCGTCGGCGCTGTCCACGACCTCGGTGTCGTTCAGGTGCGCGACGGCTTCGTCGACGGAGGCGCCGGGCAGGATCTCGTTCGCCTCGGCGGCCATCTCCTCCTCCAGCCGGTGCAGTTCCTCCCAGCCCCAGTCGTAGGCGTCTCGCAGGTCGATGTCCGCGCCGAGGAACTGCCGAGCGGCGATGCGGTATCGCTGCTCGCCCACCGCGTCGGCCTCGGCGGCGTGCGGCGCGTAGTCATGGCGCAGGTAGCGCGCCAACTCGGTGTAGGCGGCGTGCCCGGCGGCCGCGGCCCGTTCCAGCTCGGCGCGCAGCGGGCCGTCGCCGTACTCGTCCACCACCGCGTCGAAGGTGGCGGTGGCGGCGTAATTCTGGGCCTGCGCCGCGCACTCCAGCGCCTGGCGGCGCGCGGCGACCACGCCCCTGGCGATACCGGTGTCCAATGTGGTGCGAAAAGTGTCGAACATCCGCGGGACGGCCGCCAGCCGGTCGATGAGGTGGCGCCACTGCTCTTCAGAGCCGCGCGGGGCCGCGTCGATGTAGCCGTGCAGGTGGAACACCATGCCGTAGGGGGCCATCAGCGGGCGCATCCACTCCCCGGCGTCGTATTCGGCCAATTCCGCTTCCAACCGCTCGGCCAGGTGGGCGGCGGCCAGTCGGTCGGCGTCGTTCGCCGGTTCGAGCGCGGCGAGCCGGGCCAGGACGGCGCGCTGGGACTCGGCGCGTTCCGCCACGGCGTCGGGCCCGTAGTCGGTGACGACGCCGAAGTCTCCGGTGACGTCGATGACGGTCTTGGCGAGCACCGGGTCCTGCCGAGCCATGGTTTCGACGTACTCGTCGCACAACGCGAAGATCGGGGTCACGATCGGGCCGCCCGAGTATTTGCCGTGTTCACTGGTCCTCCTGGGTCCGCCGCTGCATCGGGGTGAAACTAGCATCTCCCGGCCCGGCCCGTGAAAGGGAAGACCTCTCGATTCACGGGCGCCGCCCCTACCAGGGCGCGGGACGGCATGGTCCGGTTCCCTGGAACGCCGAACCGAGAGTGGGTTCACCTAGATTGACAGAAATAGGAGATTTTATGTGTAAACCGGAGTAATTTCACCCAGGTAATCTATTGTGAGGCTTTACTAACCTCAGTTATTCTGCGCCCCAACGTCCTTGATGGAAACTGACGGCGAAAGGTGCCCGTTCACCTGCGAAAATGCGTGTGCTTAAGACACAAGAACGCGGGTTGAAGGAGCACCTTTCGGGTGAAGCGCATCGGATGGGACCGGCGGCTCGGCGTGGCCGCTGACACCGAGAAGGCAGCCCTGAATAACTGAGGTGAGCTCATCGAACTCATGCGGTCCGATCCTGCGCCGGGGTACGCCTTCCCCGTGACCTTCATGTGCCGCCGGCTCCAAGTCGCGACCTCGGGCTACTACGAGTGGCGCACCCGGCCCGAATCGGCGACCGCCCGTCGCCGCAAGGCGCTGACGGCCCAGATCATCCGCGCCGCGGCCCAGATCGCGGGCGGCGCGATGACCTTCGCGGCCATGGCGACCGGCGCGCAGCTCGTGCTCGCGGACGGCAAGGTCGGCGTCCTCTCCTCGCTACCGGATCTGCGGACGCGGATCCTCGTGTTCACGGTCGAAGGCGCCAAAGTCATCGCCTTGGAAGGCGTCACCTACCCGGACTGCGTGCGCGCCATGGAACTCACGCCCCTGGACGCCTGAGCGACGCCGGGACCCCTCCCGCGGAGCGAATGATAGACATGTTCGTTCGGGCGCGGACTTCGATGCGAGATTGCCGGCATCGAAGAGAGACGTTCCCTTGAGACGGAGTCCCCAGTGATACGACTTGCAATCTACTTGACCGTCGTCACGGCATTGGCGGCGGCCGCGTTCTTCGGTGCCCGGAACCTCGACGACCGACTGAGCGCTTTGCTGCCTCTCGTAGTGCAGATCGGGTGGCTGGTCGGCGCGATCATCATTCTCTGCCACGCTTATTGGGGCGGGACGAGACCCGGTTATCGATGGTCGGCGCGCCTGCATTTCGCGGTGGTCGCCGAACTCGGCATCATTTCAGTAATCGCACCGATAGCCTATTTCGGACTGCAATCACCTGGGGAGTCCACGGGGTGGCCTGCCTGGCTCATTGTGAGCGCCATACTGTTCGCCATCGCCTTCTATTTGCTGGCGGTCCCGTATGGCGCTCACATCCGTACCGAATGGATCATCACGGAACTGGTATTGGTCTCCGCACTGTCCACCGGAACGCTTGCCGCGCTTTGGCTTCTCGATGGGCACATCGACCGGTTGCCCTGGGTCGTGGCCGGTGCATGGTTGCTCGTAGTCGTTCGCCTGCTGGACGTTGGTCGCGATTTCTGATCGAACGCCACCGGCCTGACCGCCTCACGCCGAAGACACAAGAACGCGGGTTGAAGGAGCACCTTTCGGGTGAAGCGCATCGGATGGGACCGGCGGCTCGACGTGGCCGCTGACGGCAAGGGCCTGGTCGGGCATGTGGGCGTGGTGCTGCTGCGCCGCCTCGCCGACCGGGTCGGACTGACCGGCGAGCTCGCGGCGGCACTGCCGGTCTCGGCGGCCCGGGGCTGGCTGGACCGCTCGACGGTGTTGGTGCAGTCGGCGGTCGCGATCTCCCTGGGCGCGACCAACCTGTCCGACGCCGAACGGCTCTCCTGGCATCACCGCCCGCTGGGCTTGTCCGGTGGTTCGGACTCGACCATGCGGCGCCTGCTCGCGGGGCTGGACGCGAAAGCGCACCGACACCTCGCCCGGTGCCGGGCGCGAGTCCGATCCCGCATCTGGACGCTGCTGGCCTCCGCCGAGCAGGGATTCCCCTGGGTCGAGATCGCGGGCAAAACGTTGACCGGCTGGGTCGTGATCGACATAGACGCCACGATCATCACTTGCGCGACACGGAAAGAAGGCGCGGCCGGGACGTTCAAGGGCACCTGGGGCCACCACCCGCTCGCGGCCTGGTGTGCCAACACTATGGAGTGCCTGGCTATGGCCTTGCGGCCCGGGAACGCCGGAGCGAACGACGCGGCCGACCACATCAAGGTGTTCACCGCCGCCCTCGCGCAGCTCCCGGCCGAAGCGCGGCGCAAGATCCTGGTCCGGATCGACGGGGCCGGGGCCAGCCGAGCGCTGCTGGAGCACTTCACCGGCCTGAACCGTCGGCGCCAGCGCCTCTACTACACGGTCGGCTGGGCGATGCGATCCGCTGAGGAGACCGCGATCGCCCAGCTCCCGGAGACTGCCTGGGTCGAGGCGATCAGCTCGGACGGCGAAGTGCAGCACGGCTACGCCGTCGCCGAGCTGGTGGAAGCGCCGAGCGGCACCGAGGGACGGCCGAGCAAGGCGCTCTCGCTCGAGCAGGGCAAAGCGATCATCCAGAAGGCTCGCGCGAGTCGGGAACCCTGGATCTATGCCTATGTCGCCCTCTCGATGTTCACCGGCGTCCGCACCGAAGAGGCGCGGCCGTTGAAGTAGGAGCACACGCACCTGAACCCGGTAGCGGGGGAGGAGCGCTCATGCGGGCGCCGGCATCGGGAGACGCTGCCGGCGCACGTCGAGGTGTGGCGCTCGGTCCGCAAGAAGGGCGAGACCAAGAATGAGAAGAGCCGCCGCACGATCGCCCTACCTGGGTATGTGGTCGCGATCCTCGCCGACTACCGCCGTAGGCAGGTCGAGTCTCGCGAGCGGAACGGTCACGTTCGCGAGGGCATCGTCTACGTCTTCGGCACGCGGAACGACTCCGTGAAGGACGCGGGCAACGTGCGCCGCTACTTCCAGACCATCGTTGAAGACGCTGAAGTGGAAGGGAACTGGACACCGCGGGAGCTGCGGCATACGTTCGTGTCGTGGATGTCCGACCAGGGCGCGGCCGAGGAGTTGATCGCCGATGTGGTCGGCCATAAGAAGACTTCGACCACGCGGACGGTCTACCGTCACCAGCTCCGGCCGGTCATCACCAAGGGCGCTGACCTGCTGGATGAGGTGTTCGGCGAGACGCTGGAGGAGTCCAGCTGAGAGGGTGATTGGCTCCCTTTTTGGCTCCTACGCGAAAGCCCCGGCTCTAGTGGCCGGGGCTTTGTGCTGGTGGTCGATACTGGGATCGAACCAGTGACCCCTCGCGTGTGAAGCGAGTGCTCTCCCGCTGAGCTAATCGACCGGGACGAGGCATAACTGTACCGGAGTCTCTGCCGAGGTGCGGCGGTGGGGGGTTGGGGATAGCGGCGGTCACATGGGCCTCGGATCTTGACAGGAGGGGGCTGTGTCGATAGGGTTCGATGCGTTAAATCGTTTCAATTGAGGTTCGGGCGCGCGTCCCCTCGATGTGTTTCCGCTGGCCTCGCACGAATTCGAGGAGCCCCTTCGATGAGTCCCCCCACAACGTTTCGCAGGATCGTCGCCGTGTCGCTGGTCGGTGCGCTGGCCGGGGCCGGGTTCACGGCCTCCGCTCAGGGCCACGGCGGCCACCGTGACGAGATCCAGCTCGAACGGCTCGACCGCGGCCTGGTCGCGGCCCAGACCGAGGACGGCGTCTTCCTCAGCTGGCGTATGCTCGCCGACGAGGTGACCGGTTATAACGATTCAGGTCTTGAGGGCGCGACCTTCAAGGTCTACCGGAACGGCAAGAAGATCGCCACCGTCGCCGACTCCACCAACTACCTCGACGCCCGCGGCGACGGGGACGACGAGTACAAGGTCGTCGCCGTCAAGCGCGGCCGCGACGACGTCTCGGACACCGTCGAGCCCTGGTCGCAGGGGTACCTGGACATCCCGCTCGAGAAGCCCGAGGACGGTGTCACCCCCGCAGGGGAGGCGTACACGTACAAGGCCAACGACATCAGCCCCGGCGACCTGGACGGCGACGGCGACTACGAGTACGTCGTCAAGTGGGACCCGAGCAATTCGAAGGACGTCTCGCAGGTCGGCTACACCGGCCCGGTCCTTCTGGACGCCTACACGCTGGAGGGCGAGCTGCTGTGGCGCATCGACCTGGGCGTGAACATCCGCGCGGGCGCGCACTACACCCAGTTCCAGGTCTACGACTACGACGGCGACGGCATCTCGGAGGTCATGCTCAAGACCGCGCCGGGCACCAAGTCGACCTCCTATGTGAAGCACGGCAAGGAGGAGTACATCACCCTGCCCCGTGACGACCGCAGGGCCGGCGTCACGCACGAGGACGACTACCGGCTCTCCGCCGAGGGCTACTACGAGCACCTGGTGGAGGTCTTCCAGGGCTGGAGCGACCACCCCGAGGTCGTGAACGGCGACTGGCCCGCGACCATCGAGGCCGCGCTCGGCGCCGAGGACCGGTTCGACTTCGCCTACCCGCTCTCGGAGGAGGACGCGGAGGCGCTCGCCGACCACTTCATCGACGTCTACGCGCCGTCGCGGTCCTCGCGGAACCAGCTGCGGAACTTCGAGGGCTTCATCCTGTCGGGCCCTGAGTACCTGACGGTCTTCAACGGCCGCACCGGCCTCGAGATGGACACGATCGACTTCCCGGTCGAGCGCGGGGACGACGGCCTCCTGTGGGGCGACTACGCGATGTCGCGCATCGAGCCGGGCAACCGGGTCGACCGCTTCCTGTCCGCCGTCGCCTACCTGGACGGCGAGCACCCCTCGGCGATCTTCGCCCGCGGGTACTACACCCGGGCCACGATCACCGCGGTCGACTGGGACGGCCGGAACCTCGAGGAGCGCTGGCAGGCCGACTCCGGCCACGCGCCGATGTCGAACCCGTTCAACGACGGCCCGCACGGCGTCGAGGGCCCCGACCCCGAGTGGGGGACGCTGACGACGCAGGGCGACCACTCCCTGGCCGCGGCCGACGTGGACGGCGACGGCAGGCAGGAGATCGTCTACGGGGCCGCCACCCTCGACGACGACGGCTCGCTGCTGTACTCGTCGTACGCGACCATGCCCGAGGGCTCGGGCAACCCGGGCGCCCTGGCCAAGCTCGGCCACGGCGACGCCCTGCACGTGGGCGACTTCGACCCCGACCATGAAGGGCTCGAGATCTTCTCGGTCTTCGAGGGCGGTGCCTGGGCCCCCTACGGCTACGCCATGCGCGACGCCGAGACCGGAGAGGTCCTGTGGGGCGGCTACACCGGCCGCGACACCGGCCGCGGCATGGTCGGCGACATCGACCCGTCGACGCCGGGCCTGGAGGCGTGGGCCGGCCTGCCGCCGGACCAGGCCGGCAACCCCGAGGGCCTGTTCACGGCCGCCGGCGAGCCGATCGAGGGCGCCGCACCGGGCACCAACATGAGCATCCGCTGGGACGCCGACCTGACGACGCAGCTCGTCCACGGCGCCGACGCCGCCACCGTCGAGACCACGACGATCCGCGACTACCAGGACGGCGTCGTGCTCGACGCGGCGGGCACGCTCACGAACAACTACACGAAGGGCAACCCCGGCCTGGTGGCCGACGTGCTCGGCGACTGGCGCGAGGAGCTGCTGGTCCGCACCGAGGACTCCAGTGCGATCAGGGTCTTCCTGTCCACTGAGGTCACCGACCACAAGCTCTTCACGCTCATGCACGACCCGCAGTACCGCGTGGGCGTCGCGACCCAGCAGACGACCTACAACCAGCCGCAGTACACGAGCTTCTACCTCGGCTCGGACATGGACTTCGGCGACGTGGCCGTGCCCGACCACTGGACGCCGCGCTACCGGCACTAGTACGAGACGAGGCGGGGCGCCCGGAAGGGCGTCCCGCCCTTTTTCGCCGCTAGACATGGGATGATACGAGGAATTCACTCGGAGGTCTTGCGCTCGACCCCCTGTTGCGGTTGAGTGAGTACCGCCCCGTCATCCCGCCTCGGCCCGCCGAGGCCTTACGACATGGAGCCTTCCTGTGCAGTCCCTCAGAGCCCGCTTCGCGGCGGCGGCCGCGGGCGCGGCGGTCATCGGCGCCGCCGGATTCGTGTTCGCCGCCCCGGCCCAAGCCCAGGTCGACCTCGTCCACATCGGCGAGGTCCAGGGCTCCATCGCCGACGGCGACACCGACTTCACCTCGCCGCTGGCCGGCGAGACCGTGTACGTCCAGGGCGTGGTCACCCAGGAGACCCTCGACCCCTCCGGCAACCGGGGCTTCTTCCTCCAGGAGCGGGCCGACGCCACCGACGGCGACCCGAACTCCTCGGACGGCATCTTCGTGTTCAACAACCGGTACTCCACGATCCGCACCCTGAACGGCTCGCCCGCACAGGAGGAGCTGGGAGCCGACTGGACCGTGAGCGTGGGCGACGAGATCGTGGTGCGCGCGGTGGTCGGCACCTACTTCGGGAACATCCAGTTCAGCGGCGGCTCCACCTTCGTCCAGGACGTGGTCGCGACCGGGCTCGACCCGCTCGCCGAGGTCGAGGCCGCCGAGGTCGACGCCCCCGACGACGCCGCGGCCTCCAAGGAGTACTTCCGCCGTCACCTCGGCATGCAGCTCACCGTCCCCGCCGACTCGGTGGTCACCGCGGGCCGCGACGTGTTCTCCAGCGGCGGCGAGGTCTGGGCCATGCGCGGCGACAGCGCCGCGGCCCAGCAGGACGGCTACGCGGCCCGCGCCTACCGCGACGCGCACCCGCTCGACACCGTCGAAGGGAGCTTCGACGACGGCAACGGCTACCTGTTCGTCATGGGCGACCTGGGCCTCCGCGCCACCGAGGGGACCACCGACGCGATCATCGCCCCCGCGAAGACCTACGACGTCATCACCGAGGCGAACACCGGCGGCGTGTACCTCTCGTTCGCCAAGTACGCCATCCAGGTCGCCGAGGACCTCGCGCTCGAGGGCGGCCTGGAGCCGGCCGGGAACGAGCCGGTCGAACCGGTCGGGAGGCACGAGGCCGCGATCGCCTCGTACAACATCGAGAACCTCTACGACGTGCGCGACAACCCCGACTCCGAGTGCGACTTCGAGGGCGACGCGGGCTGCGTCGACGCCGAGGACCCCGAGGGCGACGTGGACCCGCCCTTCGACTACGTGCCGTCCTCCTACGCGGAGTACGAGGCGCGCATGGAGCGCGAGGCCGCCCAGATCGTCGACGACCTGCACAGCCCGGCGATCCTCATGACCCAGGAGGGCGAGGCCCAGGACGTCTGCTCGGTCAACCCCGAGTGGACGAAGCGCTCCGACCTCGGCGAGGACCGCCTGGTCTGCGACCTCGAGCACGCCGGCGACGCGAACGAGCACAGTGACGGCGCCCCCGACTCGCTCCAGGAGCTCGCGCTCCTCATCGCCGAGCACGGCGGCCCGACCTACAAGGCCGCCGGCGACCTCGACTCGGCCGACACCCGCGGCATCATGACCGGCTTCCTGTACCGGCCCGACCTGGCCGGCCTGTCGAAGGCCGAGCACCGGGACCCGGTCCTCGGCGACGAGCCGGAGGTCGACTACCCGACCGAGGCCGACGAGATCAACGCCGACGTCGAGAACCCCAAGGCCCTCAACGCGGCGCTGCCGGACGCGGTCGTCGAGCAGTGCACGAACTCGGGCGTCTACGCCTGCAACGGCTTCGACGTGTTCAGCCGCCCCTCGCAGGTCGCCAAGTTCTACCTCAAGGACAAGCGGGGCCACAAGACCGAGGAGATCTACCTGATCAACAACCACTTCTCCTCGGGCCCGGACACCCGCGTGCTGCACCGCACCGAGCAGGCGAACTACCTGGCCGCGATCAGCGCCGCGATCCTGGACGACGACCGGAAGGCGAAGGTCCTGGCCGGCGGCGACCTGAACGTCTTCCCGCGCCCCGACGACCCGTTCGCGGAGGGCCGGACCATCGCGGGCGACTGGGTCGGCCCGTCCGACCAGCTCGCGGGCCTCTACGAGGACTCAGGGCTCCGCAGCCTCTACGACGTCATGCTGGAGGACCACCCCGAGGCCGCCTACTCCTACACCTACATGGGGCAGGCGCAGACGCTCGACCAGATGTGGGCCTCCCCGCGCCTGCTGCGCGAGGTCGAGTCCGCGGTGTCGGCGCACGTCAACGCCGACTACCCGGCCGACGCGTCCGCGTTCGGCGAAGAGCCCGCCTACGGCAGGTACGGCGTCTCGGACCACGACCCCGAGGTCGTCACCATCGACCTGAAGTAGTTCCGGCGCAAGCGAGGGGGCGGGACCACGCGGTCCCGCCCCCTCTCACTCTGCATTCTCCGGTTGCGGCTCTTCAGGAAGGCCTCAGAACAGCTTCTTCGCGTTCGTGATCGCCTCGGCCAGGGCCTCGATGGAGGCGGCGGCGAGGCCGTAGGAGTACATCGGCTCGGCCTCCCAGCCGACGATCTGCCCCTCCTGGACGGCCGGGAGGGCGTTCCAGGTCGGGAAGTCGGTGAGCTGGTCGGGCTGGAGCGACTGGACCCGGTTGTCGAGCAGGAGCAGGTCGGCGTCGTACTTGTCGGCGTTCTCCCAGGAGAGGAACTCGAAGTAGCTCCCGGTGGCCGCGTCGAGCGCGTCGGGCACGACGATGTCGACGCCCAGCTCCAGGAAGAAGCGGGTGTCGTTGCCCATGTTCGGGCTGGAGGCGTAGAACGTGTCCGCGGCGGCGGCGCAGGCGAGGACCTTCACCGGGTTCGCCGCGGCGGCGGCCCTGAGGGCCTCGACGGCCGCGTCGTACCGCTCCCTGCTCGCGGTGTTCTCATCGGACTCGAGGTCCGCGCCGAGGCTCTCGGCGAGTTCGGCGTGGCGCCCGATCACCTGGTCGAGCGTGTTCGACAGGGCCTCGTCGTTGGCGCTGAGCGCCACGACCGGGGCGAGGCCCGTGATGTCGGCGGCGCTGGCCTCGGGCACGTACCACAGGGCGGCGGGGTCGATGTAGTAGTGCGACATGAAGACCTCGGGCCCGTAGGCGGCGTAGGCCTCGACGTCGAACTCGCCGAAGACGTTGCCGAAGACCTCGAGCTCGTCGACGGGGAGGTTCCCCGCCTGCGTGGTGGGGGAGCCGTCCTCGTTGGTGGTGGGGCCGAAGACGGCCGGGACCTCGACGCCGAAGTCGTGCAGCGCGGCGGCCATGCCGGTGAAGGCGACGATCTTGGCGGGGACGCGGTCGAGCTCGGCGGTCTCGCCGCGGTCGTCGATGAACTCCCAGGGGCCGGTCGACTCGGCGCCGGAGTCGGACTCGTCCTCGCCGCCGCCGCAGGCGGCCAGGGCGCCGGTCACTCCGAGGGCGCCGCCGCCCGCGAGCAGGCCGCGGCGGCCGATCTTGACGCTGTCGGCGTCGAAAGCCATGTGTGTCTCCTTCACGAAGGGCGGGCGGGGGTCGGGCCCGGCCCGAACGAACCGAGGTTAGGCTAACCTAATCGTACGGCGACCCTCCGGACCGGGGTCCTCACGTGGCGTCAGCCACGTCCCCCGCCCTCCTACTCGAGCGGCTGCGCCTCGGCGAGGCTCCCGGCGAGCGCCTCCAGCTCGACCGCGCCGCCGACGTGCGAGTAGACCGGCTCGGCGTTCCACGTGTACACCTGCCCGGCCTCCACGGCGGGCAGCGCCGCCCAGGTCGGGTACTCGGCCAGCAGCTCCTCGGGCTGGAGGTTCCCGGTGCGCTGGTCCACGAAGATGACGTCCGCCTCGTACTTGTCGACGTTCTCCCAGGACAGGAGCTCCCAGTAGTCGTTCTGATCGGGGTTCTCGGGGACCACGAGGTCGACGCCGAGCTCGACGCACTTGGCGAGCAGGGTGAAGGTGGGCGGGTTGGCGATGTACAGCCCGTCGGGCCAGGCGCCGACCGCCATGGCCTTGAGCGGCCGGTCGGCGACCGCGGCGGCCACCGCCCCGGCGGCGGCGCCGAAGCGCTCGACGCCCGCCACGTTCGCGTCCGAGTCCATGTCGCCGCCGAGGGCCTCGGCCAGCTGCGCGTGCCGGTCGATGATCTGGTCCAGGGTCGGCAGCGAGACCTCGATGCCGATGCCCGGCGCGAGCGACTGGACCTCCTCGAGGCGCTCCTCGGGCACGAACCACAGGTCGAAGCCCTCGTAGTAGTGGGACACGATGAGGTCGGGGCCGATCGCGGCGTAGGCCTCGACGTCGAACTCGCCCCAGGCGTTGCCGAGGATCTCCAAGTCCTCCACGGGCATCCGCCCGGCCTGGATGTCGGGGGCGCCGTCGGCCAGCGTGGTGGGGCCGAAGACGGCCGCGACCTCCACACCGTAGTCGTAGAGGGCCGCGGCCAGGCCGGTGAACGCGACGACCCTGCTCGGCGTGTGGTCGAGCTCGACCGCCTCCTGGTCGCGCTCGTCGACGAAGGAGAACGGGCCCGAGCCGCCGTTCTCGTCGTTCTCGTCCGCCTCGCCGGAGCCGCAGGCGGCCAGGACCGAGGCGGCGCCGAGGCCGCCGGTGGAGGCGAGCAGGTGACGGCGGGTGAGGGCGCGGGACCGGAGTGGCACGTCGAACTCCTTCGAGGGCGAACAGGACGGGGCTATCGTGGTTAGGTTAGCCTAAACAAAACCGCAGCCGATATCCCTCCGGAGACCGCACTTGTCAACCGCGCAGCGCACCCGGGACCAGGCCCGGCCCACCCCGGCAGGTCTGGACCCCGCAAGGGGCCCGAGCGAACCGGCGCCGCGATCGCGCACCGCCCGCAGGGTCTCCGGCCTCCTCGTCCTCACCGGCGCCCTCTGCGCCCTCGCCGTCCTCAGCGTCGCCGTGGGCTCGCGCGCCATGGGCCTGGGGGAGGTGTGGGACGGCCTCGCCGACCCCGCCTCGGACGCCTACCCCGTCGTCACCGAGCTGCGCCTGCCGCGCACCGTCCTCGGCCTCGCCGCCGGGGCCGCCCTCGGCCTGGCCGGGGCGCTCATGCAGGCCATGACCCGCAACCCCCTCGCCGACCCCGGGCTCCTCGGCGTCAACACCGGCGCCGCGGTCGCCGTCGTCACCGCCTCGTACTTCATCGGCTCCTTCGGCTTCCTCGGCACCATCTCCTTCGCCTTCGTCGGCGCCGCGGTCGCGGCCGTGGCCTGCTACCTCATCGCCGGGGCGGCCTCGGCGACCCCCGCCCGGCTCGCGCTGGCGGGCGCCGCGGTCACCGCCGCCGGATACGCCTACGTCTCGGCGATCCAGCTCATGGACGCGGCCACCCTCGACCAGATGCGGTTCTGGTCGGTCGGCTCCCTCGTCAACGCCCACGTCGCCCCGATGCTCCCGGTGGTGCTCCTCATCGCCGTCGCGAGCGCCGCCGGGGTGCTCCTGGCCCGGCCGCTGAACGCCCTCGCGCTCGGGGACGCGACCGCCACGGGCCTCGGCGTCGACCCGCGCGTGCTGCGGGTCGCGGGCATCGCGGTCATCACCATCCTGGCCGGGACCGCCACGGCGGTGTGCGGCCCGATCGTCTTCGTCGGCCTCGTCGTCCCGCACGTGGTCCGGTCCTTCACCGGCCCCGACCAGCACTGGGTCCTGCCCTACTCGGCCCTGGCGGGCGCGGCGTTCCTGGTCGCGGCCGACGTCCTCGGCCGCGTGATCGCCCGGCCCGGCGAGGTCCAGGTCGGCATCGTCTGCGCCGTCTTCGGCGGCCCGTTCTTCCTCTACCTCGTCAGCCGCAGGAAGGTGGCCCGCCTGTGACCGCAGCGACCGCCCCGCACGCCGAGGGCGCCGGGCGGGCCACGGCCCTGCGCCTCGGCGGCCTCTCCGTCCGCGTCCGCCACCGCACCCTCCTGGCGGTCCTCGGCTCCCTCGCCGCCCTGGCCGCGGTCGCCCTGTGGTCGGCCGCGACCGGCTCGACCGCGCTGGGCCTCGAACGGGTCTGGGACGCGCTGACCGGCCAGGGCACCAAGGGCGACGAGTTCATCCTCTGGGAGCTGCGCCTGCCGCGCCTGGCCACGGGCATCGCCGTCGGCGCCTGCATGGGCCTGTCCGGGGCCCTGTTCCAGAACCTCACCCGCAACCCCCTCGGCAGCCCCGACATCCTCGGCCTGACCCAGGGGGCGACCTCGGGCGCGCTGGTCGCGATCATCCTGACGGCCTCCTCCCTCCAGCTCACCACCGTGTTCGCCGCGGCCGGCGCCCTCGCGACCGGCCTGCTCATCTGGGCGCTCACGCGCGGCGGCGACCCGTCCGGCTACCGGCTCGTGCTCGTCGGCATCGGCGTCGCCGCGATCCTCGCGGGCGTCAACGGCTACCTGCTCACCCGCACCTCCATCGTGGACGCCTTCCGTGCGGTCTACTGGCTCACCGGCGACCTCTCGGGCCGCGACTGGGACCAGGCCGGGGCCGTCGCGATCGTGCTCGCCGCCGGCATCGCGGTCGTCGCGGTCCTCTCCCGGAGCCTGGACGCGCTGCGCCTGGGCGAGGCCACCGCGACCGGTCTCGGCGTCCGCGTCGGTGCCTCGCGCATGATTGCCCTGGTCACCGCCTCGATCCTCACCGCCGGGGCCGTCGCCGTGGCCGGTCCGCTCGCATTCGTGGCGCTCGCCGCCCCGCACATCGCCGCCCGGCTCACCGGCTCGACCCGGAGCCTCCTGTGCTCAGGTGCGATCGGCGCCCTCATCGTCACCGCCGCGGACATGATCGCCGTGGCGGGCATCGGCGAACGCCAGCTGCCCACCGGCGTCGTCACCGGCGTCCTCGGCGGCGTCTACCTCATCTGGCTGCTCATCGCCCAACGCAAGAAAGGGGTCATGTAGTGACCGCTAGTCCGCTGGCCGCGCAGGACGCGACGATCGGGTACGGCCGCGTCGCCATCAGCGAGGGCCTGAACGTCGACATCCCCGAAGGGGAGTTCACGGTCATCCTGGGGCCCAACGCGTGCGGCAAGTCGACCCTGCTGAAGGCCCTGGCCCGGATGCTCAAGCCCTCCGCCGGGCGGGTCCTGCTCGACGGCAAGGACATCCACTCGCAGCCCACGCGGGCCGTGGCCCGCCGGCTCGGCCTGCTCCCGCAGTCGCCGATCGCCCCCGACGGCATCACCGTCGCCGACCTCGTCGCGCGCGGGCGCTACCCGCACCAGGGCATCCTGCGGCAGTGGTCGCCCGAGGACGAGCGCGTCGTCGCGGAGGTCATGGCCGCCACCGACATCACGGAGCTGGCCGCGCGCGGCGTGGACGAGCTCTCCGGCGGCCAGCGCCAGCGCGTGTGGATCGCGATGGTCCTGGCCCAGCAGACCCCGCTGCTGCTGCTCGACGAGCCGACGACCTACCTCGACATCACGCACCAGATCGAGGTCCTCGACCTGTGCGCGAAGCTCCACCGCGAGGGCCGCACCCTCGTGGCGGTCCTCCACGACCTCAACCAGGCCGCCCGCTACGCCACGCACCTCATCGCCATGCGCGACGGCGCGGTGGTCGCCGAGGGCGCCCCGGCCGACATCGTCACCGCCGAGACCGTGCGGGAGGTCTTCGACCTGCCGTGCCGGATCATCGCCGATCCCGAGTCGGGGACGCCGCTGGTCATCCCGAGCGCTCGCGCGAGGGACCTTGTGTAAGAGTCCGAGCGCTCGCGCGAGGGACTTTGTGTAGAGCCCGGGTGCTCGCGCGAGGGACCTTGTGTAAGAGTCCGAGCGCTCGCGCGAGGGACTTGGCGTAGAGCCCGGGCACTCGCGCGAGGGACCTTGTGTAAGAGTCCGAGCGCTCGCGCGAGGGACTTGGCGTAGAGCCCGGGCACTCGCGCGAGGGTCTTGGTGTAGAGCCCGGGCGCTCGCGCGAAGGACCCGACGGCATCGAGCCCGACCGCGGTCTGCGATGCGGCGCTCGACGCGCGGAATCGGGCGCCCCGGCCCGGCCCGAGGGGCGCGTTCGCGGCCCCGCGCCGTCACTCCAGGTGCGCGACCGGCAGGCGCACCTCGATCGTCGTCCCCTGCCCCGCTTCGGACTCGAGCCTGATCTCGCCGCCGTGGGCGGCGACGATCGAGGAGACGATGGCGAGCCCGAGCCCGGAGCCGCCGGTGGCGCGCGAGCGCGACGGGTCGGCCCGGTAGAACCGGTCGAAGACCTTCTGCCGGTGCTCCTCGGGGATGCCGGGGCCGTGGTCGGCCACGCGCACGACGGCCCAGCCCCGCTCCTCGGCCACCGAGACGTCGATGGCCGTGCCCGCGGGCGTGTGGACGCGGGCGTTGGTCAGCAGGTTCACCAGCACCTGCCGCAGCTGGCCCTCGTTGGCGACCACCGTGACCGCCTGGGCCGCTTCGAGCCCCACGGGGTGCGTGTCGTCGGCGACCTCGGCGTCGTCCACGGCGTCCCGGGCGAGCTGGGCGACCTCCACCAGTTCGCGGTCGCCGCCGACCTCCTCGTCGAGGCGCGACAGGACCATGAGGTCGTCCACGAGCTTGGCCAGCCGCGCGTTCTCGGAGCCGATCCGGTCCATGGCCCGGTCGAGCTTCTCGCCCTCGGCGGCCGCGCCGGACTGGTAGAGCTGCACGTAGCCGCCGATCGCGGTCAGCGGGGTCCGCAGTTCGTGCCCGGCGTCGGCCACGAACTGGCGCAGGCGCCCGTGCTGGCGGTCGCGCTGGGCGATCGCGTCGGTCAGGCGCGAGACCATCCGGTTGAGCGCCGAGGAGAGCCGCCCCATCTCGGTGCGCGGGTCGGCGGCGGTGATGCGGTGGCCCAGGTGCCCGGCCGCGACGGTCTCGGCGTCGGCGACCATGTGGTCGACCACGTGCAGGCCCCGGCGGGTGATGACCCACGCCGCGAGGATGCCGAGGGCGGCGACGACGAACCCGGTGATGACGACGGTGCGCGTCAGGGTCGAGATCGAGGCGCGGACCTCGACGAGGGGGGCGGCGACGGCGAAGGTGTAGGTCTCGCCGGTGTTGGTGTTGACGAAGTCCTGGGCGTAGACGCGGTAGGTCATCGAGCCGTCGACGGACTCCACGTTCGAGAACTCGCCCACCGCCGGGGCGGTGTCGATGTCGGGCAGCGGGTACGGGGAGCTGGCGATGCCCGCCTGGAGCTTCTCGACGACGGTGCCCTCGCTGTCGAACAGCAGCATCGCGTAGGGGGAGGCGAGTTCGGGCCGGCCGGTGTCGCCGGAGTCCGAGCGCTGGAACGACTGGGTCCAGATGGTGAGGTTGTCCTTGTTGGCGACCTTCTGGAGCTGCTCGTCGACCTGCGCGGTGAGCTTGTCGGAGACGGCCCGGACCGTCACGAAGCCGATGATCGCGACGGCCACGATGAGCAGGACCGCCATGGCCGCGGCGATCTTCGTCCTGATGGCCATCGGCTAGGCCTGCGGGGGCCGGAGCATGTAGCCGACGCCCCTGACGGTGTGCACGAGCCGCGGGCCGAGCTTGTCGAGCTTGCGGCGCAGGTAGAACACGTAGGTCTCGGCCAGGCTCGACTCGGTCTCGAAGTCGTAGCCCCACACCTGCTTGAGCAGTTCCGACTTGGAGACCACGCGCCCGGCGTTCGCCGCCAGGTAGCGCAGCAGCCGGAACTCGGTGGGGGAGAGGTCGACGGTCTTGCCGCCGCGGGTCACCTGGTGCGCGGCGAGGTCGAGGACGAGGTCGGCGACCGCGACGGTGTCGGCGCCGCGCGAGGACGCCGCCTCGCGGCCGATGGTCCGGCGCAGGACCGCCGAGACGCGCAGGCTGAGCTCCTCGAGCCGGAAGGGCTTCATGAGGTAGTCGTCGCCGCCGGCGCCGAAGCCGTCCCGCAGGTCGTCGGGGGCGGTGCGGGCGGTGAGGAAGATGATCGGGGTCGCGTCGCCGGAGGCGCGCATCCGGTCGGCCACGCCGAAGCCGTCCAGGCCCGGCATGTTGACGTCGAGGATGACCAGGTCGGGGCGGTCCGACTCGACCGCGGCGATCGCCTCGGTGCCCGAGCGGGCGGCGGTGACCTCGTAGCCCTGGAAGGAGAGCGCTTCGACCAGCAGGTCGGCCAGGCTCTCCTCGTCGTCGACGACGAGGAGGCGCGCCGGGGACCCGTCGCCCCGGAGCGGCACCGCAGGCGGTGTGGCCCCGGCAGGCCCGCTGGTCGAAGTCATCCACCGCTCCTAAGTACTCGTGGCGTCCGCGATCGGTTGCCCGGCCAGCCTATTTCACCGTTTGCGCCGCTGAAAGGGTTCGCGGCCGTTTCCACGGGAGTTCTGGACGCGCTCTCAGCCGACGTTCAGCAACCGGGCCGCGTGTCGGTCCCGGTGGGCCTTCCCCCGGAAGTTACTCACTAGTAGTATTCGGGGGGACATCGATCACATGGAGGCAGAGCAATGGCGCCAGCCGACGGCACTCACCAAGACCACCCCCTGCACGGCCGGGCCGCGTTCGTCACCGGCGCGAGCCGGGGCATCGGCGCGGCCATCGCCGTCGCGCTCGGCGCGGCCGGCGCCAAGGTCGCGCTGTTCGCCAAGACCGGCGAACCCCACCCCAAGCTGCCCGGGACCCTCTACGAGACGGCGAAGGCCGTCGAGGAGGCCGGGGGCGAGGCGCTCCCGATCGTCGGCGACCTGCGCGACGCCGACGCCGTCGGCGAGGCGGTCGACTCGGCGGCGGCCGCGTTCGGCGGGCTCGACGCCTGCGTCAACAACGCCTCCGCGCTCGACCTCACCGGCATCGGCGAGCTGAGCCTGAAGAAGTTCGACCTCATCGCGGGCGTCAACCTGCGCGGCACCTTCGCCGCAGTCAGCGCCGCCCTCCCGCACCTGCGCGGCTCCGACCACGCCCACCTGCTGACGATCAGCCCGCCGCTGAACACGAACCCCGAGTGGTTCGCCGGCGGCCCGTACACCGCCACCAAGTACGGCATGACGATCATGACCCTCGGGGCGGCCCAGACCGAGCCGGGCGTCGGCGCGAACTGCCTGTGGCCCAAGACCACCATCGCCACCGCCGCCGTCGAGTTCGCCCTCGGCGGGCAGCCCATGCTCGACCGCAGCCGCAAGCCCTCGATCGTGGCCGACGCCGCGCTGGCGGTCCTCGCCCGCGACCCGAACACGTACACCGGCAACGCGGTCCTGGTCGAGGACCTCCTCGCCGAGGAGGGCGTCACCGACCTGGACGGCTACGCGGTCGTCCCGGGCCAGACCGACTTCCAGCCCGACATCTACGTCGACTGAGCCTCCGCAGGACCGGGTTCAGCCCCTGAAGTCCTCGTCGGTCATCCGCTCCAGGCGGGCGGCCTCCTCCGCGCGGCGCTCCCGCACCTGCTTGGGGACCCCGGCGACGACGACGGCCGCGAGGCCGGCGAGGACCACCGCGATCACCAGCGGCGTCACGCTCCAGCCGGTGGGGCGGGTCTCGAACTCGCCGAGCTCGGCGCACGCGCCCAGCACGGTCTCGCCGTCCGCGTCGGTCGTCTCGCACAGCGCCGACGGGCTGACCCGCTCGCCCTCGTAGTAGAGGACCCGCTCCTCGCCGGGGAGCGCCGTGATGAACAGGACCACCGCGAGGGCCAGCGTCACCGCCGCCGTGAACACGGCGACGGCGGGCGTGTCGGGGATCGCGAAGCGCCGCCGGCCCCGTCCGGGCCGGCGGTCCCCGGGCCTCATCGAATCGAAGGCCATCACGGGCCCCTTTCACTCGGTGCGGCGGCCGCGGCCGCCGCACCGATGCTACTGCCGGCCCCGGCCCGGGGGCGCCGTCCGGAGGGCCCGCGCGGGACGGCCCTCACGCGATGAGGTGGACGTCCCCGAACTCGTGCCAGAGGTACCGCGCCTCGATCGCGGCCGTGTACGACTCGCGCAGCAGGCCGGTGTCGCAGACCGCCTCGAGCATCGACAGGTGCGTCGACCGAGGCTCGTGGAAGCCCGTGAGCAGGCCGTCCACGACCTGGACGGGGTCGGCGGGGGAGACGATCCGGCCGGTGTGGCCCGAGGCCGCGGCGACCTCGCCGTCGGCGACGGCGCTCTCCAGCGCCCGCACCGCCGTCGTGCCGACGGCGATCACCCGGCCCCCGGCGGCCTTGGCCGCGCCCACCGCCCTGGCCGTGAACTCGCCGACCTCGAACCACTCCGGGTAGGGGTCCTCGTCGCTCTCGAGCGACGCCACCCCGGTGTGCAGGGTGATCGGCGCGACCCCCACGCCCGCCGAGACCAGCCGGGTCACGATCTCGGGCGTGAACGGCCTCGCGGCGCTCGGCATCTCGGCCGAGCCGGGGACCGTGGCGAACGCGGTCTGGTAGGCGCCGATCGGCCAGTCGCGGTCGACGTAGGAGTAGCGGATCGGCCTGCCGTGCCGCGCCAGGTAGTCCGGCACGGACGCGAGCTTCGGGCGCGTCACCCACAGCCGCTTCCCGTACCGCCGCTCCAGGTGCAGCTCGACGCCGCCGGGCAGGTCCACGATCCGGCCGGGCACCTCGCCCAGGTAGGGCCGGTCGCGGTCGCGCAGCTCCACCAGCCACGACCCGTCCGGCCGCGTGGAGGAGAAGTGCACCCGCCACCCCTGGCGGGTCGGGACCGCCGCGGGCATCGTCGCCGAGTTGTTGACCACGAGCAGGTCGCCCGGGCGCACCAGCGCCGGGAGGTCGTCGAAGCGGTGGTGCCCGATCGCGCCGGTCGCCTTGTCGGTCACCAGCATCCGCACGTCCGAGCGGGAGGCGCCGCGGGCCTCGGCGGGCCGGTCCGCCTCCAGGGCGGCGTCGAGCGCGAACGCGAACGGGGAGGTCAAGGTGGTGCTCATTCGTGCGCCTCGATTCCGGCGTAGTCGCTCGCGGCGAACCGGCCGCTCGGGGGCGCGTCGCGGTCGCAGGCGCACCAGCGGAACCCGATGGCGCGCGCGATCCGCTCGGCGGCCTCGCCCGGCGGGTCCGCCTCGGCCGCGTCCGCCTCGCCGACCGCGGCGGCGAGCATCGCGGTCGACATCTCGCCGGGGTCGACGGCCCAGACCGCGACGGACGGCTCCTCCGCCCCGAGCACATTGGACATCTGGTCGAGGGCGGCCTTCGACGCGCCGTAGACGCCCCAGGTCGGGTACGGCCCGGTCGCCGCGTCCGAGGTGACGTTGAGGATCGCGCCGCCCCGCTCCCGCAGCTGCGGCAGCGCCAGCTGCGCCAGGTGCATCGGGGCGCGCATGTTCAGCTCGAACGCCTCGGGCCAGGTCTCGGGGTCCGACTCGGCCAGCGTCGGCAGCGGCACCTCGCCCAGCGTCGAGGCGTTGTTGACCAGCAGGTCGAGCCGGCCCCGGGCCAGTGCGACCAGCCGCTCGCGGTGCGCCGGATCGTAGGCCAGGTCCCCGGCCAGGTACGTCGCGCCGAGCCGGTCGGCGGTCTTCGCCAGGCGCTCCTCGCCGCGGGCGGCGAGGATCAGGCGCCAGCCGCGGGCGGCGAGCCGCTCGGCGAGGGCCTCGCCGAGCCCGGTGGAGGCCCCGGTGATCAGTGCGGTGCGGTTCTCGAAATCGCTCATGGGGGCCACGCTATGGCCGCCTAAGGCCTCCCGCATCGGGCTGAGGTCGCGGTGGGCGCGGGTCCGGAGGTCCTAAGACCAGCGACCGAGGGCCGGCGGGCGCGGACTCGACTAGATTGGCACCGTGACCGCCTCCCACTCGACCGATCCCTGCCGGGAGCCCATGGCGCTGCTGCGCGAGGTCTCGGAGGCCGTCGGCGCGATCACCCGCCACCTGTCCGTGCACCAGGTGCTCGAGGTGATCGTCTCCTCGGCCCGGCGCCTGGCCGGCGCCGACTACGCCGCCATCGGCATCCCCGACGACGAGGGCGGCTTCGCCGAGTTCATCACCGACGGCATCGGCGAGGAGCGGCGCCTGAAGATCGGCCCGCTCCCGCGCCAGCACGGCATGCTCGCCGCGATCCTCGAGGAGACCGGGCCGATCCTCCTCGACGACCTGCGCCGCGACCCGCGCTACCGGTGGTGGCCCAAGGCCCATCCGGCCATGGCCGCCCTCCTGGGCGTGCCCATCCGCGACGGCGACCGCACCCTCGGCATCGTCGTCCTCACCAACGACCTCGGCAGGCCCGGCTTCTCCGAGTCCGACACCGACCTCATCGAACTGCTCGCCTCCCACGCGGCCATCGCGATCACCAACGCGCGCCTGTACGAGCGCAGCCGCGAGCTCACCGTCGTGGAGGAGCGCAACCGGCTCGCCCGCGAACTCCACGACGCGGTCATGCAGCGGCTGTTCTCCCTGCGCCTCTCGGCGCGAGCCGCCCGCAAGCTCGTGGACACCGACCCCGAGGCGGCCGCCGCGCGTCTCGGCGAGGTCGAGACCCTCGCGGCCGACGCGATCGGCGAACTGCGCGGCGTCATCGTCGAGCTGCGGCCCGCCGACCTCGACGCCCACGGCCTGGTCGAGACCCTCCGGCGCCACGCCACCCTCCTGGACCGCCTGCACGACACCGAGGTCGCCTTCGAGGTGCGCTCCCCGGTGGACCTCTCGCGCGACGGCGAGGTCGAGGTGCTCCGGCTCGTCCAGGAGGCCCTCGGCAACGCCTTCCGCCACGCCAGGGCGCGCCGCGTCGCCGTCACGGTCGCGACCGACCGCATCCGCATCGCCGACGACGGCGTCGGCTTCGACGCGGCCGAGGCCGCGACGCGCGGCCTCGGCCTGCTCTCGATGCGCGAACGCGCCAAGGCCCTCGGCGGCGACCTCGAACTGGCCACCGCCCCCGGCGAGGGCACGGTCGTGACCCTGCTGCTCGACAGTCCTTTTGAAGACGGCGCCCCCGAGAACGGCGCCCCCGAAGACGATGCTGCTGAAACCAGTGCCGCCGAAGGCGGCCCCCGCGACGGCGGCGCCGTCCGGGACGACACCGAGGAGGACGACCGTGGCTGACCCCATCCGCCTGCTGCTCGTCGACGACCACCCCGTGGTCCGCCGGGGCCTGCGCGGCTACCTCGAACTCGAGCCCGACTTCGCCGTGGTCGGCGAGGCCGGCGACGGCGAGGAGGCCCTGAAGGCGATCGCCGAGACCCGGCCCGACGTGGTCCTCCTCGACCTGAAGATGCCCGGCCTCGACGGCCAGGGCGTCCTCGACCGCCTCGGCGCCGGCGACGGCCCGAACGTCCTCGTCCTCACCTCGGCCGCCGACGCCGAGCGCGTCCCGGCCGCCATCGGCGCGGGCGCCGCGGGCTTCGTGTACAAGGACATCGACCCCGACGCGCTCGCGAGCGCGATCCGGACCGTCCACGCCGGACAGATGCTCCTCGCGCCGGTCGCCATGCGGGGCCTGATGAACGGCTCCACCGCACCGGCCGCCCCGTCGCTGACGCCGCGCGAGAACCAGGTCCTCGGCCTCATCGCGAAGGGCCAGACCAACCGCCAGATCGCCAGGGCCCTGGGAGTCTCGGAGAAGACCGTGAAGACCCACGTCACGAACCTCCTGCGCAGGATCGGCGCCGCCGACCGCACCCAGGCGGCGCTGTGGGCGGTCCGCCACGGCATCGGCTGAATCGCCGAGCGCGACCGTCTACTGAGTCCTCACCGAACGTGGCCGCATAAGATCACCATGTGCCACAACTGCATCAAAAATCCTTCAAACCCCTCGCCTCCCTCGCGCTCGCGGGGACCGCCTGCTCCTCCCCGCCGTTCCTCGACGAGACCGAGGCCTACGAGTTCGTCACCGGCGCCGCCGAGGCCACGCTCACCTTCACCCCCGCAGGGAACGTCGAGAACCTCGACGGCGGCGACTCCGTCTTCGCCGACACCCCCGAACCCACCGAACGCGCGCTGGTCTTCTAGCCCGCCGCACCCCCACGCCTCCGGGGCGGCGCCGCCCGGCGCCGCCCCGCACGCCCTCCCCTCGAGGACCGCCCATGCCCCGCACCGCCCCCTTCGCCGCGCTCCCGCTCCTCGCCGCCGTCGCCCTCGGCGCCGCCGGGAGCGCCGACGCGGACTCCTTCGCCCGCACCGCGCCGTACGAACTGCTCACCGACGTCGAGCCCGACCCCTGGTGCGACGACGGCGAAGACGCCTATGTGCTCGACACCGCCGCGGACCTGCGCGGCCCCCACTTCTCCCTCTCGCTCAGGTGCCTCTTCCAGGACGACGCGATCCCGCGGGACCTGGCGGCCTCCGACCCCGGCCTCGAGCACGTGGTGCCCGTCGAGGACGGCGCCGAGTTCCTCATCGCGCAGGTCGCGCGCCAGGCCGACTACACGTCCGAGCACGGGACCGACGCCGACCGGACCACCGCGTGGATCCAGGCCGGAGGCGAGCGCTTCGACCTCGCCGGGGTGCCGGCGGCGGGCCGGTACCTCGTCCTCAGCGTCCCCGTCGGCGAGGACGCGGTCTTGTGGGTGGAGGACACCGGACGCGCCCAGGGGCTCGACCTCCGCACCGGGGAGCAGGTCGACCCGGTCGGGGCGTACTACAGCGACCTGCTGCTCGGGACGATCGAGATTGACGGCTACGACACGGGGAAGGTCGAGGTCTACAACAGCCGCGGTTCGGGCCATGTCAGATGCCCTCAGGACAGCGTGTGGGCCCACCGGTTCGTCTGGCGCGAGGACCTGGGCTGGGCCGAGCCCGGCACGGTCTTCCTGGAGCTCAGATTCGGCTGGTGCGCCCGATCCGACGCGTTCACCTGGGAGCTCGACCGCGAGAGCGCGGTCACCGTCGACCGGGACGCGCCCCTCTCCTGGACCGCGACCGAGCTCGAAGGGGGCTGGGACCACCTCGCGCTCGTGTTCGCCGTACCCGAGGACGCCGACGCGATCACCGTCGACTTCACGCCGTACGGCGACATCGAGCATGTGGAGGCCGGCCCGGTCGCGTTCTCCGAGGAGCTGCCGAGCTTCACGTGGACCGCCGAGTTCTGAGGCGGGACCACTTGCGGCACCATGCACTGTCGGACCCCGCCGGAGTCGCGAGCGCACCTGCCGGCGCACCGGCGGCGCCGGGCCTCAGCGGTGCCGCTCCAGCAGCCCGGCGATGACCGCGGCGACCGCCTCCGGCCGCGTCATGAGCGAGAGGTGGTCGCCGTCGACGCGGTGGACGGGCCACCCCGACCGCTCCGCCTCGGCCGCCTCCTTGTCGTACGCCTCGCTGAGCCGCACGTAGGCGCACCACGGCGGCGGCCAGGCCTCGGGATCGGGGGCGGTCTCCGCGAAATACGACAGCGGCACGCGCGGCACCGACGCGGTGAACCGCTCGCGCTCGGCCTGGTCGGGGAGGAGCCCGGCGATCACGTCGGGCGGGAACCAGTCGGTCCACTTCGGCAGCCGTCCGCCCTCGGCGATCGACGCGAGGTGCTCGCGCAGCGCCGTCGGCGCGGTGTCCATCCAGGACCGGCCCGGATGGGGGAGCAGCGCGTCGACGAACACCGCTCCGACCGTCCTCGGCACCGCCTCGGCGATCGCCGGGAGCAGGGCCCCGGCCCCGCTGTGCGCGACCAGGACCGACGCCGCGGCATCCGCGGACTGCGCGGCGACCGCGGCCGCGACGGCCGCATGGTGCGGGCCGCCCTCCTCCAGCGCGGCCGTGAAGTCCGGCACCGCGACCCGGTGCCCGAGCGACCGCAGCACCGCCGCGGCCGGCTCCCACGCCCGAGGGCCGGTCAGGGGACTGTGCACGAGCACGAGCAGGGGTTCGTCCATGCGTCCATTCTGGTCCGGCCGATCACGGCCCCGCCCCGCGGGCTCGGTCCGGCCGGACCGAGCGGCGGACCGCCCCGCCGCCGAGGCCCCTCGGCCGCGCCGCACGCGCTCACCGCGGCCGACGCGACGAAAGCGCCCGCCGGCGCGTCGGCGTCGGCGGGCGCTTCCGCGGTCCTCAGTTGACGTCGGCAGGGTCGCCGCCCTGGCGGCGGCCGGTGTCGAGGGCGTCGACGGCGGCGAGCTCGTCGTCGGTCAGCGCGAAGTCGAGCACCTCCCAGTTCTCGCGGATGCGCGCGGGCGTCACCGACTTGGGGATGACCACGTTGCCGCGCTGGAGGTTCCAGCGGAGCACCACCTGCGCCGGGGTGCGCCCCTGCGCCTCGGCGACCGCCCGCACCGCGGCCTCCTCGAACAGCCCCTCGCCGCGCAGGCCCAGCGGCCCCCACGACTCGGTGACGACGCCGTGCTCGTCGTGGTAGGCCCGCAGCTCGGGCTGGCTGAAGTACGGGTGCAGCTCGACCTGGTTGACCTCGGGCACGGTCCCGGTCTCGGCCTGGACCCGCGTCAGGTGCTCGACGGTGAAGTTCGAGACGCCCGCGGAGCGGATGAGGCCCTCGGACCGGGCGTCGACCAGGGCCCGCCAGGACTCGACGTACCGGTCGACCTCGGGGCGCGGCCAGTGCAGCAGGTACAGGTCGAGGTAGTCGGTGCCCAGGCGCTCCAGGGACTCCTCGAGGTTGCGGCGGACCTCGTCGTAGCCGTGGTCCCAGACCTTGCTGGTCAGGAAGAGCTCCTCGCGCTTGAGGCCCGAGCCGTTGATGGCCCGGCCGACGCCGACCTCGTTCTGGTAGCCGACCGCGGTGTCGATCAGGCGGTACCCCGTGTCGAGGGCGGCGGTGACGGCGGCGGCCGCTTCGGCGTCGTCGATGCGGAAGGTCCCGTACCCGTAGCGGGGGATCTCGGCGCCGCCGGTCAGGGTGATGGTGGTGCTCAGTTCGCTCATGGGCGCGAGCCTACTCAGCCGGAAGGCGATTGCCCAGCACGACGCGGCGAACGGACTTTCCGAAACAGCAAGTCATGACTTGACGCCATGGAAAGTCGTCTGCTAGGCTTTCCGTCATGGAAAGTCAGTTGGATCCGCAAGCCGCCCGCGCCGCCCTCGACGCCGTCGACCAATCCCGTTCGGACATGGCCGACCGCCTCGTCGCCCCCTGGTGGTACCACCCGCTCCTCGGCGTCCTCGTCGGCGGACTCGTGACCGTCGCGACCGCCGACATCCCCTTCCAGGCGCTGCTCGGCGTGATCGCGGTCTACGCCGCGGGCCTCGCCGCCCTGATAGCCGCCTACCGCCGCAAGGCCCGCGTGTGGGTCGGTTTCTGGGACGGCGGCCCCAAGACCCGCCGCAGCGCCGGCCTCCTCTTCGCGCTGCTGCTCGTGATCCTGGTGGCCGGCGCGACCGTCAGCATGGGCGCGGAGATCACGTGGACCGCCCCGGTCACCGGCCTCGTCGTCGCCGTGACCATGACCTTGTGGGGCCGGCGCCTCGACGCGATCGCGCGAGCCGAGGCCCACGGGGCGTCATGAGCGCCGAGTCGAAGTTCGACGAGATCATCCACGCCCCCAACCGGTTGCGGATCTCCTCGATGCTCTCGGCCGTGAGCGAGGTCGAGTTCGCCGCCCTGCGCGACGCGCTCGGCGTCAGCGACTCGGTCCTCAGCAAGCAGTTGAAGACCCTCGAGGACGCGGGGTACGTCAAGGTCCGCAAGTCCCCGTTCGAAGGGCGGACCCGAACCTGGGCCGCCCTCACCCCCGCGGGGAGGAGCGCCTTCGCCGGGCACGTCGCCGAACTGCGGCGCCTCGCCGAAGGCGTCGGCCCGACGTGAAGCGGGGGCCCGCCCCGGGCTCCCGCTCCTTCAGCGCTCGTCGCTCCCCGGGTCGATGCCCTGGCGCCGACCGGTCTCCAGCGCGTCGATCGCCTCCATCTCCGCCTCGGACAGCGCGAAGTCGAACACGGCGAAGTTCTCGGCGATCCGGGACGCCCTGGAGGACTTCGGGATCACGATGCAGCCGTTCTGCATGTGCCAGCGGATGACCACCTGGCCGGGGCTCTTGCCGTGCGCCTCGGCCGCGGCGGTGACTGCGGGCTCCTCCAGGACCGAGCCCGTGCGCTGGCCCAGCGGCCCCCACGACTCGGTCGCGATGCCGCGCTCGGCCTGCCAGGCGCGCAGCTCGGGCTGGTTGAAGTACGGGTGGAGCTCGACCTGGTTCACCGAGGGCCACTCGCCGGTGGCCTCGCGGACGCGCTCCAGGTGCTCGGGCAGGAAGTTCGAGACCCCGGCCGAGCGGATGAGGCCCTCGTCCCTGGCCTTGAGCAGGGCCTGGAAGGTCTCGGCGTACAGGCCCTGCTTGGGGGAGGGCCAGTGGATGAGGTACAGGTCGAGGTAGTCGGTGCCCAGGCGCTCCAGGGACGCCTCGAGCGCGGCGCGCGCCGCGTCGGCGCCGTGGTGGTCGTTCCAGAGCTTCGTGGTGAGGAAGACCTCCTCGCGCGGGAGGCCCGAGCCGGCGATCGCGCGCCCGACGCCGACCTCGTTGCCGTACATCTCGGCGGTGTCGACCAGCCGGTAGCCGGTCGCCAGGGCGGTCTCGACCGCCTCCTGGGCCTCGTCGTCGCCGACCTTGTAGGTGCCGTAGCCGATGCGCGGCATGACCACGCCGTCATGGAGCCGGACCGGTGCGCTGAGATCAGTCATGCCCGCGATGGTAACCGCGGCGGCCGCCGCGAAGGCCCGGAACGCGCTGTTCGATTCGTAACCCCGCCGGGGGACCCCTGAACTCAAACCTATCCGGCGGGTCCGACGCGCGTCCGGGCCCGCGAAGCCGCTTACGGGCCGATGCGCAGCGCATTACGATCGGCGTCGACCATGATCCGCGCGAGCTCGTCCCAGTGGACGCGCGCCTTCCAGCCGATCTCCCGCTCGATCTTGGCGGGGTCGCCCACCAGCTCCGGGACCTCGGCCGGGCGCTCGTAGCGGTCGTCGTGCTCGACGTGGTCGCGCCAGTCGAGCCCGGCGTGCGCGAAGGCGGCCTCGGCGAAGTCGCGCACCGTGGCGGCCCGGCCGGTCGCGATCACGTAGTCGACCGGCTCGTCGTGCTGGAGCATCCGCCACATGGCCTCGGTGTACTCCGGCGCGTAGCCCCAGTCGCGCACCGCGTCCAGGTTCCCCAGGTACACCTTCTTCTCCAGCCCCGCCGCGATCCGGGCCGCGGCCCGCGTGATCTTGCGGGTCACGAAGGTCTCGCCGCGCCGGGGGCTCTCGTGGTTGAAGGCGATCCCGCTGGCGGCGAACATCCCGTACGACTCCCGGTAGTTCACCGTCGCCCAGTGCGCGAAGAGCTTCGCGACCCCGTACGGGCTGCGCGGGTGGAACGCCGTGGACTCGTGCTGCGGCGGCGCGGCCGTGCCGAACATCTCCGAGGTCGACGCCTGGTAGATCCGCGCCTCGATCCCGCTGGCGCGCACCGCCTCCAGGAGCCGGATCGCCCCGAGCGCGGTGACGTTCGCCGTGTAGTCGGGCAGGTCGAAGCTGACCCTGACGTGGCTCTGGGCGGCGAGGTTGTAGATCTCGTCGGGCCGGATGTCCCGGATGAGGTTGACCAGCAGCCCCGCGTCGGTGACGTCCCCCTTGTGCAGGAACAGCCGCCGCTCCGTCTCGTGCGGGTCCTGGTAGATCATGTCCAGCCGGGAGGTGTTCGCGATCAGCGACGAGGTGTGCCGGACGATCCCGTGGACCTGGTAGCCCTTCGCCAGCAGCAGCTCGGCCAGGTACGAGCCGTCCTGGCCGCTGATGCCGGTGATCAGGGCGGTCCTGCCCGTCGTGTCGCTCAAAACTCCGCCTTCCGGTCCGGGGTGCGCCCAGTCTAGTGGCAGCCCCGGGTCCGCCCGCCCGTGCGACGGCGGTCCGCTCGCGGCCTCCCCGCCGGGCGCCTCCGGTCGCTAGGATGTGAGCCATCGCCCGCAGCCGACGCGGCGCCGCCTACGAAAGCCGGTGATCGTCTTGCCAGTGACGACAGTGGACCTCGCGATCATCGGCGCGGGCCCGACCGGCCTGTTCGCCGCCTACTACGCGGGCTTCCGCGGCCTCGCCACCGCCGTCCTCGACACCCTCCCCGAGGCGGGCGGCCAGATCACCGCCATGTACCCCGAGAAGCAGATCTTCGACGTCGCCGGGTTCCCCTCGATCAAGGGACGCGACCTGGTCGACAACCTCCTGCGCCAGGCCGCCCCGTTCGAACCGGCGTACCTGCTCGGCCACCAGGCGCAGCGCCTCGAGCACCGCGACGGGAAACCGGTCCTCGAGCTCTCCGGCGGCCTGCGCCTGGAGACCCAGGCCGTGCTCATCACCGGCGGCCTCGGCTCCTTCGCGCCCCGGCCCCTGCCCGCCGCCGCGGACTTCCACGGCGCGGGCATCGTCTACTTCGTCCCCGAGCTGGCCGCCCACGCGGGCCAGGACGTCGTCATCGTCGGCGGCGGCGACTCCGCCTTCGACTGGGCCCTCGCCCTGCACGGCGTCGCCCGCAGCACCACGATCGTCCACCGCCGCGACAAGTTCCGCGCCCACCGGGGGACCGTCGACCGCGTCAAGGCGCTCGGCACCGACATCGTCGTCAACGCCCAGGTCACCGCCGTCCACGGCACCGAGCGCGTCACCGGCGTCGCCGTCGACGTCAAGGACGAGGGGCCGCGGGAGCTCCCGGCCGACGCCGTCGTCGCCGCGCTCGGCTTCACCGCCGACCTCGGGCCGCTGGGGGAGTGGGGCCTGGAGCTCGACCGCCGCACCATCGCCGTGGACCCCACGATGGCCACCAACCTGCCGCGCGTCTACGCCGCCGGGGACATCGCCGCCTACCCCGGCAAGGTCAAGCTCATCGCCACCGGCTTCGGCGAGGCCGCGACCGCCGTCAACAACGCCGCGGTCGCCATCGACCCCGGCGCCCACCTCTTCCCCGGGCACTCCAGCGAGAATCCATAAATCCTTGCGGCACAAGGAGAATGCTCATTCCATAAAGCGCATACGCGACTTACCGGCGGGTATGACGCCATGGCCTCCAGCGGCAGTCCTAATATTCGGGGATGCTTGCCATGACCGTCGCCGACGGCAGCCTCACCGCAGCCCAGGTGCCCGAACCCGCGACCGGCCCCGATGAAGTGCTCATCGAGGTCGCCGCCGCCGGCGTCAACCGCGCCGACCTCCTCCAAGTCGCCGGCCACTACCCCAGTCCGCCCGGGGCGCCCGCCTGGCCCGGCCTCGAAGTCTCCGGCACCATCGTCAACGTCGGCTCCGACGACAACGCGGCCCTCCTCAACGCCGAGGTCTGCGCCCTCCTGCCCGGCGGCGGTTACGCCCAGTACGTCGCCGTCGACGCCGGACTCGTCCTGCCCAAACCGGAGAACGTCGACCTCGTCGACGCCGCCGGACTCCCCGAAGCGGCCGCCACCGTCTACTCCAACATCGGCTACCTGCTGCGCGAGAACGCCGCCGGCAAGCGCCGCGTCCTCGTCCACGGCGGCGCCGGCGGCATCGGCACCTTCGCGGTCCAGTTCGCCCGCAAGCTCGCCGGCGCCGAGACCTGGACGACCGCCCGGAGCGACTGGGCCGAGAAGCTCCAGGCCCTCGGGACCGACCGCGTCGTCGACTACCGCAATGAGGACTTCGCCGCGCTCGCCATGGAGGCGGGCGGCGCCGACGCGATCCTCGACGTCATCGGCGCGGCCTACTTCGAACCCAACCTCAAGGCCCTCGCCCAGGACGGCCGCCTCGCGATCATCGGCCTCCAGCAAGGCAACGCCGCCCAGATCCACCTCGGCGGCCTGCTCGCCAAGCGCGCCACGATCACCGGCACCACCCTGCGGGCCCGCCCGCTGGAGCAGCGCCGCCAGATCCTCGCAGAGGTCTTCGAGCACGTCTGGCCCGCGCTCGACGCGGGGGAGATCGAACCGGTCGTCACCACCCGGATCCCGCTCCAGGAGGCGGCCGAGGCCCACAAGCGCATGGCCGCGGGCGGCAACTTCGGCAAGATCGTCCTCACCGCCAAATAGCCCAGGTCATCTCGTACGCAGTACGTCGTACTGCGTACGACCGAATGGCGCACGGTGAAACGGCGGAAAAATCCTCGTACGCAGTACGTCATGCCTTGTACGGCGTACTGTGCACGGTCGATGCGATCAGGCCGCTCGCCGGGCTCGGGCCGCCGGTCCCGGATGGTCGGACCCCTCGGGCATTGTTGAACCGGGGGCGCCTCCCGGTGCCCGATTTGCGAAGACCCTCCGAGACACGCCCGCCGCCGTCCCCGTAGGGACGGCGGCGGGGCGCCTGCGCCTCACTTCTCGCAGCAGCCGTGGCAGCAGTCCTGGCCGCCGCAACGGCACGCGTCGTCGTTGCAGCAGTTGCAGCACTCGTCGGTGTTCATCCGTACTCACCTCCCGCCGTTCCATCAGGGGGACACCAGTTCCGGGGCAGCGGCGGGTCGCAGGTCCCCGCCTCGACCGCCCGGAGCATCGACGTCAGCTGGTCCCGCAGCCCCTCGAGCCGCGCGATCTCGGCCCCCACCTCGCCGATGCGCCGCTCCAGGTGCTGCTCGGCCGGCTCGCACGGGCATTCGCCCGTGTCCCGCACCGCCAGCAGGTCCCCGATGTCGGCCAGCCGCAGCCCGGCCCGCTGGCAGTCGCGGATGAACCGCGCCCGGTCGAGCGCCTCGGGCCCGTACCGGCGGTACCCGGCCGGGCTGCGCTCGGGAGCGGGGAAGATCCCCTCGCGCTCCCAGTGGCGGAGGGCGTCGGAGGAGACGCCGACTTCCCCGGCGAGCCTCCCGACGGTCCAGAAACCGATCGTCGCTGTCATGGAACGACCGTAAACCTTGGTCCCGGGTCCAAGGTCAAGCCCGAATCCGAAGGATTCCCCAACGCGGCTCACGCCGCACTCAACGCGTTCGACCCCCCCTCCGCACGGCGACTAGCATGGACCCGAACGTCAACCACCGGCTTCCGGCCGGATCACGCGAATGAGGAGAGCCGTGGCTTCCGCAGCACCGAATCAGAGTCCAGGCGTCGTCGAACCCCTCTGGGTGACGGCTGGCACTACCGGTGCCGACGCGGTGGCCGCCGCCGGCCTCCCCGTGAGCGGACCGAACGCGATCGTCGTGGTCCGCGACGCCGAAGGACAGCTCCGCGACCTGTCCTGGTCCCCCGAGGCCGACGCCAAGGTCGAGCCCGTCCCGCTGAACAGCCCGGACGGCCTCAACGTCATGCGCCACTCCGCCGCGCACGTCATGGCCCAGGCCGTCCAGGAGCTCCACGAGGCCAAGCTCGGCATCGGCCCGCCGATCACCGACGGCTTCTACTACGACTTCGACGTCGCCGAGCCGTTCAACCCCGACGACCTCAAGGCCGTCGAGAAGCGCATGCTCCAGATCATCAAGCAGGGGCAGACCTTCCACCGCCGCAGGTTCGCGTCCCTCGACGAGGCCCGCGCCGAGCTCGCGAACGAGCCCTACAAGCTCGAGCTCATCGAGACCAAGGGCGAGGGCACCGACGCCGACGAGGTCATGGAGGTCGGCGGCGGCGAGCTCACCGCCTACGACAACCGCGACCGCACCGGCGAGAAGGTCTGGTCCGACCTGTGCCGGGGTCCGCACCTGCCCTCGACCAAGCTCATCGGCGCCGTCAAGCTCATGCGCTCGGCCGCCGCGTACTGGATGGGCTCGGAGAAGAACCCGCAGCTCCAGCGCATCTACGGCACCGCGTGGCCCACCGTCCAGGAGCAGAAGGACCACCTCGCGCGCCTCGCCGAGGCCGAGAAGCGCGACCACCGCAGGCTCGGCCAGCAGCTCGACCTGTTCTCCTTCCCCGACGAGCTGGGCCCGGGCCTGCCGGTGTTCCACCCCAAGGGCGGCATCATCCGCCACGAGATGGAGTCCTACCTGCGCGAACGCCAGCGCAAGGCCGGATACGAGCTGGTGAACACCCCGCACATCACCAAGGAGAACCTGTTCCTCACCTCGGGGCACCTGCCCCACTACAACGAGGGCATGTTCCCCCCCATGGAGCTCGAGGGCGCCGACTACTACCTCAAGGCCATGAACTGCCCGATGCACAACCTGATCTTCCGCTCGCGGGGGCGCTCCTACCGGGAGCTGCCGCTGCGCCTGTCGGAGTTCGGGACCGTGTACCGCTACGAGAAGTCCGGCGTGGTCCAGGGCCTCACCCGCGTCCGCGGCCTGACCCAGGACGACGCGCACATCTACTGCACCCAGGAGCAGGCGCCCGACGAGATCCGGAGCCTGCTGGAGTTCGTGCTCGAGCTGCTGAGCGACTACGGCCTGAGCGACTTCTACCTGGAGCTGTCGACCAAGGGCGACTCCGACAAGTTCATCGGCGACGACGCCCAGTGGGAGGAGGCGACCGCGACCCTGCGGCAGGTCGCCGAGGCCTCGGGGCTCGACCTCGTCCCCGACCCGGGCGGCGCGGCCTTCTACGGGCCGAAGATCTCCGTCCAGGCCAAGGACGCGATCGGCCGGACCTGGCAGATGTCGACCATCCAGCTCGACTTCAACCAGCCCGCGCGCTTCAACCTGGAGTACTCGGCGGCCGACGGCACCCGCAAGCAGCCGGTCATGATCCACCGGGCGCTGTTCGGCTCGATCGAGCGGTTCTTCGGGGTCCTGACCGAGCACTACGCGGGCGCGTTCCCGGCCTGGCTCGCGCCGGTCCAGGCCGTCGGCATCCCGGTGCGCGACGAGAACGCCGACTACCTGGAGGCGTTCTGCGGGAGGCTGCGCGAGGCGGGCATCCGCGCCGAGGTCGACCACTCGGACGACCGGATGCAGAAGAAGGTCCGCAACGCCCAGCTCCAGAAGATCCCGTTCATGGTCATCGCGGGCGACGACGACCAGAACGCGGGCACCGTGTCCTTCCGCTACCGGGACGGCAGCCAGCGCAACGGCGTCCCCGCGGACGAGGCGGTCGCCCACGTCGTCGAGATCGTCACCTCGAGAGTCAACGAAGGCCCCTCGGCCGCGGCCGAGGAGTAGCCATCGGCCTCGGGGGGTGGTCCGGCTTCGCCGGACCGCCCCCCGACGCGTTCGGGACCCGTTCGGGTTCGGGGAGGCCGCAGGCCTTCCGCCGTTCGGGGTCGCCCGCACCGTCCGCGACCGTGAAGGAAGCCGGTCCGCCGCGGGTGGCACGAGCCGATCGAGCCCGAGGCGACCACTCCATCCCAGGGACGCGGTGTCGTCCCCGCGGACGAAGCGCCGCAGCACCGGCGGGTCGATTCAGTCCTTGCCGGTCTCGCCGAGCCAGCGGGCGAGCCTTCCGGCCCTCGCGAGCGCCGTCAGGCGCTGCTCCGTCGCCTCCCGCGCCCTCGGGTTCGTCACCACGATGAGCTGGTCGCCCGAGCGCAGCCGGTCCGCCTTCGCCGGGACGAAGATCTTCTCCTCCCGCACCACCCCCGCGATCGCGCTCTCCTCCGGCAGCCGCAGCTCGAAGATCCGCAGACCCGCCAGCCCCGACCGCTTCGGCACCGTGACCGTCAGGACCTCCCCGTCCACCGCGTCCAGCGGCGCGGTCTCGATGTCCACCTCCTGCACGACCCCCTCCTGCGACAGCCCCAGCCGCCTCGCCACCCACGGCAGCGTCGGCCCCTGCACCAGGGTGAACACCACGACGAGGATGAACACCAGGTCCCACCACGTCTTCGCCCCCGGCAACTGCTCCGCCTGCGGGATCGTCGCCAGGACGATGGGCACCGCCCCGCGCAGCCCCGCCCACGACAGCAGCGTCTTCTCCCTGCGCGAGAAACGGAACGGCATGAGGCTCAACCACACCGACACCGGCCGTGCCACGAGCGTGAGCACCCCGCCGACGACCAGCGCCGGCACCAGCGCGTGCAGGAGGTTCCCCGGCGACGCCAGCAGCCCCAGCATGATGAACATGCCCAGCTGCGCCACCCAGCCCAGGCCCGTCGCGAACGACTGCGTCGCGGCCCGGTGCGGCAGGCGGGAGTTGCCCAGGACCAGCGCCGCCAGGTAGGCGGCGATGAACCCCGAGGCGTGCAGCATCCCCGCGGCCGCGAACGCGGCCATGCCGAGGCTGAACACCGCCAGCGGGTAGAGGCCCGACACCGGCAGCGCCAGGTGCCGCAGCACCCACGCCCCGCCGAACCCGACCGCCAGGCCGATGAGCGAACCCGCGCTCAGCTGCCACGCCAGGTCGCCGACGAGCTCGAGCGTGGTGGGGATCCCCTCGACCGCCGAGAACGCGAGCACCAGGATCACCGCGGGCGCGTCGTTGAAGCCCGACTCGGCCTCCAGGGTCCCGCTGAGCCGCTTCGGCAGGCCGATGCCGCGCAGCTCCGAGAACACCGCCGCCGCATCGGTCGAGGCCACGACCGCGCCGATGATCAGCGACGCCTGCCAGTCGAATCCGAGCAGGAGGTGCGCCCCCAGCGCCGTCACCGTCACCGAGACGCCGACACCGACCGTGGCGAGCATCGAGGCGGGCGCCACCTGCGCGGAGATCGCCCGCCACCGGGTCGACAGGCCCCCTTCGATGAGGATCAGCGCCAGTGCGAACGTGCCCAGCACCTGCGCGAGCTCGAAGTCCTCGAAGGGGATGCCGACGCCGCCCTCGCCCAGGAGCATCCCGATGCCGAGGAACACCAGGAGCGCGGGGAGCCCCAGCCGGTGGGTCGCCCGGATGGCGGCGATGGAGACCAGCACGGTGACGCAGCCGATGAGCACCGTGAGGTACAGCTGGGGCAACGTCACGTCCGGAGTTTATCCGCTGACACGTGCCCCAGGGATTTCGTCGAGTTTCCGGTCGCCGTCCGGCGTGACCTAGGATCGTTCCGTGGAAGAGCGCGAAGGCGTCGGCGTCCCCGACGGGTACGAGCGGCTGTGGACCCCGCACCGCATGTCCTACATCCAGGGCGAGGGGAAGCCGACCGGCGACGACGCCGACGTCGAGGGCTGCCCGTTCTGCGAGATCCCCAAGCTGGAGGACGCGGACGGGAACGTCGTCGCCCGCGGCGTCCACATGTACGTGGTGATGAACAAGTACCCGTACAACTCCGGGCACCTCATGGTCGTGCCGCTGCGCCACGTCCCCGACTACACCGACCTCGACGTCGAGGAGGTCGCCGAGATGGGCGCCCTGACGCAGCGGGCCATGACGGTCCTGCGCTCCTCGATGGGCGCGCACGGGTTCAACATCGGCATGAACCAGGGCCAGGTCGCGGGGGCGGGCATCGCCGGCCACCTCCACCAGCACATCGTCCCCCGCTGGGGCGGCGACGCGAACTTCATGCCGATCATCGGCCGCACCAAGACCCTCCCCCAGTACCTCTCGGACACCCGCGACCAACTGGCGGCCGCCTGGGAGCGGGTGTGACCGGCCGGGCACTATTAGAGTCAAGACCGTGCCCGCCCCGGCCCCGCGCCCGAGGGGCGGGCGCCGCACCCGTACGCCCGAACACCCATCCGGGCCAGCCTGAGAAAACAGGAGACCATGGCGAAGTTCCTCCGGACCTCCGGCCGCGCCGGTTTGCGCCGCTACACCGACGCCGCCGCGAAGGTCCTCATCCGCGTCGGCGTGTCCGCCAACGCCGTCACCGTCGCAGGGACCGCGATCGTCGTGGCCGCCTCGGTGCTGCTGCTGTCGCAGGGGCACCTGCTCGCCGGGCTGATCGTCGTCGGCCTGTCCGTGTTCACCGACCTGCTCGACGGCGCCATCGCCCGCGTCAAGGGCACCACCAGCCGCTTCGGCGCGCTGCTCGACTCGACCTGCGACCGCCTCGCCGACGGCGCGATGCTCGCGGGCCTCGGCTACTGGCTGCTGACCGAGGAGCGGTTCCTCGGCTGCGCCCTGGCCCTGCTCGCCCTCATCGCCGGCCAGGTGGTCTCGTACGTCAAGGCCCGCGCCGAAGGCCTGGGCGTCCAGGTCACCGCGGGCATCGCCGAGCGCCCCGAGCGCCTCATCCTCGCCGGGGTCGCGGTCCTGGCCGAGGTCCTCGGCGTCCCCTGGGCGATGGAGGCCGGCATGGGCCTGCTCGCCCTCCTCGCCTCGATCACCGTGGTCCAGCGCCTGGTCCAGGCGCGCGAACTGCTGGACGCCCGCGAGGAGCGCGTCGATGCGTGAGCGCCTCACCGAGCTGGCCTACCTGGCCGCCTGGCGCGGCGTGCGGCTCCTCCCCGAGCCGGCCGCGTACGCCCTGAGCCGGACCTTCGCCGACCGGGCCGCCCGCAAGAACGGCCGGGCCGTCCGCCAGCTGCGCAGGAACCTCGCCCGCGTCGTCGGCACCGATCCCGACGAGGCGCTGGTGCGCGACGCCATGCGCTCCTACGCCCGCTACTGGATCGAGGCGTTCCGGCTCCCGTCCATGAGCACCGCGAAGCTCGAGCGCCGCTTCGAGATGAACGGCTACGAGCCCGTCCACGAACGCGCCGAGCGCGGCCTCGGCTCGATCGTGGCCCTCCCGCACAGCGGCAACTGGGACTTCGCCGGCGCCTGGGTCGGCGCCGTCGCCGGCGACCCCCTCACCACCGTCGCCGAGCGGCTCAAGCCCGAAGGGGTCTACCGGCGCTTCCTCGAGTACCGCGAGTCCCTCGGGATGCGGATCATCCCCGCCTCCGGCGGCGACCGCAACCCTCAGGCGGCCCTCGGCGAAGCGCTCGGCGCCGGGCACGTGGTCGCCCTCGTCGCCGACCGGGACCTGGGCCGCAGCGGCACCGAGGTCAAGTTCTTCGGCGAGACCACGACCTTCCCGACCGGCCCGGCCCTCCTGGCCATCCGCAACCGCGTCGACCTGTTCACCGCGAACATCCACTACGAGGCCGACCGCGCCGTCTGCCACATCACCGGGCCCGTCGACACCGGCACCGGCCCCCTGCGCGAACGCGTCGCGGCCACCGCCCAGCGCATGGCCGACGCCTTCGAGGAGGGCATCCGCGCCCACCCCGCCGACTGGCACATGCTCCAGCGCTTCTGGTCCGCCGACTTCGAGCCCGCACCGGCCCCGGACCGGGCCTGACATGGGGGACCTGCGGATCGGGATCGTCAGCCCGTACTCCTTCGACGTCCCCGGCGGCGTCCAGTTCCACATCCGCGACCTCGCCGAGACCCTCATCGACGCCGGCCACGACGTCTCGGTCCTGGCCCCCGCCACCCGCACCGAGGGACTGCCCGACTTCGTCGTCCCCGGCGGCAAGGCCGTCGCCGTGCCCTACAACGGCTCGATCGCCCGCCTCGCCTTCGGCCCCCGCTCGGCCGCGCGCGTCCGCAAATGGTGCAACGAGGGCGACTTCGACGTCATCCACGTCCACGAGCCCCTCACCCCGAGCCTGGCCTGCCTGGCGGTCCTCAACGCCCGCTGCCCGGTCGTCGCCACCTTCCACACCGCCATGACCCGCTCCCGGATGCTCGCCGCCGGCAAGCATATGGCCCAGCTCGTCCTCGAGAACCTCTCGGCCCGCATCGCCGTCAGCCCCTACGCCCGCAAGGTCCAGGTCGAGCACCTCGGCGGCGGCGCCGTGGAGATCCCCAACGGCGTGCCCGTCGCCTTCTACCGCAAGGCCGCCCCCCTCGCGGGCAAGCCCGACGGCCCCACCATCGGCTTCATGGGCCGCTACACCGAGCCCCGCAAGGGCTTCCCGATCCTCCGCGAGGCCTTCGCGCGCCTCGCCGCCGACCGCCCCGACCTCCACCTGCTCGTCGTCGGTCGCGGCGACCCCGAGGCCGCCGTCGCCGGACTCGACCCCGACACCGCCTCCCGCGTCCGCTTCCTCGGCGCCGTCCCCGACGAGGAGAAGGCCTCCATGCTCGCCGGGGTCGACCTCTACGTCGCCCCCAACACCGGCGGCGAGTCCTTCGGCATGATCCTCACCGAGGCCATGGCCGCCGGGACCTGCGTCCTCGCCTCCGACATCGAGGCCTTCCGCTCCGTCCTCGACGACGGCGCCGCGGGCGGGCTCTTCGCCGTCGGCGACGCCGCCGACCTCGCCGACAAAGCCGGGCGCCTCCTCGACGACCCCGCGCTGCGCACCGCCTACGTCGACCGCGCCAACGAATGGGTCAAGCGCTACGACTGGCCCGAGGTCGCCGCCCGACTCCTGGAGGTCTACCGGGCCGCCATCGAGGCCGGCACCGAACGCCGCCGCTGAGCGGGCCCCCGACCGTGACGGGCCCTCGCGCCGGCCTCGGCCGGACACCCGCCCGTTGCCGTATGCCCGTACGATGATCCCGATGTGGTGGTTGGCCGTGCTCGTGACGATCGTGGCCGTCGTCGGCGCGTACGCGACGTGGACGGTCACCCGCGTCGAGCGCCTGCACCGCCGCGCCCGCGCCGCCGAGGCCGCGCTCCTGGCCAAGCTCGACGACCGCGCCGAGACCGTCCTCAAGTTCGTCGGCAACCCCGGCTTCGAGGAGGTCGTCGCCCTCGCCCTCTCCGTCGTCGCCGTCCCCGCCGGCACCCAGCGCCAGCGCGAGCTGCGCGAGTACGCCGAGAACGACCTCACCCGCGCCCTGCGCGAACTCGCCGAGAACCCCCTGTGGTCCGACGACCTCGACGCCGCCAACCGGCGCGTCGCGCTGGCCCGCCAGATCCACACCGACTTCGTCCGCGACGCCGTCGCCTCCCGCTCCCTCCCGGCGGCGGTCCTCCTGCGGCTCCACCACCGCCTCCCGCGCCCCGCCTACTGGGACATCGACGACCCCAGCAGCGAGTTCGGGCCGGTGTGACCGGCCTGTATCGAGAAGGCTGTGAGGCCGGTCGCGGCGTAGAATCGGCCAGGTCAGATCACCTCTCAAGGCGAAGCGTGCGAGCCGCGGGCGGCCCCCACAGGGACCGCCCCGGTGCGCAGGTCAGCCCAGACCGCGACGTACTACCTCAGATGGAGCCGGTGACCGTGTCAGAGACCCACAAGACCGAGGCCGAGGTCGGGACCGCCCGCGTCAAGCGCGGCATGGCCGACATGCTGAAAGGCGGCGTCATCATGGACGTCGTCACCCCCGAGCAGGCCAAGATCGCCGAGGACGCCGGGGCCGTGGCGGTCATGGCGCTCGAGCGCGTCCCCGCCGACATCCGCGCCGAGGGCGGCGTCTCGCGCATGTCCGACCCCGACATGATCGACGGGATCATCGAGGCCGTCTCGATCCCGGTCATGGCCAAGGCCCGCATCGGCCACTTCACCGAGGCCCGGGTCCTGGAGTCCCTCGGCGTCGACTACGTGGACGAGTCCGAGGTCCTGACCCCCGCCGACGAGGCCAACCACATCGACAAGTGGCAGTACAACGTGCCGTTCGTGTGCGGCGCGACCAACCTCGGCGAGGCCCTGCGCCGCATCGGCGAGGGCGCGGCGATGATCCGCTCCAAGGGCGAGGCCGGCACCGGGAACGTCGTCGAGGCCACCCGCCACATGCGCCAGATCCGCCAGGACATCGGCCGCCTCACCACCCTCGACTCGACCGAGCTGTACGCCGCCGCGAAGGAGCTGCGCGCCCCCTACGAGCTGGTCGCCGAGGTCGCCCGGCTCGGGAAGCTCCCGGTGGTGCTGTTCACCGCCGGCGGCATCGCCACCCCGGCCGACGCGGCCATGATGATGCAGCTCGGCGCCGAGGGCGTCTTCGTCGGCTCGGGCATCTTCAAGTCCGGCGACCCGGCCAAGCGCGCCGCCGCCATCGTCAAGGCCACCGCCTTCCACGACGACCCGAAGATCATCGCCGAGGTCTCCCGAGGCCTGGGCGAGGCCATGGTCGGCATCAACGTCGACACGCTCGCCGACGAGCAGAAGCTCGCCAAGCGCGGCTGGTAGGCCGAGAACGACGGCAGGGCCCGGGCGGACACCGCCCGGGCCCTGCCGCACCGCCTCAGCCGAGGTCGAAGACCGCGCCGCCGGTGGCGTGCAGACCGGTGCAGTAGTTCGCGAACTCCTGCTTGTAGAGCACGAACTCGCCCTCCCAGATCCCGGCGGCCTGGAACACGACCGGCGCGTACTCCTTGGTGCACACGCCGTCGACCTCGGGCAGGGCCCTGAAGTCGCCGTCCGCCGCCGCCAGCTGCGCGCAGGCCGCGAGGCCCTGCGCGTGGCCGGTCCCCTCGGGGCACGGGAGCACCATGGCGTCGCCCCGGTCGCCCCCGCGCTCGACCGACAGGAACACCAGTCCGGTGTTCTCGGGTTCGGCCGGAGCCTGTTCGGCTTGGGCGGGACCGGAACCGAGCGCGACGAGCGCGGCGGCGGCCGCGATCGCGGCGCCTGCGGAGAACAGTTTCATGGGCCGATCCTAAGGAGCGGCAGGCCGCCAATCGGCCTTCGACACACCACAACCGATCTAGTCTAGGACTCATGAACGTAAGCGACCTCGACCAGTACTCCACCCCCGAGCTCCAGCACCGCGCCTTCGACCTCGCGCGCGAGCGCCGCGACTGGCGGTTCTTCGTCGACCTCTTCCGGCACACCCCGACCGCGCTCGAATCGGAGGACCTCGACCCCGACGTGGCGGAGATCGGCGTGGCCATCGACGACCTGCTGGGGATGTGGCGCGAGGCCACCAAGGGGGACTGGGGCGCCGCCGAACCGCTCGCTCGGGCGGCCTTCATCGACTACATCGGCAAGCACGGGGGCGCCGGCGAAAGCGGGGGGACCGGGGACTAGGCGTCCTCGGGCTCCTCGGCGGTCCCCTCGTCCTTCGCGGTCTTCGCGGTCTTCGCCTGGGTCTCGCTCATCCACCAGCGCACGTCGCTGGAGAACAGCCACCACAGGGCCAGCACCGAGGCGAAGACCCACGGCGCCACGTACAGCAGGAACACCGTGGACATGAACATGCCCATGATGAACAGGACCCCGGTGGCGCCGACGGCCCACCAGCGCACCGACTTCAGGCGGGACTTGAAGCGGATCGCGCACATGGCGGCCACGATCGCCGCGAGGACCGCGATCCCCGCGACGACGAAGTTCGAGACCAGGAAGCTCTGGCCCTGGTACAGCTCGTACGCCTCCTGGGCCAGCCCGGCGGGGTCGTCGACCGGGTTCGGCGCCTGCTCGTAGATCTCGGTGAGGTCCCCGACGGTGGCCGAGCGCAGGGAGATCGTGTAGAAGGCGAGGATGTTCCCGGCGACGACGGCGGAGACGACCTGCACCCACATCGCGATCTGGAGCCGCAGGAGCTTGCGGGGCTTCGCGTGGGGGTCCGCGTCCTCCTCCGACTCGGGAGCGCCCTTGGCGGGCTCTCGGTCGCGTCCGAAGTTCGGTTGCGGGAGCATCAGCGTCAGCCTCTCAGTTGTCTTTCGGACCGAGGGAGCGGTGGTTCGCGGCCCTAGTGGTTGAACCAGCGGCGCGCGAAGCGCTCGGTCAGCGTTCCGATGATCGTAATCGGCACGATCGCGAGGCCGATGCACAGCGCCCAGTACAGCCCGCTGGTGAACAGCAGCCAGCCCAGGCCCGCCAGCGCGGCGACCTGGACGGCCAGGACCAGCAGCCACAGGACGCGCCACTGGAAGCGCAGGAGCAGCGTCGCCAGGATCAGGAACAGCGCCAGCGCGCCGAGGCCGACCGCGCCCCGGTAGACGTCGTGCTCGGCCGCCGGCGGCACGAACTCGCGCGCGGTGTGGTGCAGGAGCACGATGAGACCGCCCGTGAGCAGGGCGAGCACTGCTTCGAGCCACATGGTGTTGCGTCCGGCCCGGACGGAGCGGGGCATCGGGTTGCGCTTCGAGTTCTTGGCCATGTGTTCGTTCTCCCGGGCATGAAGGGGTGCGTCACGTTCGATCGCCGACTTTAACGGATCGTCACCGGCCCGCCGATTTCAGGCCGGTTTCGGTCACAGCGCCGATCGCGCAGGTAGCCGGACGCGGAAACCGGATTTACGCTTGACGCGCCCGTTCCCCTGAGATTCTTTGGAGTTCTCTGATGCCCGTGCCCCAGATCGGCGTGCTCGCCCTGCAAGGCGACGTGGTCGACCACATGCGCGCGCTCGAGGCCGCCGGCGCCCGGGCGGTGCCGGTGCGGCGCGCCTCGGAGCTGGACGACGTGGAGGGCCTGGTGATCCCCGGCGGGGAGTCGACCGCGATGAGCCGCCTGCTCGACGTGTTCGACCTGTTCGACCCGATCCAGAAGCGCCTCGACGAGGGCATGCCCGCGTTCGGCTCGTGCGCGGGCATGATCATGCTCGCCGACGAGGTCCTCGACGGGCGGCCCGACCAGCGCTCCTTCGGGGCCCTGCCCATGACGGTGCGCCGCAACGCCTTCGGACGCCAGATCGACTCGTTCGAGACCGAGATCGCACTCGACGGCGTCGCGGGCGGGCCGTTCCGGGCGGTGTTCATCCGGGCCCCGTGGGTCGAGCGGGTCGGCGACGACGTCGCGGTGCTGGGGCGCGTCGACAGCGGTGGCGGGGCTGCCGATGCGCCGGGCGGTAGGATCGTCGCCGTACGTGCGGGCGCCTGCCTTGCCACCTCCTTCCACCCGGAGGTGACCCCCGACGCGCGGGTGCACCAGTACTTCGTGGATATGGTCCGCAGCGCGGACGCCGGACCGGTCGAGTAAGAGGAACGAGGGACGCCGTAATGAGTGGCCACTCCAAGTGGGCGACGACCAAGCACAAGAAGGCCGCGATCGACGCCAAGCGGGGCAAGATCTTCGCGAAGCTGATCAAGAACATCGAGGTCGCGGCGCGCACTGGTGGTCCCGACCCCGCGGGCAACCCGACGCTCTTCGACGCGATCCAGAAGGCCAAGAAGAGCTCGGTCCCCAACGACAACATCGACCGCGCGGTCAAGCGCGGCGGCGGCCTCGACGGCGGCGGCGTCGACTACGAGACGCTCATGTACGAGGGGTACGCGCCCGGCGGCGTCGCGGTGCTCATCGAGTGCCTGACCGACAACCGCAACCGCGCCGCGGCCGAGGTCCGCGTGGCGCTGACGCGCAACGGCGGCTCGCTCGGCGAGGCCGGGAGCGTCGGCTACATGTTCTCCCGCAAGGGCACGATCATCGTCTCGCCGACCGAGGGCCTGACCGAGGACGACATCCTCATGGCGGTCCTCGACGCGGGCGCCGAGGAGGTCAACGACCTCGGCGAGGGCGGCTTCGAGGTCCTGTGCGAGCCGACCGACCTGGTCGCGGTCCGCACCGCGCTCCAGGACGCCGGGATCGACTACGACTCGGCCGAGGCGGGCTTCCAGGCCTCCACGACCATGGAGCTCGATGTGGAGGGCGCCCGGAAGGTGCTGAGGATCGTGGACGCGCTCGAGGACTCCGACGAGGTCCAGAACGTGTATACGAACGCCGACATCTCGGACGAGGTCCTCGCGAAGCTCGACGAGGAGTAGGACGAACGCGAAGGGGCCCGGAGCGCTTTGCGCTCCGGGCCCCTTTCGCATAGGCGGTCACGCGGCGAGCACCGGCTCCTTGCGGTACACCCGGATCGTCCAGGCGACCGCCGCGGCCGTCACCAGACCGTAGGCCGCGACGCCGAGGGTCATGTTCGCCAGCGTCACGCCGCCGATCGTCGCCAGCGCGGGCATGATGCCGCCCGCGGCCATCTGGGTCGAGCCCATGAACGCCGAAGCGGTCCCCGCGACCTGCGGCGACTGCGACGACATCGCCGCGGCGCCCGCGTTCGGGAAAACGATGCCGCAGCCCAGCATCATCAGCACGATCCCGCCCGTCACGGTCCACAGGCCCGCGAAGCCCGCGAGCTGCACCCCGCCGATCCACCCGACGCCGGCCAGCGAGATCACCATGCCGACGATCATGCGCTGCTCCGGGCGGCTCCGGTTGATGGCGATCATGTTCGCCTGGTTCCCCGCCAGCAGCGCCAGCGTGCCCACGGCGAACACCAGCGAGTAGACGCCCGCGCTCGCCCCCAGCTCCTGCTGCGAGATGAAGCTGAACGTCGAGACGTACGTGAACAGCATCGAGAAGTTCATGATCACGACGATCGTCGGCGCGATGAACCGCGCGTCGCGCACCAGGACGCCGAGCGAGGCGGCGAACTCGCGCCCGCCCATCGCGCGGCGCTCGGTCTCGGGCAGGCTCTCGGGCAGGAACCTCCACACCAGGAACGTGGTCAGCACCGACAGGGCCGCCATGAACACGAAAACGGTCTGCCACGGACCGAACCTGATGAGCTGCGCGCCGACGATCGGGCCGAGCATGGGCGCCAGCATCGTCACGAACATCATCTTCGAGGTGAAGCGGGTCATGTCGTCGCCCTCGAAGTGGTCGCGGATGACCGCGCGGGCCACCACGACCCCGGCGGCGCCGCTGAGGCCCTGCACGAAGCGCATGGCGATGAGCAGGTCGGCGCTCGTCGCGATCGTGCACACCAGCGAGGTGGCGGTGAAGACGATCATGCCGACGATGAGCGGCTTGCGGCGGCCGATGCGGTCGGAGAGCGGGCCGATGACCGCCTGCCCGAGCCCCATGCCGATCATCATCGACGTGAGGGTGAGCTGGATGCGGCTCTCGGGGGTGCCGAGGGCGTCGGCCATGGCGGGGAACGCGGGAAGATAGAGGTCGATGGCGATCGGCGCGGTCGCGGAGAGCGCGCCGAGGACGAACACCATCGTGGCGATGAAGCGACGGGAGTGGCCGTCGGCGGCGACGGGCGGTATGAAGGCAGCAGCAGACACAGTTGTTCCAACCAGTGGATCGCGGAGCGGAGGAAGGCAGGCCGTGCCCGTCGTTCGCCTCGTTGCGCCGATGGGGGGCGAGTGCGGTGCGACCGGCCGACTACAACGAAATCATGTGGCTAGCCGACCGGCAAGTGGTTTATGGGCTAGGCCACCAGTCCGATTTCCGACGCTTGCCGATCCGGTCGGGCGCACCCGCCGACGTGCTTGCGGGGCGTTCGTCGGTGGGGCCGGATAAGCTGGCGCGAATCGAGCGACAGGAGGAGCGCGTGCGCGTCATGGGGATCGACCCGGGCCTGACCCGATGCGGGGTCGGGGTCGTCGACGGCCGTCCCGGAGCCCCGGGGACCATGGTCGCCGTCGAGGTGGTCCGCACCGATCCCGAAGCGCCCCTTGCCGACCGGCTCCTGGCCCTCGACGACGGCCTGCGGGCGCTCCTCGAGGCGCACGAGCCGGAGGCCGTCGCGGTCGAGCGGGTCTTCTCGCAGCACAACGTGGCCAGTGTCATCGGCACCGCCCAGGCCTCGGGAGTGGCCCTGCTCGCCGGGGCCCGCCGCGGCCTGCCGACCGAGACCTACACCCCCTCCGAGGTGAAGAACGCGGTGTGCGGCAACGGGACCGCCGACAAACGGCAGGTGACCGCCATGGTCACCCGCATCCTCCGCCTCCAGGAGGCGCCCAGGCCCGCCGACGCGGCCGACGCGCTCGCCATCGCGATCTGCCACCTGTGGCGCGGCGGCGTCAAGGCCCGCATCGCCGAGGCGCAGGCCCGCACCGCAGGCGCGTCCGCGCCCCGGATCCGCAAGGGGAGCAACCGATGATCGCCCAGCTCACCGGCACCGTCGCCGCAGTCGGCGAGGCCTACGCCGTGGTGGACGTCAACGGCGTCGGCTACGCCGTCCACGCCGGGGCCCACACCCTCGCCAACCTCAAGGTCGGCTCCCAGGCCGTCCTGGCGATCTCGACGATCGTCCGCGAGGACTCGATCACCTTGCACGGGTTCAACACCGCCGACGAGCGCGACCTGTTCGAGCTGCTCCAGAACGCCCAGAAGATCGGTCCGCGGATCGCCCGCGACGCCATCGAGGCGCTGCGGCCCGACGTCATCCGCCGCGCCATCGCCACCGGTGACACCAGCACGCTCTCGCGCATCCCCGGCGTCGGGAAGAAGAGCGCCGAGCGCATCGTCCTCGACCTCGCGGACAAGATCGGCCCCGTCGACCTCGGCGCCGCCCCCAAGCAGGCCGGGGGCCGCCCCGGCGGGTGGCGGGTCCAGGTCGGCCAGGGGCTCCAGGCGCTCGGCTGGAGCGCGAAGGAGGCCGAGACCGCCATCGCGAAGCTCGACGCCGAGGGCGCCGACGGCACCGACGTGCCCACGCTCCTCAAGCAGGCCATCCGACTCCTCGGAAAGCGATAGACAGGGCGATGGAAGAAGAAGACTTCAGCACCGAGACCGGCGTGAGCCCCGCGGAGTGGGACGCGGCCCTCACCGCCGCCGAGGCCACCGAGCTCGACCGCCTCGTCGAGGAGGGCATCCGCCCCGGCAAGCTCGACGACGTCATCGGCCAGACCCGCGTCCGCGAGCAGATCAGCCTCCTGCTGGAGGGCGCGCGGCGGCGCGGGGCCTCGCCCGACCACCTGCTCCTGTCGGGCCCGCCCGGCCTCGGCAAGACCACCCTGGCCATGATCGTCGCCGCCGAGCTCGGCGTGGGCCTGCGCCAGACCTCCGGGCCGGCCATCGAGCGCTCGGGGGACCTCGCCGCGATCCTCACGAGCCTCGGCCCGAACGAGGTCCTGTTCATCGACGAGATCCACCGCATCGCCCGGCCCGCCGAGGAGCTCCTCTACACCGCGATGGAGGACTTCCGCGTCGACGTCATCGTCGGCAAGGGCCCCGGCGCCACCGCGATCCCGCTCGAGCTCGAGCCGTTCACGCTCGTCGGCGCCACCACCCGCGCCGGGCTCCTCACCGGGCCGCTGCGGGACCGCTTCGGGTTCCTGGGCCAGCTCGAGTTCTACGACGCCGCCGAGCTGGAGGCGATCGTCACCCGCTCGGCGGGCATCCTCGACGTGGCCATCGCCCCGGCGGGGGCCGCCGAGATCGCCGGGCGCTCGCGCGGGACGCCCCGGATCGCCAACCGGCTCCTGCGCCGCGTCCGCGACTTCGCGCAGGTGCGGGCCGACGGGGTGATCACCGCGGCCGTCGCCGCCGAGGCGCTCGCCCTCTACGACGTCGACGACCTGGGCCTGGACCGGCTCGACCGGGCCGTCCTGCGGGCGCTCACCGGCACCTTCAACGGCGGGCCGGTCGGCCTGTCGACCCTCGCGGTCGCGGTGGGGGAGCAGTCCGACACCGTCGAGGAGGTCTGCGAGCCGTTCCTGGTGCGCGCCGGGCTCCTGGCGCGCACCCCCCGCGGGCGCGTCGCCACCGCGGCGGCCTGGCGCCACCTCGGCCTGAACCCCCCGGCCGCCGAAGGGCTGTTCGGTTCCGGCGACGCGTAGGGTTGGCCTACCAGGCGAGGACGGAACGTCACCGTACGCGGGATAGACTCCGCCCACGTCACCCATCGAGACAGTGACCAACCACTACGAAAGGCACCATCGTGCTTGCAACCGCAGACGTCCTGGCACAGGAAAGCGCCGGCGGATCGAACATCATGTTCCTCGTCATGATCGTCGGCTTCATCGCCCTCATGTACTTCGTGATGATCCGCCCGCAGAAGAAGCGGCAGCGTGAGCAGCAGGACATGCAGAACACGGTCGCGCCGGGTGCCCGCGTCATGACCATCGGCGGCCTCTACGGCACCGTCGTCGACTCCGACGAGGAGTCCGTCACCCTCGAGGCCAGCGACGACACCTTCCTCGTCTTCGCCCGCCAGGCCATCGCCAAGGTCGTCACCCCGGCCGAGTCCGAGACCGCCGAGGAGTCCGTCTCCGAGGAGGAGGCCACCCTCAGCGACGAGGACCTCGACAAGCTCCGCGACGCGGCCCCCGAGGCCGGTACCGAGGAGAACGGCGACGGCAAGGACAAGCACGCGGGGAAGCCCGACCGCAAGGAGTACTAGGCCCTTCTCCGCCTTTGAGGCACCCGTCCTAGAATGAGCCCCGCCGAGGGTATGTGTGCGAGCCCACTCCCTCCGGTCGGAGCGCTCACACGCGAGCGCGACGGCCGGCGCCCGCTACCGTCTGGCGTGGGCCTCATCGCGCCCACCCCTATCCGAGTTCTGAGGAAGAGACCGACCATTGGCTTCAGTAACGGGCGCTGACCGCCCACGGAAGAAGATCCAGCGCAAGCGACTGCCGGTCGCCCCCTACTTCGTGGCCCTCCTGTTGGTGGTCGGGATCCTGTGGGCGGCCGCGCTGGCGGGTGCGGGATGGAAGTTCCCGACGCCGAAGCTCGGTCTCGACCTGCAGGGCGGGCTGTCGATGACGCTCACGGCCTACCAGCAGGGCACGGACGACCCCCCCACGGCCGAGACCATGGAGCAGGCCCGCCAGATCATCGAGGGCCGCGTCAACTCGACCGGTGTCGCCGAGCCCGAGGTGTACGTCGAGGGCACCGAGAACATCGTGGTCAACGTGGCCGGCGACGAGGTCGACGAGCAGGCGCTGCGTGACGTCGGCGCCCCCGCCGAACTGCGGTTCCGGCTCGTCACCAACGCGGTCGAGGACTACTCCGCGCTCGAGGAGGCCCTCGCCGAGGAGAGCCCGTCCGAGGAGCCCACCGACGAGGCCGCCGAGACGCCGACCGAGGAGGCCGCCTCCGAGGACGCCGGCGAGACGCCCAGCGCCGAGGACGGCGAGACCCCCACCGGCGAGGCGACCTCCGAGGACACCTCCGGTTCGGGCCAGGCCGAGACCACCGACGACGCCGACGTCACGATCGACGACGTCTGGGCGAAGGTCGGCGATGAGGCGGCCGCCGCCGCGCAGGCGCTCACCGCCGCCCCCGCCGACGAGGCCACCATGGCCCTGCTCGAGCCGTTCGGCGAGCTCACCCCCGAAGAGGTCTCCCTCCTCCCGGCGAACGTCCAGTTCTTCGTCCCGCAGATCACCTGCGAGCAGCTCGACAACCGCCCGCCCGGCGCCGTCCAGCAGCCCGACGTCGAGGTGACCGCGTGCTCGGCCCCCGAGCCCGCCACCGCCGACGACCCGTCGCTGACGTTCTCGTACAAGTACCTGCTCCAGCCGGCCACCGTGCTCGGCTCGGACGTGACCACCGCGGACGTCGGCACCGACCAGGCCAACCTCAACCAGTTCGTGGTCAACGTCCAGTTCTCCTCCGAAGGCGCCGACAAGTGGAGCGCCCTCACCAACGAGGGCCTGGGCTCCCAGGTCGCGATCGTCCTCGACAACGAGGTCGTCAGCGCCCCCACGATCCAGGAGGTCTCCTCCAACTCGACGCAGATCTCCGGCGAGTTCACCGCCGCCGAGGCCAACCAGCTGGCCGACCAGCTCAACTTCGGCTCGCTGCCGACCACGTTCGTGGTCGAGACGGTCAACGAGGTCACCGCGACGCTCGGCGTCGACCAGCTCGAGGCGGGCATCTTCGCGATGGCCATCGGCATCGCCCTGGTGATCGTCTACTGCTTCGTCTACTACCGCATCATCGGCTTCGTGGTCCTCGGCAGCCTCATCGTCGCGGCCGCGATCCTGTACCCGACGGTGGCGCTCCTGGGCTCCCAGATGGGCCTCACCATGACCCTCGCGGGCATCGCGGGCTTCGTGGTCGCCGTCGGCATCACCGCCGACTCGTTCGTGGTCTACTTCGAACGCATCAAGGAGGAGATGGCGGGGGGCCGGTCGGCCCGGTCGGCCGTGCCGCGGGCCTGGGTCCGGGCGCGCCGGACGGTCCTGTCGGCCAGCGCCGTCTCGATCATCTCCGCCGTGGTCCTGTACATCCTGGCCATCGGCCCGGTCCGGGGCTTCGCCTTCACGCTCGGCCTGTCCACCATCGTCGACCTCCTGGTGGTGTTCGTGTTCACCCACCCGATCGCCGAATGGATGGCCCGGGGCAGGGTCCTCAACAACGTCCACCTCTCGGGGCTTCACTCCAAAGCGACCCCGGCCACCGGCGATGCGGCCGCGAAGGCTTAAGGAGATCCGATGAGCACCAAGCAGACCGAACAGGGCCAGAAGCGCCCCAACGTCTTCAGCCAGCTGTACCGCGGCGAGACGGACTTCCAGTTCGTCAGGCACCGCAAGAAGTTCTACATCGCCTCCGCGGTGGTCATCGCCGCGCTCGCGGTCGTCATGTTCACCAAGGGCTTCGTCCTGGGCATCGACTTCGCCGGCGGCGTCCAGTACAACGTGCCCGTCGCCGACACCTCGGCGACGCTCGAGGACGTCGAGGGCGCGGTCGAGGGCGCCGGGGCCGAAGTGGCCTCCGGCCAGGTCGCGGGCACCGGCGACGGCCGGTCCTACGTCGTCCGCGTCGGGGAGCTCGAGTCCGACCAGGTCGAGGCCGTCCGCACCGCCATCGCGGACGAGACCGGCGTCGGCACCGACGCGATCTCGGTCTCCGAGGTGTCGGCGACCTGGGGCGCCGCCGTCTCGGAGCAGGCCCTCATCGCGCTGGTGGTCTTCCTGATCCTGGTTGCGATCTTCATCTGGATCCGGTTCGAGCGGCGCATGGCCCTGGCCGCCATCGCGGCGCTTCTGCACGACATGGTGCTGACCGCGGGCTTCTACGCGCTGGTCGGCTTCGAGATCACGCCCTCGACCATCGTCGGCATGCTGACCATCCTGGGCTACTCGCTCTACGACACGGTCGTGGTCTTCGACAAGGTCCAGGAGAACACCGCGCAGCTGCTCAAGTCGCGCAACCAGACCTTCGCCGAGGGCGTCAACGACGCCATCAACCAGACGCTGATGCGCTCGATCAACACCTCGATCATCGGCGTCCTGCCGGTCGCGGCGCTGCTGTTCGTGGGCGTGGGCCTGCTCGGCGTCGGCACCCTGAAGGACCTCGCGCTCGTCCTGTTCATCGGCATGGCCGTGGGCGCGTACTCCTCGATCTTCCTGGCCGCGCCGTGGCTGGTCGACATGGCCGAGCGCAGTGCGATCTACCAGCGGCACAACCAGAAGGTCGCCGCGAAGCGCGCGGGCGAGGAGGACGAGGGCCGGCCGGCCCGCAAGTCCGCGAAGGCCGCGGCGGCTGACGACGACCGTATCGAGTTCGCCAAGACCGACGAGCTCCCGCTGGAGCTCATCGAGGAGCCCGCGCCGGCCAGGGCCGGGGCGTCGGCCTCGCGGTCCGGCGGTTCGAACCCGCGGCCGGGCGGTTCGAAGAAGCGCAAGCGCCGCTGACGCGGCGCACGGAAACGGCGGGCGGACCCGATGGGTCCGCCCGCCGCCGTTCACCCCGGCTCGTTCCCGGAGCCGACTACTCCGTGCGCCGCTCGCCCTTCATCCTGCCGGCGGCGTCCTGAGCCTTCTCCTTCGCCGAGTCGGCGAAGTCCTGGACCTTGTCCCCGGCCGGGGACTCCTTGGCCTTGTTGTAGAGCTCCTCGCCCTTCTCCCGGGCGTTCTCGCCCTGCTCGGAGAACCGGTCCTTCGCTTCGTTGAACTTGTCCTGCATACCCACGGTGATTTCCTCCCTGTGTGAGTCGCTATCACTATATGAGTGATGAATCGATCACGCAGCGTTTTGGCGTACATCCCGGGTCGACGCCCGAACGCTACCCCGGGATGACGCGGCGGGCCCCGACCGCTCCGTACCGTCGCCCCCATGATGAGCACACCGCAACCCAGCAGCCCCCGCCGCGCCCGCACCGCGATCGTCGCCGGCGGCGGCGTGGCGGGCCCCGTGGCCGCGATGGCCCTGCGCAAGGCCGGTATCGAGGCCGTCGTGTACGAGCCCTACGCGCCCGGCACCGGCAGCCGCGGCGGCGCCATCACGCTCGCCTCCAACGGCCAGAACGCCCTGGCGACCGTCGGCGCCGACAAGGCCGTCCGGGACGCCGGGTGGGTCACCCCGCGCATGATCATCCAGAGCGGCACCGGCAAGGTCCTCGCCTCGATGGACGACCTGCCGGGACTGCCGCCCCGCGTCACGCTGCCGCGCGGCGCCCTCGTGGACGCCCTCCAGCGCACGGCCGCCGACCAGGGGATCGAGTTCCGCTTCGGGAAGCGTTTCGCGGACGCGGTCGACACCGGCCACAGCGTCATCGCCCAGTTCGACGACCACACGACCGCCGAGGCCGACGTCCTGATCGGCTGCGACGGCATCCGCTCGACGGTGCGCTCCCGGATCGACCCGGCCGCCCCCGTCCCCCGCTACACGGGCCTGATCGGCCTCGGCGGCTACGTGGACGGCACCGGCGTGCCCGACACCGGCGGCGCCTGGCACTTCGTCTTCGGCCGCCGCGCCTTCTTCGGCTACGTCGTCCACGGCGACCACGCCAGCTGGTTCGCGAACATGCCGGTCAAGCGGCTCGACCGGGACGCACTGCGCGCCACCGGGTTCGACGAGTGGATGCGGCGGATGCGGGAGGCCTTCGCCGACGACGCGGGCCCGGCGCTCCAGATCCTCGACCACGTGACGCCCGAGGGGTTCACCACGCCCTCGCCGCTGGAGGACGTCCCGCACGTCCCGGTCTGGTCGAAGGGCCGCATCGCGCTCATCGGCGACGCCGCCCACGCCACCTCGCCCTCCTCCGGCCAGGGCGCGAGCCTCGCGGCCGAGTCCGCGGTCGAACTGGCCCGGTGCCTGCGGGACCTCCCGGTCGAGGAGGCCTTCGCCGCCTACACGCGGCGGCGGCGCGGCCGGGTCGAGCGCATCATCGCCGCGGCGGCCCGCACCAACCAGTCCAAGGCCGCGGGCCCGATCGCCGCGCGCATCAGGGACGCGGTCATGCCGTTCGTCATGGAGCGCTTCGCGACCCCCGAGAAGTCCGCCTGGCAGTACGAGTACCGCATCGACTGGGACGCGGCGGCCTGAGACGAGGTTTCACGGCGCGGCGCTCCGGGCATCCGTCCGCGGCCTCCGAGGGGCCGCGACCGACGAGGGGAGCGCCGTGCAACCACTGTGGTACCGCAACGCCGTCATCTACGCCGTCGACCCGGCGATGTTCCACGACTCCAACGCCGACGGATGGGGGGACCTGCGCGGCGTCACGCAGCGGCTCGACCACCTCCGCGGCCTCGGCGTCACCTGCCTGTGGCTCCTGCCGTTCTACCACTCGCCGTTCCGCGACGGCGGCTACGACGTCACCGACCACCTCGGAGTGGACCCCCGCCTGGGAACCCTCCCCGACGCCGTGGAGCTGCTGGAGGCGGCCGAGGCGTACGGCATCCGCGTCGTCCTGGACCTCGTCGTCCAGCACACCTCCGACCAGCACCGCTGGTTCCAGGAGGCCCGCGCCGACCGCGACTCGCCCTACCGCGACTACTACATCTGGTCCGACGAGCCCCGCGACGACGGGCTGGAGCCGATCTTCCCCACGGTCGAGGACGGCATCTGGACCTGGGACGAGACCGCCGGCCAGTACTACCGGCACGTCTTCTACGCGCACGAGCCCGACCTCAACTTCGCGAACCCCGCCGTGCGCGAGGAGATCCGGGACATCATGCGGTTCTGGCTGCGACTGGGCGTCTCCGGCTTCCGGACCGACGCGATCCCCTACATGGTGCACGGCGCCGAGGCCGCCGAGCCCGGCGGCGGGGCCGACCTGCTGCGCGAGATGCGCGAGTTCGTCATGCTGCGCCAGCCCGAGGCCGTGCTCCTGGGGGAGGTCGACGTCCCCCTCGACGAGTACGACGACTACTTCCTCGACGGCGACGGCCTGACCATGCTGCTGAACTTCTGGATGAACAACCAGGTGTTCCTGTCCCTCGCCACCGGCGAGGCCGAGCCGATCCACAAGGCCCTGCGCGACATGCCCCAGCCGCCCCGCCTCGGCCAGTACGCGAACTGGCTGCGCAACCACGACGAACTCGACCTCGAGCGGCTCGGCGAGGCCGACCGGGAGACGGTCATGGACACCTTCGCGCCCGACGAGACCATGCGCGCCTACGGCCGCGGCATCCGCCGCCGGCTCGCGCCGATGCTCGGCGGCGACGAGCGGCGGATCGCCGCCGCCCACGCCCTGCTCCTGTCCCTACCGGGCGCGCCCGTCCTCCAGTACGGCGACGAGATCGGCATGGGCGACGACCTGTCCCGCAACGAGCGCCTGTCCGTGCGCGTCCCCATGCAGTGGTCCTCCGACGAGAACGCCGGGTTCTCCTCGGCCCCGCCCGACCGCCTCGTCGCCGGCGTCGTGAAGGACGGCCCCTTCGCCTACGACCGCGTCAACGTCTACGACCAGCAGCGGCGCTCAGGCAGCCTCCTCGCCAGGATCGGCGACATGGTCCGCAGCAGGCACGGCCTCACCGCGATCGGCTTCGGCCGCCACAGCGTCATCGACACCGGGCGGCCCTCGGTGGTCGCGCTCCGCCACGAGGACGACCGCGACGGCATCGCCGTCACCCTCGTCAACCTCGGCGGCGAGGAGGTCGAGGTCGCGATCCCCGACGAGGACCTGCACGACCTCGTCGACGTCCTCGCCGACGCCGAGTACCCGCCCGAGGAGGACGACCGGCCCTCACTGCGGCTCAACGGCCACGGATACCGGTGGCTGCGGCCCCGCAACCACATCTTCAAGTAACCCGACCGGGCCGCAGGAGGGCCGCCCCCTCCGGCCCGGCGTTTGGAGCACACGATGGAGATCGGATTCCACGCCTCGCACGAGCAGTTCCCGCCCTCGCGGCTCGCGGCGCTCGCCGCCGCCGCGGAGACCGCCGGATTCGACGCGGTCCTCTCCTCCGACCACTTCGCGCCCTGGAGCGCCGACCAGGGCGAGTCGGGCTTCGCCTGGACCTGGCTGGGCGCCGCGATGAGCGCCACGAGCGTCCCGTTCGGCGTCGTCACCGCCCCCGGGAACCGCTACCACCCGGCCGTCACCGCGCAGGCGATCGCCACGGTCGAAGAGCTCTTCCCCGGGCGCCTGACGCCCGCGCTCGGCAGCGGCCAGGCCCTCAACGAGCACGTCACCGGCGCCCACTGGCCCCGCAAGGCCGAGCGCAACGCGCGCCTGCGCGAATGCGCGGACATCGTGCGCCGCCTCCTGGACGGCGAGACCGTCGACCACGACGGGCGCGTCACCGTGCGGACCGCGCACCTCTACACCAGGCCCGAGGCGCCGCCGCCGCTGTTCGCGGCCGCCCTCACGCCGCGCACGGCCCGCGAGGTCGCCGCCTGGGCCGACGGGCTCATCACCGTCAACGCCCCGCACGAGCGGCTCCGGGACATCGTCGGCGCCTTCCGCGACGGCGGCGGCGAAGGGCCGCTCCACCTCCAGGCGCACGTCTCCTGGGCCGCCGACGAGGAGCGCGCCAGGGCCGCGGCGCTCGAGCAGTGGCGGTTCGTCGCGCTGCCGCCCGAACTGAGCCAGGAACTGGAGCTGCCCGAGCAGTTCGACGCCGCCTGCGCGCACGTGCCCGCCGACGCGCTGAACGACGCGGTCCTCGTCTCGGCCGACACCGGCAGGCACGCCGAGGCGCTGGCCTCCTACGCCGAACTGGGCTTCGAACGCGTCTACCTCCACCAGGTGGGCCGCGACCAGGAGCGGTTCATCGAGGCCTTCGGCGAACACGTCCTCCCGCAGTTCGCGCCCACGGCCTGAATCCGGCCGCTCAGCGGCCCACGGCGGCCTTGAGCTGCTCGATGAAGACCCGCTCTCCTTCGGAGATGTCGACCTTCCTGCTGAAGAACCCGGCCTCCTTGGACCGGACGGCCCGCGCGATCTCGGTGGCGAGGCGCAGGAGCCAGTCGGCGTACGCCTCGGCGTCCGCCGCGTCGCCCCGCTCCCGGAGCAGGGCCACGGCCCCCTCCGCCTCCTTGAGGGCGACGGTCATGGCCTCGTCGGTGAAGGGGAGCTCCCGGTCCCTCTCCACCGTGTCCCCGCGGCCCTTCAGCTCGAGCGCGACGGCCTTCACCAGCGGATTCGTGTGGCGCTGGGCCTCGCGGAACACCTTCGCGCCCGCGGTGACCTCCTTGAGGAACGCGATCGCGTTCTTCGACCCGTCGGCGACGATCGCCCCCTTCATCACCACGCCAGGGGCCTCGATGATCCGGGCGCGCTCGTCGTCGTTGAATGCAGAGAGATCCGTCAAGGCCTGGCCTTCCATCGCACTGGTAGGGAACGGGGACACCATACTGCGAGCCCCGCTCACCGCCTCAAGCCGGGCGATCGGCTAGCTCGTCCGCTCGGCGCCCGTCAGGCGGTAGGCGTCGTAGACACCGTCGATCTTGCGGATGACCTTGACCAGGTGCTCCAGGTGCTCCGGCGTCGCCATCTCGAACGTGAAGCGCGACAGCGCGACCCGGTCCCTCGTCGTGGTGACCGTGGCCGACAGGATCGACACCCGCTCGCCCGACAGCACCTGCGTGACGTCCGCGAGCAGCCGGTGGCGGTCCAACGCCTCGACCTGCACGGTCGCCACGAACGTCGCCTGGTCCTCCTCGTGCGACCAGTGCACCTCCAGGACCCGGTCCGGCTGGAGCTCGATGCGCTCCTCGGCGTTCTCGCAGTCCCGGCGGTGCACCGAGATCACGTGGTACCGCGTCGCGAAGCCGATGATCGAGTCGCCCGGGATCGGGTTGCAGCAGTGCGCCAGGCGCACCGGCATCTCGCCCTCCTCCATCCCCGCGACGGACACCGCGGCGTGGATGTCGCCGTGCGCCTCGGGGACGATCCGCGCCGGCTGCGTCGGGGCCGTGGCCTCGGCCATGTCCTCGGTGGCGCCCTCGGCCCCGCCCTGGACCTCCAGCAGCCGCTGCACGACCGACGAGGGGGAGATGTGGTGCTCGCCCAGGGCCGCGTACAGCGCCTCGACGTCCTTGAGGTTCAGGTCCTTCGCCAGCGACGTCAGGTTGTCGTGCGTGAGCATCCGCTGCATCGGCAGGCGCCGCTTGCGCATCGCCCGCGTCAGCTCGTCCTTGCCCAGCTCGATGGCCTCTTCGCGGCGCTCGCGCTTGAAGTGCTGCTTGATCTTCGTGCGGGCGCGCGGGCTCTTGACGAACCCGAGCCAGTCCTCGCTCGGCGTCGCGTTCTCGGAGTTCGAGGTGAACACCTCGACCACGTCGCCGTTCGACAGCGTCGACTCCAGCGGCACGATCTTGCCGTTGACCTGCGCGCCGATGCAGCGGTTGCCGACCTCGGTGTGCACGGCGTACGCGAAGTCCACCGGCGTCGAGCCCGCCGGGAGGGCGATCACGTCGCCCTTGGGCGTGAACACGTACGCCTCGGAGGAGGCCAGGTCGAACCGGAGCGCGTCCAGGAACTCCGACGGGTCGGCGGCCTCCCGCTGCCAGTCCAGGAGCTGGCGCAGCCACGCCATGTCGTCGATGTGCGCCGGGGGACCGGCCACGGTCGAGTTCTTGGTCTCCTTGTACTTCCAGTGCGCGGCGATGCCGTACTCGGCGGTGCGGTGCATCGCCCACGTGCGGATCTGCATCTCGACGGGCTTGCCGTTCGGGCCGATCACCGTGGTGTGCAGCGACTGGTACATGTTGAACTTCGGCATCGCGATGTAGTCCTTGAAGCGCCCCGGCACCGGCTGCCAGTTCGCGTGGATCACACCGAGGGCCGCGTAGCAGTCCCGCTCGTTCTCGACCAGGATGCGCAGGCCCACCAGATCGTAGATGTCGTTGAAGTCGCGGCCGCGCACGATCATCTTCTGGTAGATCGAGTACAGGTGCTTCGGGCGGCCCGACACCTCCGCGCGGGTGCGCGACTCCTTCAGGTGGTCCTTGACCTGCGCTATGACCTGCTGGAGCAGCATCTCCCGCTGCGGGGAGTGCTCCGAGACCAGGCGCGCGATCTCCGCGTACCGCTTCTTGTACAGCGTCGCGAAGGACAGGTCCTCCAGCTCCCACTTGATGGTGTTCATGCCCAGGCGGTGGGCCAGGGGAGCGAGGATCTCGAGGGTCTCGCGGGCCTTCTGCTCCTGCTTCTCGGGCGGCAGGAACGTCAGGGTCCGCATGTTGTGCAGCCGGTCGGCGAGCTTGATGACCAGGACGCGCGGGTCCTTCGCCATCGCCACGACCATCTTGCGGATGGTCTCGGCCTTCGCCGCGTCCCCGAGCTTGACCTTGTCGAGCTTGGTGACGCCGTCGACCAGGAGCGCGACCTCGCCGCCGAACTCGGCGGCGAGCTCGTCCAGCTCGTAGTCGGTGTCCTCGACCGTGTCGTGCAGGAGCGCGGCCACGAGCGTGTTCGTGTCCATGCCCAGCTCGGCCAGGATCGAGGCGACCGCCAGCGGGTGCGTGATGTACGGGTCGCCGGACTTGCGGAACTGCCCCGTGTGCAGCTCCTCCGCCCGCGTGTACGCCTGCTGGAGCAGCCGCACGTCGGCGCGCGGGTGGGCCGCCCGGTGGGCGGCCACCAGGGGTTCGAGGACCTCGGGGAGCTGGGAGGACTGCCACGGCGCGTTGAAGCGCGCCAGCCGCGCCCTCATGCGCCGGCCGGTCGGGGGCCCGGTGGGGCCGCCCGAGGTCGGCGCGGCGTCGGCGGACTTGCCCGCCGCGGCTCGCTCGGTCACCACGCACGCCTCCTCGGTCTCCACACGGCGTTCAGCGCCGCTGCAAAGCTCAACAGAGCTTCGACCCCAATCCTAGCCGGGCGGCGCTGTCGGATTCGCCACCGATCGCTGCGACGGCGCCCACGCCTACATCGCGCCCGCGGCCGCCACCTGCTCGACGATGTCCAGGCCGGACGTGACCTGCCCCAGGATCGTGTAGTCCGCCGGGAGCGTCGTGTCCTCGTAGACGATGAAGAGCTGGCTGCCGGTGGTGCCGGCGCCCGCGTTCGCCATCGCGAGGGTTCCCGCAGGGTAGTTGCCCTCGGCCTCGACCGGCAGGTTCTCCTCCGCGAACGAGTAGCCGGGCGAGCCCGCGCCGGCCATCTCGGGGGTGCCGGCCTCGATCGCGGCGCGAGCGTCGGGGTCACCGCATTGGAGGACCCAGATGCCGTCGGTGGTGAGCCGGTGGCACTGCTGGTCGTCGAAGTAGCCCTGCATCGCCAGGAACGTGAAGGAGCCGGCGGTGCACGGTGCCCCCGCGGTGTCGATGTCGGCGGTGATCGTGCCCAGGTTGGTCACGACCGTCATCTCCTGCGTCCCGGCCGCGGGCTGCCGGGGCTGCGGCGTCTCGCTGACGCCGTCGGCGGAGGTGTACGTGCACGACTCGGCGGACGAGGCGTCCGGGGTGCTCATCTGGACGCACTCGAGGTAGACGTCCTGGGCCGGGCGGCCGTCCGTCAGGCCCTCGGCGGGGGTGCCGACCTCGCCTTCGCCGCTGGGCTCGACGCCGTCGCAGCGGGCCGAGGCCTCCTCGGCGGCGTCGACCAGGGCCGCCATGTCGCCGTCGGGGCCGCCGGCCTCCTCGTCGTCGCCGCCGAGCCAGACGACCGCGCCCCAGGAGAGGAGCACGAGGGCGACCAGGGCGGCGACGCCGCCGACGGCCCAGCCGACGGTGCGCTTGTGCTTCTCTTCCTGGGCCTTGGCGCTCATGCGCTGTTGCAGCTGCTGCCGGGCGGCCAGGCGCTGGGCTTGTTTCGACGCCACCGTCGGATCTCCTTCGCGCGGTTAAGGGGTGCTTACTCGGTCTCGGTAGTGGTCTCGTCGGTCGCCTCGGGGGAGGTCTCACCGGACTCCGCGGTGGGGGTCTCGGTCGAGTCGGCCGGGGCCGACTCGGTGACTTCGGCGGCGGGGCTCTCGGTCACCTCGGAGGTGGGCGTCTCCTCGGCGGCGGGCTCCTCGTCCTCGAAGAAACCGGACTGCCACAGGTAGGCCAGGGTCAGCACGGCACTGATCGCGAGCAGCCCCCCGAGCGCCTGGAGCCGGCGCCGGCGGCGCAGCCTGCCCGCGAGTCGCGCGTTCTTCTTCGCGTTCGCGATGCGCTGCTTGCGCTGCTCCATGTGCTTGGACTTGGCGGGCACCTGGCCTCCTACTTATGACCGGTCTCGGCGTCGCATGCGAGTCGTAACACGGTTGCGACTCGATACGGGGGGTACGAGTTCCGCAGTCTAACCGGGTGAAGTCAGACGCATCACCGCAGGATGCCCCGTGTATCCTGAGCCCGCGACGGAGAAGGGGGAGCGGGTGCTCATCGAGACGCTGGTGGCTGACGCGTTCGGCACGAACTGCTACGTGCTGTCCGCCGGCCCCGGCTCCGAGTGCGTGGTCGTCGACCCCGGCATCGGCATCGCCCCCCGCCTCGACGACCTGCTCGCCGACCGCGGCCTCAAGCCCGTCGCCGTCGTGCTGACGCACGGGCACCTCGACCACACCTTCTCGGTCACGCCCGTGTGCGGCGCGAACGACGTGCCCGCGTACATCCACACCGACGACGCCCACCTGCTCGCCGACCCCGCCCAGGGCTTCAGCGCGAACATGATGTCGCTCGTGGGCACCGGTCTGGAGTGGACCGAGCCCGACGACGTGCAGCCCCTCGCCGACGGCGGCGTCATGGAGCTCGCCGGGCTGCGCTTCACCGTCGACCACGCCCCCGGCCACACCGCCGGCTCGGCCATGTTCCATACCGCGGACGGCGAGGCGGCCTACACGCTCACCGGCGACGTGCTCTTCCGCGGCGCGATCGGCCGCACCGACCTGCCCGGCGGCAGCGAAGCGGCCATGTTCGACAGCCTGCGGCGCAAGGTCCTCCCGCTGGACGACGCCACGGTCGTACTGCCCGGCCACGGGCCCGGCACCACCATCGCGGCCGAGCGCGCCCGCAACCCGTACCTGAAGCGGGCGGCCGCGGGCCATTAGCCGCGCGGCCGTCCGCTCTTCCTTCCGATATTCGATCGAATCCAGGAGACACCCATGTCACGACCTCAGCCGCTCTCGGGCTTCCCCGAACTGCTGCCCCGGCAGCGGATCGTCGAGCAGCAGGTCGTCGACCATCTGAGCCGCGTGTTCGAGCTGCACGGCTTCGGGAACCTCCAGACCCGCGCCGTCGAGCCGATGGACCAGCTGCTGCGCAAGGGCGAGACCTCCAAGGAGGTCTACGTGCTGCGCCGCCTCCAGGCCGACGCGAACGACACGGGCGACGCCGAGCTGGGCCTGCACTTCGACCTGACCGTGCCCTTCGCCCGGTACGTCCTCGAGAACGCCGGGAAGCTCAACTTCCCGTTCCGCCGCTACCAGATCCAGCCGGTCTGGCGCGGCGAGCGCCCGCAGGGCGGCCGCTACCGCGAGTTCTGGCAGGCCGACGTCGACATCGTCGACCAGGGCGAGCTGCCCGCGCACTACGAGGTCGAGGTCGCCCTCGTCATCGCCGACGCGCTCCGGGGGCTGCCGATCCCGAAGGTGCGGATGCACGTCAACAACCGCAAGCTCTCCCAGGGCTTCTACCGGGGCATCGGCATCGCCGACACCGACGAGGCGCTGCGGATCATCGACAAGCTCGACAAGATCGGCCCCGACGCGGTCGCGAAGCTCCTCATCGACGGCGTCGACGCGACCCCCGAGCAGGCCGAGGCGTGCCTCAGGCTCGCGTCGATCAGCGCCGCCGACACCTCGTTCGCGGACGAGGTCCGCGCGCTCGGCGTCGAGGACCCGCTGCTCGAGGAGGGCCTGACCGAGCTCGCCGCGGTGGTCGACGCCGTGGCGAAGGAGGCGCCGGGCTTCATCGTCGCGGACATGAAGATCGCCCGCGGCCTCGACTACTACACCGGCACCGTCTACGAGGTCTTCATCGAGGGCCGGGAGCACCTCGGCTCGATCTGCTCCGGCGGCCGCTACGACAGGCTCGCCTCCGACGGCAAGAACACCTACCCGGGCGTGGGCCTGTCCATCGGCGTCTCGCGCCTCCTGGTGCCCCTGCTCCAGGCCGGGAGCCTCGACGCGACCCGCGAGGTGCCCACCTGCGTGCTCGTGGCGCTCGCCGACGAGGACGGGCGCCCCGAGGCGAACGCGCTGGCCCAGCGGCTGCGCCGCCGCGGGATCCCGACGCAGGTCTCGCCCTCGGCCGCGAAGTTCGGCAAGCAGATCAAGTTCGCCGACAAGCGCGGCATCCCCTTCGTCCTCTTCACGAACGAGGAGGGCACCCAGATCAAGGATATCCGCTCCGGCGACCAGGTGACCGTCGACGCCGACACCTGGGAGCCCCCGGTCCAGGACCTGTACCCGCGCATCACCGCCGAATGACGCGGGAGCGGGCGCCCGAAGGGCGCCCGCTCCCGCGTATCGGAGCCTACCGGCGTAGCACGGTGTTGTTGTAACCCACGATGTCGGATTCCAGGACGTCGGCCATTGACGGGAGTCCGGCGGCGCGCCTGACCCATTCCAAGAGTTGGGCGACATCGTCGCAGGTGTATATCTTGCTTCGTTCCTCGTCGGTGATTTTTCGACCGCGAGTGAGGATCACCTGGACCAATGCTTCGGCGGTTCCTTGGGCCCTGCCTCGGACTCTGCCCAGGTCGAAACCTCTTGCTTCGCGTTCGAGCAGGAGTTTGCTCTGGTAGAGGTCAGGTTTGCTCTCCATCAACGCCATGAGCATCTGTTCGTCGGTGTCGGTCACGGCTCATCCGAAGATGTCGGCCGCGGAACGAGCGGTGATCGAGAGCTTCCCCCAAGCCCGAAGCTGAGCCAGGTCTCCGCAGTCTTCAATGCGGCGACGCTCGTTCTCGGTGATCCGCAGTCCGCGCGTCTCGATGATGGCCAGCAGCATCTCAATGGCCTCCTCGACCCTGCCCTCGGCTTTGCCCCGGGCCTCGCGGTCGGCGAGGAGCTTGCTCTGGTACGGGTACGTCTCGTGCTGCATCAGGGCCTCCAGGATTGCGCGGGGTTGCTGGCTGAGCTGCCCCAACATGTACTCAGTGTATCGTTTGGCCACTTCCTCCGGGCGCGACGCGAGCTCCTCCTCCACGGCGGTGAGGAGTTGCTCGATCTCCTCCGCGTGCTCGTGGATCAGGGTGCCGAGCACCATGCGTTCGGCGAGTTCGCCCGTCCCCGACGGCTCGGTGAGCTTCGGATAGTTAGCCGAACCGAGCACCAGTGCTCGGAAGTCGCTCCCGGGCTGCCCGGTCTCGATCGGCTCGGTCGCCCATGCGGCCACTGAGGGCCTCGGACAGATCACGATCAGCAGTACCGGCGCTTGGATCCGGTGGCGGATGTTCGCTTGATAGGCGGGCCAGGAGAACAGCTTGTCCTTGTCCTTCCCCCGCTGGACTTCGACGATGATGCCGAGCCGGTTCTGGTCGCCTTCGCGGCAGACGACCACGTTGTCGGCGTTCAGGTCGCGTACTTCGACATCGGTCGCCGATTCGGAGTAGGGGAGTACTTCGCTGTAGGCCGGGAGCGCGAGATCGAGCATCTCCGCGAGCTCGACGGCGAACCGCGGCCGCGCCCGGCAGAGCTTCAGCGGCGTGTCGTGCACATTGGTGGTCACCCGCGCAACGCTACGAATCGCCTGCGACAACCCAAGGCCCCGTAAGGGATCGGTCGACCCTCGTAAGCGATGGACTTCACACCCGCCGTATTCGCGGCGGGTGCGAAGCCCGCGGTTCGCTCAGGCGTGGGCCTCGACGGTCGAGTCCGCCTCCGTCCGTGCGGCCCGGATGCTCCTGCGCCGCACCGGCATGCCGAACAGCGGGTTGGCGACGCCCCAGGCCGCGCCCTTGCAGACCAGCTCCTTGTAGACCGCGGCCGTGCGGCCCCGCAGCGAGGCGGCCCTGGCCGTGTCGTCGGCGGTCACGTACTGGATGAGGCCCTCCTTGCGGCCCAGGCTGATGCACTGGTTGAAATAGCGCAGCGGCGCGTGCGGGAGCCTTCCGTCGGTCAGGCGGGCCGCGATCGCGTCGGCGGCCTGCCAGGCCATGGGCGTGCCCGAGGCGCACGACATCCGCAGCGGCTCACCGGTGCTGCCCATGGCGTAGGCCGCGTCGCCGACCGCGTACACGTCCGGGTGCGAGACCGAGGCCATGGACCCGTCGACCACGATTTGGCCGCTCGCGGTGACCTCCACACCGCTCGCCCGCGCGATCGGGTGGACCGTGAAACCCGTGGTCCACACGGTGACCTGGGCCGGGATCGCCTCGCCGCCGGCCGTGGCGACCGCGTCGGCCCCCACTTCGGCGACGTCGGCGTGCTCGTGGACGGCGATCCCGAGTCCTTTGAAGACCTTCCGCAGGTGCGACCGGCCCTTCGGCGAGACCCAGTCGCCGAGGCCGCCGCGGGCGACCAGGGCGATCTTCAGGTCGGGCCGCGCCTCGGCGAACTCGGTGGCCGCCTCGATGCCGGTGAGGCCGCCGCCGACGACGGCGACCGCGCTCCCCGCGTCCAGGCGCGCCAGCCGCTCGCGCAGGCGCAGCGCCCCGGGGCGGCTCGCGACCTCGTAGGCGTGCTCGGCGACGCCCGGGACACCGTGGTCGTCCGAGCGGCTGCCGAGGGCGTAGACGAGCGTGTCGTACTCGAGCTCGGCGTTCCCGTCGGTGTCGACGACCGCGACGCTCCTGCGGTCGGCGTCCACGGCGGTGACCTTCGCGAGCCGCACCTCGACGCCGGTGCCCGCGAACATCTCGGCGAGCGGGCGGGGCTTGAGGTCCTGGCCGGCGGCCACCTGGTGCAGGCGGACCCGCTCGACGAAGTCGGGTTCGGCGTTGACGAGCGTGATGCGGACGTCGTCGGCGTGGAGCCGCCTGGCGAGGCGCCCGGCGGCGACGGCCCCGGTGTAGCCGGCGCCGAGGACGATGATGCGGTGCTTCATTTCCGTGCTCCCGTCTGGATGGGTTCACGTCTTGAACCGGACGGGGACGCGAAACCTGACAGGGCTCCTGCGTGATGCCGCTCACCACGACGCGATGAGCGGCGCGCCGTGCTCCTGGGCGGCCCAGGCGGCCGTGAGGCGGTGGAGCCGGTCCGCCGAGGCCATCCCGCGCACCAGCGCGATCCTGCCGCCGTCCATCTCGAGCACGACCAGTCCCACCACGCGGCCCTCGAAGACCGCGACGACCGCGGGCGAGCCGTTGACGACGGCGGCGTGGATCGACGGGGAGCCGCCGACCAGCCGCCGCTTGGCGTCGGTCGGCCGGAACGCGCCCCGCAGCGTGGCCGCGATCCGCTCGGGCGTGGGCAGCACCATGAGCGTGGCGGCCAGCCCGGCGCCGTCGGAGACCCCGGTCGCGTCCTCGGTGAGCAGCGCGACCAGCCGCTCGGTGCGCCCGGACGCGGCGGCGTCGAGGAAGGCCTCGACGATCCGGCGCGCCTCGGCGCCGTCGACCGCGCCGAAGCGGCGCCCGGCGGCCAGGCGCACCCGCGCCCGGTGCAGGTGCTGCTGGCTCGCCGCCTCGGTGAGGTCGAGGATCGCGGCGATCTCGGTGTGGCTGTGGGCGAACGCCTCCCGCAGCACGTAGACGGCCCGCTCGGTCGGCGAGAGCCGCTCCATGAGCGTGAGCATCGCCAGCGACACCGATTCGCGCTGCTCGGCGGTGTCGGCCGGGCCGAGCATCGGGTCGCCCGCCAGGAGCGGCTCGGGCATCCAGTCGCCCGCGGCGCGCTCGCGCCTCGCCCGCGCCGACCGGAGCCGGTCGAGGCACAGGTTCGCGACGACCTTCGTCAACCACGCCTCGGGCACCTCGATCAGGTCCCGGTCGGCGGCCTGCCAGCGCAGGAACGCGTCCTGCACCGCGTCCTCCGCGTCGGCGGCCGAGCCGAGCAGGCGGTACGCCAGCGAGGCCAGCCGGTGCCGACTGGCCTCGAACCGGTCCACGGCGGTGCGGTCCATGAGCGCCACTCTAGGCGGCGAGGGCCTCACCGGCGCGCTCGGCGGCGCCCGCCAGGCGGTGGCGGCGCTTCGGCATCCCGAACGTCGGGTGCGCCTCGCTCCAGGCCGAGCCCTTGAGGACGGCGTTCTTCAGCCGGGCGGCGGTCTGGCCCCCCAGGTACCACGACTTCGCGTTCGCCTCGCGGTCGACGAACTGGAAGATCGCGTCCCTGCGGCCGAGGCTGATGTGGTTGCCGTAGTACAGCAGCGCCGTGGCGGCGACGCGCCGGCCGGTGAGGCGCCCGACGATCGCGTTCACGGCCTGCATCGACGTGAACCCGGCCGAGGCGCACGACATCGGCAGCGGCCGCCCGTTCGCCCCGATCGCGTGGACGCTGTCGCCCGCCGCGTAGACGTCGGGGTGCGAGACCGAGCGCATGGTCGCGTCGACGGCGATCTGCCCGGTGCCGGTCACCTCCAGGCCGCTCGCCGCGGCGACGGGGTGGACGGCGAACCCGCCGGCCCACACGACCGCTTCGGCCTCGATCACGCCGCCGGCGGCGACCGCGCGGCCGGGCTCGACGCGCTCGACCGCGGTGCCGGTGCGGACCTCGACGCCGAGCCGTTCGAAGGCGCGGCGCAGGTGGCGGCGGGCGCCGTCCGACAGCCACGCGCCGGGCTCCCCGCGGGCCGCCATCGCGACCGCCAGGTGCGGCCGGGACTCGGCGAGCTCGGTCGCCGTCTCGATGCCGGTGAGGCCTTCGCCGACGACCAGCACCCGGCTCCCGGGGGCGAGCCCGTCGAGGTGCGCGCGCAGGCGCAGGGCGGCGGGCCGGGACGTGACGTGGAAGGCGTGCTCGGCGACGCCCGGGACGCCGCCGTCGGCCGCGGCGCTGCCGAGGGCGTAGACGAGCGTGTCGTACCCGAGCTCCCCGGCGCCGCCGTCCCCGGCGACGGCGACGGTCCGGGCGCCCGGGTCGAGCGCGGTGACGCGCGCGATGCGCAGGTCGACGCCGGTGCCCGCGAACATCTCGGCGAGCGGGCGGCGCCGGAGGTCCTGCCCGGCGGCGACCTGGTGGTTGCGCATCCGCTCGACGAAGTCGGGTTCGGCGTTGACGACGGTGATCGACGCGTCGGCGGGCGCGAGGCGGCGGGCCAGGCACCCGGCGGTGTAGGCGCCGGCGTATCCGGCGCCGAGGACGAGGACGCGGTGCTTCATGACGTGCTCCTGTCTGGTTCGGTGCCCTCTGAACGAGACGGGGCGCCGATTGCTGACAGGACCCGCCTGTGAAGCGGACCACACGTGCGCTAGAAGGCCTTGAGCAGCGGACCGCCGTGGTCCGAGGCCGCGAACCGCCTGGTGGCTCGCTCCAACTTGTCCGGGTTGACCTGGTTGCGGAACGCGGCGATGCCCTCGTCGGTGACGTCGATGCAGATGACGCCGACCACCCTGCCGTCGACCACCGCGACGGCGGCGGGGCCGCCGTTGGCGGTGGTCGCGTACACGTCGGGCGAGCCGCCGACCATGTTCCGCTTGGCCTGGCCGGGCCTGAACAGGCCCCACATGAACTTGGCGACCGCGACGGCGCCCTCGAAGGCCCGGGCGCGGGCGGGGACCTTCCCGCCGCCGTCGCCGACCGCGACGGCGTCCGCGGTGAGCATCCGCACGAGCGGCTCGGTCTCGCCCCCGGCGGCGGCCGCGAGGAACTCCTCGACGACGCGGCGGGCGGCGGCCTCGTCGATCGCGGTGCGGGACCTGCCGTCCGCGAGGTGCTTCTTGGCGCGGTGGAAGGTCTGCTGGCAGGAGGACTCGGTGATCTCGAGGATCTCGGCGATCTCGCGGTGCGGGTAGCCGAAGGCCTCGCGCAGCACGTACACCGCGCGCTCCACCGGGGACAGCCGCTCCATGAGCTGGAGCACCGCCATGGAGACCGACTCGCGCTGCTCGGCGGTGTCGGCCGGGCCCAGCATCGGGTCGCCCGCGAGCAGCGGCTCGGGGAGCCACTGGCCCACGTAGGTCTCGCGGCGGGCCCGGGCCGAGGCGAGCTGGTTGAGGCAGTGGTTGGCGAGCACCTTCGTCAGCCACGCCTGGGGGACCTCGATCAGGTCGCGGTCGGCGGCCTGCCAGCGCAGGAACGCCTCCTGGACCGCGTCCTCGGCCTCGGCCGCCGAGCCGAGCAGCCGGTACGCGACGGCCTCCAGGCGGTGCCTGGAGGCCTCGAACAGGTCGACGTCGCCCGCGCTGATGGCCATGGGCCCGATACTAACGCCGGACGAGCGCCGGGGCCCGCCCCAGCGGGCCCCGGCCGGCGGCTACTCGACTTCCTGGACGCAGTAGATCGCGGTGATGGTGTCGATCTCGGGGTCCCAGTCGCGCCCGGCGGCGATCGCGGTGTCCGTGTAGTAGTACTGCGTGTGGCCCGAGCCGCTGCAGGCGTCGGCGGCGGCCACGCCGTGGTACGCGTCGCTCGGGTCGGCGTCCTCGGGGTTGGCCACGATGCGCAGGACGTACCAGTAGGCGTCGGCCGAGGTGCAGTCGACCACGTAGAACCCGGTGGTGACGTTCTCGATGCACTCGCCCTCGACCGGGACGCGGTAGACCGAGCCCTCCTCGGTGGTCGCCTCCTCCGTGGTCGGGGCCTCGGAGGTCTCCACGGCCTCCTCGCTGGTGACCTCTTCGGTGGGGGCCGCCTCGGTGGTGGTCTCGGTGCCGGGGTCGTCGTCGCCGCCGAGGTTCATGGCCAGGACGATGCCGCCGCCGGCCACGGCGAGGACCACGATCACGAGGGTGATGATCAGCGGCAGGCTGGAGTTGCCGCGCGGGGGCGGCGGGGCCGCCTGGCCGGGCTGGAAGGCGCCGCCGGGCGGGCCGGGCGGCGGGGGCGGCGCCGGCTGGTACCCGCCCGGCTGCCCGGGCGGGTAGGCGGGCCCGGGGGAGTAGGGCTGGCCGGGCGCCCCGCTGGCCGGGTTGAGCGGTGGGTTGCTGTAGCCGGCGCCGGGCCCGTACGGGTCGGGGCGGGAGTACGGGTCGGCGTCGGTGGTGTAGTGCTGCGGGGCCGAGGGCTGCCCGTATCCCGGCTGGGAGGGGTCGTACGGGTTGTTGCTGGGGGGCGGGTAGGTCATGGGGTTCTCCGTCGCGTGGCCGGGCACTGGGGGCGTGAACGATCCGATCCCCTCCATCATATTGCCCGCTTGCGAACACCCGCCCCTCCAGGAACGCGCAACCCCGCAACGCCTTGGCAACGAAAAGGGCCGCCCCCGCGCGCGGGGGCGGCCCTCGGGCCCGATCGTCGATCAGGTCACAGGTTGTCGCTCATGCACATGGCGCCGTAGATCAGGCCGTCGCCGCCGTAGATCGGCGTCGAGTAGTAGCCCGAGTTGACGCAGCCGCCCACCGCGGTGCTGGAGTCGAACGCGGACTCCTCGATCGGCGGCTCGTAGGTCTCCACCTCGTCCACCTTGTACAGGGCCCCGGCGTCGGTGCAGTCGAGGGTGTACCAGTACTCCGGGTCGCTGTCGGTGCAGGTGCCGGCGTCGGGGATCACCGGAAGGCGCCCGTTGGCGTCCTCCTTCTCGATCGCCGAGATGCACAGCAGGTAGTCGACCTTGCCGCCTTCCCAGTCGTACACGTAGTAGTAGCTGGTCCAGGCCTGGCCGAAGTACGAGCCGAGGGCCTCGGGGCCGCAGGCGGCGCTGACGCCGTCGGTGCTCTCCAGGTCGCCGAGCGAGTCGGCGCGCAGGTCGGGGTCCTCGTCGACCTTGTCGATGCTCCAGAACGCCTCGGTGCCCTCGCAGTCGGTCACGAGGTCGGCGGTCGGGTCGTCCGTGGTGCTGGTGAGCGACTCGAGGTCCTGGACCAGGCAGTCGCCCGCGGCCACGTTCGCCGAGGTGTCGGAGTCGCTGAGGTCGCTCGCGGCGTCGCTGATGCTGTCGCCGCCGGCGACCTTGACGAGGAAGTAGATGCCCAGGCCGACGACGACCAGGATCACGGGCACGATCTTCCACAGGAGGCCCTTGCCGGTGTCCTTGGCGAACTGCCCGAAGCCGTTGCCGCCGCCGCCGGGGGGCATGGGCGGCGGGGCGCCGTAGCCGCCGCCGGGGGGCGGCGGCGGGTACCCGCCGGGCTGCTGCGGGTATCCGCCCTGCTGCGGCGGGTAGCCCGGCTGCTGCGGCTGGCCGGGGGGCGGCTGGGGCGAGTACCCGCCCGGCTGCTGCGGCGGGTAACCCGGCTGCTGCGGCTGCTGTCCGTAGCCCGGGGGCGGGGGATAGGTCATTGGTGCATTGCTCCTTGGAAAAGTACTCTTGGGAGGGGTGTCGCGAACACGGGACGGGCGCCGTGCGATATGCGATCACTCTAACCACCCCTCGCCACTGCCGACCACGGCCCGGCCTCCTGTTACAGGCCCGTTGCGGAGTGGTTGCCGCAGGGCCGAAGGCGCGGACGAAAAAACCTCGCGACCTGCTCGGATCGTAGGACGATGGTGTCCGCTAGATGAGCGATGCATTACACTCGTCTGACACTTTGCATTCTCTCGGGCCGACGTCGTCCCGTATCAAACACCGTTGTGCTCCAGCGTCCCCGTCCGCTGCGAGCGCTCGACGACGAAGGAGGCCACGGTTGCGTTCTGCCCTGCACTCGGCGCCCGGTCTTTACCGCCCCGCATGGGAGCACGACGCCTGCGGCGTCGCCTTCGTAGCGGACATGCGAGGCCGGGCCGCCCACGGCGTCATCGAGCACGGCCTGTCCGCGCTCGTCCGCATGGAGCACCGCGGTGCCACCGCCCCCGATCCCGACTCCGGCGACGGGGCGGGCATCATGCTGCAGATCCCCGACGCCTTCTACCGCGAAGTGGTCGACTTCGCGCTGCCCGCCGCCGGCCGCTACGCCGCCGGCCTGGTGTTCACCCCCGAGGACGACGACGCGGCCCTGCACGCCCGCGCCATCGTCGAGAAGTACGCCGTCGCCGAGGGCTGCCGCGTGCTCGGCTGGCGGGACGTGCCCACCGACGCCTCCGGGCTCGGCGCCGCCGCGCTGGCCTCCAAGCCCCGCGTCTCCCAGGTCTTCGTCGCCGCCGAGGACGGCCTCGCCTCGGGGCTGGACCTCGACCGGCTCACCTACGCCGTCCGCAAGCAGGCCGAGCGCGAGATGCGCGAGCGCCGCCTCGACGGCTCCGCGATCGTCGGCCTCTCGGCCCGCACCATCGTCTACAAGGGCATGCTCACCCCCGCGCAGGTGCCGCAGTTCTACCCCGAGCTCGCCGACGAGCGCCTCACCAGCGCGATCGCCCTGGTCCACTCGCGGTTCTCGACCAACACGTTCCCGTCGTGGCCGCTGGCCCACCCGTTCCGGATGGTCGCCCACAACGGCGAGATCAACACCATCCGCGGCAACCGCAACTGGATGACCGCCCGCCAGGCCGAGCTCGCCACCGAGCACCTGCCCGGGCGCCTGCGCCGGCTCTTCCCGGTCAACACGCCCGGCGGCTCCGACTCGCTCAACTTCGACGAGGTCGTCGAGCTCCTGCACCTGGGCGGGCGCAGCCTGCCCCACGCGATGCTCATGATGATGCCCGAGGCCTGGGAGCACAACGCGACCATGGACCCCAAGCGGCGCGACTTCTACCGCTACCACGCCTCCATCATGGAGCCCTGGGACGGACCGGCCGCGGTCTGCTTCACCGACGGCGTCCAGATCGGCGCGGTCCTCGACCGCAACGGCCTGCGCCCCGCCCGCTGGTGCCGCACCACCGACGACCTCGTCGTCCTCGCCTCCGAGACCGGCGTGGTCGACATCGAGCCGAGCCGCGTCGCCGAGAAGGGCCGCCTGGAGCCGGGCCGCATGTTCCTGGTCGACACCTCGGCCGGGCGCATCCTCGACGACGAGGAGGTCAAGGACGCCCTCGCCAAGGAGCACCCCTACGGGGACTGGCTTCACGCCGGGCTCATCCGCCTCGAGGAGCTGCCCGACCGCAAGGTGCGCGCCTACGACCGCGAGACGGTGCGCCGCCGCCAGCTGACCTTCGGCTACACCGACGAAGAGCTGCGGATGATCATCGCCCCGATGGCCGCCACCGGCGCCGAGCCGCTGGTGTCCATGGGCTCGGACACGCCCATCGCCGGCCTCTCCAAGCGCCCCAAGCTCCTCTTCGACTACTTCACGCAGCTGTTCGCGCAGGTCACCAACCCGCCGTTGGACGCCATCCGCGAGAAGCTCGTCACCGCCATCGGCACCACCGTGGGCCCCGAGGGCAACCTGCTCGAGCCCGGCCCGCACTCGTGCCGCCAGATCGAGCTCGCGCGGCCCGTCCTCACCAACGAGGAGCTCTCGAAGATCCTCCACATCGACGAGGACGGCGACATGCCCGGCTTCAAGGCCGTGCGCGTCTCCGGGGTCTACAAGGCCCGCCACGGCTCGCGGGGCATGAAGGACCGCCTGGTCGAGATCTGCCGCCACGTCTCCGAGGCCATCGAGGACGGCGTGCGCATCCTCGTGCTCTCCGACCGCGACTCCACCGCCGACCTGGCCCCGATCCCCTCGCTGCTGCTGACCGCCGCCGTGCACCAGCACCTCGTCCGCGAGCAGACCCGCACCAAGGTCGCGCTGCTGGTCGAGAGCGGCGACTGCCGCGAGGTCCACCACGCGGCGGTCCTCCTCGGCTACGGGGCGGCCGCGATCAACCCGTACCTGGCCTTCGACTCCATCGAGGAGCTGTCCGCCCAGGGCGTCGTCGACCTCGAGCCCGCCCAGGCCGTCGAGAACTACATCAACGGCCTCTGCACCGGCGTGCTCAAGGTGATGTCCAAGATCGGCATCTCCACCATCGCCTCCTACACGGGCGCGCAGATCTTCGAGGCCGTCGGCCTCGACGCCGACTTCGTCGACCGCTACTTCACCGGCACCGACTCCTCCATCGGCGGCATCGGCCTCCAGACCCTCGCCAAAGAGGTCTCGACGCGCCACCGCGCCGCCTACGAGCGCAAGATCGAGACCTCCGAGCCGCTGCCCCCGGGCGGCGACTACCAGTGGCGCCGCGAGGGCGAGGTCCACCTGTTCAACCCCGAGACGGTGTTCCTGCTCCAGCACGCCACCCGCTCGGGCCAGTACGAGGTGTTCAAGCGCTACACCGAGAAGGTGAACGCGATCGCCGCCGACTCCGGGCTCCTGCGCGGGATGCTCGGCTTCGACGACTCGCGCCCTGCGGTCCCGGTCGGGGAGGTCGAGCCGGTCGAGGCCATCGTCAAGCGGTTCCACACCGGCGCGATGAGCTACGGCGCCCTGTCGCAGGAGTCCCACGAGACCCTCGCGATCGCCATGAACCGCCTCGGCGGCCGCTCCAACTCCGGCGAGGGCGGCGAGGACGTCGACCGCCTCTACGACCCCGAGCGCCGCTCGGCGATCAAGCAGGTCGCCTCGGGCCGCTTCGGCGTCACCTCCGAGTACCTCGCGACCGCCGACGCCATCCAGATCAAGATGGCCCAGGGCGCCAAGCCCGGCGAGGGCGGCCAGCTCCCGGGCAACAAGGTCCACCCGTGGATCGCCAAGACCCGCAACGCGACCCCGGGCGTCGGCCTCATCAGCCCGCCCCCGCACCACGACATCTACTCCATCGAGGACCTCGCGCAGCTCATCCACGACCTCAAGCACGCCGGCGGCGGCGACGCCGAGGTCCACGTGAAGCTCGTGTCCGAGGTCGGCGTCGGCACCGTCGCCGCCGGGGTCTCCAAGGCCAAGGCCGACTCGATCCTCATCTCCGGCTACGACGGCGGCACCGGCGCCTCCCCGGCCAACTCGATCAAGCACGCGGGCACTCCGTGGGAGATCGGCCTGGCAGAGGCCCAGCAGACCCTCGTCCGCAACGGCCTGCGCGACCGCGTCCGCCTCGAAGTGGACGGCGCCATGAAGACCGGCCGCGACGTTGTCGTCGCCGCGCTCCTGGGCGCCGAGGGCTTCGGCTTCGCCACGGCCCCGCTCGTGGTCGCCGGCTGCGTCATGATGCGCGTGTGCCACCTCGACACCTGCCCGGTCGGCGTCGCCACCCAGGACCCGGTCCTGCGCCAGCGCTACACCGGCGACCCGGCGTTCGTCGAGAACTTCTTCCGCTACATCGCCGAGGAGGTCCGCGAGCTCCTCGCCGAGCTCGGCTACCGGTCCCTCGACGAGGCCATCGGCGACGTCGAGCGCCTGCGCCAGATCCCCGGCCCCGGCCGCAAGGCCGCCCGCGTGGACCTGTCGGGCGTCATCGCCGCCCCCGTCGACGGCCCCCGCGTCCAGGCCACCGTCCAGGACCACGGCGTCCAGGACACCCTCGGCGCGCGGCTGGTCGACATCGCCAAGCCCGCCATCGAGGCGGGCGAGAGCGTCACCGCCGAGCTCGACATCCGCAACACCGACCGCTCGGTCGGCGCGCTCCTGGGGGCCGCGGTCAGCCGCGCCCACCGCGAGGGCCTGCCCGACGACACCGTCAGGCTCACCTTCCGCGGCACCGCCGGGCAGTCCTTCGGCGCGTTCCTCACCCGGGGCGCGACGTTCAAGCTCCTCGGCGACGCCAACGACTACGTCGGCAAGGGCCTCTCGGGCGGGCGCCTGGTGCTCGCGCCCGACGCGGGGGCCCCGTTCAAGGCCGAGGACAACGTCATCGCCGGGAACACGCTCCTGTACGGGGCGACCTCCGGCGAGGTCTACATCCGCGGCAAGGTCGGCGAGCGCTTCGCGGTCCGCAACTCCGGCGCGGTCGCCGTCGTCGAGGGCGTGGGCGACCACGGCTGTGAGTACATGACCGGCGGCACCGTCCTGGTCATCGGCCCCACCGGGCGCAACTTCGCGGCCGGCATGTCCGGCGGCGCCGCCTACGTGTGGCGCCTGGACGAGTCGCGCACCAACACCGCCCTGGCCGACCTCGACCCGCTGTCGGCCTCCGACATCGACCTGGTCCACTCCCTGCTGCTGCGCCACGGCCGGGCCACCGGCTCGGCGGTCGCCGCCGAGCTGCTCGGCAACTGGCCCAAGGCCGCCAGCGGCTTCACGAAGGTCATCCCGCGCGAGTACAAGGCCGTCCTCGCCCTCCAACAAGCCCAGACGGAGGCCGCCAATGCCTGACCCGAGCGGATTTCTCGAGCACTCGCGCGAGGTGCCGAAGAAGCGCCCCGTGCCGGTGCGCATCCTCGACAACCGCGAGGTCTACACCCGCACCTCCCAGGAGCTGGTGACGGCGCAGGCCGCGCGCTGCATGGACTGCGGCATCCCCTTCTGCCACAACGGCTGCCCCCTCGGGAACCGGATCCCGGAGTGGAACGACCTGGCCCGCACGGGCCGGTGGGACGCGGCGATCGAGCAGCTGCACGCGACGAACAACTTCCCGGAGTTCACCGGGCGGCTGTGCCCGGCGCCCTGCGAGGCGGCGTGCGTGCTCGGCATCGGCGACGACCCGGTGACCATCAAGAACATCGAGGTCGAGATCATCGACCGCGCCTTCGACGACGCGAACGTGCCCCCGCGCCCGGCCGCCGCCCCCAGCGGCAAGTCCGTCGCGGTGGTCGGCTCGGGCCCGGCCGGCCTGGCCGCGGCCCAGCAGCTGGCCCGCGCGGGCCATGCCGTCACGGTCTACGAGCGCGACGACGCCCCCGGCGGGCTCCTGCGCTACGGCATCCCGGACTTCAAACTGGAGAAGCACCACATCGACCGGCGCGTCGCCCAGATGAAGGCCGAGGGCGTCGAGTTCGCGTGCGGCGTCAACGTCGGCGTCGACATCACCGCCGAGGACCTGCGCGAGCGCCACGACGCGGTGGTCCTCGCCGTGGGCGCCCTCGAGGGCCGCGAGACCGACCAGCCCGGCCGCGGGCTCGCCGGGATCCACCAGGCCATGGAGCACCTCGTGGGCGCCAACCAGGTCGCGGCGGGCAAGGCCCCGTTCGCGCCGATCGACGCCAAGGGCAAGCACGTGGTCATCATCGGCGGCGGCGACACCGGCGCGGACTGCCTGGGCGTGGCCCACCGGCAGGGCGCGGCCTCGGTCCGCCAGCTCGACCTGTACCCGACCCCGCCCGAGGCCCGCGACGTCGGGCGCGACCCGTGGCCGACCTGGCCGGTCATCGTGCGCAACTACCCGGCGCACGAGGAGGGCGGGGAGCGGAACTACGCCTCGGCCGCCGCCGAGTTCATCGGCGACGAGCACGGGCACGTCCGCCAGATGCGCTTCAGCGAGGTCGTGGTCGACAAGTCGACCGGGCGGCGCGTGGTGAGGCCGGTCGAGGGCACCGAGCAGGTCGTCCCGGCCGACCTGGTGCTCCTGGCGATCGGCTTCGCGGGCACCGAGGAGCAGCCGCTGCTGCGCCAGTTCGGCATCGAGCGGAGCCGGCGCGGCGTGATCGACTGCGGCGAGGACTGGCAGACGGACGCGCCGGGCGTGTTCGTCGCCGGCGACGCCCACCGGGGCGCCTCGCTCATCGTGTGGGCGATCGCCGAGGGCCGCGCCGCGGCCGCGGCCGCGCACCGGTACCTCGGGGGCCGGACCGAGCTCCCGGCGCCGGTCGGCGCGAGCGCGCAACCGCTCACCGCATAACGTGCAATAAGCGGAATTGAGCGCAGTGAATAAGTCGAGCCCATTGCGGCTCGCAAGCGTCGCCGACGCCGCTGCGCTCAATTCCGCATGCCTTTCCTTCGCATTCGGACAGGCGTGAATCGCAGCTCTCAACTGCGGTGACCCCCTGAGTGCGAGTGAGCGTCCGATATAACATCGCAGGGTGACTCGTAGAGCAAAAATCGTCTGCACCATCGGGCCCGCGACCGCCACGCCCGAGCGCATGGCCGGCCTGATCGACGCCGGCATGAACGTCGCCCGCATGAACTTCAGCCACGGCGCCCAGTCCGACCACGAAGCCGTCTACCAGATGGTCCGCGAGGCCGCCGAGGCCGCGGGCAAGCCCGTCGCCATCCTGGCCGACATGCAGGGCCCCAAGATCCGCCTGGGCACCTTCGCCAACGGCCACGAGCAGTGGGACGCGGGCGACCGGATCAAGATCACCTCCGACGACGTCGAGGGCACCCACGACCGCGTCTCCTGCACCTACAAGAAGCTGCCCGCCGAGGTCACCAAGGGCGACCGCCTCCTGGTCGACGACGGCAAGCTGGCGCTCGAGGTGCTCGGCGCCGACGACACCGACGTCGAGTGCCTGGTCGTCGAGGGCGGCCCGGTCTCGAACAACAAGGGCCTGTCCCTGCCGAACGTGGCGATCTCCGTCCCGGCGCTGTCCGAGAAGGACATCTCGGACATGAAGTTCGCCTTGAACCTCGGCGTGGACCTCATCGCGATGTCGTTCGTGCGCACCCCCGACGACGTCCGCCTGGGCCACAAGGTGATGGACGAGGTCGGCGTGCGCCGCCCGATCATCGCGAAGGTCGAGAAGCCCGAGGCCGTCGCGCGCCTCGAGGAGATCGTCCGGGCCTTCGACGGCGTCATGGTCGCCCGCGGCGACCTGGGCGTCGAGATGCCCCTCGACGAGGTCCCGATGGTGCAGAAGGAGATCGTGCGCCTCTGCCGCGAGAACGCGAAGCCGGTCATCGTCGCGACCCAGATGCTCGACTCGATGATCGAGAACGCCCGGCCGACCCGCGCCGAGGTCTCCGACGTCGCCAACGCCGTCCTCGACGGCACCGACGCCGTGATGCTCTCCGGCGAGACCTCGGTCGGCAAGTACCCGATCGGGACCGTGCGCACCATGGCGAAGATCGTGGAGACCACCGAGTGCGGCCCGATCGCCCTGCGCGAGCTGCTCCACGACCCGAAGACCAAGTCCGGGGCGGTGACCCACGCGGCCGCCGAGATCGCCGACGCGATCGGCGCGAAGGCCCTCGTGGCGTTCACCCAGACCGGCGACACCGTGAAGCGCCTGGCCCGCCTCAAGCCGGACCGCCCGATCATCGGCCTCACCCCGATCGAGAGCGTCCGCAACCAGATGGCGCTGTCCTGGGGCACCGACGCCTACCTGGTCGACCACGTCGACCACACCGACGCGATGTTCCAGCTGGTCGACAAGACCGTGCAGGAGCACCACCTGGCCGCGCCCGGCGACCTCGTGGTCATCGTGGCCGGCACCCCGGCGGGGACGCCCGGCTCGACCAACACGGTCCGGGTCCACAAGATCGGATCCTGATGCCTGAGGTCCTCGTGGGTCAGGACGCCGTGGACTCGCTCCTCGGCGTCCTCGACCTGGAGCCGATCGACACCGGCCTGTTCCGCGGGCCCCGCGCCGAGGTCGGCCTCCAGCGGGTCTTCGGCGGGCAGGTCGCCGGCCAGGCCCTGGTCGCGGCCGGGCGCACCGTCCCGGCCGACCGGCGGGTCCACTCGCTGCACGGGTACTTCGTGCGCCCGGGCGACTCGACCAAGCCGATCCTCTACCAGGTGGAGAACATCCGCGACGGGCGGTCGTTCTCCGTACGCCGTACGGTGGCGTTGCAGGGCGGGCAGACGATCTTCTTCATGTCCGCCTCGTTCCACACCGGCGAGCCCGGCCTGGAGCACGCCGACCCCGCCCCCGAGGGCCTCCCGGCCCCCGAGGCGATCCCCCCGCTGTCCGAGCAGCTCAAGGCGCACCCCGACCGGCTCGGGATCTGGGCGCGCGTGCCGCGCCCGATCGACGTGCGCTACATCGGCGGCTCGGGCTTCTCGGCCTCGGGCGAGCGCCCCGCGCTGGACCACCAGCGCGTGTGGATGAAGACCGACGGGAAGCTCCCCGACGACCCGCTCATCCACGTGTGCGTGCTCACCTACGCCTCGGACCTGACCCTGCTCGACTCGGTGCTCAGCCGCCACGGCGCGGTCTGGGGCCCCGGCGGATACCTGGGCACGAGCCTGGACCACGCCCTGTGGTTCCACCGGCCGTTCCGCTTCGACGAGTGGACCCTCTACGACGCGGTCTCGCCGACCGCCGCGGACGGGCGGGGCCTGGCCCAAGGGCGCTTCTTCGACGCCCGGGGACGCCACCTCGCCTCGGCCACCCAGGAAGGGCTCCTGCGGCAGACACCGGAGGCCCCCGGCATCCCGTAACGGGCCGTCACCGCGCGATTGAGGCTGATATCACCCGGTTCAAGGGGGTCGGTCCGGATAAACGGGGAATGCTAGGGTCACCATTCGTCCCCGATACCGACCCCCTGACCGACCGGCCGCCGCCCGAACGGCCGGACCGAATCCTGCCCGGTGAACCGTTGCGGAGACCGAACCTATGCGTCTGACCAGCGCTGGAACAACGGCGACGCCCCCGAGCGACGCCCGTGTGCACGACACGACCGCCGAAGCGCCGAAGGCCGCCCGCCCCGGCCACTGGCGGCCCGACATCGAAGGGCTCCGCGCCGTCGCCGTCGGCGCCGTGATCGCGGCCCACATCGGCTTCTTCCACTCAGAGGGCGGCTTCATCGGCGTCGACGTCTTCTTCGTCATCTCCGGCTTCCTCATCACCTCGCTGCTCCTGCGCGAGATCGACCGGACCGGGCGCGTCTCGATCGCCGGGTTCTACGCCCGCCGCGCCGTGCGCCTCCTGCCCGCCGCCGCCGTCGTCCTCATGGCCACGCTCGCCGCCGCCTGGATCTGGCTGCCGCGCACCCGCCTGGGCGACATCGCCGTGGACGCCGCCACCGCCGCGCTCAACGTCGTCAACGTCCGCCTCGCCATGGCCGGCACCGACTACCTCAACGCCGACGCCGAGCCCTCCCCGCTCCAGCACTTCTGGTCCCTCGCCGTCGAGGAGCAGTTCTACCTCGCCTGGCCGCTCCTGCTCCTGGCCATCGCCCTGCTCGCCAGGCGCGTCTGGGGCGGCGACTTCGCGCCCCGCGCCCACCTGCGCCGCCGCCGCACCGCCACCGTCGCGCTCGCGCTCGCCCTCATCGCCGCCGGCTCGTTCGCCCTCAGCGTCCTCCAGTCCGGACCCGACCCCGTCTGGTCCTACTTCGGCATCCACACGCGCGCCTGGGAACTCGCCGCAGGCGCCCTCGTCGCCGTCGCCGCCGACCGGCTCCGGCGCCTCCCCGCGCCCCTGGCGGCCCCGGCCTCCTGGGCCGGGCTCGCCCTCATCGCCGCCGCCGTCTTCACCATCGACGAGCACACGGTCTTCCCCGGCTACGCCGCCGCCCTCCCCGTCGCGGGCACGGCCCTGGTCATCGCCGCCGGCTGCGCCCCCCACCGCTTCGGCGCCACCGCGGTCCTGGGCCTGGCGCCGCTCCAGTACATCGGCAAGATCTCCTACGGCCTGTACCTGTGGCACTGGCCGCTGGTCATGATCGGCCCCCGGATGCTCGGCGTCGAGGAGCCGCGCCTGCGCCACTACCTGCTGCTCATGGGGATCGCGTTCCTGCTCGCCGTCGCCACGTTCCACCTCGTCGAGAACCCGATCCGGACGCGCAAGCCCCTCGTCCAGGTGCCCTCCCGGGCGCTCGCGATGGGCGGCGGCCTCATCACCGCCGCGCTCGCCGTCTCCCTCCTGGTCTCGGTGCAGCCCATGCCCACCACCGACAACGAGGAGGCCGCCGAGGTCACCGGCGACGAGACCACCGTCTGGGACCTCCTCGGCGAGTCCTCCGACGTGGACACCGTCCCGGCCAACCTCACCCCCGCCCTCGACGAGGCCCGCCTCGACGAGCCGGCCGTCTACGCCGACGACTGCGTGACCGGGCGCAGCAGCACCGAGGTCCTGGACGACTGCTGGTACGGCGACCCCGACGGCGAGAAGACCGTGGTCCTCTTCGGCGACTCCCATGCGGCCCAGTGGTTCCCCGCGCTCAACCAGCAGGCCGAGGCCGCGGGCTGGCGGCTGCTCCCGCTGACCAAGGCCAACTGCTCGGTCGCCGACGTCGCCGAGCTCGACTCGAAGCTCGGACGCGAGTACACCGAGTGCCCCGAGTGGAAGGACGGCGTGTTCGACCTCCTCGAGGAGATCGAGCCCGAGGCGGTCGTCGCGGCCTCCTACGACAAGAAGGAGGTCATCGCCGACGACCCCGACCAGGCCTGGATCGACGGCTGGGCCGACAGCATCGAGCGGCTCCGGGGCGTCGCCGACGAGGTCTACTACATGGCCGACTCGGCCGACATCGGCGAGGACGTCCCCAGCTGCCTCGCCGACAACCCCGACGACGCCAGCTCCTGCGTCGCCGACCTCGAGACCGCCGTGGTCGAACCCGACCGCCGAGAGGACCTCATGGCCGCCGCCGCCGACGCCGGCGCCCACGTCGTCGACCCCCTCCCGTGGGTATGCGACGTCGACCAGGGCACCTGCCCGGTCGTCGTGGGCAACCTCCTGGTCTACCGCGACTCCAACCACCTCGCCGCGCGCTTCGTCGCCGAGCTCGCCCCGCAGCTGGCCGCCGCCGTCCCGCTCGAGGCCGCCGCCCCCGGCGAACCCGGGGGCGACGACGGGGCCGCCGACTCCAGGTAGTCCCGGAACACATTGCGCCGCACCGAGGTGGGCCCGCATTCGCACCCGAATGTAGGCTCACCTCGTTTGCGTGGGCAGGACCGAAGGAGTGCTCTGCATGGAACGCGTCGCACCCTGGCTCAAAGCGGTCAACACGGTCCTCACCCCCGCCATCGCGGGCCGCCGCAAGAAGGTCGACCGCATCATCGACCGCGCCGTCCGCGAGGCCGAGCACCGCACCGGCTCCACCGCCAGCGGCGACGAGGCGTTCATCGAAGGGCTGCGGGTCCTGCTCCGCGGCTACGCCGACATCGACGACCTCACCCCCACCGGCTGGGTCACCGTCCAGCAGGAGGTCACCGACCGCCTCGAGAACCGCCTGCGCGTCCGCAAGCTCCACGCCCTCAACCCCGAGATCGCCGACGAACCGGTCTCGCGGCCCCTCGTCGTCACCGGCCTGCCCCGCACCGGCACCACCATGCTCCAGCGGCTCCTGGCCGTCCCCGACGGCCACCGCGCCCCGCTCCTGCACGAACTCATGCACGCCGACCTGCCCGGCACCGGGCACCGCCACCGCACCGAGCGCCTCGTCGACGCCCTCGGCAAGGCCGTCCCCAACTTCGGCGCCGTCTACGACATGGACGCCGACCGGCCCGACTCGTGCGTGTTCGTCCTGCCCCACGGCATCGGCCACCTCGTGCGCGCCCAGCCGCCCGGGTACATCCAGTGGATGCTCGACCGCGACGGCGCGGCCGACTACCGCTACCTCAAGCAGACCCTCCAGGTCCTCCAGCACGGGCGCCCGCGCCGCCGCTGGGTCCTGCGCGCCCCCGCCCACCTGTGGCACCTCAACGCCCTGATGAAGGCCTTCCCCGACGCGCAGCTCCTGTGGACCCACCGCGACCCCGCCGCCGCCCTCGCCTCGCTGGCCTCCATGACCGAGACCGCGACCGCCCTGACCACCGGCCGCGTCGACCCGGCCGAGATCGGCCGGATGTGGCTGGGGCTCATCGCCACCGGCCTCGACCGCGCCCGCGCCGCGCGCCGCCGCCTCCCCGCCTACGCCGTCGTCGACGTCCCCTACCGCGACCTCACCGACCAGGCCCGCCGGGCGGTCCCGGCGCTCTTCGACCGCCTCGGCGCGCCCTGGGGCGAGCCCGAGCAGCGCGCCCTCGACGCGTCCCTGGCCGACCGCCCCGCCGCCCGCGAGTACGACCTGGCCCGGTACGGCCTCACCCAGGGCGACGTCGACCAGGTCCTCGCCGACTACCAGCGCGTGTTCGCCGACTACCTCTGAAGGTCCAGGGCGAACGCCCACAGGAGGACGTCGGGCAGGGGCCGCCAGTCCAGCTCCGGGGCGCGCTCGAAACCGAGCCGCGCGTAGATGCGGTGCGCGGCGCGCATCGACTGCTGCGAGCACAGCACGACCCGCTTGATGCCCGGGTCGGCCCGGGCCTGCTCGACGCACGCGGCGGCCAGCGCCGACCCGACGCCGCGCCCGTGCGCGGCCGGGTCGACCGCGAGCATCCGGATCTCGGCCTCGCCGGGCCCGCCGAGCTCGGCGAGCGCACTGCCGGGGAAGGCGAGCGTGACGCCGCCGAGCAGCGCGCCGCCGGCGTCGACGGCGGCGAGCACGCGGGCGGCGGCGGCCCGGCCCGCGACGTCGCGCAGATGCGGCGTGTAAGGGTCGTCGAGGCCGCCGATGAGGAACCCGCCGTCGTGATAGGAGCGGACGGTCAGCTCCCCGAGCGCGGCGTGCTCGGCGGGGAGGACGGGGCGGATCTGGAACGCGTCGTCTGAGGGCACCCGACGATTCTGCCGCGCCCCTCCGGCACCCCGCCGGCCGGCACCGGACCGCCGGGCCGGACCCGGCCGCCCACCGCCCCGAATCGGACATAAGACCAGCTCAGCGGTGGTGAAAGGCGCCGGAGGTGTGAGCCGCCGCCGTCCGGGTATCCGAAGGGCGATCACTTCGTTCATGAAAGGAGCGAACCGATGGGCGCTTTCGACAAAGCGAAGGACAAGGCCGAACAGCTCAAGGGCAAGGCCAAGGAGCACTTCGGCGATGCGACCGACAACGAGAGCCTCGAGAACGAGGGCCGCGGCGAGCAGGTGAAGGGCAAGACCAAGGAGGAGTGGCACGACCTTCGCGAGAAGGGCGAGGACAAGCTCCACGACGCCAAGGAGCGCTTCACCGACGACGACCGCCGCTGAGCGGCGACGCGAGTCGGTCACCTGAACCGCACAGGGCCGGGCCGCAGGCCCGGCCCTGAACGCCGTCCTCCCGCGCCCTACGCGGCCCGCCGCGGCGGCGCCACCGTCTCGCGCACCACGATGTGGGTCCCCAGCACCACCTGCTCGGCCTCGCGGCGCAGCCCCAGTCGCACCGCCTCCCGGCCCAGCTCCTCGTGCGGCACGTGCACCGTCGTCAACGCCGGCGTCAGGTCCGAGGCCAGCGGGATGTCGTCGAAGCCGACCACCGACATCTCCTCCGGAACGGCGACCCCCGCCTCGCGCAGCGCCTTCAGCACCCCCGCGGCCACCATGTCGGTCGCCGCGAACACCGCCGTCACGTCGGGGCGCTCGGCGATCAGCCTCCGGGTCAGCTCGAACCCGCTCGACTTGAGGAACTCGCCGGGGACGAGCAGCGACTCGTCCACCTCCACGCCGTAGTCGGCGTGCGCCCGGCGGTAGCCCGCCACCCGCTCGTTCGTGGTCGACAGCCCGATCCCCATGCCCATGTAAGCGATCCTGCGGTGCCCGGCCGACAGCAGGTGCGAGGTCATCGCGTAGGCCCCGCCCTCGTTGTCGTAGTGGACCACCGACGCAGGGACGTCCTCGCCGAGCGAGGGCCGCCCGCACAGCACCAGCCGCGACCCCGACCGGTCCAGCGCCGCCGCGAAGTACCGCATCCGCTCGTGGTACTTCTCGTCGTCCCACGAACCGCCGACGACGATCACGGCCTCGGCGTGCTGCTCGCGCATCAGCTCGACCACCGCCAGCTCCCGCTCGGGGTCCCCGTGCGTGGTGCACAGCAGGCACAGCCGCCCCTCCGAGGCGGCCTGCTGCTCGACGCCGCGCGCGATGTAGGCGTAGAAGGGCCCGGTCACGTCGTCCACGACGAACGCGACGGTCTTCGTCGTCGCCCCCGCCAGCGCCCGCGCGTGCGCGTTGACCACGTAGTCGAGTTCGCGCATGGCCCGCAGCACCTTCGAGCGGGTCGGGGGCGCGACCGGGTAGTTCCCGGCGAGGACCCGCGAGACCGTCGGCACCGACACCCCGGCCCGTGCGGCCACGTCCCGGATGGTCGGGCGCTTGCCGTTCTCGGCGTTCGACTTCCTGGGCACTGGCGCCTTCTCTCAACGTTCTGCTCGTGCGACGGGTCCGCGGCCTCGGAACCCGCGCGGTGGATCCCATTGTGCGCGAACCCGTCGCACCGTCGTCACTCGGTCACTGCGAACCCGAGCGTGAAAGCGGTCGCCTGTGGCAGCAGGCGGTGCTCGGGGAGCACCCCCGGGCCGCACGCGGCCGACCCGATCCCCTGGAGGGCGGCGTCGAGGTTCACGTACCACCGGTCGCGCTCGACGAGGTCCGTGGCGTGCGCCGCCGCCTCCAGGTCCTCGCTGGTCCACGGCCGCACGGTGAACGCGAAGTACGGCGCCCCGAGGACCGTGAGGGCCCGCTCCGGCCCGGAGAGGGCCGCCCAGCGCACGTCGATGCGCGAGCCGTTCTCCTGCGGGAACACGTACGGCGTCTGGAGACCGGCCACGGTGGACGCGAACCGCCCGACGCGGGCGGCCGCCCGCGTGTCGGCGTACGCCTCCCCGGGCCCGCCGCCGAACCACTCGATCCGGTCCAGGTCCCTCGGGACGGCGGCGCGCACGCCCAGGCGCGGCAGCGGGAAGTCCCACTCGCCCCGCGGGTCCACCTCGACGGTGAGCCACAGCCGATCCCCGTCGAGCCGCCACCGGTAGACCGCGTCCATCGCGATCTCGGCGCCGGCGGCGCCGACGCGGGTGGCGACGACGAGGCCCTCGTCCGTCGCGGCGATGTCGAGGACCTTGTGCTCCAAGCGGTGCAGCGCCGCGTCGCGGTGCCGCCACCGGTCGGCCAGGGCCTCGTTCGCGTGCCAGCCGCGCAGGTCGTTGTCGGTGGGCGCCCGCCACAGGTCCAGGCGCGGCCCGTCGATCTCCAGACCGCCGACGGACGTCAGGCGCCCGAGGGCGTCGAAGGCGGCGCTCCCGAGCCGGTACCCGCCGTCCGCGGCCTCGGCCGCGACGCCCGGACCGGTCGGCGCCGGGGCGCTGACGGCCGCGAGCGGCGCCTGGCCCCAGGCGACCTCGTGCCCGGCCCCGGCCCAGGACGCGTCCTCGGCCAGGACGGCCCGGACGGTCAGCCAGCGCTCGCCCTCGGCCGCGCCCAGCGCGAACTCGGGGAACGGGACGACGGCGGAGGCCCCGGCGCCGACGGCGGGGACGTCGAGGCCCCCGCGGGCGACCTCCGCGCCGCCGTCCTCGACGGTCCAGGTGAACCGCAGGTCGCCGGTGTCGGCGAAGTCCCGCAGGTTGGCGACCGCGATCGCCTTCGCGCCCGCCTCGACGGTGATGCGCACGGGCTCGACGACCTTCTTGAACTCGACGAGGCCGGGGGAGGGCTCGCGGTCGGGGAAGACCAGGCCGTCGATGACGAAGTCGCCGTCGTGGATCGGCTCGCCGAAGTCGCCGCCGTAGGCGAACCACTCGCGCCCGTCCGGGTCGCGGCGGCGCACGCCGTGGTCGATCCACTCCCAGACGAACCCGCCCTGGCAGCGCTCGTGCTGCTCGAACAGGCGCTGGTACTCGCTCAGCCCGCCGGGGCCGTTCCCCATGGCGTGCGCGTACTCGCACAGGAGGAACGGGAGGCTCCGGCGGTGCCCGTCGAGCGCGGGGTCCTTCGTGGCGGCCTCGGCCCGGTCGCCGATGCGGTCGGTCTCGGCGTGGTCGGCGTACATGCGGCTGTAGACGTCCACATAGCCCGAGTCCCAGTCGCCCTCGTAGTGGACGGGGCGGCCGGGGTCGCGCTCCTTGACCCACGCGGACATCGCGGCGAGGTTCCGCCCGGTGTGGGACTCGTTGCCGAGGGACCACATGACGACCGAGGCGTGGTTCTTGTCGCGCTCGACCATGCGGGCCATGCGGTCGAGGTAGGCCTCGCGCCACATCGGCTCGTCGCTGGGGTTGCGGCGCCACCCGTGGTGGAAGAAGCCGTGGGTCTCCAGGTCGCACTCGTCGACGACCCACACGCCGATCTCGTCGCACAGGTCCAGGAAGCGCCGGTCGGGCGGGTAGTGGCTGGTGCGCACGGCGTTGACGTTGTGCCGCTTCATGATCTCGAGGTCGCGGCGCATCGTCGCCACGGTGAGGGTGCGTCCGGTGCCGGGGTCCCACTCGTGTCGGTTGACGCCGCGCAGGAGGATCCGCCTGCCGTTGACCTTGAGGACGCCGTCCTCGACCGCGACGGTGCGGAAGCCGACGCGCAGCGCGACGCGCTCGGTCTCGGTGGCGACGGCCAGGTCGTACAGGCGCGGGGTCTCGGCGGTCCACGGGTCGACCGCTACTGTGGCGGTCTCGCCCGCGGCGATGTCGATCCCGAGTTCGGGGACGCGGACGCGGGCGCCTTCGGGGGCGTCGACGCGCAGGGTGCCGAGGCCGGTCAGGTGGTCGTAGTCGGCGTGGGCGAAGACGTCGTCGACGCCGCGCTCGGGGCGGTGCACGAGCGCGACGGGCCGGAAGATCCCCGAGAGCCACCACATGTCCTGGTCCTCCAGGTAGGACCCGGCGGACCACTGGTGGACGCGGACGGCGACGGTGTTCTCGCCGGGCCGCAGGTGCGCGGTGGCGTCGAACTCGGTGGGCAGGCGCGAGCCCTTGCCGTCGCCGAGGCGGGTCCCGTTGAGCCACACGGCGAACGCGGAGTCGACGCCTTCGAAGCGCAGGAGGGTGGCACCGGTGCCGGGCCAGTCGGCGGGGAGGGTGAAGGTGCGGCGGTACTCGCCGGTGGGGTTCGCGTCGGGGACCCGGGGCGGGTCGACGGGGAACGGGTAGTAGGTGTTGGTGTACTGCGGCCTGCCGTAGGGGGCCGCGCCGTCGAGGTCGTGCATCTGCCACATCGACGGGACGGCGAGGACGTCCCACCCGCGGGGGTCGAAGGCGGGGTCCTCGAAGCCCTCGGTGAGGTCGTGGAGGCCCGCGCCGAGCCGGAAGCGCCAGTCGCCGTCGAGGCCGAGGGCGGCGGCGTCGGAGGCCGGTGCCGCCCGCGGATCGCGGCGCCCGCTTCCGGGGCTAACGCTTTCCACATAGGTGAGATCGGTTCGGCTCATCGCCAGGTTCCCTTTCAGTGTGCGATCGGTCCGGCCGCACCGACCGCGGCCGCGCCGCGCCCCGTGCCGCCCGCCGGCGTCCGCCTGCGCCGGACGTGCCGGGCTTCGGCGCGACCGCCTCGTCTCGGCCCGGCGGTCCGGGTCCGGCCTATTCTGCGTCATGCGCCGGCCGCGCTGCCAGCTTCGGACCCGGCTTTCTCGATCGGCGCCCCGACGGATAGATACCGGTTTCTATCCTAGGGGCGCGGCACCGCCCGCACGATGCGGGTACCGCTCACGTTCCCGCCCGGGGAAGAATGACGGATCCCCGGAGTACTTTCGAACCAGGGGTCCCTTAAGGGGGAAATATCATCCTTTATCGTGATTGACCTTATTCCTGGGTCTCCACGGGCCTGAGCATCGCCGAGAACGCCACCGTGTCCTCCGGGAAGTGCTCGGCCGCGTAGGCCTCCAGCTCCGGCGTCACCAGCAGCGTGTCCACCAGCGCCACCCCGTTCTGCTCGTCCGCCCAGCCGCCGTACACGTACACCGGGAACTCCGCGGTCAGCTCGTCGGCGATCGCCTGGAGCTCCTCGGCGCCCAGGTCCTCGGCCGGATCGCCGATCTCCGGCTCGCTGTACTGGAGCTCCGGGTGCTCCGCCATGTCGACCTCCTCGGTCGGCACCGGGTCCTCGGTGAGCACCAGCGACTTGCCGTCGAACGCGCCCGTCACGATGTACGAGCCCCAGCGGACCCCCTCGGCCTCCTCGTGCTCGACCGCGTCCCAGTCCCAGCCGGTCACCGGCAGGCCGCCGCACTGCGGCGGATACGACTCCGCCACCACCCCGCACAGCTCCGCGGCGTCGCGCTCGACCCCCTGGAGCACCGTCAGCGCCCCCCGGTAGACCGGCCCGTCGACCGGGGCCCCGCCCCCGTCCGCGACCGCGCCGTCGGCGGACGAGGCCGGGTCCTCCGAATCGGCGCCCGTATCGGTCCCCTGACCGCACGCCGCCACCGCGAGCAGCGCCGCGACCGGGATGAGCCGCTTCCATGTCATGTGTCCCATCATGTCCTTCAGACGCCGCGCGCCGGCCCCCGGTTCCCAGTCGTTTAACAGATGACCGAAATCGGACACCAGTGCTAGATTGGGCCGGGCGCCGACGGCGCCCCCCGGACGGCGCCGACCGCCGACCCGCCCGCGGCGCGCCCGCCCGCACGAGGACGCCGCCCATCCCGAGGAGCGTCGCCCATGAGCGAGCGATTCAACCCCCGTGCGGCCGCGGCCGTCGGCGTCACCGTCCTGTGCTGGGCCTCGGCCTTCGTGTCGATCCGCGCCGCGGGGGAGCACCTCGACCCCGGACCCCTCACGCTCGGCCGCGCGGGCGTCGCCGCCGTCGTCCTCCTCGCCGTGTGGGCCCTGCGCCGCGAAGGGCTCCCCCGGCGCGCGGCCTGGCCCGGCATCGCCACCGCCGGCGTCCTGTGGTTCGGCGTGTACATGGTCGCCCTCAACTGGGGCGAGCAGCTCGTCGACGCCGGCACCGCCGCGCTCGTCGTCAACATCGGGCCCATCCTCATCGCCCTCCTCGGCGGCTGGATCCTCAAGGAGGGCTTCCCGCCCCGCCTGTTCCTCGGCATCGCCGTCTCCTTCGCGGGCGTCGCGGTCGTCGGCCTCTCCATGTCCGGCGGCGGCGCCTCCTCGGTCCTCGGCGTCCTGCTGTGCCTGGTCTCGGCCGTCACCTACGCGATCAGCGTCGTGGTCCAGAAGCCCACCCTGCGGCACTGCACCTCGCTCCAGTTCACCGCCTTCGGCAACCTCATCGCCGCCGTCCTGTGCCTGCCCTTCGCCCCGCTCCTGTTCTCCCAGCTGGGCGCCGCCCCGTCCTCGGCGGCCCTGCACGTGCTCTACCTCGGCCTGTTCCCGACCGCGCTGGCCTTCCTCACCTGGGGCTACGCCCTGCGGTTCACCTCGGCCGGGAAGCTGGGGGCGACCACCTACGTCGTCCCGGCGATCGTGGTCGGCATGTCCTGGCTGTTCCTCAGCGAGATCCCGACCTGGCTGACCATCGCGGGCGGCGCCCTGGCCCTGGCGGGCGTCGCGATCTCCCGCTCGCGCGGGAAGCGCGACCGGGACGCGGTCGTCCCGCCGGTCGAGGCCACCGACGCCGCGGCCCCCGCCGCCAAATCCTGAGGCACCGCCGGGCGGCCGGGCTCAGTCCTTGCCGCCCGGCGCCCGCGGGCCCCGCTCCCGCTCGTAGGCCGCGGCGACGGACTCGGCCCACCAGCCGTCGATCTCGAACTCGCGCACCAGCATCCGGGCGACGGCGGCGCGGTCGAGCCCGGCCGCGCCCCGCTCGTCGAGCAGCTCCCGCCAGGTCCGCCAGTTCACGCCCGTCCCCTCGATGAGCGCCTGGTCGGACGGGACCCCGCCCCGCGGCGCCGTCGGTTCAGCCATACCCCTCACTCTAGAAGCCGCCGCGCCGCCGCGGCCCCGTTCGCCGCCCCGCACCCCGTGCCGATGCGCTGCGCCCTTCGTCGCTTACGCGACAGTTCTCACCATCTATGGCGCGTTCGCCCCCTTCCTGCCTGATCGGGCAATACAGTTCCCACGAACCCGATTCGGAACGGAGCCCGCATGATCCCCGCCCGCTTCTCGGCCGCCGCCGTCGCCGCGTCCGCCGCGCTCGTCCTCGTCCCCGCCGCCGCCTCCGCCCAGACCGCGCCGGCGCCGACCGACTACGTCGCGCTCGGCGACTCCTACTCGTCGGGGACCGGCGCGGGCGAGTACTTCGACCGGGACTGCCTGCGCTCGAACCTGGCCTACCCGAAGCTGCTCGCCGCCGCGACCGGCGCCGAACTCACCTTCGCGGCCTGCTCCGGCGCCACCACCGCCGACCTCCTCGCCCAGCAGCTCGAACCGCTCGACGCCGAGACGGACCTGGTCACGGTCACCATCGGCGGCAACGACATCGGCTGGGCCGAGGCCGTCAAGGCCTGCATCACCCCGCTCACGGACTGCACCGACGACATCGAGGCCGCCGAGGAGCGCGTCCGCACCGAACTGCCCGGCCTGCTCGACGGCGCCTACGGCGCCATCACCGACCGCGCCCCCGCCGCCCGCGTCTACGTGCTCGGCTACCCGCGGCTGTTCAACGAGACCGACGACTGCGACGCCCTCGGCCAGGTCACGGTGGCCGAGCAGCAGCGCATGAACCAGGCCGCCGACCTGCTCGCCGAGACCGTCGCGGCCGCGGCCGCCGCCCACGGACTCACCTATGTGGACGTGCGCGAGGCCTTCGCCGGGCACGCGGTGTGCGACGAGGTCCCCTACGTCCACGGCCTGCGCCACCCGATCGTGGAGTCCTACCACCCGAACGCTCTGGGCCACGCCGGCGGCTACTTCCCGGCGATCGCGAAGACGGTCCAGCGGAGCTGACGGCGCCGCCTCGCGGACGACCGCGAAGCGAACGACATGTACGAGTTTCCAGTTCACGCCGGTATGGCGTCCGCTCGCAGGCCGGTGGCGGACTCACCATGCGGAGCACGTCGACGACGACACGCGGAGGACCTTCCCATGCGCCGAATCAGCAGATCAGTGGTTCTCACCGCAGTCCTCCTCGCGGCGCTCCCGCCCGCCCCCGCGGCGGCTCGGGCCCAGTCGGCCCCGATCGAGTACGTCGCCCTCGGCGACTCCTACTCGTCGGGTGCGGGCGCGGGTGCCTACACCGACCTGCTGTGCCAGCGCTCCGAGAACGCCCACCCCCGGCTGCTGGCCGAGGAGCTCGGCGCCGACCTCACCTTCGCCGCCTGCGGCGGCGCGACCACCGGACACGTGCTCAACGGCCAGGCCGGCGCCCTCGACGCCGACACCGACCTGGTCACGATCGGCATCGGAGGCAACGACATCGGCTGGTTCAACGCCATCGCCGCATGCATCGTCCCGCTCGCGGACTGCGCCCCGCAGATCGAGGAGGCCGAGCGCAAGGCCACCGAGGAGCTGCCCGAGAAGCTCGACGACGTGTACGAGGAGATCGCCGACCGCGCCCCCGCCGCCGAGGTCTACGTGACCGGCTATCCGCGCCTGTTCGCCGCGCGGAACACCTGCGACGCCCTCGGGCAGATCAGCGTCGCCGAGCAGCGGCGCATGAACGACGCCGCCGACCTGCTCTCCTCCGTCATCGAAGCGGCGGCCGAGGACCACCGCTTCACCTACGTGGACACCCGCGGCGCCTTCGACGACCACGGCATCTGCGCCGGGACCCCGTGGCTGCACGGCCTCACCATCCGCGACCTGCCGTACCACCCCAACGCCCCCGGCCACCGCGACGGCTACTTCCCGACCCTGCTCGACGCGCTCTGACGCGCGCACCGCGCCGGGCCCGGCGGCCCGTCGCCGCGCTCATGACCGCAACGCGAGCACCAGCGGATGCACCGCCCTCGCCCCCGCCTCCCGCAACCGCATCGCGCCCACCGTCAGCGACCAGCCCGAGTCCCGCGTGTCGTCCACCAGCAGCACGCTCGCCGCCGGCACCGGGAAGTCCACGGTGAACGCGTCCAGGACCTGCTGGAGCCGCTGCGCGCTGTTGGCCCGGTGCGCCCCCGCCGCCACGCCCGGAGCCCGCCCCAGCGCCCCCAGGTACTCCATGCGGCCCAACCGCGCGATCCGCTCCGCCAGCCCGTTCACCAGGCGCGGCCGCGTCAGCGACCCCATCGACACCACCGCCGAGGGCCGCTCGGCCCAGTCCCAGGACGCCAGGACCTTCACCACCGCCCCGAACACGTCCTCGGGCACCTCCCGGTCGGCCCCGTCGGACAGCAGCGCCCGCAGCGGCCCGCCCCAGCCGATGTCCGACAGCCGCGCCAGCGCCCGGCCCGCCTCGGCGCCCCGCTCCGCCGGGATCTTCCCCTTCAGGTCGATCCCGATCGCCTGCAACCCCGTGGGCCACATGCGCTTCGCCTCCACCGCGACGCCCGGCTTCGACAGCGCCGCCGCCGCGCCCTCGGCCGCCTCGGCGGAGACCCCCGCCGCGGCCCGCGAACCCGTGCAGTTGTCGCAGCGCCCGCACGGCGCCGCCTCGGCGTCGTCGAGCTCGGCGCGCAGGAACTCCAGGCGGCACCGGTCGGTCGCCTCGTACGCGAGCATCCGCCGCTGCTCGTGCTCCCGGGCCGCGGCCACCTTCGCGTACCGCTCGGCGTCGTAGACCCACGGCCGCCCCGTGGCCTCCCAGCCGCCCTTGACGCGCCGCACCGCCCCGTCCACGTCCAGGACCTTCAGCATCATCTCGAGCCTGGTGCGGCGCAGGTCGACCCGCGTCTCCAGCGCCGCCGTCGACAGCGCCCGGCCCTCCGCGGCGAGCACGTCCAGCGTGCGCCGCACCGCCTCCTCGGCCGGGAACGACAGCGACCCGAAGTAGTCCCAGATCGCCCGGTCCTCGGCGCCCGGCAGCAGCACCACCTCGGCGCGGTCGCGGGCGCGCCCGGCCCGGCCGATCTGCTGGTAGTACGCCACCGGCGACGACGGCGCGCCCAGGTGCACCACGAACCCGAGGTCCGGCTTGTCGAAGCCCATGCCCAGGGCGCTGGTCGCCACGAGCGCCTTGAGCCGGTTCCCCAGCAGCGCCTCCTCGCGCTCGAGCCGGTCGGCGCCCTCGGTGCGGCCCGTGTACGAGGCGACCGCGTGGCCTCGCGAGCCCAGGTAGTCGCTGACCTCCTCGGCGGCGGCCACGGTCAGCGTGTAGACGATGCCCGACCCCTCGAAGCGCGGCAACTGCTCGTCGAGCCAGGCGAGCCGGTGGGCGTTGTCGGGCAGTTCGGCGACCGACAGGCGCAGCGACTCGCGGTCGAGGCTGCCGCGCAGCACGAGCGTCGGCTCGCCGCGGGATTCGGCGTCCGCCCCGGGCCTGTCGAGCTGCTCGGCGATGTCGTCCGAGACGCGCGCGTTCGCGGTGGCCGTGGTCGCCAGCACCGGCACCGCCTCGGGCAGGTCCTCGATGAACGTGGCGATGCGCCGGTAGTCGGGCCGGAAGTCGTGCCCCCAGTCGGAGATGCAGTGCGCCTCGTCGACCACGAGCATCCCGCACCCGGCCGCGAGCTTCGGCAGCTGGTGGTCGCGGAACGCCGGGTTGTTGAGCCGCTCGGGGCTGATGAGCAGCACGTCCACCGCGTCCTCGGCGATCGCCTCGGCGACGGCGTCCCAGTCCTCGAGGTTGGCCGAGTTGATGGTGCGGGCGCGCACGCCCGCCCGCTCGGCGGCGTCGATCTGGTTGCGCATGAGCGCCAGCAGCGGGGAGACGATCACGGTGGGGCCCGCGCCGCGGCGGCGCAGCAGCGCGGTGGCGGTGAAGTACACCGCGGACTTGCCGAAGCCGGTGCGCTGCACGAGGAGCACGCGGCGGCCCGCGCCGTCCTCGCGCTGCTCGCACAGGGCCTCGATGGCCCGCCACTGGTCCTCCCGCAGCTTCGCGTGCTCGCCCGCGAGGGCCCTCAGCAGGGCCTCGGCCTCCTCGCGGAGCGTCCCGGATTCCTCTGGCCTCGTCTGCGCGGTGCTCGGTGACATAGGGACCGTTGTACCTCACTGCTGTGACAGGACGCGATGACACTAGGCTCGGGGCGATGGAGAACGAAGCACCCATCGACATCCCGTGGAAGTCGGGCGCCTGGACGACGCTGCCCGCCGCGGCGGAAGAGGACACCGAGGGCCGCCTGGTCGTCCACGCCGCCGAAGGCAGCGACGCGTGGCGGCACACCTGCTACGGCTTCGTCCACGACGACGCCCACGCGCTCCTGGAGGCCTGGGATCCGGGGCGGGCCGTGGAGGTCAGCTTCGTGGCCGCCCTCGACGCCCAGTTCGACCAGGCGGGGCTGGTGATCCGGGCCGACGCCGAGCGCTGGATCAAGACCGGCCTCGAGTTCGCCGACGGCGCCATGCAGCTGGGCGCGGTGGTCACCGACGGCAAGTCCGACTGGTCGACGGCGCCGGTGCCCGAGTGGGCCGGGCGGGAGGTCACGATCCGGGCCACCCGCATGCGCGACGCGGTGATCGTCCGCGCCCGCGTGGAGGACGAGCCGTGGCGCCTGGTGCGCCTGGCCCCGTTCGACCCGGACGCCGCCGCCAAGGCCGGCCCCTACTGCTGCGCCCCGAGCCGGGCGGGCCTGGCGGTCACGTTCACCGCCTGGCGCCACACGGAGCCGGACGCGGAACTGCACTGACCGCCGACCGCCGCGGGCGCGAGAGAGGCTCGCGTTCGCGGGGATGTTGTACCCCAGGTGTACTTTTGCACCAGGGGTCCCTTAGGCCGGGAATATCACGATATTTGCGGATATTCCCGGTTATCGCTGTCGCCTGGTGATGCTCAGTCCTCGCCGGAATCGTCCTCGGGGCCCGGGCCGTCCTCCTCGAGTTCGGCCGCCAGCAGCTTCAGGTCGTAGACCGACATGCGCTGGGACCGGTCGGCCCGGCCCTTGGCGCTCACCTCGACGCCGTCGTCGCGCAGCAGGTCGGGCACGTCCCGGCCGCTGCGCCCGTCGGACCAGCGGAACCCCTCCGAGACCGTCCCGCCCGCCGTCAGCACCCGGTACGCCTTCGGCACGCCGCCGTCGTCCCTCATGAACGCCCCCACCTGCCGCGGCCCGGTCCCGATCAGCTCGGCCAGGTCCCCGTACGAGGTCCAGGTGCCCTCCGGCAGCGCGTCCACGACCCGGCGCACCAGCTCCCAATCCCGTTCAGCGGTCATCCCGGCAATCTACGGCCAGCGCGAGGCGCGCCCGCGTCCGCTCCCGCCGCCCCGCGCGCTCCCCGCCACCCCGGCCCCGCGCACCCGCTACCGCCGCACCACGTGGTGTTAACGTCGAAGCCGACAGGGGAGCCGATGGGCTGAGAGTGCGGAACCGACCGCAGACCCTCACACCTGATCCGGGTAATGCCGGCGGAGGAAGTCGTTCGTCGACCGCTGTCGCGTCGTGTCCATGAATTCCACGAAAGGCATGCCCATGCCCGACAGCGTCTCCTTCAACACCCCCGCCCCCGGCCGCTGGCGCACCGTCGACATCCTCACCTGCGCCGTCCTGGCCGTCGCCTTCGGCGTCGTCTTCTGGGCCTGGAACTTCGTCTGGGCCGGCATCGAGCCCGCCCTCGCGTTCCTGCCCCCGCTCAAGGGCCTCGTCTACGGCGTCTGGCTCATCCCCGCCGTCCTCGCCCCGCTCATCGTCCGCCGCGTCGGCGCCGGTCTCCTCACCGAGTTCCTCGCCGCCGCGGTCTCCGCCCTCCTCGGCTCCTTCTGGGGCCTCCTCGTCGTCTACCAGGGCCTGGTGCAGGGCCTCGGCGGCGAGCTCGCCTTCGCGGCCGGACGCTACCGCCGCTACGGCGCCCCCACCGCCGTCGCCGCGGGCGCCCTCGCCTGCTTCGCCGCCACGCTCTTCGACGTCATCGCCTACTACCCGTACTACGACTTCTGGGCCTACAAGGTCCCCTACATCGCCTTCGCCATGCTCTCCGGCGCGATCGTCGCCGGGCTCGGCTCCAAGGCCCTCGTCAAGGCCATGCTTCCCACCGGCGTCCTCGACCGGTTCCCCGCCGGCCGCGAACGGGCCCGGATCTGACCCCGTGATCGCGGTCGAGTTCCGCGGCTTCGCCTGGCGCCACGCCGGGCGCCGCGCCCGGGCGGTCGCGGGCGTCGACCTGCGCGTCGAGCCCGGCGAGCGGGTGCTCCTGCTCGGCCCTTCGGGGTCGGGCAAGTCCACCCTGCTCGCCGCGCTCGCCGGGCTCCTCACCGGCGACTCCGGCGAGCAGGACGGCGAGGTCCTCCTCGACGGGAAGCCCGCCGCCGAGCAGCGGGCCCGCGTCGGCGTCCTCTTCCAGGACCCCGAGACGCAGCTCGTCATGGCCCGCAGCGGCGACGACGTCGCCTTCGGCCTCGAGAACCAGGCCGCGCCCCCCGGCGAGATCCACTCGCGCGTCCTCGCCGCCCTCGAAGCGGTCGGCTTCCCCTACGGCCCCGACCGCCCCACCCACGCCCTCTCCGGCGGCGAGCAGCAGCGCCTCGCCCTCGCCGGGGTCCTCGCCCGCCGCCCCGACCTGATCCTCCTCGACGAGCCGACCGCGAACCTCGACCCCGAAGGCGCCCAAGAGGTCCGCGAAGCGCTGCGCCGCTCCCTGGCCGACTCCAGGGCCACCATGGTCGTGGTCGAGCACCGCGTCGCGGACGTCCTCGACCTGGTCGACCGCGTCATCGCCCTCGGCCCCGGCGGGACCCTCCTCGCCGACGGCCCCGCCGCGGCGGTCCTCGCCGCGCACGGCGACGCCCTCGCCGCCCAAGGCGTCTGGGTCCCCGGCGCGCCCCTGCCGGTCCGGCCGGCCGGGCCCGCGGGCGAGGTCGCGCTGCGCGGCGAGCACCTCTCCCTCGCCCACCCCGGCGCCGACCGGCCCGCCCTCGACGACGTCTCGTTCGCACTGCGCCGAGGCGAACTCGTCGCCGTCACCGGCCCCAACGGCTCGGGCAAGTCCACGCTCGCGCTCCTGGCGGGCGGGCTCGCCAAGCCCACGGGCGGCGCGGCCGCCGTCCCCGGCGAGGCACGGCCGCTGCACCGGCTCCCGGCGCGGCGCCTGGCCGCCCGCGTCGGCTCGGTCTTCCAGGACCCCGAGCACCAGTTCGTGACCGCCACGGTCCGCGACGAGCTCGCCTTCGGCCCGCGCCAGGCCGGCTGGCCCGCCGACCGGACCGCCGCCCGCGTCGCCGAACTCCTCGAGCGGCTGCGGCTCGCGCCCCTGGCCGAGGCGAACCCGCACACGCTCTCGGGCGGCGAGGCCCGGCGGCTGTCCGTCGCCGGAGCGCTCGCGGCCGCTCCCGAGGTCCTGATCCTCGACGAGCCCACCTTCGGCCAGGACCGCCGCACGTGGGGCGAGCTGGTCGACCTGACCGCCGACATCCGCGACGAGGGCACCGCGCTGCTGGCGGTCACCCACGACAGGGATTTCGCCGCCGCCCTCGCCGGACGCGAACTCGTGCTGCGCGGCGGCCGCCTCGCCGAGGAGGAAGGCCGATGACGGTGCGCACGGCGACCGCGCCCGCTCCGCCCGCCCGGAGGCGCCCGTGCTGACGCTCGCGCCCGTCTGCGACGCCGACGCGCCTATCGCGCGCGTCAACCCCGTCGCGAAACTCGCGGCCGTCGCGGTCGTCTCGACCACCGCGCTCGTGGCCGCCGACTGGCTCACGCCGCTGCTCCTGCTCGCCGCCCTCGCCGCCACCGTCCCGTTCACCGGCATCCGCCTCAGGGCGCTCGGGCGCCGCCTCGCCTGGCTGTGGGTCGCCGCCGGGACGGTCGTGATCGTCAACGCGCTCTTCGCCGCCGAGCAGACCGGCCGGATCCTCCTCTCCCTCGGCCCCGTCGAGATCGGCACCGGCGCCCTCCTCGACGGCACCGCCATCGGCCTGCGCGTCTGCGTCGCCGCGACCGCCGGCGTCCTCGGTTTCGCCACCACGGACCCGACCGACCTCGCCGACGCCCTCACACAGCAGCTGAAGACCCCCGCCCGCTTCACCATCGGCGCCCTCGCCGCTCTGCGGCTGCTGCCGCTCCTGGGCGCCGAGTGGCGGCAGATCACCACCGCCCGCCGCGCCCGCGGCCTCGAAGGCGGCTGGAACCCGGTGCGGCGCGCGCGCCTGTTCGCCTCGACCATGTTCACGCTCCTGGTCGGCGCGATCCGCCGCGCCGGGCGCCTCGCCGCCGCCATGGACGCGCGCGGTTTCGACTCCGAGACCCCCCGGACCCACGCCCGCGAGCAGCGCATGGCGGCCGGCGACTGGGTCCTCATCGCGGCGTCCGCGGCCGTGAGCGCCGCCGCGGTCGCGGCGAGCGTCGCCTCCGGCACGTTCACCGCCTTCGCCTGAGTCCCGAAACGGCCGGCAACCCGCTTGCGGCCCTTGGCATGACATGCGAAAGTGAGTCCATGACCGCGCCCCCGCCCCCTCGCGACCTCGACGAGGCCCTCGCTCTCGAAGGCGAGGGCCGCTCATGGAAGTACGTGCACTTCTGGCGGCACGACCGCGAACCCGACGGCAGTGTCGGCCGCGGCTGCCTGAGCCAGTGGTGGCCGGTCGAGTTCACCGAGGACGGGCACCGCTACGCCTCCGCCGAGCACTACATGATGGCGCGCAAGGCCCGGCTGTTCGGCGACGCGGACGCCGCCGAGCGCATCCTGGCCGCCGGGCACCCGGCCGAGGTCCAGCGGCTCGGCCGCCTCGTGCGGGGCTTCGACCACGCGACCTGGGAGGCCGAGCGGTTCGACATCGTCGTGCGCGGCAACGAGCTGAAGTTCGGGCAGCACCGGGACCTGCGCGACTACCTGCTCGCCACCGGCGGGCGCGTCCTGGTCGAGGCCAGTCCGCGCGACCGCGTCTGGGGCATCGGCCTCGCCGCCGACGACCCCCGCGCCGCGTCCCCGCGCACGTGGCGGGGCCTGAACCTCCTCGGGTTCGCGCTCATGGCGGCGAGGGACCGGCTCCAGGCGTGAGCCCCGCGGCCGGTCCACGCGGGGAGCGGCACCACGGCTCGGGCGCTCACCGGCCCGCAGGGAGCGGCGGGCACCAAGGGGCACGCCGGTAGGGACGCCCGCGGGTCCGCGCGGGGGAGCGGGGAATCCCCGGATGCGGTGCACCGAACCGCCTGCGCGTCTTACGGTGAGAACATGCGACTGACCAAATTCGGGCATTCATGCGTCCGCTTCGACACCGGCGAGGGCGCCATCGTCATGGACCCCGGGGTCTTCTCCGACCCCGCGGCCCTCGACGGCGCCGACGCCGTCTTCATCACCCACCAGCACCCCGACCACTGCAACGACCCCGAACTGCGGCGCCTCCTCGAGGACCGGCCCGAGGTGCGCGTCTACGGCCCGTCCTCGCTGTCCGAGGTGCTCGGGAACCTGCCGTTCACCACGGTGAGCGCCGGCGACGCGGTCCCCGCGGCGGGCACGGAGGTCAAGGTGTTCGGCGAGGAGCACGCCCTCATCCACGCCGACATCCCCGTGGTCCCGAACGTCGGCTACCTTGTCGACGGCGTCTTCCACCCCGGCGACGCCTTCACCGTCCCCGACGCGCCCGTCCGGCTGCTCCTCGCGCCGATCGCCGCGCCGTGGCTGAAGATCGGCGAGGCCGTCGACTTCATCCGGTGCGTGGACGCCCCGGTGGTCCACCCCATCCACGACGCCGTCCTCAGCGACGCGGGCACGGCGATCGTCGACCGCATGCTGTCCAACCTCATCGGCGACCGCTACGAACGCCTCGACAACGGCCGCACCGTGGACGTCTGACCCCGCGGCGCAGGGCATCAGCGCCCATCGGGCCCGCGCAGCCGGGCCGCCTGCTTGAGCAGGTGAGCCAGTTCGGCCGTGCTCGGGGCGGCCTGGGCCGCGGCCGCGTACAGGCGCGCCGCCTCGGCCCGGTTCCCCGCCCGCTCGTGGAGATGGGCGGCCACGGCGTCCCGGCGCGGCAGCCCCGGGTCCAGCTCCTCGACCAGCCGCAGCCCGGCGAGCGGGCCGTCGACGTACCCGACGGCGACCGCGCGGTTGAGCGCCACGACGGGGTTGCCCGGAGCGAGGCGCACGAGCTCGTCGTACCACTCGAGGATCTGCGGCCAGTCGGTCTCCTCGGCCGTCGCCGCGTCGTCGTGCAGCGCGGCGACGGCCGCCTGGGCCTGGTACTCACCGAGCCGGTCGCGCGCGAGCGCGCCCTGGAGGAGCTCCACGCCTTCGGCGATCATCGCGGTGTCCCAGCGGGACCGGTCCTGGAGCGCCAGAGGCACCAGGCCGCCCGACGCGTCCAGCCGCGCCGCCCGGCGCGCGTGGTGCAGCAGCATCAGGGCGAGCAGGCCCGCCGCCTCCGGGTCGCGCGGTACTGAGGCGGCCAACTGCCGCGTCAGGCGGATCGCCTCGGCGGCCAGGTCGGTGCGGCGGTCCTGACCGTTCGAAGCGGCGCCCCGTCCTCGAGCGCCTCCGACGCCTTGCCCCTGTTCGCCTCCGGCGCCCTGCCTCTGTTCGCCTCCGGCGCCTTGCCTCTGTTCGCCTCCGGCGAAGCCGTGATCGAACATCAGGTACAGCACGCGCAGCACGGCCCGCACGTCGCCGGGCCGCTCGAACCGCTCGCCCGCCAGCGTCCGCTTGGCGCGGGAGATGCGCTGCGCCATCGTCGCCTCCGGCACCAGGAACGCGCGGGCGATCTGCGCGGTCGTCAGACCGCCCACCGCGCGCAGCGTCAGCGCGATGGCCGACCCCGGGCTGAGCGCGGGGTGGCAGCAGCGGCTCAGCAGCAGCAGCGTGTCGTCCGCCTGCTCGGCCGGGCCCGCGGGCGGCTCGTGCGCCACCGCCACCTCGCGCAGCACCCGGGACGACGCCGAGCGGCGCGTGTCCAGGAATTTGCGCCAGGCCACGGTGACCAGCCACGCCTTCGGTTCGTCGGGGACCTCGTCCTCCCAGCGCCGCACGGCCTCCACGAGGGCCTCCTGGACGGCGTCCTCGGCCGCCGCGAAGTCGGCTCCGCGGCGGACGAGGACTCCCAGGACCTGCGGGGTCAGGTCCCGCAGCAGGTGTTCGCCGATCATCGGACCGAGGTCACTCCACCACCGGCGGCTCGACCATGAACGGCCGGACCTCGAGCCACTCGTGCAGCGGCTCACCGTCCTTGCCGGGCGCCGACGACAGGACCGCGGCGGCCTCGTAGGCGCGCTCCTTGGACTCGACGTCGATGATCATCCATCCGGCGATGAGGTCCTTCGTCTCGGCGAACGGGCCGTCGGTGACCGGCGGCCTGCCTTCGCCGTCGTACCGCACGAACTCGCCGTCGGGGGCGAGCGCCTGCCCGTCCACGAACTCGCCCCGTTCGGCGAGGTCGTCGGCGAACCTGCGCATGAACTCGATGTGCGCCGTGATCTCCTCGGGCGTCCACTGGTCCATCGACGCCTCGGCGTTCGGGTGCGGCCTCGGTCCGCCGCGGTAGTGCTTGAGCAACAGGTACTTGGCCATGGTGCCATCCTCCTTCTCCGGGCGGCTCGTCTCGCCGCCGACACCCCTGTGACGGAGCCGGGCCCCGGTTCTCGACATCGTCCGGTACCTGTTTCGCAGATTTTTTCGCGAGGCCGCGCCCGGAGGCGGAGGCGCAGGTCCGCCAGGGGGTGTTCGCCCGGCGGACCTGCCGCCGCGGGTCCAGGTCTCCTTCGTGCCTTCCGGTCAGGGGTGGACGGCCTCCTCCTCTTCGACCGCCGGCCGCGCGAACTGGGCCTCGTAGAGGCGGGCGTAGGCGCCGCCCTTGACCAGCAGGGACTCGTGGTCGCCCTGTTCGACCACGCTGCCGTGCTCCATCACCACGATCACGTCGGCGTCGCGGATCGTGGAGAGGCGGTGGGCGATCACGAAGCTCGTGCGGCCCTGGCGCAGGGCGATCATGCCCTGCTGGACCAGCATCTCGGTGCGGGTGTCCACCGAGCTGGTCGCCTCGTCCAGGATCAGGATCGACGGGTCGATCAGGAACGCCCGCGCGATCGTCACCAGCTGGCGCTCGCCCGCGCTCAGGCTGCCCTCCTCGGTGCCCACGACGGTGTCGTACCCGTCGGGGAGGGTGCGGATGAAGTGGTCGGCGTGGGCCGCCGCGGCCGCGGCCGCCACCTCCTCGCGGGTCGCCTCGGGCCTGCCGTAGGCGATGTTCTCCGCGATGGTGCCGTCGAACAGCCACGTGTCCTGGAGGACCATGCCGATGCGCCGCCGCAGGCGCTCGCGCTCGACGGTCGCGACGTCGACGCCGTCCACGGTGATGCGGCCCGCGTCCAGGTCGTAGAAGCGCATGAGCAGGTTCACCAGGGTCGTCTTGCCCGCGCCGGTGGGGCCGACGATCGCGACCGTCTGGCCCGGCTCCGCCGACAGCCACAGGTCCTCGATCAGCGGCTCGTCCTCCAGGTAGCGGAAGGACACGTCCTCGAAGGCGACCCGGCCGTCCACCGCCGCGAGGGCCGCGTCGGCGGCCCGCGGGTCCGGCGACTGCTCCTCGGCGTCGAGGAGCTCGAAGACCCGCTCGCCCGAGGCGACCGCGGACTGGATCTGCCCGAACATGGCCGCCAGCATGTTCAGCGGGTTCGAGAACTGGCCGGTGTACTGGATGAACGCCTGGATCTGCCCGAAGGTGAGCACCGCGGCGGCCACCTGGAGCCCGCCGACCACGGCCACGAGCACATAGGTCACCGAGCCGAGGAAGGCCATCGCCGGGCCGAGCAGCCCCGCCACCCACTGGGCGCGGACGGTGTTGTCGTACAGCTCCTCGTTGTGCCGCTCGAACGTCTCGGCGCCCTGGGCCTGGCGGCCGAACAGGGTCACCAGCTGGTGCCCGGTGATCATCTCCTCGACGTGGCCGTTGAGCCTCCCCGTGGTGGCCCACTGCTTCGCGAACCGCGGCTGGCTGCGCTTGCCGATCATCCTGGTGGCCAGGAGCGTCAGCGGCAGCGTCAGGACCACGACCAGGGTGAGCAGCGGCGAGATGGTGAGCATCATGATCGGGACGCCGACGAGGAACAGCAGGCCCTGCACGACCCGCTGGGTCACCTGGCCCACCGTCTGCGTCAGGTTGTCGATGTCGTTGGTGACCCGCGAGAGCACCTCGCCGCGCGAGTGCGAGTCGAAGTAGCGCAGCGGGAGCGCCGAGATCTTCCGGTCGGCCTCGGCGCGCAGCTCGAACGCCATCTGCTGGGCCAGCTTCGCGATGGTGCGCCCGTTGGAGACGGTGATCGCGAACGTGGCCAGCGCCAGCGCGACGGCGAGCCCGAGCATCCGGGCGAGGGCCCCGAAGTCGAGGCCGCCCGCGGCGGCGCCCTCGATCACCAGGTCGGTGGCGCGGCCCAGGACGGTGGGGATCGAGAGCATCCCGCAGACCATGAGCACCCCGAAGCCGACCACGGAGGCCAGGCGGAGCCGGTCGCGCCGCAGCAGCCCCAGGATGCGCCGGACGGTGCCGCGGAAGTCGTCCGCCTTCTTCAGGGCCGGCATGCCCGGCCCGCCGCGCATGGTCACAGCGCCTCCTGGAGGGTGAGTTGGGAGTTGACGATCTCGGCGTACACCGCGTTGCCCGCGAGGAGCTCCTCGTGGGCGCCGGTGCCGACCACGCGCCCGGCCTCGAGGACGACGATGCGGTCGGCGTCGCGGATCGTCGAGACCCGCTGGGCCACGATGACCTGGGCGGCGTCGGCGATCTCGGTGGCGAGCGCGGCCCGCAGGGCCGCGTCGGTGGCGGTGTCCAGGGCGGAGAAGGAGTCGTCGAACAGGTAGACCCGGGGGCGCGCCACCAGGGTCCGGGCGATGGCCAGGCGCTGGCGCTGGCCGCCGGAGACGGTGGTGCCGCCCTGGCCGATGACCGTGTCGAGCCCGTCGGGCATGGCGCGGACGAACTCGGCCGCCTGCGCGACCTCGAGCGCGCGCCACAGGTCCTCGTCGCTCGCGTCCGGGTCGCCGTAGCGCAGGTTCGAGCCGACGGTGCCCGAGAACAGGTAGGCCCGCTGGGGGACGAGCCCGATGGTGCGGGCGATGAGCGCCCGGTCCATCTCGCGGACGTCGACGCCGTCGACCCGCACCGCCCCCGCGTCCACGTCGAACAGGCGGGGGATGAGGTGGAGCAGGGTGGTCTTGCCCGCGCCGGTGGAGCCGATGACCGCGGTGGTCTGCCCGGGCCGGGCCACCAGGTCGACCTCGCGCAGGACGGCCTCCTCGGCGCCGTCGTAGCGGAAGGAGACGCCCGCGACCTCGAGCTCGCCGAGCCCGGCGATCTCGGTGACCGGCTCGGCCGGGTTCGCGATGGTCGGCTCGGTGTCGAGGACCTCGCGGAGGCGGCCGGCCGCGACCTTCGCGCGCGGCAGCATCATGAACACGCCCATGGACATCATGACCGCGCCGAGGATCTGCCCGGCGTAGGTGAGGAACGCGATGAGGTCGCCGATCTGCATGGTGCCCTCGGCGATGCGGCCCGCGCCGATCCACACGATGGCGATCGAGGTGAGGTTGCCGAAGACCATCGCGGTGGCGCCGAAGAAGGCCTGGACGCGGCCGACGCGCAGCGAGGCGTCGGTGAGCGCGGTGTTGGCCTCGGAGAAGCGGCGCTGCTCGTGGTCGTCGCGCACGAAGGCGCGGATGACGCGGATGCCGGTGATGTGCTCGCGCATGACCCGGTTGATCCCGTCGATGCAGCGCTGCATGAGGCGGCTGGCCGGGATCATCGCGTGGACGATGCAGAAGATGACGGCGGCGACGACGGGGATGGCGGCCAGGAGCACCCCGGCCATGGGCACGTCGAGGCTCAGGGCGAGCGCGAGGCCGCCGATCGCGGCGATCGGCGCCGTCAGGAGCATGGTCAGGCCCATGACCAGCATCGTGACGATCTGCGTGACGTCGTTGGTGGTGCGGGTGATGAGCGAGGGCGCGCCGAAGCGGTCCATCTCGGCGGCCGAGAAGCGCTGCACCTGCCTGAAGAGGTCGGCCCTGAGGTCGCGCCCGACGCCCATGGCGGCTCTGGCGCCGAAGTAGACGGCGAGGGCCGCGGCGGTGATCTGGACGAGGGTGACGGCGAGCATGAACCCGCCGTGGCGCAGTACGTAGCCGGTGTCGCCCTGGGCGACGCCGTGGTTGATGACGTCCGCGTTGAGCGTGGGGACGTAGAGGGTGGCCATCGTCTGGACGATCTGGAAGACGACGGTGAGGACCAGGGGGCGGCGGTGCGGGCGCAGGTATTCGGCGAGGAGCCGGAAGACCCGGCCCTCCGGCGAGGGTTCCCCGCCGTGCGGGTCGGCGCCCCTTCGGGTGAGGGATGCGGCTGGTGTTCCTGTCATGCGGACGAGCATAGCAGTACTCTTGGACCCGGTACAAATTTTTTCCCGGTTCAGATTTTGATCTGGTACAGTTACGGGTGTGGAGCAACACACCGGCCTGCGCGCCCGCAAGAAGAACGCGACCTGGGGACTGCTGAAGTCGACCGCGCTCACCATGTTCGAGGAGCGCGGCTACGAGAACGTGTCCGTCGCCGAGATCGCCGCCGCCGCCGAGGTCTCCAAGGCCACGGTCTTCAACTACTTCCCCAGCAAAGAGGACCTCGTCATCGGCGGCATGCGGCACCACACCGGCGACGCCGCCCGGGTCGTGCGCGAGCGCCGCCGCGGCCAGACCCCCCACGCCGCCATGCGCGAGCACTGCCTCCACCTGGTCGAGCACCACGCCCCGCAGGTCGGCCTCAGCGACGAACCGATGTTCCTCCAGGTCCAGCGCCTGCTCATCGCCACGCCCGTGCTCATGGTCAGCGCCATGGCCTACCGCCGCCGCTCCGCGGTCGAACTGGGCGAGGTCCTCATGGCCGAGGGCCACTCCCGGCTGACCTCGAGCCTGGTCGCCTCCCAGCTCCTCCACACCCAGCACATCCTCGCCGAGCTCAACATCAGGCGGATGCTCCACGGCGACCCGGTCGAGGAGATCCGCGCGCAGGCCGTCGGCGCCGCCCAGCACGCCTTCGGGCTGCTCGAGACCGGCATCGGCGACCTGATGCGCCGCGACACCGAGCCGCCCGCCGCCCCGGACGCCGCCTTCAACCGCGACGACTGCCCCACCGGCTACGAGCCCTGCGAGAGCGAGGCGCGCGACGCCGCCGAGCGGGTCCTCGCCGACACCGGGGACGAGCTGCTCCAGGCCCTCACCGACCCGCGGCGCTGAGCCGCGCCCGGCGGACCCGCGACACGCGAGAACACGAATCGCGGTCACGCCGGTGGCCCAGCGTGACTAGACTGCCCCCTATGTCCTCACTCGACCATCTCGTCCTCGCCACGCCCGACCTCGCCGCCACCGTGACCGAAATCGAGCGCCTCACCGGGACGCGACCCGTTCCCGGCGGCATCCACCCGGGCCGGGGCACCGGCAACTTCCTGCTCGGCCTCGGCGACGGCGGCTACCTCGAGATCATCGGGCCCGACCCCGAGCAGAAGGCCCCGAAGGGCCCGCGGCCCTTCGGCGTCGACGACCTCACCGAGGCCCGCATGGTCACCTGGGCGCTGCGCGTCGACGACCTCGACGCCGCGGTCGCGGGCGCCCGCGAGGCCGGGTACGACCCCGGCGAGCCCTGGGAGATGTCGCGGCGGACCCCTGAGGGCGACCACATCGAGTGGCGGCTCACGCTCGACCGCGAACGGGGCCACTCGGGGCCCGTGCCCTTCCTCATCGACTGGGGCCGGACCCCGCACCCGTCCGCGGGCCTGCCGCTCGTGCCGCTCGTCGGCCTCGAAGCGGTCCACCCCGAGCCCGACCTGGTGGAGGGCCCGATCGCCGCGCTCGACGTGAAGCTCCCGGTCAAGGCCGGCAACCGGATCTCCCTGGCGGCCACGCTCTTCGGCGAGACCGGCCTGGTCGTCCTGCACTGAGCCGGCGCGGCGGGCCGCTAGCCTGCGGACCCGCCCGGGGCGCCCGTGCCCGTCGGCGGCTCGCCGCCGGGACCGCCCCCGCCGCCCGGCGCCGCACCGCCGCCGCCCGCCTCGGTGCCCGTGTCCACGCCCACCGCCAGCGACACGGTGAACCCGGCGGCGACGTCGCCGGTCACGGTCGCCAGCTGGGACTCCCCGCCGTCGTCGCCGAAGACGTTGTCGGTGTCGAGGGCGACCTGCCCGAGGTTCGCGACCGACTGCTCGTAGCCGCTCTCGCCGTAGACCGTGTCGCAGACGTCCTCGGGCAGAGCGACCTGGGAGGTGGCGATCGCCTCGGCGCTGTCGGCGATCGCGTCCACGTCCGGGTAGACCTCGAAGTGGACGTGCGGCCAGCGGCCCGAATAGCAGGCCGGGAAGACGCTCGTGAACGCCACGACCCCGTCCTCGTCGGCGACCTGCACGCCCCGCAGGTAGTTCTCGTCCTCCAGGCCCTCGGCGTACATCGAGTACGCGCCGTCGCGGTCGCAGTGCCACACGTACACGGCCGCGCCCGCGAAGCGGGCGTTCCCGTTCGCCATGTCGTAGACCGTCAGCTCCAGGGTCATCGGCACGCCCTCGGCCGTGGCGCCGCCGGTGCCGAAGCTCGAGCGGATGTCGCTGCGCACGACCCCGCTCTGCTCCAGGACGTCGGCGCCGTTGGAGCCGTCGCCCGGATACGGGCCCGCGGTCTCCTCCGGGATCTCGGTCAGGTCCCCTGACGCGGCCGCGCCGGCGTCAGCCGCGGTGCACGCCGCGAGGCCCGCGACCGCCAGGCCCGCGCCCGCGAAGAGCACGCCGCGGCGGCTCAGCAGCGTCCCGATGTCGAATCGGAGGCCCTGGTCGACCAGCTCCTCGTCCGGTCTGGCGTACGGACGGCCCTGGTAGGCCGGTGTTCCCTCTGTCTCGGCGGCCACTGCCCGCTCCTCTCCGCTCGTGTGCCGCCATGGTCCGGGCGGAACCTCCCCGAACGGCTGGGAGGCGGATCAGAGTCGCCTCGGAAACCTAGGTCCTGCTCGCCTTCAGCGTGTACATCAGCGGGGCCTTCGGCGTGCCCTCGGGCTGCCGGTACGCCTCGCCGTCGCGCTCGAGCGTGCCGAACTGCTGGAAGAGCGTCCAGTCGAACTCGTGCAGGAACTCCAGGCGCAGGCCGTGCGCGGCCAGCGCCGACACGACCGCGCCGATCGCGTGGTTCCACTCGTAGCTGAGGTTGCGCTCGGTCTCGGCCCGGAAGTCGACGTAGGTGCCCGGCTCGTCGAGGACGACCGGCTCGCGGCCGAGGTAGTCGCGCTCGAAGCGGGTGCCGGTGTTCCAGTCCAGGACGTTGGAGAGCGGGTGGAACTCGGCCAGGTACAGGAACCCGCCGGGGGCGACCAGCGAGGACGCGACCTCGGCCCAGCGCTCGATGTCCGGCAGCCAGCACAGGGCGCCGATGCCGGTGTAGACGACGTCGAAGACCTCGCCGCCGAGGGCTTCGCGGGCGTCGTAGACGTCGGCGGCGGTGAACGCGGCCCGCTCGGGGGCGAATCCGAGCCCCGCCGCCAGGCCGCGGGCGACCTCGACCGCCGGTTCGGAGAAGTCCAGCCCGACGACGCGCGCGGCCCCGCGCCGCGCCCACGAGAGCGTGTCCTGGCCCATGTGGCACTGGAGGTGGACCAGGCTCTTGCCGGTGACGTCGCCCACTTCATCGGCCTGGAAGCCGGCGACGGTGTCCTTGCCGGCGAGGAACGCCTCGTGGTCGTAGAAGGCGCTGGCGGCGTGGATCGGGACGCGCTCGTCCCACATGGCCCGGTTGGCCTCGCGCCAGTCCGGTTCGGATGCGGTGGTCATGTCGATTCCTCTCGTCGGGTCGGTCGGGGTCTGCGGCCGATGAGGACCGCGTGCGCGCGTTGCAGGACGCCCCCGGCCCGGGCGAGGGCGCGCATGCGCAGGCGGAACTCCTCGCGGCGGTCGTCCGGCAGGTCCTCGATGAAGGCCAGGTAGCCGTGCGAGCGGCACCAGTCCCAGAGGGCGTCGCCGTCCGGGACGGGCACGACGACCTCGATGTGCCGCTCCTCCAGGTCGACGAAGCCCGCCGCGCTCATCGCCCGGCGCATGTCGATCGCGGCCCCCATGCCGCCGCCGGGCGGCAGGTGCGGGGCGAACTCGGCGAACAGCGCGTCCATGTCGTCCTGGATCGCGGCCGGTTCGGGGGCGCGGACCGCGGCGCCGACGGGCACGGCGAAGCGCCCGCCGGGGGCGAGGACCCTGAACGCCTCCTCGACGCCTCGCGCCGGACGGTCGAGGAGGTGGACCACGAACGCGGCCGTGGCCAGGTCGAAGCTCGCATCGGGGAACACCAGGTGCTCCGCGTCCATGACCAGGGTCCGGGCCTGCGGGAAGTCGGCGGCGAGGCGCGCGACCATCGCCGGGGCGGCGTCGACCGCGGTCACCGCGCAGCCGCGGTCGAGGGAGGGACCCACCAGGGCTCCGCGCCCGGCCCCGATGTCGAGGTGGCGGGTGCCCGGCCCGGGCCCGACCGCCGCGACGAGCCGCTCCCCGATCGCGGCGAAGAACGGCAGGACCTCGTCGTAGGCGCCCGCGACGCGTTCGAACACGTGCCAGGAGGGGAGAGAGCGCATGGGCTCCACCCTTGCAGCGGGCCCCTCCGGAGGCAACCGTTTTAGTCGCTCTTGCTGCGGGCTCCGGGGAAGTCGGACACGTAGGTCCAGCCGAGGTGCTCGTACAGGGCGCGGCCCTCGTCGCTGCCCACCAGGAGGCCCCACTCCATGCCGAGGGCGCGCGCGTTCCCGGACAGGGCCCGCATCAGCGTCGACCCCAGGCCGCGGCGCTGGTGGGCCGGGGCGGTGACGACCTTGTCGAAGACGCCGAACCCGCCCGACCGGCCCAGCCGCGCCGAGGCGGCCAGGTCGCCGTTGCGGTGGAAGGCCCGGGCCACGGTGAGCGCGCCCTCGGTCTCCACCGTCAGCCGGTAGTCATCGGGGACGGCGTAGGCGGTCGGCGCGAAGGCCGTGGTCATGAGGTGCCCGGCGGGGTCCATCGTCCACGTCGAGGGCAGTGATTCGCGCAGCAGCCCGGTGGGGCCCGCGATCATGATCTGGCGGCCCGGCGCCGACAACCGCTCAGCCGCCTCGGCGAGGGACGCGGCCGTGCAGGTGTGGAAGACCCGGCGGATCTCGGCGCTGGGCGGGCCGACCGGGACCTCGAAGCCGCCGGGCACCGGGACCGGCTGCGGCGTGACGCGCGAGACGGCCCGGCCGCGGCCCCAGGCCATGACGAGGTCGGGGATCGAGTGGGGCACGGGGACTCCTTAGCGGATCGGGTCTCCGCCATCTTATTGCAAGCATCTTGCAATAGTCGAACGGCGTCGGGACTGGATTGTCGGTGGCCTCGCGTAGGCTCGGCGCGACGTGCGAGGTGAGGGGAGCCGCGGTGAGCGATGCCGTGAAGTCCGACGACGGTCTGGCGAGGTGCCCGTGGGGCGCCGACCCGCAGATCTACCGGGAGTACCACGACGGCGAGTGGGGCCGCCCGATCCGCGGCGACGACGCCCTGTTCGAACGCGTCAGCCTGGAGGCCTTCCAGTCGGGCCTGTCCTGGCTGGTGATCCTGCGCAAACGCGAGGCCTTCCGCAAGGCCTTCGCGGGCTTCTCGATCGCGAAGGTCGCCGCGTTCACCGACGCCGACGCCGAACGGCTGCTCCAGGACCCCGGGATCGTGCGCAACCGCGCCAAGATCGCCGCGACGATCGCGAACGCCAAGGCCGCCGCCGAACTGGTCGCCGCCTCGGGCACCGGCCTCAGCGACCTCGTGTGGTCCTTCGCGCCCGAGCGGCGCGAGCGCCCGAAGCGGCTGGCCGACATCGCCGCGGTGACCCCGGAGTCCACCGCGCTGTCCAAGGCCCTCAAGAAGCGCGGCTTCCGGTTCGTCGGCCCCACCACGGCCTACGCGATGATGCAGGCGATCGGCATGGTCGACGACCACCTCGCCGACTGCCACGTCGCCGAACTCCCTTAGGTCCAATGCCGTTCAGTCAGGGCGTCGGTGCGCCGGGGTGGGTGGCTCGGTTGCCGGTGGCGCCGGGGTGGCGGTCAGGGCGGCGGCGACGAAGCGGTGTGTGGAGGACCGGTGTGGGTGTGCGGGGCCCGGGTCGGCGGGGCTCGGACTTACTGCGGCGGCGACGGTGGGGTGTGCGCGGGGCTGGTGTTGGTTGGCGGGTTCGGGGGCCGGTGTGGGTCGGGCGGGGCGCCATTGTGGATCTGGTGGTCGGTGTCGTTGCGAGACAGGAACACCGGTGGAAACGTGAGGGTTCTCTACCCGTGTGGGTGTTGCCGGGGTGGGGCTATCGGGGGGATGATTGGTGGTACGTACAGGGTTACGGAATCAGTGCAAGCGAACGAGATGTGTTCAATTAATGCAGACTACGACAGCCTCTGGCCGCTCGTACCGCCCACTGGTGTCGGGGCCGCCCTCGCAGCTAGGACGGGGATTGTTTGTCCCGCGTTTCGGTCCTGCGCTGGTACCACCGTCACCGCGGTCTACGGGCATGTGACGGGAGTGCGGCCTCCTTGAGGAGGTACCGCCGGCCAGCACAGTCGGAGTCCCGCACACACCCCCGGGCGTATCCAGCACACCCACCCGACCACCACCACCGGCAGGAAGGACAGGACGAGCCGGAGGAACAAGACCGCCAGGCCCGACAGGCCCGGCAGGACGATAGATCGTCCGGCACGCCAGGCAGGACAGGCAGGCCACGGCGGCGACTACTCGACGGCGATGCGAGACCCGGCCGCGAGAGCCCGCTGCGAGACGGTGCCGTCAGGCGAGGCGATCACCATCGCGCTCACGACCGCGTATCCGCCCGGACGCGACCACACCCACCGGGAGGAGGTGAACCCACCATGACCACCACGACCACGACGATGCCCTGCACTGCGACTCCTGCGGCACCCGCCGCGCACCAGGCCGCCTGGCGGCAGGCCGCTGCGACGAACCCGGCCGCCACCGACCCCGCCGCCGCGGCGACGACCGGCACCGGCCCCACCGCAGCGGCGACCGGCCGAGCCGCCGCAGCGAGGCCCGGCCGAGCCGCCACCGCACCGGCGACCACCGGCCCCGCCACCACCGCCGGAACACCGTCGCTCGTTCCCGGCGCCACCCACACCACCCCGGCCCTGGCAACCCGCCCCCCGAACCGGCCACTCCCGCACACCGTCGCTGCCCGCCCGAACACCGGACACGAACCGCCCCTGCCCTGGCAACACCTCCAAACCCGCTCCGCCGCCTCGCCGTTCGATCCCGGCGCCACCCCACCACCCCGGCCCCGGCGACAACTGCAGGACCGACCCCTCCGCCACACCGTCGCCGCCGCCTGCACCCCGCCCGAGTACCGACCCGACCCCGGCAACCCACCCCGGCCCCGGCCTCCACGCCTCCGTCGCCGACCACTCGAACCCCACCCCAGCACCACCCCGGCCCTGGCGAGGCGCCTTCACCCGATTTCCCGACACTGGTTCGCCGACCGCCCGAACACCGGACTAAGACCGACACCCCTAACTGAACGGCATTGCCCCCAGGCCCTCAGCTGAGACGGTTCCAGAAGCCGCAGTGGTGCCCCGCCGCCATGTCGGCCATGCCGCTCCCGGCGGCCGCGAACGTGTAGGCGCCGCGGCGCTCGTACTCCGGCCAGCCGGGGTCGCCGTCGACGGCGAACGCCGTCCAGTGGTCGATCATGGCCTCCGACAGCACTGACCGGTCGCCCTCGGGACGCGGTCCGAAAGGCGTGTCGAAGAAGTAGCCGAGATCGCTGCTGTGGTTGGCGCCGAAGGGAAAGCCGTTGTACGGCTCAGTCGGCTCGGCGAACTCGTAGGCGTAGGCCGGCGCGTACTGGGCGGCGGCCTCCAGCGCGGGCAGCTGCGAGCAGATCCCCAGTTGGCCGCCGTCGTCGGTGAGCAGGGTCGCGAGTGCGATGCTCGGCGACCCGTAGTCGCCCGCCGGGTACTTCGCGAGGATCGCGCGGGCGGTGCGCCCGCCGTAGAGGTCCTCGACGACCCGCGGGTACTCGGCCTCGGTGACCGGCCCGTCCAAGCCGTCGAAGGCGCCGTACACTATGGACCGCATCTCGTCGCTGGTCCCGCCGTGCAGGAGCGGCACGTCGGCCGCGAGGCCGCGCCGCATGGCCGCGAGCGGCTGGAGCGGCAGCGCCTCGGTCCCCGCGACCGGCGACCACGGCAGGTCGGCGGCCCGGCGGTGGAGCCCGTCGTCGGGCGCGAGGGCGACGAGGTCGGCCGGGTCCGCCTCGCGCAGGCAGGACTCGGCGTCGGCGCCGTCGCAGCCGAGCGCCGCCGCGTGCGCCAGGCCGCGCCGTTCGGCCTCCTCCACCGCGACGACGGCGTTGCCGCACGGGGCGCTCTGCACGATCGCCTTGTCGAACAGGCCCGCCGCGCCGGGCGCGGCGAGCTGCGCGCACACGCTCCGCCCGCCCGCGGACTGGCCCCAGAGGGTGACGTTGCCGGGGTCGCCGCCGAACGCGGCGATCTCCTCCCGCACCCAGGCGAGCGCGGCCTGCTGGTCGGCGAGGCCGAAGTTGCCCGCGTCCGGGTCGTCCAGGTCGGGGTGGGCGAGCCAGCCGAGGGCGCCGAGCCGGTAGTTGAGGGTGACCACGACCGCCTCGCCGCGTTCGACGATACGGACCGGGTCGTACATGTCGCCCGAGCCGGAGCGGAGGCCGCCGCCGTGGAGGAACACGAGGACCGGCAGCGGCCCGGCGGCCCTGTTCGGGGTGTGGACGTCGAGGTACAGGCAGTCCTCGCTGCCCGTCGGCGCGCCGGGGTCCCGGCTCGGTTGCAGGCAGGGGGCGCCGGGTGCGGCGGCGTCGCGGACGCCGTCCCACGGTGCGGCGGGCTCCGGTGCGCGCCAGCGCAGGTCGCCGACCGGCGGCGCGGCGTACGGGATGCCCTGGAAGGAGCGGGTCTCCGCGGTGACGGTGCCGCGCAGCAGACCGCCGCCGGTCCGGACCAGGCCGGTGTCGTCAATGTGCGCAGCGTCGGCGTGCGCGGCGGCGGACGCGGTCAGCGCGAGCAGACCGGCCGCCGCCGCGGCGAGGGTTCTGAGAAGCAGTGCGTTCATGGGTCCACACTGCTTCGCGGCGCCCGGGCCGCGCGTCGGCGCGGCCGCGTATTCGCGGCTACGCCGAGGCGCGTACCCGGCTCATCCGATCGTGACCGTGTCGCTCGCCTCGACGCCGTTGACGGTGGCGGTCAGCTCGACCGCGCCGCCGCGCCAGGCGCAGAGCTCCCGCGTCTCGGGGTCGAACCACGCGTCGTAGAACCACCAGGAGAGCGGCCCGGGCGGGTGCTCGCCGATGTGGACGTTCGAACCGGACCAGGTGACGCCCATCGGATACGCGACCGGCATCGTCGAACCGCCTTGCGCCAGTTCGGCTTCGACCACCACGGTCTGGCCGGGCGCGAGGTCCGGGACGTCCACGGCCAGCTCGTCCACCTGCGGCCGGACCACGGCGGTGAACGGCTCCTCGTCCCACCAGCCGGTGTCGGCGCCGACGCCGAACTCGGTCCAGCCGACGAACCCGCCCTCCTCCGGCGTGCTCGACGGGGCCTTCCCGGAGTTGCCGTTCACCCAGTAGGACACGCCGTCCACGCGGGAGGCGTCGAAGTAGCCGGCGTGCGCGCCGATGTAGAGCGCCTCCTTGCCGCTGTCGGCCTCGAACCCGGTGAGCCAGCGCTCCACCACCTCGGCCTCGAGCCGGTCGCCGAGCTGGCTCGCGGCCTGCGGGCTCTTGTCGTTCGTCGGCACGTGGGCGACCACGGCGACCGAGTCGACCGCGGGGTCGGCGGCGGCCTCGTCGAGCGCCTCGCGGAGCATCGCGACCTGGTCCCAGCCGCCGTCGGCGATGGTCAGCCCCGAGGTGTCGAGCGTGACGAACCGGGTCCCGCCGCGGTCGAAGACCTGGTGGGCGGGGCCGAACACCGCCGACCAGTCCTCGACGTCGCAGCCCATGGCCTCGTGGTTGCCCGGCACGTAGACCCAGTCGGGTCCGTCGCCGAGCTCCTCGTCCAGAATCCGCTCGGCCAGGGCGAGGTCGTCGCTCTCGCACTCGTCCACCAGGTCGCCGTTGACGATCAGGAGTTCCGCGTCGGAGGCCGCGATCTCGCGGAGCGTGCGGCGGGCCGACTCGACGATGGGGCCGTCGGGGTTCTCGGCGGTGAACTGCGCGTCCGACATGACCGCGAAGGTCCAGTCGGCCCCGTCGAGGCCGTCGGCCACCAGCGGGTCGGGCCGCGCCTCCTCATCCGGCACCTCGACATCGGGTGCGGTGTAGGCGGTGAGGCCGCTGATGGTGATCTCACCCTGGTAGGCCGCGTCGGGCCTGGTCTCGGCGACGTAGAAGCGGTGGACGGCGACCGGGTAGTCCACGCCCGCGGGCACGTCGAACTCGGCCCACTGCCAGCCCGGCTCGTTCAAGTGGTCGCCGCGCAGCACCACGTCGGTGCCCGCCGCGTCCTTGAGGTGCAGGGACGGCCACTCGCCGTTCCCCTGCGACTCGATCCACATCCCGAAGCGCTGCGGCTGGCCCTCGACGGCGATGCCCGCCGGCGGCCACGCGTAGGCGGCGCGGGTGGCGGTGGACTGCGCGAAGTCGTAGGCGAGCGTGAGCCCCTCGCCGTCGTGCCCCGCCCCGGGCGTCACCGACCCGGTCGCCCGCGCCGCCGTGAACGTCCACTGCGATGCGTCACTGAAGTCGGCGACGGTCCGCTCGGTGAGCCCGACCGTGACGGCGAGCGCCGTCGTCCGGCCCTTGACGGTGAACGCCACGGTGCCCGATCCGCTCGCGGCCTCCGCCGTGAGGGTGAAGCCGCCGAGGCCGTCGGGTTCGATCGCGAACAGGTCCTCGTCGTACTCGAGCGCGACGTCCGCCGGGTCGATCGGCGCGGTGAAGCCGTCCGCGTCGGTCCCGATGAGCTGGAACGGGGCCTCGGCCCCGGCCTCGGGCAGCGAGAGCAGTCGCTGCGAGGGCGCGATCGCGGCGAGCGGCCCGAGCACCGTCAGCTCCGTCGCGCCGGCGGCGCTCCCGGACCGGGCGGTGACGGTCGCGGTGCCCGGCAGGTACCCGGCGTGGAAGACCGCGTCACCGTCCACATGGCCCGACCAGGAGGGCGAGGTCCGCCAGCGCGGCGTCGCCTCGGCCGGGGCGAGCGTGTCGTCGTGCGCCGCCCACGAGAGCGGGCGCGTCAGCCCGGGGAAGACCCGGTCGTAGTCGGCGCCCTCGATCGCGCCGGGCGCGAACGGGGCCTGCGGTGCGACCGCGAACCCGTCCGCGTCGCCGTCCCCGGCCGGGACGGTCAGGGCCAGGCCGTTGCCCACGGCCCGCTCGGTGCCGTCCGAGGGGCTGTTGACCGCGACCAGGTCGTCGGTGCCCGGGGCGCGGGCGAGCAGCGTGGAGGAGCCGCCGCCGTCGAGGTTGAGCGCGTCGTGGGCGCCCATCGCCAGCAGCTGCTCGGCGAGCTCGTCGAGGCTGTACCCGCCGCTGGCGGCCTGGCGGCCGTCCACGGTGACGACGTACAGGGTGGCGCCGTCCTCGGAGACGCCGACGGCGGTGCGCGGGTGGCGGGTCCGGTCGTCGTGCGGGACGATCCGGCCGTCCTCGACGAGGACCTGGCGGCCCGAGACCGCCGTCTGCGGGACCTCGCCCTCGACCAAGGGCGCGTAGTCCACTGCGACCTCGTCGCCGACCGCGAGTGCTCCGAGGGCCTCGGCCCCGGCGTCGCGGCCGACGAGCGCGAGAGCGTCCTCGGCGATGGGCCCGGCCTCGGGCGCGTCGGTCACGGCCGCGACGACGCCGTCCACGATGGTCACTTCGACGATGTCGGCGGCGCCCTCGGTGACGCGGGCGCGGCTCGCCTCGCCCCAGTTCGCGTCGTACACGCCGATGCCGTCCGCGGGCAGCTCGGTCGTGTTGAGGCCGTGGAGGTCGAACGTGTGCGACCCGCTGACGGCGGTGCCGGTGAACCCGATCGGCTCGATCGCCGCGCGCCCCTCGGCGTCGAAGCCGAGCGTGTTCGCGGTGCCGGTGTCGGCGGACTTGACCAGTTCGCCGCCGGTGATGGCGACGCCCTCGGCCCCGCCGGTGTCGTTGATGTCGAAGAAGTCGGCGTTGAAGGCCAGGACCACGTCGTCGACTCCGCCGAGCTGGTCGCGGACCGGCGCGGCCTCGGCGACCGACCCGGGGGAGACGTACGCGGCGCGGACGTCGGCGGTGAGGTCGACGGTGGCCGCGTCGGCGCGCAGCCAGCCCTGGTCCTCCCACCGGTCGGAGGACTCGAGCGTGACGCCGGGGGCGAGCAGGGCGGTGTCGGCGTCGACGGTGATCGCCTCGCCTACCGCCTCCTGGGCGGCGGCGGGCGGCGCGACGGCGCCGGCGGCCAGCAGGGCCGCGAGGATCCAGGGGGTCTTGCGCACGATGGGACCTGGCCTTCGGGGGAGTGGCGGTGCAGGGTCCCGTCCAAGATCCCATGAAAATCAGCTACACGGGAAGGCCAAAACACGAAAATAATCGCCAAATTCTGGGCGAACCCCGGTGATCGCCTCGAGTCCCACTGGTGAACACGCGCCACTGATCAGGCGTCCGGGACGGTCGACCCCCTCGGGACGACGCGGCACTGGACGGTGCGGACGCCCTTGCCGTGCTCGGTGTCGAGCGACTCGAACAGGGCCCTGGCCGCGGTCCGGCCCAGGTCCTCCAGGTTCATGTCCACACTGGTCAGATGCGGGCGGGCGCCGGAGGTCATGACCTCCCAGTTGTCGAAGCCCATCACGGCGACGTCGTCGGGCACGCGGCGGCCCCGGTCCCGGAGCGTGTCCAGCACGCCCCGGGCGACCTGGTCGGAGCCGCACAGCACGGCGTCCACATCCGGGTCGCGGTCCAGCAGCATCCCGGCCGCGGCGCGGCCCCAGCCCTCCTCCCAGGTGCCGTAGGCGACCTGGCCGACCAGCGGGACGCCGGCCTCCTCGAGCGCGGCCCGCGCGCCCTCGACGCGGTCGCGCGCGGCGCTGTAGTGGCGGTCGCCGCTGATGTGCGCGATCCTGGTGCGCCCGCAGGCGAGCAGGTGCTCCACGGCCATGCGGCCGGCGCCGACGTTGTCGGGGACGATCGAGAGGTCCTCGGGGTCTTCGGAGGGCGCGTAGGCGTAGACGACCGGCACGTCCACCGAGTCGGCCAGGGGCGGCCGGGGGTCGGTGGAGGAGCCGACCACGATGAGGCCGTCGACCCGGCGGCTGAGCAGGGCCCGCACGTGGTGGCGCTCGCGGATCGCGTCGCCCCTGGCGTCGCACAGGAAGACCGAGACCTGGCCCGCGCCGAAGGCGTCCTCGGCGCCCATGAGGATCGGGAGGCTGAAGCGGCCCACCAGGTCCGAGGTCAGGAGGCCCACGGTGCCGGTGCGGCCCGCCAGCAGGCCCCGGGCGAGCGAGTTGGGGGAGAAGGACAGCTGCGCGGCCGCTTCGAGGACCCGCTCGCGGGTCTGGGCGTGGACGTGGTTGCGGCCGTTGAGGGCCTTGGAGGCGGTGGCCACGGAGACGCCCGCCAGCCTCGCCACGTCGGACAGTGTGGCGGCGCGCGTGCCGCGCGGTGCCGGGGACCTGGCCACGTCGTCCTCCTTCGTCGGCGCCGATGCTTTCGGATCGTCGCCGGGGGTCGTTTCGGTGCGTTGGGATCCGACTGTAGTCCACGGGCGGAAACACCGCCGCACCGACTTTCGGTCGACGGCACCGCAGCTCCGAGACCTGCTAAGAATTGACTGTGTTCGATGCATTGACAGCGCGTGGCCACGACCTCTAGCATCGTTGGCGACGAACGTACCGAAAAGGTTTTCGGTCGCTTTCGGCACCTCGGCGCACCCCCGCGCACCGAACCACTCGGAGGCTCGCAATGTCGCAACGCCCCCCGGCCACCCGGCTCCTCGCCGCTGTTATCGCTCTCATCGCCGGACTCGCCGGCGCCCTCACCGTCCAGGCCGGCCCCGCCGCGGCCCAGCAGACCATCGGCTACCCCGAGTTCACCGGCGGCGACGCCGTCCCTCCGGAGCCCGTCCCCTACGACCTCGACGGCATGATGCCGGCCATGTTCGAGGCCGAGGCCGACGGCACCGACTTCTGGATGGACCGCCTCCTCGCCCGCGAGGGCGCCGACCCCGCCGGCGACCAGTGGCTCATGACCCGCGGCCGGGCCGTCCTCATGCGCGTCCACGACCCCGACGTGATCGGCTTCGGCGGCCAGTTCGCCTACTACGACCCCTACTTCGACCGCGCCTCCAACACCGACGGGTTCACCGTGGACATCGGCGACGGCGGCTTCACCGAGGTCGTCGACGAGCGCCGCCAGACCCCCAGCCACTGGAGCAGCGTCCACGAGAGCGGCGACCTCACCGCCGAGGTCCAGAAGTTCATCACCCACGAGAACACCGCCGTCGCCAACGTCACCGTCCGCAACGACGGCCCCGCCGCGGCGGTCCCGCTGCGCGTCGAGTCCGACTTCGCCTGGCGGGCCGAAGGGGACGAGCTCACCGGCGTCCTCGACGTCCAGAACTCCCGCGGCGAGCGCCTCACCACCGTCTTCCCGCGCCTCTCCGGCACCGGCCTCACCCCCGCTGTAGAAAACGGCGCCGGCGGCGCCCTCACCGGCGAACTCCAACTCGCCCGAGGCGAATCGGCCACCGTCAAGGTCCAGCTCGGCATGGTCGCCGACGAGATCCCCGCCTCGCGCACCGAGTACGACCGCTACCGCGCCGCCGACCCCGCCGACGCCTTCGCCGAGCACGTGCAGACCTACAACCAGTGGTGGGCCGACAACCTCCCCTACATGGACTTCCCCGACGAGGCCCACGAGAAGTTCGTCTACTACCGCTGGTGGCTGATGCGCTACAACTACCTCGACGCGGACATCCCCGGCAACGACTTCCAGTTCCCCACCTCCATCGAGGGCGTCACCGGCTACAACAACGCCATCGCCCTCACCGTCCCGATGTTCATCGACGACCTGAAGTACCTGAGGGACCCCGCCTACTCCTACGGGCCCTGGGTCTCGACCGGCGAGTCCTCCGGCGGCGGCCGCTTCATGGACAACCCCGGCGACCCCGAGAACTGGTCCAACTCCTACGCCCAGTACATCGCCGAGGCCGCCTGGCGCTCCTACCAGGTCCACGGCGGGCCCACTGACATCGCCGAGAACCTCGCCCGCTACGCCGAGGGCGACGTCCGGGGCCAGCTGGAGACCTTCGACTCCAACGGCAACGGCCTCATCGAGTACGACTGGGGTGCCATGACCGGCAACGACGCCGACGCCGTGTCCTTCCACTGGAGGGACGGCGCCCTCGACCGCGCCGAGTCCGCCTACCAGTACTCGGGCGCCCTGGCCGCCGCCGAGGCGTACGAGCTCGCCGGGAACACGGCCAAGGCCGAAGAGATGCGCGAGCTCGCCCAGACCATCCGGGACGCCATCACCGACGTCCTCTGGAACCCCGACACCGGGCTGTTCGAGCACGTCCACGTCGACTCCGGCGACCACGTGCCGTGGAAGGAGATCAACAACTACTACCCGTTCTCCGTCGGCGCCGTCCCGAACGAGGAGCCCTACACCGACGCGCTGCGCCTGTTCGGCGACCCGTCCGAGTACCCGGTCTTCCCCTTCTACACCGCCAACCAGGCCGACAAGGCCGAAGCCGCCGAGCAGGGCAACCCCGGCTCCAACAACTTCTCCCAGATCAACTCCACCGTCCAGTTCAGGCTCTTCTCCTCGGTCCTGCGCGACTACGACTCGGACGCGATCACCACCGAGGACTACAAGCGGCTCCTCTACTGGAACGCCTGGTCCACCTACATCGGCGGCGACACCGCCTGGCCCGACTCGAACGAGTTCTGGGCGGACTGGAACCCCGGCACCGAGACCATCGACTACCGGTCCTGGATCCACCACACCACCCTCGGCTCCAGCATCTGGACCTATGTGGAGGACGTCGCGGGCCTGCGCCCCCGCACCGACGACAAGATCGAGCTCTCGCCGATCGACATCGGCTGGGACCACTTCACCGTCAACGACCTCCGCTACCGCGACGCCGACCTCACCATCACCTGGGACGAGCCGGGCGACGGCACCGACCACTACCCCGGCGTCCCCGAGGGCTACTCCGTCCACATCGACGGGAAGCGCGCCTTCACCCTCGACAGCCTCGTCCCGGCCGTCTGGGACCCCGACACCGGCAAGGTCGAGCTCGCCGAAGGCGGCCGGACCCTCAAGTCCCACAAGATGAAGCACCTCTCGGCCCCCGAGGACGTCGCCCTCGACGGCCGCGTCGTGGACGTCTTCGCCAAGGCCGGCGCCGACCTCCTCGGCGACGCCGGGAACCTCGCCGAAGGACGGCCCGCCACCGCCTCGTCCACCGCCGACGGCACCGACCCCGCGGCCGCCGTCGACGGCGCCACCTGGAGCGACCCCGTCTGGAGCAGCGACGGGTCCGGCGACGAGACCGACTGGTACGAGGTCGATCTCGGCGACACCGCCGAAGTGGACGAGGTCCGCCTCTACTTCTACCGCGACCGCTCGCCCACGGGCCTGGCCGAACCGGCGGTCTACCAGGTCCAGTACCACGACGGCACCGACTGGGTCACCGTCCCGGACCAGGCCAAGACCCCCGCGGTGCCCCAGGCCAACTACAACCTCGTCCAGTTCCCCGAGGTCGAGACCGACCGCGTCCGGATCCTCCTCGACCACCGGGACGGCCACGCCACGGGCCTCAAGGAGGTCCAGGTCCGGCGCACCGGCCACGACGCCGACCCGCCGGACAACACCGCCCCCTACGCCCTGGCGCGCCAGGACCTCGCCTTCCGCCAACCCATGCAGGCGCTGCTCACCGGCACCGTCAAGGACGACGGCCTGCCTCTGGACGGCGATCTCACCGCGCAGTGGACGGCCGTGGACGGCCCCGGCGACGTCGTCTTCGCCGATCCGTCCGCCTCCGGCACCGTCGCCACGTTCACCGAACCGGGCGCGTACACGCTCCGGCTCGCGGCGTCCGACGGCGCGGCCGACGCCGAGTCCACCGTGGAGGTCGAGGTCGCCGCGCCCGACGACCGCGCCAACGCGGCCCTCTCCGCCACCGCCACCGCCTCCTACACCTCCCCGTGGGAGAACGCCGCCGCCGTCAACGACGGCATCGATCCACCGCGCTCCAACGACGGGACCAACCCGCGCTGGGGCACCTGGCCCGAGACCGGCGAGCAGTGGGTCCAGCTCGAATGGGACACGCCCGTCCGCCTGAACGCCTCCGACATGTACTTCTTCGACGACGGCGGCGGCGTGCTCGCCCCCGCCTCCTGGAAGCTCCAGTACCGCGACGGCGACCAGTGGACCGACGTCGACGCCCAGGGCGCGTACGGGACCGGGACCGACCGGTACAACGAGGTCGCGTTCGACCCCGTCACCACCACCGCGCTGCGGGCCGTCCTCCAGAGCGGCGGCGCCAGCGTCGGCGTCCTGGAGTGGAAGGCCTTCGCCGAAGCGCCCGAGAGCGTCCGGGCCGTCCACCAGCCCACCACCGCCGGGACCGTGCCGGACCTGCCGCCTACGGTCACCTGCGTGTACGCCGACGGCTCGCGGCTCGACCTCCCGGTCGTGTGGGGCCCGCTCACCGAGGACGACGTGGCCGAGCCCGCCACCGCGGTCGAGGTCGGCGGGCTCGTGACCGGCCTCGCCCTCCCGGCCCACGCCACCGTCCACGTCAGACTCCACGACCAGGTGGAGGTCACCGCCCTGGAGTCCGAGGCCGTCACCACTCCCGCGGGCACCGCGCCCTCCCTCCCGGACACGGTCACCGCCGTCTACAACGACGGCTCCAAGGACAACGTCACCACCGCCGTCACCTGGGAGGACATCGACCCCTCGGCCTACGCCGAACCGGGGACCTTCACCGTCCGCGGCACCGTGGCGGGCACCGTGCTCGCCGCCGAAGCCGTCGTCACCGTCATCGCGTAACTCCCACCGGCACAAGGAGTCAGCCATGCAGACCATCAAGCACCCGAGACGGCCGAGTACGAGACGACTGAGCGCAAAACGGCTGCGGCAGGCCTTCGGCCTCGCCCTGGCCGCGGCCCTCGCCTGGACCCTCCAGGCCGCCGTCCCCGCGCAGGCCCAGACCGCGAACCTCGCCCTCTCGGCGACCCCCAGCGCCTCCTACACCTCCTCCTGGGAGACCGTGTCCGCGATCAACGACGGCATCGCCCCGCCCGGCTCGAACGACACCGCCAACCCGCGCTGGGGCACCTGGCCCGAGACCGGCGAGCAGTGGGTCCAGCTGTCCTGGAGCCGGCCCGTCACGGTGTCCTCTTCGGACATCTACTTCTTCGACGACTCCTACGACGGCGGACCCGACGGGGTCCGCGTCCCGGCGGGCTGGAGCCTCCAGTACCTCGCGGGCTCCACCTGGACGCCCATGAGCGCCGACGGCGCCTACGGCACCGCCGCGAACCGCTTCAACACCGTGTCCTTCGACCCGGTCACCACCACCGCGGTCCGCGCGGTCCTCCAGAGCGGCGCCGCCTCGGTCGGCGTCCTCGAATGGCGGGTCCACGGCTCCGGTTCCGGCTCCCAGTCGGGCAACCCGATCGTCACCGACATCTACACGGCCGACCCGGCGACCCTGGTCGCGGACGACACCATGTACGTCTTCACCGGCCGCGACGAGGCCGCACCGGGCCAGCAGGGGTTCGTGATGGACGAGTGGCACGCCTTCTCCTCCACCGCGCCCGACAACGACCCCGACGCCTGGGAGGCCCACGGCGCCGTCCTCTCCCTCGACGTGTTCGACTGGGCCGGCGCGAACGCCTGGGCCTCCGAAGTGGAGCAGGGGCCGGACGGGCGCTACTACTGGTTCGTCTCCGTGGATGGCGCCACCGACAACGGCTGGATGAACATCGGCGTCGCCGTCGCCGACGACCCCCTGGGCCCCTACGAGGACGCCATCGGGGCCCCGCTCATCGCCGACTCGACGCCGAACTCCTCGGCGCTCAACATCGACCCGACCGTCTTCATCGACGACGACGGCCGGATCTACATGTACTGGGGCTCCTACTGGCAGCCGCGCATGGTGCGGCTGAACCAGGACATGACCTCGCTCGCGGGCGCGGTCACGACCCCGCAGGGCCTCACCGACTTCTGGGAGGCCCCCTGGATGTTCGAACGCGACGGCACCTACTACATGGCGTACGCCTCCAACGGCGGCTCCGGCTGCGTCACCGACTCGGCCTACGCCTGCATCCGGTACGCCACGGCCTCGAGCCCGGCCGGACCCTGGACCCACCGCGGGGTCGTGCTCGGCCAGGTCACCTCGACCACCAACCACCCGGCGATCGAGCAGTTCGACGGCCAGTGGTGGATGGTCTACCACACCGCCGACGCCCCCGGCGGCGGGAACTTCCGCCGCTCGGTCGCCATCGACGAACTCCACTTCAACGCCGACGGGACCATGCAGCAGGTGGTCCAGACCGCAGGAGGCGCCTCATGAACCATCTGACCCGCAGAACCGCACTCCGACTGGGCGCTTTGGCGACCGCCGCCCCGGCCGTCACCGCCCTCCTCCCCGGCGCGGCCGCGGCCGCGCCGGGGGCGCCCGACTCCTGGACCGCCCGGCCCTTCGGCCTCGACGAGGTGACCCTCGACGACTCGGTCTTCACCGCCAAACGCGACCGCATGCTGGACTACGCGCTCGGCTACGAGGCCGACCGCGGCGAACTTGCCGGTCCCGACCGGATGCTCTGCAACTTCCGCGCCGCCGCAGGGCTCCCCAACCCCGAGGGCGCGACCCCGCCCGGCAGCTGGGACAACGCCACCGGCTACCTGCGCGGCCACTACAGCGGCCACTTCCTGACCATGCTCGCCCAGGCCTGGGCGAGCACCGGCCGCCGCGCCTACAAGCGCAAACTCGACCACCTCGTCGCAGGGCTCGCCGAATGCCGCGACGCGTTCGCCGCCGCGGCCGCCGAACCCGCGCCGCGCGTCGAAGGCCGCACCGGCACCGCCGTTCGCCTGACCGGCTCGCCCCTGGGCCACGCCGAGCACCTCGCGCTCCCGGCCGGACTCGTCGACGGGCTCGACGCGCTCACCGTCGCCCTCTGGATCAGACCCGGCGCCCCGGACCGCTCGCGGCTCCCCGACCCGAACGCCGACCCGGCGCCGCTCGCCAACGGCGTCAAGGTCTTCGACTTCGGCGCCGACGCCGACCGCCACCTGTGCCTCACGATCCGGGCCGACGACGCGAACCCGTTCCCGCGCTTCGCCATCACCACCGGCGGCGCGGCGGAGGAGCAGCGCGTCACCGCGACCGCGCCGCTGCCGACCGGGGAGTGGGTCCACCTCGCGGTGACCCTCGACGGCGCCACCGCGGTCCTGTACGTCGACGGCGCGGCCGCGGCCTCCGGCCCGGTCTCGCTCACCCCCGCCGACCTCGGCGCCACCGCGGCCAACTGGATCGGCCGCGGCCAGTTCCCGCAAGGGAGCGTCCAGTACCTCCAGGCCGACGTGGACGAGTGCCACGTCTTCAGCGCCGCGCTCGACGCCGGCGCGGTCGCGGCCCTCGCCGCCGGCGACGGCGCCATAGGCGACGTCGCCGCCTACCGCTTCGACGACGAGCCCGGCCCGGTGTGCGCCGACGCCTCCGGGAACGGGCGCGACGCCCGCCTCGCCGGACCCCAGGACCGCCACCCCGGCTTCCTCGCCGCCTACCCCGAGACCCAGTTCCTGCGGCTCGAGGAGTTCGCGACGTACGGCGGCAACGCCGGGATCTGGGCGCCCTACTACACCTGCCACAAGATCATGGCCGGGCTCCTGGACGCCCACCGCCTCGCCGGGAACGAGACGGCCCTGGAGCTCGCGACCGGCATGGGCGAGTGGATCCACTCCCGGCTCTCGCGGCTGCCGCGCGAGCGCCGCGACCGCATGTGGTCGATCTACATCGCGGGCGAGTACGGCGGCGTCAACGAGTCCCTCGCGGCCCTCGCCGCCCTCCACCCCGACCGGCCCGAGTTCCTCGAGACCGCGAGGCTGTTCGACAACACCGCGCTCCTGGAGGCCACCGCCGCGGGCACCGACCTCCTCGACGGCAAGCACGCCAACCAGCACATCCCGCAGTTCACCGGCTACCTGCGCATGTACGAGCAAGGAGCGGGGGAGCAGTACCTCACGGCCGCCGCGAACTTCTGGGACATGGTCGTGCCCCACCGCGCCTACGCCCACGGCGGCACCGGCGTCGGCGAGATCTTCCGCGCCCGCGGCGTGATCGCCGGTTCCCTGTGGCAGTACCCGAACGACCCCAACCACGCCGAGACCTGCTGCGTGTACAACCTCCTCAAGCTCGCCCGGAACCTGTACTTCCACACCGGCGACCCGAAGTACATGGAGTACTACGAGCGGGCCCTGTACAACCAGGTCCTCGGTTCGCGCCGCGACGCCGGCAGCACCGAGGACCCCCAGGTCACCTACTTCGCGCCCGTGCGCCCCGGCCGGTGGCGCGACTACGGCAACACCGGCACCTGCTGCGGCGGCACCGGCATGGAGAACCACACCAAGTACCAGGACTCGGTGTACTTCGCCGCCGCCGACGGCGAATCGCTCCACGTCAACCTCTACATTCACTCCACATTGGACTGGTCCGAGCGCGGGGTCACCGTCGAGCAGACCACCGACTACCCGTTCGAGGGCGCGACCCGCCTGAAGGTGCGCGCCCGCCGCCGCGCCCGCTTCGCCCTGAAACTCCGCGTCCCCACCTGGGCCGAGGAGTTCCGCGTCGAGGTCAACGGCCGCGAGCAGGACGTGGACGCCGCTCCCGGCGCCTACGCGGTGATCGAGCGCCAGTGGCGCGGCGGCGACAAGGTCGACGTCGCCATGCCGCTGCGCCTCCACACCGAAGCGGCCCTGGACGACCCCGGAATCCAATCCGTCTACTGCGGACCGACCCTGCTCGCCCTCCGGCACGAGGCCGTGGGCGACGACCTCGCCACCGGCCTCGTCGACCTCGCCGTCGGCGACGACCTGGAGGCGTTCGAACCCACCGGCGAACCGCTCCACTTCACCGCCGACGGCTACACCTTCGCGCCCTTCCACCTCGGGAACCGCGAGCCGTACCACCTGTACTGGCGCCGGCGCTGAGCCCGCGCCCGACCCCAACCCCTTGATCCCTATCCGTAAGGAGCCGGAAATGAGAATCCCCGACCGGACGAGACGCGCGGCCAGGGCCGCCGTCGTCGCCAGCGCCGCCGTACTGCTCGCCGCCTCGTGCAGCGGCAAGGGCGGCGACGGCGCCGCCGACCAGGAGGTCGTCCTCGAAGGCGTCGACGACGGCACCACCCTCACCATGTGGACCCGCGCCGCCACCGAGGCCCAGTCGCAGGCCCTCGTGGACGCCTACAACGCGAGCCACGAGAACCAGATCGAGCTCTCGGTCATCCCCACCGACGACTACCAGACCCGCGTCGGCACCGCCGCCGGGAACCAGGAGCTGCCCGACCTGTTCGCGCTCGACGTGGTGTTCGCCCCGAACTTCACCACCGCCGGGGCCTACCTCGACATCACCGACCGGATCGCCGCCCTCGACTTCGCCGACGCCCTCGCGCCCTCGCACCTGGACGTCGGCACCGTGGACGACCGGCAGTACCTCGTCCCGCACACCCTCGACCTCTCGGTCCTGTTCTACAACAAGGCCCTCTACGAGCAGGCCGGACTCGACCCCGAGGCCCCGCCGACGACGCTCGCCGAGTTCGCCGAGCACGCCCGCGCCGTGGACGCCCTCGGCGGCGACGTCAACGGCACCTTCTTCGGCGGCAACTGCGGCGGCTGCTTCGTGTTCACGTGGTGGCCCACGATCTGGGCCTCCGGCGCGGAGGCCCTGAACGAGGACGGCACCGAGTCCCTTCTGGACTCACCGGAGGCGGCGGAGCTCTTCGCGACCTACCGCGGCCTGGTCGAGGACGAGGTCGTGGCCCCCGGCCACAACGAGGAGACCGGCGCGACCTGGACCGGCCACTTCCCCGAAGGGAACATCGGCGTCATGCCGATGCCCTCCACGATGCTCGGCCTCATGCCCGAGGACCTGGACATCGGCGTCGCCCCCATCCCCGGGATCGACGGCGGCGAGTCGACCTTCGTCGGCGGCGACTCGATCGGCATCAGCGCCAACTCCGAGCACCCCAACCAGGCCTGGGACTTCCTGCGCTGGAGCCTCGAGGAGGAGCAGCAGGTCGAGATCCTCGCCGCCAACGGCGACGTCATGGCCCGCACCGACCTCGCCGACAACGAGTACTACGCCGCCAACTCCAACGCCGTCGTCATGAACGACCTCGTCCAGGTCGGGCGCACCCCCTACTCGCTCAACTTCGGGCAGACCTTCAACGACCCGCAGGGGCCCGGTCTCGCGCTGGTCCGCGAGATGATCTACGGCGACGCGGGCGCCGACCTGGCCGCCCTCAACGAGGGCGTCACGGCCTCCCTGTCGAGTTAGGACAAAACTGAATGCGTTACTCGCGCAAGCTGGCCGGCGCGGCCTACGCCGCCCCCGTGGCGCTGTTCGTGCTGGTCTTCTTCGTCGCGCCGCTGCTGCTGGTCGGACGCATGTCCGCGTCCGACTGGCCGCTGCTGGCCGGAGACATGGGCCTCAACCTGCCCGAGAACTACCAGGGCATAGGGGACAACCCCCTGTTCTGGCCCGCGGTCGGCTTCACCCTCAAGTACACCGGGATCGTCGTCGTCCTCCTTATCGGACTCTCGCTCCTGCTGGCGCTCATCGTCGCCGACCGGCGCAGGGGCACCGGGTTCTTCCGCACCGCCTACTTCCTGCCGACCACCCTCGGGCTCGCCTCGGCCTCGCTGCTGTTCTTCGGGTTCTACAGCCCCGCCATCGGCCCGCTCGACCCGGTCATGGAGTTCCTCGGCCTCGAACCGGTCTCATGGCTCGGCACCCCCACGGCCGCCCTGTGGTCCACCGTGGTGCTCATCGTCTGGAAGTTCGCCGGGTTCTTCATGATCATCCTGCTCGTGGGCCTCCAGTCGATCCCGCCGGACGTCTACGAGGCGGCCCGCCTCGACGGCGCGGGCCGCTGGCAGGCCTTCGCGCACATCACCGTCCCGCTGCTGCGCCCCGCGCTCGGCCTGGTGCTCATCCTCTCGGTCACCGGCTCGCTCCTGGCCTTCGACCAGTTCTTCATCCTCACCAAGGGCGGCCCCGACAACTCCACCGTCACCGTGGTGCAGCTGATCTACCGGGAGGCGTTCCAGCGCTTCGACCTCGGCGCGGCCGCCGCGATCTCCGTGGTCGTGCTCGCCGCCCTCCTGGTGCTCAACATCGCCCAGTTCCGCGCCCTCCGAAAGGACCACTGATGCGCACGAAGCTGTGGAGCACCTCCTACCACGTCCTCGCCGGAGGGCTCTCGGTCCTGTTCCTGTTCCCGCTCATCTGGACCGGCTACGCCTCGGTCGCCCCGCACGGCGCCACCAACCAGCAGGACGGCTACGGGTTCGGCAACTACGCCGCCCTGCTCGACTACGACGCCGGGCTCCTGCGCTACCTGTGGAACAGCACGTACGTCTCGGTCCTCACCGTCGCGTTCACGCTCGTCCTGTCGGTCCTCGGCGGCTACGCCTTCGCGCGCTTCACCTTCAAGGGCCGCGACGCCCTCTTCCTGATCACCCTCGCGATCCTCATGGTCCCCTACTCGACCCTGCTGATCCCGCTCTACTCGATGCTCGGCGACATGGGCCTGCGCGGCACCCTCGTCGGGCTCGCCCTCGTCCTCACCCTCTACCAGCTGCCGTTCGCGGTGTTCATGATGCGCATCTCCTTCGAGGCCGTGCCCAAGGAGATCGAGGAGTCCGCCATGTGCGACGGCGCCGGGACCTTCGGCGTCCTCACCCGCATCATGCTCTTCGCCGTGTGGCCCGGCCTCATCACCGTGGGCCTCTTCTCGTTCCTCGCCGCCTGGAACGACTTCATCGCCCCGCTCATTCTCGTCAGCGAGGCCGACAAGGCCGTGCTGCCGGTGGCCATCGCCAACCTCCGCCAGCAGTCGATGGGCGCCGTCGACTTCGGCGCGACCCAGGCCGGCGTGGTCGTGATGGCGCTGCCGTGCCTGGTGCTGTTCGCACTGCTCCAGCGCCACTATGTCCGAGGATTCATGTCAGGAGCCATCAAAGGATGAAGACACCCGTGGTGCCCGAACGCGGGACCCTGCGCCCGCTGGGCCTCGACGAGGTCCGCCTCACCGCAGGCCACTGGGCCGAACGCCAGGCGGTCAACGCCGAGCACACCATCAGGCACTGCCTGCACTGGCTCGAGGAGCTCGGCTGGATCGCCAACTTCGACAAGGCCGCCGCCGGGGAGCCGTTCGAGCGCGCCGGCCGCGAGTTCGCCGACTCGGAGGTCTACAAGCTCGCCGAGGCCATGGCCTGGGAGATCGGCCGCACCGGCGACCCGGACCTCGAAGAGCGCTTCCAGGCCCTGACCGTCCGCGTCGAGGCCGCCCAGGCCGAGGACGGCTACCTCAACACCGTGTTCGGCGGCCCCGGCCAGCGCCCGCGCTACTCCGACCTGGAGTGGGGCCACGAGCTGTACTGCACCGGGCACCTCCTCCAGGCCGGGGTCGCGCGGCTGCGGTGCCACGGCGAGGACGCGTTCACGCGGCTGTGCCGCCGCGCCGCCGACCACGTGTGCGAGGTCTTCGGCCCCGGCGGCATAGAGAGGGTCTGCGGCCACCCCGAGATCGAGGCCGCCCTGGCCGAGTTCGCCCGCGCCACCGGCGAGGCGCGCTACCTGGAGCAGGCGCGCCGGTTCATCGACCGGCGCGGCACGCGCACGCTCGCCGACGGCGGCTTCGGCCGCGCCTACTACCAGGACGACGTGCCGGTCCGCGACGCCGAGGCCCTGCGCGGCCACGCCGTTCGCGCGCTCTACCTCGCCTCCGGCGCGGTCGACGTCGCAGTCGGCACACAGGACGGTGAACTTCTCGACGCCGTCCGCCGCCAATGGGGCCGCACCGTGGCCCGCCGCACCCACCTGACCGGCGGCATGGGCTCCCAGTACGCCGACGAGGCGTTCGGCGCCGACTTCGCGCTGCCGCCCGAGCGGGCCTACGCCGAGTCCTGCGCGGGGGTCGCGGCGGTCCAGGCCTCGTGGCGGCTCCTGCTGGCCACCGGCGAGGCGCCGTACGCCGACCTCATCGAGCGCGTCTCCTGGAACGTGCTGTCCGGGGCCGTCGACCCCGGCGGCAGGGCGTTCTTCTACGCCAACCCGCTCCACCAGCGCACCGCCGACGAGGCGCCCCCGGAGGGGGAGCTGTCGCACCGCGCCGCGGGCGGTCGGCGCGCGCCGTGGTTCGACGTCTCGTGCTGCCCCACGAACCTGGCCCGCACCTTCGCGCAGTTCGCGGCCTACGTGGCGACGGCCGACGACACCGGCGTGCAGCTCCACCAGTTCACCCCGGCCCTCATCGACACGGTCGTGGGCGGCGCGCGCCTCGCCCTGTCCGTGGCGACGCGCTACCCCGAGCACGGGGACGTGGTCGTCCGCGTCGAGGCGAACGACGGCGGCGAGCGCAGCATCGCGCTCCGCGTCCCCGCCTGGGCCGAGGGCGCGCGCCTCACCGGCCCCGACGGGACCGCCCGGGAGGTCGAGCCCGGTCGGCCCGCCGCCGTGACGGCCGCCTTCGCGCCCGGCGACGAGATCCGCCTGGCGCTGCCGGTGGCGCCGCGGTGGACGCTGCCGGACCCGCGGATCGACGCCGTGCGCGGCTGCGTCGCCGTCGAGCAGGGGCCGCTGGTCCTGTGCGCCGAGTCGGTGGACCTGCCCGGCGGGGCCGACGTCGCCGGGCTCGCCGTGGACGCCGCGGTGGCGCCGGTCGAGCGCGACGGCCGCGTCCACGTCGCCGCCCGCGTCCACGACCGCGACGCGGACGCCTGGCCCTACGGCCCGGACGCCGCGGACGGCGACGGCAAGCCCGCCGAGGTGCCGCTGGTGCCGTTCCGGCTCCGGGCCACCCGCGGGCCGGCGTCGATGCGGGTGTGGCTGCCGCTGGCCTGAGGACCGGGGCCGGTGCGCTCGGGGATCGGGCGCACCGGCCCCCCTTGCAGTGCCTTCGGGGGACATCGCACTGGGAGTCCAAGGGCTGCTTGGTCTTGCACCTTTAGGATGAGGTCCGTCGGGTGGGCTAGACGGAGACGAGGAACCGAATAATGAGCGAGCTGCTGGATTTCCTGGGCACGGCCGAGCGCGCGGCCGAGACGGCGGTCGAGGCGATCCGGGCCGGGATCGGGCGCGAACGGGCCGTCAGCGGCAAGGGCGACCGCGACTTCGCCACCGATCTCGACTACGCGGCCGAGGACGCCGTCCGGGCGTTCCTCGCCCGCGAGACCCCCGAGATCCCGCTGCTGGGGGAGGAGCGGGGCCGCACCGGCGACGAGGAGTCGCACTACGAGTGGGTGCTCGACCCCATCGACGGCACCGTCAACTTCGCCCACGGCTCGCCGATGTTCGCCGTCTCGCTGGCGCTGACGCGCAACGGGATGCCGGTGGTCGGCGTCGTCCAGGCCCCGGCGTCCGAGGAGCGCTTCAGCGCGGCCCTCGGCCACGGCGCGGCCCTGAACAAGCAGGCGCTGGCCGCGACCGGCCCGATCGACCTCTCCTCGACGGTGGTGGCCTTGGGGGACTTCGCGGTCGGCGCCGACGCCGACCGGCGCAACCAGCGCCGCCTGGCCGTCCTCCAGCGGCTGGTGCCGAAGGTCCAGCGCATCCGGATCCTCGGGACCGCCGCCCTCGACCTGTGCTGGCTCGCGGCCGGGCGCCTGGACGGGGTCTGGCACGACCGCATCAACCTGTGGGACGTGGCCGCGGGCACCGTGATCGCCCGCGAGGCGGGGCTCCTGGTCACCGACATGGACGGCGTGGACTACGGCCTCGGCGCGGTCTCGATCGTCGCCGCGGGGCCCGGCATCCACCGGGCCCTGCTGGACGAGATCACCGCCCGCGGCTGACACTGGGACCGCGTTCGGCCGCGCGGCGATCAGCGGCACTGCGCCGGTCTCCCGCTCGCCTCAGGCGCCGTCGATCGAGGGGCCCGCGGTTCGCGGCACGCCCCCTTCGCCGGGTGCCGCTTGCGTCCGGACGCGGTGCCGCACAGAATGGTCGGCGAGGGCAGAGGAGACCGCCATGGAGTTCGAGCAGATCGTCATCGACACCGACCGGTTGGCGTTCCCGGCCCTGGCCGCGGGCGAGGGGCCGGTCGTGGTCTGCTGGCACGGGTTCCCCGACCATCCCGCCACGTTCGGGCCGCTCGCCGAGCGGCTGGTCGCGGCCGGGCGCCGGGTCGTCGAGCCGTTCCTGCGCGGCCTCCACCCCTCGCACGCCGACGCCATGGCCTACGCCGACGGCCTGACCCTCGCCGCGGACGCCGCCGCCGTGGCCCGCGCGCTCGGCGAGGGGCCCGTCGACCTGATCGGCCACGACTTCGGCGCCGGCATGGTGGCCCGCACGGCGGCGGCCTGGCCGCACCTGGTGCGCCGCGCGGTGACCATGGCGGTGCCCCCGCCCGCGGCCCTGCCCGGCGTGTTCGCCGACCCCGCCCAGCTCCAGCGCCTGTTCTACATGTGGCTGTTCCAAGTGCCCGGCATCGGCGACGCGGCGCTGAACCTCGACCTGGTCGACTACCTGTGGGCGACCTGGTCGCCGGGCCTGGACATCGGCGGGCACCGCGACCGCGTCCACGCCCTCTACGCCGACCCGGCCCTGGCCGCCAACGCGATACGCGTCTACCGGGCCAACTTCGACACCGCCCTGCACGACCCCGCCCTCGCCGACCTGGCGGCGACCACCGAAGCGCCCGCCCCGATCCCGATGCTGGTGCTCGGCGGCGAGGACGACGGCTGCATGCCGCCCTCGGCCTACGCCGACGCGGCGGCCGCGCTCGCACCGGGCTCTCGCGTCGAGATCCTCTCGCGCGCAGGCCATTTCATGCACCTCGACCGACCCGACGCGGTCGCGGCGCTCATCGGGGACTGGCTGCGGTAGCCGGCTCGTCATCCCCGGCGCCCGCCGCCCGGCATCACCGGTCCCGTGACCGGTGAATTCGCAGGACCGTCCTAGCCGGGCACGGTGACCGAGGCCTCGCAGGAGACGCACATGAAGGTCAACTCGGTGACCTCCCCGTCCTTGAACCCCACGCCCAGCTCGATGGTCGGATCGTCGCAATCGAGGCACAGCCAAGGGCCGCAATCGCCTTGCCGCTCCGACTCGATGATCTCGTTCCACCGCTCTTCGTCCATGGCCGGGACTCTACCGGGCACAGTCGACGGACCGGCCGGGGACGGCGGCGCGGTCTTCCCATGCTTCGGTAACGGGCCCCGGCCCGGCCGGGCCACGGGAATCGAGCCTTTAGCATCACTGCTCGTGCACGAATACAAGGACGTCGTCTACGCGCAGCTCCCCGGGTTCCGGCCCCTGCTGCTCGACCTTCGAGTGCCGTCCGGCGACGGCCCCTTCCCGCTGGCGGTGTGGATCCACGGCGGCGCCTTCCTGTTCGGCGACCGGCGATTCCTCCCCGACACCGTGCCCCCGGGCTCGGTGTTCGACGCGCTCATCGAGGCCGGCATCGCCGTCGCCACCATCGACTACCGGTTCTCGGGAGAGGCGGTCTTCCCCGCCCAGCTCGACGACGTCAAGGCCGCATTGGCCTACCTGCGGGCCTCGGCCGAGGACTGCAACCTCGACACCGGTCGCATCGGGGTATGGGGGGAGTCCGCGGGCGGCCACCTCGCGGCACTGGCCGGGCTCACCGACGGCGCGATCGCCGCCGTGGTCGCCTGGTACCCGCTCACCGACCTCAGCGTCCTCGACCCGCACGACCCCGAGACGCCGATGGCGAAGCTGATCGGCGGCGCCCCGGCCGAACTGCCCGCACTCGCGGCACAGGCCAGCCCCGTCAGCCATGTCTCGGCCGCCGCCCCTCCCTTCCTGCTCGTCCACGGCACCGCCGACGACGTGCTGCCGCTCAGCCAAAGCGAGGTGCTGCACGAACTGCTGACCGCTGCGGGCGCGAACTCGACGTTCCTGCCGGTGGAGGGGGCGGACCACACCTTCGAAGGCCACGACGACATCGCGGGCCTGATCGCCGCCTCGGTGGCATTCCTGGCGAAGGCCCTGACCTAGACTCCGTCAGCGGCCCGGGACGGCCCCGCCCCGCCACCCCGGCCGGGCATGAGCGACTCCCGCGCGACCGCCGCGCCACCGCCATCGGGCAGTCTCCCCGTCTCACGGCCGTCCTGACGGACGCGCCTCGGCCGATGCATCGGCCGCCATGGGAAGGAGGCGCGGCGAAACCGGTCGGCAATCTCGGGCCGTACGAGCGAGCACGTGAATCACCAGGGACATGAGGGCCGATCCTCCTTGCGGCGCAAGGGACGTGTCGTGGCCGTGGGCAGGTCCCTCGGGGTCAGCCTCGCGCAGGTCGCCGCTGCTCTCAGGGAACGGGTCCGGGAACGAATCGATCCGGACCGAGTCCGCAACCGTGGACGGTTACGCCAGTGCCATCGCTACCTACTCGGACGCTGGGATCCGGGTGATGGTGACCGTCATCGATCTCGACGGGCGCCTGGCGGGGGTGTCCTCGGTCTGTCCGGTGGACGAGACGGAGAGGATCGATCAAATCGTAGAGGTTCACGAGTCCCTCAGGGCGTTGTAATCACCGTTTCGGTGGCCGGTGGGAGGCCCAATGGTTTGACGTCCTCTGACTGTCGGACGTTCGAGCAGTGTCCTATGAGCTCATAACATGCCGGGCGGCGCCAACTGCGCGATCGAGTGTCGCGGCAGTGCTCCCCGTTCACAGCGGCTGGGCTCGGCGCATGGTCTGGACCGGTTCTGGTCGGGACTGGAACCGCACGCGAAGATCTGGGCCACGGCGCGGGCGCCCGCGAGTGCTGCCGCCTCACCGACGATCCGGAAGACGTCCCGGACTGGAACCGCGCCTGGAACGGCGACGAGCGGTGCCCCCGGATCATGGAGCGCTGCCCGGCCTTCATCGCCGAACCGGACGCCACCTGAAGTCGCTCCGCGGGCCGGCGACCGAACCTCGGTCGGGCTGCGGAGCCGGAAACGAGGCCGGGACCGGTCCCGGTCCGCGCGGTATACGGTTCCGGTCTCCCGTCGAGTCGAGACCGAACAGAGGCCGCCGTGCGATACCGCATCCCGTCGATTCCGCTCGCAGTGCTGCTTCTGGCGGCGTGCGGCTCCAACGGCGCTGAAGCGCCTTCGGGCCCTTCGGAATCCGCTTCAGCGTCCGTCGAGGCCCCCGTGGCCGAGAGCACGGCGCCCCCCGAACCCGCCTCAGTGATGCCGATCGGGCCGGACTCCGCCCTCGGCATCTCGTACCCGGACGCGGGCGGTGGGACGGCCGTCGAGTTCAACTACGCGGTGACCGAGGTCGAGGCGTTGACCGAGGGCCTGACCGAATTCGTCGTGTTCACCGTCGGCGTCGAGGTCGTCAAGGGCGAGGTGACGTTCATGTTCGGCCTCGCGGTCGCGCCTGCAATGACGCCGACCCTGATCGACGCCGACGGCGTCGAGTACACGGTCTCGATCCGGTCGGTCGGCACGATGCTCGACGGGACCGTCCCCGAAGGAGAGGCGATAGCGGGGCACATCGCCTTCGAGGCCCCGCCGAGCGCGGCCGACGCCGGTGTCTTCCAGCTCGCGATCCCGTCCCCCGAAGGCTCCGACCTCCTCCATTGGGCCTACTGAGCGCGGCTGCCGCCGGAGCGCGCCTCGTCTGCGGATGCGTTCGCGATCGCTCGGACAGGCGGCGATGAGGAGAACGAGTCCGGTGCGTCCGTCCGGGCGGCGCAGGGAGGGCGCCGCTGGCGCGATCCCGCCGGAAGGCTCAGGGCCGGGTCAGGCCGCCAGCGCCTCGTCGTAGCTGCGCCGGGCCTCGATGATGTCCGGCCGGTGCCGCTCGGCCCACGCGAGCAGGCCCGTGAGGTAGCCGTACAGCTCCTGCGCGGACTCGGTCGCGCGGTACTCCACCCTCGGGGGCACCGTGGGGTACACGGTGCGCTCCAGGAGGCCGTCGCGCTCGAGGTTGCGCAGCGTCAGCGTCAGCATCCGGCGGCTGATGCCCGGGATGCTGCGCTCCAGCTCCGTGTACCGCACCGGCCCCCGGGTGGCGGCCACCAGGATCGACACCGACCACTTGCCCGCGACGCGGTCGATGATCTGGACGATCGGGCAGGCCTCGGCCTGGACCTCCGACAGGGGCTCCACGCACTCGTCGCTCATCGCTCCGCCTCTCCTCCGGCCGCCGGAGCAGCCCCGTGTCGCACCTCACATCCAGGCTCCGGACCGGTTGACCTGGACGGGAACACCGATGTTTCCCCTGGCACATGAAAGTGCCTTCTTACGGATTCCTTCATTGGAACACATGATGGCCTCAGGAACAAATCGTTCCCCATGAAGCCGTTCAGTCCTCCGAGAGGAATCCCGATGCCCACCGCACCCGTCCGCAGCCTCCGATCCCGCTGGCTCGCGGTGATCGCCCTGGCCGCCGCCCAGCTCATGATCGTCCTGGACCAGAACATCGTCAACATCGCGCTCCCGGCCATCCGCGAAGACCTCGCGTTCAGCCAGGCGAACCTCGTGTGGACCGTCAACGCCTACGTGATCCCCTTCGGCGGCCTCCTGCTCCTCGCCGGGCGGCTCGGCGACCTGGTCGGCCGCAAGCAGGTGTTCCTGACGGGCCTGGCGCTCTTCACCGCCGCCTCGGTCGCGGCCGCGCTCGCCGACACCCAGGCGTTCCTGCTCGGCGCCCGGTTCGTCCAGGGCATCGGCGGGGCGGTCACGGCCGCCGGCCTCTTGGGCATGATCGTCACGATCTTCCCGGAGCCGCAGCACCAGGTGAGGGCCATCGGCGTGTACGGCTTCGCCTCCGCGGGCGGCGGCGCCGCGGGCAGCGTCGTCGGCGGCGTCCTCACCGAGACGCTCGGCTGGGAGTGGGTCTTCTACGTCAACCTCCCGCTGGGCCTGATCGTCGCCGCCCTCGCCTGGCGGCTCCTGCCCGCCGACCGCGGGCCCGGCCTGCGCGCCGGCGCCGACGTCCTCGGCGCCGCCCTGGTCACCGGCGGCCTCATGCTCGCCGTCTACACCCTGGTCGAGACCGAGCGCCACGGCTGGACCTCGGCCCGCACCATCGGCCTCGGCACCCTCGCGGTCCTCCTCCTCGCCGCTTTCGCCGTGCGCCAGGCCAAGGCCGCCGCGCCGCTCATCCCGCCGCGGATCCTCCGCTCGCGCAACGTCTCCGGCGCCAACCTCGCCCAGGCGCTCATGGTCGGCTCGGCCTTCGGGTTCATGTTCTTCACCGTCCTGTACCTCCAGCAGGTCCTCGGCTTCGACCCGCTGGCCGCGGGCCTGGCCTTCCTGCCCGCGCCGGTGGTCATCGCCGTGGTCTCCATGGCACTCGCCCCGAGGCTCCTGACGCGCTTCGGCGCCCGCCCGATGCTGCTGACCGGCCTGGCGCTCATGGCCGCGGGCTTCCTCCTGTTCGCCCAGATGCGCGCCGACGGGAACTTCGCCGCGGACGTCCTGCCGGGCATGGTCACCGCCCCGCTCGGCTTCGGCCTGGCGATGCCCGCGCTCATGACCCTCGGCATGGCCGACTCCCGGCCCGAGGACGCCGGGGTGACCTCCGGCCTGTTCAACACCGCGCAGCAGGTCGGCGGCGCGGTGGGCCTGGCGGTCGTGAGCACCGTGGTCTCGGCCCGCAGCGGCGCGCTCCTGGACCGGGGCGCCTCGACCGCCGAGGCGCTGACCGGCGGCTACCGTGCCGGGTACCTGGTCGGCACCGCGTTCGCCCTGACCGCGCTGGTCATCGCGATCACGGTCGTCAAGGCCCGCAGGACCGAAGCGGCCCCGGCCGAACCGGTCCCGGTCTAGGGGACGCGCCGCGAGTCGCCGTCCGAAAGGGACGACGGCTCGCGGCGTGCGCGGTGCGCGCTGCGTCCCCTGCGGCGGTCAGCCCGGAAACATCACGGCCCAGGCCGGTACGTGCCCGGTCAGCCAGACGCCGTTCTCGGAGCGGTGGAACACGTGCCCCTCCCGCGACATCCGCGCGGCGTCGACCACCAGCACCACCGGCTTCCCGCGCCGCGACCCCACCTTCACCGCGGTCTCGCGGTCGGGGGAGAGGTGCACGGCGTGCCGGTCCATCGCCTTGAGGCCCTCAGTGCGGATGCCCTCGAGGTACGCGCCCGTGGTGCCGTGGAAGAGCACCGGCGGCGGCTCCGCCGGCTCCAGGCCGAGGTCCACCTCGACCGTGTGCCCCTGGTTGGCGCGGATCCGCCCGTCCCGCATCGCGAACCGCTGCTTGTCGTTGCGCTCCACGACCTCCTCGAGCTCCTCGGGCGAGACGCGGAAGTTCCGGTCCGCGAGCGCCTTCAGCAGCACATCGACCTCGACCCAGCCCTGCTCGTCGAGCGTGATCCCGATCCGGCCCGGCTCGTGGCGCAGGTGCCGCGAGAGGTACTTCGAGACCTTCTTCAACCGTTGATCATCCATGTCGGACTCCAATCGCGGAGGGGGCCGGCTACAGCTGCGTCAGCGAGAGCAGCAGCGCCAGCAGCGGGAGCAGGCCCTGCTTGAGCGCGGACGGCGCCATCGCGCGGTCCCGCAGCACCAGCACGAGCGCGGCGGCCAGCATCGAGGCGCAGGAGGCGACGACCAGGGTCCACCCCACGGCGGGCGCCGACCGGACCACCGCGACGCCCGCGAGCGCCCCGACCGCCAGGAACAGGTTGTACCAGCCCTGGTTGTACGCCCACGGCGCCACCGCCTCGACCGACGCCGCCTCCACCCCGAACACCTCGCGGTGCACCTTCGGGTCGGCGAACCGCAGGCTCTCCATCACCCAGATGTACACGTGCAACAGCCCGGCGAGCCCGGCCAGGACCTGAACTGCGATCAGCATGGGATGCAGTCTCCCCGATCCGCGGCCCCCGCGCCGAACTTTTCGGCCCCGGTTCAGTCCTCGCCGAGCACCCGCAGGTCGGGCGGCACCAGCGTCCGCGTGTGCAGCAGCTCGAGGATGAGGTTGTGGTTGAGCATGTTGCCGACCGGCTCGCCGACCTCCTCGCGGGTCAGCCCCGGCACGCCCGCCGCCGACAGGCGCTTGCGCACCCCCGTCACCAGGTGCTCGATCCGCTTCGGCCGCCAGGTCCCCGCGGCCTCCAGCCGGGTGAGCTCGTCGGCGACCTGCTTCCACGAGCCGGGCTGCGGGTACGCCTCGTGCAGCAGGTACCGCTGCGCCAGGCACACCAGCGCCAGGCGCTCGGCGGCGTCGAGCTTCCAGGGCCGGTCCTTCAGCGTCGCCGCGTCCGGCGCGGGCGTCGGGAGCCGCCCGTCCACGTCCGCCACGTACAGCTCCACCAGGTGCCGCCGCCGCGCCGTCCCCCTGATGAACACCGGCGTGTACCCCGTCTGGAGCGGGAACGGCTCGTCCTCCAGCGACAGCATCCGCGAGCCCGGCAGCTGGAGCGGCAGGTGCCCGGTGTTCGCCAGCCACCAGTGGCCCCCGCGCCGCGCGAGCCGCCCGTGGCAGCGGCTCACGCGCCGGTCGTCCTCGCCCACGCACACGTGCACCTCGGGGCGGTTGCGGCCGAACAGGATCTCCCGCTCCTCCTTGGGGCGGAAGCGCACGCCGCCCGAGACCGAGAGCGCGTAGATCGTGCCCGGCGCGGACTCGGGGACGCCGAACGCCAGGCTCGCGTGGCTCGGCGGCAGCGGCTCCAGGCCTTCGACCTGGGAGATGTCAGTCATGTCGACCTCCGATGGACTCGCACCGGTCCAGCCTGGCACGCCCGCGCCGGGACCACTCCCGAGCGCGCCGGACCCCGCCTTCACGAGGGGTCGAACCCCCGCTGGGGGGGGCAGCGCCTCACACGTCCGGCAGCGCCGCCGCCAGGGGCCCGGCGAGGTCCATCGCCACCGCGCACAGCTCCTCCAGCGGCTCAGGGCCCTCGGCGGTGATGCGCACGTGCTCGGCGGTGGTCGTGCCGTCCCGGTCGGGGCTCGGGAACTGCCGGTGGACGACGCTCACCAGGCACGTGTCCTCGCCCCAGTGGTCCCCTTCGTTGAACACGTTCCGCCCCGAGAGCACGGAGTGCTCGCCGTCGTCCGCGCCCGGCGGCTCGTCGCGGTCGAACCGTATCTTCACGTCGACGTCGCTGGTGGTGCTGGACCAGATGCACTCCCAGCCCGCGAAGCCGCGCACCGGGTGGTCCGCGTCGACCCCGGGGAAGCGCTCGAGCGCCTCGTCGTCGAGCAGCCCGCAGGCGTCCGCGAAGAACAGCGACACGGCCTCGGGCTCGCCCTCCCGCCGGGGCACCGGGCCCTCCAGGAGCACGGCGAGGGCGCCGTCCACCGCCGTGTCGGCCACCGGGCACAGGTCGTTCTCGCCGCTCGAGTCCTGCTCCGCCGAGATCGCCACGACATGGTCCCCGTCCGGGAGCCACAGGTTCCGGTCGCACTCCTCGTGCTCGCCTTCGTGGCGGAGGACGCCGATCGGCCCGGCCATCTCGACCTCGGTGTCCTCCCGCGGTTCCGCGCTGGTGCGGTAGAAGTACACGATGACGTCGACGTCACCGCCGGGGGTGTCGATGATGAGGTCGCAGCGGCTGAAGTTGCCGTTGTCCGTGTCGAACCGGGTCCCGCCGTACGCGCCGAGCGCCTCGGCGTCGATCAGCGCGCAGGGGTCGGCGCCGGCCGGCTCGCCGATCAGGTCCACCGCCATCCCGTCGACGGGCGGGTCGGCCGGCGGCTCCTCGGGGCGCAGCGCGGTCCACGCCGCCGCGGCCAGGAGGACGAGCGCCGCCGCGGCCGCGCCCGCCCAGGCCCACCGGCGCGGGCGCCTCCGGCGCGGGCCGGACCCGATGGTCGGCTCGCCGCACAGCTCGCCGAGCGAGCGGCGCGCCTCGTCGAGCCCCGGCCGCCGCTTCGGCTCGGTCTGGAGCAGCCGGTCGAGTACCGGCGCCAGCACCCCGGCCCGCTTCGGCGCGACCCGGTCGCCCTGGGCCGTGCGCCACAGCAGCGCGTGCGCGTTGCCCTCGCCGAACGGCGAGGTGCCCTCGACGGCGTGGAACAGCGCGGCGCCCAAGGAGAAGGCGTCGGCGGCGGCCGTGTACTTCCCGCCCCTGACGACCTCGGGTGCCACGTAGCCGGGCGTGCCGGTGACCGCGCCGGTGCCGGTCAGCGTCGGCTCGGCGTGGACGCGCCGCGCGATGCCGAAGTCGGCGAGCTTCGCGTAGCCCTGGTCGGTGACGAGCACGTTGGCGGGCTTGATGTCGCGGTGGAGGACGCCCGCGGCGTGCGCGGCCGCCAGCCCGCCCGCGAGCTGGGCGCCGTACCGGGCCGCCGTCTCGGCCGGGACCGTGCCCAGTTCGGCGAGGGTGCGGCCCTCGACGAACTCCATGACGATCCACTGGTCGCCGTCCTCCTCGACGGTGTCGTAGACGGCGACGACGTTGGGGTGGCTGACGTGCGCGAGCGTCTCGGCCTCGCGCCGGACCTTCGCGGCCGCGGCCGGGCCGCCGCCGACCAGGGCCCGTTTGAGCGCCACGGGCCGGTCGCTCAACCGGAGGTCGGCCGCGCGCCACACCTCGCCTTGGCTGCCCGAACCCAGGCGCGACTCCAACCGGTACCGACCGCCCACGACCTGCCCAGAGCGCACTCGACTCCCAACCCGTCGAAATCCGAATCATCCCCGTGTGACGGGCTCCACCTTAATGCACCGAGGCGAACGGCTCGCCGCGAGCGCATCGGCCTCGACACCGACCGTGGCGGAATGTGACCCAGGACTCTCTCTGGTGGTTCGTAAAAGATCTAGACGAAAGTCGCCGGTCCGGCGAATAATGGGCGGCGCGCCGGACCTCCGGCACCGACGGCCGCCGAGAGGAACCCGCGTGTCGACCCAGACCACCCCGGCCCCGACCGCCGAGGCCGCGTACCCGAAGCGGCGCCGAGCGCTCGCGATCGGCGCGCTCGCCCTGGGCGCGTTCGGCATCGGACTGACCGAGTTCGTCGTCGTCGGCCTGCTCGGCCCCATCGGCGACGACCTCGACGTGTCGATCCCCACCGCCGGCCTGCTGGTCACCGGGTACGCGGCCTCGATGGCGATCAGCGCGCCGCTCATGACCGCCGCCGGAATCCGCCTGCCGCGCAAGACCATGCTCATCGTCCTCATGGGCCTGTTCATCCTCGGCAACGGGCTGTCCGCCGCGGCGCAGACCTACGGCGTGCTCATGGCCGGGCGGATCGTCGCGGCCCTGTGCCACGGCGCGTTCATGGGTATCGCCCCCGTCATGGCCGCGAGCCTCGTCGCCCCCGAGCGGCGCTCCCGCGCGATCGCGCTCATGATGACGGGCCTGACCGTCTCCACCGTGGCCGGCGTGCCCTTCGGCACCGCGCTGGGGCAGCGGCTCGGCTGGCAGGCCGCGTTCTGGGCCATCGCCGCGATCGGCGCGGCCGCGCTGCTCGCGATCGCCCTGCTCGTGCCCTCGCGCCCGAACGAGCCCGGGACCGGACTCCGCGGCGAACTCGCCGTCTTCCGCCGGCCCCAGGTGTGGCTGACCCTGGCGACCACGATGCTCGGCTGGGGCGCGGCGTACGCCGCCATCACCTTCCTGGAGCCGATGCTGACGCGCGTCTCCGGGTTCGAGGCGTCGGCGGTGCCGTGGCTGCTGGTGCTCTTCGGCATCGGCCTGACCGGCGGCAACCTCCTCGGCGGCCGGCTCGCCGACCGCGCGTTCACGCCCGCGCTGTACGGGACCGTGACCGCCGCGATCGCGGCGCTGACCGTGTTCGCCTTCGCGGTGCACCACCGGCTCGCCGCCGTGGTCATGGTGTTCGTCCTGGGGGCCGCCTGCTTCGCGATGGTCCCGGTCTTCCAGACCCGCATCATGGAGCAGGCGAAGGAGGCGCCGCTGCTCGCGTCCTCGACGAACGCCTCGGCGTTCAACGTCGGCATCGCCCTGTCGGCCTGGCTCGGCGGCCTCGCGATCGACGGCGGGCACGGGCTCGTCGCCCCCGTGTGGATCGGCGTGGCGATGGGCGCGGCCGCCCTCGCCGTCGCCGCGGCCGGAAGCGCCGCCGCCAGGCGATCGGCGAACATGGACGGATGAACGAACCCCATGGAACGCGAGTGCTCACGAGGTCGAGCCTGGCCGAGGACCTCCGCCGGATCGGCCTGGCCCGCGGCGACGCGGTGATGGCCCACGCGGCCTTCAGCCGCGTCGGGACGGTCCTGGGCGGCCCGGACGCGCTCGTCGACGCCGTGCTCGACGCCGTCGGCCCCGACGGGACCCTCCTGAGCTACCAGGACTGGGAGCTGGGCGCGGACGTGTGGGACGAGGACGGGCGGGTCCCGGCGGCGCTGCGCGACCACGTCCCGCCCTACGACCCGGCCACGGCCCGCCCGGCGCGCGACCACGGCGTCCTCGCGGCCGTGATCGGCACCCGCATCGGCGTGCGCCGCAGCGGCAACCCCGGCGCCGCCGTCGCGGCCCTCGGCGCCCGCGCCGAGGCGTTCACCGCGGACCACCCGCTCGACTTCGGCTACGGGGAGGGGTCGCCGTTCGCGCGCCTCGCGGCGGCGGGCGGCCGGGTGCTCATGGTCGGCGCGCCGCTGGACACGATGACGATCCTGCACCACGCCGAGCACCTGGCCGACCTCCCCGGCAAGCGCCGCGTCCGGATCGAGTACCCGCTCGCGACGCCGCACGGCACCCGGTGGCGCCTGGTCGAGGAGTACGACACCGCCAGGCCGGTCGTGCCCGGGCCCCCCGAGGACTACTTCGCGCGCATCGCGGAGGACTACCTCGCGACGGGCGCCGGCAGCCGCGGCCCCGTGGGCGGGGCGCCGAGCGTGCTCGTGGACGCGGCCGGCGTCGTCGCCTTCGCCGTCGCCTGGCTCGAAGGGCGCTACGGCCGCTGACCGCCCGCGAGGGCCCGCGCCCCCGCTTCCTGCCGCACCGGTACTGACACGCCCCGTCCGGCACCGCCGCGCCCGGGGGACGGCGAACCCGCAGGCGCTCAGCAGGAGTCGTTGCCGCGGTAGACGTACCCCACCGTGACCGGGTCGTCGTGCGCGTACTGCTCCCCGCCGCCCGGGCTCTGCGCGGTGACCTCGCAGTTGCGGTACTTGGGCCCGTCGTTGCTCCGGTACTCGCCCTCGGGCACCACGTTCGTGAACCCCGCGTCGGCCAGGAGGCGCTCGGCGTCGGCGACCGATTCGCCCACCACGTCCGGCACCGTGCCCTCGACCTCGGCCACCGGCGACGCCGAGGCCGGGCCGGTCGCGGAGACCGTGGTCGCCGAGTCCGCCGAAGGCGACTGCCCGCCCGCCTCCTCCTCACCGCCCGGCGTCTCGGACGACGCCGCCTCTTCGGTCGACTCCTCCTCGGCGCCTTCGGAAGCCGCCTCATCGGAGGCCGCCCCGCCCGCCGTGCCCGGCGCGGACGGCGCCATGCTGTCGGCGTCGAGCCCCTGCACGTCCGAGTCGTCGCGGTTGACCAGGCCCACGCCGGCGAAGGCGAGGACCATGACGATGACGGCCGTCATCGTCACCAGCACGTCGGGGCTCGTCCGCAACCGCGTGAACCGCGGAGCGGCGGCCGGCGCCGCCGCCGGGGCGCCGCGCAGCCGCGCGAGCCCCGCGAGCGCCGTCCCCTCGGCGATCACCAGGTCGGGCAGCTCGGGCCGCACCGGCTCGACGCCGAGGTGGTGGCCGAGGACGGAGGCGACGAGCGGCGTCCGGCTCGCCCCGCCCACCAGCAGCAGGGCCGCGATCCGGTCGACCTCGACCTCGGCCTCCCGCATGACGTCCTCGATGAGGCTCACGGCCATCAGGACCGCCGGGGTCAGGCACCGCTCCGCGTCCTCGCGGGTCAGCCGCAGCTCCCGGTCCAACCCCGGCGGGACCACGGTCGCGGACGGGTGCTCGGACAGGTGCTCGCGGGCGCGCCGCACCTCCTCGAGCGCGCCGGTGCGCAGCGCGGTCTCGCCCGGGTTGCGCAGCCGCGCCCAGTACTCGTCGTCGGCGGGGTGCGGCCGCCCGGCGAGGTGGTCGAGCAGCAGCTGGTCGAACGCCCGGCCGCCGATGTCGTCGGTGCTCTTCGCGGCCTCGACCTCGTACCGGTCGCCGTCGCGGCGGACGACGGCCACATGGCACGAGGCCGCGCCGACGTTGCAGACGACGAGCGACGCCCCCGGCGCGAGCGGCCGCCCCTCGGCCTCGGCGAACTGCCGCGCGGCCGCTTCGGGCTCGGGGACCACGAACGCCGCGTCGAACCCGGCGTTCGCGGCCGCTTCGGCGTGGGCCCGGCGCCGGGTCGGGTTCCAGGTGGCGGGTACGGCGAGCCCCACGACCACCGACTCGTCCGCGTCTTCCGGTGCGGCGGTGCGGGTCGTCTCGGATTCGCCCGCGACGGGGGTCGCGCTCTGGCGCACGTCCCGGGTCTGCGGCGGTTCGCCTTCACGGCGGGTGGACACGGTCGTGGTCGCCGACCCGAGGTCGACTCCGACGGCGACCGATCGAGGGGAGGGAAGCATGACCGCGAGTCTATTGCCTGGAAACAATGGGATTCAATAGGTCTCGCGCCCGCAGTGCGACTTCTGCTCCATCGACCGATGTGTTACTCATCGGTACCTCTGCGGCCGCGGCGGCCCTGGAACCATGGGCCGCCCGAGGCCGGCGCCGCTTCCGCGGGTGTTTTCGCCGTCGACGCGCCGGGTATTCACGCGGCATCGAAGGACAGCGCAATGGAGGAGTGAGGACACCATGGCCGATCCGATGCGAACGCTGACCCGCCTGGGCGACACCGATCTGACGGTCGCCAGCGAAGCCGACGACGTCCGGGGCCGCAAGGTCGTCGACCGCGGCGGCGAGGAGGCCGGCACCGTGGACGGACTCCTCATCGACGAGTCCGAGCGCAAGGTCCGCTTCCTCGAAGTGGGCTCCGGCGGCTTCCTGGGCCTGGGCAAGCGGCAGGTGCTCGTCCCCGTGGACGCGGTCGCCCGCGTCGACGAGGAGCACGTGTACCTCAGCACCGACCGCGAGCACCTGGCCTCGGGGCCCGGCTACGACCCCGAGCTGGCGCCCGCGCCCGAGCGCCCGTACGAGGAGGTCTACACGCACTACGGCCTCATGCCGCACTGGGGCGCCGGGTACATGTACCCGGGCTACCCCTTCCGCTGACGGCGCCCGCCGGGGCCGATGCGGCCCCGGCGGCTACAGTTCCAGCAGCCCGCGCCTGACCGCGGAGGTCACCGCCGCCGTGCGGTCGCCGACCCCCAGCTTCTGGTAGCTGCGCAGCAGGTGCGTCTTGACCGTCGCCTCGCTGATGTGCAGCCGCCTGCCGATCTCGGCGTTCGACGCCCCGTCCGCCACCAGCCGCAGCACCTCGAGCTCCCGCTCGGACAGGCCGTTGCCGCGGGGGAACCGCACGGTCCCGACCAGGCGGGCCGCCACCGACGGGGCCAGGACCGTCTCGCCGCGCGCCGCGGCCCGCACCGCCCGCACCAGCTCGGCGATCGGCGTGTCCTTGAGCAGGTAGCCGACCGCCCCGGCCGCCACGGCGCGGACGATGTCGGCGTCGGTCTCGTAGGTGGTCAGCACCACCACGTTCGCCAGGCGCGCCAGGTGCCTGGTGGCGGTGACGCCGTCCCCGCCGGGCATCCGCAGGTCCATCAGGACCACGTCGGGCGCCATCGCGGGCGCCGCGGCCCGCGCCTCGTCGCCGGACCCGGCCTCGCCGACCACCTCGATGTCCGGCTCGCCCGCGAGCATCCCCCGCAGGCCCGAGCGCACCACCGGGTGGTCGTCCACCAGCATCACCCTGATCACGCGGGCACCTCCAGCCGCACCGTCGAGCCCCCTCCGGGAACCGAGTCCACTTCGAACCTTCCGCCGAGGCCGGTCAGCCGATTCCTGGTGCCGCGCAGCCCGAAACCGGAGGACGGCGCCTCCGGGTCGAAACCGGGGCCGTCGTCGGCGACCGACACCGCCACCGTGGACTCCCGGTAGGCCAGCCGCACCCGGACCGCCGCGCCCGCGGCGTGCTTCCCGGCGTTGCGCAGCGCCTCCTGCACCGCGCGCACCAGCGCCACCGCCGTCGCCGGCGCCAACCCCCGAGGCTCGCCCTCCACGTCGAACGCCGCGCCCGCCGCCTCGGACAGCTCTGCCAGCGCCGCCTCGGCCTCGACCGCTCCGGCGTCCCCGTCCGCCAGCGCCTCCACCATCGCCCGGGCCTCGGCCAGGTTCGCGCGGGCGGTCTGCTCGATCAGGAGCAGGTGCTCCTCGCGCCGCGACTCGTCGGCGGCCGCGCGCGCCGCCTGCGACAGCATGATGATGCTGCTCAGCCCCTGGGTGACGGTGTCGTGCAGCTCGGCGCCCAGGCGCCGCCGCTCGGCCCCGACCCCGGCCTCGTGGGACAGGCGCTCCACCTCGGCGCGGCTGTCCTCCAGCTCCTCGATCAGCTCGTAGCGGTCGACGCTCTGGTCGATGACGCGGTGGATGAACACGCCGAGGGCGATCGAGGCGAAGGCGGTGACGGCGCACACCGGCACCGTCCACAGCACGTCGCCGAGCGGTTCGCCCCTGAACGCGTCCGCCAGCACGGGCACGAAGTTCAGCACCACCACCACGGCGATGGTCGGGCGCAGCGGGACGAGCCAGAACAGGTGGGTGATGACCGGGAACAGCAGCAGCAGGGCGTCCCCGTCGGTCAGCGCCAGGGGGACGAACAGCGCCACCACGCCGAGGCGGTAGAGGCGCGCGAGCCGCGCGTCGAGGTCGGCCACGGTGTAGTCGGTGGTGACCAGGCGCCGCCCCAGCACCAGGTACCACAGCACCAGGGCGGCGATCCACGCCGAGGCGGCGAGGTCGGTGCTGACCGGGTCGGCACCGCTCCAGATCCGCAGCGCGACGGCCGCGGTGGACACCGCGAAGAACCACTCCCAGTAGCGGAAGCCGCGGCTCCACGCGTGCGTCCTCACCGGGTGAGGGCGCTCCGCCAGCGGAAGGTCGTCAGGCACAGCACCAATCCTCCCGCACACCACAGGGCCAGGACAACCGCGACCTTCCCCAGCTCCCACTGGCCGGCCGGCTCGTGGGCGGCCATGTGGTCGGGCAGGAGCGCGGCGCGGAAGCCCTGCGCGAGCCATTTGACGGGGAAGAACGCGCCGATGTCGGCCATCCAGCCCGGGACGGACTGGAGCGGGACGTAGACGCCAGAGATGAACAGCAGCACGGTGTACGGCAGCGTCGTCATCGCCCCGGCGCTGCGGGCGCTGCGGGCCAGGCTGGAGGCGGCGATCCCGATCAGCGAGCAGGAGGTGACGCCGAGGGCGAACAGCCACGCCATCGTCAGCCAGGCGGCCGGGTCGCCCGGCAGCGAGACGTCGAACATCAGCACGCCGATGGCCAGCAGCAGCGCCACTTCGGCGATGCTCGCGACGATGACGAGCACGATCTTCCCGAGGAAGAACGCCACCGGCGGCATCGGCAGGGACCGCAGCCGCCTCAGGGTGCCGTCGTCGCGCTCCACGGCGAGGGCGGTGCCCAGGTTGACGAAGGACGTGGAGACGATCCCGGCGGCGGCGAAGCTCGCGGTGAGGACCTGGCCGCCGCCGACACCCCCGACGGCGTCGGCGTCGAAGACCGAGCCGAGCAGGACCAGCAGGAGGGCGGGGAAGATGAAGGTGAAGACCACCGAGCCGCGTTCGCGGAAGAACTGCTTGAGCTCGATCGCGCCGCGGGCGGCGCCGATCGCCAAGGTGCTCGGCATGCTCATGCCGCCGCCTCCTCTCCGGTGAGGCGAAGGTAGGCGTCCTCGAGGGAGGGGCGGGTGACGGTGAGCCCGGGGACCTCCCCGGCGTAGGCCGCGCCCAGCTCGGCGATGAGGGCCGTCGGCGCGTCGGTGGTCTTCTCGCCGTCGCGCCAGGCGACGGTGACCTCGCGGTCGTCCACGAGGTCGGCGACGGTGCCGGAGGCGCGGATGCGCCCGTCCGCGATGACGGCGATGCGGTCGGCCAGGGCCGCGGCCTCGTCGAGGTAGTGGGTGGTGAGCAGGATGGTGGTGCCGTCGGCGGCGAGCGAGCGCACGAGGTCCCAGAACTGCCGCCGCGCCTCGGGGTCGAAGCCGGTGGTGGGCTCGTCGAGGAACAGCAGCTCGGGGTTGCCCACGACGCCGAGGGCGACGTCGACGCGGCGGCGCTGCCCGCCGGAGAGCTCGCGGACCTTCTGCCTCGACTGCCGGGTGAGCCCGACCTCGGCGATGACCCGGCCGGGGTCGCGGGGGTCCGGGTAGTAGCGGGCGAAGTGCCGGACGACCTCGCCGACGGTGAGCTCGAGGAGGTCGTTGGCCGTCTGGGAGACGATGCCGAGGCGGGCGCGGAAGCGCCGGTCGGCCTTGGCGGGGTCGGTGCCGAGGACGGCGACGTCGCCGCCGTCCCGGGGGAGCTGGGCGGAGAGGATCTGCACGGTGGTGGACTTGCCGGCGCCGTTGGGGCCGAGGACGGCGAGGGTCTCGCCGCGCCGGACGTCGAGGTCGAGGCCCGCGACCGCGGCGGTGCCGCCGTAGGTCTTGCGCAGGCCGCGCACGCGGATGGCTGCATCGTTCATGCCTCAAGCCTGGTCCGCGCCGGGCGCGGCCGCGACGACCGCGCGGTCGAACCCGGGTGTCAGCCGATCGGTCGACAGCGGCGCCCCGAAGGGCTTCCGGCGCAAGGGACGCGCGGCGAACAACGGCGGCGTCCCGGACCGGGGTCCGGGGCGCCGCCGCCCCCTCTGCGGAATCGAAGCCGTAGTCCCTAAGGGACGGTGTATCCGGCGCCTCGGAACAGCTCGTACCACTCGGCCCGCGTCAGCGGCACGTCCGAGCCCTGCGCCGAGCCCGCCACCCGCTCGGGGGTGGTGGTGCCGATGACGACCTGCATGTTCGCCGGGTGGCGGGTGATCCACGCGACCGCGATGGCGATCGGCGGGACGCCGTACTTCTCGGCGAGCCGGTCGATCGAGGCGTTCAGCTCCGGGTACTTCGCCGAGCCGAGGAACGGCCCGTCGAAGAAGCCCGCCTGGAACGGCGACCACGCCTGCACCGTGATGTCGTTGAGCCGGCAGTAGTCCAGCAGCCCGTCGTCACGGCTGATCGACTGGTCGAGGCCCTGCATGTTCGCCGCGGTGCCCTGCGCGACGAGCGGCGAGTGCGTGATCGACAGCTGGAGCTGGTTCGCCACGAGCGGCTGCGCCACGTGCTTGCGCAGCAGGTCGATCTGGCGCGGCGTGTGGTTCGAGACGCCGAACGCCCGGACCTTCCCGGCCGCGGCGAGCTCGTCGAACGCGCGGGCGACCTCCTCGGGCTCCACCAGCGCGTCGGGCCGGTGCAGCAGGAGGATGTCGATGTAGTCGGTGTTCAGCGCCTCGAGGGAGCCGTTCACGGACGCGATGAGGTGCTCGTAGGAGAAGTCGAAGTACGGGCCGTCGCGGACGATCCCGGCCTTGGTCTGGATCACCAGGCGCTCGCGCTCGGCCGCGGTGAGCCGCATGGCCTCCCCGAAGCGCCGCTCGCAGCCGTGGACCTCGTGGCCGTACACGTCGGCGAGGTCGAGGAAGTCGATCCCCGCGTCGGTGGCGGTCTTGACGAGCGTGCGCACCTCCTCATCGGTCTTGTCGGGGATGCGCATGAGCCCGAGCACCACGTTCGGCGCCTCGATCTCCGTGCCGGGCAGCGTGAACCGCTTCATCGGAATTCCTCTCGTCAGTGGATGCTAGGCCGCGGACAGCCGGGCGACCTGGTCGTCGGTCAGCCGGAGCTCGGCGGCGCCGGCCGAGTCGCGGATGCTCTCGGGCCGCGACGCGCCCGGGATCGGGACCACCACGGGCGCGAGCGCGAGCTCCCACGCCAGGGTCACCTGGTAGACGCTGACGCCCGCCTCCTCCGCGACCTCGTTGAACACGGCGTGGCGGCTGCCGAGCTCGGGCGCGCCCTTGATGCCGCCCAGGGGGCTCCAGGGCAGGAACGCGACGCCGAGCTTCGCGCAGTGCTCGAGCTCGCCCTCGCTGGAGCGGAACCGCGGCGAGAACTGGTTCTGCACCGACGCGAGCCGCCCGCCGAGGATCTCGTTGGCTTCGTCGATCTGCGCGACGTCCGCGTTCGAGATGCCGGCCAGCTCGATGACGCCCTCGTCGAGGAGGTCGCGGATCGCGCCGATCGAGTCGGCGTAGGGGACCTCCGGGTCGGGGCGGTGGAACTGGTAGAGGCCGATGGCCTCGACGCCGAGCCGCCTCGCCGAGGCCTTCGCGGCCTCCTTGAGGTACTCGGGGCGGCCGTTCTTCGTCCAGCTGCCGTCGCCGGGGCGCAGGTGCCCGCCCTTGGTCGCGACCAGGACCCCTTCGGCGCCCGAACCGTACTCCTTGAGCGCCTTGGCGATCAGGGTCTCGTTGTGGCCGACCTCGTTCGCGTCGCGGTGGTAGGCGTCGGCGGTGTCGATGAGCGTCACGCCCGCGTCGAGCGCGGCGTGGATCGTCGCGACCGACCGCTCCTGGTCAGGGCGTCCCTCGATCGACATCGGCATCCCGCCGAGCCCGATCGCCGAGACCTGCCGGTTCCCGATGGTGCGCTGCTGCATGGTGCTCTCCTTGCGGCCGGGCGGGGCGCGGCGCCGCGCTCCCGCGGACTGGCGGATGACCTGGCTGATGCTAAGGATCGCTAATCTAGAAGTCCAACAACTGGCGTTTCTGATATTGAGAACCCAAGGGAATGATTCATGGACCTGCGGCAGATGGAGTACCTGGTCGCGCTCGCCGATGAGAGGCACTTCACACGTGCCGCCGAGCTCACCGGCATCTCCCAGTCGGGCCTGTCCGCGGCGATCCGCAGCCTCGAGGACGAGCTGGGCACCGCCCTGTTCACCCGCACCACCCGCCGGGTCGAGCCCACGGAGGCGGGCTTCGCGCTGCTGCCGTACGCGCGCATGATGCTCGAGCAGGCCGCGGGCGCCCGCGACGCCGTCGTCAAGGCCAGCCGCGCCGTCTCCGGCTCCCTCTCGATCGGCGCGGAGCAGTGCCTCGGCCTGGTCGACGTCAACGCCCTGCTCGACCGCTTCCACCGCCGCCATCCGCGGGTCGAGACCATGTTCACCCAGTGCGGCTCGCACGACCTGCTCGGGATGCTCCGCGCGGGCGAGCTCGACGTCGCCTTCGTCGCCACCGACCGGCACCTGAGCGCCCTGCCCCACCGCGAGCTCGGCCGCGAGCCCCTGGTGGTCGTGACGCCGCCCGACCACCCCCTCGCGGCGCGCTCCTCCGTCCACTGGGACGCCCTCGACGACCAGGACTTCGTCGACTTCGGCGCGGCCTGGGGCGTGCGCACCCTCAACGAGTCGGTGTTCGCCGCGCGCGGCTCCCGGCGCCGCGTCCGCTGCACCGTCAACGACGTCCACACCCTCCTCGACCTGGTCGACCGCGGCCTCGGCATCGCCGTGGTCCCCCGGCACGTCGCCGCGAAGCCGCAGGCCGCCGCGCTGCGCGTCCTCCCGCTCGCCGACGAGGACACGCCGCAGTGGACGGTCTCGGTCGTCTCCACCGCCTGGGGCCAGGCCGACTCGCCCGCCGCGCACCTCCTCGAGCTCCTGGGGGACGGCCCGCTGTCCGACGCCGTGCCGCCGCAGGCCGGGCCCGTCCGGCTCCCCGCCTTAAAGGGGTCCCCCCTACCCGGGGACGACCAGGCGGAGGCGCCGGTCGGCCAGCCCGATCGTGATCTGCTGGCCCCAGGTGACGGTGAGGTGGTCGGACTCGACGCCGTCGGCGAAGACCACGAGCCGCTCGCTCTCGCAGACCAGCCGCAGCCGCTCGCCCGCCTGGAGCCTCCCGGCGGTCAGGTCGGTGCCGGTCGCGGGCGAGGGCCACGCCTCCCGCACGAACCAGGACAGGGACCGCTCCTCCGGGTCCGGCAGCGCCTCGCCCCGGTGCCGTTCGGCCGCGATGGAGGCGGTCCAGCCGGTGGCCCCCGTGCCCGTGCCGACGAGCACGCCGGACGAGGACTGGCGCTCGCCGCGCCCGTCGGCGGCGACGAGCCGGTACCGCGCGGACTGGTGCCCGCTGTGGCCCGCGTACACCTCGTTGAGGCCGGCCAGCTCCTGCCCGTCGTCGAGGCGGGCGGAGACCATGGTGAGCCGCCGGACCGCCGCCGTCTCCGCGGCCGCCGCCCGGAGCGCGGCGCCGACCGAGTCGGCCCGGAACCGGATCAGCACGCCGAGGCCCCGGCCCGGCTCGGGGTCCACCCCGATCACCGGCTGCCCGTCCAGGTACTTCGCGAGGTTGGCCACCAGGCCGTCCTGGCCGACGGCGACGACCAGGTCCTCCGGTCCGAACAGGAACCGGGGGAGGTCCTCCCGGTCCACCCGGCCCCGGCGCCAGTCGGCCGGGACCGCCGCGTCCACCGCGGTGAGGGCCGCCTCCAGCGCCTCGTGCCGGGCGGCGACCTCGTCCAGGTCGCGCCCGCGCTGGCGCAGGAAGTGGTCGGCCGCCGCGCGGGTGCCGTGCCGGACGAGCAGCTCGTCCAGTTCGCTGCGGCGGCTGACCACCACCACCCTCGGGGCCAGCGTCCCGGTCACCGCGAGCCGTCCGCGAGTCGCGACAGGGCCCCGGTGAGGAGGTCCGGGGTGATCGTGAGCTGGCCGATCTCGGGCATCTGGCCCGCGAGCTCGCGCAGCGCCAGCGCCTGCAACACCGTCGGCGGCAGGTCCCGGTAGGCGGCCATGCGGGCCGCCTCGGCCTCGGCCTCCGCCGCGCCCACCGACCGCACCTTGTCGGCGTGGGCGGCCGCGAGCGTGCGCTCGCGCTCCGCCTCGCCCTGCGCGGCGGCGAGCCCGGCGGCCGCGGCCAGCTCGGCCGACCGCCGGTCGTTGGCGCCCTTCTGCTCGACCAGCTGCTGCTCGCGGCGGGCCAGCTCGATCTTGTTCTGGAGCTCGTTCTCGGCGATCGCCCGCTCCTGCTCCACGGCCTGGGCCCGCCGCGCGTACGTGGCCTTGTCCGCGTCCTGCTGCACGGCCTCCCGCGTCGGGGTCTGGAGCGACCGCTCCAGCTCCGGCTCGGGCCGGACCGACACCACGCGGGCGCTGACCACGGCGACGCCGATGTCGGCGAGGCGCGCGTCGTCCGAGAGCGCCTCGGCGACGGCCTCCCGCAGCTGCGGGACGGCGACGGTGAGCGCCTCGGCCAGCGGCAGGCGGGCCAGCAGGTCGATCGCGGGCTGCTGGGCCAGTTCGGTGAGGAGGGTCGCGACCTGGTCGAGCGGCCGGGCCCGCGCCCGGCCGCGGTAGGGGTCGACGGAGAAGTCCAGCCTGGCGGCGGCCAGCGCCGGATCGGCGATCCGGTAGGTCACCGTGGCCTGGACGGTGACGTCGGCGAAGTCGGCGGTGCGGGCGTGGAACAGCAGCGGCAGCTCCCGGTCGTCCACCGGGACCTCCGAGAGCACCGCCACCAGCGGGCGGTACCAGAACGACTGGCCGGTGCCCTCCTTGGCGGGGCGGCCCTGCTTCTCGTACCGGATCCACACGGTGGGGGTGCCGCGGAAGTGGCGCAGGAACAGCAGTCTCGTTACATCGGCCATGAGGGGCCTCCTTTTCTCATCACCTTGACGATAACTCGTGTGCTACCTTATCGTCAAGGTGGTGATAATGAGTTATCCGGTGTTCGCGGTCACTGTCGACCTGGTGGTCCTCACGGTCCAGGAGGGCGAGCTGCGCGTGCTGCTGGTGCGGCGCGGCATCGAACCGCACCTCGACCGATGGGCCCTGCCGGGCGGATTCGTCCACGCCGACGAGGACCTGGCCGCCGCGGCGCGGCGCGAGCTCGCCGAGGAGACCGGCCTGGCCTGGCCGGGCGGACACCTCGAGCAGCTCGCCAGCTACGGCGCGCCCGACCGCGACCCGCGCGGGCGCGTGGTCACGGTCGCCTACCTGGCGCTCCTGCCCGACCTCCCCGCCCCGCTGGCGGGCACGGACGCGGCGGCGGCCGAATGGCGGCCGATCGGCGGGCAGCACCTGGCGTTCGACCACGACCGCATCCTCGCCGACGGCGTCGAACGCGCCCGGTCCAAACTGGAGTACACACCGCTCGCCACCGCCTTCTGCCCGCCCGAGTTCACCGTCGCCGCGCTGCGCCAGGTCTACGAGGCGGTCTGGGGCGAGACGATCGATCCGCGCAACTTCCACCGCAAGGCCACCTCCGCCCCCGGCTTCGTGGAGCCCACCGGCCGCTCCACCGAGGGCGAGCCCGGCCGCCCGGCCAAGCTCTACCGGCGCGGCGACGCCGCGCTCCTGAACCCCCCGATCCTGCGCCGCAAGGACGATTGAACGCGCTCCACTCCAAACTCCACACTGCACGGAAGGGCGCCGGACGCGGTCCACGCCGCCCGAAACGCGGAACGGCGCCCCCGCGACAGGGGCGCCGTCCTCGCGGATCGGTCCCGGACTACCCCTTCGCGGTGATCCGGTCGAGGGCGGCGAGCACCTCGGAGGCGGTCACCGGGTCGATCGCGGCGGGGCGGCCGCCGTCCAGCCCGCGGTAGTAGCCGTTGACCCGGTCCGTCAGGCGCACCGCCGACAGCCGCTGGTCGTCCACATCGGCGCCCATGCCGATCTGGAGGCCCGGGTCCAGCGCCACGGCCACGAATCCGCCCGCGGGCAGCGGGAAGTGGAACCCGAACTCGGTGCCGTTGTCCTGCGGCCGCCCGCGCACCCATCCGTGCCCGGTGAGCCCGAGGATGCTTCCGGCCGGCACCACGGCCCCCTCGAAGCGCTCCAGCCGACCGGTCGCCAGCTCCTCCTCGGTGAACGCCATGACCGGGCGGCCCAGCTGCTCGAACGGTTGCAGGATCTCGTAGTCGGCGAGGAGCCGGCCCCACGCGGCGCCCTCCTCGGGCGTCAGGTCGACCGGGTGCGCCAGGCGGACCGCGGCGCCCTCGGGCAGCGCGACCGCCTCGTCCTCGGCGTCGCTCAGCGAACCGTCCTCGGCGACCCGGAACCCGAACCGAGCCCCGCCGGCCTCGGCGAGCCAGACCATGCGCCGGACCAGGTGCCGCATGAGCGGGTGGCCGTGGAGGTACCGCTCGAACTCCTCGCGGGTCCAGGTGCGCGCGTTGACCATCGCGGCCTCGAGGCGCCGCACCTGGTCGACCGAGACCGTGCGCAGCTCCTTCTTCAGCTCGCCGAACCGCTTGTATGCGGCGCCCGCCAGCTCGGGGTCGTCCTTGGTGCCCGGCTTCGGCAGCGTCTTGCGCGGCCTGCCCGACTCGTCGGCGACGTGCGGCTTCAACTGCTCGTCGAAGACCACGCGGAACCGGCGCGGCCCGTAGTCGAGCACGAGCGCGCCGTCCTCGCCGAGCCCGAAGTCGGGCAGGAGCCGGTCGGCGAGCTGCTCGCGGGTGAGCCCGAGCCTGCCCGCGATGACCTCCATCTGCTGCGCCGCTTCGGCTTTGATGGCCTTGAACTTGGCGCGCTGCGAGATGTGCTGCATGGCCCGCAGCGCCGCCTCGGACCCGATGCCGCCCAGGACCCGCAGGCCCGCGACGGCGCGGTGGTGCTGGCTCTGCCCGGGCCACTCCTTGACCAGCGGCGTCAGGCGGGCGACGGTCTCGTCGTCGCCGAAGTGCCCGAGCGCCCCCAGGGTCCAGTTGTCGGCCGCGGGAGCGCCCCCGGCGATCCACTGCTCGAACAGGGCCCAGGAGAACCGGCGCAGCGAGTCGCGGTCGCAGGTCTCGGCGAGCACCGCGAGGCGCGGGTCGTCCGACATGCCGACGGCGATCCCCAGGACCACCGCGACGTGCCGCAGCGAGGCCTCCGGCAGCGCGTGTTCGCCGCCGCGCAGCAGTACCTGCGGGAGCAGGACCGGGTCGAACCACCTGCCCGGGTTCGGGACCCGGTCGGGCAGCAGGTCCACGGGCCCGGCATCGAGGAGCGCCGCGACCCCTGCGCGGGCGGGCTCGCCGTAGGCTCCGGCGGCGTCCAGGACCGCTTCGGCCCCATGCGTCTCGGCGATGCGCAGCAGTGCGACCTCCGCCGGGCCGCGACGCGTCTTGGAGCGGTCGAGGGCGCTCGGCACCAGCAGCTTCGCGGCCGCCGCCCCGTGCCGGTCGAGCCAGGCGGCGCCGTGGTCCCGGGCGGACTTGACGTTCGCGAACCAGTGGGCCGCGATCCGGGCGGCCTCGGGGGAGCGGACCGGCCCCATGAGCGCGCCGGACTTCACGTTCCGCACCAGGTGGGCGACCACGTGGTGGCCCACCGCGTCGCCGTGGCGGGCGAGGACGGCCTGGGCGCGGGCGGCGGACCGCTCCTCGTCGTAGTCGCCGAGGTCGCCGTTCCAGGCCTCGACGTACTCCTCGGCCAGCTTCTCGGGCCCGTAGGCCACGATCACGCCGATGTCGCGGTTGCGCCGGTACCCGGAGAGGCGCGCGGCGTACTCGTCCCAGTCCTCGACCTCGGGGGCGCGCGCGGCGGCGTTCGCGAGGTACCGCTCGCGCTCCCCGGGAGCCCAGACCACACGGCTCTCGGGATCGGCCTCGAGCCCCTTGACGACCATGGGCTTGCGCTCGGGCCGCTTCACGGTCCAAGGTGGACGAACGAGCAGCTCGGGAAGGTCCGCTTCGAGGGCTTCGGGAACGGGCCGCACCTGCGCGCGGAGTTCGGCCAGCGCGGCCCGCTCGCCGTCGGCGAGGGCGTCGTGCGCGCGCGGATCGGCGCGTGACACGAGGCTCGCGAGCAGCGGACGGCGCTCGGGCGGGGCCCCGGGAGCATGGGCGGCGACGGCGCGGAGCGTCCGCACGGGGAACCGCGCCGCCGCCGCGGCGGCCGAGTCGAAGGCGAACTCCTCGGCGAGGTGCTCGACCAGGTGCCCCACGGCCTCGTCGTGCGGGATCATCGCGACGGCCTCGAAGCGGATCCGACGCTGGTCGGCGTCGAGCGGGCTCTTCGGCCGGTCGGTCAGGAGCGGCAGCGCCTCGACGCCGATCCCGTCGAGCAGCGGTGCGATGACCTCCACTGCGTGCTCGTGGGGTTCGATGCGGCTCATGCCCATCGCCGTGAGCTGGGCCCGCGAGGTCGCCGAGTGCGCGAGTCCCGTCACGAGGCGGCCCTTGTGCGGCAGGGCGGCGAGGTCGCCGGCGGTCTCTTCGATCCAGTCGGTCCGCGGCATGAGGAAGGCGGCCAGGTATCGGCGGGACCCGCTGTCGCGCAGCCGCTCCACCACCGCCTCGGCCTGCGCGTACACCTCGTCGGGGGCGTCGGCGAGCAGCCCCCGCAGCGTGCGGAGGTCCTGGTTCCGGTAGAGGACGATGTTCATCATCTCGAGGGGCCGCTCCCGGATTCGCCGCCCGCCGTACTCCGCGAGCGTCTGGTGCGGCGGGATCGTCGAGCCCTTCTCATCGTCCTCGAAGGACAGGAAGGACAGCGCGGCGCCGACCGCGAACGGCAGGCCGTGCTCCTCGAGCCACGCGCCGAAGGCGGGGCGCACGCTAGGGGCGGCGTATCGCGAGCCCGGGGGCGCCACCAGGGCGGCGACGAGTCCGGCGCCGCGGGGATTCGGCCCCCCGTCGAGGTACTCGGCGCCCTCGCGGACCCCCGCGGCGGTGAACGCCGACCGCAGCGCGGCCTCATGGTCGCCGACGAGCTCGCGCCAGAACGCCGGATCGTCGGGGTCGGGCTCGAAGGCGTCGCCTGGCCGCACGCCGCGCCGGGGGAGGAGCTCGGCCCGCCACTCGTCGGGCATGAGGAGGCGGTCTTCATCTGGCAAGGAGTTCATCTGATCCACGGCCGCAACAGTAGGGAACGGGTGCGACATCCGTGTCGCCCGCCGCGTCCCGTCGTCCCGCACACGGCGATAACGGTTCGCGAACGGACGCCGCCGGTGGCTATGCTGGCGCTCCCTCGACACCCCTGGAGCCATACCCACGTCCCCTTCACCGGTGATCCGCCGACGCCGCCGGTCGCGCCCGGACCGGCGGCGTCGGTTCGGCACGGTCCTCTTGGCCGCGGCGGCGCTGGTCTTCGCGGCCGCGATCGGCTTCGCCGACCGCGTCGGCGGCGTTCCCCTCATCCTGGCGGGGGCCATCGCGTTGACGCTGGCGATCAAGGGTCTGGCTTCGCGCCGAACGGACGCTGCGCCGAGTTGGCCTGCCGCGATGGACAGGCCCCGGTACCGGACCAAGGCGCTCGCGGCCACCGCCTCCCGGTCCGGCGGCACCCCCGACCGGCTCAGGAATCCCGCGGTGCTCCGACTGCTCGACGCCGCCGACGACGGCGACCGCGCCCGGACCGCTCTGGACGGACTGCTCGCATCGGGCCCACGCGCGTGGGCGGCGTTCGACGACGACGTGCGGACCTGGACCATGTACCGAAGCGACCGGATCGACGTCATCGATGCCGGTGCGCCCGTGCCCGAGACGCCGCTCGGGCTCGCCTTGGCGATGTCGGCGGCGGACGGCCGTCGGCGCGCCGAGGCGCTGCCGCACGTGGTGGAGCACCCGCAGCTGTACCCGCTGGTGCTGCTCCGCGCCGTCGACCATGTGGCGCCGATCCGCGAGCTCGCCCTGGAACTGCTGCCCCGACTCCTCGCCGCCGGTGATCACGAGACGTTCGGCGCGGTGCTCACACTCGCCCACCGCCTGCGGAAGCGCATGCGCGCCGCGCCGATGTTCGACCTGGTGCTGACCGCATTGAGCGATCTTCCGGACGGCGACCTCCTGGCCGTCCTCGCCGCGGCCGACGGCCGGTCGGCCCGCTGGGCGGGGGAGGCGCTGATCGGGCGGGGACGTCTGGACGCGCCGTTGCTGGAGGCCATCGCGACCGGGCGGTTCGGCGACCGCCTGCAGGAGCGGTGCGCCGAGGCCCTGGCCGACCACGCCTCGGCCCGCGACCGCCCCGATCTGCTGCGGCCCCTGCTCACCGCGCGATCGGCCCGGGTCCGGACCGCCGCGCTCACCGCACTGGTCAGGGTTGCGCGGTTCGACGGCGTCGAGGACCTCCTCACCGATCGCAGTGCACCCGTGCGCGCCACCGCGCAGTGGGGCCTGCGCCGCGCCGGCCGCGATCCCGCCGCGCACTACCGGGCGCTTCTCCAGATCCCGCAGTCCGCGCCCCGACCGGTGATCCAGGGCCTGGGCGACTGCGGCCGCCCCGAGGACGCCGACCTCATCGAGCCCTACCTCGAAGACCCGCGCCCGAAGACCCGGGCGGCCGCCGTCACCGCGTTCAAGAACCTCCGCGTCGACCGGGACCTCTCGCGGCTCCTCCTCGACCCCGCGCCGGTGGTGGCCCGCGCCGCGGCCGACCACCTCGCGGACCGGCGGTTGCTGCCGCCGGTCGCCGCCCTGCGCGAGCTCGTCGAGCGCCCGCATCCGGCCCACACCCGCCGAGCGGCGGTGGCCCTCCTTCGCGCGCACGGGATCTGGCACCGCATCTGGGCCGACCTGGCCCTCTACGACGACGTCGACCAGCCGCTGTCATTCGTGGGCCTGACGGGCCTGGACCTCCTGTGCCGCCACCGGACCGCATCGATCACCGCGCCGCTGGACGACCGGCTCCGCGACGAGATCCGCGCGCTCATGCGCGCCCGGTCCGACACCCTGTACCTCGACACGCGCCAGACGCTGGACTGGCTCCTCGAGACCGCCCGGCCCGGGAGGCCGGACACCGCGTCTTCGGCCAACGGTCGAGGAGCGGACCGCTAGGCGTCTCCCGGAGCTGGTGCGGGCGCTGGATACTGGAGCGGTGACCCCGCCTCCACCGCCGCGGACCCCCAAGTCCGGCCTCGTCCTGCTGCTGTTCGCCCTGCCCTGCGGCCTCGCCGCGTGGTACCTGCTCCAGCGGGGCAACGCCGAAGCCCATCTCATCCCCTGGTCCTGCTGGGGCGGCGAGTGCAGCACCGATGACCCGCGCGTCTTCCTGATCATCGGCGGCGTCGCCGCGAACATCGCATGCTTCGCGTTCGCACTGGCGGCGCTGCGGGCCATCGCCTTCGGCGCCGCCATGGCCCTCGGCCCCCTGGCCTCGATCTCGGGCTGGCGGGAGGCCGTCGCCGGCGGCCTGCCCGCCGCGGAGGTGTCCACCGAGATCAAGGTCTGGGGCGCGGTCGCCGGCGTCGGCGCCGTCATCGCCCTGCTCGGGCTGGTGTACGAACTGCGCGTGTCCGCGGCGTTCGCCGCCCTGCTCGGCCGCGAGCGCGTCCCCGCCGCGCTGGAGGACTACAAGGACGCCGGGTCCGGCAGTGGTGTCGGCACCGCCGCCCTCGCCTTCCGCGACCGTCGCGGCCACCCGCACCGCGTCGAGGTCCGCGTCCCGCGGAGCTGGACGCGGGCGCCCCTCGCGGCGGTCTATCCCGCGGGCGATCCCGCCCGCGCCAGAGCCGCCCTGCCGTGGCTCCGCAGGCTGATCACCGCCGAGACCGTCGCGTCCACCGTGTCCGCGGAGACGGGCGCGCCCGCGTCCGAGCCGTCGCTGGTCGGCGAACTCGAACGCCTCGCCGCCCTGCGCCGCGAAGGCCACCTCACCGAGGAGGAGTTCCAGCTCGCCAAGCGGCGCCTGCTCGAACCCTGAGCCGCTAGACCGTCTCGACGGACTCGAACGTGCCGTCGCCGTCGGCGTCCGTGGCGTACGTGTCGAGGAAGCCGTCGCCGTCGGTGTCGGACTCCACGCTGTCGACGTAGCCGTCGCCGTCCGTGTCGGTGGCGTACGTGTCGAGGTAGGTGTCGCCGTCGGTGTCGACGAGGAGGGTCTCGGCGTAGCCGTCGCCGTCGTTGTCGCTCGCGACCGTGTCGATCCAGCCGTCGCCGTCGTAGTCGGACTCGACGGTCTCCTCGTAGCCGTCGCCGTCGTAGTCGGAGGAGACCGACTCGTTCACGCCGTCGCCGTCGAGGTCGGTGTCCACGGTCAGGGTGTAGACGTCGTCCGAGGACGCGTCGCCGGTGTAGGAGTCCTCGGCGGCGTAGTCCTCGGTCGCGTCGGTCCCGTAGTCGTCCGCGGCGAAGTCGTCTTCCACCGTGGGGTCGTACTCGCTCATCGCTTCTCCCGATCTCGTGTGAGCAGTGTCAGGTGCTTTCACCCAGCACCATAGGACCCGCCCGCAAACCGGGCGTTTCCAGGACCGGCCCCCGGCGCGGCCCGGCGGACGGCGAACCAGGTGGGGCGGGATCGAGGCCCGCCGAGATCGCGCGGCAGCGATAGGATCAGTCGTCCAGGACACAGGTCCGCCTCACGTTCATGCCGCGCCGCCGGCGCTCGACGAATCCATGGCCCCCGTTCCGAAAGCTGCCCCGATGTCCACTCCCCTCACGCCACGCCGCAGAACGACCATGGAGACGACGGCGATCGTCGGCGCGGTCGCCGCCGTCTTCGCGGCGACGACCACCTACGTCTTCTCCTCCAAAGGCAGCCCCTTGTGGATCGGGGCCGCCTGCGGCGCCCTGATCGCCTTGGGAGTCTGCTGGTCCTTGTGGAGCCGGGTCCGCTCGTACCTCTGCGTCCTGCGGTACCGGAGGCTGTTCCGCGGCAACCGGTACATGAACAGCGTGATGCTGCTCGGCGTGACCTCGCGCAAGCTCCCGCAGCTCACGCTCGGCGACGTGTACGTCGACGTCGTGCTCCGCGACGACGAGACCGAGAGCGGCGGTCAGAAGGTCTACGGCTGGTCGCCGGGACGCCCGGGCGAGCGCGCCAAGCTCGACGACTTCCTCAGCCGCGGAAAGGGACAGCAGATCGCGGTGTACGGCATGCCGGGCTCCGGAAAGTCCACATTGCTCAGATGGACGGCCATGCGGATGTCCCGGACGAGACGGCCGGGGGCCCCGATGCCGATCCTCGTGGTGCTCGCCCACCACATGAACCGGATCGTCGAGGACCCGGAGGTCGACCTCGCCGAGATCGCCGTGACCGCCCGCGGATTCGACCACGACGCGATCCCCGTCCACGAGGTCAGGCGCTGGCTGGCCAAGGGCCGTTGCGTGATCATGCTCGACGGCCTCGACGAGGTCCCCGCGCAGCACCGGCCCGCCGTGATGCTGTGGGCCGAGCGGCAGCATGGCGGCTACAAGGACTGCAGCCTGGTGGTCACCTCGCGGGAGCTGGGCTTCGAATCGGCGAAGTTCGACGCGGCCGACCTGGTGCTGGAGGTCTGCCCGCTGACCCGGGATCAGATCGACCGCTTCGTGGAGAACTGCTACCGCGCCTTCCGCGAGGGAGGCGAGGTGAACGGGACCGATGCGACGGCCGAGGAGGCCGAACTGCTGGCGGGCCTCCGGGCCGACCCGGCGCTCTACGACCTCGCGAGCACACCGCTGCTGTTGCAGCTCATGGTGTTCGTGCACCGCAACAGCGACGACGGCCTGCCCGCGAGCCGCGGCGAGCTGTACGAGCGCATGGTCCCGATGCTCCTGCACGAGCGGCGCAACCGCGTCAAGACCGCGGCGCCTGCGAACCCGCTCGAACTGAAGCCGAAGCTCCGCGTCGTGCAGCGGCTCGCCCTCGAGCTGATGCTCGAGGAATCGGTGCAGTTCGATCCGCTTCCGCTGGTGAGGGAGCTGGTCGAGGAGCTCGAAGTCGAGGTCTCGGCGCAGGAGCTGCTGCGCGACCTCCGCGAGAACGGCCTGCTGTCCCGATTGAGCCAGGACTCGGACACGTACATGTTCGTCCACCTGTCCTTCCAGGAGTACCTGGCCGCCAAGGAGCTCCACGAGCAGGGGCGCGTCGAGGTGCTGACCGGCCGCATCGACCAGCGCTGGTGGCGGAACACGGCGCTGTTCTGGGCGACCGCGTACGACCCGGACCCGCTGATCGAGGCGTGCGCGAACGCCGGAACCGCCGAGGGCTGGTCGCTCGCGCTCGAACTCCGGAACGAGGCCGAGTTCAGCGGCGGCGAGGTCGACGCGCGGCTCACCGACCGCATCGACGCGTTCCTCACCGCGGAGCACCCGGTTGACGGCGAGGAGTACCGCGTCGCCTGCACCGAGGTCATCGGCCGGAACCTGCGCGAAGTCGGCTTCTTCGAAGGCGAGGCGGTCTGCGTCGAGCCGGTGAACAGGGACGTCTACCGGCTGTTCGCCATGGCGGAACGCGCCGAGGGTCGACGGCTCTCGGCCCATCGCTTCGGACCGAACGGCGAACTGATGGGCCTCTGGCCCGGCGAGGTGGCCGCGTTCCTCGAATGGCTCTCGCGGTTCGACCACCACGGTTTCGGCTACCGGCTGCTTCGCGCCGATGAGTTCGCATCGCTGGAGACGGCTTCCGCGATCCAGGGGCGAAGGGCGACGGACGCCTTCTGGACGCTGTCGCGCGGGCGGGTGCGGCCGAGGTACTTCGCACCGAGGCCGAACCAGGGTTTCGAGACGGCTGAACGGAAGCTGCTCGACTGCATCCGGGCGGACTGGCGGTTCATGATGAGCCGGTTCGACCTGTCGGTGCGATCCGACGAGGCGCGGCTCGCCGCGGCGCAGATCAGGACTGCCTGCGCCGCCCTGAAGAAGATCGCCGACGGCTACAAGGCGGCGCTCTCCCGGATCGCCATGCCCAGGGATCGCGATTCCATCATGTCGAGAACGCTCGATTCCCATCGCGCCTACGCCGACGCGTTCACCGATATGTCCAAGGACCTGGTCTGGTTCGCGGAATCCGAATCCATCAACCTGCTGGCGATCATGCGGCTCATGAACTCGCACAGACCGCCGCCGGGCCAGGGCCGCTTCGAAGGCGTCGCCATACCGGCGGCGGCCATCAAAGACCAGTTCGACCTGTTGCAGCAAGCGGTGCGATCGGCCGTCCAGTCCTCATACCGCCTGCATCGCGATTGCTACCGCGACGGCGGCGACCCCGGTTTCCTCAAGACCGCCGGCGCCCTCCTTCTGGCCAGCCGACTCCCCGTCCAAGGGGCACCGCTGCCCTTCAAGCTCCCCAACCGACTGTCCGAAGCGGTGCGTTCTCCCAATCCGGTGCTGCCGAACGAACTTCCCTCGCTGCTGGACGAAGTCAGACTCAGGTACGGTCTCGGCGCCAAACCGCATCACTTTCGCCCCCGCAAGCAACTGGACTACATGATCTCCGAAATGCGCCGACCGCTGCTGGAGGTGGTCACGCGACAGGCGGAAGTCGACCTCGAGATGCTCGCATCGATGCGGATCGCACTGTGCGCCGTCGCGATCTGGATGGCGGCCGAGGAATCGGACCTCCTGTGGTCGTGCATCACGGGACTGGCGGCCATCGAGGCGCGGCACCGCGGCACCGTCGACATGAGCGAGATGATCCTGCTGGTGCGCGAGGACCCGGCCTGAGCGCGCGGGCCCGGCTGCGCGACCGAGGCATGACAGACGGTCATGAAAGCGATAGAATCTCGCCTTAGGCTCCGGACGGGCCTGGCCTCTCTCGTCGGCGTTGGGAATTCCCATGGCACGCAATGACAATCCGATGCGCTCGATGCTGGTGCGGCAACTCCGGCTTCATCTCGAGGACACCTACCGCGGACTGATCGATCTCTCCGACGTCTCCAGCCACGATGCGAAGGAGGTCGAACAGCATTTCCGCACTCGGGCGCTCGCGGCGATGGCGGTGCGGGACGTCATGGGCGTGGAACCCGCAGATGCCGCCTACGCGGTCATCGACGGCGACCGCGACTACGGCATCGATGCGATCGGCGTCGACGCCGAAGCGGCTCACATATGCCTCGTACAGGCGAAATGGAGTGACAACGGCGGAGGAAGCCTCACGAAGGACGCCAGCCTCAAGATTAAAGAGGGCTTCGAAATGCTCACGGAGGAGGATTTCGACGAGTTCAACAACCGTTTCCAGCGGTTGCGGGACGGCGTGCAGGATGTCCTCCGCGATCACAGCGTCCGCGTCACCGTGATCATGGCGATCGCCGGAGACTCGACGATCGCTGACGCGGCAAAGAAACCGTTGCAACGCGTCGTCGACGACTTCAGCACCTACTTCGGCGCTCACTTTGAAATCTGGCAGCTGCCGCAGCTGCGGCGGGTCATGCGGTCCGCCGAGGGAGGACAAGCGGTCGACTTGAAGGTCCGCATCGACGGATGCGGAAGAGTCGAAGCCCCCTACCCGGAGGTGTACGGCGTCGTCGACGTGGACCAGATCGCAGGGTGGCAGCGCGACTACGGTTTGCGGTTGTTCGAACGCAACATACGCAATCCCCTCGGAGGCACACCGGTCAACATCGGCATCATCGAGACCCTCACGCAGGAGCCGGAGAACTTCCTCTACTTCAACAACGGGATCACGGTGCTCTGCGAGTCGATCCAACGATCCGCGACCGGACGCCTCACCCCCGGGAGCAGCGGCGATTTCCTCCTCAAGGGCGCCAGCATCGTCAACGGTGCCCAGAGTGTGGCCGCCATTCACCGGGCCTACTCGTCGGTTGAGCGTCCGGAAGGCGCAGAGCCCGCCCGTATCAAGATCACCGCCATCGAGGTAGGGGCTGGAAACCAGGGTTTCGCCGACCGGATCACCGAGGCCACGAACACCCAGAACCGGATCCAGCAACGCGACTTCGCCGCCCAGGACCAGATGCAGCAGCACTTGAAGGAGGCCATGCTACGCACACTCGGCAAGGAGTACAGCATCAAGCAGGGGGAGGCGACGAGTATCGCCCCTGACGAGGGGTGTGCGATCGAGGAGGCACTGGAGGCTCTCGCATGCGCGAACCCCGACGCCGAACTGGCCACGGTCCTGGCCGAGAACCCGGAAGTCCTCTGGGGCAGGAGCACGAACGGCTATTACCGGCGTGTCTTCGTCTCAGGTCTCGATGAATACCGACTGTGGCGTACCGTGCTCCTTCACCGCAAGGCGAAGCAAAGCCTTGACGAGCAGACCAAGAGCCTCGTCAACCGCGGCGAGCGCATCGCCGAACTCGGCCGCTTCCTGGTATGCCACATTGTCGCCCACCTCTTGATCAGCGACCGCATCAGAGACGACGGATACGACTGGGACATTGAGGTGCTGGAGAAGGTCCCTCTCCTCACCAAGTCCGTCCTGGCCAGGCTTATTCACTGCGTCAACCAGAATTACGGCGAACGCGCTCAGCTGTCGGCGTTGTTCCGATCAGTTGCGAAGTCTCGTGATCTCGCCAAGGCCGTGGTCGACGACTATCTCGGCGAGCGCAACGCCCCGGTCCTCCCCGATGAGTACAGGAAGGACCGGCAACGCAAATCCACGAAGCGGCAGCAGAACGCGGTGGCCCTGCTCGTGCAGAGAGGGACGATCGCTGACGGCACCCGCTTGGAGTTCCGTGCCCAGACGAAACCGCTGCGGCAGAAGCTCACCCGCTGGCTGGCTCAGGACCCCTCCAGATCGGTGGCCCACTGGCGCAACGACCTGAAGGAGCCGCTCGTCTGGGAGGCTGACGGGAAGCCCTACTCGGCCACCGGCCTTGTGCATCACATCATCGAACTCGCCACGGGCAGCAAGGGAAGCCCGTTGCAGGGAACGTTGTACTGGCTGGTCCCCCACCGGGGGTCGATCGCGGACCTCGCCTTCAAGTCGGTCGATTCCCTGCCGTTCGACGAGGATGACTCCTTATCCTTCGTCGGACTTCGCCAGCGGGTGGTGGCAGTCGCCGGTCTCGCGGAGGTGCCGTAGCTTGACCCGCAGCGCCTCGGCCAGCGTGATGCGGCCGTTGAGGATGAGGAGCAGGTCGTTCCCGTCGAGCGTGATGAACCCGGCGCTGTTGGAGTAGACCTCCTTGAAGCCCTTCGAGAACCCGTTCACGCTGACGAACAGGCCCAGGGTGCCGCGGCCCTTCCGGGACAGCTTCGCGGCGAACTCGTCGCCGTGGCGCCGTTCGACCCGGCCCTCGAGCCACTTGTCCTCGATGAGGAGGCAGTCGCCGTCGAGCATGAGTGACCCGTCGATCTGCTCGCCGGCCAGCACGTACCCGTCCCGCGGCTCGAGCCCTTCGAGGTCGGCGAGGCGGAAGACCAGCTTCTCGAGCTTGATGCCGCGCTGCTGCGGACGCGACGAGCGCCGGAGCATGAGGTACTCGCGCAGGAGGAGTTCGCGGCCGTCGCGGTCGGGGGCCGCCGGGACTTTTCGGCCCCGTCGGGTTGGGTGGACCGGCGGCCGGACCGCCTCGGGACGGTCGGCGAGCAGGTGGCGCAGCGCCGCCACGGAGGCCCTGGCGACCTTGAGGAGGTCGGCGGCGTCCGGGTGGCTCCGCAGATCGGAGAAGTCGTTCCACGTTGCGAGCTCGCGGGCCATCTCGAGGGTCACCGCCCTGTAAGCGGCGTTCCCGGCGAGGATGCCGATGATCTGGTCGGCGGTGTCGCGCTTCGACTGCGTGAAATCGACCTGCTCGAGGATCTCGGGGTGGTCGCGCAGCAGGATGCCGACACGCCGCTTGAGCGAGCGTTTGTACCAGCAGAAGCTGGACAAGGCGGTGCCGAGCGCTTCGTAGACCTGCGCGCTGATGACCGGGTCGTGGTCTGCCATGGGGTTTCCTCTCCGCGAGGTGTGGGTGGATCGCCGGGTGCACTGTTCTCGAATGGCCTGGTTGTCGTGCTCGGGGAAGAAGTGCCGGAGCGACGTCGAAGGGGGCGCGATGCAGACAGTGCCGCGGGATTGCCACGACACTCTATGAGGATATCGTGAAAGCACTGTTAACATAATCGAATATTCATGCATGTGGGGCGGGCCTCAGTTCCATGGCGGAAACCGTTGCGTCCGGCTTACAGACGAAACACGGGCGTGGGGGGGGGGGGGGGGGGGGGGGGGGGGGGCCGCCCCGGGGGGGGGGGGGGGGGCGCGCCCGCGCCGCCCCCCCCCCCCCGCGGGGGGGGGGCCCGGGGGGGGGGGGGGGGGCGGGGGGGGGGGGCGGCGGCGGTTGTGTGGGGGGGGGGGGGGGCCCCCGGCCCCCCCCCCCGCTCCTCTGCCTTCGGATCAGCGCGCGTTGCCGCGCAGGGCCCTGCCGACCGCCACCGCGGCGATCAGGACCAGGGCCGCGGCGACGAGCGCGGTGATCCTGAGGCCGTCGGTGAACGCGGTGCGCGCGGCGGTGAGCAGCGCCTCGCCGGCCTCCGCCGGGAGGGTCGCCGCGACGTGCGCGGCCTCGCCGAGCGTCTCGGCCGCCCCGGCGGGCGCGTCGCCGAGCTCGGACCGGTAGACGCCCGTGGCCAGCGATCCGAGGAGCGCGACGCCCATCGCGCCGCCCAGCTCGTACGCGGTCTCGGAGATCGCCGAGGCCGAGCCCGCCCGGTCGGCCGGGGCGGCCGCGAGGATCGCGTCGTTGGTGACGGTCTGCGCCAGGCCGGCGCCCGCGCCGATGAGCGTGGAGGCCGCCACGACCACCAGGGCGCCCTCGTCCACGCCGACGAACGCCATGCCCGCGAACCCGGCGATCACGAACGCCATGCCGCCGATGATGGTGCGCGCCATCCCGACCCGCTCCGACAGCCGCACCGCGAACAGGCCGGCGACCACGGACACCGCCATCTCGGGCAGGAGCAGCAGCCCCGCCTCCATGGGGGAGAAGCCCAGCACCAGCTGCAAGTACTGCGTGAGCAGGAACAGCGAGGAGATCATCGCGAACACGATCGTGAAGTTCGTGGCCAGCGAGGCGCTGAAGCGCCGCAGGCCGAACAGGCGCAGGTCCAGGAGCGGGTGCTCCAGGCGGCGCTGGCGGCGCACGAACAGCGCCGCCATGAGCGCGCCGAAGAGGATCGCGGCCACGGCCGCCCAGGTGACGCCGCGCTCGGCGACGGTCTTGACCCCGTAGACGAACGGGAACATCGCCAGGAACGACATCGCGACGCTGAGCAGGTCGATCGGGCCCGGGTTCGGGTCCTTCGACTCCGGCAGCAGCAGCGGCGCGGCCACCATGACGGCCAGCGACACGGGCGCGGCCATGAGGAACACCGAGCCCCACCAGAAGTGCTCCAGCAGCCAGCCGCCTACGATCGGCCCGGCCGCGGCGCCCGCGGAGAACCCGGACCCCCAGATCGCGATCGCGAACTTGCGCTGGCGGCCGTCGGTGAACAGGTTCCGCATGAGGCCCAGCGTGGTCGGCATGAGGGTCGCCCCGGCCAGGCCCAGGAGGGCGCGGGCGGCGATGAGGGCCCCGGCGGTCGGCGCGTACGCGGCGAGCACGGAGGCGGCGGCGAACGCGGCCGAGCCGATGACGAGCAGGCGGCGCCGCCCGAACCGGTCGCCGAGGGAGCCCATGGTGACCAGGAGCCCGGCGAGCACGAAGCCGTAGACGTCGACGATCCACAGCAGCTGGGAGCTGGTGGGCCCGAGGTCCTCGGACAGGAACGGCACGGCGAAGCCGAGCACGGTCATGTCGATCGAGATGAGCAGCACCGGCAGCACGAGCACCGCCAGGGCGCCGATCTGCCGGGCGCTCATGCGGGGACGGCGCTGCTCGGGTGCGCGCAGCTGGGTGTCCATTGGTATCTCTTTCTCTGACGATGCACGGAGGCGCGCCGCCGAGCGCGCCGCTCGTCAACTGTACCGTCCGGACGGTACAGTAGCAATCAGGAGGCAACATGAACGAGCCCGAGGTCACCACCCGTGACCGGATCCTCAACGCGCTCCAGCGCATCCTCGTCGAGGAGGGCAGCTCGGGCGTGACCCTGGAGAAGGTCGCCGCCGAGGCCGGCGTCTCCAAGGGCGGCCTGCTCTACCACTTCGGCTCCAAGCCCGACCTCTACGACGGACTCGCCGCGCGCTTCCGCCGCCAGGAGGAGGCCAGCATCGAGCGGGCCCGCGAGGCCGGCGCGGTCGAGACGTTCCTGCGCGTCTCCGAGGTCGAGTCCGCCGAGTCCGCCGCCGGGCTCTGGGCCCTGCTCACCGCCATGCGCGGACGCGACGGCCTCTCCGAGACCGCCAAGGCCGACGTCCTGTTCATCTTCGAGGGCTGGGCCGCGCTCCTGCGCGAGCAGATCGAGGACCCCGTCACCGCCGAGATCGTCCGCCTCGTCGGCGACGGCCTGTTCCTCTCGGCCCTCTCCGGCGTCCCCCTCCCGCCCCAGGAGGTCGTCGACGGCATCCTGCGCCGCCTCAAGGACGCCTCCGGAGAGGCCTGAACCCGCGACGGCAGCGGACTAGTGTGGCCCTCGTGCATGAGTACCGAGTTCTCGACAGCGAAACCATCCACCGCGGCTGGTGCTACGACCTGACCGCCGAGACCGTCGCGATGCCCGGCGGCACCGAGGAGGCGCCCCACACGGCCCGGCGCGAATTCCTCGACCACGTCGGCGCCGTCGTCACCGTCCCCCTCGACGAGCACGGCCGCGTCGGCCTCATCCGCCAGTACCGCGTCCCGCCCAAGGAGCTCCTGTGGGAGTTCCCCGCGGGCCTGCGCGACATCCCGGGGGAGGACCCCGCCGTCGCCGCCCGCCGCGAGCTCGCCGAGGAGGTCGACCTCCACGCCGCCGACCTGGTCGAGCTCGGCGAGTACTACACCACCCCCGGCATCTCCAACGAGCTCATCCACTACTACCTCGCCACCGGGCTCACCCCGGTCCCCGAGGCCGACCGGCACGAGCGCACCGACGAGGAGTCCCACATCGAACTCGTCTGGTGGGACCTCGGCAAGGCCCTCGACGCCGTCGCCTCCGGCGAGATCCGCAACGGCGTCTGCGCGCTCGCCCTGAACCTCACCCGGCTCCACCTCGAACGCCGATAGCGCACGGCACCGCTTTTTCGCAACGACGCCGCCCGCCGCCTTCCCAGGCGGCGGGCGCTCGGTCTACGATCACGACGACGACGCCGTCCGAACCGCTGACCCACGAGGAATGCGGGCTCCTGGGCGAACCGCGTCCTAAAATGCCCGTGCGGGATGCCGACCGGCCCCGAACAGGCCCAACGCTTCGGAAGGAACCCGCAACGTGAAAGTCGCCGTCCCCCGCGAGATCAAGAACAACGAGTACCGCGTCGCCCTCACCCCCGCCGGCGTCCACGAGCTGGTCGCCGCCGGACACGACGTCACCGTCGAGACCGGCGCCGGGACCGGCTCCGCCATCACCGACGACGACTACCGCGCCGCCGGGGCCCACATCGCCGCGGACGCCGACGAGACCTGGGGCACCGGCGACCTCGTCCTCAAGGTCAAAGAGCCCGTCGAGGCCGAGTTCCACCGCATGCGCCCGGGCCAGACCCTCTTCACCTACCTCCACCTCGCCGCCGGCGCCGCGTGCACCGACGCGCTCATGGAGCGGCACGTCACCGCCATCGCCTACGAGACCGTGCAGACCGCCGACGGCCGCCTGCCGCTCCTGGCCCCCATGAGCGAAGTGGCCGGGCGCCTCGCCGTCCAGGCCGGCGCCTACCACCTCCAGCGCCCCGAAGGCGGCCGCGGCACCCTGATGGGCGGCGTCCCCGGGACCGCCCCCGCCCGCGTGGTCATCATCGGCGCCGGCGTCTCGGGCATGAACGCCGCCGCCATCGCCGTCGGCATGAGGGCCGACGTCGAGCTCCTCGACCTCAACATCGACAAGCTCCACGCCGCCGACGACCAGTACCAGGGCCGCCTGCGCACCATCGTCTCCAACCGCTTCGAGGTCAAGCGCGCCTGCCGCGAGGCCGACCTCGTCATCGGCGCCGTCCTCGTCCCGGGGGCCAAGGCCCCCACCGTGGTCGACGACGAGGTCCTCGCCGAGATGAAGCCCGGCGCGGTCCTGGTCGACATCGCGATCGACCAGGGCGGGTGCTTCGCCCACTCCAGGGCCACCACCCACGACGAGCCGACGTTCACCCACGGCGGCAAGCTGTTCTACTGCGTCGCCAACATGCCCGGCGCCGTCCCGAACACCTCCACGTACGCGCTCACCAACGCGACCCTGCCCTACGTCATGAAGCTCGCCAACCTCGGCTGGGCCGGCGCGCTCAAGGCCGACCCGGCGCTCGCACGGGGCCTCAACACCTACGAGGGGCAGGTCGTCAACGAGCCCGTCGCCCTCACCCACCACCTGCCGCTGAAACCGCTCGCGCAGGTGCTCGCGGAGAACTGACGTCCCCTCGGGTCCCATGCCCCCCACCGCACAGCGGGCGATCCCACACCGGGTGCCTCGGAGTCTCGCGAGCCGTCGACAGCCTCGATACACTGACGTACAGTCGCTATGACAGGCAATGGTGAGACGCCCGGCACCCGGTGTCGACCTCGCACCAGGAGGCGGAAATGAGCAGTGTGGACAGCAACGACAAATGGGCTGCCCTGCGCGGGGCCGCGCAGGCGCCTCCCGTCGAAGGCGAGGGCGACCTCTCCTCGCCCGACCCCGAGTCCTACACGGGCAAACGCGACATCCCGCAGCCGCAGCCGCTGGAGCGCCACGGCCCGGCCCGCGTCATCGCCATGGCCAACCAGAAGGGCGGGGTCGGCAAGACCACCACGACCATCAACCTCGGCGCCGCGCTCGCCGAGTACGGCCGCAAGGTCCTCCTGGTCGACTTCGATCCCCAAGGGGCCCTGTCGGTCGGGTTCGGCACCAACCCCCACACCCTCGACCTGACCGTCTACAACCTGCTCATGCAGGACGACGTCGACATCGACGACGTCATGGTCAAGACCAACGTCGCGGGCCTGCGCCTCCTCCCGGCCAACATCGACCTGTCGGCCGCCGAGATCCAGCTGGTCAACGAGGTCGCCCGCGAGCAGACCCTCGCCCGGGTCCTGCGCCCCATCATCCCCGACTTCGACTACGTCCTCATCGACTGCCAGCCCTCCTTGGGGCTCTTGACGATCAACGCGCTCACCGCCGCCCACTCCGTGCTCGTCCCGCTCGAGTGCGAGTTCTTCTCGCTGCGCGGCGTGGCGCTGCTGCTCGACACCGTTGACAAGGTCCGCGAGCGCCTCAACTACGACCTCGAGCTCGACGGCATCCTCGCGACCATGTACGACTCGCGCACCACCCACTCGCGCCAGGTCCTCCAGCGCGTCGTGGAGGCCTTCGGCGACAAGGTGTTCTCCACCGTCATCACCCGCACCGTGCGCTTCCCCGAGACCACCGTCGCCGGCGAGCCCATCACCACCTGGGCCCCCGCCTCCTCGGGCGCCCGCGCCTACCGCCAACTCGCCCGAGAGCTCATCGCCGCCACGGACAAATAGGTCTCCGGGAGCATTCCGTCACAGGTCGCCCGGAGTTCGCTCCGCGGCCCTCGGGGCGCCCGTCTAAGCTTGCCTGCGTGACCGACCAGCAGCCGACCCCGCTCCCGACCCTGCGGGACGGCGAACCGCAGGAGGCCGAGAGCGGCTTCCACGTCCGGCTCGCCAACTTCGAGGGCCCGTTCGACCTGCTGCTCCAGCTCATCGGCAAGCACAAGCTCGACGTCACCGAGGTCGCCCTCCACCAGGTCGCCTCCGAGTTCATCGCCTACGTCACCTCCCTCGACGAGGCCTGGAACCTCGAGGAGACCTCCGAGTTCCTCCTCGTCGCCGCCACCCTCCTCGACCTCAAGACCGCCCGGCTCCTGCCCGGCACCGTCGTCGACGACGAGGAGGACCTCGCCCTCCTCGAAGCCCGCGACCTCCTCTTCGCCCGGCTCCTCCAGTACAAGGCCTACAAGGAGGCCGCAGGAGCCCTCGCCGGCCTCGTCGAGGCCGCCGCGACCCGCGTCCCCCGCAACGTCGGCCTCGAGGCGCGCTACCAGGGCCTCCTGCCCGAACTCGTCCTCGACCTCACCCCCGAGGCCCTGGCCGCCCTGGCGGGCGAGGCGATGCGCCCCAAACCGCCCCCCACGGTCGGCACCGGGCACATCCACATCCAGCGCGTCTCGGTGCGCGAGCACGCCGTCATCCTCTCCCGCCGCCTCCAGCGCGTCCAGACCGCGACCTTCCGGGCCCTCACCTCCGACTGCGAGACCCACCTCGAGGTCGTCGCGCGGTTCCTGGCGCTCCTGGAGCTCTACCGCGAGGCCCTGGTCGGCTTCGAGCAGATGCAGGCCCTGGGGGAGCTGACCGTGCGCTGGCTCGGCGGCACGGGGAACACCGAGATCGACGTCGACGAGTACGCGGGCAGCCCGCAGGCCGAGGAGGAGACCACGGATGAGTGAGGACGTCGAGGCGTCCCTGGAGGACGCCCTGCCGACCTGGCGGATGCCCGGCGCGCGCCGGGAGGACCCGCCGCGGCGGCCCGACACGCCCGCCGACGAACCGGTCGGCGACACCGACGAGTACGCCCGCGCCGTGGCCGGCGCCCCGGCCGACACCGAGGCGGACGACCAGGTCACCGCCGCCGCCCCCGTCCCCGAGGACGTCGACCTCGGCGCCGTCCTGGAGGCGATCCTCATGATCGCCGAGGAGCCGCTCTCCGAGGAATTCCTGTCCGCGGTATTGGAGCGGCCACGTTCGCAGATACGCGAGCGACTGGGCCGACTCAGCGCCGAATACACTGGTGACGGACGCGGATTCGACCTGCGTCGCCAAGCCGGCGGCTGGCGCTTCTACACCCGGGCCGAATACGCCCGCTACGTGGAGCGGTTCGTCACCGACGGCGCCTCCGCCCGCCTCACCAAGGCGGCCCTGGAGACGCTCGCCGTGGTGGCCTACCGGCAGCCGGTCACCCGCGGCCGCATCTCGGCCATCCGGGGGGTCAACTGCGACGGCGTCATGCGCACGCTGCTGGCGCGCGGCCTGGTCGAGGAGTGCGGGACCGACCCGGACTCCACGGCGACGCTCTACCGCACCACCACCCTGTTCTTGGAGAAGATCGGCTTGGACTCGGTCGGCCAGCTGCCTGAGCTGGCCCCGTTCCTGCCCGACGACGTGACGGATATCGAGGAAGATGAACAACGCTGACGCAGAGGGCATTCGCCTGCAGAAAGTGCTGTCGCAGGCCGGGATCGCCTCCCGCCGGGCCGCCGAGGACCTGATCTCCCGCGGCAAGGTGAAGGTGAACGGCGAGCCCGCCCGCCTCGGCCAGCGCGTGGACCCCGCCAAGGACGTCATCCACGTCTCCGGCAAGCGGGTCGTGACCGACGTCGACACCGTGTACTTCGCGATCAACAAGCCGCGCGGGATCGTCTCGACCATGGAGGACGACGAGGGCCGCCCCTCGCTCGCCGAGTTCGCCAAGGGGATCGACCAGCGCGTCTTCCACGTCGGGCGGCTCGACACCGACTCCGAGGGCCTCCTGCTGCTCACCAACGACGGGGAGCTGGCCAACCGCATCATGCACCCCTCGCACGGGCTGCCGAAGGTCTACCGGGCCCAGGTCAACGGGATCATGGACCGGGCCACCTGGAACCGGCTCCTGGCCGGCGTCGAGCTCGAGGACGGCCCCGCCAAGGCCGACAAGCTGAAGATCATCGACGAGCACGCCGGGCAGTCGTTGATCGAGATCACCATCCACGAGGGCCGCAAGCACATTGTGAGGCGGCTCATGGACGAGGTCGGCCACCACGTCTCGCGCCTGGTGCGTACCGAGATCGGCCCGGTCAAGCTGCGCAACCTCAAGCCTGGGACGCTGCGGCGCCTGACCCCCAACGAGGTCGGGGAGCTGTTCCGCGAAGTCGGGCTCTAAGTGGTGCCAGCACTACCACCGGTCCCGGTGCCAGCTGTAGCGACAGGACCGGCAAGGGCGGGTTAGCCTTTCGGCGTGTCAACGATTCTGAACGTCATCTGGTTCGTCCTCGCCGGCCTGTGGCTCGCCATCGGCTACTTCTTCGCGGGCCTGCTCTTCTGCGTCTTCATCGTGACGATCCCGTTCGGGATCGCCAACATGCGACTGGCGAAGTACGTGCTGTGGCCGTTCGGCCGCACCGTGGTCTACGACCGCTCCTCGGGGTGCTTCTCCCTGCTCGGGAACATCCTGTGGCTCATCCTCTTCGGCTGGGAGCTGGCCGTCGCCCACCTGGTGACCGGCTTCCTCCAGGCGATCACGATCATCGGCCTTCCCCTCGCCGTCGCCAACTGGAAGATGATCCCGCTCGCCCTGTGGCCGATGGGGGCGCGGGTGGTCGAGCGCGGCTGACGCGGCAAGTCACCGCCGCGCAAGCGTTCGCCGTGGAAGAGCCGCGACCGGGCATGATGTAGGTTTGCGGGGTTTGCAGTTGAAGAACGGAGCGCGATAGTGCCTGAGCAGCAGAGCGGACCGGTCGTCGCCATCGACGGCCCGTCGGGGGCCGGCAAGTCGACCGTGTCCAAGACCCTCGCCACCGCGATCGAAGCCGCCTATCTCGACACCGGTTCGATGTACCGCGCCGCCACCCTGGCCGTCCTCAAGGCCGGCGTCGACCCCTCGCAGACCGCGCAGGTCACCAAGACCGTCAAGAACGCCAAGCTCGAGTTCGGCACCGCTCCCGACGACCCCTTCACCCGCGTCGACGGCGAGGACGCCGACCTGGCGATCCGCGGCGACGACGTCACCAAGGCGGTCTCGGCGGTGGCCGGGAACAAGGCGGTGCGCAAGTTCCTCATCGAGGAGCAGCGGCGCATCATCAAGGCCGCGAAGCGCGGCATCGTCGTCGAGGGCCGCGACATCGTCGAGGTGGTCGCCCCGGACGCCGACGTCAAGGTCTACCTCACGGCCGACCCCGTCGAGCGCGCCAAGCGCCGCGCGGCCGAGATGGGCGCCGACGAGCAGACCATCAAGCAGGACATCGAGCGCCGCGACACCGCGGACTCGAAGACCACCAAGCCCCTGGAGGCCCCCGAAGGGGCCGTGGTGATCGACTCCACGGCACTGCCGATCGTGGAGGTAGTGGCCAAGATCCTGGCCTTGCTGAACAACAGGGACATCGATGAGTGACGAAGCGACCTGGGCCGAACTCGAGTCCGACGAACGAGGCCCGGTCCCGACGGTGGCCGTCGTCGGCCGCCCCAACGTGGGCAAGTCGACGCTGGTCAACCGCATCCTGGGCCGCCGCGCCGCGGTGGTGCAGGACGAGCCCGGCGTGACCCGCGACCGGGTGGCCTACGACGCCGAATGGGCCGGCAAGGAGTTCAGCCTGGTCGACACCGGCGGCTGGGACCCCGACGCCGAGGGCATGGCCCGGTCCATCGCCGTGCAGGCCGAGCTGGCCATGCGCACCGCCGACGTGATCGTCTTCGTCGTGGACTCCCGCGTGGGGCCCACCGACGCCGACGAGGCGGCCGTGAGGATCCTGCGCCAGACCAAGAAGCCGGTCATCCTCGTCGCGAACAAGGTCGACTCGGAGCGCCAGGAGGCGGAGATCCACGAGCTGTGGAGCCTCGGCCTGGGCGAGCCGTTCCCGATCTCGGCGCTCCACGGCCGCAACTCGGGCGACCTGCTCGACAAGATCGTGTGGGCGTTCCCCGAGGAGCCCACGGGGGCGCTCAAGGAGCGCGGACCTCGCCGGGTGGCCCTCGTCGGCCGCCCGAACGTCGGCAAGTCGAGCCTGCTCAACCGCATCGCCGGTGAGGAGCGCGCCGTCGTCGACAACATCGCGGGCACCACCGTCGACCCCGTCGACTCCCTGGTGGAGATCGACGGCGAGGACTGGATCCTGGTGGACACCGCGGGCCTGCGCAAGCGCGTCAAGTTCGCCTCGGGCACCGAGTACTACGCGGCGCTGCGCACCGAGGCCGCAGTCGAGGCCGCCGAGGTGGCCCTCGTCCTCCTGGACGCCTCCGAGCCCATCTCGGAGCAGGACCAGCGGGTCCTGACCCAGGTCACCGAGTCCGGCCGGGCCCTGGTCCTCGCCTTCAACAAGTGGGACCTGGTGGACGACGACCGCCGCTACTACTTGGAGAAGGAGATCGACCGCGAGCTGGGCCAGGTCTCGTGGGCGCCCCGCGTCAACGTCTCGGCCATGACCGGCCGCGCCGTGGAGAAGATCGCCCGCTCCCTCCGCGAGGCCCTCGCGGGCTGGGGCCAGCGGATCAGCACCGGCGAGCTGAACCAGTGGATCAGCGCCCTCCAGGCGGCCACGCCGCATCCCGTGCGCGCGAACAAGGCCCCGAAGGTGATCTACGCGACCCAGGCGGCCGCCGAGCCGCCGCGGTTCATCCTCTTCACCAACGCGCCCTTCGACAAGCAGTACCTCAAGTTCATCCAGCGCAAGCTCCGCGAGGACTTCGGCTTCCCGGGCACGCCCATCGAACTAGTGGTCAAACCACGCGAATCGCGCAAGAAGTCCAAGAAATGACCGGGGCACCTCACAGAGGGGACCTCGCCTCAGTGACACCGGAGGCCATGCGCTAAAGTTGTCACCGCTGCGGACAACGCGGCGAAAAACGGGCTGTGGCGCAGCTTGGTAGCGCACTTGACTGGGGGTCAAGGGGTCGCAGGTTCAAGTCCTGTCAGCCCGACGTTTGCCCAGGTCAGAGGTATAATCTCTGATCTGGGCTTTGTTGTTTTCGGATATTTCGTCCTAGGTTCCGGACTGGTCAAGGGGCGGCAGGTTCAAGTATGGCCATGCCGTACACCCGATCGGGGTCAAGTGTTTCTCGGCTCTGACGCTGCCTCGCCCCACGACCATCAAGCAGTGGCAGGTCATGCTCAAGGCCGCCGGGCTCTCGGCGGCGAACCGCTGCATGCTCAAAATGGTCTTGAGTGCGGTCTTCACCAGTGCTGTCGACGAGATCATCTCCTTCAACCCCTGCCGCTGCGCCAAGACCGATCCGGTCCCGACCAAGCCGCTGGTGATCATCACCCCGGCGCAGTTCGATCGCTTCTACCACGTCCTCTCTGACGCGATGTCGAAGATCCTGGTCGAGACCGGCATGCGCTGGGGCGAGCTGACCGAACTGCGCCCAAAGGATTTCGACCGCCGCACCGGCCCGTTGCAGCGTCGAATGGGAGCAGCGGGCCGGTGGGGGAGGGCGGTCCCCGGTGCGAGGCGAGACCCGCCGGGTACAGGTCAGGAGTCGCCGGAGAATCCGCCGCCTTGCGGCAGCGTGTTCATGCAGGCTTCCTGAGCGGCGGCCCAGTCCTCCTCGCTGACGCCCTCAGGAGCGCTGAACCCGCCTGAGGGCATGTCGGTGGGCATATCCGTGGGCATGTTCGAAGGCAGGTCGGTGGGCATGTCCGTCGGCATGTCGGAGGGGGCGTTCTCGGGATCGAAACTGCCGCCGAACCCGGCGTTCCAATCCTCGGGCAGCTCGATACCCTGCGCCTCGAGGCACTCGGTGTACGCGGCCATCGGGTCGCTCCCGGCCGAGGCGGTCTCCTCGGAGGATTCGGCGTCGCCCGACCCGCAGGCCGCCAAGGCGAAGCCGGCGGCCGCCGCCGCGATGAGTCTGAGCGGTCGTGAAGGTGCGATCAGGGTGCGCATGAGGGACCACGATGCTCGGTTCGCATCGGAACCGGCTCGGAACCGACTCCGAGTTCCGTGGGAGTCGCGGTTCTGAGCCGCCTTTGAGCTGGATCCGAGGCCGCGTTCAGGCAGTGCGGCCAGGATGGGCGCATGAACCAGCCCTACGCGTCCCCGGAACAGCCCGCACCGGTCACAGGCGGCGGACCGTCGACCGCGCCTCGGCTCGACCCGCGAGACGGGCGGAGGGTTCACGACGAAGCCTCGAGACTGGGGAACGGCCGATGAACGACACCGAGGCGGGCCTTGCCGGGTCGACCGCCGCGACCGGCTTCCATGGAGAGACGGAACCGGGCGCCGCCAAATCCCGTGTCCTGGTCGTGGACGACGAGGAGAACATCGGCGCGCTCCTTTCGGCCACGCTCCGGCTGACCGGTTTCGACGTCGAGGTCGCGACCACCGCCGCCGAGTGCTTCCAGGCCGCCGGCGCGTTCCGCCCCGATCTGGTCATCCTCGACGTGATGCTGCCCGACCTGGACGGCTTCGAAGTCGCCAAGCGGCTCCACGCCGACCACCAGGAGCTGCCCGTGCTGTTCCTCACCGCCCGGCATTCGGTGCGCGACCGGGTCGCGGGGCTGACCCTCGGCGCCGACGACTACGTCACCAAGCCCTTCGACCTCGAAGAGGTCCTGCTGCGCGTCCAGGCGATCCTGCGCCGCTCCAAGATCGCGCAGCCCTCGGAAGAGCAGGTGATGCGGTACGCCGACCTCGAGCTCGACGAAGCGCTGCACGAGGTGCGCAGGGCGAAGCGGCCCGTCCAGCTCTCGCCGACGGAGTTCCGGCTGCTCCAGTACCTGATGATCAACGCCGGGAAGGTCGTCAGCAAGGACCAGATCCTCGACCGCGTCTGGGGCTACGACTTCGGCGGCAACGGGCGCATCGTCGAGTCCTACGTGTACTACCTGCGCAAGAAGATCGACGCGGAGGGCGTCCCGCTCATCCACACCATCCGCGGCTTCGGCTACGCGCTCCGGCTCCCGCGGCCCCAGTGAGACCCGCGCTGCGGCGGTGGCGGTTCTGGACCGTCCGCTCCCGCATGACCGTCACGATCGTCGGCATCTGCGGGCTGGCGCTCGCGGTGGCGATGCTGACGGCGACCGCGCTGCTTGAGAACGTGCTCACGGAGCGCATCGACGACCAGCTGCGCGGCGCGGCGGAGTTCAGTGAGGAGATGCCCCTGCCGCAGACCGCACCCGAGGAGCCCTTCACGCGGATGCCGCGCTCGAGCGAGATGCCCGAGAGTCCGCGGATCTACGTGTACGACATCGAGGAGGAGTTCCAGTACGCGCTCGGCGAGGAGCGGACCGAGGCCGACTTTCCCGCGCTGACGGACTTGGGCGACCTCGAAGCGCGGGCCGCGTCGGAGGCGTCGAGCACCGTCGAGGACGCCGAGGGCCATCTCTGGCGCGTCCTGGTCGTCGCCGGCCCTGAAGGCAGCGGCTACGCCGTCATCGCGCTCTCGGCCGACCAGGTCCAGGCGGCCACGGAGAGTCTCCTGCTCATCGGCGGCGCGGTCACGCTCACCATCCTCGGGCTGCTCGCCTGCGGCGCGTTCTGGGTGGTCAGGGCAGGCCTGCGCCCGTTGGACCGGATGGAGTCCACCGCCGCGGCGATCGCCGAAGGCCGGCTCGACGAGCGTGTGATCGACAGCGACCCGCATACCGAGACCGGTCGCCTGGGCATGGCGCTGAACACCATGCTCGCCCGGATCCAGTCCGCGCTCGACGCCAGCACCGCATCGGAGGGCCGCCTGCGCCAGTTCCTCGCGGACGCCTCCCATGAACTGCGCACACCGCTGACCTCGATCAAGGGCTTCGCCCAGCTCTACCGTCGAGGCGGGGTGCCGGGTCCCCTCGTGGACGAGACCATCGGACGAATCGAGGCCGAGGCCCGCCGCATGGGGCTGCTCCTGGACGACCTCCTGCTGCTGGCGGCGCTCGACCGCGAACGGCCGCTGCACTACGAGCCCGTGGACCTCCTCGGCATCGCGGCCGATGCCATCGGCGCGGCGCATCTGCGGGCACCCGACCGGTTCATCGCGCTCGAGCCGCTCAACGGCGGTGATGAGGAGTTCCTCGATGCGATCGAGCTCCAGGGCGACGAACCCCGGCTGCGTCAGGTGGTGACCAACCTGATCGCGAACGCGTTGCGCCACACTCCGTCCGAGAGCGGGATAACCGTCCGCCTCGGGCGCGGATCCGCGCCGGCGGGGCCGTGCCTGGCGCAGATCGGCGCCCTGCCCCCGCTCCCCGCGGCCGTCATAGAAGTGGCGGACACCGGTCCCGGGGTGGCGCCCGAGCACGCGGAGGCGATCTTCGAGCGACTCGTCCGCCTCGACCCGGGACGCGCCCGGCGCGCAGGGGCGGACGAAGGGGGCTCCGGTCTGGGTCTGGCCATCGTGGTGGCGATCGTCACCGCGCACGGCGGTTGCGTCCGTCTGCTGGAGACGCCCGGCGGCGGCGCCACGTTCCAAGTGCTGCTGCCCGATCCGTCCGGTGCTCCCGCGCCGCCGTGACCTGATCGAGTCGTCTGCCGACTGGACGGTGCGGGCGGTCGCAGGTCAGCGGCCGCCCGCCCCGTCATCGGTCATTCACCCGTGGCGGAGGCGCCGAGTTCCGTATCCAAGAACTCGGTGCGCTCCTGAATGACCGCCCGCAGCGACTCGGCGTCGGCGCTGACGTCAGCGCCGTTGAGTCCGGCCGCTCGCTGGGCGGTATCGAGCGCCTCGAGCGCGGCACCTGAGGCGTAGAGGCGCTGGTATAGGTCGCTATAGGCGGACATGTACTCGTCCTGGAACAGCTCGATGAAGCGCGTCTTGAACTCCGAGGCGCCACTGGAGCCGCCGAACCCCCCGCCCATGCCGCCGGCCATCTCGCCGCCACCGGGGAACTCCATGCCTTCCGGCATTTCCATGCCCTCGGCGAAGCCGCCCGCACCACCACCACCACCGAAGCCGCCGAGCGAGGCGGTCTCACCGGGGGCCAGGGTGGCATCGCTCAACGTCAGGTCCAGGTCCCACGTGATGACGCTGAGCAGACCCGTGTCGTAGTCGTACCAGAGGTAGTAGTTGCTGCCGGCCCCGGCCATGTCGTCGCCGTTGGTCAGGAGGTTCTGCAACGCGGCGTAGTTCGCGAACGATTCCACGTCCATCCACTCGCCCAGCTCGGCGGCGAAGGTCTCGTCGTCGGTGCCGTCGAGCCACTGGAGGAAGTCCACGATGTACTGGAGCTCGTCGGAGCCCTCCATGTTGACCTGCTTGAAGTCGTCCTCGTACTCCTCCGGGTCGGTGCCCTGATAGGAGAGGTCGCCCCCGGCGCGCGCCTTGTACAGCACGCCGGCCTCGGCTCCGTACTCCTCGGCGGCCCACGTCGTGTCCATGACGTCGACCACCCGGCGGGTGATCGCTTCCGAACCGTTGACCGACATGGTCGAGTACGTGTAGTCGTAGCTCGCCTCGCCGCTTTCCCCCACCAGTCCGATCGCGGTGGCCTCGGCCAGCGAGGACGATCCCATGCCGGAGTCGACCCGGAAGCTGATCTGCTGGTTGCCCTGGTAGACCTGGCCGTCGACGAACTTGGAGAAGTCGACCAGCCACGGCAGGCCTTCAGGCTCGTCGAAGCTGAGCGAGGCCATCCCGCCCATCATGCCCTCCATGCCCTCGCCCCCGCCGGGGAACTCCATGCCCTCGGGCCTCTCCATGCCTTCGGGGAACTCCATGCCCTCCGGCATTTCGCCCCCGCCGGGGAACTCCATCCCGCCTTCGGCGCCGCCGAAGTCGATGCCGCCGCCGAGGCTCGAGAGCGTCGAGTTGCCCTTCAAGCGGATGCCGACGTCGGTGATGGTGGTGCCGTCGATCGTGATGTCGGCCTTGATCCACTCCTTCTCGCCCGAGTCCTGGAAGGTCGACACCATGTCGTCGTAGTCGTCCTGGTCGTACTCGAGCGAGATCTCGTGGGCCACCGCGGTGTCGAACAGGTCCACGGTGCCCTCGATGTCCCAGTTCACCGCGAAGCCCTCGTTGCTGTCGGAGTAGGCGAGCGCCGAGACCCTGACCGTGCCGATGACGAGCGCGAGCGCGAGAACCACCCCCACCGAGCCGGCGATGAGCCGCCAGTAATGGCGCAGGCTCACCGGCAGCCGGTGGTGGAGCCTGCCGCCCTTGCCGCGCATGACTACAGATCCGTCTGGTCGTAGCCGGTCAGCACCGTCACCTGCTGGCCCTGCGTGACGTCGCGCAGGTCCGCGAGCAGATCGGCGGCCTTCCTGCCCTTCTTGAGCTTGACCGTGTAGGTCATCTCCGTCAACGCACCGCCCCTGATGGTCTCGATGCTCACCTGCTCGAACTCGTCCGTGTGGCGGATGAGCACGTCGTCGATCTCGCCGGAGAGGTCTTCATGGGCGGGGACCTGGGCCTTGACGACCTGCCGCTGCACCGAGTGGTGGAACCAGTTGAAGCGGTGCATGATGAGCAGGGCGAGGCAGATGACGACGGTGGCGATGATCGCGAGCGTGTAGAACCTGGTCCCGCAGGCCATGCCGACGCCCATCACCAGGAAGATGTACCCGACGTCGCGGGTCTCCTTGAGCGCGTTGCGGAACCGGATGATCGACAGGGCGCCGACGAGGGCGAAGGCCCGTGCCACGTTCGATCCGATGATGAGCATGATCATCGCGATGATCACGCCCATGACGATCATCGTCTGCACGTAGGACTGGCTGTAGGAGACGTTGCGGTGCGTCTTGCGGTAGACGATGCCGATGACGCAGCTCAGCACGAACGACAGCGACAACGACAGCGCGATGTCCAGGTAGCTGAACTCGCCGGTGCTGTCGTTGAGGGTGGTCAGAAAATCCATTGCGTTTGCCTTCCGTTGACTGGGGCGCATCGGCCCCGGGTTGGGTTGCCGGCCCCGCCGCGGCAGGTGATCCGGGGCGGCGACTACCGGCGGGCGGGCGCGGCGATCTCGTTGTGCTCGGGCTTGGAGTGGACGTCGTGGTCGTCCTCGACCGGCACGTGGAAGACCGAGCGCGGCGCCATGCCGTGCGCCTCGATGCTCTGGCAGTACTTGGACACGCGCACGACCTCCATGCCCAGGCGGGCGGCGGTGTCGGTGGCCCAATAGGGGACGCGCTCGTTGGCCTTGACCTCGACGATCGCCTTCTGCGGGGGGACGATGAGGCGGTTCTCGACCTCCGCACCGAGGTGGAAGTCGCGGTCGCGCCCGCGTACGCGGTGGTCGATGGTGACCCGCAGTCCGAGGTCGGCGTCCGATCCCAGGTAGGCCTCGCGGTTGTACGCGGTGATCGCGGTCGCGCGCAGCCCGTGGCCTTCGACGAGGCTGAGGACCTCCTCGAGGAAGGGCCGCTGCTCCGGCAGGTGGTCGATCAGCGCGCCGTCGTTGCACAGGCGCCGCGCCAGCAGGTACGGCACTTTCACGCGCCGCTTCTGCGTGACCCGGTTGACCCGCTGCTTGATCTCGACGTACACCGGGGTGTCGTCGGTCAGCTCGTGCCGCTCCCCGTAGTTGCGGATGCGCAGCTTGCGCCGGAAGTGCAGCCCTTCGATCTTCTCCCAGTAGTAGCGCAGCGACCGCGAATCGTAGTAGAGGCTGCAGACCGGGTACCCGCCCTTGACGGTGTACGGGTCCGGCTCCATGCGCGATCGCAGGATCTCCCGCAGGCGGGGAACGTCCTTGTACGACAGCAGGTACTTGATCTCGAACCGGTTGAACGAGTGCAACGCGCTCGCGGTCCGCCGCAGATGGCCGCCGTCAGGTCCGTCGGCTTGGCTCATGGTGCTCCTTCTCGCTCGGGAACACCTCGTAGTTAAGTTTCAGTAGGTTCAAGTGAACTCGCAGTGAACTCAAAATCGCGTCAAAGAATCGGCCTTACCAGGATCTGCCGGTCATACTCGGTCACACTGCGCAGTCCGTTCCGGCCCCCGGGCTCACGGGTGGCAGGGTCCGGCTCGACCGGCTATCGTTCGAAACGAAAACACTTCGTTTCGATGGGAGGCGGTAGATGGAAGGCCGCTCACGGCTCTCGCCCGAGCGCGAGGCCGAGATCTTCTCCACGGTCATGCGCCTGGTTCGGAAGCACGGCTACGAGAAGATCACCATGCAGCAGATCGCGACCGGGGCCCGCACCAGCACTGCGACCCTCTACCGGCACTGGAACGGCAAGCCCCGGCTCGTCGTCGAGGCGATCCGGCACCGCAAGCCCCACCCGCTCGAGAGCGTCGACACCGGTTCTCTGCGCGGCGACCTCCTCGCCGGAGTCGGGCCGATGGCGGAGGCCGCACCCGACGACCACGACCTCATGGCCGGCCTCCAGAACGCGGCCCGGTCCGACGCCGACCTCGCCGACGCCGTCCGCGAGGTGATGGCCGCACCGGTCACCCGCGCCGTCGAGGCCGTCATCGACCGCGCCGTCGAACGCGGCGAGATCGCCCCCGACCCGCCCGGGCGCCGCTTCGTCCACGAACTCCTCCTCGCGCCCGTCGCCTTGCGCCCCATGATGACCGGCAGGCACCCGGACACCGAGTACCTCACCGCCTACATCGACGCCGTCGTCCTCCCCGCGCTTGGAGTCCGCCACCGTGACTGACACGCTCACCGAACCCGCCGAACGCACGGCGAGGCTCCCGTCCCACTTCGGGTGGATCTACGCCGCCCTCATGGTCACGATGCTCCTGTCGGCACTCGACCAGACCATCGTCTCCACCGCCCTCCCGACCATCGTCGGCGAGCTCGACGGCCTCTCCCACATGGCCTGGGTGACCACCGCGTACATCCTCGCCGCCACCGTCGGCATGCCCGTGTACGGCAAACTCGGCGACCTCGTCGGCCGCCGCCGGCTGTTCCTCGCCGCCCTCGCGGTCTTCGTCGCAGGCTCCGGCCTCGCCGGGTTCGCGCAGGACATGCCGCAGCTCATCGCCTACCGCGCCCTCCAGGGCCTCGGCGGCGGCGGGCTCATGATCATGTCGCAGGCCATCATCGCCGACCTCGTCCCCGTCCGCCAGCGCGCGAAGTTCATGGGCCCCATGGGCGCCGTGTTCGGCCTCGCCGCCGTCGCCGGCCCGCTCCTGGGCGGCTGGATCACCGACAACGCGGACTGGCGCTGGGCCTTCTGGATCAACCTGCCCCTCGGCGTCGCCGCGCTCGCCATCTCCGCGGCCGCGATCCGCCTGCCGCGCAAGCAGGTCAAGATCAAGTTCGACTACCTCGGCACGGTGCTCATGGCCGTGGCCGTCACCGGCCTGATCCTGGTGTGCACGTGGGGCGGCACCGAGTACGAGTGGACCTCGCCGACGATCCTGTGGCTGGGCGCGGTCACGCTCGTGTCCGCGGTGCTGTTCGGCGTCGTGGAGCGCCGGGCCGCCGAGCCGCTCATCCCGCTGCGGATGCTCAAGAACCCGGTCTTCTCCATCGCGACGCTCATCGGCATGATCGCCATCGGCCTGGGCATGTTCGCCGTCGTCAGCTACATGCCGACCTATCTCCAGATGGTGTACGGGTACTCGGCGACCGAGTCGGGGCTGCTGCTCATCCCGATGGTCGCGGGCATGATGCTCACGGCGACGGCGTCGGGCGCGCTCGTGTCGAAACTGGGGCGGTACAAGGGGTTCGTGATCGCGGGCATGGCGATCATGCCGGTCGGCATCTGGCTCATGTCCACACTCGACCCCTCATCCTCGGTGGTGCTCCTGTGCGCCTACATCGCGCTGCTGGGCGCCGGCATGGGCCTGGTCATGCAGAACCTCGTCCTGGCGGTGCAGAACGCGTTCCCGCAGTCGGAGGTCGGCACGGCCACGTCGTCGAACAACTTCTTCCGCGAGATCGGCGCGACCGTCGGCGTCGCGGTGGTCGGGGCGATCTTCACCGACCGGCTCACCGACGGCCTGGCCGGGGTCGGCACGGACTTCGGCGGCGCCGGCGCCGAGTCGATCACCCCCGCGATCGTCCGCTCACTCCCGGACGCCTTGCGCGGCCAGGTGATCGACGCCTACGCCGACGCCCTGCTCCCGATCTTCCTCGGACTCGTCCCAGTGATCCTCGTCGGCACCGTCCTGGCCCTCTTCCTGCCGAACCAGAAGCTCCGCGACGACGCCGAGCACACGCCGGCGCACTGACTCCACGGCGCTGAAGTTCCTCACCACCGCCCGATGGATCGACAAGACCTCGAAGCCGGGCGACCGCAAGGACTACTACACCATCCGCCCCGGCGTCATGCCCGACCTGATCAAGCGGCAGGCCGCGCAGTACCGTCTCTTCACCGAGGTCACCGCCCGCGGGATGGCGCCGTGGACGTGGAGGCGTCCTGCTTTGCCGGCGGATCGGGCGACCGAAGTATCGTGAGGCGTACTCGCTGTTCCATGGAGGCCGCATTGAGAGCGTTCGGCTCGGACACCCGCCTGCCGACGGTCGCGCTGGTGCTCGACCTCCTCCGCGAGCGGACCACGGTCAGCCGTGTCGAGCTGGCCGAGGCCACCGGGCTCACGCGGGCCACCATGACCAATGCCGTCCGCAAACTGATCGCGCTGGGTTTCGTGCACGAGGTGGGGACGGCGCGGTCCCACCGGGGCACGCCGCGCCGCCTCCTCCGGCTCCAGCCCGCCGCCTGCCACATGGTCGGGGTCCAGTTCGACCGGTACGCGGCCGTCGGCGTGGTCGTCGACCTGGCGGGCCGCGTCGTGGCGCAGCGCGAGATGCCGGGAGCGGGCGGGCGGGGGCCGGACGCGGTCATACCCGAGATCGCCGAGCACGTGCGGGCCCTGCTGACTTCTGCGGGCGTCGCTCCCTCCGACGCGCTCGGCATCGGCCTGGCCACGTACGGGCCCTAGGACCGCGAAGCGGGCGTCCTGCTGACGCCGCAGCCGACCCCGGCGTGGCAGGGGTATCCGCTCGCGGCGGCGCTGGCGGAGGCGACGGGCCTGCCGGTGGCCGTCGAGAACGACGCCACCGCCGCCGGCATCGCCGGGAGCGCCTTCGCCGATGTCGGACCGGTCTACCGCGACGCGCTGCAAGCGGAGCTCGACCAGGCGGTGTTCATGCGCCACGTCCACAGCGTGCGGGTGGAACTCGCCGCGGACGTCTCGCAGGCCGCGGCCGTCGGCACCGCCATGGTGGTGCTGCGCAACCTGCTCGAGTCGCCGAACGCCGGCGACCGGTCAGCGCTCGCGCGCTGACCGGTCGCGCGGGTCACCGGTTCGCCAGCAGCTCCTTGACGCCCTCGCCGTACCCGGACGGGGCGCCGTCCCAGCCGGTGATCAGGCCGGGCATGTCGCAGCCGGGGTACCAGCTCCAGGCGAGCCAGCCGATGTTCCGGGAGTCGGCCCAGTCCGCCAGGGCGTCGCTGAAGTCGTGATTGCAATCGTCCTCGCCGAACTCGCCGTAAACGGTCGGGTATTCGGCCGCGATCGGCGCGATGTCGGCGTCCCAGCAGACCTGGGTGTTGCACCCCGTCGTCTCGTACACGTGGACGCTGGCGACGATGATGCGGTGTCGCCGGTTGCGGCCCGTGATGCTCCAGAGTGGCATCGGGCCAGAGAGTGAGTATCGCTCGTCTCTGCTTGTCGGATTCTCGACAATCGGCGGTAGCGGAACCGGTGATGGCGTCCTCGTGCTCGTGGTCCACTGTGTCGAGCCCGAGGCGGCCCGCTCGTTGCAGCGCCTTCGTTCGCAGACAGGGGGAGTTGCGATGGACAGGTCCATTCGAGCGTGTGCTCCCGCCTGCCCGGAGGGAGCTGAGAGCACCGACCCGATCTCCAGCACTCACCGCCGGCGGGCGGCCGCATGGCCGGGCACGCCTTGCACACGAAGGGAATCACCATGAACGCAGGCAACGCACGCCCTGCCGTCAGCGGAGCCCCGCGCGGCCTCGATGCGGGAGGGGAACCGGTGAGGGGGATGCGCACGGCGGCGCCGGTGTGGGCGGTCGTCGTGGCGCTGGGCGCGCTGCTCGCCGTCCCGTCGGCGGCCCTCGCCGAGGAGGCCGCGACGGAGCAGGCGAAGGAGCCGGCGGTCATCTCCCTCGGCGACAGCTTCATCTCGGGGGAGGCGGGACGCTGGCAGGGCAACGGCAACACGGTGTGGGGCAGCCGGTACGGCACCGACCTCGCCGCATACGACTGCAACTCGTCGGAGACCTCATGCTATTACGACCCGACTAAGGTCTACGGGTCGTCGTACGACAACGGGTGCAACCGTTCGGCGGGAGCGGAGATCCACCATCTGAGCACCGTCCGCGTCAACGGGCGGACCTTCGACATCGATGCGGACGACCGCATCAACCTCGCCTGCTCGGGAGCGACGACCGACGACATCCTCCGCACGCCGTTCAAAGGCGAGCGGCCGCAGATCGAGCAGCTCGCCGACCAGGCCGCCGCCAAAGACGTCAAACTCATCGTGCTGTCCATCGGCGGCAACGACATCGGCTTCAGCGACGTCATCGCGAACTGCGCCAAGGGATTCAGCCTCCCGAAGGACTTCGGATGGCACTGCAGCGAAAGCCTGGGGCCGCAGATGCCGGGCCGGATCGACACGATGGGCACCAAGGTGGAAGCGGTCCTCGAGGCCGTCCAGAACACCATGGCCGATGCCGGCTACCGGGACTCGGACTACCGCCTGGTCCTCCAGACCTATCCCTCGCCGATCCCGAGAGGAGCGGACAACCGGTACCCGGAGACCTCCTACGCCCGGCTCAACACCGGCGGGTGCCCCTTCTACGACGACGATTCGGACTGGGCCCGCGACACCCTCATCCCCGCGCTCGCCGAGGCGCACGAGCAGGCGGCGGCGAGTGTCGGCGGCGTGGACCTCCTCGATTTCCAAGACGCCTTCGACGGCCATGAGGTCTGCGCCGAGGGCGTCCGGCAGTCCGTCAGCGGCGACACGCTGGCGAATCCGCTGCCCGAGGCCGAGAGCGAATGGGCGCGATTCATCGTCTCAGGTTTCTCCCAGGGGCAGATGCAGGAGTCCATGCACCCGAACTTCTACGGACAGCGGCAGATGGGCGAGTGCCTGAACACCATGGCGGAGGCCACCGCCCGCACCTTCACCTGCAGCAGTTCCGCATGAGTCTTCGGTGAGGGACGGCTCCGGGCACGCCGGAGGCCGGGCGGCGCCCGCCGCCCGGCCTCCGGACGCACCGGTATCACCCAGAATCGGCTTCCGCATGAGCCTGTTCGGCTCGGTGAGGCCGCCGGCGTTCACGAAGGCCGTCCTCGGGTTCGGATGAGCGGGATCGGGGAGTTCTGAGTGTTCCGAGGCTTCGATCGCCCGCCGTGTGCGAGGCTCAGGTGACAGTGGAGGTGGTACCGCCGCGGTCACCGCCGACAACACCGGGCGATCACCGAGGATGCTGATGGGCGAGGACGAGGACGCCGAACTGGCGTGGCCCAGCGGTGCCGAGCCGCAGTACCGCTGCACGCCCGGCGGTGCGGACGCGCCGCTGGTGCTGCTGCTCGGCGGCACCGGGTACATCGGCGGCAGACTGCTGCCGCGCCTGCTCAACGCGGGCTACCGGGTCCGCCTGCTCACCAGGAACCCGGAACGGGCGCACCGGCTCGCCGTGTCCGGAGCGGTGGAGGTGCTGAGCGGCGACGCCGCCGACCGGCGCGCGGTGGCATCGGCGATGCGAGGCGCGCAGGTCGTCTACCACCTGATCCACTCGATGACCGGCGGCCGGGACTTCAGGCGGCTCGACCGGATGATCGCGCGCAACGTCGCCGACGCCGCCGCGGCCGCCGGGGTCGGGCGAATCGTCTACCTCGGAGGCCTCGCGCCGCGCTCGGGGCCGCTGTCGGAGCACCTGGCGTCGCGCCGCGAGGTCGGCCGGATCCTCGCGCGGTCCGGAGTGCCGGTGCTGGTGCTCCAGGCGGGCGTGGTCATCGGATCGGGGTCGGCCTCGTTCGAGATGATCCGGCACTTGACCGAGGTGCTGCCGGTGATGCCCGCGCCGCGCTGGGTGCGCAACCGCATCCAGCCCATCGCGATCCGCGACGTGCTCCACTACCTGCTGCGCGCGGCCGCCGTCCCGGAAGCCGGGGTGTTCGACATCGGCGGGCCCGACGTCCTGCGCTACGACGAGATGATGAACGGCTACGCGCGGCTCCGGGGGCTGCCGAGGCGGCGGATCTGGGCGCTGCCGGTCCTGACCCCGCGCCTGGCGTCCCACTGGGTCGGGCTCGTGACGCCGATCCCGCGAAACCTGGCCCTGCCGCTGGTCGATTCGCTGCAGCACCACTGCGTCATGCACGACCACCGCATCGACCGGGTCGTCCCCCCGCCGGACGGCGGCCTCACCGGCTACCGGGAGGCGCTGCGGCTCGCGCTCGGGCGCATGGAGGTCGACCGTATCGAGACCAGTTGGGCCGACGTGAGCGTGGCCGGGGCGCCGAGCGACCCGCTGCCGAGCGACCCCGACTGGGCCGGGCGGGTCGTGTACACCGACGCGCGTGAGCTCGTCACGGCCGCGAGCCCGGAGGCCCTCTGGCGCGTCATCTCGGGCATCGGCGGCGCGAACGGCTGGTACTCGACCCCGCTGCTGTGGGCCCTCCGCGGCTGGGCCGACCGGGCCGTCGGCGGCGTCGGCCTCAGGCGCGGGCGCCGGAGCCGGGCGGACCCGCGGGTCGGCGACGTGATCGACTTCTGGCGCGTCGAGACGTGCGAGCCCGGCCGCCTGCTGCGACTGCGCGCCGAGATGCGGCTGCCCGGCCTCGCCTGGCTGGAGCTGTCCTGCGAGGAACGGCCCACGCGGTACCGGCAGCGGGCGGTCTTCTTCCCCCGCGGCCTCTCCGGACGGCTCTACTGGTTCGCGGTGCTCCCCTTCCACGGCGTCGTCTTCACCGGAATGGCCCGCCGGATCGTCGCCATGGCCGAACGCGAGCGCCGAGGCCCCGGAAGGGCGGGGCCGGGCAGCGGGGACGGACCCCGGACACGAAAAAATGCCTCCGGTTGAGCCGTCCGGAGACCTTCCGGCTCCGAATACTTCAAAGCAACTCCGTCATCGATGAGAAGGAGTGGTCAGGACCGATGGACCCAACCAGTGGAAGACCGGCCCGCCCGGCCGCTCGACGCCTGCGACGGGACGCGCGCCGCGGCCACGAGGGCGGCCGCAATGGCCGATGACGTCGTACTCCTCGACACGGCGGGGCGGCCCGCGGGCACCGCCCCGAAGGCGAGCGTGCACCACCGGGCGACGCCGCTGCACTTGGCGTTCTCCTGCCATGTGACCGATGCCGACGGCGCGGTGCTGGTCACGCGCAGGTCGCTGTCCAAGGCCGCCTGGCCCGGGGTGTGGACCAACTCGTTCTGCGGGCATCCGCGTCCGGACGAGGCGTTCGAGCACGCGGTGGTCCGGCACGCGGAACACGAACTCGGCCTGCGCCTCACCGCGATCGCACCCGTGATCCCCGACTTCCGGTACCGCGCGGTCGACGCGGGAGGCGTCGTCGAGAACGAGGTCTGCCCGGTCTACACCGCCGTCGCCGACGGCCCCGTCCGCCCCGACCCCGGCGAGGTCATGGAGTTCGCATGGGTGGCGCCCTCGGACCTGGCCGCCGCGATCGCAAGCGCCCCTTGGGCGTTCAGCCCCTGGCTCGTGCTGCAAGCAGTGCACTTGGACTTCTTGACGATGCAGAGGAGACCGAAGTAGATGTTGCTCCGAGAAGGCCGCCCGACCGGGCTCGACCACGCCGTCGACGCTCTGGTGGACGCCGCGCTGCGGCGCCTGGTCCACCGCAGCGGACCCCGCGCCAGACCCATCGCCGAGGCGGCCGCCCGGACCGCCATCGGCGGAAAGCGGTTCCGGCCCCGGCTGGTCCTCGAGTCCTATCTCGCGTTCGGCGGTGAGCGGCCGCCGCCCGACGCCGTCGCCGCCGTCGCCGCGGGCTTCGAACTGCTCCACACCGCCTTCGTGATCCACGACGACGTCATCGACAGGGACGTGGTGCGCCGCGGCAGGCCGAACGTCGCGGGGTCCTTCTGCGAACGGGCCGCCTCCGCGGGCGCGGGCGCGGCGGCGGCGACGCGGTTCGGCGAAGCGGCCGCGATCCTCGCGGGCGACATCCTGCTGTACGAGGCCACCCGCGTCATCGCGGGCGCGCGGGTGCCCGCCGCGACCATGGACGGACTGCTCGACCTCCTCGACCAGGCGGTCCTGACTTCCGCGGCCGGAGAGCTCGCCGACGTCGAGCACGCGACCCTGCCCGAGGCGCCGTCTCCGGACGCGGTCCTCGCCGCGGCCCGCGACAAGACCGCGGTGTACTCCTTCAGCGCCCCGCTGCAGGCCGGTGCGCTCCTCGCAGGGGGCGGCGAACCCGCGCTGGAGCCGCTCGCCGCCGCGGGCGAGTCGCTCGGGCTCGCGTTCCAGCTCGTCGACGACCTCATCGGCGCGTTCGGCACCGTCGAGCAGGCGGGACGCGCGCCCGGCGGCGACCTGCGGGAAGGCAGGCAGACGGTGCTGATCGCCCTGGCACGGCGCGGCGACCGCTGGACCGACGTGGCGGCGGCCCTGGCGGCCGCGGGCGACGGCGACCGCGGCCTCGCGACCGTGCAGGACGCCCTCGCGGCCAGCGGCGCGCGGGCCGAGGTCGAGCGGCTGGTCGACCGGACGCTGGCGCAGGCGCAGGAGCGGTGGTCGCGGCACCCGCTGCCCGAAGCCGTCGAGGCGATGCTCGCCCGCCTGGCTCACGGCATCCGGGGGCGGATGCCGTGAAGCGGGCCGGAGGACTCGACCTCTACAACCGCACCGCCTGCCGTGCGGCCGAAGCGGTCATCGACGAGTACTCGACCTCGTTCGGACTCGCGTGCCGGCTGCTGGGGCGGCGCGTGCGGCGGCACGTCCGCGTGGTCTACGCGCTCGTGCGGGTGGCCGACGAGATCGTCGACGGTCCCGCGGCCGAGTCCGGCCTGGACCGCGACCGGACCCGCGCCGTCCTCGACCGCCTCGAAGCCGAAACGCTCCAGGCGATCGCGGAGGGGTTCAGCGCCAACCTGGTCGTGCACGCCTTCGCGCTCACCGCGCGCGAATGCGGCATCGGCGCGGCGCTGGTGCGGCCCTTCTTCGCGTCCATGCGGACCGACCTGGTCGTCGACGAGCACGACGACCGGTCGCGCGGCGAGTACGTGCACGGGTCCGCGGAAGTCGTCGGCCTGATGTGCCTCCAGGTGTTCGTCAACGCCGGCAGCCCCGGCCCGGAGCCGCCCGACCCGGTCCTGCGCGAGGGCGCGCGCAGGCTGGGGGCGGCGTTCCAGGAGATCAACTTCCTCCGGGACGCCGACCACGACCGCGCCCGGCTCGGGCGCGACTACCTCGGCGCGGGCTCCTCACCGCGGGCGAAGGCGGAGGCGCTGCAACGCGTCGACCGCGATCTGCGGATCGCCTGCGAGACGATCCCGCTGCTCCCCGGGGACTGCCGGGCCGCGGTCGCGGTCGCGCACGACCTGTTCCAGGCGCTGGCGCTGCGGCTGCGCGCCGAGCGCGGCGGCCGGGTCCGCGTGAACAACTACCGGAAGGTCGCCATCGCGGCGCGCGCGGCGCTCGCCCGGGCTCCGAAAGGCAGTGCGGGCCATGAGTGAACGGACCGCCGTCGTGATCGGCGCCGGCATCGCCGGACTCGCCGCCGCGGGGCTGCTGAGCAGGGAGGGCCACCGCGTCACCGTCCTGGAAGCGAGGGCCGAGACCGGCGGTCGCGCCGGAACCTGGGAACGGGACGGCTTCCGGTTCGACACCGGGCCCTCCTGGTACCTGATGCCCGAGGTGTTCGAGCACTTCTTCCGCCTCATGGGAACCGACGCCGAGACCGAGCTCGACCTCGTGCCGCTCGCGCCGGCGTACCGGGTCTACGCCGAAGGCCGCGGCGACCCGCTGGACGTGGCCGCCGGCAGGGCGGCGACGGCGCTGTTCGAGCGCGTCGAGCCGGGGGCCGGAGCCCGACTGGAGTCCTATCTGGAGTCCGCGCGGGAGGCGTACGAACTCGCGGCGGGCCGCTTCCTGTACGACACGTACGCCTCGGCGTCCGGACTGCTCGACCCCGCGCTGCTCCGGCGCCTGCCGAGGCTGCTGCCGCTGCTGGCGCGCCCCCTCGCCTCGCACGTCCGGCGGCGCTTCGCCGACGAGCGCCTGCGGCAGATCCTCGGGTACCCGGCGGTCTTCCTCGGCAGCTCCCCGTACCGCGCCCCGAGCCTCTACCACCTGATGAGCCACCTGGACCTCGCCGAAGGCGTCCGGTACCCGATGGGCGGGTTCGGGACGGTGACCGCCGCGGTCGAACGGCTCGCGACCGCCGCCGGGGCGAGGATCGAGACCGACGCCCCGGTGGCGCGCATCCTGACCGCGAACGGCGCCGCGCGCGGCGTCCGGCTCGCCGACGGCCGGGAGCTGGCCGCCGACCTGGTCGTCTCCACCGCCGACCTGCACCACACCGAGACGGCGCTGCTCGGCGAGGGCGAGCGGACGTACCCGGAGTCGTGGTGGCGGCGCCGCGGACCCGGCCCCGGGGCGCTGCTGGTCATGCTCGGCGTGCGCGGGGCGCTCCCGCAGCTCGCCCACCACACGCTGCTCTTCACCGAGGACTGGCGCGAGAACTTCGACGCGATCTTCGGCCGCGCGCCCCGCATCCCCCGCCCCGCCTCGATGTACGTGTGCCGCCCCAGCGCCACCGACCCGTCCACCTCGCCGCCCGGCCACGAGAACCTGTTCGTGCTCGTCCCGGTCCCCGCCGACCCGGCGATGGGACGCGGCGGCGTCGACCGGGGCGGCGACCCGGCCGTCGAGGCGGCGGCCGATCTGGCGATCGCGCAGCTGTCGCGGTGGTGCGGGATCGACGACCTCGCCGAGCGGGTCGTGGTGCGCCGCACCGCCGCCCCGGGCGATTTCGCGGCCGACCTCCGCGCGTGGCGCGGCGGCGCGCTCGGGCTGGAGCACACGCTGCTCCAGAGCGCGATGTTCCGGCCGGGCAACGCGTCCCGGAAAGTGGCCGGGCTGATGTACGCGGGCGGTTCGGTCCTGCCCGGCATCGGCCTGCCGATGTGCCTCATCTCGGCCGAGCTCGTGGTCAAGCGGCTCCGCGGCGACCGCTCCGCGGGCCCGATCGCCGAACCGCCGCGCACCGAGGCCGCAGGCGGGCGGCGGTGACGCGCATGAGGGACGAGGCCGATGTCGTCGTCGTCGGGTCCGGCCCCGCGGGCTGGGCCGCCGCCGACCACTGCGCCCGGAACGGGCTCGACACGATCCTGGTCGCCCCCGACCCGGCGCGGGCGTGGACGCCGACCTACGGATTGTGGACCGCGCAGGCCAGCCCGCTCCCTCCAGGGGCCGCCCTCGTCGAACCGACGGCGCTCCGGGCCTCGGGCCGCCTGCTGGACCGCGGGTACGCGGTCCTCGACAACGCCGCCGCCGCGGCGGCGTACGCGGCGACCCCGGTGCGCGCGATGGCGGGCAGGGCCGTCGCCGTCGGCGGCACGGCGGTCGCGCTGCGAACGGGCCGCCTGCTGCGATGCCGCCTGGTCCTGGACGCGAGGGGACCGCTCCGGCACCCGGGCGACCGGATCGAGCAGACGGCGTACGGGATGGTGTTCCCGCAGGAGGCCGCGGCGCCGCTGCACCGGCCCGGCGAGGCGGTCTTCATGCGCTGGGACCGCCGACGGAGCGGGTGGCCGACGTTCCTGTACGCCGTGCCGCTGCCCGGGGGCCGGACACTGCTGGAGGAGACCTCGCTCGCGCGCAGGCCGGGCCTGCCGCTGCCGGAGCTGAAGCGGCGCCTCACCGCACGTCTGGAGACGGCGGGAGTGGACCCCGGGGACCGCCTCGGCGCCGAACTCGTGCGGTTCGCGATGGACGCGCCGCCGGTCGAGGAGCGGGACGGCGCCGTGCCGTTCGGGGTCGCGGCGGGGATGATGCACCCGGCCACCGGCTACAGCGTCGGGGAGGCGCTGGAGACGGCGCCGCTGCTCGCGGCCGCGGTCGCCGAGGCCCTGCCGCGCGGGACGCGCGCGGCGCGGGAGGCGGCCCGGACGCAGGTATGGAGTGCCGAGGCGCGCCGCGCGCACCGACTGCGCGCATGGGGGCAGCGGACGCTGCTGCGGCTGCCGCCGCCCCTGGTGCCGGAGTTCTTCGACGCCTTCTTCGCCCTCCCCGAGCACCGCCAGGACGCCTTCCTGCGCGGGCGCGGCGATCCTCAAGGGACGTGGAAGGCCATGGCGGCGGTCTTCGGCTCGGCTCCGCCCCGCCTGCGCCGGGCGATGGCGGCCGCGGGGCTGGGCGCGGTCGCGGCCCGGCCCCGGGAGGCGCGGACGTGAGCGGTCGCCGGGGCGCCCCGGACTCAGGCGCCCCCGCCCGGCCGCAGGCGCCGCGCGGCCCGGCGCAGCAGCGGCGACCGGCCGCGGTTCGCGACGGTCCAGAGGTCGTGGCCGGCCAGGTTCCAGTGGCCGAGCAGGGCGTTCGCCGCGCCGAACCCGGTCGTGGCCGCCCGTTCCATCAGCGCGACCGGCAGGTCCACGCGGATGCCGTCGCCCGCGAGCACCAGGGTCGGATCGGGACCGGTGACCGTGGGCCGCTCGGCGAAGGAGCCGGGGGCGAACAGCGGGCAGTCGTCCGCGAGCACGTGCTCCTCGTGCAGGACGCGCGCGTCCCGCAGCTCCGGGTAGACCGCGCCCATCTGCTCGACCAGCGCCCGCGCGAGGGCCTCCCGGCTCGAGCCGTGGTCGACCGCGTAGGCGTGCAGCTCGACGACCGATCCTCCGGTGCGCTCGCGCCAGGCCCGGGCCTCGTCCTCGAACAGGTCGAGCACGCTGATGTTGTCCAGCAGCGTGAAGCCCGTGGTCCCCAGGAACGGGGCGCGGTCCCCGCGGACCGCGCGGTCGAGCCACACGCGGCTGACCAGGAACGGGGGTGCGTTGCGCAGCGCAGCGACGCGCCTTCGCCATGCGGGGTCGCCGAGGCCGGGCGAGGCGTCGACGAGGCCGCGCAGCGCCCGGACGTCGGCGGCGAGCACGACCGCGTCCGCCTCGGCGGCGCGGCTCCCCGCGTGGACGCGGTAGCGGCCGCCGGTCCGCTCCACCCGCTCGACCGGAGTGCCCAGGTGCACTCGTGCGCCGAGGCTTTCGAGACGGCCGCGCAGCGGCCCCCACAGGGTGCGCGGGAACGGCCCGTCGGGCACGTCGAACAGCAGGCCCTCGCTCGAACCGAGGAAGTAGATGTGGAACATCGCGGCGAGCTCGGCGGCCGAGAACTCGCGCGGATCGGCGAAGAAGCTGCGGGAGAACACCTCGAACGCGAGATGGCGTGCGGCGCGCGGGAACCGGATGGCGTCGAGGTAGGCGGCCGCGTCGAGCGCGTCCAGGTCCTCATAGGTCCGCGGGACCGACACGTCGAACAGCGGCATGGCGGCGCGCGGGCGCATCCTCCGCAGGTCGGCGAGCGCGAACGTCCTGCTGCGCATCACGAAGGCCGCGACGCTCCACGGCGGCGTGAGCGGCAGCCCGGCGAAGGACTCGGCGGCGCCGTCGGCGTGGAGCAGCGGGTAGTCCGCGACCGGCCGCAGCATGCCGAGTCCGGGGTCGGCGCGGCGCAGCAGCGCCCGCAGGTTGTAGTACTGGCGGAAGAAGGCGTGGAAGCCGCGGGTCATCGTGGCGGCCGCGCCGCCCGCGGTGACCGGCCAGCCGCGCAGCCGCCCGCCGAGGTCGTCCTCGCGCTCGTACAGGTCGACCGACACGCCGCGCTCGGCCAGGGCGACGGCGGCGGCCACGCCCGCGATACCGCCCCCGACGACCGCGGTGCGCGGCCGCTCGGGCAGCCCGCCGGCGTCCGGGAGGCCGACCGGGCCCGCCAGCAGCGCCGCGGCGCGGTCGCGGCCCGGGCGGTCGACCGCGGCGCGGTCGCGGCCCGGGCGGTCGACCGCGGCGCGGCGCGGAGCCGTCACGGCACGGGTACGGATCATGGTCCAATGGTGCCAGTCGGCGCCCGGCATGTCCGCCGAGCGCGCCGGCCTCGGTGCCCGGGGAATCGAGGACGGACGGAGCGATCGGATGTCACTGTTCACGCGACGGGGCGAGGGCCTGCCGCTGACCCGGGTGGACCCGGGGGAGTGGGCGGGCCAGCGGCCGACCTACCGGGACGCCAGGCCCGACCTGATCGAGTCGGCGGCCGAACGCGCGGCCGCCCGCCCGTCCGGGAACTGGTTCGTGCTGGCCCCGAGCGGCGCGATCCGGTCCGATCGGCCCTACGGCGGCGCGATCGGGCGGCACGAGGTCGTGGCCTGGCGCGGCGAGTCGGGGCGGCTGATCGCCGGCCCCGGGGCCTGCCCGCATCTCGGCGCCCCGCTCGCGCAGGGCCGGCTCGACTGCGGCACGCTGCGCTGCCGCTGGCACGGCCTGGCCCTCGACGGCGACGGCGGGCCCGGATGGCGCCCGCTGCCCGCCCACGACGACGGCGTGCTGGCCTGGGTGCGGCTCGACGGGTTCGGCGGCGAGCGGCCCCTGCCGGAGCCGGTCATCGCCCGCCGCCCCGACCCCGCGGGGAGCGTCGCCGCGGTCGCGACGCTCACGGGGATCTGCGAACCCGGCGACGTCATCGCCAACCGGATGGACCCGTGGCACGGGGCCTGGTTCCACCCGCACTCGTTCACCAGGCTCACCGTCGTGTCCACTCCGGACGACGCCGCGGACGGGGACGCGGAGGCGGACCGGTTCGTGGTCGACGTGACGTTCCGCGTCGGCCGTCGCACCGGGGTGCCGGTCCGGGCCGAGTTCTTCAGCCCCGAGCCGCGCACCCTCGTCATGCGCATCGTCGAGGGCGAGGGCCGCGGCAGCGTGGTCGAGACCCACGCCGTCCCGTCCGCGCCCGGCGTCGACGGGCGGCCGCGCACCAGCGTGGTCGAGGCGGTCGTCGCCACCTCCCACCGGGCCGGGTTCAAGGCCGCGCGGCGCGTCGCCCCCGCCCTGCGCCTGCTGATGCGCCGCGCGGCGGTGCGGCTGTGGCGCGAGGACCTCGCCTACGCCGAGCGGCGCTACGCGCTGCGCTCGGGAGACCTAGGCGCGCAACGGCCCTGAATCGCCGGGCGCGGCCCCGGCGCACCGGAGGCCCGGTGGACCCGCCGGCCCTGGCGAACGGCACCGCCAGGGCCGCGGCCGCCCACCGCCTGGATCGACCGGTCGAGGTCCGATGTGGAGAATCACCGCCCGCCCACGACGCATCGCTCCGGCCCGTCAACTGCGACCGCACCTTCACCGGCATCGACCTGGACGCGTGGGCACGGCAGTTCCTGCGCGCGGTGGACGAGGTGCTGTCGGCCGACCGCGCCCCACGGTCGCGAGTCTCGACGCCGGCACCTACCAGGAACTGATGCGGGCCAAGAGCGTGCTCGCCCAGGCACTCGCCCGAGGCGTGCGACCCGTTCTGGAGGACCAGGCGGGCGGCGACCTCACCGAGGCCCGCGACCGTTTCGAGCAGTCCGTGCTGAACGCGCTCTCCTCCGCCTACGACATCTCCGCGGTCGGCGGGTGCCGTGATGCGCTCCCAGAGCCCGCCGCCGATCTCCCCGGAGGTGTCAGCCGCCGATGCGGGCCAGGGCGCCGGGGCCCAGATGAGCGGCCAGGAGGCGCAGCGCCTGCTTGACCTCGTCGAGCCGGTCGGGGTCCTCCAGCGCGGCGGCGAGCACGTGGTCGGCGTCGGCGGCGCGGACTTCGGCGACGCGGGCCGAGACGGCCGCCGCGGGGCGGATGAGGGTGCGGCGGCGATCGGCCGGGTCGGTGTCGGTCTCGACCGCGCCGGCCTCGCGGAGGCGGGCGACGCAGGCCGAGACCCTGCTCTGCGGGAACCCGGTCCGCGCGGCGACGTCCTTGACCGGCGTGCCGGGGTGGGCCCTGATGTCGGCGGCGACGATGACCACCGACTGCTCGCTGGTGCCGTAGGCGCCGAGGCCCTCGGTGGGGATGGCGGCCTCGCCGAGCTTCATGAGGGTGCGGCCCAGCAGGGCCAGTTCCATGCCGTTCACGCCCGCCATATTACATCAAGTCTGATGCATCACAGAGGTTGCATCAGACTTGATGTATCAGAAATGATGTATTAGGTTCGTGTGCGTCAACCACCCCCCGCGCAAGGAGGACCCGCCATGGCCACCGGCCTGCTTCCCGTCGACGGCGCCGCCATCCACTTCGAACGCCGCGGCACCGGCCCGCTCCTGCTCATCGCCCAAAGCGGCGAAGGCGACGCCGGGCGCTCGACCGACCTCGTCGACGCCCTCGAGAACGACTTCACCTGCCTCGCCTACGACCGCCGCGGCCTGTCCCGCAGCACCCTCGACGACCCGGCCCGCCCGGTCGCCATGGCCGACCACGCCGACGACGCCCACCGCCTCCTGGACCACCTCGCCGACGGCCCGGCCCTGATGCTCGGCTGCAGCTTCGGCGCGGTCATCGGCCTCCACCTCGCCGCCGACCACCCCGACCGGATCGAGGCCCTCATCGCCCACGAACCGGTCGCCCCCTGGCTCCTCGACGCCGAAGCCGGCGCCCACCGCGCCGAACTCGCCGACCTCCAACGGCTCTACGCGACCGACGGCCTGGCCGCGGCCCTCCCCGCGATCGCCGCCTCCCTCGGCATCGACCCGACCAACCCCGACGCCGAACCCGACCTCACCCCGCACCCCATGGACGCTCGGCGCAGAGCGAACTTCGCGCACTTCATCACCGCCGAGCTCACCGCCGTCCGCACCGACCCCGGCTGCCGCGACCGCCTGTCCGCCAACGCGAACCGCATCATTCCCGCCGCCGGGGTCACCACGCCCCGGACCGCCTTCGACCACCAGGCCGCCGTGCGCCTCGCCGAACTGCTCGACCGGCCGCTCACCGCCTTCCCCGGCGGGCACAACGGCAACCTCACCCACCCCCGCGCCTGGGCCGAACGCATCCGCACCGCATTCCACCCGAGGTAGCGGGACGCGGACGCCAAGGGGCTCGAGCCGACCGCTTGAGCCCCGACTGCTCGATCCACTCCTTGTTCCCCTGATGGGGCTGCATCGACGCCATCGCCCTCGAACCGGCCTCGCGGCCTTACGCATGGGACGGCGTGGCCCCGGGGGCGGCGCGGACGGCCGCCGGCGTCCCTCCGGTCCCGGGCGGTTGCGCCGGCGCTGCGGCCTGCCCCGCCGCATCGTGCGGATGACGTCGCCGCCACCGAGGATCGATAGGCTGGGAGCGTCGCGCGGCGCCGCGCGACGCTCCCAGTTCGCGAGGAGGACGGACCCGATGGAGGACGCGCGTGGCGAACACGAGTGCTGACAAGCCGAACATCCGGCAGGTCGCGCGGCTCGCCGGGGTCTCCCACATGACCGTGTCGCGGGTCCTCAACAACTACCCCCACATCAAGGACACGACCCGGCGCCGCGTCCTGGAGGTCATCGAGGAGCTCGACTACCGACCGAACATGGCCGCCCGCGCCCTCGCGACGCAGAAGAACCAGCGCATCGGCGTCCTCGTCGAGAGCGCCGTCGAGTTCGGCCCCACGAGCACGCTGCGCGCGCTGGAGTTCACCGCGCGCGCCGCCGGCTACGCCGTCAGCTCGATCGCCCTCAACGACGACGAGATCTCCCCGCAGGAGGCCGTCGACAACCTCACCACGCAGGGCATCGACGCGCTCTGCGTCGTCGCCCCGCGCTCGTCGTCGATCGCGGCCCTGCGCAAGATCTCGATCAGCATCCCCGTGCTGGTCGTCAAGCCCGACAAGGACCCGGCCTTCCTCACCGTCTCGGTCGACCAGCAGGGCGGGACGGCGCTCGCCGTCGACCACCTCGTCTCCCTGGGGCACCGCGACATCCTCCACCTGGCCGGGCCGCTCGACTGGCTCGACGCGCGCGCCCGCGAGCGCGCGTTCCACGCCCGCGCCAAGTCGTGGGGCGTGCGGGAGCGCCCGATCGTCGTGGGGGACTGGACCGCCGACTTCGCCTACGACTTCGCCAAGGGCATCCGGGACCTGCCCGACTACACGGCGGTGTTCGTCGCCAACGACGACATGGCGGTCGGATTCGTCCACGGCCTGCACGAGCGCGGCTTCTCGGTGCCCGGCGACCTCAGCGTCGTGGGCTTCGACGACGTGCCGCTGTCGGCGCACGTGCTGCCGCCGCTGACGACGGTGCGGCAGAACTTCCGCGCGCTGGGCGTCGCCGTCGTCGACCTCCTGCACGCCGCCATCGAGGAGCGCGAGATACCGAGGGTGACGAGGATCGCCGCGGAGCTCCTGGTGCGGTCCTCGACGGCCGCGCCCCGGGAGGCGGGGCGATGAGCGCGGGGCGGCCCGTCGTGGAGATGCGGGGCATCACGGTCGAGTTCTCCGGCGTGCGCGTGCTCGACGGCGTGGACCTCACGCTGCGCGCGGGCGAGGTGCACGCCCTCATGGGCGAGAACGGCGCCGGGAAGTCGACGCTCATCGGGGCGCTGACGGGCACGTTCCCGATCCTCTCGGGGGAGGTGCGCATCGAGGGCGAGGAGCGGATGCCCACCGGTGTGGCGCGCAGCCGCGCCGAGGGCATCGCGACGGTCTTCCAGGAGACGCACCTGAGCCCGCACCTCACCGTGGCCGAGAACGTGATGATCGGCAACGAGGTGCGCGGTCCGCTGGGCATCGACTGGAAGGCGAACCGCACGCGCGCGGCGGAGGTGCTCGCGCGCCTCGGGCTCGGCGACCTCGACCCCCGCAGCCCCTTGTCGGCGCTGCCGCCGGCGGTGAAGCAGCTGGTGGCGGTGGCGCGGGCGCTCGTGGTGGAGCCGCGGGTGCTCATCCTCGACGAGCCGACCTCGAGTCTCGACGCGGCCGAGGTGAACACGCTGCTGCGCGTCGTGCGGGGCCTGCGCGACCGCGGTGTGGCGATCCTGTTCGTCTCGCACTTCCTGGAGCAGGTCTTCGACGTGGCCGACAGGATGACGGTGCTGCGGGGCGGCCGGTTCATCGGGGAGTTCCGCTCCGGCGAGCTCGACCGCGCCGACCTCATCTCGAAGATGATCGGCGAGGACATCGAGGCGCTCAAGGCGCTGCGCTCGGAGCGGCTGGCGCACCACTACGCCGCGTCGGGCGACCCGACGCTGCGGGCCTCGGCGCTCGGTCGGCGCGGCACCATGGACCCCACCGACATCGAGCTGTCGCGCGGGGAGGTCGTGGGCTTCGCCGGGCTGCACGGTTCGGGCCGGACCGAGCTCGCCCGCCTCATGGGCGGCGCGGAGCGGGCCGACAGCGGCGAGATCTGGGTGGACGGCAGCCGCGTGCAGCTGCGGAGCCCCGGGGCGGCGCTGCACCGCCGCATCGCCCTGTCGACCGAGAACCTCCGCGAGGAGGGGGTGATCCGCGGCCTGACGGCGCGGGAGAACATCGTGCTCGCGCTCCAGGCGATGCGCGGGTGGTCGCGCCCGCTGTCCCGCGGCGAGCAGGGCGCGCTCATCGAGACGTACCTCGAGGCGCTCCACCTGGCCCCCGGGGACATCGACCGGCCCGTGGAGGAGCTGTCGGGCGGCACGCAGCAGAAGATCCTGCTCGCGCGCCTCCTGGCGACGCGGCCGCACGTGCTCATCCTCGACGAGCCGACGCGCGGGATCGACATCGGCGCCAAGCTCGACATCCAGCGGCGCGTGGCGCGGCTGGCGGGGGAGGGCGTCGCGGTCGTGTTCATCTCCTCGCAGCTCGAGGAGGTCGTGCGCCTGAGCGACCGGATCGTGGTGCTCAAGGACCGCGAGAAGATCGGCGAGCTCAGCAACGGCCCCGGCGTCACGGTCGACACGATCGTGGAGATGATCGCGGCGGACCTGAACGACGCCGACGACTGAGCGGATCACGATTGTGACACGGGTCTTGCCTCCGCAGTTTTGTTCCCGGTAACATAAATCTCGCGACGCAGCCCCTGCGTCGCTGCGATCGGCAGCGGACCCCCGCGGTCCGGGCCGCCGGACACCCCTGCGTCCGGCATCTCAAGGAGGAGAACCATGTCTGCACGGCAGCGCATCGCCAAAGCACTCGGCGCGGCGACCGTCGGCGCCCTCGCGCTCGGCCTCACCGCCTGCGGCGGCGACTCGGGCGGCGACGACCTGACGACCATCGGCTTCGTCGCCGTCGGTCCCGAAGGCGCCTGGCGAGAAGCGAACGAGACCAACATCCAGGACACGTTCACCGAGGAGGCCGGCTACGAGCTCAAGTACGCCCCCGCCACCAACCTCGACCAGAAGTCGCAGATCGACGCCTTCACGTCGTTCGTCGACGAGGGCGTGGACGTCATCCTGCTCTCGGCCACCGAGGCCACCGGCTGGGAGGACTCGCTCAAGCGCGCGCAGGAGGCCGAGATCCCCGTGATCCTCCTCGACCGCGGCATCGAGCCCGACGACACCGACCTCTACGTCACCCGCATCGCCCCCGACAACATCGAGGTCTCCACGGCCGTCGCCGACTGGGCCGTCTCGGCCTTCCCCGACGGGGCCAACTACTTCGTCCTCGAAGGCCCCGCCGGCGTCTCGGTCGTGAACGAGCGCAACGAGGGCTTCGACGCCGTGGCCAGCGGCCAGCCCGGCCTGGTCAAGGTCGGCGCGCAGACCGCGAACTGGTCCACCGAAGAGGCCAAGGGCGTCGTCGAGACCGTCCTGAAGTCCAACGACAACGACGTGCAGTTCATCTTCGCCCAGAACGACGAGATGGGCCTCGGCGCCGTCCAGGCCGTCCAGGAGGCCGGCCTCACCCCCGGCGTCGACGTCAAGATCGCCACGATCGACGGCACCAAGAACGCCCTCGAATCCCTCGCGGCCGGCGAGCTGAGCTTCGTCGCCGAGTACAACCCGCTCTTCGGCGAGACCGCCCTCGAGGTCGTGGAGAAGGTCCTCGACGGCGGTGACGTCGAGTCCAGCATCGTCGTCCCCAGCGCGACCTTCGACTCGCCCGAGGCGGCCGAGACCGCACTGCCCGACCGCAAGTTCTAGCCCCAGGAACGGCAGTCCCCGGCGCGGGGTCCCTCCCGGACCCCGCGCCCCAGACCACCCCCGCGGCGCGGCTGCGGCGACAGGATGTGGAGCACCCGATGCCAGAATCGCTTCCGATCGTCGAGATGGTCGGCATCTCGATCGCCTTCCCGGGCGTGAAGGCCCTCGACGAGGTCGGGCTCCGACTCTTCCCCGGCGAGGTGCACACGCTCATGGGGGAGAACGGGGCCGGGAAGTCGACGCTCATCAAGGCGCTCACCGGCGTCTACAAGATCGACGAGGGAGAGATCCGGATCGCGGGCGAGCCGCGGCGCCTCGGCGGGACGGCCGACGCGCAGAACGCGGGCGTCTCGACCGTCTACCAGGAGGTCAACCTCTGCCCCAACCTCACCATCGGCGAGAACGTCATGCTCGGCCACGAGGTCAGGGGCGCCGCGGGCATCAACTGGAGGGCGACCCACCGGGCGGCCCGCGAGACGCTCGCGAAGCTCGGCCTCGGCCACCTCAACCCGAAGCACTCGCTCTCGGCGCTGCCGCTGGCGCTCCAGCAGCTCGTCGCCATCAGCCGCTCCATGGTGGCCCGGTGCAAGGTCCTCATCCTCGACGAGCCGACCTCGAGCCTCGACGCCAACGAGGTCGAGCAGCTGTTCACCGTCATCCGCGGCCTGCGCGACCAGGGCGTGGCCATCCTGTTCGTATCGCACTTCCTCGACCAGGTCTACGCGATCAGCGACCGCCTCACGGTGCTGCGCAACGGCCGCTTCGAAGGCGAGTACCGCACCAGCGAACTCGACCGGGCCGACCTCATCTCGAAGATGATCGGCAAGGACATCGCGGCCCTGAAGTCCCTCGACGCGAAGGCGTCCCGCCGCGTGCGCACCGACGACGCGCCGCTGTACGCCGCCAAGGGCCTCAGCCGCAAGGGCGCGATCGAGGAGCTCGACATCGAACTCCACCGCGGCGAGGTCGTCGGCCTCGCGGGCCTCCTCGGCTCGGGCCGCACCGAACTCGCGCGCCTCGTGTACGGCGCCGACCGGCCCGACACCGGCGAGGTGACCCTGGGCGGCGAGAAGACCGAGATCACGACGCCCGCGAAGGCGCTCGCCCGGCGCATCGCCTTCTCCAGCGAGAACCGCAGGGACGAGGGCATCGTCCGCGACCTCAGCGTCCGCGAGAACCTCATCCTCGCGGTCCAGGCCCGCCGCGGCTGGGCGCGGCCGCTGCCGCGCCGCGAGCAGGACGCCATCGTCGCGAAGTACATCGCGGCCCTCGGCGTCCGCCCCGCCGACCCCGAGCGGCCCATCCGCCTGCTCTCCGGCGGCAACCAGCAGAAGGTCCTCCTCGGCCGCTGGCTCGCGACCGAGCCCGACGTCCTCATCCTCGACGAGCCCACCCGCGGCATCGACGTCGGAGCGAAGGCCGAGATCCAGGAGTACGTCTCCGACCTGGCCGACGAGGGCCTCTCGGTCCTCTTCATCTCCTCCGAGATCGAGGAGGTCGTTCGCCAGAGCGACCGCATCATCGTCCTCAAGGACCACCGGAAGATCGCCGAACTCGAAGGCGGCCGAGACGTGTCCGCCGAATCCATCGTCACCATCATCGCCGAGGACGGCCTCGGCGACCCGAGCGCGGACACCGCGGTCCGCGAGGAGGCCACCGCATGAGCGCGAACGCGCACCGCCCGGCCGAGGCGCTCAAGGGCCTCGTCCGGCGCCAGTACTTCTGGGGCATCGTGGCCATCGCGCTGCTGCTCCTGGTCAACCTGATCAAGGACCCCGGCTACCTCGCCTTCTCGATCGGGTCGTCCGGCAACCTCGTCGGCAACGTCATCGACATCCTGCGCGCCGCGGCCCCGATCATCCTGATCGCCGTCGGCATGTGCCTCGTCGTCGCCACCGGCGGCATCGACCTCTCGGTCGGCTCCGTCATGGTCGTGGCCGGGGCCGTCTCGATGGAGTTCCTCAGCGGCGCCCCCGACACCGTCGGCTCGGGACTGGCCGCGATCGGCCTCGTCATCGCCGTGAGCGCCGCCCTGGGCGCGGTCAACGGCGTGCTCGTCTCGGTCGTGGGACTCCAGCCCTTCATCAGCACCCTGGTCATCATGCTCGCCGGCCGCGGCCTCGCCAAGGTCATCACGGGCGGCCAGAACACCGCCGCCACCAACGAGTCCTTCCGGTGGATCGCGAACGGCTACGTCCTCGGCCTCCCCGTCGTCTTCCTGCTCGCCCTGCTCCTGGCGCTCGCCATGGGATTCCTGGTGCGCCGCAGCGCCCTCGGCCTCATGCTCGAGGCGATCGGCATGGACGCCAAGGCCGCCCGCCTGGCGGGCGTCAACCGCCGCGCGCTCCTGTTCACCGTCTACATCCTCGGCGGCGTCCTCGCGGGCTTCGCGGGCGTGTTCGCCACGGCGAGCGTCATGACCGTGGACGTCTCGCGCACCGGATACCAGCTCGAACTCGACGCGATCCTCGCCGTGGTCATCGGCGGCACCTCGCTCGCGGGCGGCAAGTTCAACATCACCGGCGCCGTCGTCGGCGCGATCCTCATCGCCACCCTCGACAAGACGGTCGTCTTCCTCGGCGTCTCGTCGTCCGCGACCCCGGCCTTCAAGGCCGTCGTCATCGTCGTGCTCTGCCTGCTCCAATCCGAGCGGGTGCGGCGCGCGTTCCGTCAGCGCCGGGCGGCGACCGCCCGCCCGGCCGAGCGAGAGGCCGTGGCCGCATGAGCACCCTCACCGCACCCCCCAGCGAGGCCAGGGGCGCCCGCGCCCTCGCCAAGCGACTGTCCCTCCACCTGGACACCCTGCCCACCGCGGCCGCCGTCACCATCTTCATCGGCATGATCGTCTACGGCGAGGCCGCGTACGGGCGGATCGTGCAGTTCAACACGCTGTCCAACCTGCTCATCAACAACGCCCACCTCATCATCCTCGCCGTGGGCCTGACGTTCGTGATCCTCACCGGCGGCATCGACCTCTCGGTCGGCGCGGTCATCGCCTTCAGCAGCGTCGCGGGCGTCATGCTCATGAACGCCGGCTGGGACCCGTGGCTCGCCATGGGCCTCATGGTCCTCATCGGCACCGCGTTCGGCGCCGCCTCGGGCGTGCTCATCCAGTACTTCCACGTGCAGCCCTTCATCGCCACCCTCGCGATGATGTTCCTCGGGCGCGGCCTCGCCTCGATCCTCAGCACCGTCCCCGAGCGCCTCGCCGACGACTCGCCCGTGCGCGAGCTCGGCACGCAGATCAAGCTCTACGACGGGCCGAAGGTCAACGACGTCGCCATCACCCCCGGCGTGATCATCGCGGCCGTGGTGGTCGCGGCGGCGTTCTTCGTCCTCCACCGCACCCGCACCGGTCGCACCGTCTACGCCATCGGCGGCTCCGAGCAGTCCGCGGCCCTCATGGGCCTCCCCGTCCCGGCGACGAAGATGTGGGTCTACATCATCAGCGGCACCCTCGCGGGCCTGGCCGCGGTCGTCTACACCGCCCGCCTCGGCAGCGCCCAGAACATCACCGGCATCGGCTGGGAGCTCGACGCCATCGCCGCGACCGTCATCGGCGGCACCCTCCTCACCGGCGGCGCCGGCTTCGTCCTCGGCTCGGTCGTGGGCGCGCTCGTCCTGGGGCTCATGAACGTCCTCATCACCCGCGACGGCGGCATCCCGCCCGAGGCGACCACGATCATCACCGGCGGCATCCTCCTCGTGTTCGTCCTCCTCCAGCGCGCGGTCCTCGCCCGCCGGCGCGAGTAGCCGCGCCGCCCGCGCCTCGGACCACCCGGTTCTCCGAGGCGCGGGCGGACCCCTCCGAACGATCCCGCCCGTCTCAACGACGAGAGGCAGCCCCTTGCAGAACCGTCTCGCCGCCGCCGGCGCCACCGCCGCGCTGGCCCTGGGCCTGGCCGTCACGGCCGCCCCCGCGCACGCCGCCGACGCGGCCCCGCTGATCCACTACTCCTTCGACCAGGCCCCCGCAGGCGGCACCGCGATCACCGACGAGTCCGGCAACGGCAACGACGGCGTGCTCCGCCAGTCCGGCGCGACGTTCGCGAACGGCGTGCTCTCGCTGCCGGGCGGCTCGGCCGCGAGCACCGCCGCGTACGTCGAGATCCCCACCGCGGACCTCGTCGGACTCCAGGACCTCACCGTCTCCGCCTGGGTCGCCGACCGCTCCGGGGCCGCCAACGTCGCGGCCGCCTTCATCGGCGCCCCCGTCGCCCCGGGCGCGTCCTACTCCAGCGGCTACTGGCTGCTCAACCCCTCCAACCCGAGCGGCCACGTCAAATCCGTCGTCACGAACACCGTGGACGCCTCGGCCCCGTGGGGCACCGAGACCGGTGCGGGCGCGACGGGAACGCCGACCGCCGGTGCGCGGACCCCCGCCGGGACCGCGCTCTACACCACGGTCGTCGACGGCACGAACGGCCTGCTCACCCTCTACGTCAACGGCGTCAAGACCACCGAGCACGCCATCGCCCGCGACGTCGCCGACTTCGGCGCGGACCTCGTCGCCTACCTCGGCCGCTCCACCTACCAGGACCCCTACTTCGCCGGCGACTTCGACGACTTCGCGGTCTACGGCGAGGCCCTCGACGCCGCCGCGGCCCAGGCGCTCTACGCCGAAGGCGCCCTCGACCGCGCCGTCGACGCCGTCTCGGTGCAGCCCACCGCGACCGAGGACTTCACGCTGCCGACGACCGCCTACGGCGCGACCATCGCCTGGGCCTCCGACGGCGACGCGGTCACGATCGACGGCGGCGCCGCGGCCGTGACCCGGCCGTCCCCCGGCTCCGGCGACGCCGTCGTCACCCTGACCGCGACCTTCACGGCCGCGGGCGACTCCCGCACCCGGGCCTACACCGTGACCGTCCCCGAAGACCTCACCGACACCGAGAAGGCGGACGCCGACCTCGCCGCGATCGCGATCCCCAACGCCGACGACGTGCGCACCAACCTCACCGTGCCCGCGAGCGGCGCCAACGGCGCGGCCATCGAGTGGACCGTTCCCGCGACGGCGCCCGCGACCCTCCGCGACGGCGCCGCCGAGGGCACCCTGACCCTCGTCGTCGACCGCCCCGCCGCGGGCGGGGACCCCGTGTCCGTCACCGCCACCGCGACGGCCCGCATCGGCGACGCCGTCCGCACCCGCGACTTCGAGCTGGTCCTCCAGCCCATGCCCGCCGCCGGGGCCGAGGAGGAGGCGTACGTCTGGGCGTTCTTCACCGGCGAGGGCGACGGCGCCGAGCGGGTGAGCCTCGCGGCCTCGCGCGGCAACGACGCCCTGAGCTGGAACACCCTCAACGACGGGCGGCCCCTGTTCACCTCGACCCAGGGCACTCAGGGACTGCGCGACCCGTTCATCATCCGCTCCGCCGAAGGCGACCGCTTCTACATGCTCGCCACCGACCTCAAAGTGGACGGCCTGGCGGGCGGCTTCGACACCGCGCAGCGCAGCGGGTCGCTCCACATCGAGGTGTGGGAGTCCAACGACCTCGTCAACTGGTCCGAGCAGCGCCACGTCAAGGTCTCCGGCGACTACGCGGGCAACACCTGGGCGCCCGAGGCGTACTGGGACGAGGAGCTCGACACCTACGTCGTCTACTGGGCCTCGAACCTGTACGACACGACCGACCCGGCGGACCGCACCGCGGTCACCTACAACCGCATGATGTACGCGACGACCGACGACTTCACCACGTTCTCCGAGGCGCGGCCGTGGGTCGACGTCAAGCGCGGCACCGGCCGCGGCACCATCGACGCGACCATCGCGCAGGTCGACGACACGTACTACCGGTTCATCAAGGACGAGGCCACGATGACGATCCGCCAAGAGCGCTCGGACGACCTCCTGTCCACCGTGACCGGCGCCCTGCCCGGCGCCACCGGCCACGCCGACGAGTGGACCCTCGTGAAGGACCAGGTCGCCACCGGCCTCCCCAACGGCGAGCCGGGCGGCGCCTTCACGCAGGGCGAGGGCCCGAGCGTCTTCCCCGCCAACGAGGGCGACGTCAACGGCTACGAGTGGTACCTCTTCATCGACCAGCCCTCGTACCACGGCGGCCCGGACCACTACATCCCGTTCGCCACCGACGACATCGCCGACGGGAACGCGTGGGAGCCGGTCGGCGCCGAGCTGCGCGAGCAGCTGCCGGAGAACGCCGACGGCGGCAAGCCCCGCCACGGCACCGTCGTCCCCGTGACGCGAGCCGAGTACGAGGCCGTGCTCGCGGCCTTCGCGCCGGACCTCGCCGTCGCCTCGGCCGATCCGATCGCCGTCACCACCCCCGCGGGCACGGCCCCGGTCCTGCCCGGCGCGCGGCTCACCAAGGCCGACGGGTCCGTAGAGGACGTCGCGGTCGCGTGGGACGCGATCGACCCGGCGCAGTACGAGCAGCCGGGGACCTTCACCGTCGCCGGCATCGCGCAGGACGATTCCCGCGCCCCCGTCACGGCCACGGTCACGGTCACCGCTCCGCTCACGGCCGCCGCGTCCGTGCGATGCGTCGCCGGCAAGGCGGTCGTGACCGTCACGACCACCAACACCGGAGACGCCGCTGTGGACATCACGCTGTCGTCCGACTTCGGAACGAAGACCGTCACCGGCCTCGAACCCGGAGCGGCCTCCTCCGTCGCGTTCACCACGCGGCTGACCGCCGTCCCCGCCGGAACGGTCACCGCCACTGCGGACGGCGCCGCCGTCGAGGCCGCCTACCCCGCCGCCGCCTGCGGCTGACCCGTGCGGCCCGGCCCCCGCCGGGCCGCACCCTTGTCCCCCCACCCCCGCCCCGATACACTCTGATACCGGTAACAAAGGTGTTGCCGCTTCCCCTCGAAGGAGAGCGCATGGTCGCCTCAACCCGCGCGAGCCGGTTCACGCTCCGCTCCCTCACCGCCGCAACGGCACTCGGCCTCGCGGTCACCGGCGCCGACTGGGCCCTGGCCGCGGCCGACGATCACCTCATCGCGCACTACGCCCTCGACGAGACGACCGGCACGATCGCCGCCGACGGCTCCGGCCACGGCCACGACGCCGTCATCGCGGGCGGCGCGACCCTCACCGGCGGCGAGGGCATCCGCCTCGACGGCGCCGACGACCACGTGAAGCTCCCGAACGACCTCCTCGCCGGCCTCACCTCGATCACCGTGAGCACCGAGGTCCTCGTCCGCGCCGAGCAGGGCACGCCCTACTTCGTCTACGGCCTCGGCAACCCCGCCACGTCGAGCTCCGGCACCGGCTACCTCTTCTCGACCGGCGACGCCTACCGCACCGCCATCACCACCGGCAACTGGTCGGGCGAGCAGAACACCACCAGCGGCGCGAACCTCGCACGCGGCGTGTGGAAGACGATCACCTACACGCTCGACGACGCGACGGACACCGCCACGCTCTACCTCGACGGCGTCCAGGTCGCGCAGAACACCGGCGTCACCACCACCCCCGGCCAGATCGGCGGCGGCACCACCACCGCCAACTACATCGGACGCTCGAACTACGCCGCCGACAAGCACCTCGCGGGCAGCGTCCGCGACTTCCGCATCTACGACACGGCCCTGTCAGCCGCCGAGGTCGCGGACCTCCAGCCGTCCGACGCCGTGAAGGTCCAACGCGACCTCGACACGATCGACCTCGGCGACCTCTCCGGCGTCACCGCCGACCTCGCACTCCCGACCGCGGCCCCCAACGGCTCCCGGATCACCTGGGCCAGCGGCGACGAGGACGTCATCTCCGACACCGGACACGTCACCCGGCCCGCGAGCGGCACCGCCGAGGTCACCCTCACCGCCACGGCCGCCAAGGGCTCGGCGACCGCCGCGCGCGAGTTCACCGCCACCGTCTCCGCCACGAGCGACGCCGACTACCAGGCCGACCTCGACGCCATCGCCATCCCGAACGCGAACGACGTCCGCGGCAACATCGACCTGCCCCAGACCGGCGCCGTCACCGGCAGCGCCATCGCCTGGACCGCCTCCCCCGAAGGCGTCGTGTCGACCGAGGCCGACGGCGACACCGCCCCCGGCGTGGTCACCCGCGGTGCCGCCGACCAGGACGCCGTCCTCACCGCGAGCGTCGGCGGCCTGTCCCGCGAGTTCCCGATCACCGTCCGCGCCGCCCGCGAGCAGGCCGAGTACGAGGGCTACGCCTTCGCCTACTTCACCGGCAACACCGTCGCGGGCGAGAACGTCCACTTCGCCGCCAGCGAGGGCAACAACGCCCTCGCCTGGAACGAGCTGAACGGCGGCCTGCCCGTCCTGTCCTCGCAGTACGGCGAGCAGGGACTGCGCGACCCGTTCATCATCCGCTCGCCCGAGGGCGACACGTTCTACCTCATCGCGACCGACCTCTCCATCGGCTCGGGCACCTCCTGGGACACCTCCCAGCGCCAGGGCAGCCGGTACCTCGAGGTGTGGGAGTCCCACGACCTCGTGAACTGGTCGGCGCAGCGGCACGTGCTCGTTTCGCCCGAGACCGCCGGCAACACCTGGGCCCCGGAGGCGTACTACGACACCGACCTGGGCGCCTACGTCGTCTTCTGGGCGTCCAAACTGTACGAAGAGGACGACCCGGCCCACACCGCGAGCACTTACAACCGCATGATGTACGCGACGACCCGCGACTTCGTCACCTTCAGCGAACCGCGGATCTGGCAGGACGGCATGTCCCGCATCGACTCCACGGTCATCCTGGACGACGGCGTCTACCACCGCTTCACCAAGGACGAGGGCGCCGGGACCACCGGCTGCTCCGACATCATCCAGGAGTCCTCGACCTCGCTGCGCGCCCCGCTCGACGAGTGGACCGCGATCGACTCCTGCATCGGCCGCGACGCCGGCACGAGCGCCGTCGAAGGCCCCTCGGTCTTCCAGGCCAACCCCGGCGACGTCAACGGCGGCGGCAGGCACTACCTCTTCGTCGACGAGTACGGCGGCCGCGGCTACATCCCGCTGACCACCGACGACATCGCGTCCGGCGGCTGGACCGTCGCGGAGGACTACGACCTCCCCGCCAGCCCGCGCCACGGCACCGTCATCCCCGTGACCGCCGACGAACTCGCGGGCCTCTACGAGGGCCGCCCCCCGATCTCCTCCAACGAGGACGGCGAGGTCGTGCGCTACGACTTCACCGACGGCTCCGGCACCACCCTCACCGACGCCTCCGGGAACGGCCGCGACGCGACGATCGACGGCGCCGCCTGGTCCGACGGCGCGCTCGTCTTCGACGGCACCGACGACCACGTGGACCTGCCCGACGACCTCATGGCCGGGCTCACCGACATCTCCGTCGACGCCGACGTGTGGGTCGACCCCGCCCAGTCCGGCAACTACTTCATCTGGGGCCTCGGCAACACCGACGCCGCCGGCAGCGGCCGCGGCTACCTGTTCACCACCGGCGACGGCTCCTACCGCACCAGCATCACCGCGAGCACGTACACCGCCGAGCAGACGGCCGGCTCCGGTTCGGCGCTCCCGCGCGGGCGCTGGGCCCACCTCACCTACACGCTCCAAGGCGACACGGCCCGCCTCTACCTCGACGGCGTGCTCGTCGCCGCGGAGGACGGCGTCACCGTCGACCCCGGCGACATCTCCGGCGGCGAGACCTGGGCGAACTACCTCGGCCGCTCCCTCTACGAACAGGACGGGCGCTTCAAGGGCAAGTTCCGGTCGTTCGCGGTCTACGACCGCGCCCTGAGCCCGGCCGAGGTCCTCGACATGGCGGGCGCGCCGGGCGCGGTCACCGACGTGTCCCTCACCGACCCCGACGCGCTCGCGACGAGGCCCCTCGTCGACACGGAGGCGCACACCGTCGTATTCCCCGTCGTCGAGGGCACCGACGTCTCGGCGCTCGCCCCGACCTTCACCACCGCCACGGGCGCCACCGCATCACCCGCCCCGGGCACCACCGTGGACCTGTCCGCACCCGTCGAGTACGCGGTCACGGCCGCAGGGGCGACCACGACCTGGACGTTCTCCGCCCAGATCGTGAACACCCCCGTGCTGCCCGGCCTCTACGCCGACCCCAACATCGCCGTGTTCGGCGACACCTACTACCTCTACGCGACCACCGACGGGTACCCCGGCTGGGGCGGCAAGGACTTCTACGTCTGGTCCTCGAAGGACCTCGTCGACTGGACGCGCTCCGAGGAGCCCGTCCTCACCCTGGACGGCGCGAACGGCGACGTCCCCTGGGCGAGCGGCAACGCGTGGGCGCCGACGATCATCGAGCGCGACGGGAAGTACTACTTCTACTTCAGCGGCCACAACACCGCGCTGAACCGCAAGACCATCGGCGTCGCGGTCGCCGACGGCCCCGAGGGCCCGTTCACCGCCCAACCGGAGGCGATGATCCTCAACGACGAGGCCGTCACCTCCGGTCAGGCGATCGACCCCGCGGCCTTCCACGACCCCGTGTCGGGGAGGTACTACCTCGCCTGGGGCAACGGCAGCGCCGCCAACGGCCCGGTCATCGCGGAGCTGAACGACGACATGGTGTCGATCAAGGCCGGCACCTACGAGCGGATCTCCGGCCTCACCGACTTCCGCGAGGGTCTCTTCCTCAACTACCGCGAGGGCCTGTACCACCTGACGTACTCCATCGACGACACCGGCTCCGAGGACTACCGCGTCGGCTACGCGACGGCGACGAGCATCGACGGGCCCTGGACCTACCGCGGGGTCATCCTCCAGAAGGACACGTCCCTCGGCATCAAGGGCACGGGCCACAGTTCGATCATCAACGTGCCCGGCACGGACGACTGGTACATCGCCTACCACCGCTTCGCCCTCTCGGGCGGCGACGGGACCCACCGCGAGACCACCGTCGACGCGCTCGAGATCGGCGAGGACGGCCTCTTCCAGCCCGTCGTCCCGACGCTCACCGGCGTCTCGCCGCAGCCCGTGCCCCCCTCGGGACCGCAGATCACGGTGACGGCGGAGTCTCGCTGCGTCGCGGGCAGGGCCGTGCTGACGGTCTCGGTCCGCAACGACCACGACGGGCCCGTCTCGCTCGTCGTGTCGACCCCCTACGGCGACAAGACGGTCACCGCACTGGCCGCCGGAGGCGCGTCGTCGTCCGCGTTCACCACCCGCGCGGCGCAGACCGCCGCGGGCACCGTGAGCGTGACCGCGACGGACGCGGACGGCGCGACCGCAGAGCGGGAAGCCGCCTTCCCCGCGTCGGACTGCGGCTGAGGCACCCGGGGCGGCGGCCGGCGCCCGCCGCCCGCACCGCGCCGGACGCTGGGCCGGCGGGGCACCCCGGACGACGCGCGTCGTCCGGTCCGGAGGGCGACGGTCGCCCCCGGACGGACTGAGAAGAGGACTCACTCATGAATCGTGGAATGGTCAAACGGGTCTCGGTGGCCGCGGCCGGCGGCGCCATGCTCGCGGGCGTCGCGGGTGCGGCGTTCGCGCAGGACCAGGTCGGCTCCGGCTCCGATGTGGATGTGAACGTCACGATCGACGACATCGAGGAGGGCGTGCTCGCGATGTCGGTCGACGGGACGACCGCGACCCTCGTCGAGGACGGCTCGACGGCGACGATCCGACAGTTCACCGGCGCGCTGCCGACGGTCACCGTCACCGACACGCGGTCGGCGGACGAGATCCCCGACGGCGCGTTCTGGTGGGTCGAGGGCACGGCGTCGAGCTTCACCGGCGACGCGGGCCAGGAGCCGATCGGGGCGGAGAACCTGGGCTGGTCGCCCACCCTGGTCGACGACGGGTCCGGCGCCGTCGCGGTCGGCCCCGACGTCGCCCCTGCCCTGGAGACGGAGGAAGACCCGAACAACGTGGGCCTCCAGGGCCGCGAACTGCTCGCCATGGCGCTCACCAGCGAGGAGGCGATCGGATCGTGGGAGGCCAGCGCGAACCTGACGCTCCAGGTCCCCGCCGAGGTCGAGCCCGGCACCTACACCTCCACCCTCACCCTCTCCCTGTTCGAGTGAGGCCGACCGGGCGGGCACCGAGCCGTGTCCGCCCACCGGCCGTGCGCTCCGGGACCCCGCATCCGACCCCCCGAAAGGCCGACGATGGCTTCCGCAACCAGTGGCGGCGCGGTTCGCGCCGCTCTCCTCGCCGCAGTGTCCCTGCCGCTCATGGCGGTCCCCGCCGGGCCCGCCGCCGCGCAGTCGAACGGCGGGGACGCGGGCACGGTGACGTGGTCGGTCCGACCGGCCGACGATTCGGGTGAGGACGGCCGGGCCTGGGTCGAGCAGGAACTCGACCCGGGCGAGACCGCGACCGAGCACATGGCGATCCACAACCTGTCCGATCAGGAGGTGACGTTCCGCCTCTCCGCCGCGGACGGCTACTTCGGGGACAACGGCCGGTTCGGCATGCTGCCCTCCGATCAGCCCTCGGTGGACGCGGGACTGTGGATCGAGGTGCAGGACGAGGTCACGGTCGGCCCGGACGAGACCGCCGTCGTCCCGTTCACGACGACGGTGCCGGAGAACGCGACCCCGGGCGACCACGCGGCGGGCGTGGCCGCCTCGGTCCTGTCGCAGCAGGTCGGCTCGGACGGGGCGACCATCGGCGTGGAGTCCCGGGTCGGCTTTCGCGTCATGACCCGCGTGACGGGGGAACTGGCGCCCGCGGCCGCACTGGAGGCCGTGGCCTCCTCCTACGACCTCTCGTGGAACCCGCTGGCCCCCGGAGTAGCGCAGGTGACCTTCGACGTGGTGAACACCGGCAACACGCGGCTCACGGTGACCGGGGCCGTCACGGTCGGCGGCCGGGAGGTCGCGTTCCCCCGAGCGGACGAGATCGACCAGGAACTCCTGCCGGGGGAGCAGCGGACCTTCACGGTCGCAGTGGAAGACGTGTGGCCGCTCGTGTTCGTGCCCGCGTCCCTCGAAGTGACGCCGGCCGTGGTCGGCGACGGCGACGGCACCTCGGTCGACGCCGCGACCGCCGACGTCGGCGTCTGGGCCGTCCCGTTCCCGCAGCTGATCGCGCTGGCGGGCGTCGCCCTACTCGTCTGGTCGGGCCTGTGGGGGCGCCGCAGGTCGCGCGTGCGGCTGGAGGAGAAGCTCGCGCAGGCCCGCGCGGAAGGGCGCCGCGCGGCGGCGGAGGAGCACGCCGACCGGGCGGTCGAGGCCGACACCGCCGAATCGCCCGGCTGAACGCGGACCCGGTGCGGGGAACGGCGCGACCGCGTTCTCCTCCTGATGTTGGAGCACTCGATCCGTTCCACCGCCGGGGCACGTCCCTCGGTCGCCGGGCGGGCCGCATACCCGTCCGCGGAGCGCGCGCGGAAGGCGGCTGCGAGGTCGAGAGGCGACGTGGACAGGGCCTGTCCCGCCCCGAGCCGGCCGGGAGCGCCTTCGTGAACCGGCCCTGGAGCCCGCTCCCCGCCGGAGGACTGCTCGACGGCGTTCACCCGGGAGGACCGCGCGGGCCGGCGGCTAAGGTTTGCGTTGTGGAACTGCATGTCGCGAAGTCCGGATCCGATACCGCCGCCGGCACCCCCGAGGCCCCGCTGCTCAGCATCGGTGCGGCCGCGGCGCTGGCGCAACCGGGGGACACCGTCGTCGTGCACGCGGGCGTGTACCGCGAGTGGGTGAATCCGCCCCGCGGCGGCACGGCCGCCGCGCCGATCACCTACCAGGCCGCGCTGGACGCGGAGGGCCGCTACGAGCCGGTCACGATCTCCGGCGCCGAGGTGATCGCCGACTGGCGCCCCCATCCCGGCTCGGCCGCCGTCTGGACGGCGACGGTGCCGAACACCCTGTTCGGGGACCGCAACCCGTACACCGAGCGCATCGGCGGGGACTGGTTCTTCGACCAGGTCAACACCTGGCACACCGGCGAGGTGTACCTCGACGGCAAGTCCATGTACGAGTCGCCGACCCTGGGCGGCGTCGAACGCCCCGCGGTCACCGAGGACTCGTTCGACCAGGCGGGCTCCCTGCTGACGTGGTACTGCGAGGCGGGCGACGACGCCACGACGATCTGGGCCAACTTCGGGGGCGCCGACCCGGCCGCGCACGAGATCGAGATCAACGTCCGCAAGTTCGTCTTCTGGCCCGAGGCCACGGGCGTCGACCACCTCGCGGTGCGCGGCTTCACGCTGACCAAGGCCGCCACGCAGTGGGCGCCGCCCACCGCGATGCAGGAGGGCCTGATCGGCCCGCACTGGTCCAAGGGCTGGGTGATCGAGGACAACACGATCACCGACTCGAAGAACGTCGGCGTCTCCCTCGGCAAGGAGGCCAGCACCGGACAGAACGAGTGGACCTCGGGATCGAAGGGCGCCAAGGGCGGCACGCAGCGCGAACGCGAGGTGATCCAGCGGGCGCTGGCCCTGCGCGGCCCCGACGCCGGCGAGCCGCACCCGTGGCACCGGGACCACGTCGGCTCCCACACGGTGCGCCGCAACACGATCCGGGACTGCGAGCAGGCGGGCATCGTCGGGCATCTCGGCGCGGCGTTCTCGACCATCGCCGACAACCACATCTCCCGCGTCCACGTGAAGCGGCAGTGGCACGGCGCCGAGGTGGCCGGCATCAAACTGCACGCCGCCATCGACACCGTGATCAGCGGGAACACCATCCACCACACGCATCGAGCCCTGTGGCTGGACTGGCAGGCCCAAGGCACCCTGGTGCGGCGCAACGTCTTCTACGCCTCCACCGCCGAGGACTTCATGGTCGAGGTCTGCCACGGCCCGTACCTCGTGGACTCGAACCTGTTCCTCTCCCCGTGGGCGGTCAAGGACATGTCCACCGGCGGCGCCTACGTGCACAACTACTTCGCGGGCCGCATCGCGAGCTGCACCGAGCACCAGCGGTACACCCCCTACCACCTGCCGCACTCCACGGCCGTCCACGGCGTCTCGAACATCCTCGGCGGCGACAACCGGTTCTACAACAACGTCTTCGTCGGCGACCGCGGGGAACGCGCCGAACCGCAGGCGGAGCCGGCGCTCGCGAGCTTCTGGTCCGGCGCGATCGACATCGACGGCGTGCCCGGCCAGGCCGCCTTCGTGCCGACCCCGGTGGGGACCTCGCAGTACGACGCATGTCCGACGCCGGAGGAGTACCCGAACGAGGACGGCAGCGCGCTGGCCGGGCCGCGCCTGCCGGTCCGGGTCGAAGGCAACCTGTACGCGGACGGCGCCGAGCCGTTCCGCGCGGAACCGCAGCCCCGTGTCGTAGGCGCGTCACCGGTGCGCGTCGAGGTGCACGACGCCGCGGCCGGCACCGTCCGCGTCGAGGTGGCCGGCGCCGCCTTCGCCGTCGCCCCGGTGACGACCGCGCGCCTCGGGACGAGCTACCAGGCCGAGATGGGCTACACCAACCCGGACGGGTCCGATCTGGACCTGAGCGCGGACATCACCGGTCTCCCGCGCGACGAGGTCGTGCCCGGGCCGTTCGCGGCCTCGGCCCCCGGCGTGCGGCTGCTCGCCGCTCCGGCCCCGCGCCGCCGGGGCTGAGGAGCCGCCGAAGCATCGCGATGCGAACGGGGGCAGCGCCGCAGGAGGATCACTCCTCGGGTCGGCGGCGGTTCGCCTCCCCCGGGCGGCGCAGGGGAGCGGTCGCCTCACCGCCGATGCCGCCCCCCGCGGTCGCAGCGGTGTCGTCCTGCCGCTGATCGCGCTCGCGCTGCGCTCGCTCGGTCCACCGGTTCTGGAGGCGGTTGCGCCGCAGGCGCGGGTCCTCGCTCATCGGACGGCCCCCTCGTCGGTCAGGGCGAGTCGCGAAGGCCGAGCGCCGCCGCGAGCCGCCCGTGCCCGGACATCGCGCCTCCGGCCGCGCCCGGGACGGGTTCGACGGCGATCCTCATCGGGACGCTGCATCGACGGCCTCTCTTTCGATGTTTCGAAAACATTTCGACATTATCATGAACATTCTTGCGGATCAACGCCATCGTGCTTTCGATCTGAACACGTATTGACAGCTCAAAGGCAGGACGTTAGCCTGACAGCGCTCGAATATGTTTCGAAAAATTTTCGATAACTGAAGACATGCGAGGCGGCGCGCCACCTCCTGAGCACCCATCGCCCGCAACGGCCCGCCGCGCCTCCCGATCCGCCACCGAACCGCGAACGAAACGAGAACATGGACAGCGACCGAACCGCGACCCCCGCGCTCACCGTCGACGGCCGCCCCGGCACCGACAGCCCCCTGCGCCACGTCTGGAGCGAATGCGCCGGCGCCGGACGCGCCAACGAGGCCCTCCGCGCCGACTGGCAGCGCCAGTTCACCGAGGCCGTCGACACCCTCGGCTTCCGCTACCTCCGCTTCCACGGCCTCTTCCACGACGACATGTTCGTCTACCGCGAGAGCTACGGCGGCGGATTCGGCCCCGACAGCCCGCTCCCGGAGCCCGTCCACACCTTCGGCTACGTCGACAAGGTCTTCGACTTCATCCTCGAGACCGGCGCCCGCCCCTTCGTCGAACTCGGCTTCATGCCGCGGGCGCTCGCCACCGTCACCGACACCCTCTTCTGGTGGCGCGCCCACTGCAGTCCGCCCAAGGACATGGGCAAGTGGGTCGAGCTCGTGACCCGCACCGTCGAGCACTGGATCGACCGCTACGGCCTCGACGAGGTCCGCCGGTGGCGGTTCGAGGTCTGGAACGAACCGAACCTGGTGCCCCACTTCTGGACCGGGACCCGCACCGAGTACTTCGAACTCTACGAGCAGACCGCGCTGGCGATCAAGCGGATCGACCCGCACCTGCGCGTCGGCGGCCCCTCCACCAGCGTCTTCGTCCCCGACGACCGCTACCGCGGCGAGACCGAGGACCGCGCCGCCTCCCACCCCACCGCCGCCGCGCCCGACGTCGACGCCCTCGACTGGCAGCCGGTGTGGATCGAGGAGTTCCTCACCTGGTGCGCCGAGCGCGACGTCCCGGTCGACTTCGTCACCACCCACCTCTACCCCACCGACTACGCCTTCGGCTCCGACGGCAACGGCGTCGCCCTCTCCCGCTACGCCGACGCCACCTACGACGACCTGCGCCTCCTGCGCAAACTCATCGCCGGCTCCGCCTACCCCGACGCCGAAGTCCACATCACCGAGTGGTCGACCTCGCCGTCCTCGCGCGACCGCATGCACGACACCCTCTTCGCCGCCACCGCCATCACCCGCGCCTACCTCCAGTGCGCCGCGCTCGCCGACTCCATCTCCTACTGGGCGTTCACCGACGTGTTCGAGGAGGGCGGCGCCGGCATCGGCCCCTTCCACGGCGGGTTCGGCCTCGTCACCGAGGACGGCGCGCACAAGCCGACCTTCCACGCGATGGCCATGCTCGAGCGGCTCGGCGACCGGCTGCTGCTGTCCACACCGCACGGCGCCCTCACCCGCGACAGCCGCACCTCCGCGGTCGCCGGAGTGTTCTTCAACTACCCTGACGAGCGGGGCACGCGGGCCGTCGGCTCGGCCGACTCCTACGAGCAGACCCGCGCCCTGGCCGACGAGGGCCCCGCCCGCCGGATCCGGCACGCCGTCGGCGGACTGGCGCCCGGCACCGTGTTCCTCGTCGAGGTCCTGGACTGGGAGCACGGCAACCCCGCCGAGGCCTGGTACGCGATGGGGAGCCCGCTCAACCCCAGCCGGGCGCAGAGCCGCCACCTGCACGACGTCGCGGACGCCCTGCACCGCTTCACCCTCACCGCCTCCGGCGAGGGCGTCCTCGACATCGACCTCGACCTCGCCCCGTGGGCGGTCGCCTCGGTGCGCCAGGCGGACTGACGCCGCCCCCCTCCGACACCGCAGATTGGATCCAGTGGAACTCCTCGACATCGAACACCGCGGGCGCACGCTCCGCGGCGCCCTGCACCTGCCCCCCGACACCGCCGCGCCCGTCCCGGCGGTCGTGCTCTGCCACGGATTCGGGGGCAACCGCGCCGAGTTCGGGTACACGTTCGTCCGCGCGGCCGAGGCGATGGCCGCGAGCGGGGTGGCCGCGTACCGGTTCGACTTCGCCGGCTGCGGCGACTCCGACGGCGACTTCGACGACCTCACCGTGTCCGACCAGGTCGCCCAGGCCGTCGCCGCCCTCGACGCGGTCGGCGCGCACCCGGCGGTCGACGCCGGGCGGCTCTCCCTGCTGGGCATGAGCCTCGGCGCGCTCACCGCCTCCCTGGCCGCGCCGCTGCGCCCCGTCCGGTCGCTGGTGCTGTGGGCCCCGGCCGCCCTCGCCGTCGCCATGGACGGGGAGGGCGCGCGGCGCCGGGCCGCGGCGATCGCCGAGTCCGGCTACGACGACTTCGGCGGCCTGCCCATCCACCGGGCGTTCGTCGACGACGCCGCGGGCATCGACCCGTTCGCCGACGCGGCCGCCTACACCGGGCCGGTGCTCCTGGCGGTCGGCACGGAGGACTTCGTGCTCGCGCCCGGCGTGCTCGAGGGCTACCGGGACGCCTACGGCGACCGGCTCGACCTCCAGCTCTTCGACGGTGTCGGGCACGGCTTCGAGACCGTGCCCGCCCGCGGGCGCCTCGTCGGGCTCTCCGCGGCGTTCACGTCGCGCCACGCCTGAGCGGGAGCGGCGCGGCCGACCGGCCGCGCCGCTCCCCTCAGGCGCGCGTCAGGACCAGGTCCAGCGCTGGTTCGACCCGCCGGTGCACGTCCACAGGTGCACCTTGGCGCCGTTGGCGGTCGCGGCGCCCGAGACGTCGAGGCACAGCCCCGAGACGGCGCTGGTGATCGTGCCGTCGGCGTTCCGGTTCCACCGCTGGTTCGCGCCGCCGTGGCACGACCAGATGATCGCGAGCGTCCCGCTGGCCGTCCCGCCGCCCGACGCGTCCAGGCAGCGCCGGTCCCCGCCGGCGTACACGGTGAGCTCGCCCGCGGAAGTGAACGTCCACTGCTGGTTCGCGCCGGTCCAGCAGTCCCAGATCTGCAGCTGGGTCCCGTTCTGGGTCGTCTGGTCGGGCACGTCCAGGCACCGGCCCGCGCTCACCGACCGCAGCGCCCCGGCGGTGGTCCCGCCGCCGTCGCGCGGGCCCGCGTCCGCGATGATCGCCGCCGCCGCGGCCGGGACCGCGTTCGCGTCGAACGTGGTGTTGCCGCCGACGGTGTTGCCCCGCTGGCCGTTCACGAGCCCGGTGATGGCCGGGTTGGTCGTGTAGTTGCCGGTCGCGGTCAGGTCCCCGGTGAGGTTGCTGTTCTGGTTGTTGGCGTGCGCCCACTGGCCGTACGTGTTGCGGAAGACGTTGCCCGAGAGGGTGAAGTACCGCGAGCCCTCGTCGAAGTACATCCCGAGCTGCCCGCTGTTCTCGCAGTGGTTCCCGCTGATCGTGCTGTTCGGGTGCGCCGACAGCGAGTAGATGCACCCGGCGTCGAACAGCGTCTCCACCACGTTGCGCACGTGGTTGCCGGTGACGTGGACGGCCTGCGAGGTCGTGGGCGTCTGGTAGATCGGCTGGAAGTCGTACAGCCCCCGGCTCAGGTACTCCGGGCTTCCTCCGGGATCGTTGGCGCCCCAGCCGAACCCGACGTTGATGCCGCTGTAGGGCATGTCCGAGACGTAGTTGTGCGCGATGGTGAGCCGGGTGGCGTAGGTGCCGAGGATCGCGGCGTTGTCGAGGTACTCCAGCGCGGTCTCGTACACGCGGTTGTCGCTGATCTCGATGTCGCTGTTGAGCATCCGCGAGTCCGAGGGGTGGTGCGCGTCGGGGCGGACCCCGCCGACGACGATCCCGCCGCCCGCGCTGGCGGTGAACGTGTTGCCCGTGACGAGGATGTTCCTGGCGCCGAGCCCGACGCCGGTGCTGTGCGCGTTCGCGTCGTTGCCGATGCCCAGCCCCACTGAGCCGAGATTGCGGAAGGTGTTGCCGGAGAAGGTGATCCCGTCAGCGGCCGAGACCTGCACGGCGGCCGGGGTCTGCGCCCAGTCGTTGCGGGCCGCCTCGAACCCGCGGCACCCGGACCTGCACGAGGTGAACGCGTCGCCCGGCCGCTCGCTCTGCACCCCGGTGATGAACGTCCCGGTCTGCTGGTTCGCGTACCCGTTGCCCGATCCCGGGTCGAGCCACGAGGTCCCGGTGAACGTGAGACCGGAGAACTCGAGCGCGCGGACCGGCTGCGCGTAGGTGCCGCCGATCTCCACGAGCGTCTCCAGGCGCGGCAGCTCGACCTTCGCGGCCGCCATGCTCTGCCCCGCGAGGGGCTTGTAGTAGAGGCGCCCGGCGGCCGTGTCGAGGTACCACTCGCCGGCCTGGTCGAGGAAGCGCTTGGAGTTGAGCAGGAAGAACTGCGGGGTGCGGAACGGGTTCTGGATCGCGTCGTACCCGTACGTGTTGTTGTTCCAGGACGGCTGCTGCATGGTCACCGTGCGCCCGCTGACGCTCTCGACGGGGGCGAACCTGTTGGTGAACGACAGGAGCGCCTGGAGTTCGATCCGCTGCTGGTCCGGCAGGGACGCGAGGTAGTCGAAGTTCCCGTTGTTCAGTGTGAACCCGGAGGCGGTGAGCGTCATGTCCGAGGGCGCGATGCCGGTGCGCGCCCGCTGGGCGGGCACTCCGTCCACATAGAGCTGGCGGGTGTCGAAGCCGGTGCCGACGTCGGCCCGGTAGACGCCCGTGGCGGCGTCGTCGAGGACCCAGCCGGTGACCGCCTGGGCCCCGGTGACGACCGGTGCGGCGCCGTCGGCGGCCCGCCAGGTCACGGTGTGCCCGTTGCGGCCCGAGTCGGCGGCGGTGAACCGGAGCGGACCGGAGAGCCGGTAGGTGCCGTCGAGGAGGGTGACGGTGACGTCGCCGTCGCCCGCGGCGGCGGCCTGCCGGGCGCGGGTCTGGGCCTCGGTCAGGGTCCTGAGCGGCCGGCCGGCCGTGCCGGAGCCGCCGTCGTCCCCGGCGGGGGAGACGTAGAGGTCGTGCTCGGTCTGGGCGTGTGCCGGGGAAGCGCCCGGGCCCGCGAGGGCCCCGGTGACCGCGAGGAGGAGTGCCGCCGCGAGTGCGGGCGCTCGGAGGCGCCCGGAGGGTGCGTGCCGCATGTCGGTGTCCTTTCTAGATTCGGCGAGGCTCCGTTCGGTGTCGGTCTTCGGCGGGCGCTCCCCGGCGCGCCGGCGGCGCCTCGGTGTCCGCCTGCGTCGGGGGAGCGGGGGATCGGAAGGTCTCGGGGCTCGCGGTGGCGAGCAGGCGCAGTCCGGCGCGCGCGGGTCGGACGCCCGGACCGGCGGGGTCGGCCGGGCCCGGCCGGCGGCCGAGCGCGGCGACGCGGTCCTCGGCGACCGTCACGCCCAGGCCGGGGGAGTCGCCGAGGACGAACGCGCCGTCCTCGATGTCGAGGTCGGCGGTGACGCCGACGGGCGGCCACAGGTCCTGGAGTTCGCTGACGAGGTGGTTGGGCACGGCGGTCGCGGCGTGCAGCAGGCCCACCGGGACGTTGCCGATCGGGCTCACCGGCAGGTCGTGCGCGTGCGCGAGCGCGGCGACCCGCAGGAAGTGCGTGACCCCGCCGACCGCGGCGGTCTGGACGACGTCGACCGCGCCCGCCCGCAGGAGCGGGCGGTACTGCTCCAGTCCGGTGAGGTTCTCGCCGGTCGCCACCGCGGCGCGGACGCCGCGCTGGACGACCGCCAGGCCCTCGGCGTCCCAGCGCCGCACCGGCTCCTCGACCCAGGCGAGGTCCACGGTGCGCTCGAGCTCGCGCACGTGGCGGACCGCCTGCTTGCGCGACCAGGTCTCGTTCGCGTCGAGCATGAGGCCGGGCCGGGCGCCGCCGCCGGCCTCGGCCAGGACCTCCCGCACGAGCTCGAGCCGCCGCCGGTCCGCCTCGACGTCGAGGCCCCCTTTGAGCTTCGCCGACCGCAGGCCGCGTTCGGCGTAGACGCCGTACGTCGCGACCAGGTCGTCGTCGCCGAGGCCGATGTCGAGCCCGGACGCGTACGCGGGCACGACCCGGTCGCGCCCGCCCAGGAAGCGCCAGAGCGGTTCGTTCGCGGCCTGCGCCTTGATGTCCCACAGGGCCGTGTCCAGCGCCCCCACGGTCCCGAACACGGCGCCGCCGTGGCCGGACTTGAAGACGTGCCGGAGCATCCGGTCGTACAGCGCGGTCACGCCCCGCGGGTCCTCGCCCTCGATGGCCGCGAAGGCGTCCGCGACGCCGGCGTGCGATCCCATGCCGACGCCGGTGATCCCCTCGTCGGTGTCCACCAGGACGACCGGGACGGCGGACACGCCGTCGGCGAGGACGCCGTTGGCGTCTCCGACGGGGCGCGCCCACTCCTGAACGGTCGTCAGCGTGCGGTACCCGGTGATCCGCATGTCATCCCTTCGTCGACCCGGCGGTGACGCCGGCGGTGATCTGGCGCTGGAAGCACAGGTAGAGAACGAGGACGGGCACGGCCGCGATGAGCACGCCGCCGGCGAACGTCGGGATGTCGGCGGAGTACTGGCCGCGGAGCGCGGTGACGCCGACCATGAGGGTGCGGTGTTCGGCCGAGGGCATCATCAGCAGTGCGATGAGCACGTCGTTCCAGCAGAACAGCGCGTTGAGGATCCCGACCGACAGCAGCGCGGGCCGTCCCAGCGGCAGCATGATCCGCCCGTAGACCCCGTACACCGAGTTCCCGTCGATGCGCGCGGCGTCGACGATCTCGGAGGGGATGCCGCTGTAGTAGCCGGTCATCAGGAACACCGTGAACGGCAGGAACTGCGCCGTGTAGGCGAGGATCAGCCCCGGGTAGGTGTCGATGAGCCCGACCTGCCCCATGGTGCGCGCGAGCGGGACCATGATCACCTGGAAGGGGATGAACAGCGCCGAGAGGCAGGCCAGGAACAGCAGCCGCGACCCGCGGAACCGCAACCGGCTCAGTGCGAACCCGGCCATCGACCCCAGCAGCAGCAGGAGCGCGACCGCACCGGTGACCGTGATGAGCGAGTTGGCGAGGTAGCGGCCCATGTCGGCGCTGGTCCAAGCGGTGGCGAACGCGTCCCAGCGCAGTCCTTCGGCCGGGGCGAAGCGGTCGAGCACGTACTCGTGCCGCGTCTTCATGGCGACGTTCGCGGTGAAGACGAGCGGGTAGACGGTGGCGATCGCCAAGGCGGCCATGGGGATCGCGGCCAGCCACCGTCCGGCGCGGAGCGGCGTCATCAGTCCTCCCTCCCGACCCGGCGCAGGACGGCGATCTGGGCCGTCCCCACGACGAGCATCAAGCCGAAGAGCACCGTGGAGGCGGCGGAGGCGAGGGCCGGGCGGCCCATCTGCCCCTGCTGGAACCAGATGTAGTACTCCGGCAGGTACGTCGAGCCCTCCGGGCCGCCGCCGGTCATGACGTACAGCAGCCCGAACATCGAGGTGAGCATCCCGATCATGGTGGTGACGAACACGAACTGGATCGTGCGCGAGAGCCCGGGGAAGATCACGTGCCGCACCACCCCGGGCAGCGAGGCGCCGTCGACGCGCGCCGCGTCGATGAGCGAGGCGTCCAGCGTGGCGAACCCGGCGAGGAAGACCACGAGCGACATCCCGAACGTGGCCCAGATGTGGACGCCCACGACCGCGAACATGGCGACGCCGGGGTCCCCGAGCCAGTCGACCGGCCCGGCCCCGACTGCGCCGAGCAGGGCGTTCACGGGGCCGTCGAAGGCCAGCAGCAGGTTGAAGATCGCGCCGATGATGACCGGGGACAGGACCGCGGGGAAGAAGTAGACGCTCCGGTACACGCGGTGCCCGGGCACGCGCAGGTACAGGAACGTGGCGAGCGCCCCCGGGATCGCCACGGCCACCGGCAGCAGCAGCACCAGCAGGCCCACGTTCCGCATGGAGGCGATGAAGAGCGGGTCGGCGAACAGTGCCGCGTAGTTGTCCCACCCCACCGCCCGCCCGTTGCGGTCGCCGTCGCCGGTGAAGGAGAAGTTGACGCCGAGCGCGAGCGGGTAGAGCCGGAACACGGCGATGACGAGGACCGCGGGAGCCACCAGCAGGTAGGGGGCGAGGCGTTCGGAGCGGGGGAACCGCCCACCCGCCCCGCGCCGGGGCCCCCGCGCCGCGCGGGGTGCCGCCGCCGGTGCGCTCGCCCCGGCCGGCCCCGCCGCGGCGGGGCCGGCCGGGGGCGGCGGGCTTCCGATCGGCATGTCCTAGCCCGCCTGGTCGCTCGCGGCGAGCTGGCCGAGCGCGTCGTCGACGGTCGCCGAGCCGCTGAGGAGCTGCTGGGACAGGCGCCCCATGAGCTCGAGGGTCTCGGCCGACAGCGCCACATGCAGCGCGGGCCGGCCGGTGGGGATCGCGGCCACGATCGCGGCCGCGGCCGGTCCGGCCCCGGAGGCGTCGATGGTGGTGTCGGAGGCGATGGCCCCGGCGTCGGCGTAGAACGCCTCGAGCGCGGCGGTCGAGGTGAGCGAGCGGACCAGGTCGGCCGCGAGCTCGGGGTCCTCGGTCCACTCCGCGACGCCGTAGCCGATGCCGCCGTCGTAGGGCAGGAACGGCGTCGCGTCGGGGTCCACCAGCGGGGCCGGCATGACGCCGACGTCCGCGGGGTCGAGGAACTCGCCGAACTCCTTCCAGTGGCCCACATCGGACATGAGGCCGATGACGTGGGCGGCCTCGCCGCCGTCGAAGAGCGCGAACTCGTCGTTGAACATCGCGGTCGAGTTGACGCCGTCGTTGTTGAGCCCGGCCTGCTCGGCCTCGACCCACAGTTCGAAGATCCGCTTCACGCCGGGGGAGGTCCAGTCGCGGTCCCCGGCGATCCAGGCGTCGTACTCCTGCGCGGTGAGCACGCCCGGACCGAGACCGGAGAGGAAGAACTGGATGCCGTAGCCCTCCTTGTTGCCCATGGCGAAGCAGTCGGCACCGGTGGCCTCCTCGATCTGCGCGCAGTCGGCGAGGAACTCCTCCCAGGTGGCGGCGGGGGCCTCGGGGTCGAGTCCGGCCTGCTCGTAGAGGGCCTTGTTGTAGTAGAGCGGGTGGCCCTGGAGGGTGACCGGGGCGGCGTAGACGTGGCCGCCGTCGGAGAACGCCTCCCATCCGGCCAGTCGCTCCATGTCCTCGGCGAGGTAGTCCTCGAGGGGCACGAGCGCGTCGGTGCGGTCGCGGAGCTGGCCGCCGCCGTTGAAGAGCATCACGTCGGGGCCCTCGCCGGACTGGATCGCGGTGCCCAGGAGGTTGTAGTACTGGTCGAACGGCTGGGCCACGAACTCGACCTCGACGCCGGGGCGGCGCTCGGCGAAGTCGGCCTTCGCCTGCTCGATATAGGACTCGGTGGTCGCGTCACCGGACTTCCAGTCCCAGACCACGAGGGTGTCGCCGCCTCCTCCGGAGGAGTCCGGTGCCGCGGCGCTGCCGCATCCGTACAGCGCCAGGGGCGCGATCAGGGCGGTCGACCACAGTGCTCGTCGCTTCATTGCAGATCACTCTCCGTGGGGGTGCCGGGGTGCGGCTCGAGGACGCCAGTAAACGTAACTCGTATGACGTCTTACGTCAATGGAGTGCCGTACACTGATCCGCGAGTCGCGGCCCGGCCGCGGCCGCGGACGGAGGACCGATGACGACAGCGCAGCGCCCGACCGCGGGCGAGCCCGCGGCCCCCGGCTGGGCGCGGCGGCCGGCCAACCTCGCCAGGGCCGTCACCGCCGAACTCGTGCAGCGCATCGTCCGCGGCGACTACGCTCCCGGCTCCGCGCTGCCCCCCGAACCCGCCCTGTGCGACCTGTTCTCGGTGAGCCGCACCGTGGTCCGCGAGGCGGTGAAGGTCCTTCAGGAGAAGGGCCTGGTCCAGATCCGGCAGGGCTCGGGCACCACCGTCCTGCCTTCGACCTCGTGGAACATGCTCGACGAGCTCGTCCTCGGCGCGGTCATCGACGAGGACGAGGCGCTGGCGGTCCTCGACGACCTCGTCGTCACCCGGCGCCTGCTCGAAGCCGACATGGCCCATGCGGCCGCCCGCGCCGCCGGATCCGACGCGGTCGCCCGGATGCGCGAGCTGGTCGACCGCATGGACGAGCTGGTCGGCGACCCCGAGGTCTACCACGAGCACGACCGGGCCTTCCACGACGCCGTCATGCGCGCCTCGGGCAACCGCATCGCCCGTGCCGTCGTCCGCTCGCTGGAGAGCCAGGTCGTCAACACCGCCAGCTACATGGGACGGACGGAGCGGGCCCTGTGCGAGGCCTCCAACCGCGGCCACCGCGCCGTCTGCGAGCGCATCGCCGCCGGCGACGCCGAGGGCGCGGCGGCGGCCATGTTCGCGCACATCACGGACGCGTGGCTCGTCCGGCGAGGCGAGCAGGGCGACCCGGACCGCCTGGCGCGCTGAATCAAGGCACGCAGATCCGATGTTTCCGCCCCGATGGGGCGGACATATTTCGCCATCGATGGAAAAACCTCCTCGTCTTGACCTCTCACATCCAATTTATATAGACTGATGTCAATATTTAAGGCATCGCGCGGCCGCCGCGCCGGTGAATCTGGGAGCGATCCCAGTCGGCGTCCGGCCACACCTCCGCAACGGGTCCCTCACGCGGTGCCGCCCCATCGCGCAGTCTTCGACGAGCTTGAACACGAGGAGTTCCCACCGATGTCGAGATTCAGATCCGCACTCGCGTGCCTGGCGGCCGCGATCGTGCTGGCGACCGCCGGCGCCGCCACGGCGCAGGCCGCCGACGCCCCCGCCTCCCCCTCGCCCGACGTGACCGCCGCCGCCAGCGGCGGCTGCGGCAAGGCCCCGACCCTCAGCAGCGGGACCCACACCATCCAGAGCGGCGGCCAGAACCGCAGCTTCATCCTCAAGGTCCCCTCCGGGTACGACCGGGACACGCCCCACAAGCTCATCTTCGGCAACCACTGGTGGGGCGGCACCGCCGGCGACGTCGCCGGCGGCGGCAGCGACGGCGCCGTCTACGCCCACTACGGACTCGACGCGCTGGCGGGCGGCTCGGCGATCTTCGTGGCCCCGCAGGGCCTGAACAACGCCTGGCCCGACACCAACGGCCAGGACGTCGCCTTCTTCGACGCCATGATCCAGCGGATCGAGGCCGACCTCTGCGTCGACCAGTCGCAGCGGTTCTCCCTGGGCTTCAGCTACGGCGGCGCGATCAGCTACGCCCTCGCGTGCGCCCGCCCGGACGTGTTCCGCGCGGTGATCGCCATCGCCGTCCCCGGGCCGGTCAGCGGCTGCAACGGGGGCACCGGCTCGGTGGCGTACATGGGCATCCAGGGCGTCACCGACAGCATGCCGCAGGCGCGCGCCATGCGCGACCGGTTCGTCGCCAACAACGGCTGCGCCTCCCAGAGCCCGCAGGAGCCGGCCGCCGGCAGCGGCAGGCACATCACCACCGCCTACTCGTGCCGCTCCGGGTTCCCCGTCGTGTGGGCGGCCTTCGACGGCGGCCATCAGCAGGGTCCCGTCGACGGCTGCACCGGCTGCGAGAGCGGCGCCCGGAGCTGGGTCAAGAACGAGGTCTGGCAGTTCATCTCCCAGTTCGACTCCGCTCCGCCGGCCGAGACCGACCAGGTGCGCAACACCGCCGCTGACCGCTGCCTCGACGTCTCGGCCCAGTCCCAGGCCAACGGCGCCGCGCTCCAGCTCTGGGACTGCCACGGCGGCGCCAACCAGCAGTGGGACGACTCCTCGTCCGGGCAGCTCCGCGTCTACGGCGGCAAGTGCCTCGACGCCGAGGGCGCCGGCACCGCTCCCGGCACGCGGGCGATCATCTGGGACTGCCACGGCGGCGCCAACCAGCAGTGGGAGGTGAACGCCGACGGCACCGTCACCGGCGTCCAGTCCGGGCTGTGCCTGGCGACCGCCGGCGGCGGCACCGCCAACGGGACCGCGGTGGTGCTCGCGAACTGCGACGGCTCGGCGGGGCAGCGCTGGTCCTTCGCCTGAGCGGCCGTCCGGTTCGCCGGACTCGGGTGGGCGGGCCTCCCGGGAGGGAGGCCCGCTGCTGCGCACTACCGGACGGCGCACCGCCACCAGTCCACGTTGAACAGATAACCGGAGCCGCCGGTGAACCGCAGGTACAGGTCCTGCGTCCCCGTCGCGCCGCTGACCGGGCAGGTGACGCTCGTCCACGTCTGCCAGCCTCCGGTGCCCGGGACCGAGCAGGCGCCCACCCGCGTCCCGTTCGGGCCGCCGAGCCGGAGTTCGAGGGTGCCGCCGGCGGTCGCCGAGGCCACCCGCGCCGTGAACGAGGAGGCGCCGGCGCCGAACGCGACGCCCTCGACCTTGATCCAGTCGCCGTTCTCGATCCAGCCGACGTTCATGCCGCCCTCGGAGGCCGGCTCGGTCTCCACCCCCGACTGCCAGGCGATCGTCTCGGCCTCCTGGCGCGCATAGGGGTCGAGGGTGCCCGACTGCGGCGCCCCGGCGGTGGTCATGTCGATCCTCGGGAAGGTCCCGTCGCCGTTGTAGGCGAACCGCTCGACGGCCACCGACCTGGTGAAGCCGCCGCCGCCCGGCAGCGCGCCGTTGTGGTAGAAGAAGTACGAGGACCCCTCGAAGTCGATCACGCCCGCGTGGTTGGTGAAGCTGCCGCCCTGGGTGGGCATGATCGTGCCCCGGTAGGTCCAGGGCCCGGTGGGGCCCGGGGCCGTGGAGTAGGCGATGAACTCCGAGCAGCACTGCGCGGAGAACACCATGTAGTACAGGGAGCCGCGCTTGTAGACCCACGGCCCCTCCTCGTAGAGGGTCGGCCGGTCGGTGCCGCCCGGCCGGGCGCCGAAGCCCTGGGCGGTGAGCGCGATCCGGGTCGCGCTCCCGCTGTAGGACACCATGTCCGCGTTGAGCTTCACGTACCACAGGTTCGGGTTGCCCCAGTACAGGTACGCCTGGCCGTCGGTGTCGATGAAGACCGTGGGGTCGATCTCGCCGTTCTCGACGAGCGGGCGGCCGATGGCGTCGCGGAAGGGCCCGGTGGGGCTGTCGGCGACGGCCACGCCGATCGCCATCCTGCCGGTGGCGTCGTTGACGACCGGGACGTACCAGTAGAACCTGCCGTTGCGCTCGACCGCCTGCCCGGCCCAGGCGTCCTGACGCGCCCAGGCGAAGGTGCCGACGTCGAGGGGCGAGCCGTGGTCGGTCCAGTTGACCATGTCGTCGGAGGACCAGACCCGCCACTCCTTCATGGTGAACCAGGTCGAGCCGTCCTCGTCGTGGCCCGTGTAGAGGTAGACGCGTCCGTCGTGGACCAGGGGCGCGGGGTCGGCGGTGTAGATCGTCTGGATGATCGGGTTGTCGGCCTGTACCGGGGAGGGCGACGGGTCGGCGGCCGGGCTGAGCGCGGCCGCCGCGAACGCGACGGCGAGCGCGAGCGCGGCGGTGCGCCTTCGGCTCCGAGGCGGTGTCTTCATGGGGAACCTCGTCTTCGAAAAGTTCGGAATAATCCTCGAAAATAAGAGGATGTCGAGTTCAGGGTAGTCGCGCGGCCGCCGCCTGTAAATAGACAGATATCGATTCCATGGGCAAAGATGGTATCAATGACCTACGAAATTAAGAATCTAATGGATAAAAACTGACAAAAGAGCGGTTCTTTACCGCTACAGGTATCGAATCTCAACGCAAACATCTGATCTTTTCTGTCTCGGAGTCTTGACTGGCGCGAGCACGCCAACTTACCGTGAACATTCACGAAGCCCGATCGCAAAGGAGCGAGCGTGAGTGTTCTGAACCCCGTGCCCCGCCGTTCGGCATCCAGGCGGAAGGGACCGAGGCGGTGACCGCCGCCGCAGCGGAGCGGACCGCCGCCCGCCGACGGCGCACCCGCAGGCGGAGCCTCCGCCGCCACTGGCAGCTCTACCTGCTGCTCGTCCTCCCCGTCGCCTACTTCGTGATCTTCCAGTACATCCCCATGGCGAACAACGTGATCGCGTTCAAGGACTACAACGTGGTCGACGGGATCTGGGGCAGCCCCTGGGCCGGCCTCGACCACTTCGAGCGGTTCTTCGCCAACCCCGTCGCCTGGGACCTCATCCGCAACACCCTGCTGCTGAGCCTCTACGGCTTCCTGGCCGGGTTCCCCATCCCGGTCATCCTCGCCCTGGCCCTCAACGAGGTGCGGGCGCGGTTCTTCAAGCGCACCGTCCAGATGGTCACCTACGCGCCGCACTTCATCTCGACGGTCATCGTCGTCTCGATGCTCATCCTGATCTTCTCGCCCCGGATCGGCTTCATGTCCGACCTCCTCGGCTTCTTCGGCATGTCGCAGAACCTCCTGGCCGACCCCGGCGCCTTCAGGAGCGTCTACGTCTGGAGCGACGTCTGGCAGACCGCCGGGTACTCCGCGATCATCTACATGGCCGCGCTCGCCGGCATCGACCCGAGCCTGTACGAGGCCGCCCGCCTCGACGGCGCCAACCGCCTGCGCAAGATCTGGCACGTCGACCTGCCCGGCATCGCGCCCACGGTCGTGGTGGTGATGATCCTGAGCGTCGGCAGCATCATGGCGGTCGGCTTCGAGAAGGCCTTCCTGCTGCAGAACCCGCTGAACCTCTCGACCTCGGAGATCATCGCGACCTACACCTACAAGGTCGGCCTGCTCAGCGCCGACTTCAGCCTCGCGACCGCGGTCGGGCTCTTCAACTCCGCCATCAACCTCATCCTGCTCCTGGCCGTCAACACCGTCTCCAAGCGCGTGACCGGCAACGGGCTGTGGTGAAAGGAGCGCACGCAATGACAGTCGAGACCCCGGCCGCGCGGCGCGCGCCGGACGCCGCACCCCGCGGCCCCCGGCCCCGCCGCGCCAGGCAGGTCCAGGACACGCCCGTCGACCGCGTCTTCATGGCCGGCGTCTACCTCCTGCTGTGCACCTTCCTGCTCGTCGTCCTCGTCCCGCTGGCCAACATCGTCGCGAGCTCCCTCTCCAGCCCCGCGGCGGTGTCGGGCGGGCGGGTGTTCCTGTGGCCGGTCGACTTCACGCTCATCGGATACGAGGCGGTGCTCACCAACCGCGCGATCCTCGTCGGCTTCGGCAACTCGCTGTTCTACGCCGGGGTCGGGACGGTCGTCAGCGTCGCCCTCACCGTCATGATCGCCTACCCGCTCTCGCGCAGCGACCTCGTGGGACGCCGCGTCCTCATCGGAGGCGTCCTGTTCTCGATGCTCTTCAGCGGCGGCCTCATCCCCACCTACATGGTCGTGCGGGCACTCGGCCTGCTCGACACCCGCTGGGCGATCATCCTGCCGTCGGCGATCGCCGCCTGGCAGGTCCTCATCGCGATGACGTACTTCCGCACCTCGATCCCCGGGGAGCTGTACGAGGCGGCCCAGCTCGACGGCGCCTCGGACCTGCGCTTCCTGTGGTCGGTCGTCCTGCCGCTGTCGAAACCGCTCCTGGCGGTCATCGCGCTCATGTACGGCATCGGGCAGTGGAACTCCTACTTCAGCGCCCTGATCTACCTGCGCAGCGAGGAACTCTATCCGCTGCAACTGGTGCTGCGCGACATCCTGATCGTCAACAACAGCGGCGGGACGAACCTCGCCGACCAGCTCGCGGCCGAGCAGATGGCGGACCTCATGAAGTTCTCGCTCATCGTCGTCTCCACCGTGCCGGTCCTGCTCGTCTACCCGTTCGTGGCCCGGCACTTCACGAAGGGCGTGATGCTCGGCTCCGTCAAGGGCTGACCCGCGACCCGCGGCGCGCCGCCGGGACCGGTCGGCGCGCCTCCCCTCGAACCGTGCAACTCCTCACCGAAAGGCAGCCAACGATGAACAGCAGATCCGCACGGGCGGCAGCGGCGGCGGCGGCGCTCGCCGTGTCCGCCGGCGCCCTCGCCGCGTGCTCGTCGGAACCGGAGACCACTCCGGACGACGTGATCACCATCTTCGCCCCCCAGGACGCCGGACAGGGACAGGACCTGGAGGACAACGCGTTCACGAAGCTCCTCGAAGACCGGTTCGACGTGGACCTCCGGTTCGAGACGACCACCTGGGACGGCACCGCGGCCGCGGAGAAGCGGCAGATCTCCCTCGCCAGCGGCGACTACCCGGACGCGTACATGCTCATCCCGTGGGTCGACCAGTTCAGCGCCGACGAGCTGGTGAAGCTCGGCGGCCAGGGCGTGATCGTCCCGCTCGACGACCTCATCGGCGAGGACACCCCGAACCTCACCGCCGCGTTCGAGAAGGAGCCCGGCTTCAAGGACCTGGCGACCTCCCCGGACGGCAGCATCTGGGGCATCCCGGCCTGGAACGACTGCTACCACTGCTCCTACCCCTCGAAGCTGTGGATGAACTCCGCCTGGCTCGACACCCTGGGCCTGGAGCAGCCCACCACGCCCGACGAGCTGCGGACGGTCCTGGAGGCGTTCAAGACCCAGGACCCCAACGGCAACGGCGAGGCCGACGAGATCCCCCTCTCCGGAGCGGGCGGCGCCTCGCTCCTGTCGTACCTGCTGAACCCGTTCGTCTACACCGCCGAGATGTACTCGAACGCCGAGGGCGTGAACCCGGCCAGCCTCGGGACCCGCAACGGGCAGGTGACCCTGCAGCCGACCCGGGACGAATGGCGCGACGGGATCTCCTACGCGGCCTCCCTCTACGCGGACGGGCTGATCGACGAGGGCACCTTCACGCAGAACGGCGAAGCGCTCACCGCCAAGGGCGCCAGCGCGGAGGGCGTCATCCTCGGCGCGGTCGGGGTCATGCACCCCTGGTTCGTCACCGCCGACCAGGAGGACGGACGCTACACGCAGTACGACGCGGTCCCGCCGCTGACCGGGCCGAACGGCAGCGACACGTTCTGGAGCGGCGGCGGCGCGGGCGCCGCCCCCGGGGCGACCTTCGTCATCACGAACCGCTCCAGCGAGGCCAAGCAGGAGAAGCTCATGCAGATCCTCGACTTCATGGTCTCCTACGACGGCCACCTCCAGGGGGAGTACGGCATCGAGGGCGTGAACTGGATGCGGCCCGAGGAGGGCGACGTCGCCCTCGACGAGGCCCTCGAGCCGAACTTCAAGACCATCACGCTGCCCACCGAGGAGATCCTCCAGAACTCCTGGGGCCCGATCGCGCAGTTCTTCAGCGACGCCGAGTTCCGCAACAGCCAGGTCACCGCGACCGACATCTACACCCCTGAGGGCTACGAGCGCCGCCTGTTCGAGGCCACGGTGCCCTACGAGGGCCACGAGTCCGACGAGCTGTTCCCGTACTGGGAGGTCTCCGTCACCGGCGAGACCGCCACCGAACTCGCCACGATCCAGACCAACGTGGAGAACTTCGTCGTCCAGGCGAGCGCCGAGTTCGTCACCGGCGTCAGGGACATCGACAGCGACGAGGACTGGGCCGAGTTCCAGCAGAACCTCACCGACCTCGGCGCCGACCGGTACGTCGAGATCTACCAAGAGGCCTGGGACGCCTCGAAATAGCGGCCGGACCGCCCTGAACCGCGGGCCGCCCCCGATCCTGGGGCGGCCCGCCCCCGCGACCGAGAGGCCACGACCACATGATCCGCGAACAGCGATTCGTCAACGCCGACTGGACCTTCGACTACGGCGAGCACCCGGGCGCCGAGACCGCGCCGCCGGACCCCGACTGGTACGACGTCGGCCTCCCGCACTCGTTCGGCCTCCCGGACTTCCGCGAGCCCCGGATCTACACCGGATTCGGCTGCTACCGGCGAGCCCTCGGCATCGACCAGGCGTGGCTCGGCCGGTGGATCGCACTGGAGTTCCTGGGCGTCTTCCAGATCTGCGAGGTCTTCGTCAACGGCCGCCTCGCCGGCCGGCACGAGGGCGGCTACACCCCCTTCACCGTCGACGTCTCCGACCTCGTCCACGCCGGCGAGAACGACGTGTTCGTGCGGGTCGACAACCGCTGGAACGCCCGCCTGGCGCCGCGCGCGGGGGACTACAGCTTCAACGGCGGCGTCTACCGCGACGTCGGCCTCCTCGTCGCCGACCGCGTCCGCATCGCCTGGCACGGCGTCGGAGTCACGACCCCGGAGGTCGACCGCGCGTCGGCGTCGATCGCCGCCTCGGTCGAGGTCGTCAACGACGGGCCCGACCCCGCCGACGCCGTGGTCGCCGCGCTCGCCACCGGCCCGGACGGCACGGCCGTCCACCTCGGACCCGTGCGCCGCACCGTTCCGGCGGAGTCCACCGCGGTGGTCGAACTCGAAGGGGCCGTGACGGACCCGCTGCTGTGGCACCCCGACCACCCGCACCTCTACGAGCTCACCGCCTCGGTCGCCGTCGACGGCGCCGTGCGCGACGCCCAGACGACCTCCTTCGGGTTCCGCCGGTTCGAGTTCACCGCCGACCGCGGCTTCTTCCTCAACGGCGAGCACCTCGACCTCCACGGCGCCAACGTCCACCAGAACCGCGGCGGCTGGGGCGACGCCGGCACCCGCGCCTCGATCCGCCGCGACATCGCGATGGTCAAGGACCTCGGGATGAACATCATCCGCGGCTCCCACTACCCCCACCACCCGTACTTCGCCGAGGAGTGCGACCGCCAGGGCCTGCTGTTCTGGTCCGAACTCCACTTCTGGGGGACCGGCGGCGAGAACGTCGAAGGCCACTGGTTCGCCAGCGCCTACCCCGTCCACGAAGCGGACGAGGCCGAGTTCGAGGAGAGCCTGCGCACGGCCCTGCGCGAGATGATCCGCACGCAGCGCAACCACCCGAGCATCGTCACCTGGAGCATCGGCAACGAGGCGTTCTTCTCCGACGACGCCGTCATCCCCAAGGCCAAGGCCCTCACCGTCGAGCTCGTCGCCCTCGCGAAGCGGCTCGACCCGACCCGGCCCGCGGCCGTGGGAGGCGTGCAGCGCAAGGGCTTCGACCGCCTCGGCGACATCGCCGGATACAACGGCGACGGCGCCGAGCTCTACCTCGACCCCGGCATCCCCAACCTCGTCACCGAGTACCACGGCGTCATGGGCAACGGGCCCGGCGAGTACGAGGTGGAGTGGGCGCACGGCGTCGAGACCGACCACCCCTGGCGCTCGGGAAAGATCTTCTGGTGCGCCTTCCACTACAAGACCATCGCGCCCGGCGCCGGACTCCAGGGCCTCGCGGACTACTTCCGCCGGCCCAAGCGCGCCTACCACTGGTACCGCGAGAAGCTGCTCGGGATCGCCCCGCCCGCCTTCCCCGAACCCGGGACGGCCGCGGCGCTGCGGCTGCGCACCGACACCGAAACGATCCCCACCGACGGCACCGCCGACGCCCGCATCGAGGTCGAGATGCTCGACGAGCACGGCGTCCGCGTCGCCGACGACCGGGACGTCCTGCTCACGGTGGTCGAGGGCGACGCCCTGCTCCCCTCGGGGCGCAGCTTCGCCCTCTCCGCTGCGACGCACAGCCTGTGGGACGGCGCCGGCGCCATCGAGGTGCGGTCCTACACGCCCGGGCCGCAGCGCATTCGGGCCACCGCGGCGGGCCTCGCCCCCGTCGAGCTCGTCCTGACGGCGGTCGGCCCGGCAGCGCCCCGGCCCGACCGCGAGCGCCGCCTCCCGCCGCCCGCGCCGTACCTGACCGAGCCGCCGCGAGGGAAGGGCTGGATGTCGCTGGCGGCCTACCGCCCCGTCGCCGCCAGCAGCGCCGCACCCGGGCGCCCGGGCGGCAACGCCACCGAGCCGGGGCCCGCGGCCTGGCGCGCGGAGGGGACGGGGCCCGGCGAATGGATCGCGCCCAGCCTCGAATACCCGTATGAGATCAACAGGATCGAGATCGACTTCGCCGAGCCGCCCGCGTACCCGTGGCTGCTCGAATCCGCGGTCGACGGACGCACGTTCGCCCCGATCCACCAGGCCGGTCCCGGCGCCGACCAGTTCGTGCGCATCGAGTTCGAGCCGCGCACGGCCCTGGCCGTGCGACTCTCCTTCCCCGAGGCGCCCATGGAGATCGAGGAGATCCGCGTCCACTGAGACCGCGCGCGGGCCGCCCGCCGAGCGGAGACGTCGTCGGACGGGAAGCCGGCGTTGACGGACGAGCCGTACGCCCTGCCGGAGAACGCGACCTGTCCCCTTTCGGGTGACATCCGCGGCGCGCGGGCCCGATTCTGTCGGACCCGCGCGCAAAGCCGGGGTCTACGTTCCCCTTCTGGGTGGGCGGGGGCTGGGGATGGTATACGGCCTTCAGCTTTTAACGGCCTTTGCGCAGGGACTTCGCGTCCCGAGTCCGTCCCGGGCCCGTGGGCCGAGCGTGGACCTCATGGCCACCGAGATCGAGTGCTTCGAGCCCGTCCCGGGCCCGTGCGCCGAGCGCCATGGCGGCACACCCGCCGCGGGCTCATTCGGCGCTGACCGTGAAGATCCGGGCGCTCGGCCCCGCCGGGACCTCGATGACCGGCGCGCCGCTCCCGCCGCGGACCTTCCACTCCGGCAGCGCCGCGGGGTACACCTGCTCCAGCCGCCGGCCCTCCAGCCCGGGGAGGACGACCTCCGCCGCGGCGCCCCGGGACCAGACCGCCATGAGCGATCCGGGACCGGCGTCGAGCATCAGCGCGATCACCTCGTCGTCCCATCCGGGCAGGCCCAGCGGCCAGACCGGGTGCGACACGGCGATATCGGCGCGCCGGTCCCGGTGCAGCGCGACCGCCTCCGACACGAGCGCGGACCGCTCGTCGCCGAGCTCGTGCAGGAACCCCGAGAGGTACATCCGCCCCATGACGCCCGCCGTCATCGCGAACGCCGTCTCCTCCAGGGACATCGACGCGGCCGGGTACGCCCAGTTCCCCGCCTGCTCGGGCAGGACGCTCGCCGGCGCCGCCGCCGCGACCGGCGGGTACAGCAGGAAGTCCTGCTGGTCGCTGGTGGACTGGAGGTGCGCCACCGACAGCAGGCCGTAGTCCATGCGCATCCCCCCGGACGAGCAGCTCTCGATGAGGAGGGCGGGATGGCGCTCCTGCACCCCGAGCAGCCAGTCCCGGAGCGCGCGCGTGTGCCCGAGCAGCCCCGCGCCCGCACCCGCGACCCCCACCTCGGTCCCCGCCCCGATGTCGACGTTGTAGTCGAGCTTGAAGTACCCGAGGCCGAACTCGTCCACCAGCCGGTCGACGGTCTCGTCCAGGTGGGCCCGGGCCGCCGGGTGGCGCAGGTCGAGCTGGTAGTGGTTCCCCTCCACGACACGCTGCCCGAACCGCTGGAAGAACGCCTCGTCCGGAAGCCGCTCGGCCACCGGCGAGGCCACGCCCACGCCCTCGGGTTCGAGCCACAGGCCCGGCCGCATGCCGGCGCGGCGGATCGCGTCGGCGACCGACACGAGCCCGCCGGTGAACCGGCCCGGGGCCTCGCGCCACTCACCGGCGCTGTGCCACCAGCCCCGCGGGCCGGCGAACCAGCCGGCGTCGACGCAGAAGTACTCGGCGCCCGCCGCGGCCGCCGACTCGACGAGCGGCAGCAGCTTCTCGGTCGAGGGGTCGCCCATGAGCGTGTTCATGTAGTCGTTGTAGACGACCGGGAGCCGGTCGTCCACGGGCCGCCGCACCCGGATGGCGCGGCGGTAGTCCGCGAGCGCCGCGAAGGCGGCGTCCCGGCCCCCGTCGGCCACGGCCAGGCCCGCGGGCACCGACGTGAACGCCGTTCCCGGAGCCAGCCGCTCGGCGAACTGGTGCTCGGCGTCCGTCGGCCCCAGGGCGCCCAGGACCACGCCCTCCCGCAGGCGCGACAGCTCCCAGTGCCAGCCCGCGCTCGTCTCGACCTGCCATGCGACCGAGGGCCCCTCCGATCCCGCGAGCACCCCGGTGGGCAGCACGTCCCCGCTGGACCAGGAGCCGTGACTGGTGACCTTGAACCGGCCCCGCCCGTCCTGGCGGTGGAGGTCCAGGTTCAGGTCCGGGAGGACGTCGGCCAGCGGGTGCCGCCTCCAGCGGCCCTCGCCCAGCCATTCGCTCCGCCCCCACAGCAGGTCGTACGCGGTTCCCTTGAGCGCCAAGAGCACCGAGGTCACGGCCGTCAGCACGACGTCCTCAGCGGAGGTGTTGCGGACCGTGTGCGAGATCTGGAGTCCCGGCCCGGCCGCCCTGAACCGGCTGAGGACCTCGACCCCGGTCGACTCGTCGCGCTGGCGGATCCGCACCTCCTGCGCGTCGGCCTCGTGGTCGACGTGGCGCAGGCGCACCCCGGCGACCGTGTGGCGGTAGATCTGGGTGTTGCGCTCGCGCCGGCGGCCGCCGGTGGTGAGTTCGACGATCGGGAAGGGCACCGCGATGGAGGGGGCGCCGGGCCCGGTCGCCAGGGCGACGAGCTCGACCGGGCCGTCGTCGCCGTAGGCGAACCGCAGGTGCAGGCCGGGGCGGTTCCACTCGATCTCATCGGCGGCGTTCATCACTGGACTCCTCGGAGGTGGCGAGGCGCGGTGCGACGGGGGTGTCGGCCGCTGCACTCGGACCGATACACAAGCTAACCGCAGCGGAGAGGCGTTGCAAGAGCACGGCGGCTAAAAGTCTGATGTTTCTTGCGATCGGGGAGCGGGACAAGGTGACACCGGAGAATCCGTCCATGAGAATACGGCGTGTTCAAGGATAAAAGGGAACATCGATCAACAGGCCGTTCGGATCAGATCTGATCAATTCGACCGATGTTCGGGTCAGTCGTCGGCGTCGTCCGAGTCGGCGTCCGGGTCCGGGTCCGGAAGCGTCGCGGCGCCGCCGAGGGCCAGGGACTCCTCCACGCCGAGCAGGTGGTTGGCCATGCGGACCTCGGCCGCTTGGGAGTCGCGGGCTCTGAGGGCCCGCAGGATGGCGAGGTGCTCCTCGTGGGTGCGGCGGTCGGCGCCCTCCTCGCGGAGGCTCCGCCACAGCCGCTCCCGCGCGGTGCGGCTGGCGAGCGCCTCGATCATGCCGGCCAGCACCTGGTTGTCGGAGTGGACGGCGATGATCCGGTGGAAGGCGATGTCGATCTCGATGATGCGCTCATGCCGCTCGGGCTCGCTGTCGAGGATCGACCTGGCCTCCTCCAGGAGCGCCTCCGCCTCGTCGAGCGCCTCGTCGGTGATGCTGTGGGCCGCGAGGCGGGCGGCCTCGCACTCCAGGAGGCGCCGCACCGTGTGGACCTGCCTGGTCTGCCCCTCCACCTGGAGTTCCACCACGAATCCCACCGGCGCCAGGAGGAGGGAGAGGTCGAGGGGGGTGACGTAGGTGCCGTCGCCGCGCCGGGTGTGGAGGACGCCGAGCACCGACAGCGCCCGGACCCCTTCGCGCAGCGAGCCGCGGGAGACGCCGAGCATCGCGGCGAGCTCCTTCTCGACCGGCAGGCGTTCGCCCGGGGCCAGCTCGCCGTTGAGGATCATGCGCTTGATGCCGTTGACGACATCGTCTGTGCGGGACATACCGGCAAGTATGTCCGAGCGGGCCGCGGGCCGGACGGGGACACCCGGGCCGCACGGGGCCGCCTGCGCTCCGGATCCCGTCCGCCGCGCCGCATGCGGCTTGTCCCGCACGCCGTCGGTGAGTATCGTGAAGGTTCACGAAACCGATCCGAGAACGAGCGCCGGGACGGGCCCGCCGCGGTTCGGACGCGGGGAGCCTCCTCCGGACCACCGGTCGGCGCCGAACCGCGCGAGCGCGTGAGAACGAAGGAGGAGCCGTGTCCAAGCGGGTGACGATTCTCGACGTGGCCGCGGCCGCGGGCGTCTCGCGCCAGACCGTCACCCGTGCGATGAACGGCATGAGCGATATCAGCGAGACCACGCGGGCCAGGGTCCTGGCCACCGCCGAGCGGCTCGGCTACCGGCCCAGCCGCTTCGCGAGGAACCTGGTCAACCGCAAGAAGACCCATGCGATGGGCCTCGTGGTCGCGTCGTTCCGGAACCCGTACTTCACCGAGATCGCCGCCGACCTGCTGTCGGTCGCCGGCGAGCGCGGCTGGCAGATGGCGATGGCGGCCTCGGAGGGCAGGGCCGAGGACTCGATAGGCGTGCTCACGAACCAGGTGGACGTCATCGTCGGCCACTTCACCGGGTCCGACGCGGTGCTCCGCGCGGCGAGCGGAGGCCTGCCCGTGGTGCGACTCGAATCGCGCGGCACCGAGCTCGGCGTCCACTCGGTCGAGCTCGACCTCGAGTCGGGCGTCGTCGAGGCGGTGTCCGCGCTGCGGGCCCGCGGCGCGCGCCGCTTCGGCATGGTCGACTCGACGAGCTCCCGGAACGCGCTCGGCGAGTACACGCCCTCGCTGCGGCGGATCTGGTTCGAGCAGGCGGCCGGCGACCAGCTCGCCGGCGGCGTCGTGGGCGAGGAGACCATCGCCGGAGGCGCCCAGGCGTTCGCGCGGCTGCTCGAGGCGCACCCCGAGACCGACGCGGTCCTGATGTTCAACGACCTCATGGCGCTCGGCGCGGTCCAGCACGCGCATGCCCACGGGATCGACGTGCCCGGCCGGGTCCGCATCGTCGGCGTCGACGGCCTCTCCCTGGGCGAGGCCGTCGACCCGCGGCTGACCTCGATCGCCCTCGACCGCCTCGGGCTGGCCTCGCACACGCTCGACATCGTCGACGAGCTCGCCGCCGCCGATTTCGCCGACGTCCCCTCGATCCACCGGGCGGTGCGCTCGAAGCTCCTGTGGCGCGACTCCGCCTGAGGGGGACCGGCGCTCCCGGGACGCCGAGGCGACCGTGGCCGGACTCGGCGGCAGGCGCCGCGGCCGGTCCCGGCCTCACCGCCCCTCGACCCGCGCGACGACACCGCCGTCCTGCGGACCGGGGGCGCGGGACCGGTCGCCGGCCGCGCCGCCGCCACGGGCATCGCCGCGTCCGCGCCGCGGGATCCGTGACGAGTTCCCGTCCTTGGCCGCCGTCAGCCTCCCGAGAGCGTGTCGTAGAGGTCGTCGGGGTCGATCTGCGCCCGGTACCTGAACATGAGGGAGACCTCGCCGCCGAAGGAGCCGAGCGTGTCGGACGGGTCGACGGCGAACTTCGGCTCGGCCCACTGCTGCGCGATCACGGCCGCGGGCCTGCCGTTCACCTCCAGGACCCACGTCGCCCGCCCTCCCGCGATCGGCGCGAGGTACTTCCGCTGCCGCAGATAGGCCACGGCCTCGGCGATCGTGCTCGACTCTGGCAGATCGACCGTCTCGGCGTGCGGCCGGATGTCGTCGCCCATCGCGACGCTCGAGCGGTCCACATTGATGATCATCGTTCCCTCCTCGGCTCGGCACCGATTATCCCGCCCTCGGCCGCGCTCCGGGGCCGACTCGAATTTCGCGCCGCGAACCGAGCCCGCCGCCTCCGGGCGGATCGGACGGCTTCGGCGAGCGGCACCGCATCGACGGGCGGCGTCGTCGACCGGTGAAGCAGGACTCCGGCAGCATCCGCCACGTGCGAGGGCCTCGGCTGCGATCGGCCCGCCGCCGAGCGCCTGCCGGCCGTCATCGGTAGTAGCGGTAGACCGCCTGCGCGACGCAGGCCGGTTTGGCGCCGTGTTCGATCTCGACGGTGAAGTCCACGCCGAGCTGGGCTCCTCCTCGGACCTCCGTCGCGTCGGCCACCTCGGCGTGCAGGCGGATCCGGTCGCCGACCTTCACCGGGGACGGGAAGCGCACCCGGTTCAGCCCGTAGTTGACGCTCGCGGTCACCCCGTCGATCGCCAGGAGTTCGCCGAACATCGGGATGACCAGCGAGAGCGTGAGGTAGCCGTGGGCGATGGCGGCGCCGAACGGTCCCGCGGCGGCGCGCCGGGGGTCGGTGTGGATCCACTGGTGGTCGTCGGTGGCGTCGGCGAACCGCTGCACCCGGTCCTGGTCGACCACGCGCCATTCGGTGCGGCCGAGGTCGGTTCCGGCCAGCGCGACGATCGCCGCGACGCCGTCGGCTCGATGGCTCATCGGTGCTCCTTTCTGAGGATGTCTCGGATGATCTTGCCCGCGGGGGAGCGGGGGAGCGCGGCGGTGAACACCACCGTCTTCGGGATCTTGTACCCGGCGAGCCTGCCGCGCAGGAACGCCAGGAGCGCGGGTCCGTCCGGGCGGGCCTCGGCGGCCGGGACGACGATCGCCTTGCCGACCTCGCCCCAGTCCGCGTCGGGGACGCCGATCACCGCGCAGTCGGCGACGCCGGGATGCTCGCGCAGCGCCAGTTCGACCTCGGCGGGGGAGACGTTCTCGCCGCCGGAGATGAACACGTCCTTCGCCCGGTCCACGATGGCGATGTAGCCGTCGGCGTCGGCGACGGCGATGTCCCCGGTGCGCAGCCATCCGTCCGCGACGGCGGCCGCGGTCTCCTCCGGTCGGCCCCAGTACCCGCGCATCACGTTGGGGCCGTGCGCGATGACCTCGCCGCGCTCCCCGGCCGCGACCGGCCGCGCCCCGGGGTCGACCACCTCGACGTCGGTGAAGAAGTGCGGCACGCCCGCCGTCCCGGCCTTGCGGGCGCTGTCCTGCGCGGGCAGGAAGAGCACGCCCGGCGAGGCCTCGGTCATGCCGTAGCCCTGGCTGAAGACGACGCCCCGGTCGAGGAAGGCCGCGATGGTGGGGGCCGGCACGGGGGCGCCGCCGCAGGTGAGGCGCCGCAGGCTCGACAGGTCGGCGCCCTCCCAGGCCGCGCAGCGGGCGATCGCGTCGAACATGACCGGGACGCCGAACACGTAGGTGACGCGGAGCTCCTCGACGAGCCGCAGCGCGCGGTCGGGGTCGAAGGCGGGCTCCAGGACCACGGTGCCGCCCTTGAGGAGCGTCGGCAGGCAGGTCATGTTCAGGCCCGCGGTGTGGAACAGCGGCGCCGCGCACAGCGTGACCTCGTCGTGGGCGAGGTCCATGTCGACCAGGACGTTGACCGCGTTCCAGGTGAGGTTGCCGTGGGTGAGCAGCACCCCCTTGGGGCGGCCGGTGGTGCCGGAGGTGTACATGATGACGAACGGGTCGTCGAGGGCCACGGCCTCGTCGATCGGGGTCGACGGCGCGTCGGCCAGCAGCGCCTCGTAGCCGAGCGGGCCGGGGTCGCCGACGTCGATCGTGCGGCGCGCGGTGCCCGCGGCCCCGTCGCCGCGGATCAGCACGGCGCTGCCCGAGTCCTCCAGGCAGTGCTCGAGCTCCGGCGGGGCGAGGCGGGTGTTGAGGGGCACGACGATCGCGCCGAGGACGCCGCCGGCGAAGAGCGTCTCGAGGAGCGTGTGGTGGTTCGGGCCCAGGTAGGCGACCCGGTCGCCGCGGCGGACGCCGAGGGTGCGCAGGGCGTGGGCGAGGCGGTGGACCCGCTCGTGCAGCTCGGCGTAGGTGAGGCGGCGGCCGGGGCCTATGACGGCGGTCCGGTGCGGGCTCTTGCGGGCCCGGCGCGCCGTCCACGATCCGATGCCGAAGTCGCGCAAGGCCTCACCCCGTTCCCAGCCCGAGGAGGCGCGCGGCGTTCTCCTTGAGGATCAGCGGCCGCACCTCGTCCTTGAGGTCGAGCGCCGCGAAGTCGGCCAGCCACCGGTCGGGGGTGAGCAGGGGGTAGTCGGAGCCGAACAGCACCTTGTGCTTGAGCAGCGAGTCGGCGTAGCGCACGAGCAGCGGGGGGAAGTACTTCGGCGACCACCCGGACAGGTCGATGTGGACCGAGGGCTTGTGGACGGCGACGGCGAGCGCCTCCTCCTGCCACGGGAAGGACGGGTGCGCCAGGATGATCGTCAGGTCCGGGACGTCGGCGGCGACGCCGTCGAGCAGCATCGGATCGGAGTACTTCAGCCGGATGCCGCCGCCGCCGGGGAGCCCGGCGCCTATGCCGGTCTGCCCGGTGTGGAACACCGCGGGGAGCCCGAGTTCGGCGATGGCCTCGTACACCGGGTAGAACCGCCGCTCGGACGGGTCGAACGCCTGGAGGCTGGGGTGGAACTTGAATCCGCGGACGCCGTGGTCGGCGGCGAGGCGCCGGACCGCCCGCACCGCCGCGGCGCCGCGCCAGGGGTCCACGCTGGCGAACGGGATGAGGACGTCCGCGTTGCGCGCGCACGCGGCCGCGACCTCCTCGTTCGGGATCGGCGGGCGGCCGGTGGCGTGCTCGGCGTCGACGGTGAACACCACGGCGGCCATGCGCCGCTCGCGGTAGTACGCGGCGGTCGCGTCGATCGAGGGGCTGCGGCGCCCGTGCGCCGCGAAGTGCGCGCTGGAGGCGTCGAGCAGCTCGTCGGGCAGCGCGGTGCGCCCGTCCTCGCCGATCTCGGCGTGCACGTGCACGTCGACGGCGGTCAGCTCCCCGACGTTCACGACCCCTCCTGCGGCGCTTCGACGGCGGGCACGCCCACCGTCTCGGCCCGCGGCCCGAACACGTGGGGCCACACGGACGCGATGCCGTCGGCGGTCCAGCCGCCGTCGCGGCACGCGGCGACGGTCTCCTGCGGGTGGGACCACAGCGAGAGCCGGTCGCCCCCGAGCCCGACGGCCTGCCCGGTGATCGCGGCGGCGGCGTCGGACATGAGGAACACCGGCAGCGCCGCGACGTCCTCGGGGACGCCGAACCCGGCCCCGGCGCGCAGCCATGCGGGCAGGGGCCGGCCCTCCTCCTCCCAGGCGCGCGCGTACGGCTCGAACACGGGGATCGTCCTGGTCATCGCCGTGGCGGCCACCGGGATCACGGCGTTGACCGCGATGCGGTCGCGCGCGCACTCGGCGGCCCAGGTGCGCGCCATGCCGACGATCGCGGCCTTCGCGGCCGAGTAGTTGGTCTGGCCCACGTTGCCGCGCTGCCCGGCCGGGGAGCCGACCACGATGATCCGGCCGCCCTCGCCCTGGGACCGCATCCGCCGCACGGCGGCCCGCACGCAGGTGAACGTCCCCCGCAGATGGACGTCGACGACGGCGTCGAAGTCCTCGTCGGACATCTTCCACAGGATCCGGTCGCGCAGCACCCCCGCGTTGGTCACCAGGCCGTCGAGGCGTCCGAACGACTCGAGCGCCGTCTCGGCCAGCATCTCCGCCGTCGCGGCGGAGCCGACCGCGCCGGGCGCGGCCACGGCCCGCCCGCCCGCCGCCTCGGCCTCGGCGGCCACCTTCGCGGCGGCCTCCGCGTCCGCGTCGTTGACGACCACCGAGGCGCCCGCGGCCGCCATCGCCAGCGCGTACGCCCGGCCCAGCCCCCGTCCCGCGCCGGTGACGATCGCGCTCTTGCCGCTCAAGTCCATCAGTGGTCTCCTTCGTCCGCTTCGGGGGTGGTGTCCAGCGCCGCGAACGCGATGGCCCGGGCCCGGGGCTCGAGCTCGGCGTGGAGGCGCCGGAAGAGGCGCTGGGCCCGCTCGGCGGGCCAGTCGCCGGGCAGGTGCTGCACCGGCAGCCGCGGGTCCTTGCGCAGCAGGTGCAGCCACTCGGCGGTGAGCAGCAGCTGCCGGGCCAGCGGGTCGGCCGAGTCGGGGCCGGTCGGCTCGGGCGACCAGCGCTCGATGAACCGGAGGTAGTGCTTGGCGAGCGCTTCGAGGTCCCAGGCGCTCTCGACGAGGTCGCGCACGTCGGTGGGGGCGAGCGCGCGGGCCTCGAAGAGCTTGACGTGCTCGGCCGCCTCGACGCCGGCCAGCAGCGTGTCCGCGTCGACGGGGGAGGGGGCGATCCACAGCCCGCCCTGGAGGCTGCCGAATCCGGCCCACATGAGCCGCGAGCGCAGGAGGTGGCGCCGGCTGCGCTGCGATTCGGGGACGGTGAACCCCAGGAGGGTCCAGGTGCCGTCCCACCGGTCGTCCACGACGCCGTTGCGCCAGATGCGGACCTCGCCGTCGTTGAGGATGCCGCGGGACCGCGGTGTGAGCCCCAGGTAGACCTTGCGCCCGTGCCGGTGCCGCCGCAGGAGCCCGTGCTCGGCCATGCGGCTCAGCGCCGACCTGGCGGCCGGCTCGGCCACGCCGACGCGGGCGAGCACCTCGACGACGCTGCCGGTGGCGACGCGCACGCCCCGGCCGAGCACGTGCCCGCCGAAGAAGGTGAGCAGCAGGCCCTGGGGGCGGACCTCCCCGTTGTCACTCGTCATGGAATCAGTATATGCAAATCCTTGACTGTCGTCATGTATTTACATAGATTAATTTAAAGGGTCCGGCCGTCCGACCGGCCCCCGCCGCAACCCCACCGGAGGCACGCCATGTCTCGGACCGAACCGGCGACCGGCCCCCAGCTCCGCCGCGCCGTCATCTCCAGCTACCTGGGCAGCCTGATCGAGTTCTACGACTTCCTCCTCTACGCGACCGCCGCCGCGCTCGTCTTCAACAAGGTCTTCTTCTCCGACATGGACCCCCTGGTGGGCACCGTCGCCAGCTTCGGCACCCTCGCCGCCGGCTACCTCGCCCGGCCGCTCGGCGGCATCGTCTTCGGGCACTTCGGCGACCGCCTCGGCCGCAAGCGGATGCTCGTGGTCACCATGGCGACCATGGGCGCAGCGAGCACCCTCATCGGCCTGCTGCCCACCCACGACCAGGTCGGGGGCCTCGCGCCGCTCCTGCTCGTCGCCCTCCGCGTCGTCCAGGGCATCGCCCTCGGCGGCGAATGGGGCGGCGCGGTCCTGCTCTCGGCCGAGCACGCCCCCTCCCGGCGCGGACTGTGGGCCTCGTTCACCAACGCGGGCGCCCCCAGCGGCATGGTCCTCTCCACAGTGGTCCTCGCCCTGGTCGCCGCCGGCACCACCGAGGCGCAGTTCCTCTCCTGGGGCTGGCGCCTCCCGTTCCTGCTCAGCGTCGTCCTGCTCGCGCTCGGCCTCTTCGTGCGGTCGCGCGTCGCCGAGACCCCCGTGTTCGAAGGCGCCGCCCCCGAGGCCGCGGAGCGCTGGCCCCTGCGCGAAGTCCTCCGCAGGCACCCCAGGAACCTGCTCCTGGCCGTCGGGATCGGCTTCGGCGTCTTCGTCGCGCAGTCCACGCTCACCGCGTTCGCCGTCGCCTACGCCGTCGAGGCGGGATTCCCGCGCGGCACCGTCCTCAACGCGCTGGCGCTCTCCTCGGCGCTGGCGGTGATCGCCATCCCCGCGTACTCGGCCTGGTCGGACCGGATCGGCAGGCGGCCGGTCGTCCTCGCCGGCGCGCTGGCCATGGCGGCGTTCGCCTTCCTCATGTTCCCGATGATCGACACCGGATCGGTCCTCATGCTCACCCTCGCCGTGGTCGTCGGCCAGGCCGTCGTCCACCCGATGATGTACGGCCCCCTGGCCGCGCTGTACAGCGAGATGTTCGCGACCCGCACCCGCTACACCGGCGCCTCGCTCGGCTACCAGGTCTCCTCGACCGGCGCGGGCGCCTCGCCGCTGGTGTTCGCCGCGATCCTGGCAGGCGGGGCCCACGTCGTCGTGCTCTCGATCGTGATCGCCGCGTGCTGCCTGCTCACCGCGGTATGCATCCGCGCGGCCGACGAGACCCACCGCAGCGACCTGTCCCGGACGACCCGCTGACACCGCCGCTCACATCTGTATCGATCGTCGCGTATTCGACGAATGAACCAGTCGAGACCCCCTCACTTCCGCCTCGGCGCGACAGTCAGGAGCACCTCCAAGTGAAACGAACCAGAACCGCTTTCGCGGCCGTCCTCAGCGGACTGCTGCTCATCGCCGCCGGGGTCGCGTTCGCGCCCTCCGCGGCCGCCGCCTCCCTCCAGGAGGTGACGAATTTCGGCGACAACCCCGGCGGCCTGCGCATGCACGTCTACGTGCCGGACGCCCGGCCGTCCGAGCCGGCGATCCTGGTCGCCATGCACGGCTGCGGCGGGTCCGGGACCGGCTTCTACTCCGGATCCGAATTCGCCTCGCTGGCCGACCAGTACGGCTTCATCGTCGTCTACCCCACCGCCACGAAGCAGACCGCGATGGGCAACTGCTTCGACGTGTGGTCGGACGCGTCCAAGACCCGAGGCGGCGGCAGCGACCCGGCATCCGTCGTCTCGATGGTCGAGTACGTCGAGGACCGGTACGGCGGCGACCCCGACCGGGTGTACGTCACCGGGAGCTCCTCGGGCGGCATGGAGACCAACGCGCTCCTCGCCCTCTACCCGGACGTGTTCGCCGCCGGCTCGGCGTTCATGGGCGTCCCCTTCACCTGCTTCGCGAACGAGGCCGACTTCCCGCCGCAGACCAGCCGCTGCGTCAGCGGCGGCATGGACCGGACCCCGCAGTCGTGGGGCGACTCGGTCCGGCAGGCCTACCCCGGCTACAGCGGCCCGCGGCCCCGCGTGCAGCTCTGGCACGGCAGCCAGGACAACCTCGTCCCCTACCAGCTGCTCCAGGAGGCGGCCGAGCAGTGGACGAACGTGTTCGGGCTGAGCCAGAACCCGACCTCCACCGACCGGCCGCAACCGAACTGGGAGCGCAAGCGCTACGCCGACGCGAGCGGCACGGTCCAGGTCGAGGCCATCACCGCCGAGGGTGCGGGGCACGCGCTCCCGCAGTCGGGCATGGCGCGGCTCGCCATCGAGTTCTTCGGACTCGACCAGGGCGACCCCGGCGGCACGACCCCGCCTGAGGAGCCCACGACCCCGCCCGAGGAGACCACGCCGCCGGCCGACGGCGAGTGCACCGCCGTCGTCCGCGTGGTCGGCGACTGGGGTTCGGGCTGGCAGGGCGACGTCGACGTCACCGCCGGCTCCCGCCCGCTCGACGGCTGGACGCTCACCTGGACCTGGCCCGGCGGCCAGTCCGTCTCCAGCAGTTGGAACGCCGAGGTCACCACCGCCGGGTCGACGGTGACCGCCCGCGACGTCGGATGGAACGGCACCGTCGCGGCCGGCCAGACCCGCAGCACCGCCTGGGGGTTCATCGGCTCCGGCGCGGCCGCCGCGCCCGCCGTGACCTGCACGGCGAGTTGAGAGCAGTACCGTTCGCCCGGGCCCCGGTCATCCGGGGCCCGGGCGCCCGCGACGCGGGAGGCCCGCCGCGGCCCCTTCAGCGGGACTCCAGGACCGCCAGGTCGCGCAGGGCGAAGCGGCGGTGCTCGCAGTGCTCGTTGAGCACCACCCGGAGGCACCTGCCGACCGGCAGGGTCACCGCTCCCCAGGTCGGGGCCGGCTCGGCGGTGACGACCCGCTCGAACTCCGCTTCGGTCAGGCGCTCCACCGCGTCCCTCATCATCGCCGCGCGACCGGCGCGGACCTCCGTGATCTCGTCCCAGGAGGGCCGCGCGTCGCGGTCGAGGCCGAGTCCGCGGGCCGCCTCGGCCGGGTAGTCGCCGGTCGGCAGGCCGATCCGGTGGAACGGCCGGGCCTCGCCCCCCGCCATGCGCCCCACCCAGATGTCGGTGGCGAAGACCAGGTGGCGCAGCGTCTCGGCGAAGGACCACTCGCCGTCCACCCGCTCGTTCCGGGCCGCCTCCGGCAGCCGCTCGGCGCGGGCGATCGCGTCCTCCCAGAGCCCCTCCAGGAGCGTCCACACCGACCGGAAGTCGTCCGGCGTCCGAGCCGCCCGCAGCGTCACGCGTTCGGGGTGGCGCCGGTCGAGTTCGTCCTGCACGAAACCGGTGACGTCGACGTCGTTGACCACGAGCCGGTCGATCTCGCCGGCGTGGCCCGACACGCGCAGCTCGGGGATCGCCGACCCGGTGACGCGGACCCGGCTCAGATCGCAGTCGCGGAACACCGCCTCCGTCAGGTCGACGGACTGGAAGACCGCCCCGCGGAAGGCGTCGGTGTGCTCGAATCTCGCTGTCATCACGCCTAATCCCGTTGTGCCGCAGTGTGAATGAAGAGGACAGAGTGTCGTATGGAGATTGTATCGCTCACGGCGTCGTCCGCGCTCTCGACCGCGCGCCCAAGACCGCTCCCGAGCCCTGCCCGGCGGTCGATTCGAAGACCCGCGGGCCTACTCCTCGCCCTGCTCGTCGGTGAACAGGTGCTCGATCGGCATGCCGAACAGCCTGGCCAGGCGGAACGCCACGGGCAGGCTCGGGTCGAACTTCCCCGTCTCGATCGCGTTGACCGACTGCCGCGAGACGCCGATGCGCCGGGCCAGGTCGGCCTGCGTCCAGGAGCGTTCGGCCCGGAGCTCTGCGATGCGGTTCCTCATCGGTACCTGATCCAGCCGACGGCGACCGCGACGATGTAGACGGCCCCCAGGAGCACAGGGAAGAGCGCGATGTCGAGGTCGCGGGCGATGAGGCCCGCGGCGTCCGCCGCGATGTAGGCGAAGCCGGCGACCCAGCCCACCCCGAGGGCGACCGCCAGCGAGTCCTGCGTGATCTTGCGCCACAGGTCGTCGAGCGCTCGGAGGTAGCGCGCGAAGGAGACGATCCAGGCGGCGCCGACGAGGACGTTGGCGCCGACGGCGACCCAGCTCGCCGCGGGCGAGGCCTGCCCGTCCCACAGCAGCTCGGGGCCGAGCCGGGCCGCGGCGAGGGTCGCCGTCCAGGCCAGCGTCCAGAGCGCGAGCCGCGCGGTCGCCCTGTTGGAGCCCTGATATCTCGTGGCCGCGTCATGAGTCGCCATCGATGTCCTCCTCGCGTCGTCGAGTCAAGTACGCTTGACTTCAATTCGATGAGTCAAGCATACTTGACTCGACGACCGTTCCGACACCCTTCACGGAGGCGACGATGGTCCGCTACAAGGCGCAGAACAGGATGGTCAAGGCGGTGCTCACCGCCAAGGACGAGGACAGGATCGCCGAGGAGACGATCCAGCCCGTCCTGGACGAGGGCGCCGGGAACGGCTGGACGCTCCACTCGTTCCAGTCCACGCCCGCGGGGCTCGTGTTCATCTGGGAGCTGCCCGACTGACCCGCAGGGGCGCCGCGCCCGTCCGGCGGGGTGAGCGCGCCGCCGCCCGCGGGCTCGGCGATACCGTGGGCTGCGGCGAGTGCCGCAGTTCAGGAGGGATCGCGTATGGGATGCGACAGGGGCGGCTCGACGGAGCGCGCCGTGGCGCGGGTCGATGCCCGGTGACGGCCGGACTGCTGTGGGGCCTGACGGGCCTGGCGCTGCTGGACTCGGTCAACGCCGCCACGATCTGGATCGTCATCGTGATCCTGCTCGGGGCGAAGCGCCCCGCGCCGACCGGCTGGGCGTTCATGCTCGGCGCGGCCGCCTCGTTCCTGGCCCTCGCCCTGGCGTTCTACTTCGGACTGTCGTTCGCGGAGTCGGCGCTGGAGGGGATCGCACTGTGGCTGCGCCGCCTGCTGTTCGCCGGCCTGGCGGCGGCACTGGTCGTCGCCGGCGTGCGCAGGCTCAGGCCCCGGGAGCGCCGAGACCGCACACTGCCGCCGTGGGTGAACGTCTGGAGCGCGCTGCCGTTCGGGGCGCTCGCCACGCTCGGCGACCTCCCCAACGCCTTCCCGATGCTCCTGGCCGTCGAACGCCTCGTCGACGCCGATGTCGCGGCCGCGGCCGCGGTGGCCGTCCTCGTCGGCTACACCCTGGTCTACGCGGCGCCGTCGGCGCTGATCCTCGCGGCGGGCCTGGCGTTCAACGAGGAGCTGCGCGAGCAGCTGGAGTCGATGCTGGGCGGCCGCGCCTCCGGGACCGCCGGACCGAGCCCGAAGGCGGCCGCGGCCTGCTTCGCGGGGGCCGCCGCGAGCCTCGCCGTCCTGCTCCTGTGGGTCGGCTGAACCGGCCGACGGACCGGTTCCGGTGCGAGCGGCCCGAACACCCGCCCTGATCCGATGGGGACCGTGAACCGGCGCCGCCGCGTCCTTCCGGGACCGGTCCCGGTGGAGCCGTGGGACTCTCGAGCCGTACGACGACGCGGCGGAAGGAGGCGGGCATGCCGGTCGGGCGAGAGGAGGAGCACGAGGCGGTACCGGCCGTGTACGGGACCGCGGACCTGTACCGGCGCAACGCCTTCCGGCTCAGCGGCCTGCCGGTGGACGCGACGCTGCGGCAGGTGCGGCGCCGGACCGGCGAGATCGAGGCGGCCCGCCGCCTCGGCGAGCGGCCCGCGGGACCGGCGGGGCCGTTCGCGGTCAGCCCGCCCCCCGGTGCCGACGAGGTCCTGGAGGCGTTGCAGCGCCTGAGCGACCCGCGCCGCCGCCTCGCCGAGGAGTGGTTCTGGCTGTGGCCCGTCGACACAGGCACCGGGCACGGCTCGGACCGGCAACTGCGGACGGCCTGGAACGAACTGGTGCGGACGAAGTCCCCGGACGCCTCCGCGGCCCTGCACAACCTCGCCGTCACCGCGCACCTGAACGCGCTTGAGACCGCCGACGGCGGCAAGGGCGTCCACACCGCCTGGAAGTCCGCCTACCGGCGCTGGCGGCAGGTGCTCGCCGACGAGGGCTGCCGGGCGTGGATCGAAGCGCGCGTGGAGGCCGCCGCGGACCCGCGGCTCAAGGCCGAGGCGGCGGCCCGGCTCCGCCGGGAGCTGCCGGACCTGCTGCTGGCCAGCCACGCCTCCCTCATCGCGGGGCTGATCAAGCGGCCGACCCGGTTGCGCGCCCACCTCGGCGCCATGCGCGAGTCCGGGTTCGACCGGGACCGGGTCGACCGGGCGCTCCTGCACGCCGTGAAGCCCCCGGTGGACCGGTTGCGCGCGCTGGTCGACCGCGCGAAGAGCCCGGAGTTCGCCGCCGAGCCGTACGCGCGGGCGTGCCTGTCCGTACTCGACGCGTCGACCGCCGACCTGAACGCGCTCCGGGCCGTGCTCGGCGCCGACCACCCGGTGGTCTCGGGCATCACCGACGGCCTGGCCTCGGGCATGCACCGCTGCGTGATCGCCGGGGCGAACCGGGCCTCCATCGCAGCGGGCGATCGGGGCGCCGAGTACGAGCGGGCGGCCGACTGGCTCGACAGGGTCGCCGCGGTCGCGGCCGCGGGCCACGTGCGCCGCCAGATCGACGCCGACATCGCGACGCTGCTGAACAACCAGGTGGTGGCCGTCTGCAACGCCGCCATGGAGAAGCCGAAGGGCGCCGGCCGCACCCTCGCCGCGCACGCCCGCCTCGTCGAGGACACGCGGCGGCCGCTCGAACGCCTCCGCAAGCACGACCGGAGCGCCTACGACAAGGTCTGCGACGAGGTCGCCGGGTCCGCGCTGGTGATCCTCGTCGACTACGCCAACGGCCGCATCCGGTCCGGCGCCGACGTCGCCGCCGTCCTCCCCGGACTGGAGGAGGCGCTCGAACTGGCGAAGGACCCGGACCTGGAGCGGCAGATCAGGCAGGCCGTCCGGGACATCGAGCGGATCGCCCGCCCCGCCCCGCCCGCGCACCGGCCCTGGGAGGCCTCCTCGGCGGAGGCGGACCGCATACTCGCCGGGCTGCGCGGCGCCGACGCCCAGGACCCCTTCGCGCCCTGGCTGCCGAACTGGCAGCGGGACGCGCAGCCGCGGTACGCGGCCTGCGCGTGGTGCGGGCGCGGCACCGAGTCCACCAGGACGATCGACCTGAGCCGCTACTCGCAGGGCGTCGGCGAGCACCGCTCCGCCGTCGTCCCCTGCTGCCCCGCGTGCGGCCGCATGCCGCTGGCGACGGGGCCCTTCTCCCGGGCGAGCCTCGGCATCTCGATCGTCGCAGTGCTCATCCTGGTCGTGAACGTCGCGTTCACCGACCTCACGATCACCGAGCCGCCCCTGACCGGCTGGTGGCGGCTCCTCGCCGTCGTGCCCCTGCTGCCCGTGCTCTACGCGACCCGCCGGTACCTGCGCCAGTGGCTGCTGCGCCGGAACGTGCCCGAACTCGACCAGTGGCACCGCGAGGGCTGGAACATCGTTCGCTGACGACCAAAGGAGGTCCACCAATGCCGGTCGAAGTCGACGAGCGCCCGCTCGCCGAACTGGCCGCCGCCGTATGGCGGCTGCACCGCAAGGTCCAGGACGGACCGCTGCACCGCCACGTCCTCGGCGTGGGCGACGCGCTCGCCGCCCTCGGCGTCCAGATCCACGAGTACGACGGCCTGGCCTACACCGCCGGCCTCCAACTGCGGGTCCTGGCCTTCCAGCCGACCGCCGGCCTCGAGGCCGAGCGGGTCCTGGAGACCGTCGGGCCCGCGGTCACCCTGCGCGGCTCCCTGATCCGCATGGGCGAGGTCATCGTCGGCATCCCCGAGGACGCGCCCGGGGAGGACCGATGAGGACCACCATCGACGTCGGCATCGACCTGGGCACCACCAACAGCGCCGTCGCGGTCCTGCGGGACGTGGGCACCGAGGTCGTCAAGAACAACGACAACGACGAGACCACGCCCTCAGCGGTGTGGGCCGACCGGCGCGGGCGCCTCCACGTCGGCCGCGCCGCCCGCGAGCGCAGCGAATCCGACCCCGACCACACCTGCACCGAGTTCAAGCTCCGCATGGGCACCGTCGACCCGGTGAAGACCCTCGCGGGCGTCCCCATGACCCCCGAGATGCTCTCCGCCGAGGTCCTGAAGTCGCTGCGCGCCAACGTGGGCAAGCGGCTCGGCGAGGACGTCCGGTCCGCGGTGATCACCGTCCCGGCCGCGTTCGACCTGAGCGCCTGCGACGCCACCCGCCGCGCCGCCGAACTGGCCGGCCTCCGGTCCGCGCCGCTGCTGCCCGAACCGACCGCCGCCGCCCACAGCTACGGCTTCCAGGCCACCGACGAGAACGCCATGTGGCTCGTCTACGACCTCGGCGGCGGCACCTTCGACGCGGCCGTCATCCGCCTGCGCGAAGGCGAGTTCTCCGTGGTCCGCCACGCCGGCGACAACTTCCTGGGCGGCAAGGTCATCGACTGGAGGATCGTCGACGAGCTGCTCGTCCCGGCCGCGGTCGACCGTGTTCCGGCGCTCGCGGGGCTCTCCCGCGGCGACGCCCGCTGGGCCGGCGCGGTCGCGAAGCTCAAGCGGCAGGCCGAGAACGCCAAGATCGAGCTCTCCCAGTCCGCGACCGCCTGGATCGAACTCGAACTCGAGGACCGGCGCGGCAGGCGCCACGACTTCGAGTACGAGCTGCGCCGCGCCGACGTCGAACGGCTCGCCGAGCCGATCGTCGCCCGGTCGGTGAACCTGTGCCGGGACGCCCTCGCGCAGGTCGGCGTCGGCCCCGCCGACCTGGAGAAGGTCATCATGGTCGGCGGCCCGACCGCCATGCCCTACCTGCGCGAACGCCTCGCCGACCCGGTCCTCGGCCTGGGCGCGCCGCTCGAGTTCGACCAGGACCCCATGACCGTGGTCGCCCGCGGCGCGGCCGTCTTCGCCGGCGGCCAGCCCCTCGACGCCGACCCGGACGCCGCCCCTCCCGCCCCCGAGGCCTACCGGGTCCGGCTCGAGTACCCGCGCGTCAGCCCCGACGTCGACCCGATCGTCATGGGCCGTATCGAAGGCGAAGGCCGGCTCTCGCGCCTCACCGTCGAACTCGTCGACCAGGACGGCGACCCCGCCTGGCGCAGCGGCAGGATCCGCCTCACCGACCGCGGCGGTTTCAGCACCAGCCTGTGGGCCACCCGCGGCAGGCGCCACACCTACGCCATCGAGCTCGCCGACGAGTCGGGGCGGCTCCTGCCGGTCGCCCCGGACCGGCTCACCTACACCGTCGGCGGCGTCGAGGAGGGCCCCGTCCTCGGTACCACCATCGCGGTCGGCCTCGACGGCAACCGCATGAAGCCGATCGTCCCCCAGGGCACCCCGCTGCCGGCCCGACGCGTGGTCTCGCTGCGCACCACCGTGACCGTCCAGCCCGGCGACTCGGGGAGCCTGCTCCCCGTCCCGGTCCTCGAGGGCGTGCACGCCCGCGGCGACCGCAACCGGCGCATCGGCCGCATCGAGGTCCGCGCCGGCGACGTCGCCCGGACCCTGCCCGCCGGCAGCGAGGTGAAGCTGACCGTCGCCATCGACACCTCCCGCCTCATCAGGGCCAGTCTCGAAGTGCCCCTGCTCGACCAGGTCTTCGAGCACACCGTCAACCTCGCCGCCGAGTCCGCGCCCTCCCACGCCGAACTGGTCGAGACGGCCGGCGAGGAGCTCGCCCGCCTCGCCGCGGTCCGCGACCGCCAGCGCGCGGCGGGCAGCCCCCTCGCCGAGATCCACTTGGCGCGCATCGACGACGAGCGGCTCGCCGAGGACGCGACCGCCCTGGTGGACGCCGCCCGCGCCAGCCAGGACGACGCGCTGGCCGCGCACAAGCGCCTGATCGACCTGCGCATCGCCGTCGACGCGGTCGAGGACGAGCTGCGCTGGCCCGAACTGGTCGAGGAGGCCGAAGGCGTCACCGCCGAGATCCGCGACCTGGTCCTGGCCCACGGCGGTGAGTCGGACCGCGAGAACCTGCCGATGTACGAGCGCCGGATCGCGGACGCGATCGAGTCGCGCGACGCGGACCTGCTGCGCCAGCGCCTGTCCGAGCTCCAGGAGTACGCGCTGCGGCTGCTCGACCGCGGACCGGTGCTCCAGACGATGATCTTCACCGACCTCGCGCAGCAGCGGTCCCTGATGCGCAGCCGCTCGCAGGCCGACCGCCTCATCGCCGAGGGGCGCAAGGCGATCGACCGCGGTGAGCCCGAGCGGCTGCGCACCATCAACATGCAGCTCAACGGCCTGCTCGACGACTCCGAGGCGCCGGACCGGCCCCGCAGGCCCTGGAGCGGCGTGAACGACGCCTGACGGCGGGCCCTCACCGGCCGTCTCGTCGACCCGGAAGCACCGCTCGGCCCGCTCGACGCCGCCGCTTGCCGATGCGCCTGTCGGCGCGGCAGGACGTGGAAGACCGCGGTGCCGGGAGGCCGGCACCGCTGCGGTTCGGCGGGCGGCGCCGTCATGCCGCGGTTACGGCTCAGGAGGATCGGGGCGGGCCGTCGCTCCACGGCTCCCGTCAGGCCGCCGGGGCCGGGCCCGTCGAGTCGCGGACGGTGAGGGAGGTCGTCAACTGCAGGTGCCGGGACGCGGGCTGGACGCCCTTCGCCATGGCGAGGACGGTCTCGACCGCCATCCGGCCCATGCCCGTGAGCGGCTGGCGCACCGACGTGAGGCCGGGCGTGGTCCACTCCGTCTGCGGGGTGTCGTCGAACCCGGTGACGGACAGCCGGCCGGGGACGTCGACGCCCAGCTCCTTCGCCGCGGCGAGGACGCCGATGGCGATCTCGTCGTTCCCGGCGACGACCGCGGTCGGCGGCGCCTCAAGGGAGAGCAGGTCGCGCCCGTGCCTGAACCCCGCCTCGACCGAGAACGCGTCGTGGAGGACCAGCGCCGGCTCCGCCGCGAGGCCGGCGGCGTCGAGCGCGGCCTGGTACCCGTGGAACCGCTCGGCCGAGGGCGCCGAGTTCCGCGGCCCCCCGATCCAGGCGATCCTGCGGTGGTCGAGGCGGAGGAGGTGCTCGGTCGCCGAGCGTCCGCCCGCCCAGTTGGTGGAGCCGATGCTCACGAAGCGGTCGCCCGCCGTGCCGATCGGGTCGATCGTCACGACCGGCAGGTCGCGGTCGCTCGCGGCGGCGTGCACCGCGTCGGGCACGGCGACGGCGAGTTCGATGACGCCGACGGCGCCCGACGCCTGCTGCTGCGCGACCCAGTCGCGGGCGGCCTCGGGGCTCGCGCCGACCTGCGGGGACGGCGGCAGGCGGAGTATCAGCTCGGTCGCCGTCCTGGTGGCGGCGGCGAGGATCTCCTGAAGCACGGTCCCCGCGTAGGGGGAGGCCATGAAATCGAGCACGACCACGAGGGCCCGCGTCCGCTCGTGCCGCGGCGTCGTCGACTTGTAGCCGGTCTCGGCGACGACGCCGAGGACGCGTTCGCGGGTGCGGGCCGAGACGTCGCTGCGTCCGTTGAGGACCTTCGAGACGGTCGCCGACGAGACCCCGGCCCGCAGGGCGACGTCCGCCAGGGTGACTCTTGCGGTTCGGGCTCGGTCGCTCACCGGGCTTCCCTCATGTTCGAAAACCTTTCGATATCCGCATCGCCGCATATCAGGATGCGTATCGAATGGTATCCGAGAGCGGAGTGGCGCCGGTATCGACCGAATAGTTTTCGAAGGTGTTTCGAAACGCGCGGCGAGGCCGCGCTGCCGGAGTGCTGCTCCGGCGGCGCGGCCGGACGGTCCTCGCGCCTCCCTCCGCCTCAGGCGGAGGGAGACGCGAAGTCCGCGGTCGGCGCCTCAGGCGAGGGACCACCGCTGGTTGGCCCCGCCGTGGCAGGTCCACAGGAGGACGCTCGCGCCGTCGGCCGTGGAGCCGCCCTCGACGTCGAGGCACAGGCCGGACGCCTGGCCGGTGACGCTGCCGTCCGCACCGATCCGCCAGCGCTGGTTGCTCTGGCCGTTGCAGGGCCAGATGATCACGGGCGTGCCCGCGGTCGTCTGGTTCTCATAGGCGTCCAGGCACATTCGCGTCTGCCCCGAGTACACGCTCAGCTCCCCGTCCGCTGTCGCGGTCCACCGCTGGTTGGCCTGGCCGTTGCAGCTCCACAGCGCCAGCTGGGTGCCCGCGGTCGTGGAGGACTCGGGCACGTCCAGGCACTTGCCGCTCGCGACCGAGCGCAGCTCGCCGCTGTCACCGCCGCCGCCGGGCTGCGCCGGAGTCAAGACCAGGCGGTAGGCGCCGAGGTAGTCCTGGTCGTCGACGGGGATGCCGACGCTGCCGCCGTCGACCTGGAAGTCCCGTGTCCACACGTGGGTCGCGCCGCCGACCGGGGTGGTGCGGCCCGACCCGGGCACGTACTCCAGCGTGGCGCTCACCTGGGACCCGAGGCCGCCGATGCCGTTGACCTGGACCGTGTTGTCCCCGGCTTCGCCCGCGAAGACGATGCTGACCTCTTGCGCGCCGGCGTCGTAGGAGGCGACGGCGTCGTTGTAGGCGGTGGGGTCGACGTCGACGATCTGACCGGACTGCTCGGCGTACCACTGGTACATCCAGTAGGAGGCGGTCGGCCGGTTGTCGTGCAGCAGGCCGTTGAGGGTGCCGGCCTCGTACCAGAACGCGCGCTCGGCGTCGCGGACGCCTTCGCGCTCGAACTGGGCGATGTAGTGGTTGACGCTGCTGGGCACGTCGATCTCATCGGGCGTGGCGTACTCGTTGATCGAGATCGGCAGCGGCCCGATGTTCAGCTCCTCCTCCAGGTCGCGGTAGTCGCGGATGTGCTGGGCGACGCCCTGCCAGCCGGAGAGCTCGTGCCAGGAGATCACCTGGGGCACGGTGCCGGAGGCCTTGGCGGCGGTCAGGAAGCTCCGCATGCGCGACTCGTTCCAGTGCGAGTCGCTGGGGCCCATGATCGGCGTGGTCGCGTCGCCGGCGCGGATGCGCTCGTAGGTGCGCTCCCAGCCGTCGTGCCAGCTGCCGGCCGAGGAGGGCCAGGTCCAGTCCGGTTCGTTCCAGACCTCCCAGGCGGTGACGTTGGTGATGTCGGGCCGGGCCTGGAGGTCGTCGATCATGCGGTCGACCCGGTCGAGCCAGTCGTTCCACCCGAACCACTGGTACGGGAAGCCCGGCAGCGAGTCGGCCATGTCGACGGTGATGTCGGCCCCGGCGGCCATGGCGTTGCCGGCGATGTCGAGCGTGTCGCCGATCGTGTCGGTCTCCCCGTTGGGGATGTGGTCGTGGTTGGGCGGCGGCTGCCGCAGCGTGTTGAGGTTCAAGGGCATGAGCAGCTCTACCGGCGGCTTGTCCGCGGTGGACAGGCCGTAGAGCATGCCGTTGCCCACCTGCGTGACCGGGCGGATCGGAGCGTTCGCGTTCACGACCAGGACGCTCTGCGCCTCGACTTGGGCGTGGGAGGCGGTCGAGGTGGTGAACATGGAGGCGATCAGGGCCAGCGCGGCGGCGAGCACGCCGAGCGCGCGCCCTCGGCGGCGGGTGAGCAGGGGTGGAGCGGTCATCGCGGACTGCCTTTCGACGGGGGTGGAAGAAGACTGTTAGCGCTAACGAAATCTCAGCCTAGAACTCGCGGACCGCTCCGGTCAAGGGCCGAGTCGCATGCATGACGAGTTCATTCACGGTTACTACCTTGAATTACGAGCACATCGCATCGATGAATAAAAATATGATGCTCTGATATTGACGCACCTGGATCGTGAGCGCTAACATTCCTTCGCATCCGACCCCCCTACCCGACAAGCCAGGTGCCATGCAGACCCTTCACGACACCGAGTCGCGCTCCGAGCCCGTGGGCGCGCACCGACCCCTGCGGCGGCGCCGCCGGCGGGAGGCGGTCGAGGCCTACGGGATGCTCGCCCCGAGCATCATCGGCTTCGCGGTCTTCCTCATCGCGCCGATCGCGGTGGTCGCCGTCCTGAGCCTCTACGACTGGAACCTGCTCTCCGACCCCGAGTTCATCGGCCTGGAGAACTACCGCGACCTGGCCGGGGACGAGCGGGCGCTCCAGTCCATCGGCAACACGTTCTACTACGTGCTGCTCAACATCCCCGTCCAGACCGCGCTCGCCCTCCTCCTCGCGCTCGCATTGAACGCGAAGATCAAGGCCCGCAACGCCTTCCGCGTGATCTACGTCCTGCCGTGGATGGCCATGCCGGTCGCGCTCGGCGTCATCTGGCGCTGGGTCTTCGACCCGGCCTACGGGGCCCTCAACCGCTTCCTCGAGGTGTTCGGCGTCGACGGCGCGTCCTGGCTGACCGACTCGGCCTGGGCCATGCCGGTGATCGCCTCGGTCAACGTCTGGCAGTACACCGGCTACACCATGCTGTTCTTCCTCGCCGGGCTCCAGGCCATCCCCGCGCAGCTCTACGAGGCGGCCGACGTGGACGGCGCCTCCGCGCCGTACCGGTTCTTCAAGATCACCCTGCCGCTGCTGCGCCCGGCGATGCTGTTCGTGCTCATCACCAGCGTCATCGGCTCGTTCCAGGTCTTCGACACCATCCACGTCATGACCGCGGGCGGCCCGGCCGGCTCCACCGCGACGCTGAACTACCAGATCTACCTGGAGTCCTTCACCCAGCGCAACGCCGGCTACGCCTCGATGCTCGCGGTGATCCTCTTCGCGATCATCGCGGTCATCACCCTGGCGCAGGTCTCGTTCTTCCGCAAGCGCACCACCTACGACTTCAGCTAGGGGCACCCGATGAAGAAGATCCCGCTCTACCTGGTGCTCCTGGCCGGCGCCCTGCTCTCGGTCGGGCCGTACCTGATGACCATGAACGCCGCGTTCAAGTCCAAGCAGGAGATCCTGACCTCCGAGCCGTGGGCGCCCCCGGCGGACCCGATCCTGTCGAACTTCGCCGAGGTGTGGAGCCGCTACGACTTCGCGACCTTCGTCGTCAACTCATGTCTCGTGGCCGTCGCCGTCACGGTCGGGCAGCTGGTGTTCTCGACGCTCGCGGCCTACGCGTTCGCGAGGCTGGAGTTCCCCGGGCGGGACGCCCTCTTCTGGGCCTACATCGCGACGATGATGGTGCCGCAGATCGTCACGCTGGTGCCGACCTTCATCATCGTGCGCGAACTGGGCCTGGTCGACACGCACCTGGGCCTGATCCTGCCGTTCGTGTTCGGCTTCCTCATGCCCTACGGGGTGTTCCTGGTGCGCCAGTACTTCAAGACCATCCCCGTCTCGATCGAGCAGGCCGCCCGCATGGACGGCGCCGGGACGCTCACCCTCCTGTGGCGGGTCATGGTCCCCATGGCCAGGCCGATCCTGGGGACGCTCGCGATCATCAGCTTCGTCAACACCTGGAACAACCTGCTGTGGCCGCTGATCATCACCCACTCCGAGTCCACCCGGGTCATCACGCGCGGCATCGCCCAGATGCAGTCCCAGTTCAACCAGGAGTACCACCTCATCCTGGCCGCCTCCACCATGGCCCTGCTCCCGCTGGTCGCCGTCTTCCTGGTCTTCCAGCGCCACATCGTCCGCTCCATCGCCCTCAGCGGCATGAAGTGACGACCCCTCGACCGAACCTCTCACGACGAAAGGCACGAAGGATGAACAAGACGCGCACCGCGGCCCTCGCCGCCCTCGCGCTCGCCCTCCCCGCGGCCGCCGCCTGCGGCGGCGACGACGGGGGAGGGGTGACGCTGCGCTACGCCTTCTGGGACGACAACCAGCGGCCCGCGCTGGAGGCCATGATCGCGGCCTTCAACGAGGACCACCCCGACATCGAGGTGGAGCTGGAGCAGAACCCCTGGGACGACTACTGGCCCGGACTCGACAGCCGGTTCGCGGCCGAGGACGCCCCCGACGTGTTCTGGAACCACGTCTCCCGCTTCCCCACCTACGCCGACAACGGCGTGCTGCTCCCCATCACCGACTACATCGAGGAGGACGGCCTCGACACCTCCATCTACCCCGAGGACCTCTACGCCTCCTGGCAGTTCGAGGGCGACCAGTACGGCCTGCCGAAGGACTGGGACTCGATCGGCCTGGTCTACCGCCTCGACGCCCTCGAAGCGGCCGGGATCGACCCGGCCACGGTGAACGACCTCGAATGGAACCCCGCCGACGGCGGCACCTATGTCGAGTTCCTCCAGAAGCTCACCGTCGACGCGAACGGCGAGAACGCCCTCAGCCCCGACTTCGACCCCGAGAACGTGGTCCAGTACGGGACGGCGATGGCCTCCTCCACCGGCCAGACCGACTGGTGGAACTACGCCGTCCAGAACGGCTGCTCGCTCCAGACCGAGCCGTGGGGCGACTACGCCATCGACGCCCCCGAATGCGTCGAGGCCATCCAGTTCACCGCCGACCTGTACAACCGGTGGCACGTGGCCGTCCCCGCCGAGTCGACCAACCAGCCCAACGGCGGCGTCCCCGGCGACTACGTGGTCCCCGGCCAGGCCGCCACCACCCTCGACGGCTCGTGGATGCTCGGCTTCTACCGCGACGGCCTGGAGCCGGGCACCTGGGCGGTGGCCGACAACCCCTCCGGCCCCGTCGGCTCCGGCACCGTCATCAACGGCCTGTCCAACGCGATCTACGCGGGCACCGAGCACCCCGACGAGGCCTGGGCGCTCGTGGAGTTCCTCGGCTCCGAGGAGGCCCAGTCCATCGCCACCGAGATGGGCTCGGTGTGGCCGGGCGTGTCCTCCCTCAACCAGGGCTTCGCCGACTACTGGGCGGGCGAGGGCATCGACGTCCACGGCTTCCAGGCCGCCGCCGAGGGCACCACGACCGGCTACCCGCTGTCGATGAACGACGCCGCCTTCGGCACCGCGGCCCTCGACGAGTTCAATCAGGTCTGGCTGGGACAGAAGGACGCCCAGGACGCGGCCGAGGCGGTCGTCGAGATCGCCAACGCCGAGTAGCCGCACCCGACCCGAAAGGTGACCGACCGCCATGAGCGCAGCCGAATCCAAGCCCGTCAGCATCTTCGACGTGGCCAAGCGGGCGGGAGTCTCGCACCAGACCGTCTCGCGCGTCGTCAACGACGCGGCGGGGGTCGCCGACTCCACCCGCGCCAAGGTCAAGGCCGCGATCGGCGAGCTGGGCTACCGGCCCAACCGCTCGGCCCGCGCCCTCGCCGGCGGCGCCGTGCGGTCGGTCACCGTCCTCACCACCGACACCTCCCTGTACGGCACCGCCGAGACCCTCCGTGGCATCGAGGACGCCGCCCGCGCCGCCGGGTTCACCATCCTCATCTCGGTCCTGGACCCCGACGAGGCCTACACCGAGACCGACATCCTGGCCCGGCTGCCCCACGACGGCGCCCCGGCCATCGTCATCGCCCACGACGAGACCACGGCCCGGGCCATGCAGACCCTCCAGAAGACCCAGGCGCACGCCACGGTCGCCACCGGCGGCGAGCACCTCGGCGTCGAGCAGCCCGCCGCGGACTGGCTCGTCTCCCTCGACGACCGCACCGTCGCCGCCCGCGCGACGAAGTACCTGCTCGACATGGGCCACGCCACCGTCCACTACCTCGCCATCCCCTCCAAGGCCAGCCGCCGCACCGGCTGGGCCGCGGCACTGGCCGAGGCCGGCGTCGAGGCGCCGCCGGTCGTCCCCTCGGGATGGTCCGTGGCCTCGGCCTACGAGGCCGCGACCGAACTCGTCGCCGACCCCGACGTCACCGCCGTCCTGTGCGGCAACGACGACCTCGCCTTCGGCGTCCTGTACGCGGCGCACCGCGCCGGCCGGAGCGTCCCGGGAGACCTGAGCGTCATCGGCTTCGACGACTGCCCGCTGGCCGCCTACCACGTCCCGCCCCTGACCACCGTCGACCTCGACTTCCGCGGCGTCGGCCGCGGCGCCTTCGAACTGCTCCGCGGCAAGCTCGAAGGCGGCGAACGGCCCCGACCCGTATGGCGGTCTCCCGAACTGATCGTCCGCGAGACCTCCGGACCCCCTGAACGACGACGTTTACCGAAAGGGTTCCCATGCATCCACTCCTTCGCAGCGGCCTCGCGGCCGCGGCCGCGACCGGGCTGCTCGCCGGCCTCGCCGCCGCACCCGCCCAGGCCCGGGACGTCCCCGTCCTGTCCGTCGACTTCGGACGGCTCGGGGGCGAGCCGGTCCACGGCGCCGTCGGCTCGCTCTACGGCGTCTCCGACGCCGGCGTGCCCGGCGACAACCTGATCGACCCGCTCGACATCCCCACCATGGCGGGCAAGCCCACCCAGGGCACGCAGCACCCGAACGGCGACGCCGCGGCCGTCCTGGAGACACTGGCCCGGCACGACCAGGGCGACGCCTACATCAACCTCCAGGACTGGTTCCCCGACTGGCCCTACGCCCGGCTGTCCGTCGAGGAGTACCTCGCCGAGATCGACCGGATCGTGCCCCTCATGGAGGCCGACGAGCACGCCGACCGCCTCGTGTACGTGCCGTTCAACGAACCGAACTGGATCTGGTACAACCGGGGCGCGGACTACGAGGGCACCGTCGAGCGGTTCCTCCACGACTGGGACGCGGTCTACGCCCACCTCAGGGCCATCGCGCCCGACACCCCCATCGCCGGGCCCAACGAGTCCCACTACGACGCCCGCTTCATGCGCGACTTCATGGCGCACACGTCCGAGGCCGGCACCGTTCCCGACGTCGTCACCTGGCACGAGCTCTCCCCGGACTCGCTGCGCCACTACCAGGACCACTACGACGACTACCGCGCCCTCGAGGCCGAGTTCGGGGTCGAGCCCCGGCCGATCAACATCAACGAGTACGGCAACAACCGCGACTTCGGCGTGCCCGGCCAGATGGTGCAGTGGGCCTCCATGTTCGAGGACACCGGCGCCTACGCGGACATGGCCTACTGGACCGCCGCGGGCGGCTTCTCCGGCAACGCCCCGCAGACCAACGTCCCCAACGGCGGCTGGTGGTTCCTCAAGACCTACTCCCAGATGACCGGCCGGACCGCCGAGGTCACGCCCCCGCAGGAGAACCAGGTCGACACCCTCCAGGGCGTCGCCGTCCTCGACGAGGGCAAGGAGCAGGCGCAGATCCTCCTCGGCGGCGGCGAGGGCGCGGCCAACGTGGACGTCACCGGCCTCGACCTCGGCAGGAAGGTCACCGCGACCGTCCACGAGATCGCCTGGACCGCCAACGAGGGCGCCTCGGGGCCGCCCCGGGTCGTCGACCGCGTCGCGCTGCGCCCCTCGCACGGCGCGGCGACCATCGAACTCGACGGCCTCGACAGGATGTCCGCGTACTGGATCACGCTGACCCCCGGCACGGGCCGCGTCGACCCGGCCGAGGTCCCCTGGAGCGGCACCTGGGAGGCCGAGGACGCCCGGATCACCGCCGGCGCCGTCTACGACGAGGGCGGCGTCGACGACGCCAACGGCTTCCCCGCCTCGGGCGGCCGGTCCGTCGGATCGCTGAACCGCGCCGACAGCCGCGTCGAGTTCGACGTCGACGTGCCCGAGGCCGGGACCTACGACCTCACGATCACGTACGGCAACACCTACGGGCGCGACCTGCCCCAGGGCGGATCGCCCACCGAGCAGTTCCTCACCGTCGACGGCGGCGAGGCCGCCACCGTCACCTACCCCTCGACCATGCAGTGGGCCGCGCGCGGCCAGGTCACCGTCCAGGTCGAACTCGACGCCGGCGCGAACACGCTGGCACTGGCCAAGTCCGACCGGACCGCGGGCACCGCCTACGGCGAGGCCGGGCTCGACAAGATCGACCTCGCCCCCGCCGCCGTGGACTCGCACACCTACCCGGCCGTGCTCGCCCGCACCGAAGGCGACGTCGACTACCGGTACGGCCGCAACGAGGGCGTCAAGGTCCGCGGCGACGAACAGGTCGTCTTCGACGTCTACGCCCCCGCGGACGGCTACTACGAGGTGGCCGCCGACGCCCGCGGCCGAGGCGAGCTGACCGTGCTCGGCCCGCACGGCGAGCACGCCGCCTTCGACCTCGACGACGAGCAGACCCTCGCCCTCCACCACGGGATCAACCGCATCGCGATCGGCGCCGACGGCCGGGGGAGCCTCACCGTCCACGACCTCACCGTCACCGGCGACGGCGGCGACGAGGGCTTCACGCAGCTCACCGCGGCGGACGCGGAGCTGTCCGGCACCGCCCGCCTGACCGACAACGAATGGGCCGCAGACGGACAGGCCGTCACCGGCGTCGGCGGCGGCGAGGAGAACACGGTGCGGCTCACCGTCGAGGCCGAAACCGCCGGGCCCCACCTGCTGCTCGTCCACTACGCCAACGACGAGCGCAGCGGGAACCACGCCTACAACATCGACGTCGTCTCCCGCTACGCCGAGTTCACCGTGAACGGCGACGCCGTCCGCACCGTGCCCATGCGGGGCACCTGGAGCTGGAACGACTTCTGGTCCTACCCGCTCATCGTCGACCTCGAAGCCGGCGTCAACACCATCGAGATCGGCAACCCCGGCCTGCACACCGACATCGGCGACCGCGAAGGCCGCACCGCCGATTTCGACCACTTCGAGCTCGCGCCGCTCCTCGGCTAGACCCGGCGCCCGAGAGCCCGCCCCGCCGATCGGGGCGGGCTCTCACCGCGAAGCACGCACCATTGCGAAAGGAAACCGAATGCCAGCGCGCGAAACCCGCCTCTGGGCCGTCGACACGCCGAACACGAGCTACGTCGTGGCCCTGGACGACCACGACCGGCTCCACGGCCTCCACTGGGGACCCCGGCTCGCCCCCGAGCAGGCGCTGGCCCTCCTCGACCTCCCCGAGGCCCCCTTCAGACCCGTCGTCGACGGGTGCGACGCGCGCCTTGACCTCAGCGCCGCCTCGGCGTTCCGCTACGGCCACAACGGCCTCCAAGTCCGCTTCGCCGACGGCACCCGCGACCTCGAACTCGCCTTCACCGAGGCGGCCGAAGCGGACGGCGCCCTCACCCTCGTCTTCACCGACCGGCACTACCCCCTCGAAGTGCGCAGCACCTACCGCGCCTTCACCGACACCGACGTCATCGAACGCTCGCTCGTCCTGCGCAACACCGGCACCGAGGACATCGAGGTCGTCCGCGCCGACTCGGCCACCTGGGTCCTCCCCGAACTCGAGACGCCCCGGCTCGGCCAGCTCCACGGCGAATGGGGCGCCGAAACACAGCTCACCCGCACCGCCGTCCCCCACGGCGAGACCGTGATCGGCTCCCGCCGCGGCATCACCGGCCACCAGGCCAACCCGTGGGTCGCCGTCGACGACGGCCAGACCACCGAGACCCGGGGCCCGGTCTGGTCGACCGCCCTCGCCTGGAGCGGCACCTGGCGGATCACCGTCGAGAAGACCCCCCGCGGCCGGGTCGCCGTCTCCGCCGGCTTCGGCCACGACCCCGTCTCGATCCGCCTGCGCGGCGGCGAGACCCTCGAGACCCCCGTCTGCGCCGGACTCCACACCGACGGCGGCTTCGCCGCGGCCGCGGGCGCCTGGCACGACTACGCCCGCGCCCACGTCCTCCCGCACCCCGACGAGGACCGCCCCGTCCTCTACAACTCCTGGGAGGCCACGGAGTTCGACTTCACCGCCGAGGACCAGATGCGGCTGGCCAAGGGGGCGGCGGCGATGGGCTGCGAGCTGTTCGTCATGGACGACGGCTGGTTCGGCTCGCGCACCCACGACGGCGCCGGGCTCGGCGACTGGACCCCCAACCCCGACCGGTTCCCCGACGGCCTGGGGCCCTTGATCGAACACGTCCACGGGCTCGGGATGCGGTTCGGGATCTGGGTCGAACCCGAGATGGTCAACCCCGACTCCGACCTGTACCGCGCCCACCCCGACTGGGTCTACCACCAGCCGCACCGGCGCCGCAGCGAGGTGCGGCGGCAGCTGGTGCTGAACCTGGCCCGCCCCGACGTCGCCGAATGGGTCCACGCCCGCCTCGATGAGCTGTTGAGCGCCAACGCGATCGACTTCGTCAAATGGGACATGAACCGGCCCTTCACCGAGGCCGGCTGGCCCGGCGAGGACGACCCCGACCGGCTCTGGTTCGACCACACCCGCAACCTGTACGCGATCCTCGACCGGCTCCGCGCCGACCACCCCGCCCTGCGCATCGAGTCGTGCTCCTCCGGCGGCGGCCGCGTCGACTTCGGCATCCTGCGCCGCACCGACCAGGTCTGGACCTCGGACAACACCGACGCGGTCGACCGCATCGCCATCCAGGAGGGCTTCGCGCAGGTCTACCCCGCGCGCGTCATGGGCGCGTGGGTCACCGACTCGCCCAACCCGTGGACCCGCAGGGCGGTGCCGCTCGAGTTCCGCTTCCACGTCGCCATGGCCGGGGCGCTCGCCGTCGGCGGGGACCTGCGGGTCTGGAGCGAGGAGGACCTGGCGCGCGGCGCCGAGCTGGTGGCCGACTACAAGCGGATCCGCCCCGCCGTCCAGCACGGGCGGCGCCGCCCGCTGCGGGCCGGCGCGGTCGCCGGCGTCCAGTACGACCGCGGCGACCGGACGGTGGTCCTGGCCTGGCGCCGGTCCCGCGCCTTCGGCTACCGCGACCCGCTGCTCAAGCTCCACGGCCTCGACCCCGGTGCGCGCTACCGGGAGCGGGGCACGGACCGCCTCCACCACGGGGCGGTGCTGCTGTCGCACGGGCTGGACCTGCGCCTCGACCCGGGAGACTACGCCTCGGCCATGATCGAGCTGGTCAGGGAGGCGTGACCTGAGCACCGGCCCGGCCGGAGGCGGCGCCGCCTCCGGCCGCGTCAGGCGAACCCTTCGACGTCGCACACCTTCCACTCGCCGCCCTCCTCGACGACGGTCATGATCGAGATGACGTCGCCGGGCCTGGACTCCTTCTCCCAGATGTAGTCGTAGGTCGGTTCACTGTCGTTCATGAAGATCGCCACCTCGGTGACGCCGTTGTACTCGCGCGAGGTCACGTAGACGTTCGAGACGGTGTAGTCCAGGTCGTTCGTCTCGTACGCCTCGGCGTACTGGAACACCGCGGCGACGGCGGACGACGGGTTCGCGCACGTGCGGGGCTCGAGCGCCTCGAGGTCGGCGTTGATCTGCGCTTCGTGCCAGAGCGCCGCCACGCCTTCCCGGCTGTCCGGATCGACCTCTTCGGTGGTCGAGTACTCCAGCGCCGCTTCCGGTTCGTCGCCTCCCGACTCCGCCGGGCCGGCGGTCGGCGGCTGGGGCGCGGCCTCGGGGGCGGGCTCGGCGAGTTCGCCGGGGAGCACTGCGACGGCGAGGAACCCCACGGCGCCGAGGATCGCGCAGACGCTGATCGCGACCGCGAGCATGGCGGCCTGGTCCCGGTTCATCCGCCGGGACCGGGCGGGGCTGGGGTGTTCGGTCATGACAGGTTCGGCCTTCTTCGTTCCGGGCGTCGGCGAGTGGATCGGGGACGGGCGCCGCACGAGGGCGCGTGCGGCACCGGGCCCCTTCGGCGGCTTCAGGGGCGAGGCTATGACACCCGATCCCGCCTCGAAATCTGTCCACTATGAACTCAATCTGTCACTGGGTCCGATGTCGAGACTGGTCGCGCGCGGTGCGCGGCCGCGCCGTCGCCGCAGCCTCGCGTGAGGACGGACGCGGAGCCGCCGGTTTCCCGCCGGATCCCTGCCTCCCGCTCGCCGCCGGCCCCGCCGGGAAGGACCGGAGCTCCACGACCACGGCGCCGCCCCCGCGCGCCCGCAGGCCCGGACGCCGGTCACCGCCGCCGCGGCGGTGTGGCCGCGCGCGCCCGGGCGGCGGTAGGCTGCTGGCACTCGACGGCGTCCCCGCCGGGGTGGAAGGGCGGCGACTGATGCGTCTCGGGGCGAACCTCCCGCGGATCGGCGGCTACAACGAGCTCGTCGTCCTCCAGGCCGTGCGCCAGGACGCCGGGATCAGCAGGGTCGCGATCGCCGAACGCACCGGACTGGCCCGCCAGACCGTCTCGGGCCTGGTGGGGCGGCTGCTGGACGCCGGGCTCGTCGAGGCCGCGGGAACCGAGATCATCGGCCGCGGCAAGCCCAGGACCCGGCTGCGCATCGTGCCCTCCGCGCGCTACGCGCTCGGCGTGCACCTGGACCCGGCGGTCGCGACCGCGGTCCTGCTCGACTTCCAGGGCGAGATCGTCGACCGGCTCGCCGACGCCGAGCTCCTCGACGCCGACCCGTTCGCCTCGACCCGCCGCGTCGCCGCGGCCGCCTCGGCGCTGGTCTCCCGCAACGGCGTCCCGCCCGACCGCGTCGTGGGCCTGGGCGTCGCCACGCCCGGCCCCGTCGACCTGGCCACCGGCGCGCTGATCACCCCGCCGTGGCTGTCGGGCTGGAACGGGTTCCCGGTCCGGCGCGAGCTCGCCGCCCGGTTCGGCGGCGAGGTGAGCTTCGACAAGGACACGACCGCCGCGCTCGTCGGCGAGATGTGGCTCCGGCCCGGCTCGTACGCGGCCGGGACGGTGCTCTTCGTGTACCTCGGGACCGGCATCGGCGCGGCGCTCGGCGCGGGCGGCGAGATCGTGCGGGGCGCGGGCAACGCGGGGGAGATCGGGCACATGGTCGTCGACCCCGACGGGCCGCCGTGCCCGTGCGGGCGGCGCGGCTGCCTCGGCGTCGCCACCGACCCGGCCGGCCTGGTCGCCGAGGCCGTCGAGGCCGGCGTCCTGCGCCCGCGGCCCGGTCCCGCCACGCCGCGCTCGATCGACCTCCAGTTCGCGGAGCTGTGCGAGGCCGCCGAACGCGGAGCGGCCGGGGCGGTCGCCTCGCTAGAGCGGGTCGGGCGCCGCGTCGCCGAGGCCGTGCGGATGCTCGTCGGCGTGCTCGACGCCGGACACGTCGTCTTCGGCGGGCCCAATTGGCAACGGCTGGAACGCTACTGCCTCCCCGCGTGCGAGGCCGCGCTCGCCCGGACCCGCAAGCGGTGGCCCGAGCCCACGGTCGTGCGGGGCACCACCGCGGGCGCCGGGGTCGGCGCGGTGGGGGCGGCGGCGATGGTCCTCGACGAGCGCTTCGTCCCGCGCGCCTCCCGCCTGCACGCGGACTTCGACGCCGACCGCGGCAGGGCCTTGACATTATTAACGCTGAATGATGTGCTAAATCGGTTCGGCAGTTCGGGCACCCCCGCGACGAAAGGAACCACCCCGTGCACGACGATTCGGCAAGACTGAACGGGAAGCTGGCACGGCTGCGCCGCGAATGGCTCGAGCCCGCACGCGAGGCCGGGACGCACCCGGTCGCCGTCGCGGCCTGGGACGTGCCCGACGAGCCGGTGCCCCCCGCCGAGGCGATCCGAGCCGAGTACGAGCCCTTCACGGTCGGCTCGCCGTGGTCGCGCCCCTGGGGCACGACCTGGTTCCACGTCCGCGGCACCGTCCCCGAGGGCTGGGGCGGCGACGCCGCACTGCTCGTCGACCTCGGCTTCTCGGGCGCCGGACCGGGCTTCCAGGCCGAAGGGCTCGCATTCCGGCCCGACGGCTCCACGGTCAAGGCGATCGCGCCGCGCAACCGGCACGTGCCCGTCGAACCCGGCCCCGGCGGCGAGTTCGAGCTGTACATCGAGGCCGCCGCCAACCCCGACGTGATGCGCGACGGCTGGACCGCACCGACCCCCTTCGGCGACAAGGCGACCGCCGGGGACGGGCCGATCTACCGGCTTGAGCGCCTCGAACTCGTGCGCCGCGACCGCGACGTCGAGGAGCTGCTGCTGGACCTCGACGTCCTCACCGGTCTGCTCGGCGAGCTGCCGCCCGCCCTGCCGCGCTCGCAGGCCCTCCTCGGCGCGATCGAGTCGATGCTCCGCGCCCTCGACCCCGACGACGTGCCCGGCACCGCGCGGGCCGCCCGCGCCGCACTCGCCCCCGCGCTCGCGTCCCCCGCCGCCGCCAGCGCCCACGAGGTCTACGCCGTGGGCCACGCCCACATCGACTCGGCGTGGCTGTGGCCGGTGCGCGAGACCGTCCGCAAATGCGCCCGCACCTTCTCGAACGTCCTGCACCTGATGGACCTCGACCCCGACTTCACGTTCGCGGCCTCCTCCGCGCAGCAGTACGCCTGGATCAAGGAGTCCTATCCGGAGCTGTTCGCGTCGATCCGCGCCCGCGTCGCCGAGGGCCGCTGGATCCCGGTGGGCGGCATGTGGGTCGAGTCCGACACGAACATGGTCGGCCCCGAGGCGATGGTCCGCCAGTTCACCGAGGGCAAGCGGTTCTTCATGGAGGAGTTCGGCGTCGAACCGCGCGAGGTGTGGCTGCCCGACTCCTTCGGCTACTCGGCGGCCCTGCCGCAGATCGCCCGCAAGGCGGGCGCGGACTGGTTCCTCACCCAGAAGATCTCCTGGAACGACACCAACGCCTTCCCCCACCACACCTTCCGCTGGGAGGGCATCGACGGCACCGACGTCTTCACGCACTTCCCGCCGGTCGACACCTACAACTCCGACCTGTCCGGAAAGGACCTGGCGCGGGCCGAACGCCAGTCCCGCGACCAGCGGCGCTCGAACCGCTCCATCGTCCCGTTCGGCTACGGCGACGGCGGCGGCGGCCCCACCCGCGAGATGGTCGGCAGGGCCAGGCGCACCGCCGACCTCGAAGGCTCCCCGAAGGTCCGCATGACCGCCCCCGCGGCGTTCTTCACCGACGCCCAGCGGGCGCACCCCGACGCGCCCCGCTGGCTCGGCGAGCTCTACCTCGAGTACCACCGCGGCACCTACACCTCCCAGCACCGCACCAAACTCGGCAACCGGCGCTCGGAGCACCTGCTGCGCGCCGCCGAGCTGTGGGCGGCCACCGCGGCCGTCGCCGGAGTCGCCGACTACCCGGCCGAACGGCTGCGCCGCCTGTGGCGGACCGTGCTGCTCCAGCAGTTCCACGACATCCTCCCCGGCTCCTCGATCGCCTGGGTCCACCGTGAGGCCGAACGCAACTACGAGGCGGTCCGCGCCGAACTCGAGGCGCTCGTCGCCGAGTCCCTGCGCGCCCTCGCCGGCGACGGCGACCTGCCGCTGGTGGCGAACGCCGCCCCGGCCGCGGTCGACGGCGTCCCGGCCGGCGCCGTCGCCGCTCGGGGCGAGGCGGCCGCCGAGCCGGTCGCGCTGACCGCCGCCGACGGCGGCCACGTTCTCGACAACGGCCTGCTCCGGGTCGCGATCGACGCCGACGGGCTCGTGCGCTCGCTCGTCGACGCCGAGACCGGGCGCGAGGTCGTCCCCGCCGGGGAGCGCCTCGGGCTCCTGCGCGTCCACCGCGACGTGCCCGCCCAATGGGAGGCCTGGGACATCGACCAGGACTACCGCGACAGCGTCGAGGAGCTGCGCGGCGCCGACGGCGTCGAGGCCGAGACGCTGCCGGACGGCTCGGCGCTCGTGCGCGTCCGCCGCAGCCGGGGCGCGAGCGCCTTCGTCCAGACCTTCACGCTCGCCCCGGGCGCCAGGCGGCTCGAACTGGGCACCGAGGTCGACTGGCACGAGCGCCGCAGGCTTCTCAAGCTCGCGCTGCCGCTCGCGGTGCACACCGACCGCGCGGCCTCGGAGATCCAGTTCGGACACCTCTACCGGCCGATCCACACCAACACCTCCTGGGACGCGGCGAGGTTCGAGACGGTCGCGCAGCGCTGGCTGCACGTCGCCGAGGAGGGCCTCGGCGTGGGCGTCGCCAACGACCAGACCTACGGGCACGACGTGACCCGCCGCCACAACGACGACGGCGTCTACGTCGTGGTGGGGGAGTCGCTGCTGCGCGCCCCGATGTCCCCGGACCCCGACGCCGACCAGGGCCGCCACTCGATGCGGACGACCGTGGTCGTCGGCGGCGTCGACGCCGCGATCCGCGAGGGCTACCGGCTCAACGTCCCCGCCGTCCCGATCCGAGGCGCGCGGGCGGTCGAACCGCTGGTCGGGGAGGCGTCACCGGGCGCGATCGTCGAGGCCGTGAAGCTCGCCGACGACGGCGGCGGCGACGTGGTCGTGCGCGTCTACGAGGCCTGGGGCGGCAGGCGCACCGCGCTCGTCCCGCTCGGCGCGGACGCCGCCGCCGCGGTCGACGCCGACCTCCTCGAACGCCCGCTCGACCGCAACCGGGCCGAACTGTCCGGCGACCGCGAACTCCGGCTCGAACTGTCGCCCTTCGAGGTCCGGACCGTCCGGATCACGCCGCGGCGCAACTGAACGACCGCTGCGAAGCGGCCCCGGCCGCGGCGTCCCGGCGCAGCCGAGGACGCCGCGGTCCGGCACTCGTCCCGCCGCCCGCCCGCCTGAGCCTCGGGTCGAACTGAGCCGCACCGGGTACGCCTCCTCCACCAGCCGCTCACCGCTCCCTCGCGGATCGCCTGAACCCCCAGCCGGTCCAGGCCCGGCCACGGCGGCACCGCCCTCACCGCTTCATCGTTGATCGTCTGCACCCTGGGCCGAGGCGGCCTGGAGCCGGATCCGGAAGCCGGGACACGGGCACCGGAGCAGCGAGGCCCAGGGCCGAAACCGCAGCGAGAACCGAGAACCGGACCGATCACCGACCACCGACCACCGACCACCGAGGGAAGGCGACGAGCAGACCATGGCGAACACGATCGCGCCCAACGCCATGCTTCACCGACCGGTCACTGCGCATCGACCGGCGCCGGGAGCACCCGCCGCGCTGGCATGTCAGGAGCGCTCATGCTCCAGGCGCGCCTTTGGGTCTGGGGTGGCGAGGGTGGCCCGGAGGTCCTCGAGCGAGTGGACGACGCCGATCCCGGCGTCGGCCGCGGAGCCGCCGCCCGCCCGGTCGAGCCAGAAGCCGCGGAGACCCGCCCGCCGCGCCCCCAGCGCGTCGGTCTCGTACTGGTCGCCGACATAGGCCACCTCGTGCGGCGGGAGGCCGAGCGCGGCGCAGCCGGCGAGGAAGATGCTCGCGGCGGGTTTGGCCGCGCCGTGCTGCTCCGAGCACACGAGCCGGTCCCCGAAGTAGGCGAGGAGGCCGATGGCCTCCAGTTTGCGGCGCTGGTGCCCGGCGGCGGAGTTGGAGACGACGCCCAGGCGGAAGCCGGGCGCGAGGGCCCTGAGCGCGGGCTCGGCGTCGGGGAACGGCGCCCGGGACGCGTGGCGGTGGGCCTGGTACCCGGCGAACCACGCGGCGGCCTCCCGGTCGGAGGGGCCGCCCTGTGCGGACGCTCCGATGCGGGCGAGGAGCTCGCGGGCGCGCTCGCGCTGCTGGGCGGCGAAGGTCAGCTCGCCGTTCAGGAAGCGGGCGTAGTGGCGCTCCTTGAGCTCCCGCCACAGTCCGAGCGCCGCGGCGCCGTCGGGGAAGCGGTCCAGCATGCCCTGCATCCGCAGGTAGGCGAGCACGCTGTCGGCCTCCGACCCGGAGTCGAACAGGGTGTCGTCGACGTCGAACAGCACGCCCCGGATCGGCATGGGGTCGCTCCTTCCGGTCAGGGCCTCCCGGCCGCCCGTGGTGATCGGTGCCGCCCGCCGTTATCCGGGCGCGTCCCCTTCGTCGGCCGCCGGGGCGCGCCGGAGGCGGATCTCGGTGATGGCGTTGCGCTTGACCTTGAGGATCTCGGCCGTGTAGTCCTCGACGGCGACGGTCTCGCCGGGGCGGGTGGGGACGCGGCCGAGGTGGTCGAGGACCAGCCCCGCGACCGTGGCGTAGTCGCCGTGCCCGGTCCGGTCCAGCTCGACGCCGAGGTCGGTGAGGTCGTGGAGGGGGAACCCGCCGGGGAGGACGAGCGCGCCGTCCGCCTCGCGCTGCACGGTCTGGATGTCGCGGTCGAACTCGTCGTAGATCTCCCCGACGATCTCCTCGACGAGGTCCTCCATGGTGATGATGCCCTCGACCGCGCCGTACTCGTCGACCACGATCGCGAACTGCTCGTGCTCGTCGCGCATCCGGCGGAGCGCGTCGGTGACCTTGAGGCTCTCGGGCAGCAGCATGCTGGGGCGGGCCAGCTCGGCGGCGGTCGCGTCGGTGCCGACCAGGTCGCGCAGGTGCACGGTGCCGATCACGTCGTCGATGCCGGCGGGCCCGGCGACCGGGGCCCGCGAGTGCCCGGTCTCGACGAGGATCTGCGCGGCCTCCGCGGCGGAGGCGCCCGCCGGGATCGAGGTGACGTCGCGGCGGGGGATCACGATCTCCCGCAGCACCCGCTCGGCGATCTCGAACGCCCCGGAGAGGATGGTGCGCTGGTCGGCGGTGAAGTCGGCCTGCGCCTCGATGAGGTCGCGGATCTCCTCGGTGGTGACCTCGTCGCGGCCCGCGGCCGGGTTGTTCCCGGTGAGGCGCACGACCAGGTCGGTCGAGCGGCCCAGCAGCCACACCGCCGGCCGCGCGACGGTCGCCAGGACGTCGAGGGGCCGGGCCACCAGGAGCGCCCAGCGCTCGGCGCGCTGCATCGCGATGCGTTTGGGCGCCAGCTCGCCGAAGACGAGCGTGACGAAGGTGAGCACCAGGGTCACCAGGACGATCGCGACCGACTCGGCGCCCGACCCGAACACCGAGAGGGCGGGCACGAGCGGTTGCGCGAGCGCGACCGCGGCGGTGGCCGAGGCGAGGAACCCCGCGAGGGTGATGCCGATCTGGATGGTGGCGAGGAACCGGTTCGGGTCGCGGGCGAGCCTGGCGAGCACCCGCCCGCCCCGGGACTCCCGTTCGAGACGCTGGATCTGGCTGTCGCGCAGGGTCACCAGTGCCATCTCGCTGCCCGCGAAGACCGCGTTCAACCCGATCAGCACCACGACCAGCGCGAGCTGCCCTCCGTAGCCGCCCACGGCAATCAACTCCCTCTCCGGTTCGCTGCCGCGAGCCTACCGAGCGCCGGAGGCCTGCGTCGGACCCCTGGGGTGCGTCGCCGGACTCCGGCGCCGGCGCCCGGTTCAGCTGTTGAGGGAGACGACCCACTTGAGGTAGTCGCCGAAGGTGTCCTCGATGTCGGCCTCGGTCAGGTCGAACTCGCGGATCGAGTACTCGTGCTTGCGGTCGGTGACGGGGCGGGCGAGGGCGTCGGCGAGGTTGCCGGCGTCGGTCTCGCTCCAGGCGGCGCCGAGCCGCTGGTACAGCTCCGGCACGTAGCGGGCGGGGTCGGCGTTGAGCCGGTGGTAGGGCACGTCGACGACGCTGTCGCGGTGGCCCTGGCGCCAGGTGCGGCCGGCCTCGACGGTCTCGGCCATGACCTCGAGCGCGAGCCGCCCGATCGCGGGCCGGTCGACGCGCTTGAGGAACAGCGAGTAGGACAGGTCGATCAGCGAGCACAGCGATCCCATGACGGTGATCGGGTCCCGGTGGGTCCACACGAACGTCGCGTCGGGGAAGACCCGCTTGATGGTCGCCATCTGGCCGAGGTCCAGCGGGTTCTTGAGCACCCAGCGGCGGCGGTCGCGCCCGTGCTGGAGGACCTGGAGCACCGCCTTGAGGTAGGCGTAGTCCGGGGTCGTGTCGCGCTCGGCGAGCCACTGCTGGTACTCGGGCATCGGCGAGTGGTACAGCACGTGGTACATGCCGTGGGGGAGCAGGAGGATGCTCTCCTCGGCCTTGGTGGCCTCGACGGGGTGGACGACGTCGAAGTCGGGCGCCCACTTGGTGACGACGTTCGCCTTCTCGGCGAGCTTGACCCGCTGCCGCTCGACCTCGGGGCCGACCGGCAGGTCGGGGTGGGCCATCTCCCAGCGGAGCGGGCCGCGGTGGGCCGGGGCGGCGGCGAGGATGCGGTGGGCGAGCGTCGTGGCGGTGCGGGGCAGGCCGACGACGAAGATCGGCCGCTCGATCGGTTCGGCGCCGACCTCGGGGTGGTCGCGGTGGAGCTGCCGGACGCGCAGGCGGGTGATGAGGCGCTGCTTGGCGTCGTTGAGGCTGCTGATCCATCCGATCGGCGTCAGCCCCGGCACGCCGGCGACGCAGGAGAGCAGGAAGCGGAAGTCCTCGATCCACACGAGGTCGGACTGGTCGGCCTCGACGCCGGTCTCGCGCTGGGCTTCGGCGGCCGCCTTGGCCCAGGCCTGGTCGGGGTTGCGGCGGGAGCGGGCGACGGGGCGCATCAGGGCGTTGGTGACGGTGAGGGCGGGAGTGGTGCGACGACCCATGGATCGGATTCCTTCGCGGTGGGGGAGCGGAATGCGCTCATCCTACGAGCGCGAGGAATCCTCCGCTCCCGGGAGGTGGGCGCACCGTGACCCGCTGCGCCGCAGCGGGATCCCGGCCCGCGTCGGCGCGACCGCGAGGGGCGCCCCGGGTCAGACCAGCCCTCGGGCACCGGCCTGCGCCCCCGCCTGGAACCGGGTCTTGGCGCCGAGCAGCTCGGTCAGCACCGCGAGCTGCCTGCTCAGGGTGCGGGGGCTGACCTCCAGCTCCCGGGCGATCGCCTTGTCGCTGAGCCCGGCCGCCAGCAGCGACAGCAGGCGCCGCGCGGACGCGTCCAGCACGGGCCCGTCCCGGTCGGCGACCGCGCCGCCGTCCGTCTCGGACAGCGGCAGGGACAGCTGCCACAGGACGTCGAACAGGGCCACCAGGGCGTCGACCAGCGTCGAGCCGCGCACGACCATCGCCTGCTCGGTGATCCGCTCATAGCTCAAGGGCAGCAGCGCCACCGCGCGGTCGGCGATCGCCAGCTTCATCGGTACGAGCCGGGAGACCCGGGCCTCCTCCCCGGCGGCCACCAGCCGCTCCAGCTCCTTCATCCGCCCGGGCGCCTCCAGCCCCTCGGAGGCGTAGATGCCGCGGACCTTCACGCCGCGCGCCAGGAGCTCGTGCTCGCTGTCGCTGGCCTGGTCCACCGATTGCGAGTACGGCGGCCGGTCCAGGACCAGCAGCTCCTCGGCGACGGTCTGCTCCAGCTGGAGGAAGCGGCGGGCCACCGCCTGGCGGCCCTGGACGATCTCGACCAGCTCCTCGGGGCCCGCGCGCTGCTCCGGCGCGATCTCGTCCATCAGGGACTGCGCCGCCGCCTGCGCTTCGGCGAGCTCCCTGCGCCGCAGCGCGACCAGCACCTCGACGGCGACGTCGGGCCGGGTGGGCCAGAAGCGCACCGGGGAGCCCGCCAGCCGGGACACCATGCCCAGCGCCTCGAGCCGGCGCAGGCCCCGGCGCACGGCGGCGACCGCCTCGCCCGCCCCCTCCGCGAGCTCGTCGGCGGTGGAGCCGGGGGCCCGCAGCAGGACGCGGTACAGCGCCTCGTCCGCCTCGCCGACGCCCAGGGTCTGCAACATGGCGGCATTCTGCCATGGCCGAAGTCCGCCACGCAAGAAAGTTGATCATGGCCGGGCGGCGAATGAGAATGGTCGCAAACCGAACACTTCCCCCCGAAGGAGCCGGCGTGACACACCCAGCTCGCAGACTGCCCCGCGCCCCCGTCGCCGCCGCGTCGATCATCGCGGTCGCGGCCGCCCTGACCCTGGTGGCCTCCAGTCCGACCCAGGCCGAGCCCCCCGCGGCCGTCGGCGAATTCGCCCAGGACACCGCCGCCACCGCGACCGACGTCACGCTGATCACCGGCGACGTGGTGCACCTGAGCGTCCTCCCGGACGGCCGCGCCGGGGTCACGGTCACCCCCGCGCCCCGGCCCGGCGGCACCGTCCCGAAGTTCCGCGTCTCCGGCTCGGGCGACCGGATCCAGGTCCTGCCCTCCGATGTCGCGCCGCTCGTCCCCGAGCGCCTCGACGCCGCCCTGTTCGACGTCGCCGCGCTCGCCGAGCAGGGCTTCGACGACGCGAGCAGCGGCCACCTGCCGCTCCTCGCCGAGTACGCCGCGGACACCACCTTGAGCGACGCGGCGATCCCCGGCACCGAGGCGACCGTCCGACTCGAGAGCGTGGACGCCGTCGGCCTCGAACTCGACAAGACCGCGGCCGCCGAACTCGGTGCGGCCCTTGCCGACTCGATCACCGGCGAGGCGAGCGCGTTCGCCGCCGGCCCGCTCGCGGGCGTCGAGAAGCTCTGGCTCGACGCCCGCGTCGAGGCCAACCTGGACCGCAGCACCGCCCAGATCTCGGCCGACGCCGTCTGGGAGACCGGCGTCGACGGCTCCGGGGTGACCGTGGCCGTCCTCGACACCGGCATCGACGACACCCACCCCGACCTGGCCGGGCAGGTGGCCGCCACCGCGAACTTCACCACGACGGAGGACTACCGGGACCGCAACGGCCACGGCACGCACGTCGCCTCCATCGTGGCCGGCACGGGCGACCCCCGCTCCGGCGTCGCGCCCGGCGCCGACCTCGTCGTCGGCAAGGTCCTCGACGACGGCGGCGGGGGCCAGGTGTCCTGGCTGATCGACGGCATGGAATGGGCGGCCGAGCAGGACGCCGACGTGGTGAACATGAGCCTCGGACTGTCCCCCGGGCACTACGAGGCCCCGATGCTCACCGACGCGATCGACGAGCTCAGCGACAGCACCGGCGTCCTGTTCGTGGTGGCCGCGGGCAACGCGGGCTGCGACGCGTGCATCGGCAGCCCCGGCGACGCGCCCTCGGCGCTGACCGTCGGCGCCGTCGACCACGACGACGTGCTCGCCGACTTCTCCAACCGCGGCCCCGTCTACGAGGGCTTCGGGCTCAAGCCCGACATCACCGCCCCGGGCGTCGACATCTGGGCCGCGCGCGCCGACGGCACGGGCGAGGACGACGACCCGTACACCGCCTACTCGGGCACGTCCATGGCCGCGCCGATGGTCAGCGGCGCCGCCGCGCTGCTGCTGGCGGCGGAACCGGACCTGACGGGCCCGGAACTCAAGGCCGCCCTCATGGCGGGCGCGGTCCCGACCGAGGGCGCCTCGGTGTTCGAGCAGGGCACCGGCCGCGTCGACGTCGCCCGGTCGATCGAGGCGGCCGTGCGGCCCTCCGAGGGCTCGCTCGACTTCGGCTTCTTCGCCTACCCGCAGAGCGACCGCGAACCGGCCGTCCGGGAGGTCGCCTACACGAACACCACCGAGGCCGAGATCGTCCTGGACCTCACCGCCGCTGCCGCCGCCGAGGACGGCACCGCCGCGGAGGGCCTCTCGGTGGAGCCGTCCACATTGTCGATCCCGCCCGGAGCGAGCGCGACGGCCCGCGTCACGGTCGACGCCGAGGCCGCCGCGGACGGGCGGTACACCGGCGAACTCACCGCGACCGCCGACGGCGCCGCCGTGCGCACCCCCGTCGCGTTCGAGGTCGAGGCGGTCCACTACGAACTCACCCTCGACGCCGTCGCCCGCGACGGCCGCCCGGCCCGCACCTGGGCGAACCACGCGCCGTCGCTGGTGTTCGACGTCGAGACCGGCGAGCCGATGCTCGATCGGTGCGACAGCGGCCCGAACTGCTTCCGGGTCCCGGCGGGCACCTACTCGGTGATGTCCTACATCTACACCAAGCCCGCCTGGGCCGCCAGCGACGGCAGCCCGTACACCGACGCGCCGCTGCACACCACCCTGGCGGGCGACCCCGAACTCGTCGTCGAGGACGACACGCACGTCACGTTCGACGCGCGCGACGCCGTGGAGGTCACCGTCGACACCCCCGAACACGACGGCAAGGCCAACACCGGGGGCGCGGTCGAGCTGGCGTGGACGCGCACCTTCGCCAACGGCGAGACGGCCTTCGACTACGACCTCAACGGGGCCGGAGCCCAGGTCGAGGAGCGGTTCTTCATGCTGCCCACCGGCGACGTGACGATCGGCGGCTTCACGGCGACCTCCCGGTGGCGGCTCGAAGCGCCCGCCGTCGCCTTCGACGCCGAGGGCCTCGACCTCGATCCGCAGTACTTCCGCGCCGACTGGTTCAGCGACCACTCCTGGCAGTTCCCGGCCCTCGAAGGGGAGCGGGAGCTGCGCGTCGCCGACGCGGGCGAGGCCACCGAGGCGGACATCGCCGCGGCCGACCTGGACGGCGCGCTGGCGCTGATCGAGCGCAGCGACGACGCCTCCGTCGCGGTGCAGTCGAACCGCGCCGCCGAGGCCGGGGCCGCGATGGTCGCGGTCTACAACGACGAGCCCGGCCTGAGCAACCGGCTCGGCGCCACCGGCACCTTCCTCGAGGCGCCGACCGTCCGCCTCTCCCGCGAAGAGGGCCTCGCGCTGCTGGAGGCGCTCGAATCCGGCGGGCTCACCGTGGCCGCGTCCGGCACCCGGCAGAGCCCGTACCGCTACGACCTCGTGTACGCCGAGCGGGGCGGGATCTCGGGCGACCTGCACTACACCGCCGACGCCGACGACCTGACCACCGTGGAGCGCGACTTCTACTCGATGCTCGACCAGGAGGCCTTCAGCGAGACGTCGTACGCGTTCCAACCCGACGCCGGGCTCGCCACGGGCATCATCACGCCGCTCCTCGGGGCGCCGAGGACCCGCGTCGACTACCACGTGTCCGACCCCGCCGTGGCGTGGCAGTACGCGGTGCACGCGCCCGAGCGGGCCTACAACCACATGCGCCCGCAGGACCCCACCGGTTCGCTGAACCTGACCAGCGGCCTGTGCTCCTACGAGCCCGGAGGGCACTACGAGCAGTCGTGGCACCGGCAGCCGCTGGCGCCCGCCTTCGACCCCGCCAGGCCGGTCACCCGGCAGGGCGACGTCCTGACCATCCCCACGGCCGGCGTCGTCGACGACGGCGGCAACTTCACCGAGACCCCCTCGAACACCTTCGAAGGCGGCATCGACTCGCACTTCCGGATCTGGCACGGGGACGAACTCCTCGGCGAGACGCACCAGCTCCCGCAGGGCACGCTCACCCTGCCGCCGCAGTCCGAGACCTACCGCTTCACCTACGAGGTGAACAACGACTCGGCGTGGGCGAGCGAATCGACTCGGACGAGCACCGAGTGGACCTTCACCTCCGCGTCCACCGACCCGGACGCGGCGACCCCGGTCCCGCTCCTGACGCTCGACTACGACCTGAACCTCGACATGGACAACAGCGTCCCGGGCTTCCGCGAACGGCTCGGCCTGAACCTGATCGGGCTCACCCTCGGCGACGAGGGCGGCGACCCGGTCCGGGCGAGGTCCCTGACGTTCTCGACGTCCTTCGACGACGGCGAGACCTGGCAGCGGGCGCCGGTCCTGCCCCTCTGGAACGGCGAGCACCTGGTCTTCCTGCCGGGCAAGGCGCCCCGGAACGGCAGCGGGTTCATCTCCTTCCAGGTGACCGCCGAGGACCGCCACGGCGGCGAGATCAGCCAGGAGATCATCCGGGCCACGGCCTACCGGTGACCGGCGAGGCCCCGGTCCGGCCGGGCCGCGCCTCGCCGCCCGAAGACCGGGCGGCGAGGCGCGGCTTGGCCGCAATGCCGTTCAGTTAGATCATCGGCGGTGGCGGTGGCGGTGGGGGCAGTGCCGGGGTGAGTCGGTCGGGTGCCGGTAGCGTTGGGGGAGCGGTCAGGGCGGCGGCGACGAAGCGGTGTGTGTGGGGCTGGGGTCGGTTGGCGGGTTCGGGGGCTGGTGTGGGTCGGGTGGGCGGAGCGTCGGTGTGGGGTGTGGATGTCGTTGCGGGACATTGGATTCGGGGTGGAACGTGAGGGTGTTCTACCCGTGTGGGTGTTGCCGGGGTGGGGTTGGTGGGGGGATGATTGGTGGTACGTACAGGGTTACGGAATCAGTGCAAGCGAACGAGATGTGTTCACTTAATGCAGACTACGACAGCCTCTGGCCGCTCGTACCGCCCACTGGTGTCGGGGCCGCCCCCGCAGTAGAGGACGGGGGTTGCTTGTCCCGCGTTCCGGTCCTGCGCTGGTACCACCGTCACCGCGGTCTACGGGCATGTGACGGGAGCGCGGCCTCCTTGAGGAGGTACCGCCGGCCAGCACAGTCGGAGTCCCGCACACACCCCGAGGCGTATCCAGCACACCCACCCGACCACCACCACAGGACAGGAGGGGAAGACCAGACAGGCCCGGCAGGCCCAACACGCCCGATAGGACTGTGACACCAGGCCAGGGAGGACTGGCGGGACCGGCAGGCCACGGCCGCACGGCGGCGACTACTACTCGACGGCGATACGAGACCCGGCCGCGAGAGCCCGCCGCGAGGCGGTGCCGTCAGGCGAGGCGATCACCATCGCGACCCTCACCGCGTATCCGCCAGGACGCGACCACACCCACCGGAAGGAGGTGAACGCACCATGACCACCACGACCACGACCACGACGATGCCCTGCGCCAGCACTCCTGCGGCACCCACCGCGCGCCAGGCCGCCCGGCGACAGGCCGCAGCGACGAACCCGGCAACCACCGACCCCGCCGCCACCACCGCCACCGCAGCGATGACCGGCAGCAACTCCGCCGCACCACCGACGACCGGCCGAGCCGCCGCAGCGAGGACCGGCCGAGCCGCCACCGCACCGGCAACCACCGGCCCCACCACCACCGGAGCATCATTGTTCGTTCCCGCCGCGACCCACACCGCCCCGGCCCCGGCGACCACCGCAGGACCGACCCCTCCGCCTGCACCCCGCCCGAGTACCGACCCGACCCCGGCGACGCACCCCGACCCCGGCCTCCACGGCACCGTCGCCGCCCGCCCGAACCCCGGTCACACCACCAGAACCGGCCCCTCCGCCACACCGCCGCCGCCTGCACCCCACGCGAGCACCGACCCGACCCCGGCAGACGGCCCCGGCCCGGCGAACCCCTACGAAGGACTCTCACCACTCCGCCACCGAGTGCCTGGCACCGACCGAAGACCCAAGGCCAACCCTCCTAACTGAACAGCATTGGGCTTAGTCGTCCTTCCTGCCGCCGGGGCGATTCCGCGGCTGCTCGGTCGGCGGAGTGAGCGGCCCGCGGCCCGGCCGCGGGTCATCGGGGCTCGGTCCGGGCTTGGGCGCGTTCGGCGGCGGGTCGGCGCTCTGCGGCCCGCTGGGGGCCTCCCTGTCGAGGGGGCCGTAGGGCCGCGTCTCGGGGGCGCCGTGCGTGCTCTGGGCCCCCTCCGCCGTGGCGGACTGCTCGTACTGCGCCGGATGCGGCTGGTGGCTGTCGGGGACGGTCGCACCGGTTCCCGCGAACAGGGCCTCGAAGGAGAGCGCGACGCCCATGCCCCAGCGCTGGAACGTCGAGAGCTGCCCCACGTAGTCGGTGTCGGTGCCCGGCTTGAGCTCGGGGGTCTCTGGGAACAGCTGCTCGAGCCGCCGCTCGCCCAGGTCGAACCGGTCGGCCAGGCCGTGGATCTCCCCGCGCAGGTCGCGGGCCTGTTCGGTGAGGCCCGGGAGCGCGTCCCTGATCCGGTCGAGCCGCTGGCCCAGCAGGAGGTCGTCCACGCGCCCGTTGAGGCTCTGGAGGCGGCGGTCGATGCTCGCGAACATCGCGTCGGCCCCGTCGAGGAACTCGCCGTAGGCGGCCCGGTCGGCCGCGCTCATCCGGTCGAAGTCGGGGACCGGCAGCGCCCCGCCCGCCCCGCCCGGGCGCCCGAGAGCGGCCGTCGTGCCGATGGCGTCCTGGTGGCTCGTGACCGTGGTGCCCCCGTCGGGGGTGATCGACGGCGACGCGCCGCCGCCCTCGCGGGTCCTGGCCGGACCGTCGGCGTCCACTCGGGGGCCGTCCCCGCCGACGCGGGGCGCGGCGCCGTCGAAGGACGGCGTCCCGCCGCTGAAGCCCCCTCGGCCGCCGACCGCCATCGCGGTGAGGGCCACGCCCATGAGGAGGGCCAGTTTCGCCGTGGGTGTCATCGTCGCGTCCTAGAGGTCGAGGAGGAGCTTGAGGTTCTGGTAACTGGCGACGAGGGCCGTGACCCAGCCGAAGATGGTGCCGCACCACTCGATGACGGCCCCCACGATGCCCACCGCGATCGCCGGGGCCGTGTAGACGCCCATCGCTTCGATCGCCCACACGATCGCCTTCCCCACGCAGTCCGCGATGAACTCGCGGATGAGCTCGCGGGTCATGACCATGAGGCCGCACGCGCCCTGGGCGGCCGCGCCCATCGCCGACGCGGTGCCGCTGAGGCCGCCGACCGCCTCGAGGTTGTGGCCCATGAGCGCCCGGTAGCCCTCCGCGGCCTCGCCCGTCCAGCCCGGCAGGTCCTGCGACAGGGCCGCCCCGAGCTCCTCCCAGATCGAGTACAGCTCGTCGGACATGTTGTACCAGGTGGTGGCGTGCGAGGTCACCAGGTCGGGTTGGCCCGACACCCAGTCCAGCGCCTCCCGCATGGGCTCGAAGTACTCCATCGCCCAGCCCAGCCCGTTCGACAGCAGCGCGCTGAACGGGTCCATCATCGACCCGACCATCTCCAGCCCCCAGCCGACGCCGCCCAGCCCCGCGTCGACCCAGTTCTCGGACATGATCGCCTCGACCACGCCCTGGGTGCTCTCGAGCAGGCCCGCCCCCGTCCACAGCTCGCGGGTCGACTGCACGTCCGCGATCAGCGCGTCGTCGCCCACCGCCTCAGCCCCCCATCGCTTCGGTGAGCGCCCGCATCTCTTGGTGCGAGGCCTGGTCCGCGTCGTCGTAGGCGCCGGCCGCGGCCCGCAGCTCCCCGGCGGCGAGCGCCAGGTTCTCCGCCACGTACGCCACGAGCTCGTCCTGCCGCCGGTGGCGGCCCTCCATCACCATGGGCATCCACAGGCACGCCTTGCCGTACGCCTCGTCGTCCTGCACGATGTGCGCGCTGGCGGCCTTGACCGCCGCGAAGCGCTCGGCCAGCGCCTCCAGGTTCGCCGCGTGCCGCAGCAGCTCCTCGGTCTCGACGCCGAAGCCCCCGGCCATCAGCGCCGCCCTTCGGGACCGGCCGGGACGAGCCGGTCGCGGATGCGGTCGGCGATGGCCTGCCCCGCGCGGCTGTCCTCGCCCATCGTCTCGCCGATGACCCGCGCGGTCTCCTCCGAGACACGGCGCCGGGCCTCCCCGAGGGTCTCCATGACGATCCGCGACGCCTCCTCGGGCGGGATCCGCCGGATCCGCTCGCTGAAGCGGAGGTCGAGCAGCATCCCGCCGGAGTCGACGGTCAGCTCGACGACCCGGTTCGGGTCGCCGAGGGTGCACCGCAGCTCCTCCAGCCGCTCGCTCATCGCCCTCGTGTCGGCCGCCATCTTGTCGACCCGCGCCCGCCAGGCCGCGACCCGCTCGATCGCCGCCTCGGGGTCCGTTCCTCGAAAGTCCATGCAGTGCTTCTCTCTCGCCGTGTCCGCGGAGCCGGACCGGCCTTGCCGACCGGTGCCGCGCTGGCGACGACGCTAACCGGGGGCACTTGCCGAACGCTTGCCGCCGCGTTGCGGGTGAACCCCGGCGCCGGGACGGGGCCGCCCGCGCCGGTTGAACCGCATCGCTGCGGGTAATGGGCCTGTATGAACGATGCACTCACCGCACTGGCCCTGACCTGCACGCTCAAACCGTCGCCCGCGCCGTCGAGCAGCGACCTGATCGCCGGGCAGGTGCTGGACGAGCTCCGCGGCCACGGCGTGGCGGGCGACCGGGTCCGCGTCGTGGACTTCGACGTGCGCCCGGGCGTGAAGACCGACATGGGGGAGGGCGACCAGTGGCCGTCGATCCGCTCGCGCATCCTGGAGGCCGACATCGTGCTGCTGTCGACGCCGACCTGGCTCGGCCACCCCTCCAGCATCGCGCAGCGGGTGCTGGAGCGCCTGGACGCCGAGCTGTCCGAGACCGACGCCGAAGGCCGCCCCTCCATGTTCGGGAAGGTCGCGGCCGTGGCGGTCGTGGGCAACGAGGACGGCGCGCACAAGATCGTCGCCGACTGCTTCCAGGCCCTGGACGACATCGGCTTCACCGTGCCCGCCCAGGGGTGCACCTACTGGAACGCCGAGGCGATGACGTCCACGGACTACAACGACCTGGACGGCCCGCCCGAGGCGGTCGCCGAGACCAACAGGACGCTCGCGGCCAACGCCGCGCACCTGGCCCGCCTGCTCAAGGCCCACCCGTACCCGCCGCCGGGCTGACGCCCCGCGACCGGCCTCCGCCGCCGTGAACGCAGACGGGCCCGCCCGCGGCGGGGCCGGGGACCCCGTCCCCGGCCCCGCCTCCCGTCAGGTCAGGGTGATGCTGTCGAGTTCGGCGTAGCCGGTGCCGCCGTCGAAGTACGGCGATCCCTTGGCGAGGCGGATGACGTTGTAGCCCGCGTGGAGGTCCACGGTGACCGTGGTGGTCGAGAACTGCCCCCACCCGGAGGTCGGCGGGTAGGAGACCGTGGACCAGGCGCTCCCGTTGTAGGCGAGGCCGTGCGTGGCGGTCGCGCCGGTGCCGTTGGCGTACCGGACGGCCATGGTGTAGCTGCGCGAGGTCGGCACGTTGACGGTGAAGTCGACGAAGGAGTCCGACCGCATGTCGGTGTCGTTGTCGATGCCGCCCACGTAGAAGCCGTTCGAGGCGCTCGAGGAGGCGTACGTCCGGGCGTTGACCACGGTGTTGTTCTCGGCCTCGTAGACCTGCTGCCACGAGGTCGCGGGGCCGCCCGCGGGCGTGACGACGAGCTGGTAGGCGCCCTCGGCGTTCATGTCGTCCACCGGCACGGTGATGGAGCCGCCGCTGGTCTGCATCGTGGTGCTGCTGACCAGGGTCGGCGAGGAGACGGCGGTGTGCCGCCCCGATCCGGGGGTGTACAGGACCTCCACCTCGACACTGGAGCCCAGGCTCCCCAGGCCGTTCACCCTGACGGCGTTGTCGCCCCAGTCGCCGCCGAACAGGACGTTGACGGTCTTGCGGCTGGAGTCGTAGGAGGCGACGCCGTCGAGCCACGAGTTCGGCGTGGTCTTGACGATGTTGCCGGTCATGGCGCCGTACCAGCGGTACAGCCAGTAGGAGGCGGTCGGCTGGTTCTGGAGGGTGAACAGCCCGTCGAAGGTCCCGGCCTCGAACCAGTACGCGCGGTGGGCCTCGCGGGCGCCGTGGCGCTCGAAGACGCTCATCCAGTGCAGGGCGACCGAGGGGATGTCCATCTGGCCGTAGCTGTTGTACTCGTTGATCGCGATCGGCCTGGGGGAGATCCCCAGCGAGGACTCGATGGCGCGGTAGTCGGCGACGTGGTCGTCGAAGGCGTCCCAGTTCATGTCGTCGAGCTCGTGCCACACGATCACGTCCGGCACCGTGCCGGTGTTCTTCGCGTGGGTCATGAACGACAGCATCCGGTCGTGGTGGTACTGCGCCCAGCTCGGGCCCACGATCGGCGTGACCGGGTCGAGCGACTCGACGAGGTCGTACGTGCGCTCCCAGCCGGAGTTGAACGACCCCGCCGCGCTGTCCCAGGTCCAGTCCGGCTCGTTCCACAGCTCCCAGCCGTGGACGTTCGTCAGGCCCGTCTCCGCGAGCCGGGCGTTCACCATGGTGGTGACCTTCTGCTCCCAGTCGGCCCAGCCCTGCCAGACGTAGGGGAACGACGGGTAGATGTCGGGCATGCGGATGAACTGCTGGGCCCCGGCCCGGGTGAGGTTGTAGCCGACGTCCATCGAGTCGCAGCACGGCTCGGTGGCGCCGTTGCCCAGGTGGGTGGTGCCGGGCGCGGGCTGGGTGAAGCTGGTCGGGTTGAGCGGCAGGAGCATCGCGGTGGTCGGCTGGGAGTCGGAGCCGACGCCGTAGAGGCCGCCGGCGGCGACCTGGGTCGCGGGGCGCACGACCTGGCCGACGTCGACCGTGAGCGTCAGGCCCGCGGCGCCGGCCGGGACGGCGGCTCCGGCCACCGCGGCCCCGACGATCATGACGACCGCGCAGGCCCGCGCGAGCGTCCGTTTCAGGGGGTGGGACATTGTTTCTCCTCGTTGAGTTCTCGAACCGGTTCGACGATCGGTTATCTCGCAGAGGCTAGTTTCGAACTTCGTTCGATGCAAGTACTTCGATATATAGGATTCTTGAACTGGTGATATGCCCAGAGGTCCGGGTTGCCTTCTGGGAATATGGGTGCTATGTTTCGAACCGGTTCGACTGACCGTGGACACACGAGGAGGTTTCGATGGTCAACATCGGAGACGTCGCCCGCGCCGCCGGCGTGGCCCGGTCCACGGCGTCGTACGCCCTGAGCGGCAAGCGCTCCGTCTCCGACGAGGTGCGCCGCCGCGTCGCCGAGGTCGCCGCCGAGCTCGGCTACACGCCCAACGCCGGCGCCCGGGCCCTGGCGACCTCGCGGGCCATGGTGATCGGCCTGCTCGCCCAGTTCCTGCCCGACGAGTTCGCCCCCGCGATGCTCCAGTACATCCAGGGCGTCGCGAACACCGCCCGCGACCTCGGCTACGACATCCTGCTCAGCTCCGACCCCGACGGGCCCGCGGCGCTCAAGCGCCTCACCGACTCCCGGATGGTCGACGGCGTCGTGCTGCTCAACGTCGCCGAGGACGACGAGCGCCTCCCGGTGCTCCGCGCCGCGCCGCAGCCCGGCGCGCTCGTCGGCCTCCCCGGCGACTGCACCGGCGTCGACGTGTTCGACCTCGACTTCGAGGAGGCCGGCCGCGCCATGGTCGAGCACCTCACGGCCCTCGGCCACCGCGAACTGCTCCTGGTCTCCCAGCCCGAGCACGTGATCGAGCGCGGCGGCGCCTACGTGTGGCGCCTCCAGAACGCCGCCGTCGAGACCGCCGCGCGGCGCGGCGCCGCCCTGCACGCCGTCCACGCCCCCTCCTCGCAGCCCGCCATCGGCCGCGACCTGCACGCCCTGCTCGACGCCCACCCCGGGGCGACCGGGCTGCTGCTCAACAACGAGGCCGCCGCCGCGGCCCTGCCGACGGTGCTGCACGAGCGCCGCCTCACCGCCCCCGCCGACCTCTCGGTGGTCGGGCGCTACTCCGACGAGTTCGCCCGGACCTTCTCCCTCCCGTTCTCCTCGATCGAGAGCGCCCCCGACCGGCTCGGCCGCATGGCCGTCCGGCAGCTGGTGCGCCGCATCGAGAAGGAACTCGACGACGAGGCCCCCCACGTCGTCCGCTTCGTCGCGCCGGAACTGGTCGACCGGGGCTCCACCGCCCCGCCCCGCACCCGGTGACGCGTCCCCCGCAAGGGCAACCCCTCACCTCGGAAGGCACGCCGCCGACCGGGAACCGTTCAAGGAGGAACACATGAAGTACCGATCCCTCACCAGGACGACCGCGGCCCTCGCCGCGGCCGCCGCACTGGCCGCGGCCGCCGCCTGCTCCTCCGGGGGCTCCAGCGGCGGCGACGCCGACACCTACACCTGGTGGGACCCCTACCCCCAGCACGCCGAGGACTCCGCCTGGGCCGAGCGCGTGGCCTCGTGCGGCGAGGAGGCCGGCGTGACCATCGAGCGCACCGCCTCCGACACCACCGCCCTCACCAACCAGGCGCTCCTCGCGGCGCAGGAGGGCACCAGCCCGGACGTCATCCTGCTCGACAACCCGGCGGTGTCCACACTGGCCGACACCGGGATGCTCACCACCGTCGACGAGCTCGGCCTGGACGTCTCCGGCGTCGACGAGAACCTGCTCGCCGCCGGGGTCGTCGACGACCAGGCGTACGGCATCCCCATCGGCGCCAACACGCTCGCGCTCTACTACAACGCCGACCTGCTCGCCGACGCCGGCGTGGACCCCGCCTCGATCACCGACTGGGCGGCCCTGACCTCGGCCCTCGCTCAGGTTACCGATAACGGCGCGAAGGGCGTCACCTTCGCCGGCATCGGCACCGAAGAGGGCTCCTTCCAGTTCCTGCCCTGGTTCTGGGGCGCCGGGGCCGACCTGACCGACCTCGACTCGCCCGAGGCCGTCGCGGCCCTCGAACTGTGGACCGGCTGGCTCGACGCGGGCTACGCGCCCGACTCGGTGATCACCAACTCCCAGAACACCACCTGGGAGGAGTTCCTGACCGGCGAGTACGCCTTCGCCGTCAACGGCACCTGGCAGGTCAACAGCGCCGCCGAGGCCGGCTTCGCCACCGGCGTCGTCCCGCTCCCGGCCCAGGGCGGCGGCGCCGCGCCCGCCCCGACCGGCGGCGAGTTCATCATCGCCCCCGTCCAGTCCGACACCGGGCGCTACGACGTCACCCGCGAGATCGTGGAGTGCATGACCACCCCCGAGGGCTTCGTCGAGACCGCCACCACCTTCGCCTACTACATCCCGCCGACCGCCGAGGGCCAGGCCGCGCTCCTCGAGGCGCAGCCCGAGCTCCAGCCGTGGGTCGACGCCGTGCGCTCCGCCAAGGGCCGCACCAGCGACAACCTCGGCACCGACTACCCGATGATCTCCGAGGCGCTGTGGACCGCCGTCCAGAACGCCCTGTCCGGATCGGCGAGCCCGGCCGACGCCCTCGCGCAGGCCCAGGCCGACGCCGAAGCCGCGATCGGCTGACGAGGAGCACCCACCGATGACCACGACTTCGGTCGACGCGACCGGGCGTGCGTCCGAGCGCGCGGCGGGCACCGGCCCCGCCGCGCGCCCCCGGGCCCGCCGCCGCCCCGACGCGGGCGCCTGGACCGCCGCCGGCTTCGCCGCCCCGCTCCTGGCCTACCTGCTCGTGTTCTACGCCTACCCGCTGTGGCGCAACGTCGAACTGAGCCTCCACGACTACACCGTGCGCGCGTTCGTCCAGGGGAACCCCGAGTTCGCCGGGCTCGCCAAGTACGCCGAGGTCTTCGGCTCCGACTCCTTCGGGACCGCCGCGCTCAACACCGCGCTGTTCACCGTCGTCTCCATCGCGTTCCAGTACACGATCGGCCTGGCCCTGGCGGTGTTCTTCCGCGACAACTTCCGGCTCTCGGGCGTGCTCCGCGCGCTGTTCCTAGTGCCCTGGCTCCTGCCGCTCATCGTCTCGTCCTCGACCTGGGCGTGGATGCTCAACAGCGAGAACGGCATCGTCAACTCCGTGATCGAGGCGTTCGGCGGCGAGCAGGTCAACTGGCTCACCTCGCCCGACACCGCGCTCACCGCCGTCGTCATCGCGAACATCTGGCTCGGCATCCCCTTCAACCTCGTCATCCTCTACTCGGGACTCCAGCAGATCCCGCCCGAGACCTACGAGGCCGCCTCGCTCGACGGGGCCGGCGCCCGCGAGCGGTTCTGGCACATCACCCTCCCGCTGCTGCGCCCCGTCTCGGCCATCACGCTGCTGCTCGGCTTCATCTACACGCTCAAGGTGGTGGACGTCATCTGGATCATGACGACCGGCGGCCCCGGCGACGCCTCGCTCACCCTCGCGGTGTGGTCCTACCGGGAGGCGTTCGGCACCGGCCAGCCCGACTTCTCGCCCGCGGCCGCGATCGGCAACCTGCTCATCGTCATCGCGCTCGTCTTCGGCTTCCTCCACCTCCGGCTCCAGCGGACGGAGGCCCGCCGATGACCGCCCGGCCCTGGTGGAAGACCGCCCTCGGCGTCGTCTTCACCGCGATCATGCTGTTCCCCGTCTACTGGATGGTGAACGTCTCCCTCACGCCCACCAACGAACTGCGCCAGACCAACTGGTTCCCGGCCCACCCGACGCTCGAGGGCTTCGAGGCGGCGCTGGCCCAGCAGCTCCCCGCCCTCGGGACCAGCCTCGCCGTGGGCATCGGCTGCGTGCTCCTGACCGTGGTCATCGCCGCCCCCGCGGGCTACGCGCTCGCGATCCTCAACCTGCGCGGCGGGAAGGCGCTGAACTTCCTCCTCCTGGTGGCGCAGATGATCCCGGCCGTGGTCATGGCCATGGGGTTCTACGCGATCTACGTGCGCCTCGGGATGCTCAACACCGTGTGGGGCCTCATCATCGCGGACTCCACCGTGGCCGTCCCCTTCGGCGTCCTGCTGTACACCGCGTTCATGGCCGGCATCCCGCGCGAGCTCGTCCAGGCCGCCCGCGTCGACGGCGCCGGCGCCTGGGGCACGTTCGCCAGGATCGTGCTGCCGGTGAGCCGCAACTCGACCCTGACCGTGGCGCTCTTCGCGTTCCTGTGGGCCTGGTCGGACTTCATCTTCGCCTCGACCCTCAACCGCTCGGGCGAGTTCGTCCCCATCACCCTCGGCATCTACCAGTACATCGGCAACAACACGACCCAGTGGAACGCGATCATGGCCACCGCCGTGGTCGCCTCCCTCCCCGCGGCGGTCCTCCTGGTCGTCGCCCAGCGCTATGTGGCCGCCGGCGTGACCGCCGGGGCCGTGAAGGACTGAACCGTGAACCCCGGCAACACCTCCCGGCCCCTTCCCGTCGCCCCGCCCGCGAACCGCCGCGGCATCGCACTCGACGAGTACCGCCTCGCCGGCGGCTTCTGGGGCGGCCTCCAGGCGGTCAACTCGGCCGCGACCCTGCGCCACTGCCTGGAGTGGATGGAGCGCCTCGGCTGGACCGCGAACTTCGACCGCGCGGCCGCGGGCGACACCGGCGGCCCCCGGCCCGGCTGGCAGTTCTCCGACTCGGAGGTCTACAAGCTCGTCGAGGCGCTCGCCTGGGAGCACGGCCGCACCGGGGACGCCTGGGCCAACGAGACGCTCGAGGTCCTGGTGGACCGGATCGCCGCGGCCCAGGCCGACGACGGCTACCTCAACACCTGCTACGGGGGCCCCGGCCAGGAGCCGCGCTACGCGGACCTCTCCTCCGGCCACGAGCTCTACTGCACCGGCCACCTCCTCCAGGCCGCCGTCGCCCGCGCCCGCACCACCGGCGAGGACAAGCTCGTCGAGGTCGCCCGCCGCGCCGCCGACCACGTCTGCCGCGAGTTCGGACCCGAAGGCCGCCAAGGGATCTGCGGCCACCCGGAGATCGAGGTCGGCCTGGCCGAGTTCGGCCGCGCCCTCGGCGAGCCCCGCTACACCGAGCAGGCGCGGCGGTTCATCGACCGCCGCGGCCGCGGCACGCTCGAACCCGTCGCGCTCCTCGACGGGTCCTACTTCCAGGACGACGTCCCCGTGGTCGAGGCCGACGCCTGGCGCGGCCACGCCGTCCGGGCCCTGTATCTCGCCGCGGGCGCCGTCGACGTCGCCGTCGACACCGGCGACCGCGAACTGCTCGGCGCCCTCGAACGCCAGTGGGCGCGCACCGTCGAGCGCCGCACCTACCTCACCGGCGGCATGGGCTCGCGCCACCAGGACGAGGGCTTCGGGGAGGACTGGGAGCTGCCGCCCGACCGCGCCTACTGCGAGACCTGCGCGGGCATCGCCTCGAACATGGTGTCCTGGCGCCTGTACCTGGCCACCGGCCGCGTCGAGTACGCCGACCTCATCGAGCGGACCCTCTACAACGTCGTCGCCGCCTCCCCGGGCGAGGACGGCCGGTCCTTCTTCTACGCGAACCCGCTGCAGCAGCGCGCCTCGGCGGCCGACGTCAAGCCCGACCAGGTCAACCCCCGCGCCGAGGGCGGCGTCCGCGCCCCCTGGTTCGACGTCTCCTGCTGCCCCACCAACCTCGCCCGCACCCTCGCCTCGTGGCAGGCCTGCGCCGCGTCGGTCGAGGGCGACACCCTCGCGCTGCTCCAGTACGCCCCCGGCGAGATCCGCGCCGAACTCGACGGCGGCGCGCTCGCCCTGCGCGTGACCACGGCCTACCCGCTCGAAGGCACCGTCCACATCGAAGTCGTCGAGGCGCCCGGGAGCGAAGTCGAACTGCGCCTTCGCGTCCCGGACTGGGCCGAGGGCGCCGCTCTGACGGACGGGGGCGGCCGCCGCGCGGTCGGGCCCGGCTGGGCCGCGGTCCGGGCGGTGTTCGAACCCGGTGCCGCCCTGACGCTCGAACTGCCCGTCGGCCCGCGCTTCACCTGGCCCGACGAGCGCATCGACGCCGTGCGCGGATGCGTCGCCGTCGAGCGCGGTCCGCTGGTGCTCTGCGCGGAGGACCTGGACCTCCCCGGCGACCTGCCGATCGAGCGCCTCCGCGTCGACACCCGGGCCGCGCCGCGCGCCGAGGGCGACGGCGCGGTGGTGCGCATGGCCGCGCGAACCGAACCCGAGGCCCCCGCCGGACGGGTCCCCTTCCGCGCCGGCCCGCAGCGGTCGGGCTGGGACGCGCCGCCCCGGGAGGTGCGGCTCGTGCCCTACCACCGCCGGGCCCGGCGCGGCGGCTCCGCGATGCGCGTCTTCCTGCCCGGCGCCGAGCGCTCCTGAGGGCTGCCGCCGCACGCGAAGCGATACGCTCGCCGACCGCCGAGGCCGCCTTCACCGGCCCCGGCGGTCGCTCCCGTCAATGCGCCGCGGCGGCCCTGCGGGCCCGCGCGGCGGTGACCGCGATGCCGGCGGCGGCGGTGAGGACGGCGGCCGCGAAGGCGGCGAGCGTCGCCGCGTCGGGCGCGGTGAACGACTGGCCGCGCACGGCCTGCCACACCGTGGTCGCGAAGACCCCGAGGTAGCCGACCGCGAACCAGCGCACGATCCCGCCGCGCACCCGGTCGTCGCGCAGCCAGGCGCGGCGCGCGGCGAGGACGCCGAGGAGCATGGCGAGTCCGATGAGGACCTGGATGCCGTGCAGGCCGATGAAGTGCGAGACGCGCAGGTCGCCGCCGGTGGTGGACCAGCCGGTGAGGAACATGCCGTTGCCGTCCGGGTCGCCCACGCCGTGCCCGCCGCTCAGCGGGATCGCGTCCCCGTTGGCGTCCGACCGCGTCCGCTCCTCCTCGTCGGCGACGCCGAGGATGAAGAACGCCGCCGCCATGCCGAGGCTCGACAGCGCCAGGCCCCAGCGGACCACAGTGGTCGCGGCGCGGTCGCCGATGCGCTGGAACAGGACCAGGACGCCGATGGCGGCGTTCGCGAGGAACAGCACGGGCACGGAGTCGAACGCGGTCTGGACGATCCGGTTCAGCGCGGTGTCGGCGCCGTTGAAGTGGCTGTAGGTGCCCGCCGCGGCAGCGGCGACGACGACCGCGAAGTCGACGGCGCCGACGACGGCGAACACGGTGCCGACGGCCCAGCCGGTGCGCCGCAGCCGCGTCAGGTGCGACAGGAGCCAGGCGAGGCTGAGGGCGTACGCGAAGAACGCGAAGCCGAACTTGAACGGTTTGGCCCAGACGCTGTCGCCCAGGAGCGCGCGGTCGTCGAAGGGCATGGCGGCGAGCGAGAAGAGGGCGACGGCGCCGCCGAAGATCCCGAGCGCCACGAGCGGGCGGTGCCATCGGCGGCCGCCCCGCGTGAGCGCCGGGCCGGTCCCGGCCGCGCGGTCCGCGGCGGCGCCTTGGTCGATGGAGGAGGGGGTGTCGGTCATGTCCACACGCTACGGAGGATCCCGCCGTGGCACATTGCCGCAGGCCGCCGTAAGCGTGGTAGGGCCTGCCTCACCTGCGCCGCCCGGAGGGCGGGCGGCGCGGGTCAGCCGGTGCCGAGGACGTGGTCGACGGCCATGTAGAGGGTCTCGGTCTCGGCCTTCAGGAGGGACCCGTCGGCGGGGAGCGCGCGCTCCACGGAGAGTCCGTTGAGGACGGTGAGCAGGAACCGCACCTTCGGGGCGTAGTCCCCCTGGGGGAGCGCGCCCTCGGCGGCGAGCGCGCTGAGCCAGTACTCGACGCGGCGGGCGGCCTCCCGCTCGTGGGCGAGGTACGCTGCGCGCACCTGCTCGGTCGGGTCGGGGGCGATGAAGGTCCGGTACGCCTGCTCCCACGCCTTGCGCGCCGCTTCGCCGACGCCGGCGGGCGCGAGCACCTGCCGCAGGCAGCTCACGAGCCGGTCGCGGGCGGGGAGCGACCGGTCCCGGATCGGGTCGTCGGGGAAGGTGTGCTCGTAGATCCGCGCCAGCAGGGTGTCCTGGAGCGCCCGCTGGGTGGGGAAGTGGAACCGGAGCGAGCCGGTGCTCACCCCGGCGCGCGCCGCGACCGCCCTGACGCTCAGTGTCGCCGTCATGTCCTCGGCGATCATCGCGGCCGCCGCCTCGAGGATCTTCTCCCGCGACCCCATGCCCGTTCCCCCGTCCGTGTCCGCCCCTTCCCCTCCATCGTACTAGCACGGTGTGCTAGCATCACGGCTAACACAGTGTATTAGTGATCTGGCGGCGAACCGAAGGCGTTGGAGCGGATGGCGGGGACGCACTGGCCGGCGCGAAGGCGGCTCAAACCGGGAGACGGGCGCGCGCTCCAGCGTTTCCGCTGGTGGCAACTGCCGCTCCGGTCGCTGTTCTGGCTCCGCCCGACCGGCGGCGGCCCCCGTGGCGCCGCCTACGCGGTGGACGTGCGCCACTGGGCGCAGCTCGACGACGCCAAGGTCCGGGCGCACCTGTTCGTGAACGGCAGGCACGCGGCCGAGTCGAAGCTGCCCGCGGCGTTCCCCGTCGAGGGCGGCACCGTCGAGGTGGCGATGAGCGCCTACGGGATCAAGCGCTGCCACTACGTCCCCGCCGCCGGGCCGGCCCGCCGGCTCGCCCCGGACCCCGCCTCGGCCGAGGGGCGCCGCGCCCGCCTGGAGGCGGCGCATCCGGGCCTGAGCCGCGGGATCGGGGCCGCCTCGGTCCTGATGCTCGTGGTCGGCCTGGGCCTGAACCTGCTCCAGCTCGCCGAACCGATCTCGCAGATCCCCCCGATCGCCGAACGCGTCGGCACTTTCACCTCCCCCGTCCGACTGCCGCTGTGGCTGAACATCGCCCTCGCCGCTGGGGCCGCGCTGGCGAGCATGGAGCGCGCGCTCCGCCTGCGCTACACGCCCCTGCTCGACCTCGCCGGCAACTGACCGAACCAGGAGAAGGAACACATGGCGACCACCACCCCACGGCCCTGGCTGCTCGACCCCGGCGCGCCGCGCCGCGCGCCCGCGGTGCCCGGCGGCGTCGAGTACCACCGCGTCCTCGCCGGCGACCGGCGCCGCATCGGGCGCGGCCTGCTCGCGATCGCGCTCCTGCTGGCCGGGTTCGTCCTCTTCCCCGCCGCGGTCGGCCTGGCGCTCGCGCCCCTCGACACGCGGCTGGGCCACACGCCCCCGAGCCTCGGCGGCACCGACTACACGCCCCTCCACCACGCGGGCTCCATGCTCGCCCTCGGCCTGCTCGTCCCGTGGAGCATGCTCATCCAGCGGTGGCTCTACGGCGTCCCCGGCGCCTCCCTGCACTCGGTGGCCTCCCGCTTCCGGTTCGACGTGCTCGGCAAGGCGCTCATCGCGTTCGGCCCCGCCTGGCTGCTCGTCAACGCGATCGGGTTCCTCGCGCCGAGCACCGAGGCGGCCTGGTCCCGCCTCGACCTCATCGGCGTCTTCGTCGGCACCCTCCTGCTCACGCCCCTCCAGACGGCGGGGGAGGAGTACGGCGTGCGCGGGCTGCTCTTCCGCGTCGTCGGCGGCTGGGCCCGCAGCCCCCGGGCCGGGCTGATCGCCGGGGTGCTCGTCTCGAGCGCGCTGTTCACCGCCGCGCACGGGTCCACCGACCTCTACATCAACGCCTGGTACTTCGTGCTCTGGACGTGCCTGGCGGTCCTCACCTGGCGCACCGGCGGCCTGGAGACCGCGGTCGCGCTCCACGCCGTCCTCAACACGGTCGCCCTCCTCGGCGCCCCGCTGCTGCGCATCGACCTCGGCGCCGAACTCGCCGACCGGTCCTCCGGCGCCGGCTCGGCGGCCCAGCTCGTCCCCGCCGCCGCCGTCGTGGTCATCACCGCGATCGTCTGGTGGTCCACCCGCAGGACCGGGCCCGCGCTCACGCCGTCCGACCGGTGACGCCGCGCCCGGCTCAGCCCCAGGACTCCACGGCCGCCCGCCACCGGTCGCGCAGCCCGTCGAGGCCCGGCATGGCCGGGTCGGTCGTGAAGCACACCGCGGCCGTGCCCCGGTAGGTCAGCATCAACGCTGCCGCCGGGACGCCGAGCGGCGCCCACATCACCGGCGCGACGCGGACGACCGGCGCGCCCTGGAAGCCGAGGCGTCGCCGCAGCGGCAGGTTGGACGCGAGCGTCGCCGAGCGGGCGGGCCGCGACACGGCCTTGAGCATCCCGGTCATCACGGCGGCCGGCGTCAGCGCCGTGACGCGCCGCACGGCCTCGCGCACGCCCGCCGACTTCAGCGCGCCGGTCGCGCCCGGTGCGCGACCGAGGCGCCCGGCGGCGCCGCGCTCCCCGCCGGGCAGCGCGACGGAGGCGAGGACGACCCGGTTGCCGGGCGCGGCCTCCTCTCCCGGTCGGCGCAGGTTCACCGGGACCAGGAACGGCACGCGCGGCGGGGCCGCCGCCGGCGCCAGCGCGTGGGCGAGCGCGGCGAGGAAGGCGTCGTTCACGGAGGCGCCGTGGCGGCGGGCGGCGCCGCGGAGCAGGTCGACCGGCACCTCGCACCAGCGGTGCTCCCGCTCGGCGGAGAACCCCGCGGGAAGGGACGCCCAGCTCCCGGCCCGCAGGGCCCCGCCCAGGAGCGCGCCCGCGCCGGTGGCGAAGTCCCGCAGCGACGCCCGCGCCGGTGCGGCGAATCCCGGGTACACCGCCGAGGAGGGCGCGTCCGCGTCGTCGGCGAACAGCGCCTCCAGCGTGTGGAGCATCCCGCCGCCGTCCTGGAGCGCGTGGTGGACCCGGTAGAGCAGCGCGAAGCCGTCCCCCGTGCGGCCGTGCAGCAGATGGAGCCGCCAGGCGGGACCGCCCTCGGGCAGGGGCGAGCCGATGAGCTCGCCCACCGCCGCCTCGAGCGGCGCCGGGCCCGGCTCGAGCCGCCGCTCGACCACGTGCGCCTCCAGGTCGAGGCCCGCCTCGACGCGCCACCGCGACCCGGCCGGGACGCTCCGCAGCGCCGGGACCCGCGGCAGCCGCGCCACGACGTGGGCGGCGAGCCGCTCCAGGCTCGGCGGCGGCCCCTCGCAGTGCAGGACCGCGCCGATGTGCGGCCGCGTGGCCGCCGAAGCCACCGGCGCCGACAGCAGCGCCCGGTCCATCGCCCCCCGCGGCGCCGTGGTCCGCGCACCCGTTCCGAGGACGCCGGTGGGCCTTGCAGTTCCGTTCACAGCCGGATCATAAGGGCCGGCGCGCCCCGGGGGCCGGAGGTCACGGCCCGGTCCGGGCCGCGGCGATCAGCTCGGCCGAACGCGCCCGGTCGCGGTCCGAGCGCCGCCGCAGGCCCCCGAGGAGGACACCGCCGACGACCAGGACCCCGCCGAGGGCCTCGGGGGGCGTCACGGTCTCGCCCAGGACCAGCCACGCCGCGGTCATCCCGACGACCGGCACCAGCATCGAGAACGGCGCCACGACGCCCGCGGGGTGGCGCGACATGAGCCAGGTCCACAGCCCCGAGCCGAGGACGGTCCCGATCACCACGGTGTAGAGCAGGCCGACCACGGCGCCGACCGCGCCGGGCTCGCCGAAGCCGGTCAGCGCGCCGGCGATGCGCGAGGGGCCCTCCACCGCCAGCGACAGCGCCAGCATCGGCAGCGGCGGGACCACCGACATCCACAGCGTCAGGTGCAGCGGGTTCGCCGCCCGCGCCTGCCGGTTGCAGACGTTGCCGACCGCCCAGCCGAGGGCCCCGGCGAGCGTCAGCAGGAACGGGACGACGCTGGCGTGCTCGGCGCGCTGCCAGCCGACCACCGCCAGCCCGCCGACCGCGACCAGGATCCCCAGCACCTGGGGGCCGGTCACGCGTTCGCGCAGGAACGTGGCGCCCAGCAGCACGGTGAAGGGCCCGGAGGCCTGGAGCACCAGTGAGGCCAGGCCGGCGGGCATCCCCGAGGCCATGCCCCAGTACAGGAACAGGAACTGGAGGGTGCCGAAGCCGAGCCCGTACCCGATCAGCCAGCGCAGCGGCACGTCGGGCCGCTTGACCAGCAGCACCGCGGGGACGGCGATCAGGGCGAAGCGGAGCGCGACGAGGAGCATCGGGGGGAAGTGCCGCAGCGAGGCGTCGATGGCGATGAAGTTGAGTCCCCACATGAGGGCGACGGCCATCGCGAGCAGTACATGGCGAGCAGGCATGGGTCCATCATCGGCGCCGCGACTGTAAAGCACAATTGAAAAATACTTAAGGCATTATGTAGCATCGCTGCATGGACGTGCGCCACCTGGAACTGCTCCGCGAACTGGCCCTGCGCGGCAGCGTCACCGAGGTCGCCCGCGCCGCGCACCGGACCCCGTCCGCGGTCTCGCAGCAGCTCAAGGCCGCCCAGCGCGAGTTCGGGATGGCCCTGGTCGAGCCCTCGGGCCGCGGCCTGCGCCTGACCGAGGCGGGCCGCGTGCTCGCCGAGGGCGGGGCGGCGGTCGCCGCCGCGCTCGAGCAGGCCCGGGCCCGGTGGGACGCCTTCCGCGGCGAACCCTCCGGCACCGTCACCGTCGCGGCCCTCCCCAGCGCCGCGACCTTCCTGCTCGCGGCGGTGCTGCGGGAGATCGACGGCGGCGCGATCGAGCTGCGGTGCGGCGACATCGACATCGCCGAGGCCGAGTACGCCGCGCTCGCCGCCGACCACGACATCGTGATCGCGCACAGCTTCACCGGCGTGCGCCCGGCGGGGACGGACGCGCTGGCCGCCGTGCCGCTGGCGCGCGAGCCCCTCGACGTGGCGATGGCCGCGGACCACCCGCTCGCCGCCCGCGGGACCGTCCGCGCCGAGGACCTGGTCGACTGCGAGTGGATCGGCGTGCCGAAGGGCTACCCCTTCGACTCGGTGCTCGAGTCGGTCGAACGCGCGACCGGCGCCTCCTTGCGGGTGGTGCAGCGGATCCGCGACAACCGCCTGGTCGAGTCGCTGGTGGCCGGGAGCCGCCGGGTCGCCGTCCTGCCCCGCTTCACCACCCCCACCGGCGCCGGCCTCGTCCTCCGCGAGATCGCCGGCATCCCGACCCGGCGCCACATCACCGCGATCCTGCGGCCCGACCGCGCCGAGCGCCTGGCGGTCAAGCGGGTCCTGGACGCCTTCCGGCGGGTGGCCGCCGACGTCGAGCGCCGCCACCGCTGACGCGGGCGCGCCTCGGCCCGCCCGGGGACGGGCGCCGCGGCGAGCGCCTGCGCCCGGGGACGGACGTCTCAGCCCGCCCGGGCCCCGGGCGCCGCCTCCAGGAGCTCCCGGAGGCGCCCGGCGTCGACGTGGGCGCCGAAGACCGGGCTGCCCGGCTCCATGCGGACGCCCTCGGCGAGCGGACCGGCGACGACGGGGTCGAAGCCGAGACCGTCCACGAGCCGCGAGACGGCCGCCAGGTCGCCGTCCTCGTCGCCGGCGACCGCGATCGCCTTGCGGTCCGGGGCCCCCGCGGGCCGGGCCCCGTCCTCGAGGTCGTGGTAGCCCATGTGGTTGAACGCCTTGACGAAGCGCTCGACCCCGAGGAACCGCCGCACGAACTCGCTCGACGAGACGCCCGGCTCCAGGATCCGCTCGCGCGGCCCGTCCACCTCCCACCAGTGGTTCATGGCGTCCACGACGAGCGCGCCGCCGAGGCGCTCGGCGGGGAGGGACCGGTACTTGCCCAGCGGCAGCGCCAGGATCGCGATGTCGGCCTCGCCCGCGGCCTCCTCGGCGCGCACCGCGACCGCGCCGGGCGTGAGGACCTCGACGGTGAGGGCGATCTTCTCCGGGTCGCCCGACCCGGCGACGAGGACCCGGTGCCCGGCCGCGACCGCCAGCCGGGCCAGGACGGTGCCCACCTTCCCGGCGCCGAGGACGCCGACGGTCGCACCGCCCATCAGGCGCCCTTCCGCTCGGGCGCCTCGGCGAGGAGCTCGCGGACGAGCGGGATGACCTTCGCGCCGTACAGCTCGACGGCGCGCATGCGGGCGCTCGCGGCGACGGCCCCCGCCGAGGAGTAGATGAGGTCGAAGCGGCCGACGTCGAGCGCGCGGACCGACTTGGCGATCTTGCGGGCCACGGTCTCGGGCGATCCGACGTAGAGCGAGCCGTGCTCGACCTCGCGGTCGAACTCCTCGCGCTGGAGCGGCTGCCAGCCGCGCAGCCTCCCGATGCGGTCGCGGACCACCTTGTAGCCCGGGTAGAACAGCGCCTTGGCCTCGTCGTCGGTGTCGGCGACGAACCCGGGGGAGTGGAGGCCCACCGGGTAGGCGGTGGTGCCCAGCTGGTCGGTCGCGCGCCGGTACAGGTCGACGTACGGGGCGAAGCGCTCGGCCGGGCCGCCGATGACGGCGAGCATGAGCCGGAACCCGTACTTCGCGGTGCGCACCACCGACTGCGGGCTGCCGCCCACGCCGACCCACGTGGGCAGGCGCCCCGACTCGGTCTTGGGGAACACGTCCTGGTCGAGCAGGGTGGGGCGCTGGGTGCCCTTCCAGGTCACGGGCTTCTCGTCGAGGAGCTTGTGGAAGAGGTCGATCTTCTCCTCGAACAGGGCGTCGTAGTCGGCCATGTCGTAGCCGAACAGCGGGAACGACTCGGTGAAGGAGCCGCGGCCGAGGATGATCTCGGCGCGCCCGTCCGAGAGCGCGTCGACCGTGGCGAACCGCTGGAAGACCCGCACCGGGTCGTCGGAGCTGAGCACGGTCACGCCGGAGGAGAGGCGGATGCGGGAGGTCCGGGTGGCGATGCCCGCCAGGACGGTCTCGGGGGAGGAGATCGCGAACTCGGGCCGGTGGTGCTCGCCGAGCGCCACCACGTCGACGCCGGTCTCGTCGGCCAGGACCGCCTCGTCGACGGCGGCGCGGATGGCCCGGGCGTACGAGACGACCTCGCCCTGCTCGTCCCGGGGCAGGTCCCCGAAGCTGTCGATGCCGAACTCGATGCCGTTCACGGTGCTCTCCTCGATCGCCCGGCGCCCGGCCGGGAACTGGTTGACGCGTCAATCCTAAGTTCATATAGATGATGCATCAACTATATGGGCCGCCACTGCGACGGGCGACACCGTCCGGCTCACTCCGGCCGCACCGGGTGCCCGCTCATGATCGAGACCCGGTTGAACGCGTTGATGGCGATCGCCGCCCAGACGACCGCGGCGATCTGGTCCTCGGTCAGCGCGCCGCGCGCTTCCCCGTACGCCGCCTCCCGCGCGCCGGCGTCCGCCGGCTCGGTGGTCGCCTCGGCCAGCGCGAGCGCGGCCCGCTCGGCGGGGGAGAACAGCCCGGTGTCGCGCCAGGCCGCCAGGACCCCCAGCCGCCGCGCCGACTCGCCCGCCTTCAGCGCCGCCTTCGTGTGCACGTCGAGGCAGTAGGCGCAGCGGTTCATCTGCGAGACGCGCAGGTTGACCAGTTCGACCAGGACCCGGTCGAGCCCGGCCGCGGCCGCGGCGTCGCGCACCGCGCGGGAGGCCTCCCGCAGCGCCGCGAACGCCTCCGGGGTCTGCCGGTCGATGAAGATCCTCTCGGGTCCGTCGCCGTTCACGGTCGCCTCCTTCGCGTCGCCGACCGGAACCGGTCGGCGTCCGATGATCGCGGGGTTATGCTGGTGCGAATATAGATGATGTGACAACTAGTTCGGATGGCAGGTGGTCCAAGTGAGCAACGCGGAAGCGACTCCCGAAGCGGTGCGGTGCGGCTCGCCGGACCGCGCCGCGGCCGGGGTCGAAGTGCTCTCGGCGCGCGAGGTCCCCCTCGGCGGTCCGCGGGCGCTGCTGGTGCGGCGCACGATCCCGCAGCGGGCCCGGACCCTCATCGGCGCCTGGTGCTTCGCCGACCACTACGGCCCGGTCCGCGTGCCCGCCGCCGGCGGCATGGACATGCCCCCGCACCCCCACACCGGCCTCCAGACCGTCAGCTGGCTCTTCAGCGGCGAGATCGAGCACCGCGACAGCCTCGGCAGCCACGCCCTCATCCGCCCCGGCGAGATGAACCTGATGACCGGCGGCCGCGGCATCGCCCACTCCGAGGTCTCCACCCCCGGCACCGACGTCCTCCACGGCGTCCAGCTGTGGGTCGCGCTCCCCGAGGCCCACCGCGGCGCCGACCGCGACTTCCAGCACTACGTGCCCGAGCCGGTGCGGGTCGACGGGGCCGAACTCCGGGTCTTCCTCGGCTCGCTCGCCGGGGACACCGCACCGGTCCGCACCTTCACGCCGCTGCTGGGCGCCCAGATCGACCTCGAACCGCGCGCCGCCGTCACCCTCGCCGTCGACCCCGGTTTCGAGCACGGCCTGCTCGTCGACGCCGGGGACGTCCGCTTGGAGGGCACGGTGGTCCGCCCGGCCGAACTCGGCTACGCGGCCACCGGCGCGGACACCCTGACGCTGGTGAACGACGCGGACGCCCCGGCGCGGACCCTCCTGCTCGGCGGGCCGCCGTTCGAGGAGGAGATCGTCATGTGGTGGAACTTCATCGCCCGCACCCACGACGAGATCGTGCGCGCCCGCGAGGACTGGGAGGCCGCCTCCGACCGCTTCGGCGCCGTCGAGGGCTACCCCGGCCGCCGCCTCCCCGCCCCGCCCCTGCCCAACGCGGTCATCATGCCGCGGCGCAACCCGCCGGCCCGCGAACGGGCCGGGGACCCGGGCGAGCCGGTCGTGCGGCGGGTGGACGCCGAGCGCCTGTACGAGATCGCGGTCGACGGCGCGCGCGCCGGACTGACCGCCTACCGCGACCGCGGCGACCGGCGGGTCTTCTACCACACCGAGGTGGACCAGGGCTTCGCCCGCAAGGGCCTGGCCTCCACTCTGGTCGAGCAGGCGCTGCTCGACGCGCGCGCGGCCGGGAAGCGCATCGTGCCGGTCTGCCCGTACGTCGCGCGGTTCGTCAAGCGCCACCCCGAGTTCGCCGACGCGGTCGACCGGGCCACCCCCGAGCTCCTGGACTGGCTGCGAGCCGAACTCGGCCCGCGGAGCTGATCGAGCGGCCCCCGCCGGGCTCCCGGGCCCGGCGGGAGCCGCGCGCCGGTCCTCGGCGAACCCGCGCCGACCGTCCGGCTCGGCGCGGGCGGGCGCGGCGCGGTTCCGCCGCCGTGGCATCGGGAACCTCCGCGGGCGATGCGCCGATCGACGCGTCGATCACCCCGGCACTTGATAGATGACCTGTCAACCAGGGATAGCATCGGCTGGTGAACGACACCGTCCCCTGGCTGAGCGACGACGAGCAGCGCTCCTGGCGCGCCTTCGTGCGCCTCCATATGAAGCTCTCCGCCCGCATGGCCGCCGACCTCCAGGCGCACTCGGGGCTGTCCAGCGCCGACTTCGAGGTCCTCGTCGCCCTCACCGACACCGCCGAGGGCCGCGTCCGCTTCCAGGATCTCGCCAGGGAGATCGACTGGGAGCAGAGCCGCCTGTCCCACCAGATCCGCCGCATGTCCAAGCGCGACCTCGTCGCCCGCGAGGAGTGCGAGGAGGACGGCCGCGGCGCCTACGTCGCGATCACCGCGCACGGCCGCACCGCCATCGAGGCCGCCGCCCCCAGGCACGTCGCCACCGTCCGCCGCCTGGTCCTGGACCACCTCACCGCCGAGGAGTTCGCCGAACTCGGCCGCCTCTCCGCGAAGGTCGCGGCGCGCATCGACGCCGCGTGAGGCCGGCGCCGCTCAGCCGCGCTCCTGCCAGAACATGAAGACCGCGTGCAGGTGCGCGGCCATCGCGGTCCGCGCGGCGATCTCCTCGCCGTCGGTGATCGCCTCCAGGATCGCCCGGTGCGAGCGGACCGCCTCGCGGTGCGCCACGGGGAGCCCGAGGTTGTGCTCGCGGACCTCCACGAGGCCGTGGTGGAGCGAGGCCAGGATCAGGCCGAAGATCTCGTTGCCGGTGAGGCGGGTGATCGCGGCGTGGAACTCGACGTCGGCCCGCGTGTGCTCGGCGACGTCGAGCCGCTCGTCCTCCAGGCGCTCGACCAGGGCGGACAGGCGGGCGACGTCGTCCGGCTGCGCCCGCCGGGCGGCGATCCCGGCGGCGTAGGTCTCGACGAGCTCCCGGACCTCGTGGATCGAGCGGTAGTCCAGGGCGTTGCCGCTGAGGTACAGCGCCAGCGACTCCTGGACGTGGGCGGGGCCGATGGCGGTCACCGTGGAGCCGCTGCCGCCGCGGGGGGTGACGACGCCCCGCCCGATCAGGTTGCTGATCGCCTCGCGGACGACCGGTCGCGAGACGCCGAGGTCGGCGGCGAGCTCGCGTTCGTTCGGCAGCCTGTCGCCGGGCCGCAGTTCGCCTTTGCGGATGCGGTCGAGGAGGCGGCGGGCGACGTCGTCGCTCCGCCGCCCCTCGATCGGCGCGTCGGCCGCCTGGTCTGCCATGCCTACCCTTCCGTGACCGCGGGCCCACCGGGGCTCGGGGCCCGTCGACGAACTCCGGGGTGGCGGAGTCCGTCAACAGACCCTAGTCGATGGCGGCGTCAGCCGATCCCCAGCAGCCTGCCCATGCCCAGCACCCCCGCGGTGATCAGGACGGCGCCGATCACGTCGAAGACGAGCCCGGTGCGGACCATCTTGGTGATCGGCACCGCGCCGGTGGCGTACACCAGGGCGTTCTGCGGCGTCGAGATCGGCATCATGAACCCGAAGGAGGACCCGAACGTCGCCGCCAGGCCCGGCAGCAGCGGGTCGATGCCCGCGGCCATGCAGATCGGGATCACGATCGGCACCACGATGCCCACCGCGGCCAGGTTGCTGCCGATCTCGGAGATGAGGATCGCCAGGAGCACCGCGAAGAACGTCAGGAGGATCAGGTTGGCGGAGCCGAACGTCGACCCGAGCGCGCCGCCGACGCGCTCGGCGAGGCCGGTGTCGGTGAGCTGCGTGCCGAAGGCCGCCCCGCAGATGATGAACAGCAGCGTGCCCCAGTCGGTCTTGGCGGCGTCCTGCCAGGTGATCGTGTAGCTCCGCTGCTTCCAGTCCACCGGGAGCAGGAAGAGCAGGGCCGCGCCGAGGACGGCGACGACGCCTTCGTCCAGGGCGTCCGAGACGGCGGTGTAGGCGGCCGAGTCGGTGCCGACCACGAGGCCGGTGAAGCCCGGCAGCAGCCATCCGATGAGGACGAGGAAGAAGACGACGAGGGTGTTGACCTCGCCGCGGCTCATGCGCCCGGCCTGCGCGCGCCTGGCGGCCATGTCCTCGCCCAGCCCCTCCAGTCGCGTGGTCTCGGGCCGGTTGAGCTTGAGCAGGAGCAGCACGAGTGCGATGAACAGCGGGATCGCGAACGTCAGGGCGATGGCCGTCCAGTGGAAGAACGAGACCTTCGTCCCGGTCGCCTGCTCGAGGAGGTCGCGCCCGATGAGCTGGTGCGGGGCGCCGACCGGGGTGACGGCCCCGCCGATGCTGGCGCTGAAGGCGAGCATGAGGAGCAGGCCGGTGCCGATGCGCAGCCGGGTCGGGTCCTCCTGGCCGAGCTGCTTGCTGATGGCGACGATGATGCCCAGCGCCGTGGGCAGCAGCATCGCCACGGTGACCGTGTTGCTGACGAACGCCGAGAACAGGCACGTGACGACGCCGATCGCGATGATCAGCCGCGTGATGGAGTTCCCGACCCAGCGCGTGGCCAGGATCGAGAAGGCGACGCGCTGCGCGAGCCCGTGCTTGAGCAGGGCCTGCGACAGGAAGAACGCCCCGAGGTACAGCAGGACGATCGTGTTGCCGAAGGAGCTCAGGACGTCGCCCGCCGGGGCCACGCCGAGCACGATCATGAGGGCGACGCCGAGCAGCGCGGCCGCGGGGATCGGGATGGCCTCGGTGAGCCAGAAGACCACCGTCAGGGTGAACACGGCGGCCAGGGCCTGCTGGTTCCACGGCAGGTCGAGGGGGAGCAGGAGCAGGACGACGGCGGCGAGGGGGCCCGCGAACAGGCCGATCGTCTGGCGCCGGCGCTCGAACCGCGCCTCGCCCTCGGTCATGCCGGACTCGTCGATCGGCCGGTAGGCGCGGAACTGCTCCAGGCCTTCGTCGGCCCCTCGGGCTGGGGAATCGACCGGGCGGGTCGATGGCTGATCGCTCATTGAACTCTTCCTTGAGTAGACTGCACTCGTATATTGGTCATACCAACTAGCGGTTGTCAAGTCTCAAGACGCGAGTCTTCACGATTAAATCCCAGCTTCTTTGATCTGATACGATAAAATCGGTAATACCAATTTTTGCACGAGGGAGTGTCATGAGCACGTACACAGTGGTGTCCCTGCCCGGGGACGGGATCGGCCCGGAGATCACCGAGGTGGCCGAGGCCGTCCTGGACCGGGCGGCCTCGGCCGTGGGCGGCCTGACGGTGAACGTCGACACCCACGACGCCGGCGCCCTCCGCTGGCAGCGCACCGGGGAGGCGATGTCCGAGGCGACCTTCGACGCCTGCGGCGCCGCCGACGCGATCCTCATGGGCGCCATCGGCCTGCCCGAGGCGCGCCACCCCGACGGCCGCGAGGTCAACGGGGACGTGATCTTCCGCCTCCGCTTCGCCCTGGACCTGTACGCGGGCATCCGCCCCGTGCGCTCCCTGCCGGGCGTGCGCCCGACCCTCGCCGCGGACGACCCCATCGACTACGTGGTGGTGCGCGAGAACGTCGAAGGCCTCTACGCCTCGCGCACGGGCGGCACGAACGTGCGCGGCGAGGTCGCGACCGACACGATCGTCATCACCGACACCGGCACCCGCAAGGTCTCGCAGGTCGCCTTCGGCCTCGCCGCGGGGCGCGGGGGCCGCCCGCTCGACGGGCGCCGCATGGTCACCTGCGTCGACAAGGCGAACGTGCTCAGCTCCTACGCCTTCTTCCGCTCGGTGTTCGACGACGTCGCGAAGGGGCACCCCGAGATCGGCGCGGACCACGTGTACGTGGACGCCATGACGGCCTTCCAGGTCCAGCGCCCCTCGCACTTCGACGTCGTGGTCGCCGAGAACATGTTCGGCGACATCATCTCCGACCTCGCGGCGGCCACGGTCGGCGGCCTGGGGCTCGCCGCCTCCGGCGACGTGGGCGACGAGCACGGCATGTTCCAGCCCGCCCACGGCTCGGCGCCGGACATCGCCGGCCGGAACAAGGCCAACCCCACCGCGATGGTGCTGTCCACCGCCATGATGCTCGACTGGCTCGGCCGCCGCCACGGCGACGAGCGGGCGATCCGCGCCGCCGGGCTCATCGACGACGCCGTCCTCGCCGTCCTCGCCGACGGCGGGTCGGTCACCGCCGACCTCGGCGGCGAGGCGACCTGCTCGGCGATGGGCGAGGCGATCGTCGGGGCCATCGGGGCATGACCGCGAACGGACGACCCGACGCCGTCCGGCGCATCGACCACGTGGCGGTGGCCGCGCACGACGCGGACGGCGCCGCGCGGTGGTACGAGGCGTCGCTCGGACTGCGCCGCGTCCACGACGAGGTCGTCGACGCGGCCGGCGTCCGGCTCCTGTGGCTCGCCGCCGAAGCCGACGAGGGCGGCGCGAGCTTCCAGATCGTGCAGCCGCTGGGACCCGGCCCCGTGGCCGACCACCTGGCCGCGCGCGGCGAAGGGCTGCACCACGTCTGCTTCGCGGTGGACGACGCCGCCGACTTCCTGCGCGCACGGGGGGAGAGCGAGGACCAGGTCTTCGCCGGCGGGTACGGCCTGCCGTGCGCCTTCGTCGAGCACGCCCCGCCGGGGATCGCGATCGAGATCGTCGAGCAGGCCCCGGCCCGGCCGCCCCGCTAGGCCGGCGTCCCGTGCCGTGTCCGGGTCGGGCGCACCGGCTCGCCCGGCCCCGGGGCGGCACGGGCGGCTCCCGGCGCTAGACTGCACCCGACCGCACGAGAACGGGAAGGAGGTGTGACGCGGTGTCGAAAACGAACAATCCGGTGTCCCCCTCCCCCCGAGTGCGCTGACGCGTCGCTCCACGGGCGGGGGGCATCCCGTCAACCTGGAGCGCATCGATGAAACGCGACCGAGCCCGACCCCAACCGCCCGATGAGCGCACCGCGCTCTACGAACGGCTCCGCTGGCAGCGCCAGACCGTCCGAAAGAAGACCGAGGGCCTCGCCGAGGACCTCGCCCACCGGGCCTTCCTGCCCTCCCCGCTCATGACCGCGGCGGGACTCGTCTCGCACCTGCGCTGGGTCGAGCACGCCTGGTTCGAGGTGGACCTCCTCGGCCTGCCCGACCGGGGGCCCTGGACCGACGAGGACCCCGACGCGGAGATGCGGGTCGACGGCGTCCCGCTGGCGCGGCTGCTCGACGAGTACGACGAGCAGTGCGCCCGCTCCGTCGAGATCGCCGACGGCATGGCGCTCGACGGGCTCGAGGCGGCGCCGCCGCCCGGCCGGGAGCCCTGCTCGCTGCGGTGGGTCCTGCTGCACCTGATCGAGGAGACCGCCCGCCACAACGGCCACCTCGACCTCATCCGCGAGCTGGCCGACGGCGTCACCGGCGAATAGCGGCATCGGGACCGGGCCGCAGGCCCGGTCCCGATCGATTTCCTTGCCGCCCCGGGCCTTTCGAGGCCCGGGGCGGCTTCGTCAGGCCGCGACCTCGTCGGTGACGCGCCCCCAGGCCCGGTGCGCCGCGATCGCGTTCGCGAAGGCGTCGAGGAAGCCCGCCGGGAGGTCCCCGCCGTGCGCGGTCGTGGTGACGACGCCCTGGTCCTCCACCGGGTCGGGGCCCTCGGCGTAGGCCGCCTCGACCCGCGCGGCGCGCAGCACGTCGAGCCCCGCGCCGAACCCGGCCACCGCCTTGGCGTGCTTGAACGCCTCGGCCACGAAGTGCAGGGCGCGGCCGTCGCGCGCGAGCGAGGCGGCGCTCTCGGGACCGCAGGGGACGGCGACCGCGTCGTACAGGACCGACGCCGTCGTCGGCAGCGCCTTGTCGGCCTCCACCTCGGTGCCGTCGGCGCCCCGGACCACCCCGTCCGCGAGCCCCACGACCTCCGGCATCGCGCCCCGGGCCCGCAGGTCCTCCACGAGGCGCGCGACCCCGGCGCCGTCCACGCCGTCGGCGGCGAGGACGGCGACCTTGCGGGTCGCGACGCTCATGACCGGGTCCGTCAACTGGGAGAGCGCCGGGGAGGTGCGGCCGTGGTTGGGCTCGCCGGCCGCGGCCGGCGCGGGCACGCCGATGCCCGCGGCCACCCTCGTCGCCAGGTCCAGGTCGACCAGGCGCAGCTGGTCGACCACGCGCGCGCGGATGCCGCGGTCGTTCACCTTGCCCAGCTCGAAGCGGAAGGCGGCCACGATGTGCTCGGCCTCGACCCCGCTCATGGAGTTCCAGAACAGCGTGGCCTGGCTGTAGAAGTCCTTGAAGCTCTCCGAGCGCCTGCGGACCGTGGCGCCCTCGACCTTCTCGGTGTAGTGCGCGAACGCGCCCGGGCACCCCGGCGTCGGCGCGTCGTCGCTGATCGAGTTCTTGCTGTAGGAGGTCGCCGAGGTGTGGACGCGGTGCTGGCCGTACCCGTCGCGCTGGTCGTTGTGGACCTCGGCCACGGGCCGGTTGACCGGCAGCTGCGCGAAGTTCGGGCCCCCCAGCCGGATCAGCTGCGTGTCCAGGTAGGAGAAGTTCCGGGCCTGGAGCAGCGGGTCGTTGGTGAAGTCGATGCCGGGCACGACGTTCGCGGTGTGGAAGGCGATCTGCTCGGTCTCGGCGAAGAAGTTGTCCGGGTTGCGGTTGAGCGTGAGCCGCCCGACCGGGCGCACCGGCACCTGCTCCTCGGGGATGATCTTGGTGGCGTCGAGCAGGTCGAAGCCGAACGCGAACTCGTCCTCCTCGGGCACCAGCTGCACGCCCAGCTCCCACTCCGGGAACGCCCCGGCCTCGATGGCGTCCCACAGGTCCCGGCGGTTGAAGTCGGGGTCGGCCCCGGCGACCTTCTGGACCTCGTCCCAGATCAGCGAGTGCGTGCCGAGGGCCGGCGTCCAGTGGAACTTCACGAAGGTGCCGTGCCCGCTCGCGTCGACCAGGCGGAACGTGTGGACCCCGAAGCCCTGCATCATCCGGTAGGAGCGCGGCAGGGCCCGGTCGGACATGAGCCACATGATCGTGTGGAGCGTCTCGGGTTGGAGCGACACGAAGTCCCAGAGGGTGTCGTGCGCGGAGGCGGCCTGCGGGATCTCGTTCCTCGGCTCGGGCTTGACCGCGTGCACGAAGTCGGGGAACTTGGCCCCGTCCTGGATGAAGAAGACCGGGAAGTTGTTGCCCACCAGGTCGTAGTTGCCCGCCTCGGTGTAGAACTTGACGGCGAAGCCGCGCACGTCGCGCACCGTGTCGGCCGAGCCGCGCGAGCCGGCCACGGTCGAGAAGCGCACGAACACCGGCGTGGCCTCGTTCGGGTCGGTCAGGAACCGGGCGCACGTGTGGGCGCCCAGCCAGTCGTCGTAGGGCTGGAAGACGCCGTAGGCGCCCGCGCCGCGCGCGTGGACCACCCGCTCGGGGATGCGCTCGTGGTCGAAGTGGGTGATCTTCTCCCGGACGTGGAAGTCCTCCATCAGCGTCGGGCCGCGCTCGCCCGCGGTGAGCGAGTCGTCGGTGTGGTCGACGCGGACGCCCTGCTGCGTGGTCAGCGCCTGGTCGTCGTCGACGACCCGGTCGCGGTCGAGCTGCTGGTCCTTGCGGTCGCGTGCGGCATCGTGCGCCATCCTGAGCGCCCCCTTCACTGTGGTCCGGCTGCGGGGCGGAGCCCCTCTGCCATCGTCGGGCACGCGGCGCCCCGCCGTGCCATTTCGCGGACCAAGCCCGGCCTCCGACCGGGAGCCGGCGCCCGGCCGGTCGGCGCGCGCGCCGACCGGCCCTCCTCAGACCGTCGCCATGCGCAGCCCCGGGAAGCGGAAGTACGTCTTGTCGATCCGCTCCGCCTCACCGCCCAGGCGCAGGTCGCCCGCCTCGCGGACCCCGGCGGCCCGCGCGGTGGCGACGATGAGCTCGGCGGCCTCGCGGGCGCGCGCGGCGCCCGGCCCGCCCCCGTCGAAGTGCCAGGGCGAGTCGAAGTGCTCGGGTTCGGTCCCGACCTGCAGGGCCTCAGGGGTGGTGGGCCTCCAGCCGAGGGCCGCCGCGCCGCCGCCGCGGGCCGCCTCGGCGACGGGCGCGGGCGCGTCGTAGCCGATGTGGAGGTGGTCCTGGCAGCGGATGTCGAACATGAACGGGCTGCTGCGGGTGCCGTCGGACTGCGTGACGGTGCCGTACAGCCCCAGGGCGAGCCGCACGCCGAGCGCGGCGGTCTCGGCCGGCAGCGCGGCGAACAGGCCGGCGAGGGCGTCGGCGCACTCGTCCCAGTCGGCCGCCTCGGCACCGGAGACGTGCATCAGCTTGTCGCCGACGACCGAGCCGATGAAGCCGTTCGGCGCGTCCCGCACGGCGTCGACGTAGTCCTCCTCCCAGATGTCGGTGTAGTCCAGGACCAGCTCGGTCCCGTGCACGCCGGCGCGGAGCGCGAGGGTGGTGTACTTGCCGCGCCACCGCACGTACGGGGTGCCCCAGGAGGGCGCCTTGGCTCCGCCGCGCGTGTAGGTCCCGAAGAAGTCGGGGAAGCCGACGGCCCCGTGGACGGCGGCGTACACCCGCCGGAACTCCGCGGCCTGCGCCGCCGCGTCCCCGCTGATCCGCGAGAGCGGCGCCACGACGCCGCTCGGGCCGCAGTGGACGGTCACCTTGCGGCCGCCGCCCGGCAGCGCGCAGACCACCCCGGCCGGCCGGCCCTGGCCGTCCCGCGGCCACTCGGCCGGGTCGGCGGGCTCCCAGCGGAGGTGGGAGGCGAGCTTGCGCATCCCCTCCTCGTCGGCGCTGTAGTGCGGCAGGACCCCTTCGACGGTGCTCGCGACGGCGGCGATCTCGCCGTCGGTCATGCGCTCGTCCGGTGCGTCGGTCATCGCGTCCTCTCGATAGGCCCGGCGCAGGCCCCGCCCGCGCCGCGTCGGCCGCGGTTCCTCTGGCGGCCAACCGAAGCCACCGTAACCGAAGCCCCCGACAGGGCCCCGGGCCGAGGGCGCGGCCGCCGGGCGGTGACACGCCTGCCGCCCGCGTGCCGCGAATGAGGATCGAACACGCTTAGTGTCGACGGGCATACTCGCCTTCCAGGACCTGTGAAAGGGGACCCCCGGTGCCGATGACCGAGGACGACCGCGAGCGGTGGATCAAGCACCTCGACGGACTGCCCGCCGACCAGACCCCCGACCCCGAGGACCGGATGGCCGTCGAGGCCAACCTCTCGGCGTTCCTGGGCAGCATGTGGTTGAACGCCACGATCCCCGAGGTCCAGGGCGTCTCGGTGGCCGAGCTCCAGATCGTCGCGGTGCAGTACTTCCTGGGCCGGGCCGACGCGTACGCGGCGGCGAGCCTGGCGTCGATGGCGGAGCTCGCGGAGCGCCCGGGCGGGCGCCGCGCCGCCGCCAAGGCCCTCGAGCGGCTGGTGGGCCTCGGCGTCCCCGCGCCCGGCTGGCACGGCGAGGAGCTGGTCCTGGGGGAGTGCTGGGAGGGCGGCGACGTCTACGGCGACTGCCGCACCTACTTCATGTCCTTCCACGCCCCCAGCGGCGACTGCGCCCTCTCGTACACGGTGGACTACTCCGACTTCCACTTCGACATGGTCACCGCCTGCGGGCACCACCCCGACCTCGAGGAGCTGCTGCGCCCGCACCGCGAGCGGAACGCGGTCTTCAGCGACCGGCTCTACGTGCCGCGCCGGTGCGAGCCGGAGGAGGTCTACCGGGGGACCGCGCGGTCCCTGACCGACTGGGACCTGTTCTGCGTCGGCGGCGACCCGGGCAAGCTCGACTTCAGCTACGTGGCGGTCCGCGCCCTGTGGAAGGCCCGGCTGCGGATGCTCCCGCAGGTCGAGGTGGACCCCGGCGAGATGGTCGCGCCGACCGACGAGGAGCAGGGGCTGCGCAACGGCGCGTTCCTGACGCACCTGCTCGGCGGCCGCCGCGCGCTCGACGAGCCGCACATGAAGGCGATCGACGAGATGTGCTGGTTCCACGGCTTCAACGGCTTCTCGGTCAGCCCCGTCAGCTCGTTCGTCTTCCTGGAGCGCTACCTGCCGGGGAAGTACGGGCCGCGCGACCCGGTGGTCCGCGCGGTCAGAGAGCTCATGCCGGACTTCGTGACCTGGGCGGCCGGCGTCACCGACGTGCCGCTCGAGGCCGTGCCGTACCTGGAGCGCAGGACCGGGCAGCTGCTCAAGGGCTATCCGAAGTGGAAGGCCATGAACAAGGACATCGCCCGCGTCCCCCGGCCGCGCTCGCTCTGATCCTCGGAGTCATTCAAGATATATCTGCAACGATGTAATCGGTGCGGTTGAGCATGGCCGGCGACTCCTTCGCCGGCCGGCCGCTCACCCGGCCGGGGCGGCGGTGCTGTCGCGCACCACGAGCTCGGTGGCGAGGTCGAGGCGCTGCTGCTCCAGGGCCTCGCCCGCGGCGAGGGCGACGATCATCCGCGCGGCCGCGGCCCCCATCTCCTTGAGCGGCTGGTGGACCGTGGTCAGCGGCGGGATCATCCACCGGGCCTGCGGCATGTCGTCGAACCCGACGACGCTCAGATCCCGGGGCACGCGCACACCCAGCATCGCGGCGGCGTGGTAGACCCCCAGGGCCATCCCGTCGTTGCAGGCGAAGATCGCCGTGGGCGGGTCGTCGAGCCGCAGGAGTTCGAGGGTGTGCTCGCGCCCGCCCACGATCTCGAAGCCGCCGTTGCGCACCAGCGCCGGGTCCAGGGTCGCCCCCGCCAGGTCCAGGCCCGCGCGGAAGCCGTCGAGGCGGGCGCGGCTCGCCTCCATCCGGTCGGGGCCGGTGACGACCGCGATCCGCCGGTGCCCCAGGCCCACCAGGTGCCGGGCGGCGGTGAGGCCGCCGTTCCAGTTGCTCGCGCCGATCGAGGGCGCGTCGTGGTCGGGGTCGCCGGTCGGGTCGAGCAGGACCAGCGGGATGTCGCGGCTGTAGAGGCGTTCGGACTGCTCCAGGGTGAGCGCCGAGAAGACCGAGACGACGCCCTTCGGGCGCCGCGCCAGCACGTCCTCGACCCAGCCCTGCCCGGGGGTGTGGCGCCCGCCCAGTTCCGAGAGCACGACGCCGAGGCGGTGCTCGCGGGCGACCTCCTCGAAGCCGTTGAGGACCTCGATCGCGTAGAGCCCCCGCAGCTCGTGGAAGAGCACGTCGATGAGCGGGGCCGATTTGGAGGCGCGCCGCTGGCGCCGGTAGCCGCGCTCGCGGATGAGCGCCTCGATCTGCTCCCGGGTGGCGGCGGCGACGTCCGAGCGCCCGTTGACCACCTTGGACACCGTGGCGGTCGAGACGCCGGCGAGGGCGGCGAGCTGCGCGATCGTCAGGGGGCCCTTGGGAGGTTCGGCCGGTTCGGGGGAGACGCTCATCGCGGCAGTCTAGCGCCAGTCGCCACACGCGTTTCAACTTCGCGGGAGGCGTTGACCAGATATCGATGATTCTCTATAGTTTGGATCATCTAGATTTCGAAACAAACTCCGAACGTTTCGAAATCCGCTCGCGATTGTGAGCGATAACAGAGCTCACGACCCTTCCGATGAAAGGCACTCCATGCAACGGACACTGCGCACCAGGACCCTGGGGGCGCTCGCCGCCCTCGCGGCCGCTGCGGCACTCGCCGCGAGCATGCTCACCGCCGGCGCCCAGACCACCGAGGACGCGGTCGAGGCCCAGGCGCTGCCGTCGACCTTCAACTGGGAGTCGACCGGCGCGCTCATCGGCCCGAAGCCGAACTCGAGCCACAACGTCGTCTCCGCCAAGGACCCCACCGTGGTCCAGGACGCGAACGGCAAGTGGCACGTGTTCTTCACCGTCGCCAACACCGCCGGGAACTGGAGCCTGGCCCACACCAGCTTCAACGACTGGTCCCAGGCCGGGTCCGCCCCGCACACCTTCCTCGACACGAACCCCAACATCGGCTCCCGGTACGCCGCTGCGCCGCACGTGTTCTACTTCGAGCCCCAGGGGCTGTGGTACCTCGTCTACCAGACGGGCCTGCCCTCGTACTCGACCACGTCGAACATCGACGACCCGGGCTCGTGGTCGGCGCCGCGGAACTTCCAGAGCTCGATGCCCGACATCGTCAGGGACAACATCGGCAACGGCCACTGGCTCGACTACTGGGTCATCTGCGACGACGCCATGTGCTACCTGTTCTCCGCCGACGACAACGGCCACGTCTACCGCGCCCAGACCACCCTCGGGAACTTCCCGAACGGGTTCACCAACACCCAGATCGTCCTGCAGGACAGCAAGAACAACCTGTTCGAGGGCGGCGCGGTCTACAACGTGGACGGCACCGACGACTACATGCTCATATGGGAGTCGATCGGCTCCGACGGCGCCCGCTACTACCGGGCGTACACCGCCGGCACCCTCACCAGCCAGTGGCAGCCGCTGGCGACGAGCCAGAACGCGCCCTTCGCCGGGGCCGCGAACGTGTCGTTCCCGGGCGGCGCCTGGACGAGGGACATCAGCCACGGCGAACTCCTGCGGTCCGGCCGCGACCAGACCATGACCATCGACACCGACAACCTCCAACTGCTCTACCAGGGCCGCGACCCGAACTCGGGCGGCGAGTACTCGCAGCTGCCCTACCGCCTCGGCCTCGCCACCCTCGAAGGGGGCGGCGGCTCGTGCTGACCCCTCGGAATCCCTCGTCCCCCGTCTCCCACACCGTCAAGGAGTTCCCGATGACCTCGGCCGCACCCGACTTCTCGATCCTGGCCCGCTGGACCCGCGGCCTCGCCGCGCTCGCGGCGGCCATCGTGCTCGCCACGGCCGGGCTCGTCGCCCTCGCCGCCGACCGCGCCGACGCGCAGCCGCCGAACACCAGCGACTGGTACACGATCGTCTCCCGCCACTCCGGGCTCGCCTTCGACATCCAGGGCGCCTCGACCGCGACCGGCGCGATCCTCACCCAGTACACCAACTACGAGGGCACCAACCAGCAGTTCCGGTTCATCGACTCCGGCGGCGGCTACTACCGCATCCAGGTCCGCCACTCCGGCCAGGTGCTCGACGTCTACAACTGGTCGACCGCCGACGGCGGCACCATCGCCCAGTACACCAACCTGAACGGCAACAACCAGCAGTGGCAGGTCAACCGGAACTCGGCCGGCTACTACACCTTCGTCAACCGCCACTCGGGCAAGGCCCTGGACGTCTACAACTGGTCGACCACCGCCGGCGACCCGATCCGCCAGTGGGCCCCCACGGGCGCCACCAACCAGCAGTTCTCCCTCGTCCCGGTGGGCGCGACCTGCGGGGCGGACACCGTCCTCGCCGACATCGCCGCCGCCTCGGCCGTCGAGTAGCCGGACGAGTGACCGACCCGGGACCGGACCGGGCGAAGCGCGCCGCGCGCACCGGCGCCGCGCCGAACCCGGCCCGGTCCCGCCTTCCGAAAGGACCACGCATGACCATGTCCCGACGCACCGTCCTCGGCCTCGGCACCGCCGTCGGCGCGGCGGCGCTGATCGGATCCGCCGCGCCCGCGCCCGCGCAGGCCCGGACCGCCCCGACGCAGACCTTCCCGCTGGGCGTCCGCCAGTTCACCTGGAACCGCGCCGGCCGGACCCTGGTCACCCGCGTCTTCTACCCGGCCGCCTCCGGCACTCCCGGCGGTGACCCGGTGCCCGACGCCCCGATCGCGGACGGGCCCTTCCCCGTCGTGGAGTGGAGCCACGGCCTCGGCGGCAACCCCGAGAGCTACGGCGTCTGCATCCGCCCCTTGGCCGCCGCCGGGTTCATCGTCCCGGCTCCCGTCTTCCCGACCACGACCACCGGCGCCGAGGGGAACATCGGCGACGTCTACAACGGCAACCAGTCCAAGGACGTCACCGAGGTCCTCACCCGGACCCTCGCCCTCGGCGAGACCGGCTCGTGCGACCCCTTCGAGGGGCGCATGGACACGACGCTCGGCGTCGGCGCCGCCGGGCACTCCCTGGGCGGCATGACCACGCACGGCCTGCTCACCGCCTGGCCCGACCCGCGCATCACCGCCGCGATCCCCTACGCCTGCGTCGACATGGGGAACCCGACCGGGGCGGTGGACGCGAAGGTCCTGTTCGTCCACGGGGACCAGGACCCGATCTGCGACTACGGCCTCGCCCGGCAGGCGTACGCGGAACTGCCGGCGCCGAAGGCCTTCATGACCCACACCGGGCAGGGCCACGACGAGTTCATCTGGAACGGCCCCACCTACGGCCAGACCGTCGCGACCAGTCTCGACTGGATGCGTTGGGGCCTGTACGGCGACACCGCCGCCCGCGACCGGCTCGCCTCCGACGCCACCGGCGGCGGCATCGTCTGGGAGGCCGCCCTCTCATGACCGGACCGAAAGGAACGTCCATGTCCTGGCTGAGAACCCCCCAGAGCCGCAGAAGCGTGTTCATCGGCGGGGCCGGCCTGCTCGCCGGAGCCGCCGCCGCGACCGCGCTCGTCCCGTTCGCCGCGGCCGAGGCCCAGCAGACCACGTACGCGAACCCGGTCGTGTGGCAGGACTTCGCCGACGTCGAGGTCATCCGGGTCGGCGCGGACTTCTACATGACCGCGTCCACGATGCACTACTCGCCGGGCGCACCCGTCCTGCACTCCCGCGACCTCGTGAACTGGGAGTTCATCGGCCACTCGGTGCCCTCGCTCGACTTCGGGGACAAGTACGACCTGAACGGCGCCCGCGGGTACGTCCGCGGCATCTGGGCCTCCACGCTCGCCCACCGTCCCAGCGAGGACCGGTTCTACTGGCTCGGCCAGATCGACTTCGCCCGGTCCTACATGTACACCGCTACGGACCCGGCCGGGCCCTGGACGCGCCACGCCGAGCTCTCCCGCGCCTACTACGACGCCGGGATGCTCGTCGACACCGACGGCACGATGTACGTCGCCTACGGCAACACCCAGATCTCGGTCGCCCAGCTCTCGGCCGACGGCCGGTCCGAGGTCCGCAACCAGCAGGTCTACTCGACCCCGTCGAGCATCGGCACCCTGGAGGGCGCCCGGTTCTACAAGATCAACGGCAGCTACTACATCTTCCTGACCCGCCCGGCCAACGGCCAGTACATCCTCAAGTCCTCCTCGCCTTGGGGCCCTTACACACTCCGGCAGGTCCTGCTCGACATGCCCGGACCGATCGCGGGCGGCGGCGTCCCCCACCAGGGCGGCCTCGTCTCGACCCCGGGCGGCGACTGGTACTACATGGCGTTCGTCGACGCCTACCCCGGCGGCCGGATGCCCGCGCTCGCGCCCATCACCTGGACCGGCGACGGCTGGCCGCAGGTCGCCACCGTCAACGGCGCCTGGGGGAGCACCTACCCGTTCCCGGACCTCGCACCGCACCCCGTCCCGTCCCTCATCGGCACCGACGAGTTCACCGGCGCGGCGCTCGCGGCGAAGTGGGAGTGGAACCACGACCCCGACGACTCGAAGTGGTCCACCGGGAACGGCCTCCACCTCCAGACGGCCACGGTCACCAACGACCTCTACTCGGCCCGCAACACGCTCACCCACCGCATCCAAGGGCCCTCCTCGACCGCGACGGTCGAGATCGACCCGTCCGCCATGCGCGACGGCGACCGCGCCGGCCTCGCCATGCTCCGCCACGCCTCGGCCTGGATCGGGCTGCGCCGCGACAACGGCACCACCCGCCTCTCCATGACCGACGGCCTGACCATGGACTCGAACTGGAACACCACCGGCACCGGCACCGAACGGGCGTCCGAGGAGCTGTGCGGCGCCACCGTCTGGCTGCGCGTCACCGCCGACATCCGGCCCGGCTCCGGACGGCAGGCGGTCTTCTCCTACAGCACCGACGGCTCCGGCTTCACCCAGCTCGGCCCCGCCTTCACCCTCGACAACGCCTGGCAGTTCTTCATGGGCTACCGCTTCGCCGTCTTCAACCACGCCACCCAGTCCCTCGGCGGTGCCGTCACCGTCAACCGTTTCTCCATCACCACGTAAGGAGTCGCAATGACCGACCAACTCCCAAGGCCGCGAAGCGTCCGCCGCCGCCTGGCACTGGCGACGGCCGCCGTCGCCGCCGCCGGCATCGCCGCCGTGAGCGCGCTCGTGTTCACCAGCCCGGCGCAGGCGGCGACCACGCTCGGCGCCTCGGCGGCCGAGTCCGGCCGCTACTTCGGCGCCGCCGTCGCCGGCAACCGCCTCAGCGAGGCCGGCTACGCCAACACCCTGGGCACCGAGTTCAACTCGGTGGTCGCCGAGAACGCCATGAAATGGGACGCCACCGAACCGAACCCGGGCCAGTTCAACTTCAGCGGCGGCGACCAGATCGTCTCCTGGGCCCAGGCCCGCGGCATGGCCGTGCGCGGCCACACGCTCGTCTGGCACGCGCAGCAGCCCGGCTGGGTCGAGGGCCTGACCGGCAACAACCTCCGAAACGCCATGGTCAACCACATCACCGGCGTGGCGAACCACTACGAGGGCGACGTCTTCGCGTGGGACGTGGTCAACGAGGCGTTCGAGTGGGACGGCTCGCGCCGCCAGTCGAACCTCCAGCAGCAGCTGGGCAACGGCTGGATCGAGGAGGCCTTCCGCGCCGCCGACGCCGCCGACCCGAACGCGAGGCTCTGCTACAACGACTACGGCACCGACGGGATCAACGCCAAGAGCACCGCGATCTACAACATGGTGCGCGACTTCCAGTCGCGCGGCGTCCCGATCGACTGCGTCGGCTTCCAGACCCACGTGAGCGCGGGCGACAACCTCAGCAGCTACCAGTCGAACCTCCAGCGCTTCGCCGAACTCGGCGTCGACGTCGAGATCACCGAGCTCGACGTCGGCGGCTCCGGCTCGGGCCAGGCCGCCACCTACGAGACCGTGGTGAACGCCTGCATGGCGGTCTCCCGGTGCACCGGCATCACGGTCTGGGGCGTCACCGACAAGTACTCCTGGCGCGACGACGACCCCCTGCTCTTCGACGACAACTACCAGAAGAAGCAGGCCTACACGGCGGTCCTCAACGCCCTCAACGAGGGCGGCGGCACCTGCTGAACCGCTCCGGCCTCGGGGAGCCTCGTGCCTGGGGCTCCCCGAGGCCGCCCGCGTCCCTCCGCCACCTCCCGCCACACGAGGTGACGGAGTGCTCGCGGAAAACACTCATTGACACGGGCGCTCCGTGAAACTACGCTCTGGAAAGTATCGGAAATCTCTTCGAAACTTTCGCTCAGCGCGGTGCTGCGATCCCTCTCGCAGCGGACGCCGTGCCGACCCCGGGCGGAACGAAGACAACCCCCCATAAGGAGAGACATGTCAGACGTGTTCGGGCGTACGCCCATGAGAGCGACCCGTCGTGGTGTTATCGGTATCTCGATCGCCGCCTCCGGCGCGCTCGCACTCGCGGCGTGCAGCGACGACGGCGACACCGAAGTGGACCTCGAGGCGCAGTCCAAGGGCGCGATGGACGACTACGCCGCCGACTCCCAGTTCACGGCCACCGAGGCGTTCACCCTCTCGCTCCTGTGGACGGAGTGGCCCGAAGTCCCCATCACCGACTCGTGGCAGTTCTTCACCGAGATCGAGAAGCGCACCAACGTGAAGCTCGAGGTCACGACCATCCCCTTCAGCGACGCGGTCGAGAAGCGCAGCCTCCTGATCAGCGCGGGCGACGCCCCCTCCGTCATCCCGCTGATCTACACCGGCGACGAGGACTCCTTCGTCTCCTCGGGCGCGATCCTCCCGATCAGCGACTACGTCGAGCACATGCCGCACTTCCAGAAGTACGTGGAGGAGTGGGACCTCGGCGAGATGATCGACAACCTCAAGCAGGCCGACGGCAAGTACTACATGCTCCCCGGCCTCCAGGAGGTCTCGGTCCCCGTCTTCACGCTCGTCGTCCGCAAGGACGTCTTCGAGAGCGTCGCGGGCGGCATCCCCGAGACCTGGGACGAGATGCGCGAGGCCCTCGTCAAGATCAAGGCCGAGTACCCCGACTCCAAGCCCCTCGCCGACGGCTTCGAGGCGGCGTCGATGCTCAACTACGCCGCGCACGCGTTCGGCGCGCAGGCCGGCTGGGGCTTCGGCGACGGCATGATGGACGACGGCTCCGGCAAGCTCCAGTACACCGCCGTGTCCGAGGGGTACAAGCAGATGGTCGAGTACTTCCGCGGCCTCGTCGCCGACGGCCTCCTCGACACCGAGTCGCTCACGGCCGCCAACGACGGCGGGGGCGGCGGCAGCGTCGCCGAGAAGTTCGCCAACGAGCTCGTGTTCGCCGCCTCCGGCTCCAGCGGCACCGCCATCGAGTTCGCGCAGGCCCTGAACGAGACGGTCGGCGAAGGCAACTACGAGGTCCTCCAGATCGCCCCGCCCGGGGGCCCGGCCGGCCAGGTCTGCGAGCCGCGCAACTTCTGGAACGGGTTCATGCTCAACTCCGAGGTCGCCGAGTCCGAGCACTTCCTCGCCACGCTCCAGTTCCTCGACTGGCTCTACTACAACCCCGAAGCGCGCGAACTGGTCCGCTGGGGCGTCCTCGACGAGACCTACACCAAGGACGCCGACGGCACGATCACCCTCAAGCCCGAGTACTCCCTCAACGCCTACAACATCAACCCCGGCGCGGCCACGGACATCCAGGAGGACCTCGGCTGGTCCAACGCGGTGTTCGCCGACTCGACCGAGTCGCGCGCCCTCAAGGAGTCCTACAACACCCCCACGTTCGTCGAGTACATCGACTCCGTGCTCGCCACGCGGACCCCGCGCGACCCGAACCCGCCCGCCCCCCTCGACGAGATGGAGCTCGAGCAGGCGTCGCTCCTCGCCACGCCGATCAAGGACACCGTCGACACGAACACGCTGCGGTTCATCATGGGCGAGCGCGACATCGCCGAATGGGACGACTACGTGGCCGAGCTCGAGGCCCAGGGCCTCCAGCAGTACGTCGACCTCATCAACGGCGCCCGCGACCGCTTCGAGGAGGAGAACTCCTGATCCGCCGGCCGGGGCACCCGCCCCGGCCCGGACGGGAGGAAGCGCACATGCCCCTCACACGAGACGAAACGGCTCCGCGGCCGGCCGACGCGACCGGGAAGACCGCCCCCGAGCGGCCCGCGACGCGACCGGGCGCCGCGGGGCCGGGCCCCCGGCCCCGCAAGCGCAAGCAGACCTGGCGGGAGGCCTTCCGGCGCGACTGGCAGCTGTACAGCCTCGCCCTGGTCCCCCTGATCTTCTTCGCGATCTTCAAGTACGGCCCCATGATCGGGAACGTCATCGCGTTCCGGAGGTTCCGCCCCGGCGGCAGCATGTTCGGCGACGAGTGGGTCGGCCTCCGATACATCGAGATGTTCATCAACGACCCCACGTTCTGGCACGTGTTCGCGAACACCGCGATCCTGGGCGGACTGACCCTCGTGGTCTGCTTCCCGCTCCCGATCGTGCTCGCGCTCCTGCTGAACGAGGTGCGCAAGCGGCACTTCAAGAAGATCGTGCAGTCGATCTCCTACCTGCCGCACTTCCTCTCGGTCGTCATCGTCGTCGGCATGCTCATGCAACTGCTCTCGTTGCAGGGCACGGTCAACCAGGTCATCGGGGCGTTCGGCGGCGAGGGCATCCCGTTCCTCCAGCGGCCCGAGTGGTTCCGCGCCGTCTACGTCGGCTCCGAGGTGTGGCAGACCGTCGGGTGGGGCACGATCCTCTACCTGGCGGCGCTCACCACGGTCGACGACTCCCTGTACGAGGCGGCGAGGATCGACGGGGCGGGCCGGTGGCGCCAGACCTGGCACGTCACGCTCCCCGGCATCCGCCCGACCATGATGACGCTCCTGGTCCTCAACATCGGCACGTTCCTCAACGTCGGCTTCGAGAAGGTGCTCCTGCTGTACAACCCGCTGACGTACGAGACGGCCGACGTCATCTCCACGTACCTCTACCGGGTCGGCCTCGTGTCGAACAATCTCAGTTATGCGGCGGCGATCGGCCTGTTCCAGGCGGTGATCGGCCTCGTGATGGTGCTTTCCGCGAACCTGATCTCGCGGCGGATGGTGGGGACGAGCCTGTGGTGACCGACGTGATCTCCGAGAACGCGACGAGGACGCCGAGGCGCCCCCGTCCAGTGCGGGAGACCCGCGGGACGCGCGCCTTCGGCGCCGTCAACACGGTCCTCCTCGTCCTCCTGTGCGCGGCGATGCTGTACCCGTTCGTCACGGTGCTCGCGCAGTCGTTCAGCTCGCCGGGCGCGATCAACGCCGGCCAGGTCAGCTTCTGGCCCGTCGGCTTCAACACCGACACCTACGCCGCGGTGATGTCGAACGACACCTTCTGGCGCAACTACGGCAACACCGTGCTGTACACGGTGGTCGGCACGGTGATCGCCATGCTGCTCACCACCACCTACGCGTACGTGCTGTCGAAGAAGCACCTCAAGGGCCGCAAGGCGCTCATCGGCATCGCCGTGTTCACGATGTTCTTCAACGGCGGCCTCGTGCCGAACTACGTGCTCATCTCCTCGCTGGGCATGAAGAACACCATGTGGGCGATCGTGCTCCCCGGTGCGATCTCGGTGTTCAACCTCCTGGTCATGAAGTCGTTCTTCGAGAGCCTGCCGAAGGAGCTCGAGGAGGCCGCGCAGATCGACGGGCTCGGCTGGTACGGCATCTTCGGGCGGATCACGCTGCCGCTGTCCAAGGCGGTCATCGCCACGATGGTGCTGTTCTACTCGGTCGCCTACTGGAACGACTGGTTCGCCGCGTTCCTCTACCTCGACAAGACCGAGCTGTTCCCCGTCACGCTGTTCCTGCGGAACCTCATCGCGGGGGCGTCCACATCGGCCTCCGAGGGGGCGGCGGCCGCGGGGACGACGACCGCGCTGGTGTCCACGAACATCCAGGCGGTGACGATGATCCTCACCGTCATCCCCATCCTGTGCGTCTACCCCTTCGTGCAGCGCTACTTCGTGTCGGGCGTGATGCTGGGGTCGGTGAAGGGGTGACGCGCACCGACGCCGACGAGATCGGCCCGGGGGCGCTCTCCCGGTTGACCGCCGCGGTCTACCGGTACCTCGTCCTCGGGCTGTTCCTCGCGGCGGCGGGCCTGCCGACCCTGCTGCTGTGGACCCTGCTGTCGCCCGAGCCCGCGAACGTCGCGTTCTTCATGGCCGCGCTGCTGCCCGTCGCGCCCGCGCTCTCGGCGGCGCTGTACGGCCAGCGGGCGTGGTCGCGGGAACCGGACCTGAGCCCGGCGCGGCCGCTGCTGCGCGGGCTCCGGCTGAACCTGCGGGACACGCTCGCCTGGTGGGTCCCCGTGCTCGCGCTGGCGACGGTGCTGGCCGTGAACGTCCTCTTCGCCGAGGGCGTCCCCGGGGGCGCGCCCCTGCGGCCGGTCGCCTTCGTGCTTCTGGCGGCGCTGGCCGTGTGGTCGGGGCACCTGCTCGCGGTGACCTCGTTCTTCTCGTTCCGGTTCAGGGACGTCCTCCGCGTGGCGGCGGCGGAGTGCTTCCTCTCCTGGCGGACGTCCCTGGGCGTCCTGGCGATCCTGGTGGTCGCCGCCGCCACCGCGGTCGCCGGCTCGGAGGCGCTGCTGCTCCCGCTGGGCTGGGCGTTCGCCGGTCTGCTGTGGCTGGTCGTGCGCCCGGCGGTCGCCGATGTCACCGAGCGGTTCACGACCGGGGGCTGACCCCCGGTCCGGCCGGGGCCGGACCGGGGCCCGATGCGGCCGCGGCGGACCTCAGCCGACGGACGGCGCGGACCGGCGCAGGTGCGGTTCCAGTTCGCGCATGATCGCGGCCCGCGGGCGGGCGCCCACGATCTGCGCGACGACTTCGCCGGAGACGAACAGCGCCAGCGTCGGCATCCCCATGACCTGGTACTTCATGGTCGTCTCCGGGTTGGCGTCGACGTCGAGCGCCACCACCCGCATCCGGTCGCGCTCGCTGTCGGCGATCTGCTCGAGCACCGGGGCGATCGTCTTGCACGGCGGGCACCATTCGGCGGTGAACTCGACGAGGACCGGGAGGGGGCTCGCCAGGACGTCGTCGGTGAAGGCGGCGTCGGTGGTCGCGTTGAGCGGCATGCGTACTCCTATGTTCAGATGGTCGTGGTGATGCGCTTCCACAGGACGGCGGTCAGCGGCGCACCTCGGCGATGAGCCGCCCGTGCGGGTCGATCCGCTCGCCGCACTCGCATTGCAGCGCCGCGGTGACGCGGCCCCCGCAGCTGCTGTGCCGGTACACGATCTCGGGGAGGGCCCCGGCGCCGCGGTGGCGCTCGCCCCAGTCGGACAGCGCCGCCAGGACGGGGATCAGGTCGATGCCGGCCTCGGTGAGCACGTACTCGTGGCGGGTCCGCTGCCCGGGCGTGCGGTAGGGGCGCGTGCTGAGCAGCCCCGCCTCGGTGAGGCGGTGCAGGCGGTCGGAGAGCACCTGCCGGGGCGCCCCGGTCGACGCCTGGAGCTGGTCGAAGCGCCGCAGCCCGAGCGCCGTCTCGCGGACGATGAGCAGGGCCCACCGGTCCCCGACGACACCGAGCACTTCCGCCATTCCGTGATCCACAGTCCAGAGTCTAGACCATGAACCCAGCCTTCGCCGACCGTGGCCCCACGGGCCTCGGCGGCGCGGGCCCACCGCTCGAGGGCGCCGACGCTCAACCCTTGCGCTCAGTGTTCCGATGCGCAATACTTAGCCTCATGGCACAGTATTTGGAGGAGCTCGACGGCGTGTTCGTCGCGCTCGCCGACCCGACCCGGCGCGAGGTCGTCCGGCGCCTCGGACGCGGCCCGGCGAGCGTGGGCGACCTCGCCCGCGACTTCCCGATGACCCTGCCGTCCTTCATGAAGCACGTGCGGATGCTCGAGGCGAACGGCCTGATCCGCACGGCCAAGTCCGGCCGGGTGCGCACCTGCGAACTCCGGCGCGACCGCCTCGCCGTCGTCGACGACTGGCTCGCGGAGCAGCGCCGGATCTGGGAGGAGCGCACCGACCGCCTTGAACGACTCGTCACCGAACCCGAGGAGCAGCAGTGAATCCCGATCTCGACCTGACCCTGGAGCGGATCATCCGCGCCCCCCGCGCCGCGGTCTGGCGCGCGTGGACCGATCCGGACCGCTTCGCCCGGTGGTGGGTCCCCGCGCCGACCGTGTGCCGCGTCGACCGCCTGGACGTCCGGCCCGGCGGCGGCCTGGTGACGCGCATGAGCGACGACGGGGCGGCGTTCGCCCCGCACATGGACGCGACCTTCCTCGTCGTCGACGAACTCGAGCGGATCGTGTTCACCAACGCGATCGACAGCGCCTGGCGCCCCGCGGACCCCGCGCCGGTCCCGATGACGGCCGAGGTCACGATGGGCGACCACGCGGACGGCACGGACTACCGCATCATCGTCCGGCACGGCGACCCGGCCGCCCGCGCCCGCCACGAGGAACTCGGCTTCGCCGACGGCTGGGGCGCGGTCACCTGTCAGCTCGCCGAACTCGCGGAGAGCCTGGTGGCGCGGTGAGGACCGCCCCGGTGGCGTCCGAGGGCGTCCAGCTCCACCGCCGGTTCCGGTAGCGGCGCCGTTCAGCGGCGGGGCGGCTGCCCGCCCCGCCGCGGCGGGACCGGAGGCCGCTGCGGCGGCACCGGGTGGTGGTGATGGTGGTGGCGAGGCGGGCAGAGCGGTACCGGCGGGCCGGGCGGATTCCATTGCGGCCCAAGACTATGCGGTGGCCTGCGAAGCGGCCCGGGAGGATTCCCCGGCGGTGCCGCGGACGGGGCCGGAGCAGCAGGCGACGCCGCAGGCGGTGCGGCTGGCGCGGGCGGCGCCGCAGGAGCGGGCGGGACCGGTGCCTCCACCTGCACGGGCGGAGCCGCCCCGGGAACGGGAGTCCCGTGCCTCAGCGTCTCGGCACGCGACACGGCCGGGGCCCCCGGCTGCGGCGGGATCACCGGCGCGGCTTCGCGATAGGCCATGACCAGCTCCGTCGGCGGCGTCCAGTGCCGCACCCCCGGGGCGAACATGAGCCCGAACGCGACGCACGCCAGCGCGAACTCCAGGCCGAACGCCAGCGCGAGAGCCGTGCCGGTCCGCATCTCGACGGTGTTGGTCCCGAGCGTGCCGGTCGCCAGCAGCAGGCCGGGCGCGATCGCGCCACCGGCCGCGACGCCCGCGGCGCCCACCCACACCAGCGTGAACACCCGCGCCCAGAACCGCCCCCGCACCAGGCCGACCGACGAGGTCAGCGCCAGGCCCCCGAGGGCCGCGGCGACCCCGACCGCCCACGGCGTCGCGACGGACCAGGCCAGCGGCGTCAAGGCGACCGCCCAGAACAGCACCTGCGCCCACGCCAGCGAGCGCGGCCGGGACGGCGTCCGCTTCGCGCCCGAACGCTCCGCCATGAGCATCATGCCCGGGCCCGGGACGCCCTGGACCCGCACCTCGCCGCGCAGCACGCGGTGCATGAGGATCCACTCGCGCACCGGCTTCGAGCACAGCAGCACCACGAGCACCAGGTAGAGCACGCCGACGCCCGCGGCGAAGAGCACCGTCCCCGGCGCCATGCCGAGCAGGCTCATCCCGACCATCGTGGTGCCGACCGACAGCACCAGCCCGATGACGGCGCTGGCGAGGGCCCACAGCCAGGCCCAGCGCTTACCGCGCCCGATCTGCGCGGGCGTGATGAACGACTGGACCGTGGCGTACAGCGCGTAGGCGAGTCCGGCGAGGCTCAGCGGCTGGAAGTCGCGGGCCATGATCAGCGCGGACAGGAGGTCCGCGACGGAGGCGACGGCCGCGAAGACCCACAGCAGGGTCTGGACCCAGGTGAGGGACCGCGGCTTCGCCATCGCGAACGCCGGGGCCGGCCGTCCGGCGGGGGCGTCGCCCGGGCTCGCCGGGCCGCTTCTGAGCCGCATCCAGTCCACAGGGGGCGGGAGGAGCTGTTGCTGCGACAAGGTTCCCTCTCAAGGGTTGTCGTTCAGGACCGGGGCGGGGTCGTGCGCGGGCCCATGGTATCCGGTCCCCGCACCGGGGGCGCGGCCCGCCGAGAATCCTACGGCCGCATCCGGTCACCTCAGCCGCGAGGTCGACGCGCCGTGCCGGCCCCGCGCGGCCGAGACGGCCCGCCCCTCCGCGAGGGCCCCTCAGCAGCCCGTGAAGTGCTCGTCCCCGGACCAGCCGACGTTCGCCCACTCCTGCGGTTCGGGCGGCGTGAAGTCCGGGTACAGCTCCGCGAACCCGGTGAGCAGCCACTGCGTGAAGCGCGCGGCCCCCTGCGGGCAGGTGTGGACGCCGTCGGTACTCCGGTCGGGCCTGCCGTCCACGGTCTGCGCGTACTCCTCGCCCCACACCTCGGCGGCGTCGAGCATGACCGCCGCGCCGTCCGACGCCTTGGCCGCCTCGGCCGCGACCTCGGGGGCGCGCTCCAGGTCGGCCATGTGCGGCTCGTAGAACTCGTCCGGCACGATCGGCGGGGCGCTGACGAACACCAGCGTCGCCCCCAGGCCCGCGACCGTGTCCACCAGGCGCCCGTAGGCCTCCCGCTGCTCCTCCTCGGTGCCCCAGTCGTAGGTGGTGATCTGGTAGACGACGGTGCCGGGCCTGGCGGAGCCGAGCTCCTCGGGCAGGGTCGCCCACCGCTCCTCGGCCCCCGGGCCGACGACGTTGCCGCCGCCTTCGGCGGCCATCGAGTGGAACTCCACGCCCGCCGCGTCGAGCGCGAAGCCCAGGGGCAGCGCCTCGCCGACGGCGATCGAGTCCCCCAGCATGATCACCCGGGACAGCCCCGGGCCCGGTTCCGGCAGGGCCGTCGCCCCCTCCTCGGGGCGCTCGGCGTCCGCGCGGCCGCCGCAGGCGGCCGCGGCGACGAGCAGGAGTCCGCACAGGCCGGTGGTGAGTGTTCGCATCTTGGTCATGGACCCCACGTTGACGCGCCCGCGTCCCGGGGCCGCCGCCGCGATGTCGCGATCGTGTCGCAGAGCGGCGCCGACCCCGCCGGACCGGCGCCCCGATGTGCATACTGGCCCGGTGGCCGCAATCCTGCTCATCGAAGACGACCCCCTCGTCCGGCGCGGGCTCCAGCTCGCCCTCGGCCGCCACGGCCACGAGGTCGAGGCGGCGGCGACCGGCGAGGACGGCGTGGCGGCGTTCGACGCCGCACCGCCCCAGCTGGTGGTGCTCGACCTGATGCTCCCCGGCATCGACGGATTCACCGTGTGCCGCCGCATCCGGGCCCGCGGCACGGTGCCGATCATCATGCTGACCGCCCGCGGCGACGACTTCGACATCGTCGGCGGCCTGGAGGCCGGCGCCGACGACTACATCGTCAAACCGGTGCAGCCCACCGTGCTCGACGCCCGCATCAGGGCCGTCCTGCGCCGCGGCGGAACCGGGCCCGACGGCGTGCGCGAGTTCCGCGGCCTGCGCGTCGACACCGTCTCGCTGACCGTGTCCCTCGACGGCGCGCCGGTCGCGCTCACCGCGACCGAGCTGCGGCTCCTGCTGACCCTCTCCGGTTCGCCCGGCCGCGTCTTCAGCCGCCGCCAGCTCCTCGAAGCGGTCTGGGAGCACGACTACCTCGGCGACTCGCGCCTGGTCGACAACTGCGTCCAGCGGCTGCGCGCCAAGATCGAGACCGACGGCGCCGACCCCGTGTACGTCCAGACCGTGCGCGGCTTCGGCTACCGCTTCGGGCCGGTATGACCCGGTTCCCGCTGCGGGGACTGCGCGCCCGCATGATCGTGGCGTTCGCGCTGGCCACCATGATCGGCGCGGGCGCGGCCTCCTGGGCCGGCGCCGAGTCCGCGAGCGACGCGCTGGTGGAGTCGCACCAGCGCCAGCTCACCCGGACCCTCGCCGAGCAGATCGCCGCCATCGCCCCCACCCTCACCTACCCGCCCGACCAGGCCGTGCTCGACCGGCTCCGCGCGGCGGTCGGCCCCGACACGACCGTGTCCTTCGAGGACCTGCGGTCCTCGGACGGCGCCGACCGGGCCACCGCCGAACTCCGCGGCGCCGTCCGCGAACGGGACCGGATCGCGACCCAGCGGATCACCGCCGACGGCCGGCCCCTCCTGCTCATCGGCGCCCCCGTCATGACCACCGCGCCCGACGGCTCGCGCACTCCCTCGGGCATCGAGGTGTACGCCGCGCGCGACCTCGGCGAGGTCGAGGCGCGGATCGACGACCTCGCGGCCACGGCGATCGGCACCGCCGCGCTGGCGCTCCCGGTCGCGGGCGTGATCGCGCTGCTGGCCGCGGGCGGCGTCCTGCGCCCCGTGCGCGAACTCCGCGACACCGCCCAGCGCCTCGCCGACGGCGACCTCGACGCCCGCACCCCGCCGCAGGGCGCCGACGAGCTCGCGCAGCTCACCGCCACGGTCAACGAGATGGCCGGGTCCCTCCAGGCCTCGATGGCGGCGATGCGGCGGATGCAGTCCGACGCCAGGCGGTTCGCCGCCGACGTCTCCCACGAGCTGCGCACCCCGCTGACCACGCTCACGGCGGTCGCCGAAGTGCTCGCGGACGCGGCCGACCGCATGGAGGAGACCGACGCGAGGGAGTCCGCGCGGCTGGCCGTCACCGAGATCCACCGGATGGTGCGGCTCGCGGAGGACCTGATGGAGGTCTCCCGCTTCGACGCCGGCACCGTCCGGCCGCGGCTGGAGGAGATCGACGCCGCCGAGGCCGTGCGCGACACCCTGCGCGCCCGGGGCTGGCTCGACCGCGTCGAGCTGACCGGCCCGGACGGGATCGCGCTGCGGGCCGAGCGGCGCCGCCTCGACGTCATCGTCGCCAACCTCGTCGGCAACGCCCTGCGGCACGGCGCCCCGCCGGTGCGCGTCCGCGTCCGCGAGGCCGGGCCCGAGGTCCGCATCGAGGTCGCCGACGCCGGACCGGGCCTGCCCGACCACGTGCTGCCGCACGTGTTCGACCGCTTCTACAAGGCCGACGACGCCCGCGCCCGCACGCCCGGCAGCGGACTCGGCCTCGCGATCGCGCTGGAGAACGCCCGCCTCCACGGCGGCGGCCTCACCGCGGGCAACGGCGACGACGGCGGCGCGCGCTTCGTGCTGCGCCTCCCGAAGGAGGCGCCGTGAGGCGGATCTGGATCGCGGCCGCGGTGCTGCTGCTGGCGGGCTGCGGCGTCGAACCCTCCGGCGTGACCGACGGGGGGCCCGCCCCGACCGGCGTCGCCCCCGGCCCCACGCTGTACTTCGTCGACGGCGGCGAGCTGCGCGCGACGGTGCGCGACACCGGGCGCCTCGGCACGATCGCCGAGGCGCTGTCGCTGCTGCTGTCGGGCCCCGGCGACGCGGACCTGGACACCGAGATCGCGCCGACCGCGTTCGCGAAGGTCGAGGTGACCGTCACCGGGCAGGAGGTCGAACTGCGGGTGCCGCTGTCGACCGAGGAGGTGACGCCGCTGGGCATCGACCAGATCGTGTGCACGGCACTGGCCGCGCACGTCCAGAACGGCGGCTCGACCGAGGCGACGGTGCGCCTCAGGTTCACCTTGGAGGAGCCCGGTTCGCGCGACCCCCGCACCTGCCCGCTGCTCTAGAGCCCGCCGACGTCCACGACGGGCGGCGCCGGTTCCGGCAGCAGTGTCCACAGGAGAGCGAGCGCGACCATGGCCGCGGTGAGCGCCAAGGCGCCGCGCCGCCCCCTCGCCCAGCCCGCGCGGTACCGGATCGGGTCCTCCACCAGGTACTTCGACACCGCCGCGAGGGCGATCGACACTGCGCAGACGAGCGCCGTCCACGACCACCTTCCGAATCCCGTCGCCTCCGGCGAGAGCAGCACGATCACCGGCCAGTGCCACAGGTACAGGCTGTAGGAGACCAGCCCGAGCCACCGCAGCGGCCGCGCCGCGAGGGCACGGGGCCACCCGGCGTCCGGCGCGGACGCCAGCAGCGCGATCAGGACGGCCGACAGCAGCGCGTGCGCGAACAGGCCGCCGTCGAACAGCCACGGCCCGCCCGTCCCGTCCACCAGCAGCCACATCGCGCCGATCCCCGAGGCCGCCAGCGCGGCCGCCGCACCCGGGCGGCGACCGCACGCCCGCACCAGTCCTCGGCGCACCGCCGGAGCGGCGACCAGGGCGCCCAGCAGCAGCGAGAACGCCCGCGTGTCCGTGCCCATGTAGACCCGGCTCGGGTCGGCCCCCAAGGCCATGAACAGCACCGAGAAGACCGAGACGAGGCCCGCGGCCGCGGCGACCGGGCGGTCCACCCGCCGCCAGCCCAGGGCGAAGACCGCCACCAGAGCGGGCCACACGAGGTAGAACTGCTCCTCGACGGCGATGCTCCACAGGTGCTCGAACACCCGGTCCTGGCCGAAGCGGTCCCAGTAGTCCGACGACTCGGCGATCAGATGCCAGTTGAACAGCTGCAGCTGCGCCCACGGCAGGTCCGCGAGGGTCGTCCGCACCAGGCCGGGCGGCGCGACCGCCCACGTGACGGCCGTGACGACGGCGAGCATGACCGCCAGCGCGGGCAGCAGCCGCCGTATCCGCCTGCCCCAGAAGGCGGCCAGGGAGACCCGCCCGGTCGCCGCGGCCTCGCGCAGCAGCAGATCGGTGATGAGGTGACCGGACAGGACGAAGAACAGGTCCACCCCGAGGAAGCCCCCGGGCAGGTGCCCGGTGTGGAACAGCAGTACGCCGGTGATCGCGGCGCCGCGCACGACGTCGAGCGCGGCCACGTGCCGGGGCCGGGCCGGTGCGACGGGCGGGGCGGATCGGAGTTCGCTCATGCGCCGAGCCTTCCGGCCCGATGTCGGGTGCCCGTCCCCCCGACGTCCCAGTCGCGTCGCAGAAGGCCCGCAGTGCGGCCGAGACGCCGGCACGGGCCCGGAAGCGGCGGCAGCGTGCGCCCGGCCGCGGTCGCAGAGGGCGAGCGGTCGGCGATGTGGCTGCGGTCGAGCCGGACCGGCCCGGTCGGCGGCCGCTGCGCCGCACTGACCGGCTCCGAGGCCAGGCCCCGCCGAGCGCCCGAAGCGAATCCGGTCCCATCTTCCCCCAACGGCTCCGGCGCCCGCCCCGCGCATCGGGAAATGCCGTCGCCAGGCGGAGCGGCGACCCGTAGGGTGTACCCGGCGGGACGCGGCGACGACCGGTCGCACCGCCCTCGTTCTACTGCGGCCGTTGAGAAGGGATACGACGCGATGAAGCCCTCCGACCTCCGGCGCGCGGTGGCCGCGGCGGTCTCCACCGCCGCAGAGCTCGGCCTGAGCGCCGACGACGCCGCCGTCCTGCACGACTCGAACCGGATCGCGGTGCGCCTGCTGCCCTGCGACGTGCTCGCCCGGGTCGCGCACGTCGAGCACCGCGCGGGCGCCGAGTTCGAAGTCGAGGTCGCCCGCCGGCTCGCCGAGACCGACGCCCCGGTCGCCGGACTCGCGCCCCGGGTCGAACCCGGCGTCCATGTGCGCGACGGCTTCGCGATCACACTGTGGCAGTACTGCGAGCCGCTGCCGTCGCAGGACATCGCGCCCGCGGAGTACGCGCGGTCGCTCGCGCGGCTGCACGAGGGGATGCGGCGGATCGACGTCCCCGCACCGCACTTCACCGACCGGGTCGCCCAGGCGCGGCGGCTGGTCGACGCCCCCGCGCTCACCCCCGATCTCGGCGAGGCCGACCGCAGGCTGCTCGGCGGCACGCTGGCGGACCTGAGCCGCGCCATCGCCGACAGCGGCGCCGAGATGCAGCTGCTGCACGGCGAACCGCATCCGGGCAACCTCCTGGAGACCGGGGGAGGGCCGCTGTTCATCGACCTGGAGACCTGCTGCCGCGGGCCCGTCGAGTTCGACATCGCCCACGCGCCTGAGGAAGTCGGCGGGCACTACCCCGGGGCCGACCCGGACCTGCTGCGCCAGTGCCGAATCCTCACGCTCGCGATAGCCACGTCATGGCGCTGGGACCCGGACGACCAGCTCCCGAACGGACGCCGACTGGCCGCGCAGTGGCTCGACCAGATCCGAGCGATGCTCGACCAGGGCGGGGACCCCCACCGCTGACCCCGTGCGCACGGGCGCCACGCGGCGGCCGTCTCCGCGCACGCCCGGCGGCGCCTCGAACCGTTGCCGTCGTTGCTCCTCGATGTCCGCCGTCTCCGCGCACGCCCGGCGGCGTCCAGCCCGCGCAAGGGGCCCGGCTGCGGACGCTCGGCACGTTCCTCATCGAGCGTCCCGACGCCGAAGGCGTCCACGCGAGAACCGCCGAGCTCGATCCGGGAAGCACCGGGCGGGAACCGGACCGGGCGTCCGAGCGGTGCCACCGGTTCCCCGGTCGGGCGACGCCGAGCCGAGACCCCGGTCGCCGACGGTGCGCCGGGCGGTCCGGGGCCGGCGCCGTCACTCCTCGATCGCGCCGCCCAGCGACCGGAGGTGCTGCCGGAACGTGGTCCCATTGCGGTCCCGCCCGGCGAGGTAGTCGGCGAATCGGACCTGTTCGCGCAGACTGGTGCCGAGGCGCAGGAGCCCGGCCTGGCGGTGCTCGGTGTCGCGGATCGCGGCGGCGGCCGCGGCGATGTCGGCGGCCCGGTCCAGGGGCAGGAACAGGACGCCGTCGTCGTCGGCCAGCACGAAGTCGTCGCCGGTGACGCGGTGCTCGCCGACGCGGGCCCAGGCCAGCGCGTCCGGCTCCTGGGGGTCGAGGCGCTGGGGCCCGGCGGGGAGCGCGCCCTGGCTGTGGACGGGCAGGCGGATGGCGCGCAGTTCCGGGGTGTCGCGGTGGAGGCCCCAGATCACGACGCCGGAGAGCCCGGCGTGGCGGGCTTCGAGGGCGATGAGGTCGCCGACGCAGGACTCGTCGCGGCGGCCGGCGTTGTCGACGACCAGGACGTCGCCGGGGCCGGCGTGCCCGAGGGCCTCGAGGAAGACGTCGACGCTGCCGTAGTGGCGCGCGGGCCGGGCCCGCCCGGCGAAGTGGACGCCGTCCCAGAGCGGGCGGACGTCCGGTGGCGCGCAGCGGAGCAGGAGGCCGAGGCGGATGAGGGCGTCGGCGACGTGCGGCGTGGTCAGGTCGAGGTACGTGTTCTGCAGGTCGAGCGCGTCCATGTCTGCTCCTCGGAGCGTGCGGTGGCCGGTGGCGGCGGTGCCGCAACGATATCGACGCCTGCTGGGACCGCTCGCGCCTCCCCGGTCCCGAGGGAGGCGAGGCGCTGCGGCGGATCGGCCGGAGCCGGGCGGGAGCGGGCCGCGCGGCCGGGGCCGGAGGCGAGGAGTTCGCATCCGAAGCGCCGCTTCACGGTCGCGGCCGGTGCGCCGAGCGCGGTGGACCACCGGCTCCCCGCCGGCCTCGCGGCTCAGTGCTGGATCAGGCCGCCGACCGGGACGGGGGCGACGCGGCCGGTCGCGGGAAGGCGCTGCGCCAAGGCGATGCCGACGTCCACCAGGCCCGACCGGTGCAGGCCGGCGACCTCGGGGATCGGCGTCCAGACCGACTCGTCGGTCTCGCCGTTCGGCTCGGGCCGGAGGCGGCCGCCGGTGATGCGGACCCGGTAGAAGACGCCGATGTTCTGATGCTCGACGCCCGCCCGCGCGATCGACGCGGGGATTACCCTCGAGTCGACGCCGAGCAGCCGCTCGACCACCCCGTCGCAGCCGGTCTCCTCGGCGAGCTCGCGGACGACCGCGTCGAACGGGTCCTCCGACTGCTCGACCCCGCCGCCCGGAAGCGTCCAGTGCGTCCCGCCCCCGGGGGCGACGTAACGGGCGAGCAGCACCCGTCCGTCCTCGACGCACACGGCGTACGCCGCCAACCGCACACTCACCCCGCCCACCTCCCGCCAGACCCTATCGCGAACCGGCTCAACACGATGCGGGCCATGAGGGAGGCGGTTCGGACCCGCCGCGCCCGAGACGTGAAACGTCCGGTCTGCGACGGTCTCGGTCCCCGTGCCCATCCGGTAAGGTGACCGCTACTGCACTCCTGAACTGCGAGGACCCCGATGAGCTACCCGCCCCCTCCGCCCGACCGGACGCACCTCCAGTACCAGCCCGTACCGCCCCCGCAGCCGCACCAGGGCCCCGGCGTCCTCCCTCCGGCCGGCGGGCCCGAGCGGCCCGGCCCGGCGACGCTCGCGGTGCTCGCCGTGTGGGCGCTCGCCGCGCTCATGGCCTACTTCACGGTCGACCTGGTGCTCACCTCGATGGACCAGCGGCACTTCTTCGACGAGTACGGGTACGTCGAGATGCTGTTCCTCGGCGACTTCCCGCAGGTCGGGGTCGTCATGATCACCTACGCGGTCTTCCTGGTCTGCGCGGTGGCCACCGCGCCCGGCCTGGCGAAGGGCAGGGCGGGCGCGCGGATCTTCGGCATCGTCTGGACGAGCGTCGCGATCCCCGTGTTCGTGACCTACACGGTGCTCAACTACCAGGCCCTGGCCCTGTTCCCGCCGCTGCCGGGGGAACCGGACCTGCGGATCTCGATCTTCGGGTGGGGCGCCGCCCGCCTTGCCCTGGCGCTCTTGATCTTCGTCCTCATGCTGACGCCCGGCGTGCGGGCCTGGACGCCGACGAGGCCCGCGGCCGCGCTCGTCGTCATGGTCCCGCACGCGCAGCAGCCGTACGGGCAGCAGCCCTACCCGTCTCAGCCGCATCCGCCCCAGCCGCCCTACGGCAGGTGAGCGCGATCGGACCGCAGCCGTTGGGGCCCTTGACATGACCGGCGAGCGGCGGATGTCGTTCAACGCCGCGGCGGACGCCTACCACCGCGGCCGCCCGCCCTACCCGCGGGCGGTGTTCGACCTCCTGGCCGACCGCTGCGGGCTCGCGCCCGGCACGCGGGTGCTCGAGATCGGCGCGGGCAGCGGCCTGGCGACCGGGCCCCTCCTGGCCGCGGGCGCGCAGGTGGTCGCGGTCGAACCCGGCGCGGACCTCGCCGCGATCCTCACCGCCCGCTTCCCCGGCGACCGTCTACAGGTGACGATCGACGATTTCGAGACCGCCGACCTGCCGGGCGGATTCGACCTGGCGGTGGCGGCGACCTCGCTGCACTGGCTCGACCCGGTCGCCGCGATCGCGAAGCTCGGCGCCCTGGTCGAACCGGGCGGGTGGTTGGCCGCCTGGTGGACCGAGTTCGGCGACGCCGACCGCCCCACCCGGTTCCGCGACCGGCTCGACGACGTCTACCGCGACCTGCTCCCCGCCGAACCCGGCTACCGGGACTCCCGTTCGCACGCCCACGACACCGAGCGCTGGAGCCGCGTGCTGACCGCCGGCGGCCGGTTCGCGGGCGTCGCCGTCGACGTCGTCGCCTGGCACCAGACCTTGACCGCGGCGACCGCCCGCGACCTGTGGTCGACGTTCCCGAACATCGCCGAACTCGCCCCGCCCGCCCGGACCGAGTTCCTCTCGCGGCTCGGCGCGCTCGTCGACGACGAGCCGGGCGGCACGGTCGAGGACCCGCGCTCGACGGTCGTCTACACCGCCCGCCGCACCCGCCGGTGAGTCAGACGCCGAACTCGGCGTAGGCGGTCGTGACGTCGACGGCCTCGATCGTGGTCATCTCGGCGGAGGTCGGGGTCCCGTCGTCGCCGTACCCGACCAGCAGGCGCAGGTCCCGCTGCGCCGCGGCCTTCCGGCAGAGCTCGCGGGCGAACCGGCCGTTCCCGAGCGCGTCGATCCTCCCCATGCCGATCGCGATCGAGAAGCTCACCCGCAGGGCGTGCTCGGCCTCGGCCGTGAGCGTCTCGCCCGCCCCCGCGAGGATCGAGACGGCGATGCCGGCGAGCTCCTCGGTCGAGTACGACGGGAACTCGATCACCGTGGAGAACCGCGACCGCAGGCCGGGGTTGGTGGACAGCAGCTCGCGGATCTCCTCGGTGTACCCGGCCAGGACGATGACGAGCCGGTCGCGCCGGTTCTCGGCCGCCGTCAGGATCTCCTGCATCGCCTCCTCGCCGAACGCGTCCCTGTCGCCCTCGTACCCCTGCCCGGCCAGCGAGTACGCCTCGTCGACGAACAGGACGCCGCCGGTCGCCTCGTCGATCTTCGCGCGGGTCTTCATCGCGGTGTGCCCCAGGTAGCCGCCCACCAGGTCGCCGCGCTGGACCTCCACGACCCGTCCGTGCTCGAGCAGGCCCAGGCCCGCGAGGATCTCGCCCGTGATGCGGGCGACCGTGGTCTTCCCGGTGCCGGGCGGTCCGGTGAACACGAAGTGGTGCGGCCGGTTCGAGGCCGGCAGCCCGCGCTCGGCCCGCAGCGCCGCCATCCTGAACTGCGCCTTCAGGGCCTGGATCCGCTCCTTGACCGGCTGGAGCCCGATCATGGCGTCGAGCCGCCGCCCGGCCTCCTCGAGCAGCGTCGCGCGGTCGGCGCGGTCCCGCTCGACCTCGGCGGCCGCCTTCGACGGGTCCGGGTCGAAGTCCAGCTCCACCGCCTTGGCGGGGCGGACGGTCCGGACGCGCTCGGCGAACACCTCGATGTCGGGGGCGAGCCGGTAGGCGCGCTGGAACGCCTGCGCCGCCTCCTCGGCCTCCCCGAGCGACTCCATCGCCGCGCCCCGCACGAAGGCGAGGTGGGCCTCGTACAGGGGGTCGCGCAGCCCGCCCGGCAGGTCCTGGAGGGTGTTCAAGGCCTCGTAAGGGGTCTCGAGGTGCACCAGGGACGCGGCGACGTAGAACTGGGCCTCGTCGCGCAGCCGCGGGTCCTCGATGCCGTGCGCCGCCTTGAGCACCTCCTTCCAGTCGTCCTGCTCGAAGCGGCAGCGGGTCCGCAGGAACCTGGCCTTGTCCTCCAGGTCGCCCTCGCGCACGAGGGTGAGCTGCTCCCAGGCGAGGTCGGTCTCGTCGGCGTCCAGCAGCCCCGCCACGTAGGCCAGCCAGATCTCGTAGGGGCCGGTGAGCCGGTAGTCGACGAACATCCCGATGGCGTACGACGACTCGAGCGCGAGCCCCGTGTCGCCCCGCAGGTCGCCCAGGCGGTCCCGGTGCTCGAGCATGCGGAGCAGCGCCTCCTCCTTTCGCTCGCCGCAGGCGTGGAGGCCGAGCCAGGCGTCCGCGGCGCGGGGGTCGTAGTCGAGGACGAACTCGAAGCAGTCCGACGCGCGCACGCGGTCGCCGTCGTGGAGGAGTTCGACTCCGCGCGCCCAGGTTTCCGTTGCGCCAGAGAAGGGCATGTCCGCTCCAAGCCGAGAAGAGGGTGTCCGGGGGCCGCCGAAGGGCGCCCTCCAGCGTAGTCAGCCGGGTCGACCGGGACCGGGCGGCGAAAGGGCGCCGAAGCCGGCCCCGCGGGCCGGTGCGCGGCCGTCCCGCCTGCGCGGCGGGGGCCTGCGGTTCGCGTGTCCGGGCAGGTGGACGGGGCGGCCGAGGCGCCTCCCGGTCGGTCCGCGCGACCCTGGCCCGCAGTCCGCGACGCCGCCGGCCCGGCGAGCCGGAGGCGTGCGGCGGGACACCGGCAGAAAACCGGCAGCCGGGTCCGGGCCGTCACCGCACGCGGGGGAGCAGCCCGGACCCGGGCACGCCGCACCGCTCGTAACCCGCTGCGGCGCTGCGCAGGTGCCGTTGCGCGGCCGCGGCGTCGCCCTCGGCCCGGCGGGCCTCGGCGAGCCCGTGGTGGGCCTCCGCGAGCTGGTAGGCGTCCTCTTGGGACTCGGCCAGCCGCAGCACGCGCTCGTGCTGGTCGACCGCCCCCGCCAGGTCGCCGGAGGCGGCGAGCGCGCGCCCGAGCGCGTTCCGGGCGGTGCGCTCGAACGACAGGTACGCCATCTCCTCCGCCTGCTCCACGGCCTGGCCCAGGCGGGCCACCGCTTCGCCGGTCCGGCCCAGGGCCAGCAGGTCCTCGCCCAGCTCGATGAGCGTCGGCGTGAAACCGCCCAGCAGCCCCGCCCGGCGGCAGCGCTCCAGGCACGCGGTGTGCACCGCCAGGGCCGCGGCCGGGTCGCCGTGCATGCGGGCGAAGGTCCCGCGGCAGACCTCGATGCGCACGGGGTTGTAGTCGTCGTCGGCGCCCAGGTGCCGCTCCGCCTCCGCGGCGCTGCGCTCGGCCTCCGCCAGGCGGCCCAGCGACAGCAGCGGGTCGACCGCGTTCACCGCGATGTTCACCATCGTCCTGGTGTCCGAGGCGGACTCGGCCAGCGCGAACGCGGAGCGGTAGACCTCGAGCGCCTCGGCGAACCGCCCCGACTGCCGGTGCAGGATGCCGATGCTCCGCAGCGCCAGCGCGGCCCCGCCGGCGTCGCCGAGGCCCCTCCTGAGCGCGGCGACCTCTTCGAGGCAGCCCGCGGCCTCCCGGTTCCTGCCCGCGAACATGAGGTGCCGCCCCCGGTCGCCCAGGCTGTGCGCGGTCTTCCGCTCGTCGCCGAGCCGGCGCGCGATCCCCAGGGCCATGCCGTTGACCTCGAGGTGCCGCCGGGCGTCCCGGCCGTGCATCCGGAAGGCGCTGAACGCGTTCGCGAGGTGCCAGGCAGGCTCGAGCAGCCCGGCGCGCTCCGCCGCGTGCACGGCGGCCGCCAGGTTGCCGCGCTCGGCCTGGAACCACGCTATGGCCTCGGCCTGCCCGTCGAAGCCGGGCAGGCCGAGGTCGTGCGCCGCCGCCTCCTTCGCGAGCATCCGCTGGTACTGCGACGGCACCCGGACCGCCGCCTGGAACGCGAAGTGCAGGTAGCCGCCGAGCAGGCGCCGGAACGCCGCGTCCCGCCCGGCCCCGGTCTCCTCGGCGTCCGCGCGCCCGGCCGCGAAGACCCGCACCAGGTCGTGCAGCCGGTACCGCCCCGGCGCGTGCGTCTCGACCAGGTGCACGTCCACCAGGGACTCCAGTGCCGCCGAGGCCTCCTCCGGGCCGGTCCCGCACAGGGCCGCGGCGGCGCGGGCGTCCACGTCCTCGCCCGGGACCAGGCCGAGGCGCCGCAGGAGCCGCCGCTGGTCCGCGTCGAGCTCGCGGTAGGAGGCGCGCAGGGCGGCGGCGACGCCGCGGTGCCCCATGTCGAGCTCGTCCAGCAGCCGCTCCTCGTCGTCCAACCGCCGCAGCAGGTCCTCGACGCTCCACAGCGGGCGGCTGCGCAGCCGCGCCGCCGCCAGGCCCATCGCCAGCGGCAGGCGCCCGCAGCGCTCCGCGACCGCGGCCGCCTCGGCCGCCGTGACCCGGTCCCCGGCGGCGGCCTCGAACATCGCGACGGCCTCGCGCATCGGCGGCGGCCCCAGCGGCACCGGGACCGCGTCCGCCACCGCGGACAGGTCGCGCCTGCTCGTCGCCAGCGTGAGCACGTCCGCCGTCCCCGGCAGCAGCGCCTCCACCTCCTCGGCGCCCGCGGCGTTGTCGAGCAGCAGGAGGACGCGGCGGCCCGCGAGGGCGCTGCGGTAGGCCGCGGCGAGCTCCCCGGCGCCGGCGGGGAGGTCCTGCTCGTCCGCGCCGAGGACGCGCAGCACCCGCGCCAGGACGGACTCCCGGCTCGGCCGGTGCCCCGCGGCGCGGGTGAAGCCCTGGAGGTCCACGAACAGCTGCCCGTCGGGGTACCGGGGCGCGAGGGCGTGGGCGGCCCGCACCGCCAGGGCGGTCTTGCCGACGCCCGCCATGCCGTGCACGGCGACCACGGCGGCCCCGGCGTCGACCGCCGCGAGCAGGTCCCCGAGGTGCCGCTCCCGCCCGGCGAACGCGGCGAGCGAGCGGGGCAGCTCGCGGGGCGCCGGCGCCCCGGCGCGGGGCGTCCCGGCCAGCAGCGCCCGGTCCTCCTCGCCCAGCCCCAGCGCCTCGACGATCAGCCGCAGCGTCTTCGGCTGCGGCCGGACCCGTCCCGACTCGATGTCGCGGACGGTCCGCGTCCCGACGCCCGCCTTCAGCGCGAGCTCCTCCTGCGTCAGCATCGCCCGCAGCCGCAGCGGGCGGAGGCTGCGGGCGTCGGGCGCTCGGTCGGGCATGGTGCCCATGGTAGGGCGGACCGGCAGGTGGACACCCGGCCACGGGCGCGGGCCGCCGCCCCGGCCCCGTGCTCTCGGCGCGACCGCCCGCCGCCGAGGGGCGGCGATCCCGCCGGTGTCCCGCCTGTCGCCCGCCTCGAAACCCGACCCCGCCCGGGACACACTGGTCGCGGCGGGGACGCACGGCGCGCCGGGGCCAGTGCGCCCGGCCGCGCGGTCGCCGCCGGATCGAGCGCCGCCCCGCAGCGGGACGGCGGCAACCAGTCAGCGAACGAAAGGCCGAACCGTGCCCATCCGAACACTCGCCCTCCTGCCCCTCGCCCTCGCGGCCGTCGGCCTCGCCGCGTGCAGCGTCGAAGCCGGACCCACCGTCTCGAGCGAGGACGTCGCGGCGGCGGCCGAGGACGCCCTGGAGGGCGAGATCGGCTCGCGCCCCGAGATCGACTGCGGCGACGACGACTCGATCATCGTCACCGAGGGCGAGGAGGTCGACTGCGTGCTGACCGACCCGTCCACGGGTTCGGAGTTCGACGCCGCGGTGACCTTCACCGGCGTCGACGGCGGCGAGTGGAACGCCGACGTCGAGGTGGCCTCCGAGCCCAACGGCGGCGCCGCCTCCGACCCGGCCGAGACCACGGCGCCGCCCGCCGACGACGCCGGCCTCGAGGTCGAGGCCGAGCGCCTCGCCGAGGCCGCCGAGGACGCCCTGGAGGCCCAGGTCGGCTCGCGCCCCGAGATCGACTGCGGCGAACTGAACCTCACCGTCTACGTGGACCGGCAGACCTACTGCACGCTGATCGACGCCGCGACCGGCTCGGAGTACGAGGTGACCCTCACCATCACGAGCATCCAGGGCGAGCAGTTCGAATTCGACGTCCAAGTGGCCGACACGCCAAAGAATTAGCCTGTCCCCCCCGCAGGCCCCTCCGCGCTCAGAGCCGAGCGCCCGTACCGGACCGGTCGCGCCTTCGGGCATGATCGGTCCGGTGCGCGTCCCCCGCCCGGCAGGGGCGCGGACGCGCCCCGATCGATCCCACGGAAGGTCCAGCGATGCCCGAAGCGCGACCACCGGTCCCGCCGCCGTACCCGCCCGCACCCGAGCGGATGCCCGGAGCGACCACCACGGCCGTGGTGCTCCTGTGGATCATGCTCGCCCTCGGCGTCTGCGGCGGCGCCCTCTTCCCCGTCTTCGGCTACCTGGCGGACGCCTGGACCGACGACGGCCTGGAGCCCGGACTCGGCGCGGTGATCGCGGCGGTCTCGGTGATCCTGGTCGCGTGGTCCGCCGCGCGCGGCGTGCTCGCCGTCGGCATCAGGCGCCGCCGCGCCAAGGCGAGGGTCGGGGCGATCGCGGTGGAGGCGGTCGGCCTGGCGATCACGGCGGCGGTCTGGTTCGTCAACAGCGCGCTCATCGGCCCGGTCACGACCACCACCGACACGGGTGCCGGCCTCGAGACGACGAGCGCGTACGCCCCGGACGTCACCACGGTGGCCTCCAGCTGCCCCGGCGTCCTCCTGTCCATCGCCATCATCGTCCTGCTGGCGCTCCCGGACTCGAAACGCTGGTGCGACCGGTGACCGGGCTCCGCCCGCCGACGAAGGACCGCGGGCGGCGCGGCACGGGTGACCATCGGTCCTGACACCGCCGCGGAACGTCCCGTCGGGACGATCCCGATTCGCCCCGCTGCCCTACCATTGCGACATGCCTGACCGAGTGCCCGAAGCCTCCCTCGAACTCCGGCGGCTCCGGTCGCGGGCGATGATGACCCAGGAGGAGCTCGCCGCGAAGGCGGGCATCGGCATCCGCACGATCCGGGACATCGAGGCGGGGCGGACGCGGCCGCAGCCGCGCACCCTGCGCCTGCTCCTGCGGGCGCTGGGACTCGACGAGGCCGACCGGGGCCCCCTGGCACCGGCCGGACCGACCGCGCCGGTGCCCCGCGAGCTGCCCCGCTCGCTCGCCGGGTTCGCCGGCCGCGAGCCCCTGCTCGACGCGCTCGTCGCCGCCGTCGAGGACGGCGCCGAGGTCGTGGCGGTGCACGGCATGGCCGGCGTCGGCAAGACCTCCCTGATCGTGCGCGCCGCCCACGTCCTCGCCCCCCGGTACCCCGACGGGCAGCTGTTCGTGGACCTCCACGGCTTCACGCACGCCGCCGGGCTGCGCCCGGACCTGGAGTCGGTGCTCACGCGCGTGATCCGCAGCCTCGACCCGGCCAGTCGGGCCCGCCCCGAGGAGTTCGACGAGCTCGCCGCGACCTACCGGAGCGTCCTGGCGGGCAGGCGCGTGCTCCTGCTCTTCGACAACGCCGCGAGCGCCGACCAGGTGGAGGCGCTGCTGCCGGGCACGCCCGACGGCCTCGTCCTCGCCACGAGCCGCCGCGACCTGTCCGTGCTGTCCGGTGCCCACTCGGTGCCGCTGGAGCCGCCGCCGATGCGCGAGGCGGTGGCGATGCTCGGCGCCGCGGCCGAGGGCCGGGTCACCGAGCAGGAGGCCGCCGCGATCGCGGAGCGCTGCGGGCGCCTGCCGCTGGCGATGGGGCTGGCCGCGGCGCGGCTGCGCAGCCGCCCGCTGTGGCGCGCCCGGGACCTGCTGGAGCGGCTCGACGACGAGGACCGGCTCTTGGACGAGCTCGACATGGGGCACCGCGGCGTCGCCGCCGCCCTGGGCGCCTCCTACCGCGAGCTCGACGACGCGCACCGGCGCCTGCTGCGGCGCCTCGGCCTCGCCCCCGGCGACGACGCGGACGTCCAGGCCGCCGCCGCACTGGCCGGGGTGGACGCCGAACGCGCGTCGAGGACGCTCGAGGACCTGGTGGACGTGCACCTGGTCGAGACCCGCTCCCCGGGCCGCTACCGGCTGCACGACCTGGTGCGGCTCTTCGCCGCGCGCCTCGCGGCCGTGGAGGAGACCGAGGCCGAGCGGGACGCGGCGTTCCGGCGCCTGGTCGCCGTCCACCTGCACAGCGCCTACCGGGCGGCGGCGCGGCTGCACCCGAACAAGCGCCGCTTCACCGACGGCGCCGCCGCCCACGACCTCGGCCTGCCCGGCTTCACCGGCCAGCCCGACGCCCTGGCGTGGTTCCAGACCGAGCGCGGCAACCTCGAGGCCGCCGTGGTCGCCGCCGAGGCCGCCGGGCTCGACGAGGAGGCCTGGCACCTGGCGACGGCGTTCAACGCGTTCTTCGTCCACGACTCCGACATCGGCCCCCACGCCACGGTCAACGGGATCGCCCTCGGCATCGCCCGCCGCACCGGCGACGACCGCAAGGAGGCCTACACCCTCGGCGACACCGGCCGCCGGCTGCTGGCCGCGGGCCGGAACCGCGAGGCGATCGACCACCTCGACCGGTCCGTCGCGCTCAAGCGGGAACTGGGCGAGTTCGGCGACGCGGCGCTGACGCTCGCCAACATCGGCGTCCTCCACCGCCGGTCCGGGCGGTTCGCCGAGTCGGTGGCCGTCCACGAGGCGGCCCTGGAGCAGGCCGAGGCGGTCGGGGACGCGGCGGCGGCCGCGCTCATCAGGACGAACATGGTCGTCCCGCTGCTGCGGCTCGGCCGCTTCGACGAGGTCGAGCGCCGGCTCGCCGCGGCGGAGCGGCGGCTCGACATCGGCGACGAGCACAACCGCGTCCGCATCGAGTCGTTCCGCGGGGTGCTGGTGCGCGAGCACGGCGACCCGGCGCGGGCCGCCGACGTCCACGCCGCCTGCCTGGAGGCCTACGGCGGCGAGGGCGACACGGCCGATGTGACCGCGACGCTCATCGAGCTCGGCGAGGACCTGCTGCGCCTGGGCGAGGGCGCCGAGGCCGCGAAGCACCTCGACCGCGCCGTCGAGTACGCGGTGAAGCTCGTCGACCCCTCGCTGGAACGCGCGGCCCGCAACGACCTGGGCCGGGCGCTGACCACCTCGGGGGACGCCGAGGCGGCCCTCGCCCAGCACGAGCGGGCGGCGGCGCTCGCCGAGTCCCATGAGGACGCCTACGAGCTGGCCCGGGCGCACCACGGCCTCGCCGACGCCCTCGGCGCCCTCGGCGACGCGGCCGCCGCGCACCGCCACCTGCGCGCGGCCGCCGAGGGCTACGCGGCGTGCGGCGTGCCCGAGGCCGGGCCGGTCGCGGCCGCCCTGGAGGGGACCGGGCCCTGACGGGCCGCAGGCGGGAGACCGGCGGGAAACCGGCAGGAAATCCCGACCGCGCGCCGGCGCGCGTCCGTGAGCAGCCCGTCCGAGACGCGACCGCGGCCGGGACCGGCGGCGAGGAAGGAGCCCCTCCGCAGGGGAACGCTAGGGTTCTCCCCATGGCAGCAGCGAAGGTCAAGGCGTTCTCCGACGGCACCCGCTACGTCCCGGCGGGGGACTGGGCCATGTTCTTCACCTGGCTCATCGACTTCGTCGTCTTCGCGCTCGGGGTCGCCGCCGGCGTCGTGGTCCTGGCGGCCCTCGACCTGGCGCTGGACCTCGGCAACACGCTCATCGGGATCGGGCTGGTCACGCTGCCGTTCGCCGTGCCCCTGCTCTACGGCCTGTGCTACACCAACGGCCGCGCGCTCGGGGCCGTGGTCACCGGCACGCGGCTCGTGCGCCTCCGCGACGGCGGGCGCCTCGGCGCCAAGGGCCCGTGGGCCATGCTCGTCCGCACGGTCCTGCTGCCGCTGCTGATCATCGCGATCGTCGTCGGCGGCGGCTACGCGGACGGGACGCTCAAGCGCGGCAGCATCGACATCGCCCGGACCCGCCGCCTCCACGCCGAAGGCCACCTGCTGACGCCCCGCTGACCGCGGACCGGGGCTCCCTCGCGGCGGAGCGCGCCCGACGCGCATGCGGACCCGGGCGACCTCGGCCCGGCGGACCGGGCACCTCCACGAGGATCTGTCGCGTTTCCGACAGGCGCCGCGCCCGTCCGGGACCCCGTCCTGTCGGCCGCTCCTGCGATGATGCCTGCCGGGCACTTTGGAGCGTCGACGTTCGGGAGGACGCATGCGGCAGTGGCGATGGCCGAGGATACCGCGGCAGCGGCGGACCGAGACGGCCGACGAGCGCGACGAGGCCCTGCCCGAACTGGAGGACATCGCCTGGTACGCGCACGCCGAGGAGGCCGAGAACGCCTCCTTCTGGCGGATGGCGCGCCGCCTGCCCGGCCTCATGGCGCAGGCGCTGCGCACCGCGTGGGCGGCCGCGCCCGGCCTGACCGTGGCGGCGCTGGCGCTCAACGTCGTCGCCGGGGTCGCCACCACGACCGCGCTCCTGGCGGTCTCCGACGTGACGGTGGCGCTGTTCTCGGCCGCGCCCACCTGGGACCGCGTCGTCGGCGCGCTCCCGGCGCTCGCGCTCCTGGCCGGCGCGACGGCCGCCCGGGCGGCCCTGGGCATCGGGGCCGGGTACGCGCAGCAGCGCCTGAACCCGCTGGTGCTCAACCGGACCCAGCGCGAGTTCTTCCGCCTCGTCACCGGCGTGCCGCGATCGGCGTTCGACGACGACGTGTTCGCCGACCGCCTCGAAGCGGCCAAGGACCGCGGCTCGCGCGCCGTCGTCGACCTCGTCGGCAACTGCGTCGACCTGGTGACCGGCGCGGTCACCGTCGCCGCGGTCGCCGTGGCGCTCGCGGTCATCGAACCGGTCCTGATCCCGCTGCTGTTCGCGGCGGCCCTGCCGACCGGCTGGGCGGCGGTGCGCTCGGCCCGGCTCATGTACGTCTCGAACCGGTCCCGGGTGTCGCGCCGCCGTCGCCTGTGGATGGTCGAGTGGCTGATGGACAACCGCTGGACCGCCGACGACCTCCGCTACCACCAGGCCGGGACGTGGCTGCGCGGCCAGCACCGGGCGATGGTCGACGCCGAGACCCGCGCCGACTTCGCCGTGATCCGCAGCCAGACCGCGACGCGCGCGGTCGGGCAGGCCGCCTCCGGGATCGCGGTCGCCGCCGTCTACGGCGCGCTCCTGTGGATGGTCGCGGCCGGGGCGGTCCCGCTCGCGGCGGCCGCCGCCGCGGTCCTCGCCCTCGGCCAGGGGTCGGCGGCGATGGCGAACCTGCTGGTCGCCGTGAACCAGGTGTACGAGGACGGCCTGTACGCCGCCGACCGGCGCGAGTTCGACGACCTCGCGGCCGAGCGGATCGCCGCGCAGCCCCACCTGGCCGCGCCCGCGGACGCCCCCGCGGAGGCGCTGCCGGTGCCGGAGCTGATCGAGGTCCAGGACGTGTCCTTCCGCTACCCGGGCAAGGACGCCGACGCGCTCACCGGCGTCTCGCTCACCATCCGGCGCGGCGAGACGGTGGCCCTCGTGGGCGAGAACGGCTCCGGGAAGACCACGCTCGCGAAGCTCCTCGCGGGCCTGTACACGCCCACCTCCGGCCGGATCCTGTGGGACGGCGTCGACATCGCGCTCGTCGACCCCGACCGGTGGCGCCCGCACGTGTCGGTGGTCGCCCAGCAGGTGCAGCGCTGGCCCTTCACCGCCGAGCTCTCGGTCAGGCTCGGCCGCTCGGCGGCCCCGGCCGACCGGGACCGGCTGGAGCGGGCCGCGCGGGACGCCGGCGCACTGGCGATGGTCGAAGGGTTCGACCACGGCTGGGACCAGCTGCTCGACACCCAGTTCCGCGCCGGGACCGACCTCAGCGGCGGCCAGTGGCAGCGGCTCTCGTCGGCCCGCGGGCTCTACCGCGACGAAGACGGACTGCTCATCGCCGACGAGCCCTCGGCCGCGCTCGACGCCCGCGCCGAGGCCCTCCTGTTCGCGACCCTCCGGGCCCGGGCCGGGAAGGCCGCCACCGTCCTGATCTCCCACCGCCTCCAGGGCGTCGTGCACGCGGACGCGATCGCGGTCCTGGAGGACGGCGAGCTCACCGAACTGGGCCCCCACGCCGACCTCGCGGCCGCGGGCGGGGCCTACGCGGAGCTGTGGGCGCTCCAGTCCCGGGCGTACACCGGCGCCCCCGACGACGCTTGACCGCCCGGGCCGGCCCGTGTCACGCGGCGTAGCCCAGGAGCCGCATGGCGGCGGCGTTGTCCGGCTGCCGCCAGAACAGTTCGTGCAGGTCCTCGGCGAGCTCGGTCCGGTGCGCCCCCGTCGTCCCGGAGCGGAAGAAGCCGGGGTCGCGGCCGCGGAGCTCGTCGAAGTCGGGCAGCCCGGCGCGGCCGACCCGGGCCAGTCCGGGGGCGATCTCGCCGACGGCGGCCTCCACGGCGGCCTCCGGGGCCGCGACGAGGTCCTCGAAGCGGACCCATACGGGCGCCGGGGCGGCCGACCGGTGCCAGGAGAGCACGTTCGGGCCCCAGCCGCCCGTGCCGCCGCTCCGGCGGGTGATGATCGAGCGCGCCTCCGCGGCGAACCGCTCCCCGTAGTCCTCCCTGCCCGCGAGCGGCGCGGTGCGCAGCCGGGCCCAGGAGACCACGCAGTCGCGGCCGTCCCGCACCAGGCAGACGGCCCGGTCCTCCTCGGCTATGACCGGATCGGTGCGCTGCCGGTGGGTCTTGACGAAGTGGACCTCGTCCGAGGCGCGCATCCGCGCGAACGACCCCGGCCGGTCCCGGGCGCCCATCAGCTCGGGGCCGATCTGCGCGGCCACCCCGTCGACGTCGTAGACCGCGTAGGTGGGCACCCGGTAGAGGCGGTGGAGGGCGATGCGGAAGAAGGTGTTGCCCGAGCGGGGGAACGACGACAGCCAGACGATCACCGCGACAGCGTAGGGCCCCGCGGATCGGACCGGTCGCTCCGATCCGCGGGCCCGGACGCCGCCCCCGTCACGCCGGGACCTTCTCGCGCGTCCCGGTCTCGGCCGCCTCCTCGGCCGCGACCTCGTCGACCGCGGCCTGGTAGCGCGCGCTGAGCCGGCGGTACTGCGGCGCCAGGAAGGCGGCGAGCGCGAGCGCCGCGCAGCCCAGGCCCCCGATGAGGAGGACGAGCGCGATGCCGCGCGCGTCCCCGGTGCCCAGCAGCCACTCCCACTGCCGCACCCCTTCGCCGGTGCGCATGTACGGGATGACCCACAGCTCGGCGAGCGGGGCGACGAACAGGGCGGTGACCGGCGCGGCGGCGGCCTCGAACGTCATCGCGAACCCGAACACCCGGCCCTGCCGCTCGAAGGGCACGACGCGCTGGACGACGGTCTGCTCGGCGGCCTCGGCCGCCGGGACCAGCGCCATGAACAGCCAGACGCCGAGGACGTACAGCCAGCCCCACTCGCGGACGGTCGAGAACGCGCCCGCCGCCCCGAGGGCTACGGCCACGAGCAGGATCGTGCGGATCGGGTTCCCCCCGACGCCCCGCTTCGCGACGACCGCGCCCCCGGCGATGAACCCCGTCGAGGCCACGGCGAACCAAAAGCCCCAGCCCTGCACGCCGAACATGTCGATGCCGTACGGGTCCATGACGGCCATGGCGACCCCGCCGAACAGGTTGTTGAGCGAGGTGAACAGGATGAGCGCGAGCAGGCCCGGCACCGCCCGCACGGCGAGCCAGCCGCCGCGGACGTCCACCCAGGAGGCCCCCGGCCCGGCGCCGGCGGGCCGCTCCTCGGGGAGGCGCAGCGGCACGAGGTGGACGAGCGTCAGCGCGAGCGCGGCGATCCCGATCAGGAGCGTCCACCCCATGCCCAGGAAGCCGACCGACAGCCCGCTGAACACGCTCGTCACCAGCATCGCGACGCCCTGGACGGTGCCGACGAGGCCGTTGGCGTTGGCGCGGCGGCCCTCGGGCACCAGGAGCGTCACGGTGGTAGACAGCGCGATGCCCCGCAGCTGCTCCACCACCGACCCGGCCAGCATGACGACGGCGAAGATCCAGAACCACGGCAGCGAGAGGTCCCCGATCCGCTCCTCGCCCACGGCGAGGAAGAACATCGCGTCGAGGACGAAGACCGCGAGCGCGGCGAGGGTCGCCCAGGTCATGACGGCCTTCTTCCGGAACCGGTCGACCAGCGTCCCGAAGAGCATGCTGAACACCGAGACGAACAGCATGTACGAGGCGCCGATGACGCCCGTGGCGATCACGTTGCGCGTCTCGACGTAGATCCAGAACGTCAGCGCGAACCACAGGAAGCTGGTCGTGACGTTGGCGACCGCGGTGTTGACCAGCACCTGGAGGAACGTCTGGAAGCCGTCCGGGGGGACGGGGCGCCCTCCGGAGGGGGCCGGTGCGGCACCGCCGGGGTGCGTCGACGCCTCGGTCATCGCGGTCGTCCTTTCGGGAGGGACGCAGTCGCCCGGGCCGGGCTCCTTCACGTCTTTCCCGTTATGACGGCTCCGGGGCGCGGAACTCATCGGTCCCGCCGACCGGCGAGGGGACTCGCCGGTCGGCGGGGCGGACGCTAGTCGTCGGCGGGCACGAGCCTGCGGCTCGCGGTGGGCGGGTCGTCCGTGCCCTCCACGGCGTTCGTCGGCAGCAGCCGCCAGTCCGGGCGGGCGAAGAACTCGCGGGTCTCGCGGTACACCACGGGCGTCAGCATGAGCAGGCCGAGGAGGTTCGGCAGCGCCATGAGGCCGTTCGCGACGTCCGACAGGCCCCACAGCAGGTCGAGGCTGGTGACCGCGCCCAGGTAGGAGACCAGGACGTACACGATCCGGTAGGGGAGGATCAGGACCCGGCCGGTGTACCGCTCCAGGCACTTCTCGCCGTAGTAGGACCAGCCGATGATGGTGGAGAACGCGAACGTCGCCAGGCCGATCGCGACGATGAAGCCGCCGATCGCGCCCCCGGCGGTGCCGGCGCCGCCCAGCCCCTCCTCGAAGGCCAGGCGCGTCAGCGCCGAGGACGTGACGAGCTCGCCCGCGTCGTCCATCGTGCCGAGCACGCCGGTGGTGACGATGACCAGGCCCGTCAGCGTCACCACGATGATCGTGTCGATGAAGGTCTGCGTCATCGACACCAGGGCCTGGCGCACCGGCTGGTCGGTGCGGGCCGCGGCGGCCGCGATACCGCCGGTGCCGAGCCCGGACTCGTTCGAGAAGATGCCGCGCGCGAACCCGATCTGGATGGTCAGCATGATCGCCGAGCCGGTGAAGCCGCCCACGGCCGCGCCGCCGCTGAAGGCCTGCTCGAAGACCGTCGCGAAGGCCGTGCCCAGGACGTCGACGTTGACCGCGAGCACCGTGAGCGCCCCGGCGACGTAGAAGATGATCATGAAGGGCACCAGGGCGGCGGCGACGTGCCCGATCCACTTGATGCCGCCGAGGATCGTCACGCCCACGAGCACGAGGATCACCAGGCCGGTCAGCTGCGGGGTCCACCAGGAGTCGGCGGGCAGCTGGGCGTCGATGGCGCTCGTGACGTTCCCGGACTGCACCGCGTTGCCGATGCCGAAGCTCGCGACCACGGCGAACAGCGCGAACAGGAACGCCAGCACCTTGCCGATGGGGCCGGGGATGCCGTCCGAGAGGTACCGCTGCGGGCCGCCGGACTGCTCGCCTCGGGCGTTGGTCTTCCGGTACTTGACGCCCAGCAGCGCCTCGGAGTACTTGGTGGCCATGCCGAGGAAGCCGGTCACCCACATCCAGAACAGCGCGCCGGGGCCGCCGATCGCGATCGCCGCGCCCACGCCGCCGATGTTGCCCACGCCCACGGTCGCGGCCAGCGCCACCGAGAGCGCCTGGTAGTGGCTCAGGTCCCCTTCGGACTCGTTGTTCTCCTTGCGCTTGAACAGGGCCAGCCACAGGGCGTAGCCGAGGCGCCGCAGCTGGACGCCCTTGAGCTGGATCGTGAAGATCAGGCCCACGCCGAACAGCGTGAAGATGAGCAAGGGCCCCCAGACCGCTTCGCTCGCCGATGTCACGGCGGACCCGTACTGCTCGTTCAGGCCGTCCGCCCAGGACTGGACGGCCTCCGTCACGGGATCGAGGAAGTCCATGAAGTCCACATGCTCCTTTCGCGAGGGAAACGCGGAGAAAGGCAGGGTTGCACCGCGTCCGGAGAGCATATAGGCGGATATTCGGGACTCGTCCGCACGGTGGGGTGCGAGTGGTCGATGGTGTGAGCGCTCGCTGACGGGCCTTGAGTCCCGCGCAGATCTAGGGGCGATACCGCTCGGTCAGGGGCGGTCGTCAGTCTGCGGTCGGCGTCCAAATGCTCAATGATGGAGGAGCGGGGAGCGGCCCTGGGCGGGTTGCCGGGGCGGGGTCGGATCGTGTCCGGTGTTCGGGCGGGCGGTGACGGAGCCGTGGAGGCCGGGGTCGGGGTGGGTTGCCGGGGTCGGGCGGGTGCTCGGGCGGG
>NZ_JAJLQZ010000029.1 GCF_020991375.1 Glycomyces amatae | reverse complement strand
CGCCTGCGCGGTCGCCGCGAAGCGCCCGTCCCCGGACCGCGGGGGCGGGCGCTTCGCCGTCGCCGGGCCCGGCCGCGGCTCCCCTATGGCGGGATTTCGGGCAGGGTGGTCAGCGCGGGCGGCCCGGTCCGATTATCCTTTGCAGCGGAGGGGCTGAAGGCTTTCGGCCACTCACGACGTCACAGGAAGCGGCGATGCCGGTGAGCGATGAGCGCGACGACGTGCTGCTGCTCGACGTGCCCTCGACGGGCGACTACCTCTCGGTCCTGCCGACGGCGACCGCGGCGGTGGCGACCAGGCTCGGGTTCTCGCTGGACGAGATCGAGGACCTGCGGGCGGCGGTCAACGCCGCGGTGGCGCTGCTGATCCCCACGGCCCCGAAGCACGCCGACGCGGGGCGGGCGCGCCCGTTCCGGCGGCGGGGCGGCGACGAGCCGCTGCGGTGCCGCCTGGAGGTGGGCGAGGAGACCCTCCAGATCGTGCTGAGCCGCCCGAAGGGCGAGCCGCTGCCGGACGCCGGGACGTACCAGTGGCAGGTGCTCAGGGCCCTCACCGACGAGGTCGACTCGGAGGTCGAGGGCGGCACCACGACGATCAGGATCCGCCAGCGGCGCCCGGCGACCGAGGCGGACGCCGAGACCGAGCGCCACCAGATCAACTGACCCGCCCGGGAGCGCCGCGCCCGGCCCCCGCTGGGGCCTCAGGGCCGCCTTCGAACACCACGCCTCCGAGAACGTCGCACCCCCGGGGCATCATCGAGACCGGGGCCTTCCCCAGTGCCGCCGCAGGGTCTCGGCGCCGCCTTCGAACCGACCGTCCGCCGGAGTCGTCGCACCCCTCGGGCACGATGGAGATCGGGGGCCTTCCCCGGCGCTTCCGCGGAGTCTTCGGGGTGCGTGCCGGCCGGGTGCCCCGGACAGCTTGAAGGCCCGGCGCGCGGCCGGGCCTTCCAAGCTTCTGTTGTCGCAAATTCGAGGGATGGACTAGATCAAGGGATTGCGCGGTGCTAGCCGACGACCTGGGTGGCGAGCGTGCGCAGGGCACCCGAGCGGCGCTTCAGCTCGCGGCGCTCGATCTCGCTCATGCCGCCCCAAACGCCCGCGTCCTGACCGCTCTCGAGCGCCCACCGCAGGCACTCCTCGGTCACGGGGCAGCGCCGGCAGACGTTCTTGGCCTGCTCGATCTGTACCAGTGCCGGTCCGGTGTCCCCGATCGGGAAGAACAGTTCGGGGTCCTCGTCGCGGCAGATGGCCTCGTGGCGCCAATCCATCAAAACATCTCCTTGCTAAGCATCAAGCATCTTGGTTTCACGGTGTTATGAACAGCTCTTGCGATTTCGGGCGTAGCGGGGTCCCTGCCGGGCCTCGCGGGCGTTCGATCGCGTTTCGCGCCGGTACCGCTCGGATTCCGCCACGGCTTCCGTGTGGCGGTCGCACCTCGCGGGCGGGACCGGGGAGCACTCAGGACGGATCTCGTTTCCCTGCAAAGGGAATCGTTGTCACCGCGATCACGGAGGGCTCTCGTATCGCTTCAGCGCCATTGCTGAACGCCGGGGCATCGGTGAGCACAGCCGCTCGGCGGCGTCGGCCGCCCGAGTGGCGGTCGTGCGGATTCACAGCTCCACAAGTGTCGCAGCGACTGGTCCGCACCTGAACCCGTCTCCCTTGTGAATACTTTCACAAGGACGGGATTTGTCAAGGGTTCGACTCCGGAAATCCGCGCTGAGTGAGTGAACTCACCTTGCTACCTCGAAGAAGACTCGGGAGGACGTTCCGCAGTGCCGCCGGGATCCCTACCGCGGATCCTCAAAGCGGCCCCCGTCACATTCGCTCCTCCGGGGGACCTGCCGAATGTACGGCCCGCAGGTTCCGCCAAGGAGGGGGTCGGTGACAGCGAGTCGAACCGGTTTGACACACTGGTACTCAAGGTTGGCCGACTCACCACGCTCGGAAGTCTCGCCAGGGCTTGAACCATTCTTGGCTCGCAAGCTTCGCCAAGACATAAGTACCCACATCGTGCCCGGTCTATACGCACCGAAAATACGATATTCGGTTGTAAGTCTCGCGCCGTCCCTGTAGGGATGGCGAAATCAACCTTGCCTGCTCACGGGCGAGTTGTCAACACCCGCTCCGAGGTTTTCCCAAGTTGTTAGCAGGCCACCCGCAGTGCCCCGGGCACCGAATCGAGATCGAGTTCGGTCAACTCCCCGAGGTAATCCCCGTCGAGTTGGAAGGCCTGCGGAAGCGACGCGCGCAGCCGAATCCTGGAGAGATCGTGATGCGTCACCGCGTGTTTGCCGTCGGGTCCGTCCCGACCGACCAGCAGTGAAGCGGCGGTCATCGCGGCGTCCGACAGCCCAAGTTTACGCAGAATCAGGACATCAAGTCCAGCATTAAAGGACGCCCGCGCGTTGAGATTCACCGGAAGGGTGCCCAAGTAGGTCCACGGCGCGCAGTTCTGCACCACGACCATCCCGGTGGAGAGATCGGCCTCACCCGATGAGAGCTCGACCTCGATCGAGTCGCCCTCCACGCCGTGCTCGTTGAGCTCCGCCATGACGGCGCGGGCGTAATGGGCGCCGAGATTGCGCTTCTTGCGGTACGACTCCACCTTCTTGATGATCGAGGCGTCCCATCCGAGCCCGGCGCAGAAGGTGAAGAGGCGGTCGGTGCCGTCCCCTCTCGCGCGCCCCAGGCTCACCGTGCGCTCCCGCGACTCCTCGATCGCGGACACGATCGCCGTCGCGGCGCGGCGGCGGTCCCACGGCAGCCCCAGGGCCCGCGCGAAGACGTTCGTGGAGCCCGCGGGGATCGGCGCGAACACCGGCGCCTCCGCGGCCGGGCGGCCGTCCGCGACCAGTCCGTTGACGACCTCGTTCACGGTACCGTCGCCGCCGAGGCTGAGCACCACGTCGTAGCCCTCGTCGGCGCCGCGCCTGGCGAGCTCCTCGCCGTGGCCGCGCGCGCGGGTCTGCTCCACGGTCAGGTCGAGGGCGTGGTCGAGCTTCTTGACCACCCACCTCGTGCGACGCCGCGAGCCGGTGGAGGCCTTCGGGTTCACGATGAGCAGACCGCGCTGCGGCGCCGCTTTCAGGTCGCGCATAGCCGCAGCGTAGCCCGGGATACGGTTGAGGTGTGAACGAAACCGATGCCGACATGGGCGCGGTCACCGAAACGAACGGTGACGGTGACCGTCCTTGGACCCTCACCGTCGCCGCGGGCCTGTTCTGGCTCCTCGCAACGGGACTCGTCGCCGCCGGAGCATGGGGGCTGGCGCAGTTGGCGACCGGCCGCGTCGACACCGCCGAGGGCGCGGTCGGCGTCGTGCTGCTCGCCTGGGCCGCCGCGCTGTACTACTGGTTCCTCGGGCGCCGGCTGCTCCAGCGGCGGGACGTCGTGGCGCAGGCGGTGTTCCAGGCGCTCCTGTGGCTCCCGGTCGGGTACTACCTCAGGGAGGCCGCGCACCCGCTCCTGGGGATCGGGGCCTGGGCGCTGGCGGCGGTGCTGCTCGGACTGGTCCTCAGCGGGCCGTCGCGGCGGGCCGTCGGCTTCGGCGAGCGCAGGCCCTTCGGCGAGACCGAGTGAGCGGCGCAGGGGCCGAGTGAGGGCCGCGGGGCCGGACGGCTCCCGCGGCGCTTGGACCCGCGATCGCATGGACCGCAACCAAGCGTTCCACCGATCGCATCGGTTCAGGCCTCGGCGGCGCGGCGTTCGATGAGCGCGAGGAGTTCGGGGGCGGTGCCGAGCGGTTCGCCGGTGTGGACGGCGCCCGCCTCGCGGGCCGAGTCCAGTGCCGCGTCGCAGAGCAGTCCCGGCGCGATGAAGTAGCAGACCGCCGCGATACGTTGGGCCCCTTGGGTTTTGAGTGCCTCCACGGCCTCGCCCGCGCGGGGGCCGGGGCCCGAGGCGAAGCCCGGGCCGGCCGGGACGCCGAGCAGCCGCCCGGCTTCGGCGGCCACCGCGGCCACATGGGCGCGGCCCTCCTCGACGCGGGTCCCGGCGGCGCACACCACCAGTCCGTCGACGCCGCGGGGCAGACCGCGGACGAGGGCCTTCGCGAGCGACAGGTCCCCCACCGGGCGCGCCACCGCGACCGCGAGGCCGGGCCGGGCCTCCCGGGCCCGTTCGGCGACCGCGGGGAGGTCGGTGCGGGAGTGGTAGGCATCGGTCAGCAGCAGCGGGAGCGCCACCGCGGCGGCGGCGCCGGTGTCGGCGAGGCCCTCCAGGACCGCGACCGGGTGCGGTTCGTTGAACTCCAGGAAGCCGACGTCGGCCCCGGCCGCCCGCGCGATGGCGCGGACGGCCTCCGGGGAGCGCGGGTCGGGGCTGCCGTGCGCGACCAGGACGACCGGCCGCGGCCCCGGCGCCCCGGCCGCCGGAGCGGCCGCGACGGACCCGCGGGCCGGCCGGTCAGACATGCAGTCCGCACTCGGTCTTGTCGAACGCGGCCCAGCGGCCCGCGCGGGGGTCCTCGCCCGGCGCGGTGCGCCGGGTGCACGGCCAGCAGCCGATCGAGCGGAAGCCGTCCTTGAGCAGCGGGTTGACCGGGATGTTGTGGCGCTCGATGTACGCCTCCTGGTCGGCCTCGGTCCACTTCGCGATCGGCGAGACCTTGACCTTGCGGCGGGACAGGTCGAAGTCGACGACCTTCGTGTTCGCGCGGGTCGGGCCCTCGTCCCGGCGCAGGCCCGTGGCCCAGCCGTCGTAGTCGGCCAGGGCCCGGTTGAGCGGGAGGACCTTGCGCAGGGAGCAGCACTCGTCGGGGGCGCGGGAGAACAGGCGGGGCCCGAACTCGGCGTCCTGGGACAGGACCGACTGGTCGGGCCGGATCGAGCGGACGTTGACGTCCATGGTGGACGCCACGAAGTCGCGGACCTCGAGGGTCTCGGGGAAGTGCAGCCCGGTGTCGAGGAAGACGACGTCGATGCCGGGGGCCACCTGGCTGGCCAGGTGGACCACCGCGGCGTCGGCCATCGATGAGGTCACGCAGAAGCGCTCGCCGAACTCGCCGACCGCCCACTCGATGATCTGGTGGGCCGTGGCGTCCTCCAGCCGCTTCCCCGCGGCCGCGGCGAGGTCGCGGAGTTCGAAGGGGTCTCGCTGCTTTCCGGTGCTGCTCATGGTGCTTCACTCCGATCGGGGTGTCACTCGGTTCGAGGCTCGTGGGTTACGCGCCCTCGTTGTCGGGTGGGGATTGGAGGTCGGTGGGCGGCGCCGCGTACACCGGTGCGGCGGCCATCCCGTGGTATTTGACGGCGAAGACGCGGGTGCAGTCCGCGCAGTGCCATCCGCCCTTGATGTCGACGTCGCTGTCGGCGTCGGGCGCGTACGGCCGGAGGTCCTCCTCGCCGCAGTAGGGGCAGTGGTAGGGAACGACGCGGGCGCTCACTGGAATTCCGCTTCGTCGGCGCGGTGGACCCACTGCGCGAAGGTCTCCCCCTGCGACCTGGCGGCGAGGTAGCGGCGCGTGACGCGCTCCACGTAGTCGCCGAGGTCGGCGGAGGCGACCTTGAGGCCGCGGGACTTGCGGCCCAGGCTCGCGGCCGCGGCGTGGCCGCCGCCGAGGTGGACCTGGAAGCCCTCGACCTGCTGGCCGTCGACGGTGACGAGCTGGCCCTTGAGGCCGATGTCGCCGGTCTGGGTGCGGGCGCAGGCGTTGGGGCAGCCGTTCAGGTTCACGGTGATCGGCGTGTCGAGTTCGGGGACGCGCTTCTCGAGCTCGTCGACGAGGTCGCGGGCGCGGTCCTTGGTGTCGACGATCGCGAGCTTGCAGAACTGGATGCCGGTGCAGGCCATGGTGGCGCGGCGCCAGGGGGACGGCTCGGCCTCGAGGCCGATCTCGCGCAGGTCCCGCACGGCCTCGTCGACGCGGTCGCCGGGGACGTCCAGGAGCAGGATCTTCTGGAGCGGGGTGGTGCGGACGCGGTCGGAGCCGTACTTCTCGGCGATGTCGGCGAGCTGGCCGAGGAGCGTGCCGGAGACGCGGCCCGCGACGGGGGCGGTGCCGATGAAGTACTTGCCGTCGTTCTGCTCGTGGACGCCGATGTGGTCGAGGAGCTTCTCGGGGACCTGCGGCTCGTCGAGGTCGGGGAGCCTGCGGCCGAGGTAGGCCTCGGACTCGAGGACCTCGCGGAACTTCTCGGCGCCCCAGTCCTTGACGAGGAACTTCAGGCGGGCGCGGGTGCGCAGGCGCCGGTAGCCCCAGTCGCGGAAGATGCGGACCACGTTGAGCCAGACGTCCACGACGTCGTCCTGGGAGACCCAGGTGCCCAGGCGCTGCGCGAACATCGGGTTGGTGGAGAGGCCGCCGCCGACCCACAGGTCGAAGCCGGGGCCGTGCTCGGGGTGGTGGGCGCCGACGAGGGAGATGTCGTTGATCTCCCAGGGGCTGTCGGGGAGCCAGCCGATGGAGGACTTGAACTTGCGCGGCAGGTTCGAGAGGCTGCGGTCGCCGATGAAGCGGTCGTGGATCTCCCGGATCTGCGGGGTGGCGTCGATGACCTCGTCGACGGCCACGCCCGCGACGGGCGAGCCGAGGACGACGCGCGGGCAGTCGCCGCAGGCCTCCTGGGTGTCGAGGCCGACCGACTCGAGGCGGCGCCAGATCTCGGGGACGTCGCGCACGTCGATCCAGTGGTACTGGATGTTCTCGCGGTTGGTGATGTCGGCGGTGTCGCGGCCGAACTCCCGGGAGATGCCGGCGACGGTCCGCAGCTGCTCGCGGTCGAGCTGGCCGCCGTCCATGCGCACGCGCATCATGAAGTACTTGTCGTCGAGCTCCTCCTCGTCGAGGACGCCCGTCTTGCCGCCGGCGATGCCGGGCTTGCGCTGGGTGTACAGGCCCCACCAGCGGAAGCGCCCGCGCAGGTCGGCGGGGTCGATGGAGTCGAAGCCGCCGTGGGCGTAGATGCCCTCGATGCGCTGCCGGACGTTGAGCGGGTTGTCGTCCTTCTTGGACTGCTCGTTCTTGTTGAGCGGCTCCCGGTGGCCCATGGCCCACTGGCCCTGGCCCTTCGGGCGGGACGGTTTACGCGTTGGCGCTGGCACGGTTCTCCTCATGCGGACACAGATGTGGCAGGGTTTCGACGGCGGACATGCCGGAAGGAATTAAGCGCACATCAGACAGGCGGCGCTGAACACACGGCAGAAGTCGACGTGGCGGCGTGCCACCAGTCGGAGCCCGTGTGCGCGAGACATGCCTAGAAGCATGACACAGCTTCCCGCGTACCGCACCGAACGTCCCGCTCCCTGGACATGAGGTCACATGAGCGTTACACGCGCCGGCGGGTGTCCGTAAGGCGGCGGGCCGCCGCCCCGGGTCACTGGAGCGCGAAGTCGACGACGGCCTCGGTGCCGCCCTCGGCGCGGGGGCGCATGTCGATGGTGCCGCGCAGCTCGCCGGTGACGAGGGTGTGGACGATCTGGAGGCCCAGGCGCGTGGAGTCGGCGATCCGGAACCCCTCGGGCAGGCCCTTGCCCTGGTCGGAGACGGTGACGCGGAAGCGGTCGCCGTCGCGTTCGACGCCGATGACGACCTCGCCGTCCTGCCCGGGCGGGTAGGCGTGCTCGACGGCGTTCTGGATGAGCTCGTTGACGACCATGACCAGCGGGGTGGCGTACTCGCTGGGGAGGACCCCGAAGGTGCCCTCGCGGCGCAGCGTCACCTTCGACTCGGCGACGGAGACCTCGACGGCCATGGAGGCGACCCGGTCGACGATCTGGTCGAAGCCGACCGACTCGTCGGAGGACTGGGAGAGCGTCTCGTGGACGAGCGCGATCGAGGCGACGCGGCGCACGGACTCCTCGAGGGAGAGCCGGGCCTGCGGGGAGCCGACGCGGCGGGCCTGGAGGCGCAGGAGCGCGGCGACGGTCTGGAGGTTGTTCTTGACGCGGTGGTGGATCTCGCGGATGGTCGCGTCCTTGGTGACCAGTTCGCGGTCGAGGCGCCGGACCTCGGTGATGTCGCGGACGAGGACGAGCGCGCCCGCGGCCTTGCCGCCGGGGCGCAGCGGCAGCGCCCGCATGAGGACCGTGGCGCCCTTGGCCTCGATCTCCTTGCGGCGCGGGGTGCCTCCGGCGAGGGCGTCGGCGATGCGGCGGGCCGCGTCCGAGCCGACCTCGGGGCTGGAGGGGAGGCTGCGGGTGAGCTCGGCGAGGTCGCGGTCGCGCAGGTGCCCGGTGACGCCCATGCGGCGGTATGCGGAGAGCGCGTTCGGGGAGGCGTAGCGGACGAGGCCGTCGGCGCCGATGCGGACCAGGCCGTCGCCGATGCGCGGCGCGGTCGTGGGCTCGCCGGGCAGCAGCGGGGGCGGGAAGCCGCCGTCGGTGAGCATCTGGACCAGGTAGTCGGCGGTCTTGAGGTAGTTGAGTTCGAGGTGGGAGGGGCTGCGGGTGTCCGAGAGGTTGGTGTCGCGGGCGGCGACGGCGATGACTTCGCGGCGGTCGCGGCGGCGCACGGGGATGGCCTCGTGGCGGGCGGCGACGTCGCCGCGCCAGACCGGGTCGCCCTCGCGGAAGATGCGGCCCTCGGTGAAGGCGACGTTCAGGTGCTTCGCGTCCTCGCCTTCCAGGGTGCGGCCGACCTGGTCCTCCTCGTACGCGGTGGGGCCGGTGGTGGGCCGGACCTGGGCGAGGCAGACGTAGCGGCCGGGGCGGTCCTTGACCGCGCCCCACAGGAGGAAGTCGGCGAAGGAGAGGTCGGCGAGGAGCTGCCATTCGGCGACGAGGCGCTGGAGGTGGGCCGCGGAGTTCGACGTGAGGTCGGTGTGCGCGCTGATCACATCACGGAGTGTGGACACCCGACCAATGGTAGCTGGGGTTTCACCGCTTCCCGCGGGGCCGTTTCAGGGCAAATCCGACAAGGGTCGTGAGGAGCTAGTACGAAGGCGGAGCGCAGCGGAGCGGTACTTGCGACGAGCGAGCCGCAGCTCAGATTTGTTCTGAGGCGGCCCACCCCGACCACGACGGCGCCCTGCCCTTTTAAGGCAGGGTCATGTCGGGTTTATCTAGCTCTTCCACGTTGACGTCCTTGAAGGTCAGGACGCGGACGTGCTTGACGAATCGGGCCGGGCGGTACATGTCCCAGACCCACGCGTCGCTCATCTCGACCTCGAAGTAGGTCTCGGCGTCGGCCCCCCGCACGTGGACCTCGACCGCGTTGGCCAGGTAGAACCGCCGTTCGGTCTCGACGACGTAGGTGAACTGCCGCACGATGTCCCGGTACTCCCGGTACAGCTGCAGCTCCATGTCGGTCTCGTACTTCTCGAGGTCCTCGGCGCTCAACGCTCCTCCTTCACAGGCGACGGTTCCCACGATAGTGCGCGGGTGCCCCGCCTCGCGCAGGGCTTGCCTCGCGGGTCCGGGATTCACCCCGCGGGCCCCCGCCAAACCCGCCTCAGGTCGGGGCGGGTACGGCGTGCGCGGCGACGTTGGCGTACGAGAGGCGGTGCTGCTCGCACGGGCCCTTCGCGCGCAGGGCCGCGTCGTGCGCCGCGGTGCCGTACCCCTTGTGGATCGCGAAGCCGTATCCGGGGTGGTCGCGGTCGAGCTCGGCCATGAGGCGGTCCCGGGTCACCTTGGCGACCACGCCCGCCGCGGCCACGCAGGCGGCGGTCCGGTCGCCCTTGACGACGCCGAGGCTCGCGGGCAGGCCGGGGACGGGGAACCCGTCGGTGAGCACGAACCCCGGGCGCACGGGCAGCCGCGCCACGGCCACCCGCATGCCCTCCAGGTTGCACACGGCGATGCCGCGGCGGTCGATCTCCCGCGGGCCGTAGGCGACGACGCTGACGGCGGCCCTGGAGCGCCGCAGCCGCTCGAAGACGCGCTCGCGCGCGGCCTCGGTGAGCAGCTTGGAGTCGTTCAGCTCGTCGAGCCGCGCGTTGGACGGCAGGCTCACCGCCGCCACGACCAGGGGCCCGGCACACGCGCCGCGCCCGGCCTCGTCGGCCCCGGCCACGGGGCCGAGGCCCCGCCGCGACAGCGCGGCCTCCAGCGCGTAGAGGTCGCCGTCGCGGCGCATCCGGGAGGGGGCGGGCCGCAGCACGATCAGGGCCTTTCCTGCGGGTCGGGGCGGAGCCGGTTCACCGGGCGGGCCCTAGGACGGCTCGGGGACGTCGGCGTAGGTCTCGGGGGCCGAGAACCAGTTGAAGTCGGCGAAGGGCCAGAACAGCACGAAGGCCTTCCCGATGACCGCGTCGACCGGGATCGTGGAGGACTGGACGTCGCCGCCGGTGCGGATGAAGCGCTCGCGCGAGTCGCCCGAGGCCGAGCGGTGGTCGCCCATCACCCACAGGCGCCCCTCGGGGACGACCACGTCGAACGGGTCCTGCGAGGGCTTGTCCTGCTCGCCGGTCAGCGGGTTGGTGTACAGGTACGCGTCCTCGTCGAGCGGCTCGCCGTTGACCGTGATGCGGCCTTCGGCGTCGCAGCACACCACGTGGTCGCCGCCGACGGCGATGACCCGCTTGATGAACTCGTCCTCCTCCATGACCGAGCGCCAGGACTCGGGGGCGGTGAAGACGATGATCTCGCCGCGCTCGGGGTCGGAGAAGTCGTACACGAGCTTGTTGACGAGCACCCGGTCGTTGATCTGGAGGGTGGTCTCCATCGAGCCCGAGGGGATGTAGTAGGTCTGGACGACCCATGTCCGCACGACGATCGCCACCAGGATGGCGACCCCGAGCAGAATGGGCAGTTCCTTCCAGAACGACCCCTTCTTCTTGGGCTGCTGCTTTTCGGAGGATTCCTCGGCGCCCTCGCCGTCGGCACCTGGCGCTTGCCCTTCTTCGATCACGGTGCGAGTCTACGCGCTCGCGCTCTGGACTCGAGGACGCCCGTCCCGGTGGCGGGCAAGGCGGGCGGCGAGTCCCAGTGGGCGCCCCAGGCGGCGGGGGCGGCGTCGCGGGCGGCGGCGTCCGCGGAGACCCCGCCTTCCTCCGCGGTGGCGCCCTCGGCGCCGTCGAGGGCGTCGAAGGACGCGGGGATCTCCAGCTCGGTGGCGCGGTCGGTCGGCCAGACCAGGGCGATGGCGCGGCCGATGATGTTCTCCACGGGCACCGGGCCCTGGCAGCGGGAGTCCTTGGAGTTCCCGCGGTGGTCCCCCATCACCCACACCTCGCCCTCGGGGATGGTGACCTCCTCGAACAGGCGGGAGTGGCAGGTGCCGGGGGCGACGTCGAGCGGGGCGTCGTCGTAGACGTAGTCGCCCTCGTGGAGGGACACGCCGTTGACCACGACGTTGCCGTCCGCGTCGCAGCAGGAGACGGTGTCGCCGCCGACGGCGATCACCCGTTTGATGAAGTCCTTCTCGTCGGGTTCGGCCAGGCCGATGAGGTCGAGGACGCCGGTGGTGATGTCGCCGAGGAGGCCGTCGTCGCCGCCGGCGGGCCGGTACTCGGGGTCCCAGTTGTCGGTGCCGCGGAAGACGATCACCTCGCCGCGCTGGGGGCTGCGCAGGGTCGTGGTGAGCTTGAGGACGAGGACCTTGTCGCCCTCCTGGAGGGTCTGCTCCATCGACCCGGAGGGGATGTAGAACGGCTGCACGGCGAAGGTCCGCAGCAGCACCGCGGCCGAGAACGCGACGACCAGGAGCAGCGGCAGCTCGATCCACAGCGACAGGTACTGGCGCTTGTGCGGCTGCGAGAGGCGGCTCTCGGACTCCTTGGCGGCCTTGCGGTCGCCCGAGGCCTCCTCGTCGGCGGCGCGGGCGCGGGCGGCGGCGGACACGCGCTCGCGCTCGGCACCGACGCGGTCATGGGAGGCACTGACGCGATCGTGGGCGCCGCTGACGCGGTCACGGGCGGCGCCGGCCCGGTCGTGAGCGGTGCGGTCGGGGGCGACGCGGTCGCGCGGGCCGGTCGGGCCTTCGGGCCTGCGGATCGGCCGGGTCGGGCCGCCCGCGTCGGGGCTGCCGGCGACGGGGCCGCTGGGCAGCCTGCCGGGGGGCGGGCCGGAGCGCCGCGGGTCGGCGGGCGGCGGGGGTTCGGCCCCGCCGGGACCGGGGAGTCGGTTCCAGTCGATGCGGCGGGGGCCCTTCGGCCCGCCGGGGGAACCAGGACTCATGTGCCGAGGGTAGCCGAATACGGCATGCGATGAGAAACCCCGGGCGGATGCCCGGGGTTCGCAGAACGCTTGCGGCGGGCCGTGAACGGGCCCAGGCGCGGCTCAGAGCTCGCGCTTCTCCTTGATCTTGGCGGCCTTGCCCTTGCGGTCGCGCAGGTAGTACAGCTTCGCGCGGCGGACCTTGCCTCGCATGGCGATCTCGATCGAGTCGACCATGGGGCCGTGGACCGGGAAGGTGCGCTCGACGCCGATGCCGTAGCTCAGCTTGCGGACCGTGAAGGTCTCGCCGATGCCCGCGCCGTGGCGGCGGATGACGACACCCTGGAAGACCTGGACGCGGGACCGGTTGCCTTCCTGGATCCGGACGTTCACCTTGACGGTGTCGCCGGGACGGAAGTCCGGCAGGTCGGCGCGCATGGAGGCGGCGTTCAGCTCATCCAGAATGTTCATTGGTTGCAACCTTTGTCGATACGAAAGTTCAGAAGTCCTGCCGGGAGAGGTACCGCTTGAACGAACGGCACGTCACGGGAACTCACCTACTCTGCCACACCCTGCTCGGGCGCGGCGAACCCGGCCCCTTCGAGTAGGCGCCGGTCACGTTGGTCGAGGCTACCCGGGTCCAGGCGCTCCAGCAAGTCCGGGCGGGCCGCCGCGGTGCGAAGGAGGGCCTGGTCACGCCGCCAGCGGTCGACCTTGCCGTGGTCGCCCGAGAGGAGGACCGGGGGGATGCGGTGGCCGCGCCACTCGGCGGGCTTGGCGTAGGCGGGCGCCTCGAGGAGCCCGCCGTTGTGCGACTCCTCGTCCAGGGACGCGGCGTTGCCGAGGACGCCGGGCACGAGCCGCGCCACGGCCTCGACGATCGCGAGCACGGCGACCTCGCCGCCGAAGAGCACGTAGTCGCCGATGGAGACCTCGGTGACCTCCATGCGCTCGGCCGCGTAGTCGACGACGCGCTGGTCGATGCCCTCGTAGCGGCCGCAGGCGAACATGAGCCAGGGCTCGGCGGCCAGCTCGTGCGCCATCGCCTGCGTGAAGGGCCGCCCGGCGGGGCTCGTCACGAGCAGGCGCGGGCGCGCCCCGCCCGCGTCGAACACGAGCTCGTCGAGGCACTCGCCCCACGGCTGGGGCTTCATGACCATGCCGGCGCCGCCGCCGGCGGGGGCGGCGTCGACCGAGTGGTGGACGTCGTGGGTCCAGCGGCGCAGGTCGTGGACGCCGAGGTCGATCAGGCCCCTCTCGCGGGCGCGGCCGATGAGGGAGAGGTCGAGCGGCCCGAGGTACTCGGGGAAGACGGTGACGACGTCGATCTTCATGCGTGCTCCCGCCGGGTCACAGGTCGAGGAGGCCCGGGGGCAGGTCGACCTTGATCGTCCCGGCCTCGAGGTCGACCTCGTCGACCATGTCGTTCACGAACGGGATGAGCGCGGGGGTGCGCCCCTTGCGCTTGACCACGAGCGTCTCGTAGGCCGCGCCGTGGTCGATCCGGGCGACGGGGCCGACCTCGCCGGCATCGCGGTCGACCACGGTGAGGCCGATGAGCAGGGCGTCGTGGAACTCGTCGTCGTCCTCGGGTTCGAGCTCGCCCTCGCCGATCTCGACGCTGAGGACGATCCCCCGCAGGGCCTCGGACCCGTTGCGGTCGGTGACGCCCTCGAAGCCGATCATCGGGCGGCCCTGATGCCAGCGCACCGTCGCGGCCCGCATCGGGCCGTTCTTGGTGCGGTACTCGACGCCGGGCTGGAACCGGGTCTCGGGATCGTCGGTGCGGACCTCGACGACGACCTCGCCGCGCAGGCCGTGCGGGCGCACGATCCGGCCGACCACCACTTGCTCCATGGAACCTCTTCTCCGACTGCCGCGGGACAGCGCGACGGCCCCGGGGCGAACCCCGGGGCCGTCAGCGGACTTCAGTAGGAATCGACGACCTCGACGCGGATGCCGCGGCCGCCGATCGAGCCGATGACCTGGCGCAGCGCGTTGACGGTCCGACCGCCCCGGCCGATCACCGTGCCCAGGTCGTCCGGGTTGACCCGGACCTCGAGCCGCTTGCCGCGGCGGGAGTCGACCAGACGGACGCGGACGTCGTCGGGGTGGTCGACGATGCCCTTGACAAGGTGTTCAAGCGCCGGTCGCAGCACGGTTACTCCCCTTTGGTCTCGGAGGCCTCGTCGGCGGCGGCCTCGACCTCTTCAGTCTTAGCCGATTCGTCGGCCTTCTCGGCGGACTTCTTCGACTTGGCCGCGGGCTTCGTGTCGCCGGCCTTGGCGGCCTCCTCCGAGACGTACGCCTTCGAGGGGTCGATGCCCGACTCCTTGAGGGCGGCCACGTAGAGGGACTCCTTCTCGGGCTTCGCCTCGGCGACCTTCAGCGGGGCCGGCTCGGGCAGGCCCTTGAACCGCTGCCAGTCGCCGGTCTTGCGCAGGATGGCCTTGACCGTGTCGGACGGCTGGGCGCCGACGGAGAGCCAGTGCTGGACGCGGTCGGACTTGACCTCGATCCGGGACGGGTTCTCCTTCGGGTGGTAGATCCCGACGTTCTCAATGACCTTGCCGTCGCGCTTGACGCGCGAGTCGGCGATGACGATGCGGTACTGGGGAGTACGGATCTTCCCCATTCGCGTGAGGCGAATCTTCACTGCCACGTTTTGTTACTCCTGTTGTAAGGATCACGTCAGCGCGCACGCCGTCCAGGTGGAGAATCCGGATTGCGTTCGCGCTGAAACTTGGCCTTGCGTCACGGTTGTTGAGAGGGCATCCGTCCCAAAGCTCATTACAGCGACCGAGTCTAGCGCACCGGGCGATCAGTACGAACGGGCCAGGTAGGCGATGAGACCGGCCTCATCCAGGGAGTCGGGCACGGTGCCGTCCTCGCGCTGGAGGACCCGGACGGTGACGGCCGAGCCGGCCGCCTTCCGCTCGCCCTCGACGCCGCAGGCGTCCCACGGCAGGCGGGCGTACCCCGTCTGCGCGGCCTCGATCGCCTCGTCGACGGTGGAGACGTCGGCGGTGCGCGCCTCCCGGAACTCCAGGGCCTCGTCCCACAGCCGCTGCTGGGCGCCCTCGAGCGCGGCGGCGACGGCCTCGGCGAGCATCCCGAGCGGGACGGTCTCCTTGGTGCCCTCGACGCGGCTGACGACGGTGGCCTCGCCGTTCTTGAGGTCGCGGGGGCCGATCTCGATGCGGACCGGGTAGCCCTTGAGCTCGGCGTCCACGGCGCGGCGGCCGAAGGCCACGTCGCCGCGGTGGTCGAGCCGCACGCGCAGGCCGTCGCCCTTGAGCTCGTCGTAGACCTTCCGCGCGGCGGACTGGACCTCGTCCGAGTCCTTGACGACCATGACGCAGACCTGCACGGGGGCGAGGTTCGGCGGGACGCGCAGCCCCGCGTCGTCGCCGTGGGCCATGATGAGGCCGCCGACCATGCGGGTCGAGACGCCCCAGGAGGTGGTCCAGCCGAACTGCTGCTTGCCGTCCTTGCCCTGGAACTGGATGTCGAAGACCTTCGCGAAGTTCTGGCCCAGCTCGTGCGAGGTGCCCATCTGGAGGGCCTTGCCGTCGCGCATGAGCGACTCGACCGAGAACGTGTTGAGGGCCCCGGCGAAGCGCTCGGCCTCGGTCTTGATGCCGCGGTGCACCGGCATGGCCAGCACGTTCTCGATGAAGTCGGCGTAGACCTCGTGGAGGACGCGCAGCGTGAACGCGTGGGCGTCCTCATAGGTCTCGTGGACGGTGTGGCCCTCCTGCCAGAGGAACTCCGAGGAGCGCAGGAACAGGCGGGTGCGCATCTCGTAGCGCAGCACGTTGCACCACTGGTTGAGCAGCAGGGGCAGGTCGCGGTAGGAGTTGACCCACTTCGCCATGTACTCGCCGATGACGGTCTCGGAGGTGGGGCGGATCGCGAGCTTCTCCTCGAGCTCCTTGCCGCCGGCGTGCGTGACCATCCACAGCTCGGGCGCGAAGCCCTCGACGTGGTCGGCCTCCCGGGTGAAGTAGGACTCGGGGATCAGCAGCGGGAACGAGGCGTTCTCGGTGCCGGTCTCCTTGATGCGGTCGTCGAGCTCGTCGACCATGCGCTCCCACAGCGCGAACCCGGACGGTCGGATCACCTGCGAGCCCCGGGCCGGGCCGTTCTCGGCCAGCTGGGCCTTGGCGACGACGTCCTGGTACCAGCGAGGGAAGTCCTCGCCCTGCGGTGTGAGTACATTGGCCATGGTCAGCGATTCTACGGGGCGCGCGACGCCTCCCCGCGGTCGGGAAGCCGGGTCTCCTCGGTCGAAAGGAGGAGACCGGAATCGGCGGGGTTCGGTCCTTCGGCGGTGATACAGGAGGGCGGCTGTCGCATAAGCTGACGACGTGACAACACCCATGCTGGCAGGTGACCGGGGCCTGACGGCCGACGAAGTGGCCGAGCGCGTCGAAGCCGGAGCCGTCAACGAGTCCAAGCGCCACACGTCCCGACCCTTCTCGGCCATCCTGCGCGCGAACCTCTTCACGCCGCTCAACGGCGTCATCGGCGTGCTCGCCGTCATCGCGGTGACCTTCGGCGGCTGGAAGCAGGGCCTGTTCGCCGGCGTCATCATCGCCAACATCCTCATCGGAACGGTCCAGGAGCTGCGCGCCAAGCGCACCCTGGACAAGCTGTCGCTGATGAACCAGGCCATGGCCAAGGTGCTGCGCGACGGCGAGGTCCGCGAGATCGAGCCGAACCGGATCGTCCAGGGCGACCTGGTGTACGTGGAGCCGGGCGACCGGATCGCGGTCGACGGGCCGGTGGTGGAGTCCCGGAACCTCGAGATCGACGAGTCGCTGCTGACCGGCGAGGCCGACCCGGTGGCGAAGACGCCCGGGGACGAGGTCCGCTCGGGCTCGTTCGCGGTGGCCGGGACCGGCCTGTTCCGAGCCGAGCACATCGGCGCGGACTCCTATGCCGCCAAGCTCGTCGAGGAGGCCAGCAAGTTCACGCTGGCGCGCTCGGAGCTGCGCGAGGGCATCAACCGCTTCATCAAGATCATCACCTGGCTCATCGTGCCGATCGCGCTGCTGCTCATCGTGAGCCAGGCGGGGGACGTCGGCGACTGGCACGACATCGTCGCCTCGGACGGCGTCATCGTCACCACCGTCGCCGGGATCGTCCCCATGATCCCCGAGGGCCTGGTGCTGCTGACGTCGGTCGCGTTCGCGGTCGGCGTGATCCGGCTCGGGGCGCGCAAGTGCCTCGTGCAGGAGCTGCCCGCCATCGAGGGGCTGGCCCGCACCGACGTGCTGTGCCTGGACAAGACCGGGACGCTCACCGAGGGCGGCATGGACGTCGACGAGGTCCGGCCGGTCGGCGACGCCGACGGCGCGGCCGTCGCGACCGCGCTCGCCGCGCTGGCGGCGGCCGACGACAGCCCCAACCCGACCATGCAGGCGGTCGCGGCGCACCTGGGCGAGACCGGCACGGCCGACCCGCACTGGCGGGTCATCGACGTCATGCCGTTCTCCTCGGCGCGCAAGTGGAGCGGCACCCGCTTCACCGACCACGGCAGCTGGCTGCTGGGCGCGCCCGACGTGCTGCTCGAGGCGGGCGACCCGGTCGCGCTCGAGGCGGACATGCTCGCCGCCCAGGGCCTGCGGGTCCTGGCCCTGGTCACCGCCGAGACGGCCTCGACCACCGGGGGCGTCACCGGCGTGAAGGCCCAGGCCCTGGTGGTCCTGCGGCAGCGCCTGCGCTCCACCGCGGCCGAGACGCTCGCCTACTTCAAGGAGCAGGGCGTGGCGGTCAAGATCATCTCCGGGGACTCCCCGGCCGCCGTGGGCGCGGTCGCCGCGCAGCTCGGCGTCGAGGGCGCCGCGGACACCGTGGACGCCCGGCGCCTGCCGGAGGACCCCGAGGAGCTCGCGGACCTCTTGGAGCGGGCCACGATCTTCGGGCGGGTCAAGCCGCACCAGAAGCAGGCGTTCGTGAAGGCGCTCCAGTCGCGGGGGCACACCGTGGCGATGACCGGCGACGGCGTGAACGACGTGCTGGCGCTCAAGGACGCGGACCTGGGCATCGCGATGGGGTCGGGTTCGGCCGCGGCGCGGTCGGTCGCGCAGGTCGTGCTGCTGGACGACGAGTTCGCGACGCTGCCGCACGTGGTGGCCGAGGGCCGCCGGGTGCTGGGGAACATCGGGCGGGTCGCGAACGTGTTCCTGACCAAGACGGTGTACGCGATCGGGCTGGCGCTGCTCATCGCCGTGGGCGCGATCATCGCGTGGGTCGCCGGGAACGACCCGCTGCCGTACCCGTTCCTGCCGATCCACCAGTCGCTGATCAACGCGTTCACGATCGGCATCCCGGCGTTCTTCCTGGCGCTGGCGCCGACCTTCGACCGGGCCAGGCCCGGGTTCGTGCGGCGGGTGCTGAAGTTCGCGATCCCGGCGGGGATCTGCTGCGCGGTGCCGACGTTCGCGGTCTACCTGGCGGCGCTGGCGCACGACGGGTACGACTCGGACCTGCCGCAGACCACGGCCGCGATCACGCTGTTCTCCCTCGCGCTCGCCGCCCTGGCGATCGTGGCGAAGCCGTACACGTGGTGGAAGGCGCTCCTGGTGGGCGGCTGCGCGGCCGCGTTCCTCATCGTCCTGGCCGTGCCGCCGTTCGCGCGCTTCTACGAGCTGGAGCTGCCGGGCACCTGGAACACCACCGCGGCGGCGATCGGCGTCGCCTCGGGCGTGGGCGCCCTCCTGTTCTGGCTGGTGGTCCGCCCCAAGCACCTCAAGGACTGATCGGGGCGCGAACGTCGCGCGATCCTGGCGTGCCGAAGCCGCGAAGGCCACGTTTTTCAGTACAAGATGAGGAGGTGAGCATGAAGGCTATTTCGTTCTCCCAGGCACAGGCGGAGTTCGGCAAGACGCTCGACACCGTCATCGACGACCGCGAGGAGGCCATCGTGGTCCGCGATGGCCACGAGTCCGTGGTGATCGTGGCGCTGGACGAGTACGAGTCGCTCAAAGAGACCGCCTACCTGCTGAGCAGTCCCGTCAACGCGCGCAGGCTGCTCGCCTCCATCGACGAGCTCGAGAACGGGCGCGGGGTCGTGAGGGACCTGATCGAGTGAAGATCACCTGGTCCGCGAGCGCCTGGGACGAGTACGTGCACCGGCAGGGCCAGGACCGCAAGATCGTCAGGAAGATCAACGAGCTGATCAGGACGTCCGGCGAAACGGCAACGAGGACTCGGAAAGCCCGAACCGCTCAAACACGGGTTCCGGAGCTTCTGGTCACGCCGGATCAATCTTGAACACCGCTTGATCTACCGGCTGGAAGATGAGGAGATCTACATCGTCCAGTGCCGTTTCCACTACGAGCAATAATGCAACTGATGGGGCCCGCCGAAGGCGGGCCCCATCAGCGTCCTCGGTGGCGTCCCGGAACGCCGCTACACCGGATGTAGCGGCGGGCGTGGCGGGGTTGTAGCGCCTTCTGGGTGAGAGCGATTATGCGAATCATCCGGGAGGCGAACATGTCGCAGCGCGACCTCGCGATCCGAGCCGAAGGGCTCGTCAAGCACTTCAAGGACGTCAAGGCCGTCGACGGCGTGGACCTGGAGGTCCCGACCGGCACGGTGTACGGCGTGCTGGGCCCGAACGGGGCCGGGAAGACCACCACGGTGCGGATGCTGGCCACCCTGCTGCGCCCCGACGCCGGGAGCGCGACCGTGTTCGGCCGCGACCTGCTCACCGACGCCGCCGCGGTGCGCTCCCAGGTGAGCCTGACCGGGCAGTACGCCTCGCTGGACGAGGACCTCACGGGCGTCGAGAACCTGATCCTGCTGTCGCGCCTCTACGGCTACGCGAAGCCGGCCGCACGGGAGCGCGCCGGCGACCTTTTGGACGCGTTCGGCCTGACCCACGCCGCCGGCAAGCAGGTGAAGGCCTACTCCGGCGGGATGCGGCGGCGGCTCGACATCGCCGCGTCCATCATCGTCACCCCGAAGCTCCTGTTCCTGGACGAGCCGACGACGGGCCTGGACCCGCGCAGCCGGGGCCAGGTGTGGGACGTGATCCGCACGATCGTCGCCGAGGGCACCACGGTGCTGCTGACGACGCAGTACCTGGAGGAGGCCGACCAGCTGGCGGGCCGCATCGCGGTCATCGACACCGGCAAGGTCATCGCCGAGGGCACCCCCGGCCAGCTCAAGTCCTCCGTGGGCGCCGGCTCGATCCGGGTGCGCCTGCACCACGCCGACCAGCGCGCGCACGCGCGGCAGGTGCTCGCCGACGCGCTCGGCGCGGAGGTCGAGCTCGACGACGACCCGGTGTCGCTCACCGCCCGCCTGGCGCCGGGCGAGGACACCGCCGCGCAGGGCTCGCAGGCCCTCGGCGAGCTGGCCCGCGCGGGCGTCCTCGTGGACGACTTCTCGCTGGGCCAGCCGAGCCTCGACGAGGTCTTCCTGGCCCTCACCAACCGCGTTCAGGCCTGAGCCGCACGGACTTTGAGAAAGGAAACGCAATGACCGTCACACCGACCGACACGAAGTCCGACGCCGACGCGCCGGCCCCGGTCGCGAAGGAGCACTTGCAGCGGCTGCTGGCCACCGGCGAGCGTCCGGCCGCGCCGAGCGCGCTGACCTCGGCGAGGGTGTTCGCCTGGCGCTCGATGCTGAAGATCAAGCACGTGCCCGAGCAGCTGGGCGACATCCTGGTCTTCCCGATCGTGATGCTGCTGATGTTCACGTACCTGTTCGGCGGCGCGATCGCGGGCGGCACCGGGGCGTACCTCCAGTTCCTGCTGCCGGGCATCATGGTGATGAGCATCGTGATGACCACGATCTACACCGGCATGTCGGTGAACATCGACATCAACAAGGGCGTGTCGGACCGGTTCCGGACGCTGCCGATCTGGCGGGCCGCGCCGATGGTCGGCTACCTGCTGGCGGACATGTTCCGGTACGCGGCGGCCGGGGCGATCATGTTCGGCACGGGCATGGTCATGGGCTACCGGCCCGAGGGCGGCGCGGTCGGCGTGCTGCTGGGCGTGGCCCTGCTGCTGGTGTTCTGCTTCGCCTTCTCGTGGGTGTGGACCTGGCTGGGGCTGATCACCCGCTCCGAGAAGACCGTCATGTCCATCTCGATGTCGATCATGTTCCCGCTGACGTTCCTGTCGAACATCATGGTGGAGCCCTCGACGATGCCCGGCTGGCTCCAGCCGGTCGTGAAGAACACGCCGATCAGCCAGCTGGTCGACGGGGTGCGGGGCCTGTTCGACGGGACCGTCGACTCCGGCGCGGTGCTCACGACGCTCATCTGGTCGGGCGGGTTCATCGCGGTGTTCGGGTTCCTGACCATCAGGGCCTACAACCGCAAGTGAGACTCCACTGAAACACCCGGCGGGGCCGGGCGGGGGATTCCCCGCCCGGCCCCTTCGCGCACGGTCAGAGGCGCCAGTCGGGGGCGTCGGCGCCCGGCCGGTAGACGCAGGCCGAACCGGTGGCGACGGTCGCCTTGAGGTGCTCGGCGAGCGCGGGGTGGCCGTCCTCGATCTTCTTGAGGGTGTTGCGGATGCGGTTGGTGACGCTCTTGCGGGCGCGCTCGTGGTTGTCGCCGAGCCTGCGGGAGCGCCCGCCGAGGCCGGTGGCGGCCTTGAGGTGGTCGATGAGGGCCTGGCGCTCGGCGTCGAGCGCGGCGGCGCGGGCGTCGTCGCCGACGGCCGCTGCGGCGTCGATCCGCTCGTCGAGGGTCTCGAGGTGCTCGCGGTAGCGGGTGCGGGCCTCGGCGTCGAGGAAGTCGTCGCCGCCGAGGCGGGCGTCGGCGGCGACCGCGGGGGCGCCGTCGCTCGCGGGTCCGGCGAGCAGGTCGGCCGCGGCGGTCTCGACGCCGGGCCGCGAGAGCAGGAGGTGCAGGTCGGCCAGGCCTTTGGCGTGCGGGAGGTGGAGGGTGCGCCCGGCGTAGGCGAGGGTCCAGGTGGCGCCGTCGCGGCGGAAGACCGGGCCGGCGGCGGGCCCGGCCGGGTCGTCGCGGTCCCGGGCGGCGCGGTCGGCGGCGGCGCGGTTCTCGGCGGCGCGCTCCCGGGCGAGGGCGGCCCAGGGGGCGGCGGCGAGCCGGTCGGATTCGGCCGCGGCGTCGGCGAAGTGCCGGTCGGCCGCGTCCCGGTCGCCCGCGGCGGCGGCGAGGACGCCGAGCCAGTGGCTGACCGGGCCGTGGACGCTGGTGCCCCACAGGGCGACGAGCCACTGGCCGGCGTAGGGGCCCAGTTCGGTCCGCAGCCGCTCGACCTCCTCGGCGTCGCCCTCGGCGACGGCGGCCTCGACCTGGAACCGCAGCAGCAGCGACTTCCAGGAGTCGTACAGGTCGATGTCGGCGTCGACGCGCTCGCGGACGCGCCGGACCTGGTCGAGGTCGCCGCGGCGCAGCGCGGTGAGGCCGACGAGCAGGTCGGTGTGCCAGGCGCCGTGGCCGGGGTGCGGGGGCCCGGGTTCGGTCTCGGGGACGGCGCCGGACGCGTAGACGGTCTCCCAGCGCAGGTGCGTGAGCATGTGCGCGGAGATCGAGTCGGACCCGATGAGGGCCTCGGCCTTGTCGAGTTCGGCGGCGGCCTCGTCGAAGCGGCCCTGGACGGCGGCGATCACGGCCCGGTCGATGTTCGCGGCGCTGCGCCAGCGCTCGCTCTCGGCGGCGTCGGCGAGGGCGCAGAAGTGGGCGAGCTGGGCGCGGTAGGCGGGGTCGCCGAGTTCGAGGAGCGCGACCCAGCGCAGGGACTCGGCGTACAGGTGCGTGTCGTGGTCGCCGGAGCGGCGCGTGACCTCGGTGAGCTCGTCCACGAGGGACAGCCGCTCGTGCGCGCTGCCGGGGCCCCAGTTGACGGCGTGGTTCGCCCACAGCCCGAAGGCGACGTCCTCGTCGGAGCCGGCCCTGCGGGCGGCCACGAGGTACTCGAAGAGGAGCCTGCGGGTGAGCTCGGCGGGGTCGAGGCCGGGGTCGGGCTCGTGCCCGGTGAGGCCGGTGTAGGCGAGGGCCTTGGCGCGGGAGATCTCCTCGGAGCGCTCGTCCTGGAGCTCCTCGACGGCGACGCGGGCCAGGAGCATCGGGTCGCCGGAGGCCTCGGCCTCGATCAGCGCCTGCTCGCGGAGGCGCCGGGCCTCCTGCTCGTCGGAGCGCCACTTGAGGACCCCGGCGAGTTCGAGGCGGAGCAGGACGCGCTGGCGCGCCATGCCGGGGGCGCAGCGCTCGAGGGCGCGCCGGTAGTGCTTCTCGGCCCCGGCGATGCTGAGGCAGGCGTTCTCCTCGTCGGCGGCGCGGGTGAGGAACCGGACGGCGGTCGCGGCGTCGAGGTCGTCCCCGGCGAGCCAGGCGTGGTGGGCGATCTCGGTGCTGAGCATGAGCTTCTGGAGGGACTCGTCGGCGGCGAGGGCGCGGACGACGCAGCCGTGGTGGTGGGCGGCCTCGGCCTCGGGCATGGTGTTGTAGAGCGTCTCGCGCACGAGGTCGTGGACGAAGACGTAGCGGTCGCGCCCGCGCCGCACGAGCCCGGTCTGGCAGGCGGCGTCGAGCGCGGCCTCGATCTCGTGGGGGTCGCGCCCGGCGGCCTGGGCCATGACGGCGGCGTGGAACTCGCGGCCGCCGACCGAGGCGAGGGTGAGCATCCGCAGCAGCGGCGGCGGCAGCTGCTCGATGCGCCGCTGGAGGGCGTCGCGCATCCCGGCGGTGGTGGCGTCGACGGGTTGGCCGGAGGCCCACAGGCGCGCGGTCTGCTCGACGAAGAACGGGTTGCCGCCGGTGCGGCGGGCGATCTCGGCGACCGTGTCCGCGTCGGGCGCGTCGCCGACGGTGGTGCGGACGAGGGCGGCGACGCCGGGCTCGTCGAGCCCGTCGAGGCCGATCATCGCGGCCTTGGCGACCAGCGGGAGCATCCGGGCGCGCAGGCGGTGGCCGGGGTCGATCTCGGAGTCGCGGTAGGTGCCGACGAACAGGAGGCGCTCGAAGAACGTGTGCTGGCAGGCGAACTTGAGCAGTTCGATGCTGCCGGGGTCGGCGAAGTGGAGGTCGTCGAGGACGACCAGGAGCGGGCCGCACTGGGAGGCGGCGATGAGCAGCTGGGTGACGGCGTCGTGGAGTTCGAACTCGACCGGCGGGGCGCCCTCGCCCTCGCCGAGGAGGGCGTCGACGGCGGGGGCCGGGCGCAGCGCGCGCCACTGGTCCTCGCCGAGGCGGGCGCGCAGCGAGCGCAGGATCTGCGTCCACAGCCAGTGCTCGGGCACCGCCTCGGACTCCCAGGAGGTGGCGAAGGCCATGGCGAGGTCGCCGCGGTAGGCGGCGGCGACGTCGGTGACGAGGGCGGTCTTGCCGATGCCGGCCTCGCCGGTGATGAGGACGAGGCCGCCGTGGCTGGCGATGGTGCGTTCGACGGCCGACCGCAGCACCGCGGCGGGGTGGTCGCGGCCGATGAGGAGCGAGTCAGTCACCCGACCAGTGTGGCCGAAGGGTACGACAGCCGCCAGCGGGTTCGGTTTGTCGACGATCGGACGATCGACCTCGCGTTCGGGCGTTCCGCGAGGTCGCGGCGGCGCACCGGCGAGTGTGGACGCCTCGGCGGCGGATCGGTTTCACCGAAACCGCTCATTCGTCACGTTGGGTATCTACAGTGCTACGGGAAGCAGATGCTCGGCGCCGGAGGGCGGTCGGGGGGCCGCCACCAGCGGGCCCCGGGCCGCGCCCGGGCCGGGAGCCGACGACGATCCAGGGAGCGATCCTCATGGCCGAGTCCATGTTCGAAGCAGCACCGACCACGAAGTCACGGAAGACCTGGCGGATGGTCGTGATCGGGGCGGCCGTCCCGTTCGCGATGCTCGCCGCCGCGCCGGCGGTGACCGCCGCCGAGGCCGAGCAGCTGCCGCCCGCGCCGGTGCCGGGCGCACCGGACCCGCAGGCCCTGCTCGACCTCGAGCAGTGCCTCACCGACGTCCAGGCGCTGCTGCCGGCCGACGCGCCGGCCCCGGCCGAGCTGCCCGCGGAGGCCGAGCAGCTGCCGCCGGCGCCCGCGCCCGCCGTCCCCGACGTCGCGGCGCTGAACGAGACCTGCCAGCAGATCCTCGCGACGCTCCAGGGGGCGGCGCCCGCGCCGGCGCCGGCGCCCGCCGACGCGCCGGTCGACCTGCCGTGAGGAGACCGTGACGTGGAAGGGGCCCGCAGCATCCGCTGCGGGCCCCTTCCTCATGTGCTCACTTGAGGCGCCGCGCCGCGTCCGCGATCGCCTCGTCGGTCGCCGTGAGGGACAGCCGCACATGGCGGTTCCCCTTGGCGCCGTAGAACTCCCCCGCCGCGGCGAGGATGCCCCGCCCGGCCAGCCAGGACACGGTGTCCCAGCACGGCTCGTCGCGGGTGGCCCACAGGTACAGGCCCGCGGCCGAGTGGTCGATGCGGAACCCGGCGGCCTCGAGCGCCCCGCGCAGGACGCCGCGCCGGCGCTCGTAGCGGGCCCGCTGCTCGATCGCGTGCGCCTCGTCGTGCAGGGCCGCGATCGTGGCCTGCTGGACGGGCCAGGGGACCATGAAGCCCGCGTGGCGGCGGATCTCGAGCAGGTCGGCGATGAGCTCGGGGTCCCCGGCGAGGAACGCCGAGCGGTATCCGGCCAGGTTGGAGCGCTTCGACAGCGAGTGCGCCGCGAGGAGGCCGGTGAGGTCGCCGTCGTTGACGCGCGGGTCCAGCACCGACACCGGCGGGTGCCCCTCGTCCCAGCCGAGGGTCAGGTAGCACTCGTCGCTGGCGAGGACGACGCCGCTGTCGCGGGCCCAGCGGACCAGGTCGCGCAGGTGCTCGACGGAGGCCACTTCACCGGTGGGGTTGGTCGGGTAGTTGATCCACGCCAACCGCAGCCGCGAGCCCGCGGCGTCGCGCGGGTCGGCCACGGGCAGCGCCTCGGCCTTGGCGAGGATCGCGCCGATCTCGTACGTCGGGTAGGCGACCTCGGGGTAGGCCACGGCCTCGCCGGGGCCGATCCCGAGCTGGAACGGCAGGTTCGCGACCAGCTCCTTCGAGCCGACCGTGGGCAGGACCGCGACGTCCTCGGTGACGCCGGTGTGGCGGTGGAGCCACGAGCGCATCGCCTCGCGCAGCGCCTCGGGTCCGGCCACCGTGGGGTAGCCGGGCCTGGCCGCGGCCTCGGCGAGCGCGTGCCGGATGGACTCGGGCACGTCGTCGACCGGGGCCCCGACGGTGAGGTCGACCAGGCCGCCGGGGTGGGCCGCCGCACGCTCCTTGTAGGGGGCCATGCGGTCCCACGGGAAGCGCGGCAGCCGCCGCGCCGGGGAGGCGCTGTGGAGTCGGCGCAGCGCCATCGCGGCTACTCCGCCTTCGGGGGCAGATCGGCCACGAACTGGACGTCGTTGTCGATCTTGCCGACCTTGGAGGCCCCGCCGGGGCTGCCGAGGTCGTCGAAGAAGTCCACGTCGGCCTTGGTGTAGGCGGCCCACTCTTCGGGGACGTCGTCCTCGTAGAAGATCGCCTCGACCGGGCACACCGGCTCGCACGCACCGCAGTCGACGCACTCGTCGGGGTGGATGTAGAGCTTCCGGTTCCCTTCGTAGATGCAGTCGACCGGGCATTCTTCGATGCAGGCCCTGTCGAGCAGGTCCACGCACGGCTCGGCGATTACGTAAGTCACGAGTCGTCCTTCCTACAGCGCGCAGTCGGGCGGACTGCGCTGTGATGAGCCTAAAGCTTATTGCCATTTGCAGACCCGAAGGTTTGGGGTGCGCCAGATGCTGGGACCAGGGGATGTCGGCCGTCGCGTGGCGGTTCGGATCAGGTTGGACGAACCGCGACCGGGTCGCCGGTTCACGGACATCACGGGGGAGCTTATCGAGTTCGGCCCCGGGCGGTGGCGTGTGCTGCCCGACGCAGGGGCGGTCGTCACCATCGACGCCGCCGCCGTCGTGGCGTCCCGGCCGATCCCGCCGAAGCCGACCCCGTTCTCCGAGATCCTCGGGCTCGAGCGGCTCCTGGCGGCGACCTGGCCCGCGCCGGACACCGCCGAGCTGGGCGGCTGGCTGCTGCGCTACGCGGAGGGCTACACGCGGCGCGCGAACTCGGCGCTGGCGCTGACGGCCCCCGAGGGCGGGACGGACGCGGCCGCGGCGGCGGTGGAGGCCTGGTACGGCGAGCGCGGGGCGCGGCCGCTCATCGCGGTGGCCGGGCCCGTGGCGAGGCGGCTCGACGGGGAGCTCGCCGCGCGCGGGTGGGCGGCCGAGGCCGAGGCGGCGGTCATGGTCCGCCCGATCGGGCCGGTCGCGTACGACGGGGAGGCGCGGATCGCGGACGCGCCGAGCGCGGCCCTGGTGGAGGCGGCCGGCCCCGGCAGGGCCGCGGTCGCGGCGCGGGTCCTCGGCTCCGGGCCGGACCGCGGGTACGCCGAGGTCCGCCGGGGCGGGGTCCTGGTGGCGCGGGGCCGGGGCGCGGTCGCGGGCGACACGGTGGCGATCAGCAACATCGGGACGCTGCCGGAGTTCCGGCGGCGGGGCCTGGGGACGGAGGTCCTCAGGGCGCTGGAGGCGTGGGGCGCGGGGGTCGGGGCGCGCCGGGCGGCGCTCCAGGTCGAGACCGGCAACGAGGCGGCCCTGGAGCTGTACCGGCGGCTCGGCTACGCCGAGCGCTACCGGTACCACTACCGGGGGCGCTGATCAGGCGGTCTTGGTGCGGGAGGAGGGGTTGGCCTTGTGCTCGAAGGCGATCTTGGTGGCCTTGAGCTCGCGGCCGTAGACGTCGACGCCGAGGGCCATGACGATGAGGAACCCGACCCAGCCCGAGACGGCCAGGAGCGCGAAGTAGATGAGGGTCTGCGAGAACACGCCGTCGAGCGTCGGGTAGTCGACGCCGGCGATGAGCGGGTTGAGCAGGACCGCGAAGAGGGTCGCGACGAGGAAGATGACGAGGAGCTCGCCGGTGATCTGGCGGCGCTGGCGGCGCAGGCCCCACCAGATGCCGGCGGCGACGGCGACGGCGGCCATGGCGCCGAAGGTGTAGACGCCGACCAGGTCGCCGACGGCCGTGCCCTCGCCCCAGACCTTGGAGGCGATGCGGCCGAGGAGGTTGGCGGCGATGAGGCCGAGGGCGAAGCCGTAGATGGAGGGCCAGTGGGGCATGAGGAGGCGGCTGAGGAGGGTCACGGTCGGGACTCCTTCGTGGCGGAGGGGCTTGCCTGCCGGGGGGCCTGCGAGCCGACGGCGGGCCGGGGCTTATTGCCCGGTCTGGGTCGAAAATACTGCCACAGCGCGACGGCGATGCCGGCGGTGCCGGCCAGGAGCAGCGCGTAGCCGTTGAAGCCGCTGGTGATGACGAGCGAGCCGGCGGCGGTGGGCATCGAGGCGGTCAGGACCACGGCGAACCAGGCGAGGGCGGTGAGGGGGACGATCCAGCGTCCGCGGACCAGCCACACGCCGAGGGCGGCGAGGCCCCAGTTCCAGAAGAACGCGAGCGCTCCTGCGAGGGGCACCGCGATGCCGCCGATGTAGGTGGGGACCAGGAAGGACTCGACGAGGGCGGCGAGGAGCGCCGCGGCGGCCACGACGATCGCGCCGCCGATCCGGATCGACGTCTCGAGTCCCTTCGCACGCACGGTGGCGATCCTACGGCAGTCGGTTGAAGCGCCTGCCGTCCCCAACCCCCACCCTCCATGAGAGGGGAAGGTAGGCCCCACTCTCCCGCGCGGGTCCGACAAGAACGCCCGCCCCTCCCGCCCGTGTCACCCGAACGTGTCGCGCGGGCGGGCGGCGGGCGGGCCTGAGCACAGGGCCGCCGACTGCAACCGGTCGTGTCGCGCGGGCGCGCGCGGCGGGCGGGACGCGGCGCCGGCCGCGGACACCGCGGAGCTCCGGCGGTACGGGTGCGGACGGCGGGCGGGAGCGGGGCCCGGCGCCTCCCGCCGCCGCGGGCGCGGCCCGCGGCGGCGGGCCGGGCCCGGGCCCGTTCGGTGATTTCCCTTGACCGCCTTGGCGGCACGGCGCGTTGGACGCGAAGGCGGGCACCGCAATCCGGGACAATCACCTCATGACCATCATCCGAGAGACGACTGCCACGAAACGGCGACGCTTCCGACAGCTGTTTCCCGAACGGTCCGACTTCGCGCACATCAGACGCCACTGGCACACCGACCTCCTCGCCGGGCTCACCGTCGCGGTCGTCGCGCTGCCGCTGGCGCTCGGATTCGGCATCGCCTCGGGCCTGGGCGCCTTCGCCGGCCTCATCACCTCGATCATCGCCGGGACCCTCGCCGCGTTCCTGGGCGGCTCCAACCTCCAGATCACCGGCCCCACCGGCACCATGGCCGTGGTCCTGGTCCCGCTCGCCGCCACCCACAGCCACGCGGGCGTTATGCTCGTCGGCGTCATGGCCGGGCTCATGCTCATCGGCCTCGCGGTCGCGGGCGCGGGCCGCTACGCCCGCTTCGTGCCCGTCCCGGTCGTCGAGGGCTTCACCGCCGGGGTCGGCATCGTCATCGCGGTCCAGCAGCTGCCGCCCGCGCTCGGCCTGCCGTCGCAGAACGCGCACCTCCTCACGGGCGCATGGGAGTCGCTGGCCGCCTTCGCCGCCGACCCCGACTGGGGTCCGCCCGCGGTCGCCTTCGGGGTGGCCGCCGCGATCCTGCTCGGCTCGCGCCTGCACTCCCAGATCCCCACCCCGCTCCTGGCGGTCGTCGCCGCGACGGTCGTGACCTGGTTCGCGGGCACCGAGGTCGGGGTCATCGGGTCGCTGCCGCGCACGATCCCGGCCCCCGAGGCCGCGTTCCTCGACTTCGCCGAGATGCCCGAACTCGTGGCCGCCGCGGTCGCGATCTGCGCCCTGTGCGCGCTCGAGTCGCTGCTCTCGGCGACGGTGGCCGACAACATGACCGTCGACCAGCACCACAACCCCGACCGCGAGCTGTTCGGGCAGGGCGTGGCGAACCTGGTGACGCCGTTCTTCGGCGGCATGCCGTCCTCGGGGGCGCTCGCGCGCACCGCGGTCAACGTGCGCTCGGGCGCGGCCGGGCGCCTCGCCGCCCTGACGCACGCGCTCGTACTGGCGCTCATGATGCTCGCGCTCGCCCCCTTGGTCGCGCACGTCCCGCTCGCGGCCCTCGCGGGGGTGCTCATCGCGACCTCGATCCGCATGATCCAGATCGGCTCCATGCTCGCCTTGGCGCGCTCGACGAGGGCCGACGCCGCGGTCATGTGGATCACGCTCGCGGCGACGGTGGTGCTCGACCTGGTGTGGGCGGTCGCGGTGGGCGTCGCGCTGGCCGGGCTCCTGGCCCTGGGGCGGATCTCCCGGTCCGTGTCGGTCGAGGAGGAGCCGATCGAGCCGGCCGACCACCACGACGAGGAGGCGGCGCTGCTGCACGAGCACATCGTGGCCTACCGCCTGGAGGGGCCGCTGTTCTTCGCCGCCGCGCACCGGTTCCTGCTCCAGCTGCTGGACGTGGCCGACGTGCGGGTCGTGGTCCTGCGCATGAGCAGGGTGTCCACGATGGACGCCTCGGGGGCGACGGTGCTCGCCGACGCGGTGCGCCGCCTGGAGCACCGCGGCATCGCGGTGTACCTCTCGGGGCTCGAACCGGTGCACGCCAAGCCGCTCGAGGCCCTCGGCATCCTGGAGCCGCTGTGGCAGCGGGGCCGACTGTTCGAGCACACCAGCGAGGCGATCGCGGCCGCCCGCCGGCGCCTGAAGTCCGACGGGCTCCTAGAGGAGCTCGAAGCGGAGGCCGCCGTTCAGGCCGAAGCGGAGCGCCCATAGCCGGTCGGGCCGTCCGCGGTGGTCGGTGGTGTCGACGGAGTCGACCACGGCGTCGTCGGGGTTGATCCCGTGGAGGACGAGGGTGCCGCGCTCCCCCGCCCACACGGCGCGGTCGCCGTCGAGTTCGGGGCGGATGCGGCTGACGAAGGACTCGGTGATCTCGGGTCCGAAGTCCCCCAAGGTGACCGCGTTCCCGGTCCAGGCGAACTTGCGGATGAGCGCGCCGTCGCCGTAGGCGTCGATGTAGACGTCGACGCCGTCGCCGGTGTCGACCAGTTCGGCGCGGGAGTCCTCGCCGAGCTGCTGGGCGGCGCCTTCGACCGTGGGCACCGAGTGCCATGCGGCGGAGGGGTGGACCTGGTCGTAGCGCTCGTCCCCGAAGTAGGCGGCGGTGTATTCGCCGGCGCCGGGGTCGCACACGAGCTGCTCGCCGTCGACGGCGATGAGGAACGAGCCGAGGTCGAGGTGGTTGTGGGGCTCGTCGTTGTAGCCGCCCTTGACGGCGAGGGCCCACATGCGGCGGCCGATGCGGCGGCGCTCGACGAACCAGCCGACGTCGGCGAGGAAGGCGCGGCCGGGTTCGACCGCCTCGGGGAGGGGGCGTCCCCATTCGAGGGTGCGGGTGAGCGGGGCCCAGCGGGCGCACTCGTCGTCGGCGAAGGCCTGGGGGCGGGCGGCGGCGGGCACGGGGACGCCGAGGCGGTCGTGGAGGCGGGTGAGCAGGCCCGCGGGGAGGAGCGTGTCGGGGCCGGCGTCGCCGAAGGTCGCGAAGGAGCCGGGGTGGAGCTGGGCGCGGGCGGGGAAGGCGGCGATGGCCTCGTTGCCGGCGAGGAGGTCCTCGCCGGTGGCGTCGCGCCAGGCCTCGGCGAAGTAGGTGAAGTAGCCGAAGCCGTAGACCCAGTAGTCGACGCCTTCGACGCAGCCGCCGTCGGGGCCGAAGGAGAACAGGTAGCTCTGGAGGGCGGGGAGGACGCGACCGCGGATGAGGTCGAGGTCGTAGCCGAGGGCGAGGGCGGCCATGCCCGCGGCGCCGGCGCACACGGCGGTCCAGTTGGAGATGCGCAGCTCCCACCAGAAGGGGAACTCGGATTCGAAGAGGGGGTCGAGGACGCGTTCGCGGATCTCGGCCTCGATCTCGGCGGCGCCCTCGACGTCCTCGCGCAGGCGCAGGATCTCGGCGAGGGCCTGGGCGGTCTCGCAGGCGAAGAGGTCGACGCAGGTGCGCGGGTCGAAGTCGATGCCCCAGTGGGCGGGCAGGGCCCAGGAGCGCTCCTGGCAGACGTCCTTGAGGAGCGAGGAGAGGGCGGGGCCCTCGCCGGCGATGGCGAGCGCGGCGAGGTGGCGGCGGCGCGCGAAGTACTGGGCCTCGTAGGGGAGACGGCGGCCGGTGGCGGCGTAGTCGTCCGCGAGGGCGGGGTCGAAGGCGGGGACGGGTCGCGCGGCGATCTCGCGCAGCTCTTCGAGCAGTGCACTGCGGATATCCGCCATGGTGCGGCCTTCGCTTTCCGGACGAGGTGGTGAGGGGCGGGGGTTCCTGCCGGGCTCAACGGTAACGCGGGCGCGCATTCCGTCATAGACTCCCTCGTATGCGCATCGGGGAGCTGTCGGAGCGGACGGGCGTTCCGGCCGCCACCATCAAGTACTACCTGCGGGAGCGGCTGCTCCAGCCGGGCGTCCCCGGCGAGGGCGGCACCGTCGAGTACGGACCGGGGCACGTGCACCGGCTGACCCTCATCCGGGCCCTGTCCGAGACCGCCGGGCTCTCGGTGGCGCAGATCGGCGAGGTGCTGACGGTGCTCGCGCGCCATCCGGAGTCGGCGTTCCAGGCACTGGGGGCGACTCTGGCGGCCACGCACCGGGATCCGAGGTTCTCGCTCGCGAGCGAGGGGACGGCGGAGGCGGCCGAGCGGACGGTGGACCAGCTGCTGGGCGAGTACGGCTGGGCCGAGGTGGCGCCGCCGAACTACCGGGACGCGCTGGTGACGGCGCTGACCGCGTTCTACCGCTTGGGGAACCCCGATCCGCAGGAGGTGCTGGGGCACTACGCGGACGCGGCGGCGGCGCTGGCCTCGGCGGACATGGAGGCGATCGCGGAGGCGACCCGGGTCGAGGGCGTCGACGTGGAGCAGGCGGTGGTGGCGACGGTGCTGGGCGAGACGATCTTCGCGGCGCTGCGGCGCATCGCGCATGTCGCGGCCTCGGCCAGGACGCAGGCCGAGCAGGGGCCTTCGGGCACAATGGGGTCGTGAGAGCGAACCCGAATCCCCGCCGCGTCCGGCGGCCGAGCCATGGCTGAGGAACTGCGCTTCGACCGCGACCCGGGCCGCCCGAGCATGATGCACCTGGTCGCCGACGGGGTCGTGCAGGCCACGGTCGACCTCGACGACCCGTCCTATCTGGACGCGGAGTACATGCAGCGGATCGCGTACCTGGTGGACGCGGCGGCCGAGCCGAAGCGCCCGCTGCGCGTGCTGCACCTGGGCGCGGGCGGCCTGGCGATGGCCCGGTACGTGGCCGCGACGCGCCCGGGCTCGTACCAGCAGGCGGTGGAGACGAACGAGGCGCTGGTCGCGCTGGTGCGGGCCGAGGCGCCGCTGCCGCGCGGCGTGAAGGTGAAGATCCGGCGCAGCGACGCGCGGGAGGCGGTCGAGAGCGCCCCGGAGGGGAGCTACGAGCTGATCGTCACCGACGTGTACGCGGACGCGCGCGTGCCCGCGCACCTCACCGGCACGGAGTTCCTGGAGGCGGCGCGCCGGGTGCTGCGGCCGGGCGGGCACTACGCGGTGAACCTGTGCGACGGCGGGCAGATGCGGTTCCTCAAGCCCGCGCTGGCGGCGATGGGCGCGGTGTGGGCGCATGTGGCGGTCATGGCCGAGCCGGCGGTGCTGCGGGGGCGGCGGTTCGGGAACGTCGTCGCGGTGGCCGCGGACGCGGAGCTGCCGGTGGCGCAGCTGCGGCGGCGCTGCGCGGGCGCGGCCTTTCCGTGCCGGGTCCTGGAGGGCACCGAGCTGAAGGAGTACATCGGCGGCGCGGTCCCGGTGACCGACGCGACCGCGATCCAGTCCCCGCCCCCGCCGAAGTCCCTCAGGAGCTTCTGACCGGACCGCCGCGGGAGCGGCCGCGCCGTCCCGTCGCACCCCTCGGGCGCCGTCGAAGCCGGGGGCGGCCCCGAACCCGAGCGTCGCTCGCACCCGAAGGCGGCCGCATTCCGCCGCCTTCCGGCACCGGCCCCGTCCGGTCCATCGGCGGGTGGGCCGTTCGGACAATAAACCCGCTGGATAGTGGCCCTGTCTCCCCTCGCATCACCACTGTCCGATATCGATGAGTGTCGCGCGTCACATAGGGCTTGGCGATGCCGGTCACCATGTACTAGCGTCGGCGGCTGTTCCGGTCGGGTCCTCAGGGCTCCCCCAGAGACCCACCCGTCCGGACCGCCGAGCCGCGCTGCGCATGACGCCCGTTCTCTCCGGTACGGGGCGAGACACCGCAACGCGGGCCGGGGACCCAGCCGCGTCGCCCCCCACAGCCTGCGCACCCCGCGGGCGCCAGCGACGCACGGGGTGAATCCCGCGGAGGCCCCTGCTCCGCGGGTAGGGCGCACTTCCCTGCCCGAACCCGACAGCTAACCCGGTAGGCGGCCGAGGAAGAAAGGCCACCTCGTGGCTCAAGCCTGCACGAATACCGAACACAGTTCCCGCGCCAGCGCCATCCTCCGCCGCGTCGCCGCCTACACGGGCGTCACCCTCGCGACCGTCGGGCTCGTGACCGCCTTCGCGGCGGCTCCGGCGGAAGCGGCCGACATCGAGTACGACGACGCGACCGCCGCCGAGATCGAGGACCACCTGAACGACCTGGAGTCCGAGCGCGACGACGCGGACGCGGCCCTCGCGGGCCTCCAGGAGCGGTTGGCGGCGGCCCAGGCCGTCGTCGACACCGCCGCCGCCGAGTACGGCGCCTCCGACGTCCAGCTCACCTACGTCACCGCCGCGGTCGAGTCCGCCGACGACGAGCTCGGCGCGAAGGTCTCGACCCTCATGACGTACGCGCAGGAGCAGTCCGACCGCTACACCGAGGCCCAGGAGGCCGCCGAGCTGTCCGACGAGCTCGAGATCCAGATCGCGAAGGCCGAGGCGCAGGTCGCAGACCTCGACTCGCAGATCGACGAGGCGCAGGAGGCCCACGATGAGGCCGCCGAGGCGGAGGCCGAGGCCGCTGCCGCCGCTGCCGCCGAGGCGGAGGCCGCCGAGAGCGCGGAGGACGCCGAGTCGAGCGGCGGGGGCGGCGACTCGTCGTCGGACTCCACCGCCTCGTATAGCTCCGACGCGGCGACCGCCGCGGTCCAGTTCGCGCGCGACCAGCTCGGCGAGTCCTACGTGTTCGGCGCCGCCGGCCCCGACACCTGGGACTGCTCGGGCCTGATCGCGGGCGCGTACGGCGTCTCCGGCGTCTCGCTGACCCACTCCACGTGGGCGATGTGGGACGAGACCAGCTCTATCGGCCGGGGCGACCTGAAGCCGGGCGACCTGGTCTTCTACAACGGCCAGAACCACGTCGCGATGTACCTGGGCGGCGGCGAGGTCATCCACGCGCCCAAGCCGGGCGACGTCGTGAAGATCTCGGACCTCGACATGGGCATGTCCATCGACGGGTACCGCCGCGTCTGAGGAGCGCGGATCCTGTTTCCCATGGGATCCGCGGTCCCGCAAGACCGCACGTCCCGGGCGGACGCGCCGCGGAGGCGCCCGCCCGGGCCGTACCGCCCGGTGGACTCAGCCGCCGAAGCCGGGCATGACGGAGGGCCGGGGCGTTCGCCCCGGCCCTCCGGCTCGCTCTCGCCGCCTGCGGCGGCATCTCGCCCCGCTCGTAGGAACCGATGACGACGGCCGCTCGCTCTCGCCGCCTGCGGCGGCATCCCCGCCGAACGCGGGTCCACGCGGAGGCGCGAAGACGCGGAGGGCCGGGACGCATGTGTCCCGGCCCTCCGCCGTGCTTCTCTAGCGCTTACGCAGTCAAGCCGCCTCGGCCATCACCTGGTCGTTGGCCAGTTCCTTCAGGCGCGCGAGCGCCTGGATCTCCAGCTGGCGGATCCGCTCGCGGGAGAGGTGGAACCGGTGCGCGACCTCGGTGAGCGAGTGCTCGCGGCCGTCTTCGAGCCCGTAGCGGGCCTTGACGATCCCCGCCGAGCGCTCGTCGAGGTGGTTGAGCATCATCTCGATGCGCTGGCGCTCCATCCCGGCGAGGACGACGTCCTCGGGGCTGGGCTCGTCGGAGTCGGCGACCAGGTCGCCGAGGTTGGTGTCGCCGTCGTCGCCGATCGGCGTGTCCAGCGAGACGGTGTCCTGGCTCCAGCGGATGAGCTCGTTGACCCGCTCGACCGTGACGCCCAGTGCCTGGGCGACCTGGTCGGGTTCGGGGTCGCCGCCGAGCTCGCGGGTGAGCTGGCGGGTGACGTTGCGCATCCGGTTGACGTCCTCGACCAGGTGCACCGGCAGGCGCACGGTGCGCTCCTGCTGGGCGATCGCCCGGCTGATGGCCTGGCGGATCCACCACGTGGCGTAGGTCGAGAACTTGAAGCCGCGCTGGTAGTCGAACTTCTCGACGGCGCGGACCAGGCCCGTGTTGCCCTCCTGGATCAGGTCGAGCATCGGCATCCCGGAGCGGACGTAGCGGCGGGCGATCGAGACGACCAGCCGCAGGTTCGCCTTGATGAACTGCTCCTTCGCGCGCGCACCGTCTTCGACCAGGCGCTTCAGGTCCTTCTCGGCGGCGTCGCCGAAGGTCTCCCCCTCGCCGAGCAGGTGCTTCGCGAACAGGCCCGCTTCGACCGCCTTCGCCAAGTCGACCTCGGCGGCGGCGTCGAGCAGGGGCGTCTTCGAGATCTCATGCAGGTAGACGCCTACAAGGTCTCGTTCCTCAGCGACCTCTTCGGTGGTGAGGGTGGGTGTTGTCGTAGTCTCCACGCTCAAGGTCTCCTCCAGCTTCCTCGTCCCCCGACACCGCGTGAACGGTGTACCAGTTACAACGACCGCTTCGTTGCGTGGAATTCCGTGCCCCGGTGTTCGATGCGCCACGGTTACCAAATCGATGCGAACGGATGGCCTTCCGGCCGTTTGCACCGTTTGGGTATCCCCGGTCTCGTCGGCTAAGCTCAGTTCACGGCTCCTGTCCCCTAGACGGGGGCGCGGGGCGATCATGATGCCTGTGAGACGGAGATCACCTCAGCTCCGCAGAGCCGCGGTGGCCCGAGTCCTGGTCACGGTATCGTCTCCGGTCTGCTTCATCGCAAACCTTCAATCTCTAGGGGTACACGCGCCTTACCTTGAAAAAGTTGAGAGATCATCTGATTGCGGCCCTTATCACTGCGATAGAGGCCGCTAAGGCGACGACGCTTTGATACCCGCACCATAGCGGACGGTAGCGGTGACAAGCAACACCTTTCTCAGGCGTTGTTGTCCGATTCCGAACACCACTCGTTCTCCTCCAGTCTGCGCCTCCCCGGGCCCGCGCGGGGCCCGTTCCGGCCTCCTGACGCGTAGATCACCGGGGGTGACGCCGGCGCGTAGAGTTGGCCCGTGACAGAAGAACGCCTAGTGTGGGTCGACTGCGAAATGACCGGCCTCGACCCGGAGACCGAAGCCCTCATCGAGATCGCCGTGCTCGTCACCGAGCCGGATCTCACCCCGCTGGACGAGGGGATCGACATCGTCATCGCCTGCGAGGGCCCGGCACTCGAGAACATGGGCGCCTTCGTCGCCGACATGCACGCCAAGTCGGGGCTCACCGACGAGGTGCGGGCTTCGCGGATCTCCTTGCGGCAGGCCGAGGACGCGGTCCTGGAGTACCTCAAGCAGCACGTCCCCGAGGCGCGCACCGCGCCGCTGTGCGGCAACTCCATCGCCACCGACCGCACCTTCATCAGCAAGTACATGCCGCGCCTGGACGACCACCTGCACTACCGGATGATCGACGTGTCCTCCATCAAGGAGCTCGCCCGGCGCTGGTACCCGCGCGTGTACTACAACCAGCCGGCCAAGGGCCTCGCCCACCGCGCGCTCGCCGACATCCAGGAGAGCGTGAAGGAGCTGGAGTACTACCGCCGCACCGTGTTCGTGCCGCTGCCGGGGCCCTCCAGCGAGGAGGCCAAGGCCGCCGCCGCGGGCCTCGCCGCGCCGCTCGCGGAGTGAGACGCCGAACACCGAACCCCGTTGACACCGACCCCGGCGGCCTGGCTATGATTGTCGGCGGTCGCAGGGTTTCACCTGTCGAGACCGATCTTGGTGGTCGTAGTTCAGTTGGTAGAACGCTTGGTTGTGGTCCAGGAGGTCGCGGGTTCAAGTCCCGTCGATCACCCCAAGAGGAAGCCCCGCAGCACCGCTGCGGGGCTTTTCCCGTTCACATGTTCTTGTAGTGCTGGTTCCGCTTGCGGCGCAGGCGCTCCCGGCGCTTGCGCTCCTCGGCGGGGCGCATGATCTTGCGTTCGGCGAACGTCAGCGCCGTCGCCACCACGACCAGGGGCACGATCACCCACGCGGGCCAGAAGTAGACCGCGCCGATCGTGAAGAACAGGACCAGCCACACGCCCAGGTTGATCCCGATCGGGATCGAGAAGCCGAACCACAGCCACTTGACCCAGTCGGGCGTGCCGAGCTTCTCGGGCTCCTGGGCGTCGAGGACCTTCTGGTAGGAGGGCAGGTCGGCCAGGACCCCCTCGGCGTCGCCGACGGTCTTGGCGGCCATGAGGACGTCGACGCGCTTCTCGTACTCGTCGAGGTCGATGTAGCCCTGGTCGACCGCCGCGCGCAGCAGGTCGGTCAGGGCGGTGCGCTCGGGATTGCCGATCCGCGTGTCGCGGTCGCCGAATCGTTCGAGGGAGGACATGCGGGTGCTCCTAGGGAGAGGGAAGGCCGGCCGGGGTGTCAGCAGTCGTCGTCGTCATCGTCGTCGCCGGGGCCGAAGCCGCGGTTCACCAGCTGGATGAACGTGGCGATCCCGAGGCCCATGATGGGCCAGATGGGCCAGAAGTTTCCGAAATCGCCCGACGAGACCGAGCTGGCGAGCCAGATGAGCGTGCAGATGCCGCCGACGAGGACGAGCGCCCTGAGCGCGGGGACGTCGTGGAGCCAGCCGCGGGAGCGCTCGGCCGCCTCCTGCTCGGCCCCGTCCCGCGCGCCGCTGTCGGCGGGCTGCGGAGCGGCGTCGACCGGGGCGAGCCGGCCCTCCTTCGGGCGGCCGCCCGGGAGGTCGTCGAAGATGAGGTCGAGCTCGGCGTTGGTCTTGGCCTCATAGGTGTGCTTGGCGCGCTCGTCGAACTCCGCCAGGTCTATCCGGCCCTCGTCGAGGGCCGCCTGAAGCTGGCGGATCGCCTCGTCGCGGTCGGCGTTCGAGATCCGCAGCCTGCTGTGGTCGTCGGTCACGACCACATTATGTCATCGGGGCCCTATGCGGCGCGAGCCACGCTCGCGGCCGCATCGCCCAGTTGTTCGACGCCGCCGTCGGGGGCCGTCAGGACCCACACGCCGTCCTCGCAGAGGGCGATGGTGTGCTCGGTGTGGGCCGCGATCGAACCGTCCTCGGTCACGATCGTCCAGCCGTCCGCCAGTTCGGCGGTCTCCTCGGAGCCGAGCGTGAGCATCGGCTCGATCGCCAGGGCCATCCCCGGGCGCAGTTTCGGGCCCTCGCCCGGGCGCCCGTAGTTGAGGATGTGCGGGTCCTGGTGCATCTCGGTGCCGATGCCGTGCCCGCCGAAGCCGGTGACGATCCCGTAGTCCCCCGCGTGCTCCACGGAGTGCTCGATGGCGTGCGAGATCCCGCCCAGGCGCTTGGCGGTCGCGGCGGCCCTGATCCCGGCCCACATCGAGGCCTCGCAGGCCTCGCGCAGGGCCGTCACCCGGGGGTCGACCTCGCCGATCTCGATGCTGATGGCGGCGTCGCCGTGCCAGCCGTCGACGATGGCGCCGACGTCGACCGACAGGAGGTCGCCCTCGGCGAGCACGGCGTCCGGCGAGGGGATCGCGTGGACGACCTGCGCGTTCACCGAGGCGCAGATCGAGGCCGGGTAGGGCCCGAACCCGATGTCGTAGCCCTTGAAGGAGGGCACCGCCCCGCAGGAGCGAATGACCTCCTCGGCGATCCGGTCGAGTTCCGCCGTCGACACGCCCGGCCCCGCGGACTCGCGCATGGCCTGGTGCACCTCGGCCACGACGAGCCCCGCGGTCCGCATCTTGCGGATCTGCTCGAGGGTCTTGTACTGGATGCGCTGGCGACGGCGGAACACGATGCCGGTCTTACGCCGGGGCGCCGATGGCGGCCAGGGCCCGCTCGGTCACCTCGGCGACCTCGCCGAGGGCGTCGATGCGCTTGAGCTTGCCCTGGGCCTCGTAGAAACCGATGAGCGGGGCGGTCTGCTCGGCGTACACCTCGAGGCGGTGCTTGACCGTCTCGGGCTTGTCGTCCGAGCGCTGGTACAGGTCCGGGGAGTCGGGGTCCGCGGGCGGGTCGAACTCCAGGTGGTAGACCTTGCCGGTCGATTTCGAGACGCGGCGGCCCGAGAGGCGGCGGACCACCTCGTCATCGCTGGCGGTGAGCTCCAGGGCGACGTCGAGGGTGGCGTCGGCCTCGTCGAGGATCCGGTCGAGGACCTTCGCCTGCTCGGTGTTGCGGGGGTAGCCGTCGAGGAGGAAGCCGTCCTTGGCGTCGTCCTGGGCCAGTCGGTCGGCCACCATGTCGTTGGTGACCTCGTCGGGGACCAGTTCCCCGGCGTCCATGTACTCCTTGGCCTTGAGGCCGAGGGGGGTGCCGCCGGAGACGTTGGCGCGGAAGATGTCACCGGTGGAGATCTTGGGGATGCCGAGCCGTTCGGCGATGATCTCCGCCTGCGTGCCCTTGCCGGCGCCCGGCGGGCCTACGAGTACCAGTCGCAAAAGTGTTCCTCCCGTGTCGTCACTGTGCCGGGCGGCGACGCGCCGCCGCCCCGGCCGAGAGCGGTGCCTGCCTCAGCGCAGGAAGCCCTCGTAGTGGCGCTGCATCAGCTGGGACTCGATCTGCTTGACCGACTCCAGGCCGACGCCCACCATGATCAGCACCGAGGTGCCGCCGAACGCGAACTGAGCGAACAGCTGCTGGTTACCGAACGCGATGATGGCCAGATTGGGAAGGATAGCGATCACGGCCAGGTAAAGCGAGCCAGGGAAGGTCAGGCGTGACAGGACTCGCTGCAAGTAGGTGGCCGTGGGCTTGCCGGGGCGCACGCCGGGGATGAACCCGCCGGCCTTCTTCATGTTCTCGGCGACGTCGTCGACCTTGAAGGTGATCGAGACGTAGAAGTAGGTGAAGAAGATGATCAGGAGCGCGTACAGCGTGATGTACACCCAGGAGCCCTGGTTGAGCAGGTAGCGGTCGATGAACTGGACCCACTCGGAGTCGCTGTTCTGGTTGAGCTGGCGGAACAGCGTCGGGATGTACAGGAGCGAGGAGCCGAAGATGACGGGCACGACGCCGGCCTGGTTGACCTTGATCGGGATGTAGGTCGAGGTGCCGCCGTACATCCGGCGGCCCACCATCTTCTTGGCGTACTGCACCGGGATGCGCCGCTGCGACTGCTCGATGAAGATGACCGCGACCATGATCGCCAGGCAGAGGGCGATGATCACGGTGAACATGAACCAGCCCTCGGACTTCTGGAGGCCCCAGAACTGGCTCGGCATCTGCGCCGCGATGGACGCGAAGATCAGGAGGCTCATGCCGTTGCCGACGCCGCGCTCGGTGATCTGCTCGCCGAACCACATGATCATGGCGCTGCCGGCGACCATGACGGCCACGACGGTGACGATCGACATCCAGAACGGGATGTTGGCCTCGGTGGTCGAGAGGTCCGGCAGGATGCCGGGGCACTGGGTCTGGAACAGCATCCCCGAGCGGGCCAGGGCGATGTAGCCGGAGGCCTGGAGCAGGGCGAGGCCCAGCGTCAGGTACCGCGTGTACTGGGTGATCTTGACCTGGCCCGGCTGGCCCTCCTTGCGGAGCTGCTCGAGCCTGGGGATGACCACCGTCAGCAGCTGCATGATGATCGACGCGGTGATGTACGGCATGACGCCGAGCGCGAAGACCGAGAGCTGGAGGAGCGCTCCACCGGTGAACAGGTTCAGGAGCCCGAAGACGCCGGCCTCATCGGTCGGCTGCGCGTTGAGGCAGGTCTGCACCGCTGCGTAGTCCACGCCAGGGCTCGGCATCTGGGCACCAAGACGATACAGTCCGATGATCATCAAGGTGAACAGGATCTTCTTGCGCAGATCGGGGGTCCGAAACGCGCTGATGAAGGCGGAGAGCAATGCGGTTCCTCCTGAACAAGACCCCCTGGCGGGGCCCGTGGGGCGAGCGCCGTCGGATCACGGCACAGGCCTTATAACCAGTGGGCGTGTGAAGTTCGTAGCGAGAGGGTCACGCGCCCGAGGAAGACGGTGGTCCTCGCCATGGGAGCCTAGCAGGCGCATTCGGACGCACAGTATTCGGCACTGAGCATGACGAAACGGGCCGGAGTCGAACTCCGGCCCGTCCCGCATATCAACGTGTGTCGATCCGAGGACCTGGGCGACTACTCGCTCAGGGCCTCGCCGGTCTTCTTGTCCACGACCACGGTCGACCCGCCGGCGGCGGCGACCTTGGTGGTGGCGGAAGCGGAGAAGGCGTGGGCCTTCAGGTCGAACTTGACGCCTTCGAGCTCGCCGGAGCCCAGGACCTTGACGAGCTCCTTCTTGTTGAGGACGCCCACCTCGATCAGCTGCTCGGGGCCGACCTCGCCGCCGTCGGGGAACAGTTCCACGAGGCGGTCGAGGTTGACGACCTGGTACACGAGCTTGTTGTGCGGCTTGAAGCCCTTGAGCTTCGGCAGACGGATCTGCAGCGGCATCTGCCCGCCCTCGAAGGCGGCGGGCACGGTCTTGCGGGCCTTGGTGCCCTTGGTGCCGCGGCCGGCGGTCTTGCCCTTGGAGCCCTCACCGCGACCCACGCGGGTCTTGGCCTTCTTGGCGCCGGGGGCCGGCTGAAGGTCATGAATGCGGATAGCCATGACTACTCGACCTCCTCGACGTCGACCAGGTGACGGACGCGCTGGACCATGCCGCGGTACTGCGGAAGGTCGTCCTTGTAGACGGTCTGGCCGATCTTGCGCAGGCCGAGCGTCTGGATGGTCGCGCGGGCCTTCGGCTTCTCGCCGATGACCGACTTGTGCTGGGTGATCTTCAAACGTGCCATGTCAGATCCCCTACGCCTGCGCAGCCTGGGCGGCTTCGGCGCGGGCGCGCAGCAGACCCTGGGGAGCGATGTCCTCCAGCGCCATGCCGCGGCGGGCCGCGACGGCCTCCGGGGCTTCGAGCTGCTTGAGCGCACGCACCGTCGCGTGGACGATGTTGATCGCGTTCGAGGAGCCCAGGGACTTCGACAGGACGTCGTGGACGCCGGCGCACTCGAGCACGGCGCGCACGGGGCCGCCGGCGATGACGCCGGTACCCGCGGAGGCGGGCTTCAGGAGCACCTTGCCGGCCGCGTCCTCGCCGAAGGTCTCGTGCGGGATGGTGCCGCCGATGCGGGGGACCGCGAAGAAGTTCTTCTTGGCCTCCTCGACACCCTTGGCGATCGCCGCCGGGACTTCCTTGGCCTTGCCGTAGCCGACGCCGACGTTGCCCGCACCGTCGCCGACCACCACGAGGGCGGTGAAGGCGAACCGGCGGCCGCCCTTGACGACCTTGGCGACGCGGTTGATGGTGACGACGCGCTCGATGTGCGGGGACTTCTCGGCGCGGTCGCGACCGCGACCGCCGTCACGGCCTCCGCGACCGCCGCGACCGCCGCGGCGGTCGCCGCCGCCGTCCCGGCCGCCTGCGGCAGCTTGCTGTTGATCAGCCACGAGACTGATTCCTTTCGTTCGCTCAACGCCAGCCCGAAAGAGGGCCGACTCGCATGGAATATCCGGTCTCAAGGACCGGAAGACGCCGCGCCGAAGCGCAACCTCTCGATTATGCCTGCTCAGGGGTCGTGCGGCGAACGGCGGGGTGGGGATGAGGCAGGCGACACAGCAAGCCGCAGGTCACCGGGCGGCCGATGCGGAGGCCGGGATCAGTCGGCGAAGTCGAACTCGCCGTCGCGGGCCCCGGCGAGGAAGGCCACCCACTCGGCGCGGGTGTAGACGATGACCGACCCTTCGGGGTGGTGCGAGTGGCGGACGGCGACCCGGCCAGAGCCGTCCGTGAGCGCACCTGCCTCAACGCAGTTTCCGCCGTTGCTGTCACTACGCGAGCTGATCTTCCAGTTGATCCCGGCAAACTCTTGGGCCGAGAGCTCCTGCTCGGTCGCCATGCACCTCACCCTTCTTTACTCGTTGAAGTCGAACTCGCCGTCGCGGGCTCCGGCGAGGAACGCCACCCACTCAGCGCGGGTATAGACGATGACCGAGCCCTCGGGGTGGTGCGAGTGCCGCACCGCGACCCGGCCCGAGCCATCGGCAAGCGGCCCAGCCTCGACGCAGCTGCCGCCGTTATTGCTGCTGCGCGAGCTGATCTTCCAGTTGATCCCGGCGAGCTCTTGCGCCGAGAGCTGCTGCACGGTACCGGTGATCATGACTTGGTCTCCTTCAGTACGGATTCGATGAACGCTTTCGACCGCTTGGGGTCGAGCGCTGCATTGTTCACATCCTCCCACGCCTCCTCGAACCGTTCGACGTTAGGCGATTCGACGTAGAGGGAGCCCCCGAGCGTTTCGACATGGGCGACGTTTCCGAATTGCTCGGGCATCACGAACAACTCGAAGCTGCCGAGATGGCCTGCATGGGGACCGTATGCGGTGGGCAGGATCCGAATATCGATTGCATCGCCCGCCGCGAGGTCGAGCAGCTGGCGCAGCTGCGCCTCCATGACCTTGGGTCCTCCGATGGGTCGGCGCAGAACCGGTTCCTCGATCACTGCGAAGTACCGGGTGAGGCTGCCTTCTTCTAGGATTTTCTGTCGCCCGAGGCGCAAGTCGACCCACCGAAGGATCTGCTCTTCCGATGCACCCTCTTCCGCATTGCTGATGAGCCCGTAGGCGTAATCGCGCGACTGCAACAGGCCCGGCACCACCATGTTCTGGTAGGTGCACAGCTCCTCGGTTCGCGACTCCAGCCAAGGCAGGTCGATGAAGTCCTTGGCGACTTCCTCCTTGTACGGGTCCCACCAGCCCTTGCGCCAGACGTCCTCGCACAGGTCGAGCAGCATCGCGCGGGTCTTCTCATCCTCGATGCCGTAGAAGGTCAGCAGCGCATACACATCGGCTCGACGGATCGGGTACTCGCCGGTCTCGTACCGGCTCACGATCGACGGATCCTTCTGGAGGAACTCAGCGGTCTCCGCTCGTGATCGCCCCACCTCTTCACGCAGCGCGCGCAAGCGCTCGCCGAGCCATCGTGAGCGCAGGCTCGGCCCTGGGCCCTTCGGTCGTCCTCGTCCCGCCACGCCGCCCCCTTGTCGCTCATTCGAAGTAAATCTCTCGATATTTTTAGGACACGATGAGATTTGATGCTTGTGCCCGAAGCAGGTGTATGCCACTATACAGCTAAGCGTGGGGACAGTCACGGAGCAGATACACGAGTGTTCGGATTCCTCGCGAAACAGAAGCCGGCCGGGGCGGGAGAAGGTTGGTCGCCAGATCCGCCCCGGCCTCTAGAACATCGGAGGCAGAGCATGTCTACGCCCGACTCAGCCATTGTCGCCCACCCTGCCGACAGGACCAAGCGTGATTCGCTCAGCGAGCCGCAGTCCTTCACCATCCGGTGCGCCGAATGCGCAGACGACCCGCACCGCCACCTGCCGAACTGCCCCGGCGTCATCGCCGCAGGCTACGACAGCATCGAGACCGGCGCGTTCTCCAGCACCGTCTACCCAAAGGCCGGAGGCAACTTCTGCTCCCACGAGAGCGCCCTCGGCGCGCTCCGCTTCTATCTGATGTTCGGCCCGGTCGAACTCCACCTCGCCGACGGCAGCGTCTTCACCTTCGAGGACCTCCCGATCGGGGCGCCTGCGGCGGACTGAACCGAAGGACGTCAGCGAAGGGTCGCGTGGAGAGTCGCACTCGCGGCCCTTCGCAGTGTGGTCGTCGTGCCGCTGCAGAGGACAGGGCAGAAGTCGCATCAGGTGAGTGCCCGGCCAACTGGTGCGGACAGGTCGAGGTCAAGACCGGCAGCGACGAAGAGGCCCTTTGGGGCCGGATCGATCTGCGAGGTGCGGGTGGAAGGTGGGTCGGGGTCAGAGCGGGCGGCGACGAAGGGGTCCTCTTCGGTCATGGTCGGTTTTCTGGGTGCGGGTGGCGGGTGGGTCGGAGTCAGAGCGGGCAGCGACGAAGAGGTGGGTGGGCGCCCGGGGGTGGGGTGGCGGCTGTCGGGTGTGGGGTGGTCAGGGCGCCGGGTGTAGCGGGGGTATTGGTTCGTGTTGGGCCGCAGGGGGCCCTGACGAAAGTTAGGGGTGATCGGGCGGTTTTTCATACCTTCGACCGATGACAGTCCGCAGTCATCCTGTCACACTTGATGAAGTACGGCATCACCGACAATCAGGCAAGTATTCGAGCACAGCGACACGGCAAGGGAGGCGAGTCCCCGATGAACACCTGTATCCCCACCCCGGATGCTCCCTCTCTCATCGGCACCGACCGCGCCGCCCAAGCCAGGGAACTGCGCGCCACCCTCGATACAGCGGCCGCCGGTATCAATGCCTTCCACACCCAGGTGCTCGCCGCCGTGATCGACATGAAGCAGCGGAACCTCCACCGCTCGGCCTTCGGGTTCTCGGCGCTGCGGGATCTGTTGCTGTCGCAGTTCGACTTCACGTTCAACACCGCCGGAGCGATCGCGGCGATCGCCCGCCTCTCAGGCAAGTTCCGGATCCTCACCGAGGCTGCTACGTCGGGCCGGGCGCGGATCGATCAGGTCGCCTATGCCGTCCGGCAACTCGACCAGACCCCGGCCATGCGCCTGTTCGCCCGCACCCCCTTCCGCGAAGCAGTCCCCTCCCCCTTCGACCCCGCCGTGGAGTGCGCCACGCCCGAGGCCATGGTCAGCGAGTACTGCCAGCACGCCCCCTTCACCGACCTCCAGCGGCACCTCGAGGGGCTGTGGGCGGCCATCGCCAAGGAATCGGAACTCTTGGACGCGCTCGGCGAGCAGTCGTTGCAACGCCTGGACCTGATCGAGACCGGGAACGGCATGTGGCACCTCGAAGCCGAGTTGACCGAGACCACCGGGCGCCTCCTCGACAAGTATTTGAAGACCGCCTGCCCCCCGCCCCGCCAGGACGAGACCGACACTGACGGGGTGCTGCCGCCGCAGGCGAACCGGCACGCCGAAGCCCTCCACCAGCTCCTCGCCGGATACGGATCCTCCCCTGAGGCCGCCACCCGGCACGGACACACCGCGACATTGAACCTGACCGTCGACATCGCGACCCTGCGCGGGGAGGACACCGGGCGGGTGCCCCTGCTGGACGGCGACCCGATCTCCCTCGCCCAGGCCCGGCTCCTGGCCTGCGAAGCCCTGGCCATCCCGAGCGTGTTCGACTACGCCACCGGCGAAGCGGTCGAACTCGGCCGCGCCCTACGCCTCCCGAATGTGGCCCTGCGGCGGAAACTCGAGCTTGAACAGCCCGGGGGCTGCGTCTGGTACGGCTGCTCCCGGCCGGTCGCCTGGACCGAAGCCCACCACATCCAGCACTGGGCCGACGGCGGCGAGACCAACGCCCAGAATCTGATCCTGGTGTGCCGGTTCCACCACGGCCGCCTCCACACCCCCGGCTGGACCGTCACCAAGACCGGCCCCGGCACT
>NZ_JAJLQZ010000028.1 GCF_020991375.1 Glycomyces amatae | reverse complement strand
CCCCCCCCCCCCCCCCCCCCCCCCCCCCCCCCACGCCCGTGTTCTTCGCTAGGACTCCGGTCAGTTCCAGCCCCGGATCTTGCGGCCGTTCGCCGAGTCGGGGTCGAGCAGGGCGTCGGCGACGCGGCTGCCATGGATCTTCGTGCCGCCGCCGAAGCTGAGGGCGCCCGTCTTCGACACGTTGCCCGCGATGCCGTCCCAGAATCGAACGTCGCGCGCCCACTGGACGGAGTCAACAAGGTCGATCAGGTCCTGCCGTGTCAACGCCGGGCCTTCGGTCGACCAGCTGACCGAGCGGTGCACTGCCACCCCGAGTCCTGCCAGGACGGCAGGTGAGCTGACCACCGTCTCCCCGGTCAGGTGCGGGTAGAGGCGGTCGAGCAGGACCGTGAGGATCGGCAGGAGTTCCTCCTTCATCTGGTTCGACGACACGCCGCCGGGGAGGGCTTCGCCCGCGGTGTCGGTGGCGGACATGCCGATGCCCTTGCGGCCGTGGATGCTGCTCAGGACCAGGTCGCGCAGGGCGGAAAGGGTCACGATCGCGCCCGTCGACCTGGTCAGCTGACGCTCGCGGAACTCGACGAGCTCCCGCAGCGGGCGGTACTTCCCGTCCTGTTCGACCTTGACCGTGTCCACCAGGCGCCGGGCGATCTGGGTCGCGAGATCCCGCTGGTCCATCGACATCGAGAGGTTCTTGGACACCGCGACGCCCTTCACGTTGCGGTCGTGGAAGATCTGCCGGGCGTCGTCGACCGTGATGTCGAAGTAGATCTCGAACGGCACGCGCGCGGACTGGATCTGCTCGAACGTGATGCCGTACTTCTCGGGATTCGTCGAGAGCTCGTGCCAGGCCGTCACCTGCGTCTCGCCGTCGATCGCCACCACCGGGGAGCTCGGGTTGACGATGACGTTGCAGATGCCGGTGTCGGGGACGATCTCCCCGCTGACGGACTGGGCGTCGCCGGCCAGCCACAGGGTGATCGGCGGCGTCGAGTAGGCCTCGCCGTACTCGCCGTTGAGCGCTTCGGCGAGGTACCGCGCATAGGGCTCGACGTTCTTGCCCTTCGATCCCTTGAGGACGCGCTGCACTTCGGCCCTGATGATGGCGTGGCGCTGCATGAAGACATCGGCGTGCTTGAGCGCCTGGGCGCTCTCCTCCTTCTTCGGCGAAGGGACCAGTTGCAGCAGGGTAGTGACGCCCATGACACCCACGGCGGCGTGCGAGCGGTTGGGGATGACGGTGAGGCGGATGCCCTCGGGTGCGGTGCTCGGCATCTGGAACAAGGGAGGTGTCCTTTCGGAGAGGCGGGTGCCGGGTGGTCGGACTTGCGCCGGCGGATGCCGTGACGCGTCGAACCTGACGCGAGGTCATGAACGTTTTGGAACCATAGCACGATTGAAAGCACCGTCAAACTTGATCTTGGTCGGTATTCGGGTATAGTGGTATCCGCCACCCTGTTCTTGTTGCTGACCTGGAGTTTCAATGTCCGAGCCATCGCCGACCGAGTTCGTGACGGCGGCTGAGATCGCCCGCAGGGCCGCGGTGACGCGAGCGACGGTGAGCAACTGGCGCAGGAGACACCCCGACTTCCCCGAACCGGCCGGCGGCACCACGTCGAGTCCCGGCTACGACTGGGAAGCGGTCCACGTCTGGTTGACCGAGAACGGGAAGCTGCCCGAGCCCACGGCCGCCGATCTCCTCCGCGAGCGGGTGCGCTCCGCGTCGCTGGCCGACCCGTCCATCACCGAACGGCTCATGACCGTCCTCGGCGGTGTCGCAGGGAGACCCGGCGCCGAACTCGCCCAGTTGGCGCTCAAATCCGATGAGAAGCTGGGCGCCGCCGTCTCCGCCTTGAACGAAGCCGACGCCACCATGTCGGACCCGGACGTCGTCTCACCGCAGATCGACTCCGGCGACCTCCCGCTGGTCCGGGACCTTCTCGACAGCATCGTCGAGCACGGATCGACCAGGACGCTCGATTTCCTGGTCGAGGCGGAGTCCGGCGCCGCGAGAGCCGCGTTCACCATGCCCCTGCCGATCGCCGAACTCATGGTCCGGCTGACGTTCCGCGACCGCAGAACCCCACCGGGCTCGCTCCTCAACCCCGCTTCCAGCAGCGGCCAACTGGTGCAGGCCGCCGCCAAGGTCGAGGTCAAGACCATCCATCTGCAATCCGACCGGCGCAACCTCCTCGTGCAGTCCTGCTCCCGCATCAGGACGGTCAAGGCCGACACGCGTATAGGCGCGCGAGTCGCGCACAGCCTCAAGGAAGACCCTGACCCCGACCTTCGAGTCGACGCCGTGGTCTGCAACCTCCTCGCGGTCGACCCCGACTGGAACCATGACGAACTCGTCGGCGACCCGCGGTGGACCTACGGCGTGCCCGACCGGAAGGACGGCGCGCTGGCGTGGGCGCAGCACTGCCTCGCGCATCTGCGGCCCGGCGGCCTCGCGGCACTGCTCATGCCCCCGGCGCTCGCCTGGCGCCCGCAGGCGCGGCGCATCAGAGCCGCGATGGTGACGTCGGGAGCGGTCCGGGCGGTGATCGCGCTGCCGTCCTTCCCCGGGGTCTACTCAGGACTCCAGCCGCATCTGTGGGTGCTGCGCCGGCCCGAGCCGGACGCGGAGGCCGGACCGGTCCTGTTCCTCGACTGCGCCGAACCCGCTGAGAGCCGAGGCAGCGGCCGAGAGCGCGGCCGTCGATCCCTGGACCCGCCCGCGCTGCGCGACGAGGTGTTGAGACTCTGGGACCAGCTGCACGCCGACGAGGCCTCCTCGCCCGCCCGCATCAAGCGGGTACGGGCGATCGATCTGCTCGCCGACGACGTCGACTTCGCGCCGAACCGGCACGTCAGACCCAGGCCTCCCGCGACGAGCGCCGTCGACTACATGAAGCTGTCGACGGATCTGCGAACGCACCTGGTCGACGGCGCCAACCGGCTCATCGAATTGAGCAGGTCCCTGGATCTGGACGTCACCGAGGGCGACCCGCGCACCTGGCGTTCGGTCCGCATAGGCGACCTGGAACGCGGCGAGGCGGTTCGGATCGTGCGGTCGGCGACCGCGAAGCCCACGCCGCGCGGCGGCGAGGTGGCGGGGGAGGCCCGGGACTCGAAGGAGCGCCTGCCCCTCGAAGAGGGCGACGTGATGCTCCCCGAACCCTCCAGGCTCCGCCGCTTCCCCTGCTGGGTGGTCGAGCAGGAGGACCTGGGACGCGAGGCGATGTCCTGGCATGTGGTGCTGCGGCCGGACCCGGCGCGATTCGACTCGTGGTTCCTCGCGGGCTTCCTCGGCACCGAGTACGTCGGCTATGAGCGGGCGCGGCCCCGGAGCTCGGTCCGAGTCGACATCCGGCAGCTCCGCGTGCCGATCTTCCCGCTCGACGAGCAGCGACGGTACGGACGGATGTTCCGCGAACTGTACGCGGTGCAGAAGCTGGGCCGGAGCGCCCGGGAGTTCACCGACCGCTTCGTACAGGCCCTGAGCAGGGGGCTGGTGGACGGCTGGATGACCCCGCACGGCCCGGACGACCCTCGCCCCCGACCGGACAACATAGACTGAACGCCCCGGCGCGCCCTCCCTCGTCTCCCCGGATCCCGGAAGGAACACCTTGAACACCAGCAAGCACACCGAACTCGCCAACCACGCCTGGTCGGTCGCCGACCTGCTGCGCGGCGACTACAAGCAGTCCGACTACGGCAAGGTGATCCTGCCGTTCACGGTGCTGCGACGCCTGGAGTGCGTGCTGGAGCCAACCCGCGACCAGGTCAACGCGAAGGCCGAGGGGCTCGACACGCAGGACCTCGACGACAACTACTTCCTGAAGCGGGCTGCAGGGCACCAGTTCTACAACGCGAGCGACTACACGCTCAAGAAGATCCTGAACGACGCGACCCACGCCGCCGCGCACCTCAACGAGTACGTGGCGGCGTTCTCGAAGGACGCCCGCGAGGTCATGGAGAAGTACGACTTCGCGGCGCAGGTCAAGCGCCTCGACGAGGCGAACCTGCTGTATCAGGTGGTGGCCAAGTTCGCGGACCTCGACGTGCGGCCCGAGATGGTCTCGAACCACCAGATGGGCTACGTCTTCGAGGAGCTGATCAGGCGTTTCTCCGAGCAGTCCAACGAGACCGCCGGCGAGCACTTCACGCCGCGCGAGGTCATCGAGCTGATGGTGAACCTCTTGATCGAGCCCGACGGCGACGCGCTGGCCGTGCCCGGCGTGGGCCGTCGGATTCTGGATCCGGCGTGCGGCACCGGAGGGATGCTGAGCGCTGCGGACGAGCACATCAGGGCGCATAACAAGGACGCGACGGTCGAGGTGTTCGGCCAGGAGCTCAACCCCGAGTCCTGGGCGATCTGCCGGTCGGACCTGATGATCAAGGGCCAGAATCCGGAGCACATCGCCTTCGGGAACTCCTTCTCCGACGACGGCCACAAGCGCGAGAAGTTCGACTACATGCTCGCCAACCCGCCGTTCGGCGTGGAGTGGAAGAAGGTCAAGGACGAGGTCGAGTACGAGCACAAGAACGAGGGCGAGAGCGGACGCTTCGGCGCGGGCCTGCCACGCATCAACGACGGGTCGCTGCTGTTCCTGCAGCACATGATCTCGAAGATGAAGCCGGTGAGCACCGGTGGCAGCCGGATCGCGATCGTCTTCAACGGCTCGCCGCTGTTCACGGGCGCGGCGGAGTCGGGGGAGTCGAAGATCCGCCAGTGGATCCTGGAGAACGACTGGCTGGAGGCGGTCGTGGCCCTACCGGACCAGTTGTTCTACAACACCGGCATTTCGACCTACTTCTGGATCTTGACGAACCGCAAGAAGCCTGAGCACAAGGGCAAGGTCGTGCTGCTGGACGCGCGGGAGTACTGGCAGAAGATGCGGAAGTCACTGGGGGACAAGCGGAAACACCTGACGGCGGACCAGATCAAGGAGATCACCAAGCTGTACGGGGACGCGATCGAGGTCGCGGGAGACCCGGAGCATCCACTGCACGGCAAGGTGAAGGTTTTCAAGAACGAGGACTTCGGGTATCGAAGGATCACGGTCGAGCGGCCGCTGAAGCTGCGGTTCGAACTGAATAACGAGACGTTCAGTGCGCTGTTGGAGGCCAAAGCTCTACAGAGACTCTGGGAAGAGAAGGCGCTGCGTTGGGAGCCCGAGCTGGCGAAGAAGGTCGCGGGTCGAGCGAAGCTCTCCGAGGAAGACGAGGGTCGCCTTGGCGCTTTGGTCTGGGAAGAAATGAAGCCGTTCATGGAGGCGCTGCGGCCGTTGCTGGGCGAGCGTTGGGAGACGAAGGCGGAGGCTTGGACTGCTCTCAAGGATGCGGTGGTCGCCGCCGGTCTGACCTGGCCGGCGGGAACGCCCTTCAACAAGGCGCTTCGGGATGCGATCGGCATCCGGGCCCCGGAAGGCGAAGAGCAGAAGATTAAGGGCGGCCCCGAGCCGGATGCAGACCTGAGAGACTACGAGAACGTCCCGCTGGACGAGGACGTAGAGGAGTACCTCAAGCGCGAGGTTCTGCCGCATGTTCCCGACGCCTGGATCGATCACTCCAAGACGAAGATCGGCTACGAAATCCCCTTCACAAGGCACTTCTATGTCTACAAGCCTCCGAGGCCGTTGGCTGAGATCGATGCAGAGCTCAGACAGCTCGAAGTCGAGATTCAAGTCTTGCTGAGCGAGGTCACCGAATGACCGCTGCGATTGAAAGCTCTTTTCCGACGTACCCATTGCGTCGCTTCGTGAATGAGCTCACCGATGGCCCCTTTGGTAGTTCCCTCACTAGTAGTCATTACTCAGATAATGGCGCGCGCGTGATTCGCTTGGGAAATATCGGAGCCGCTAATTTCAAAGACGATGATTCCGCCTATATACCGATGGACTATTTTAGTCTTCTTCGACAGCATGAAGTAAAGCCCGGTGATCTAATAATTGCTGGTCTGGGGGATGGCAATCATCCTGTTGGGCGGGCGTGTATAGCACCAGACGATCTTGGTCCTGCAATCGTCAAGGCGGATTGCTTCCGGGCGCGTTTGGATGAAGACCGTCTTACACATCGGTTTGCTGCTTGGGCGCTGAGTTCTTCAGTCGTGTCTGAACTAGTGCTTACCTTGACTCGCGGTTCAACTCGAGCTCGAATCAATTTGGAGGTTGCGAAGGAAATTCAACTTCCCGTTCCTTCCGTGGCGGAACAGCGGAAGATTTCTGAATTCCTTGATGTAGAGATGTCGCGTCTCGATCGCTTGATCGTGGAGCGCAAGAAACAAGTCAACTTGCTTCAATCTCAATGGATTAGTGAGTTGTCCGAGACAAGTGCTCGGCTTAGCGATCAGTTCGGTGTCATTAGGCTTCGTCATCTCATGAATAGAATCGAGCAGGGCTGGTCGCCGCAATGCGAAGATCGGCCAGTGGAAAAAGGTGAATGGGGAGTGCTCAAGGCCGGGGCGGTAAACGGCGGAGTCTTCGATCCCTCCAAGCATAAAGCGCTTCCTTCTGAAATTGTGCCTCGCCGCGAATATCTGCTGAGGCAAGGCGACTTGCTGATGTCTCGAGCGAGTGGTTCGGTGGATCTGATTGGCAGTGTCGGTATTGTTGGGTCTACCGAGGACAATTTGCTGCTTTGTGACAAGATATATCGTATATCTCTCGAAAAGATGAGCGCGCATACGGAATTCGTTGCACACATGCTTCGAACTCATTGGAATCGTGAGCATATAAAGATCGGAATTTCTGGGGCAGAGGGGATGGCAAACAATCTGCCTGCAGGTGTCGTCAAAGACTGCTTGGTACCGAAGGTTCCTTTGAAGCTGCAAGTTGAAATTGCATCCAAGCTGGATGCAGGTGCAGGTATCAATTCGAAATTGCAGGGTGCGATTGAGCGATCTATTCGCCTAATCACAGAGAGATGGCAGGCGTTGATTACTGCCGCAGTAACCGGCCAATTCGATGTTTCCACTGCCTCTGGGCGAGGCGTTACGGAGTAGGAAGCCATGAGCCCCATCTATGACGAACACACCTTCGGCGAAGCCATCGTCTCCTCGATGGTCGAGCTCGGCTGGCGCGAGGGTCGACCTCAGAACTACCGCCCCGAACTCGGGCTCGATCCTGCCGAGCTGTTCACGTTCATCGGGGCTACCCAACCCTCCGAGTGGAACGAACTCCTTGCGCTCTACGGCAACGACCCCACCGCCGCTCAATCCGGATTCGAGCAGCGACTCGACCAGGCCATCTCCTCCGAAGGCCTACTCGAAGTGCTGCGCAACGGCGTCAAGGACCGCGGCGTTCGCATCTTCGTCGCCTACTTCAAGCCGAGCCTCGTCCTCTCCGACTCAGTTCTCAAGAACTACAACGCGAACCGGCTCACCGTCGTCCGCGAGCTCGCCTACGCCACCAAGCAAGCCGACCAAGGCCACCGCCTCGACCTCACCCTCCTCCTCAACGGCATCCCCATCGCCACCGCCGAGCTCAAGAACCCGCTCACCGGCCAAGGCGTCGAGCACGCCAAGGAGCAATACCGCTCATTCCGCGACCCCTCCGAGCTGATCTTCTCCCGCCGCGTCATCGCCAACTTCGCCATCGACCCCGACCTCGTCTTCGTCACCACTCAACTCCGCGGCAAGAAGACCCGCTTCCTCCCCTTCAATACCGGCTCCGAAGGTCCCGGCCGCCCCGGCGGCGCAGGGAATCCGCCCCCCTCCATCCCGGGCACCTACGCCACCTCCTACCTCTGGGAGCAGATCTGGCGGCCCGACAACTGGCTCGACCTCCTCGAGCGGTTCGTCCACCTCCACAAGGAGAAAACCTCGACCGGCTCCACCACCAAGTCGGTCATCTTCCCCCGCTACCACCAGTGGGACGTCGTCAAGAAGCTCACCGCCCACGCCTCCACCCACGGCGCCGGGCACAACTACCTGATCATGGCCTCGGCCGGGTCCGGCAAGTCCAACACCATCGGGTGGCTCGCCCACCGCCTCAGCTCGCTCCACACCCTCACCGACCTGAACCTCCTCGACGCCGAAGCCGTCGCCAAGGGCCTCAAGCCCGGCACGCCCGTCTTCGACAAGGTCATCATCATCACCGACCGCCGGAACCTCGACTCCCAGCTCCGTGAGACCGTCGGCTCCTTCGAGCAGACCGCCGGGCTCGTCGTCAAGGTCGACGACCGCGCCGGTTCGAAGTCCGAGCAGCTCGCCAAGGCCCTCTCTCGCGAGACCGGCAAGATCGTCACCGCCACCCTCCAGACGTTCCCGGCCCTCATCGACTACTTGCAGCGCAACCCCACCGAGATCCAGGGCCGCACCTTCGCGATCGTCGTCGACGAGGCCCACTCCTCCCAGTCCGGCGATGCCGCGACCGCCGTCCGCGCGTCCCTCCGCGAACTCGGGCTCGACTCCGACTCCGAGGACGCCGGAGCCGTCACCGCCGAGGCCGACAGCACGGACGAAAAGCTCCGCAAGAAGGCGCTCCAGCGCAGCAAAGCCGCCAACCTGTCCTACTTCGCGTTCACCGCCACCCCGAAGTCGAAGACCCTCGAACTCTTCGGCACCCCCGACGGCACCGACCCCTCCTCCGGCAAGACCCTCTACCGCCCCTTCCACACCTACTCCATGCGCCAGGCCATCGAAGAGGGCTTCATTCTCGACCCGCTGCGCAACTACGTCACCTACGAGACCTACTGGCGCCTGGTCAACCAGAACCCCGACGACGTCGAAGTCGACCGGAAGAAGGCCAACCCGCTCCTCGCGCGGTTCGCGCTCACCCACGAGTCCACCGTCTCCCAGCACGCGCAGATCATCGTGGAGCACTTCACCACCCACACCAAGGGCCGCCTCGGCGGTCGCGCCAAGGCGATGGTCGTGACCGCGTCCCGCAGCAGCGCGGTCCAGATGGCCCGCGCGATCAAGTCCTACATCGGCGACCGCTTCGAGGACGACAAGCGCAAATACGGCGACATCGGCGTCCTCGTCGCCTTCTCGGGCACCCTCACCTACGAGGACGAGGAGATCACCGAGTCCAAGGAGAACGGCGGCCTCTCCGAGTCCGCACTTCCGAAGGCCTTCGCGTACACCCGAGCCGACGACAAGGCGACCCGCTCCGGCGCCAACCCCGAGTACCGGATCCTCGTGGTCGCCGAGAAGTACCAGACCGGATTCGACCAGCCGCTGCTGACGACCATGTACGTCAACAAGAAGCTGACCGGCATCTCGGCCGTCCAGACGCTCTCGCGGCTCAACCGCACCCACGAGCGCAAGAACCAGGCCGACCTCGCCGTCCTGGACTTCTCGAACGACGCCGAGGACGTCCAGGAGTCCTTCCGCCCCTACTACGAGGAGGCGATGACGCTTCCGACCGACCCGAACCTGCTCTACACCGCGCAGAGCCGGGTCATGTCGGCGCCGATCCTCGTCGGCGCGGAGATGCAGGAGTTCGCCGCGGCCTACCTCGCCGCCGAGGAGCAGGCGGCCGGGTCGCAGGCCAGATGGGAGCGCCTGCACGCCGACCTGTACCGGCTGCTCAGCCCCGCGGTCGAGCGGTTCACCGAGCTGGTCGACGGCGAGGACGAGGACGATGTGAAGGTCGCGGAGGACTTCCGCGCCGACCTCGCCGACTACGTGCGCAAGTACGGCTTCCTCGCCCAGATCATCCCGTACACCGACCCCGAACTCGAGCGCCTGCACCTCTACGGGCGCCACCTCCTCAACCGGCTGCCCCGGCGGTCGGACGGCGGCGTCGACATCGGCGAGGTCGACCTGAGCCACATGAGGGTCGAGCAGACGGGGGAGCACGACCTGGGCCTGTCCAGCGAGGGCCCCGCGATCGTCCCCGGGTTCGGCGACGGCGCGGGCGGCGCGAGAGAGGACGAGAAGTCGCTGCTGGCCGAGCTTATCGAGTACTTCAACGAGAAGTACGGCGCCTCGCTCCGCGAGGAGGACCTGCTGGTGCCTCACGCGGAGGCCATGGCGGAGACGAACGTCCGCCTGGCCGCGGTCAGCAACGACGACGAGGAGAACTTCGGCATCGTCTTCGACCGCGTCTTCGAGGAGAAGATGGCCGACCACATCGACACGATCGCCGAGATCGGCCGCCAGTACTTCGGTCCCGACAAGAGCTTCAAGAGCCGGCTCAACCGCAGCGCCCGCCGGGCGGCCTGGCGGATGATCCGCGATGAGGAAGGCGTCATCGACGATGCGGCCTGACCGGTGTGAGACGGTGAGCGGTAGCCGCTGAAGGCCGAGCCGCCACTGCGGTCGCCCCGAAGCGCCCGCAGCGAGATCCCGTCACCGAGAACCGATGGGAGAGAAGGAGAGCACGTGTCCCGCCAAGTGGTCGCCGAACGCTACGAACTCCTGGGCGCCCCCTTCGCGGGAGGCATGGGCGAGGTCTGGCGCGCCTTCGACCAGGTGCTCGACCGGCCCGTCGCCGTGAAGCTCGTGAAGGCCGACGCGGCCCTCTCGGCCACCGGCGCGCAGGAGCTCACCAAGCGCTTCCAGCGCGAAGCCCGCATCACCGCCCGGCTCCAGCACCCGGGCGTGCCCCAGATCTACGACGCGGTGCTCGACGAGTCGTACGACCGGCTCTACCTCGTCATGGAACTCGTCGAGGGCGTCTCCCTGACCGACTACATCGATCCGGTACGGCCGCTGCCGGTCTCATGGGCCGTCGCCGTCACGGCTCAAGTGGCGACGGTGCTCTCCCACGCGCACGAGCTGCCCGCCGTCCACCGCGACCTCAAGCCCGGGAACATCATGGTCTCGCGCGACGGCACGGTGAAGGTCCTCGACTTCGGCATCGCCGCCGTCCTCCGCACCGACGCCACCCAGCTCACCGGGACGGGCAGCCTGCTCGGCACCAGCCAGTACATGTCGCCCGAGCAGTGCCAGGCCGGGCACGGCATCACGCCGCAGAGCGACCTGTACGCGCTGGGCTGCATCCTCCACGAACTGGTCTCCGGGACGCCGCTCTTCGAAGGCGATGCGCTGCAACTCATGCGACAGCACGTCGAAGCGGCGCCGATCCCGCTGCGCGAACTGCGAGAGGACGTCCCCGAAGCGGTCGAAGCTCTTGTTCTCCATCTGCTGCGCAAGCGCCCCGAATCGCGACCGGCCGACGCGCAGGAGGTGTACGAGCGGCTGCTGCCCCTGCTCCCTGCGCCCGGCCGCCGGTCGGAGCCGGGGGAGCACGGCCCGGCCGGGGCCCCCGACCCCACGGGCGTCTACCGGATGCCCTACGCCCCGCGTCCGAGGCCCGAGGCCGACCCCGTCGAACCCGAACCCGCGGAGGCGGAGCTGCGGGCCCGACCGGAGACGCCCGTGCCCGACGGGCTGCGGCAGGCGATCAGGCAGGCGCGCGGACGGTCGCGCGCGCTGCTCGAAGACGAGCGATTCGCCCAGGCCGCCGAAGTCCTCGATGCGATCATCGGCCAAGCGGAGGAGGCGCTGGGCGCGGACCACAGCCTGGTCCTGAAGCTTCGCAAGGACCGTGCCGCCGTGCTGTCCCTCGGGGGCGACCAGCGGCGGGCGCTGCCCGAGTTCGACGCGCTCGCAGAGGCGTATAGCCGCATCGAGGGCCCGGCCGGAGACACGGTGCGGGCCTGCCGCTACCAGGCGGCGCACTGCCGCGTCAGCATCGGGCAGGCGACCGCCGCCTTGCAGGAGTTCGAGTCGCTGCTCCGCCAGGTGCGGACGAAGCAGGGGGACGTCAGCGACGAGGCGATCGGCCTCCGCCAGGACATCGGCATGCTGCTCTCCTCGATCGGGCGTGTCGGCGCAGCGCGCCAAGTGCTCGAACCGCTTCACGCGGATCTGTGCATCGTGGACGGACCTGAGAGCGAGATGGCCTTGGAGATCGCCGAGGCGCTGGCCCGGCTCGACCTCACCGACTCCGAAGGCGATCGGTAGTCGCACGTCGCACCGCGGGCTTTGCCTGTGCTGTCGGATATCCGACGCTCACCGGGTTACGCAGGCGCTTACGAGAAAGGTCGGCGTCATGCAGGCGATGTCGAGGTTGTGCTTTCGGTTGTCTCTTTGCGACCCTGGGTCACATGAGCGCGAAGGCATTCCTCACCATCATCCAAATCGCACGGCTGCTCGTGCAGTACCGCAAGCGTGCAGGGCTCACCCATAAGGCGGTCGCAGATCGAGTCCAGATGAGCGTCTCGAAGGTCAGGGACCTTGAACACGCCCGTTCGCCGCAGGTGAAGTGGGCCGACATGCTCGCCTTCGGTCGCGTCTACGGGCTCAGTCCGGAGGAGCAGGAGAACCTCGTTCGTCTTGCGGAGTCCTCCGAGACCCCGGACCTCTTCCACTCCTTCAAGATCCCCTCGGTGTTCTTCACCTTCCTTCAAATGGAGCTCACAGCATCCAAGATCATGATCTGCGAGACGGAGCTGGTCACGGGTCTGTTCCAGACCCCCGACTACAACGCCGCGATCAGGGATGACGATGCACCTGATCGGAAGGGCCCTGCCGGAGCGGCCGGATTCAGACAAGATCGGCAGAGTAACTTCATGGAGCGGGACTGGCTTCCGGAAGTGGTTTACTTGACCTCGGAGGCCGCGCTGCGGCGGCAGATCGGTGGGCCGGAGGTCATGTCCGCCCAGGTCGAGCACCTCAAGCAGCTCGATCGGGACTACTCACTCTTCAAATTCCTCGTGGTGCCTTTTGAGGTCGGCTCATTCCGTTGTGCCGGAAGCGCGTTCGTGATTTTCGAGTTCGAGGGAGGAGAGTTCCCGAAGACGGTCTACGTAGAATCGTTTGAAGGGGCTCGCTACCTGGAGGTGCCGGAGACGGTCACTTCCTTCCAGACTGCGGTCGACGAGTCCGTCAAGAAGGCGATACCGATGAAGGATTTCTACTTGTTATGACGACATCGAAGTGGCGCAAGTCCAGCCGTTCCGGCAACGGAGATGCTGGAAGCAACTGCGTAGAGGCTCGCGCCGCTGGGGCAGGGTTCGAGGTCCGCGACTCCAAGCTGTCCGAGGACTCCCCGGTCCTCGGGCTTACCCAGGGCGACTTCACCGCCCTGCTGGAGTCCGCTCAGCGCTGAACGGCGCAAGCACCTCCCGGCCGACACCTTCCGGTGCTGACACACCCGACCAGGTGCCGCAAGGCCAGGCGACCAGCGGCAGACGTACAGAGCGCCAACACAAAACAAACCGATCGACACCGAGCCGGGTCCGCGAGAGCGGGCCCGGCCCGCCCATGTCGAGACGGGGTTCCGCGCTCAGTCCTCATATTCGGTGTCGATCATCGACACTTCTCAGCGCAACCGCTCATGACCACTGCAAGCCGGAACCCCTCAGTTCACAGTGCCCAGCCATGTTGAATTAAACCCCAGGTCAGAGGCTAGGAATCGCCGCCGCTCTCCCTTAAGTTCGATCTGTCGGTGAGCGGTGGGGTTCATCGGCGGGCGAGAGGAGGCGGCTCGGCGCTGCCGCTGGTGGGGCCTCCTCTCGCCGCTTCCAATCCGGTCTCGAACGGAGGCGGCCATGCCGCAGCACCCAACCCGGACTACACCGCTCGTCGACGTGCTCGGCGAGATCGACATAGCCGGACTGCCGGCCACGGTCACCTGGCCGGGCCTCGGCGACGCGGTCGGCATCGACTTCACCGGCTCGACCGTGCGCTACGGCGTCGTCGTCGCGCTCGACACCGACCCGCGCCTGATGGTCGAACCCGAGCACGCCGGTCTGATCGACCTCGAAGGCCGCCTGCTCGTCCTCGAACGCGTCGGCGCCCTCTGGTACCGGTCGGGCTTCCGTGCCCACACGGCAGGGGGACGGTCGTCATGAGCGACCGAGACACTGCGGGCCCCGAAACCGCGGAGACCCCGCACCGCCTCGGCGAGTTCCGATTCGCGGGCACCATGGCCTTCACCGTCTACGGCGACGACCCGCGCCGTCCGAACACCGTGCGCGTGGTCCTCGACGACGGCGTGCAGGCGCCCTACCGCATCCTCACCATCGAAGGGGCCGGCCGCTTCTACCCGCCTCCGGAGTCGTCCTGGCTCGAAGGCTGGATCCACCCCATCGACCCCTGGGCGCGGATCATCTACGGCAACGCGATGGGCGTCGTCCGCCGGGCCCGGTCCGGCGACCCGCGCCGCCGCGACATCGGCGCGCCGAGCCCGAGGCCCCAGTGATTTATTTCCGAATGTCAGCCACCCCATGGCTGATTCGCAGAGAAATGAGGGCCGATGCCGCCGCATGACCCATCGCTCGTCGCTCGGCACCTCGCCCCCGTGCTCGACCGACGCCTCGAGGAGTCGCCGGTGGTCGTGCTGACCGGCATCCGCGCCGTCGGCAAGAGCACCCTGTCGCGCGACTGCGCCCACCGACGCGGTCCTGACGGGCGGCATGCCGATCGAGGTCTCCGCCCCCACTGAGAGCGCGCGGCTTCGGTACTTCGACGACCTCGTCGAGATGATCGTGCTCCGAGACGTCCTGGACATACGACGGGTGCGGCAGCGCGGTCTCCTGCAAGGCCTCTCCCGCCGACTCGCGGCGCACACCGGCCAAGTGCTCAACGTCGCCTCGGTCGCAGGCGAGCTCGGGAGCGAGGCGCGCACCTTGAGCGATTACGTGAAGCTGCTCGAATCGGTGTTCCTGATACACCGACTGCCCGCGTTCGCCCGCATGCTCGGGGCCAGGCTTGCGAAGACCCCCAAGACGCATCTGATCGACAGCGGCATCGCCGCCCGCCTTCTCGGCGTCGACCGGCGCCGCTTGGAACTCCGCAAGCCCGCGACATTGACGGAGTTCGGCCACATCGTGGAGACGTTCGCCGTCAACGAGATCTTGAAGCAGGCGGGATGGTCGGAGCTTCCCGTCAGCTTCTCCCACTTCCGGACCAGCGACCACAAGGAAGTCGATCTCGTGGCGGAGACACGGGACGGCACCGTCGCGGGTGTGGAGGTCAAGGCGTCGTCGACGGTCAAGGACGCCGACTTCACCGGCTTGCGCCTCTTGCGGGACCGGTTGGGCGAGGATTTCACCGCAGGCGTGCTGCTGAACCTCGGCCGGCGCGCCTACCGCTACGACGACCGCCTCTACGTCGTACCGATGGACCGACTCTGGAAACCGTCGGAAAGCTGATCCCGTAGCCTGCGGCGCCAGGAACCGCCCGTTCCCCGATCGCGGTCCGGGCCGTGTTCGCGGTGCGGATCGGTAAGTGACTCTTGCCGTCCGCCGAGCAGACCGCCCGAGAAGCGGCCGACGAGGCCGAGGCCCGACCTCAGGCCAGGTCCGCCAGGAGCGCCTCGATCTGCTGCTCCTCGCTGACCGCGGCCAGGCGCCGCCGCATCGCCACGGCCAGAGCGGGATCCCATGGGGTCTCGCAGACGGCCTCGGCGGCGAATCCGACCCCGTCGACCGGCGCGGCGAGGTAGTCCGTGGCGCCCATCCGCCACGGCCGCGCGCCGAACCGCTCCATGACCATCGCGGCGATGCGGATGCCCGCCGGGTCGAAATCGCCGTGGTACCGCAGTGGGGACCCGCTGCGGCCCAAAAGATCGAGCAGCCGGATCGCCGCGGCGCTCGGCCAGCCCGAGACGCACACCAGCGGCGGCGTCGAAGGCCCGAACGCGGCGAGCGCGGCCTGCACGACCGAGGGGTTCTCCACCACGGAGACGGTCCTCGCGTCTCGGACGGCCAGCACCTCGACCGCGCGCACCTGCGCGAGCGTCACCGCCGCCGCGTGCCCGGCACCGGCCAAGGCCCGCAACGCCACCGCCAAGGCGCCGTCGCCACCAGGCCGGATCCCCGCCGCCAGCACCTGCGAAGACAACTGGTCGCGGACCACGCCGGCCGACTCCCACAACCGGCGCCGGTCCTCGGCGCCGACCGGATCCGCCGCGCCCGTCTCGACCGCGATCGCCTTCAAGACCATGCCCGGCAGGCGGCCCTTGTCAAGGCGGTGCGGGTCGCCGAAGCACCGGTCTGCCAGCACCGGCAGCGCGACGCCGTCCACGGGCAGCACTGCGAGAACACGCAGGGCCGCCTCGAGCAGCGACCGCGTACGGTCCACCGAGTCGACGATCCCGGCGGCGCGGACCTGGCCGGCCCACTCCCTGAGCGCGGGGCGCGCGGCCAGGAGTTCATGGCCTTCGAACCACTGCCACAACGCCTCGCGGTCGGCCGCCTTTCTCGCGCGGTCACCGGCGGCGTCGCCCAGTGGTCCGACCAGTTCGGTGACGACCGCCCTGAGGTCGCCGATCCGGGACTCGAGCATCGCGACGCCGAGACTCGCCGTCGCCGAAGGCAGCTCGTCGAGCCCGAGCGCCTCGGCGATGGCGTGCTGCTGCGGCTCGGTGAGGCCCCGCAACCGGATCGAGGCGACCGGCCTGCCGCTCGACATGCGCCGGTGCAGCTCGCGCCAGAGGACCTCGAGGTTCGGGTCGCGCAGGTACCGCGGGATCACACGAGGTCCTCGTCCTCGTCGGGCACCATCTCGAAGCCGTCCCAGGTGTACCGCACCGTGGTCACCGCGTCGCCGTCGTCCTCGCCGCCGCGCAGGATCTGGTGCACGGCGATGCCGTCGAGTTCGGCGTACTCGCCCCACTCGTGGTCGGAGGTGAGCACCATGTCCAGGCCGAGCGAGGACATGAGCCCGAAGATCTGGCCCCGGTTCGCCCGGTCCACCCCGACGAATACCTCGTCGAGCAGGATCAGCCTCGGCGCCGCCGGGGCCGTCTCGTAGTGCGCGGCGACGGCCGCGAACAGTGGCAGATGCAGCGCGATGGCCTTCTCACCGCCAGACAGCGCACTGTGGAGCCGCTTGGACAAGGGCTTCCAGCCCTCGCCGCGGTCGATGAGAACCTTGAACTCGTGCCAGGCGGTGTAGTCGAACACCTGCTGCAACTGGAGGCTCCACGGCTGCGGGTCGTCGCTGTCCCGCAGCGCGTCCACGCGGCCGCCGAGGAACCTCCGCAGCGTGCCCTCCTGGGCCTCGGTGAGCTTCTCCGGCGGGAGCAGGAACAGATCCCTCGCCTCCTTGGCCAGCTCGTCGAGCTCCTCGCGGACCTGCCAGCGCAGCTTCACCGACACCCGCGAGGCGGTCTTGACGCCGGAGAGCCGCTCGTTCATCTGCTTGATGATCCGGTTGGCCTCGCGGATGCGCCTGGCGAAGTTGTCGCGGGCCTGCCCGGTGAGGATGTCGGTGAACAGCTGCTGCTCGTCGGCGCTCAACTCCTCCTTGGCCTGCTGGTGGGCTGCGGCCAGGCGGTCGTAGAGGGCGCGCGGCCCGATGCGGACGCCGCCGACCTCGGCGGTCAGGATGCTGAGCCTTCCCGTTTCGCGGAAGGCGAGTTCCGCGAACGAGGCGAGACGGGGACGCTGCTCCTGGAACACCTCGTTGAGCCGCTGCATCGCCCGGTTCACCGGTGCCTCGCCGGTCTCGGCGCTCGCGAGCGCCTCGGCGGCGCGGCGCGCCGCTTCGAGGGTCTGACCGACACCGGCGTCATCGGCGAGGTCGGTCTCGAGCCGGGCGTCGGCGCCGAGCTGCCCGGTGAGGACCGACCGGAACGCGGCGAACTCGCGGTCGCGGACTCGGGCGGCCTCGGTCTGTTGCTGTTGGGCCGCTTCGAGGTCCTTCTCTGTCCGGGTCGCCTGAATCTGGGCGTTCGACAGTGCTTTGCGGAGTTCTGTGAGGCGCTCGTGCAGCGCCTTGCGCCAGCGCTTGGCCCGGCCGATGCGTTCGAGGAGTTCGTCGTAGGTGTCGCCCAGGCTGTCGCGGAGCGCTCGCACCGCATGGTCTTTGGCCTCGGCTTCAGCTGCGGCTTCGGTCGCGGCCTCGGCCGCCTCGCCGGTCCGCTCCTCCTGCTCGGCCCGGTCTGCGTCGAGGCCGGCGAGCGCCTCTCGCCGGCGGGAGGCCTCGGCGAGGGCGTCGATCCACTCGCGTGCCGCCTCGTTGAACGAGTCGACGGCTTCGCCGCGTTCGCCCAACTCGTCCATCGCGGTGGGAAGCCTGTGGCGGGAGGCAAACTCGATGAGCGCCAGATGCGCTTCCCGCGCCTTTCGCTCGCTCTCGGCGATCTCGCCTTCGACATCGGTGAGCCGGGAGAACGCGGTGGAGACCCGCTGCTCGGCGGCGGCGAGCGCCGTCTGCCGCGACTCGACCGCCTCGAACCCGGGGATCGCGGCTGCTTCGGCGTCGAGCCGCGTTCGACGCATTTCGATCTCGGTGAGGGCGACCCGAGCGTTCTTGAGAGACTGCTCGGCGGCTGCGACGCGGGCCGCGGTGAGGGCGATCTGCTCGGCGCGGTGGCGTTCGCGCGCGGTGGCGCCGATGAACTTCGAGCGCGTCTTGGACCAGCGCCCGGCCGCGTTGCCGAGCCGCCAAGAGCCGTCGGCGGTGATGACCGCCGTCGCCGCGGCGTCGGGTTCGACGGCGATACCGTCCAGCAGCGACGCGACGACCGCCGGTTCGAGCTCTCCCGTCGTGTCGGGCCGCAGCAGCCGCGACAGCGGCCTGGAGACAGGCGAGGCGATGCCGACGACGGTGTCCTCGTCGTCGGTCTCGATCGAGCCGTCGGGATTGATCCAGGCGTCGAGCAGCCCCGAGGCCTCCAGCGCCGCTTCGACTCCCGCCTGCTCGGACTCGGTGAGCCCTTCAGTGAAGTCCACCGACCGCCAGAGCGGGGCACCGGTCTTGTCCGTACGGTCGCTGCCGCGAGTGGACGGGCGGTCCGGAGCCAGCTGCGTCTCGGACTCGAGCCTTTCGAGTTCGGCCTTCTCCGCGGCGAGCGCCGTGCCGCATTCGTCCAGGCGGCCCTGCGCCCGGCTGCGCGCCCCGGCGAGGCGTTCGGCGGCGGCGGCGTAGACACCGCCGGCGACCTCCCCGGCCTCGGCCCGACTCCGCGCTTCCGCGAGAGCGGTGACGGCGTCGTCGTCGAAGACGTGCTCGACGCACCCCGCCGCCCAATCCTCCATGGCCGCCGCGAGATCGGTGTGAGCGTCCTCGAGCTCGACGCCCGCTCGCTCCTGCGCGGCGATCGCGTCGTCGTGCCGCTCTCGGAGCTCGTCCCGTCGATCCTCGAGGGTGTCGCGGCGGTCGCTCGCGGCGCTCCACGCCCTCGACGCCTCCTTGCACGCTTCGATGTCCCGCTTCGCCGCCTTGACGGCAGCGGCGAGGAGCCGCTTCGCCTCCTCGGGGACCGTTTCGACCAGCGCCGACCAGGTCACGCCCATGCCGGAGGCCTCGGATCGGGACCGGGCCTCGTCCACGCCGCGCTCGACGGCCCGATCGGCCTCCTTTGCCTGTCCTGCGGCCCTTCGATACCGCTCGGCGAACTCACCGAGCCGACGCTGCTCGCGAAGGAGATCCGCCTGTCGGCGTCCGGCCTCGTCGCGGAGACGCGCGGCCTGCGTCTCCTCCGTCTCCAGCTGCTTTCCGGCGTTGTACGCCGGATCCTGCGTCAGCGTCTCGACCTCGGCTTGAGCCCGGACCTCTTCGCCTTCGGCGGTCTCGATTTCAGCGGCGTGGGCCGCCACGGCCGCTTTCACCGCCTCCAGGCCCTCCGCGTGCTGCTTGACCGTGGCCGTGGCCCTCTCCCGGCGTGATTCCGCGCCGGTAGCCGCGTCGGCGGCGGTGCGGACCACCCGCTGGGCGAAGGTCCGCTGCGAGCGGTCCAGGCGCTGCGCGGCGTCGCGTTGGGCGGTCAGTTCCGCGAGCCGATCGGTGCGGCGGTCGAGCCGTTCGAAGCCCTCGGCGATCTCGGCCAGCTCGTCCTCGGCCAGAGGCGGGAGTGCCTGGGAGAGCATGGTCGACAACGTCCCCGGGTCGAGCAGCTCTGAGAGCTTCGGCGTGCGCAGTTGAAGCAGCGCGTTGATGAGCGAGGTGTACCGCTCCGGGCTGAGGTTCGCGAACAGGCGCTTGCGCACCGTCTCACGGTAGGAATCGCGATCGAGGAGCTGACCGTTGCCGACGAGCGCCTTCTCGAGCTCCTTCAAGGACAACGCCTGTTTCTGGGAGTCGATCAGCGTCAAATCCTCGCCGATGCGGGCGGTGGTGGTGAAGTACTTCGGGTTGGCACGCTTGTTGCCGTCGTTCTTCGACGCGGACAGCCGCACACCGCAGGTGAAATGAGTGCCGTCGTCGTGGGCGAACTCGACCCACAGGTATCCGGAGCGGGTGGACCCTTCGACGCCTTCGCCCATGAGGTTCCAGTACATGGTGCGCGAGGTGCCGCTGCCGAACGTGGACAGTCGCCGCGGGGAGAGGTCGGCATCGAGGAGGTACGGGAGGAGCAGTTCGAGTGCCTTGGACTTGCCGGAGCCGTTGGGGCCCCGCAACAGGAGCCGTCCGCGATGGAACGTGAACACCTCGTCGTAGTAGCGCCAGACGTTGAGGATGCCCGCGCGGTTCGGCCGCCACCTGCCGGTCGTCTCACTCGTCACGGGCGCCTCCTCTGGTCTGGATCTCGCCGATCCGGTACCGCCAGGCGGCGGGCATCGGCCGCACGGCGCCTCCATCGCTTCGCGCCAGACCGCAGTCCACGAGGATGCCAAGGGCCTCCTCGCACAACCGGGTCGCGCCGCCGTCGACGCGATACTGCTTGGCCCATTTCGAGTTCGCCTCCAAGCGTTCCGCAATGGTCCGTACCAGCGCCTCGCGCCCGGTGACACCGCCCTGGAGCGCTTCGAGGACGAACAGGGCCGCCTGCTTGACGGTCCCGCCGTCGGGGAACGACAGGTCCGTGGCGATCTTCTCCCTGTCGATCCACATTAGGCCGGCGCGCCGTTCCTCGCAGACCATGCCCACGAGTTCGGCCGCTTTGGCCAGATTGGCGCGCCCGGTCAACGACCGCGCGTAGTCGATCTCGGCCGCCGAGAGGTCGGCGAAGTGGACGACCGGCTCCTCGGCGAGCCGCCTGCACAGGCGGCGACGCAGCACCTCGGTGAACAGCCTCCGGGACCGGTCATCGTCGGAGGCGGGAGCCTCGACATCGAAGCGGCGGTCCCGCACGAGCTCGGCGAGATCAGGGCCGCCGAGCCGGGACGGGGCGGTGGGAGAGGCGAGCAGGCCTAGCAGCACCGCCTGGTGGACGCGCAGCAGCACCTTCTCGGCGGCGTCGGCGGCGAAGCGGTCGGCCGACCCGTCGAGCTCCTCGACGGCGCCGAGTCCGACGAGCGTCAAGACGGCGTCGACGAACGCCGACCGCTCGGCGCGTACGGAGCTGTCGAAGTCCGGCAGTCCCGCGTCGTCGGCGCAGGCGCGCGCGACGTCATCGGCCAGGCGCCCGATCACCGTCACCGGATGGTGCAGCAGCTCCGAGGCGATGACGCACATCAGGACGTAACGGCGCCGGTCGAACGGCGCGAGCGACCCGCGGGGCCGCCGCAGTGGGCGGTCGAGCCGCGGCTCGACCGCCTTGAACAGCCGGGCGTATCCGGCACGGGAGTCCACCTCCAGCCGCCAGCCGCAGTAGTAGGCGAACCAGTCTCCGGCCTGCCTGCGGTGGCGGCGCACCAGGGCGAACGCGTCCATGTCGGCGCGCGCGGTGAGGAGCGGCCGGCGCAGCAGAGTGCGCACGGCCCGACCGAAGTCGCGGGCCTCCTCGGCGGCGGCGAGGTTCTTCGGGTTCGCCACTACGACCTCCTTGCCGGAGCGATCGTCACCGAGCAGTCAGGGCCGGTGAACGTGCCGTGCGCGATCTTGAGTACGCACTCGCCCTGCGCCGGAACCAGTTCGATGACGGTGCCCCCGTCGGCCGAGTGCGCCCTCCGCACCCCGCCCGGTCCCGGCTCGGTCTGCCATGCGGCGCCGAGCAGCTCCAAGAGCCGGGAGAACCGGTCGGCGTCGAGTGTCCCGAAGTCCGACAGCCTGACCTGCCCGCCGGTGTGCAGCAGCGACCACGCCTCCCTCAGCTGCGCCCGCTCCTCCTGTGCCGCCTTCCTGCGGGCGCGGCGCAGCTCGGCGACGTCCCGGACCTTCCCCGTCCTGCCTGCGGTGCTCGAGCGCCCGGCCGTGTACAGCACCGGATCGACCTCGACGCTCGCCTCCGCCCACGACTGGTGTGCACCGGCGAGTTCGGGATCGGGCAACTCCAGATGGGCGTGGCGGGCCGACCCGAGCCCGAACGCGGCGTCCGCCAGCAGGTGCGACTCAGCCTCAGTGTCGGTGGCCGCGAACCACCGGGCCAGCACCCGGAAGTCCTGCACGGCCGAGGCCGACCGGCGCCGCTCGCCGTCGATGCGTTCGAGCACCAACAGCAGCGTGTTGATGGCCCGCCGGGCGATGTCGCCGAGGAGCCGCACCCGCGGCTCCTCCCCGCTGAACCACGCCCGTAGGCCCTCCCAACGCTGCGACCGATGCTCCAGCCAGTGGTCGCGGTGGTCCTCCCCGAGACTCGGCGGCAGCTCGGCTCCGGCGAGGGCCCGCTTGTGCATCGACTCGGCACCGTCCGCCTCGACCCGCGCCAGCGCCTCGCGGATGCGCGCGGCGCGCACAGGGAGGTTGGCGCAGAACTCCTCCAGATAGGCGATGGTGGCGGTCTTGACGTCGATGAACGCGTCCAGCGAGAGCCGCTGCGGCGCCAGCAGCTGTTGGAGCCGGTTGTTGAACTGGGAGACATTGCCCTTGAGGGCCTCCAGGTGCCCTTCCAACTCGAACAGGGCGGTGTAGACGGCCCGGTCACCGGCGCCCGGATCGTTCAGGCAGCGATGCAGGTCGTCGAGCCGGTCCGCGATGGCGTCGAGCACTGAAGTCTGGAGCGCGCCCGCGGTGTTGAGGACCTCCCAGGCCTTCTCGATGCCGGTCAGCGCAGCCTCGCCGTGCTTGGTCAGCGAGTACTGGAGGTTGTTCCGCTCGAAGTCGGCCGCCGACCGGTAGGCGAGCGAATGGTCCTGCACGATGTCGATCAGGCCCCACCGCTCGAACTGCTTCAACCGGGCGGCGAGGTCCTCGTCCGAGACGGGATCGAGCCAGCCCACGTCCACCAGCGCGGCGCGAACCGCCTGTCGGGTGAGGGCGGTCTCCAGTCTCTCGGAAGCGGCCCCGAAGACCTGGAGCACCGCGACATGAAGCTCGGCGTGATCGCTGGAGGTGGTGAGCTCGAACAGATTGCGCGGCAGACGAAGCCGAGACGCCATCGGCACCTCCTCGAACGATGTGCGGCGACACGCCCGTCAACGCTATCGCAAACTGACGACGCGGTAGGTCACCGTCGACGGTGGGGAATGTAACGCGGAAAGCCGGATGTTCGCAGGCTTGGTTGCAACCCATGACGAATTCGTTCGGATCAGATCCTTGCCTCACCTCGGCAGCAACTCGCAACTGCCGTATTTGGGATTTTCAGGATTGTCGAAGCATAGGAAGTCGTTGCTGACGCCCGAGACGTGCTCCGACTTGGGCACGGTAAGCCAATGTTCGTGGGTGCCGCCGCACCCGACGTCGACTTTGTAACTATTGGCGTAGATCTCGGCACGGTAATTCACGACGGGAGCCTTCTCCGTCTCTTCGGGCCAGTGCATCTCTCCCCGTCCAGGAGCGGTCTCTATCCAGAGTCCCTGGACATCGGCTCCCGATTGGCAGGCCACGGTCCCACTGACCTCGACCGGCGTCGTCGTCATGAGCTTGACGAGCAGTACGACCCCGATGGCGACGACGCACAGCCCGACGAGGACCGATGCGGCATGGCGGCGTGCTCTCAAGAAGTGATCGCGCATCATCGATTGAACCTTTCTCGGGCCAGGATCTGGACGGTCTCGTCGAGGAAGTACGCCTGATTCTTTGCCGCGTATTCCGCCACCGGTCCGAACCGGGCCTGATTTCGCCTGCCACTCTCGTTGCTCCGAGCTGATGTCGCTGCATGGAAACCCGGATTGATCTCCTGGACGGTGTCGAGCATCTCATCGATTTCGTTGCGGATCGATCGGGGCGCGTATCCCAAGACGGCGGCGATTTCAGTTTTCTTGCGGTACCCCAATGCCAGCGCCTCCCAGATTTCCGGCCATGCGGGCTTCTCGAAAAGACGTGAGAAATACGACCGCTCATTCATCGGTGGCAGGAAGAGCGACGCCAGTTCGCTCTGGAACGGGGCCCCTTGCTCGGCGTTTTCGATCGCGTGGACGAGTTCCCATTGCGACGGCCGGCTGACATGATGCTGTCTCGGATGTTTGTCGCAGTAGCATCGCACGCGAAGATCCTGGTAGGCGAAGGCCAGTTGGAGTTTTCGATCGGCCTCGCCACTCGACCACACGACTCGGCCGGGGCGCTTGCGGAGGCGCTCGCTCTCGGCGAGCACCTTCAATCCCGAGACCTGAAAGTTATGGCGAATCCGTTGCATGGTTCCGAGCGGTTTCACCGGTTCGTACGTCTGCGCCGGTGTGCGCAGATGAATGTCGACGACGACCACGTCGTAAGCGCCGTCGCGCAGCATGTCGACTGCCGAGCTGGGGTCCTCGGTGTAGTCGACCGACATGCCGTGTCCCTCGAGCAATGCCCTCGCGCTGAAGCCGGCGAGGGCCTGGTCCTCGACGAGCAGCACACTTGTCATGACCGTTTCTCCTCGCCGTTCGCGTCCTGCTGCAAGGGAAGGACCAATTCGATGTGGGTGCGGCCATCGGTGAAGCCGACCTCGACGTCACCGCCGAGCTCGCGTGCCGCCTGGCGCCGCTTGTGCAGGTCGTTGTCGGGCACGTCGAACACGGCCGGATCGAAACCTGCTCCTTGGTCCTCCACTCCGATGCGGAGTTCTCCCTCGTTGAAGGCGCAGGTGATGCGGGCCTTCGATCCGGAAGCGTGTTTAAGGACGTTCTTCAAAAAGCTCGCGAGTGTCAGCTCGATGTCGAGTGCGATATGACCGGGCACCGACCAGTCGCCGACCTGCGGCAGCGCCAAGCCCTTGATCCAGCGGCTGTGGGAGAGGTACACCTGCTGGACCAGGTCGGCCAGGTACACCGACTCGTTCAGCGAACGTTCGAATCTTCGCTGCTTGCTGCGGACGTTGTAATCCAGATCGTGAAGGGTCTCGCGTACGGACTCGATCGACCAGTTGCCGCCCTGTAGGTACAGAGCGCTGAGGGCGGATCCCACATCACTGTGGATGACATCCGCGTAGTTGCTGAAAGCGCGTTGATAGGAAGCCCCTACCTGCTGTACGGCGCGACGGCAGATGATCGCGATCGCGATGCCGAGCCCGAAAGCCCCCGCATAACTCAGTATCGTGTTGAACCAGCTCCACCAGTTCGTCGCCGCCATCTGCTCGTGGGTGATGACGATGACTCCCAGCGGGATGAAGACGATGCCGGCGAGGATGAACCCGGTCACCCAACGTCCCAGGAGCGGCGATCCCGCTTGAATCCAGGGATAGAACGCGAGCATCACGATGACGGGGACTGGGTAGCCGCACAGTTGGGTGCAGGCGGTCGTCGCCCCGTATTGGCCGTAGGGGATCAAGGTGGCCATCACCAGCGGCGTGAGCAGCGCCGCGCCGATCCATGCCACCAACCACGGACCCCCGCGCGCGGAAGGGCCGCCATCCCTTCGCGTCGCCGCCAGTAGGGCGGCCGCCAGATGCGACGCCGCGACGATCGACAAGAAGACCTTGCCGCCGGTCTCGAGGTTGTCGGTGGAGATGGTGATGATGATCCAGGCGCTCTGCACGAACAGCGCGACGCCTTCCAGTCTGCTGACCAGCCATCTGATCGACTGCTGCTCCAGGCTGCCTTGGCGCCCTTGCGCGCGGCCGGATGAGGCGACGGGGACGGCCGCCGGTGCTGAGGACAAGGGGGTTCCTTCGATCGAGGTCGGATCGGCATGATGGGATGTCGTTTTCGGAGCCGATTCACGGTCACCGGGCATGCCGACTCGTCGAGGCGGTCGCGTTTGTCATCGGTGGCGCGCCGTCGAGCGGCACCTCATGCAACCCGACAACGGCTGGCCGGCTTGTCAGATGTCCGGACCGCTCCGAGTGTTGAAATCCCACATAGCCTTGACCACTGGCGAGGAGGCTTGTGGGCATGCGCGCCCCGACATCAGCGGAGCGGAATTTTTCGAGGGAGCACCGTATCGCGGTGGAATCCGCCGGCGACCTACAACAGGCACACGCTCAGCGAGCAGGATCGGTTGCAACCGCTATGCGTCGTCATCGCCTCGGTTCTTCTCGCGCCTGCGGGTGACGACCGCGATGAGATCCGCGGCCTCCTGCTCGGTGGCTTCGATGCCGTCCTGGTCATTGCGGCCGATCCGGTGCCGGACCCAGAAATCGGTCATGTACCAGTTACCGCGTTGAAAATCGTACTGTTCATCGAGGACGGTGCCGCCTAGTTCAAGGCGCCGGAGCACTCCTCTGGGCCTACGATCCGACTCGGAGTCGTTGACGATGAAGAAATACTGCGGCGCCCTCATAGCGATTTGATCTTAAAGGCATTCGGCCCCCGACGGCCGCGGCACGCGGCGGAAGATCCGTTCCTGTTCCCGGTCGAGCCGGGTCCGCCGCGGGTCTCCTTGCGGGAGCAGCCGCAGCCGTTCGTAGATCGGATGCGTCCGCATCTTCGCCGAGAAGCTCTCCGGCGTATGGAACTGCACTTCGAAGGCCTGTCCGAGGCCTCGGTCGTGCCAGAACGAGTTGACGCCCCGATATCCCGGCCCCGTCCAGGCGACACGCCACCTGGCAAGGTCGTAGTCCGCTCCCCGCATCGTCGCCTTGGACCGCTCGACACCTGCGGTATACCGGCAGGCCGGCCATATGAAGGTGTACCGCAGTGCGTCCCGCATATCTGCGAGCGTGTCGTCGATGTCGCCGTCGAACGCGTCGAGCCGGTCGGCGAGCTTGGACTTGAACGCCTCCTCCTCTTTGAGGCGGAACTCCAGCCCGGTCAGTGCGGCGTCGACTCGGAGTGCGACCGCTTTGACGGCGCGAGTGATTTGCGGTTCATTGCGAGCCGTTCTCCGCAGGAACCGGTCGGCGGCACGATTCGCGTCAAAGCTCAAAATCCTCGCTTGATCATGTCGGCTCGTCCATGCGGACTCGAAAGCCTCACGGCCCTTGGACGGTTCAGGGCCGGTAGATGCATTCTTCTTGCTGGTATGAGACATCGTGGCGGCCTCCTGCCGTTCGGAAGGAGGGCCGAAGAACCTAGGAATTCAGCCCGTGGATGCCTGGCACTTTGATCATCGCCACGTGCGGCTGAATTCTTCAGGCAAGAAGACCTTGACACTGTTCGTCACTTGTGATAAATGGGGGCGTCTGCGGGTTGAGAAGCCTGATCCGGGTCGAGCAGAACATGACCTTCAGGCCGAGCCCCGCCCGCTGCCAGGAGCGGTGTCCGGGCGGCCGCCTAGAATCGGCGCATGACGATTTCGCAGGCTTTCCCCAAGCGGCGCATGGCGACCGGTGCGCTCCTCCTGGTCTTGGCCCTGGCCGGATGCGGCGCCGAGGCGGAGCCGGACGCCGACGACTCGGCGTCCGCCTCCCCCTCGCCGACCGCCGACGCCTCCTCCGCTCCGCCTTCGCCCACCGAGGAGGCCTCGGAGGCGCCGAGCGCGGACCCCGCCGACTACGAGTCCTGCGGCGACGGCGAATGCGACGTGTCCTTCTCCGGCTCGGTCGAGTTCCCCTTGACCGGGTCCGATGGGGAGTGGACGGTGGCGGCCGCCGTCGGCGACGACGGCGTCGACGTGGACCTGACCGACCCGAACGGCATGGGCGGCGGTGGCGGCCTGCTCTACGAGCCCGGCTGCACCTTGACGATCCGCGCCGACGGCGGCGGGGGCCTCTCGTGCGCCGAGGCGGGGGCGGAGCCGCCGGCCCCCGAGGCCGGCGGGATCGTGGTCCACCTGCTGGAGCTGAACGGGGACACCGCGGTCGTCTCGGCGGCCCTGGGCTGAGCCGCCGGTGTCGGTGTCAGGGCCCCCGCGGCGGGCCGGGCTAGTCTGGTCCGCATGCGTGTGACGATGCGGGAGGTCGCCGAGCGTGCCGGGGTCTCGGTCAAGACGGTCTCCCGCGTGGTCAACGAGGAGCCGCACATCCGACCCGAGACGCGGGCCCAGGTGCGCGCGGCGATCGCCGACCTGGGGTGGACGCCGAACGCCTCGGCCCGGACCCTGCGCACCGGCCGCACCGGGGTGGTCGGCATCGCCGTCGCCGAACTGCGCCGCCCCCTCCTCGCCGCCGTCGTGGAGCGGCTGGTGATGGAGCTGGACCGGCACGGCCTGCACGCCGCGGTGGAGCCGACGCACGACGACCCCGCGCGCCTCGCCTCGGTGATGGCGCAGCGCGGGCACGCCTTCGACGCCCTCCTGGCGGTGGACGCGCCCGCGCTCCCCGCCGCGGCGATCGCCGCCGCCGACGGGCCGGTGGTCCGCGTCGACGTCACGCGGCGGCCCCCGGCGGCCGGCGGCGCCGACGCGGTGCACGCGGACCTCGACCAGGCGGTGGCGCTGGCGCTGCGCCACATGCGGGTGATGGGGCGCCACCACGCCGTGCGGATCGGGCCCGGGCCGCTCGCCGAGGGGGAGGAGGACCGCGGGATCGCCCGCGTCGACCCCGGCGAGGTCGGCCGCGCCGCCGGGTACCGGGCGGCCCAGCGCGCCCTCGTCGACCGGCCGGGGGTGGACGCGCTCGTGTGCGGCACCGACGAGATCGCCTTGGGAGCGCTTGCGGGGCTGCACGCCGCGGGCGTCGAGGTGCCCGGCCGGGTCGCGGTGATCGGCTACGGCGACCTGGACGACGGCCGGTTCAGCACGCCGTCCCTGAGCACCATCGATCCCGACACGGTCTCCTTGGCGCGGGGCGCCGTCGACCTGATGACCGCGCGCCTCGCCGGCAGCGACCGGGAGCCCGCGGCGGTGGCCGTCCCGGTCACCCTGGTGCAGCGGGAGTCGACCTCGGCGGCGGGCGTGCGATGAGGCGGCCCACCCTGGAGGACGTCGCCGCCGTGGCGCGGGTGTCGCCGAAGACCGTCTCGAACGTGCTCCGCGGCCGCCCCCTCGCGTCGAAGGCGACGCAGGAGCGGGTGTGGCAGGCGGTCGCCGCCGTCGGCTACCGGGTGAACCGCGCGGGCCGGGCGCTGGCCGGGGGCGGCAGCGGGCGCATCGCGGTGGTCGTGCCGAACCTCCACCAGCCCTACTACGCCGAGAACGCCGAGCGGCTGATCCTGGCGCTGGCGGACCGGGGCCTCACCACCACCCTGCGCATCGCCCCGGACGCCGCGTCCGAGCGCGAGGCGGTGTTCGGGGGGACGACCGCCGACGCCGACGGGGTGATCGTCTGCCCGCACTTCGTCAACGCAGAGCTGCTGGGCGGCAAGGCCCCCGACCGGCCCGTGGTGCAGTTCGGCAGCCTGCCGACCGGGCTGCTGGACACCGTGGTCATGGGGGAGCGCGAGGGCTTCGGCGCCGTCACCCGCCACCTGCTGGACACCGGCCGGCGGCGGCTCGCCCTGGTGTGGAACGCGACCGCGAGCGGCCGGCCGGACGGGCGCCGCTTCGAGGGCTTCGTCGAGGCGCTCGCCGAGCACGGCCTGGAGCCGGACCCTGCGCTGATGGTCGCCGGATCGGACTGGGACTGGCGCGCCCCCGGCTTCGAGGCCATGACCGGCCTGCTCGCCTCGGGGGCCGAGTTCGACGGCGTGCTGTGCATCAACGACTCGGTGGCGGTCGGCGCGTTGCGGGCCCTGCGCGCCGGCGGCGTGCGCGTCCCCGACGACGTCGCCCTGACCGGCTTCGACGACACCGACGAGGCCGAGTTCACCGTGCCCCCGCTGACGACGGTGAGCCCGGAGCACGAGGCGATGGTCGACGCGGCCGTGCGGATGCTGGTCGAGCGCCTCGGCGGCGAGGCCGGACCGCCCCGGGTGCACCGCACCGGCGCGCACCTGATCCCGCGGGCCTCCTCGGGCGTGCCGCGCTGACCGCCGGCCGCACCGGCCTCCACTGAACCACCCTGCGCTCACCGGCGCTCGCCGCGTCGCGGAGGTTCACGTTCACATTCATTCGTGTCTCGTCATTGACAACGCTGAAGTAGCTGTCTATATTCATTGAAATCTCGCCACACCCGAAGGAGCAGACGTGCCCGAACCCCTGGTCCCGGCCACCGCGACGACCCCGAGCCGCACCCCCGCGGCCCCCGGGGGCGCCGCCCGGCACCGCCCGCTGGACGTGCGCGCCGTGCGCCTGAACCCGGCCGGACCGCTCGGCGCGATGCAGGAGCGCAACGCCGCCGCCACCATCGACCACTGCATCGCCAGCCTCGGGCCCGCGCTGGACTACTTCCGGCGCGTGCTCGGCGAGTCCGACGCCCCCTACCCCGGGTTCGTCGCCGACACCGACGTGTACAAGACCATCGAGGCCGTCGCCTGGGAGATCGCCCGCACCGGCACCACCTCCCGGGACGCCTGGCTCGACGAGACGATCGGCCTCATCGCCCGCGTCCAGGAGCCCTCGGGGTACGTGGTGACCTGGGTCCAGGCCGACCCCGCCAAGGAGCGGTTCGCCGACCTCGAAGGGGCGCACGAGATGTACGCGCTCGGGCACCTGATCCAGGCCGCCGTCGCCCTCGACCGCGCGGCCGGCAGGGACGACCTGCTCACCGTCGCCCGCGCCTTCGCCGACCTCGTCGACCGCGAGTTCGGCCCCGGCGGCAAGGAGGGCGTCTGCGGCCATCCGGAGGTCGAGACCGCCCTGGTCGAGCTCTACCGGCACACCGGCGAGCGCCGCTACCTCGACCTGGCGGCGCGCATGATCGACCTGCGCGGCCGCGGCCTGCTCAAGGCCGGCCACCTCGGCGCCTCCTACTTCCAGGACCACGAGCCGGTCCGCGAGGCGCGCGCCGTCGCCGGGCACGCCGTGCGCCAGCTGTACCTCAACGCGGGCGCGACGGACGTTTACCTCGAGACCGGGGACCGGACGCTGCTGGAGGCGATGCACGCCCAGTGGGACAGCGCCCACCGCCGCAAGATGTACCTCACCGGCGCGTTCGGCTCGCGCCACCGCGACGAGGCCTTCGGCGCCGACTACGAGCTGCCCTCGGACCGCGCCTACGCCGAGACCTGCGCGACCATCGCCGACGTGCACTGGAACTGGCGGATGCTCCTCGCCGGCGACCGCTCCGCGGCCGACTACGCCGAGACCATCGAGCGCGAGCTGCACAACGCCGTGGCCGCCGCCGTGGACGCCGCCGGCACCCGCTTCTTCTACGCCAACCCGCTCCAGCTGCGACCGGACCGGCTCTCCGAGGAGCAGGCCCCGCGCGAGCGGCGGCCCTGGTACTGGTGCGCGTGCTGCCCGCCGAACCTGGCCCGGCTCATCGCCCAGCTCGGCGCCTACGTCGCGACGGACACCGGCGACGAGCTCGCCCTGCACCTCCACGCCGACGCCGAGATCGACGTGCCGCCCCACCTCGGCGGCGGCACCCTCCGCGTCGCGACCGCCTACCCCGCCGACGGCGAGATCCGCCTGAGCCGCAACGGTTCCGGCGACCTGCCGCTCGCCGTCCGCGTCCCGAGCTGGTCGCCCCGCGTCCTCCTCGACGGCGCCGAGGCCGCGCCCGACGCCGACGGGTACCTGCGGCTGCGGCTCACCGCCGAGAGCACCCTCGCGTTCGACCTCGCCCCGCGCTGGACCCGGGCCCACCACCGCGCCGACGCCCTCCGCGGCTGCGTCGCGATCGAGCGCGGCCCCGTCGTGTACTGCGTCGAGCAGGTCGACCTGCCCGGCGACGTGCCGCTGGACGACCTGGTGGTCGACGCCGGGGCGCCGATCGAGGCGAGCGGGGACGCCGGGGCGCCCCGGCTCGCCGTGCGAGCCGCCGTCCGGCCGTCCTCATCAGACCTGTACCGATCGCCGCGGGACGGGGACGAACCCCCGCCCTCCGAGCGGCTGACCGTCACCGCCATCCCCTTCGCCGACTGGGGCGGCCGCGGCGGCAGCGCCATGCGGGTGTGGCTGCCCGCCGGCTGACGCGAACCCGAACCCCCACGCCAAGACTCAAGGAGGAGCCTTGCTCACCACACCGAAACGCAGAGGGCCCGCCGCCCTCGCCACCCTCGCCTCGGCGGCACTGCTGCTGAGCGCGTGCGGCGGCGGAGGCGGGGACTCCGACGCACTCCAGATCCTCGTCGTCAAGCACCCCCTCACCGGGCCCATGGAGGACATGGGCTGGGTGGCCGCGATCGAGGACGCCGCGGGCGTCCCGGTCGAATGGGAGGAGGTCTCGGCCGACTGGGACCAGAAGAAGTCCACGATGCTCGCCGCGGGCGACATCCCCGACCTCATCGTCGGCACGAACGCCGTCACCGACGCCGACGCGGTCACCTTCACCGGCCTCTTCGAGGACCTGAGCGACGACATGGACGCCCTCCCGAACGTGCAGGCCATGTTCGAGGCGGTGCCCGAGACCGAGCTCATGGCCACCCGCCCCGACGGCGAGGTCTTCTCCCTCCCCTCCTACCGGCGCTTCTGGCCGCAGACCGCCACCCGCCAGTACGTCAACCAGCAGTGGCTCGACAACCTCGGCCTCGAGCAGCCGACCACCTGGGACGAACTGCACGAGGTCCTCCTCGCCTTCAAGGACGAGGACGCCAACGGCAACGGCGACCCCGACGACGAGATCCCCGTCGACTGGTCCCCGGCGGGCGAGACCGGCTTCGGCTACTTCCAGCCCACCGTGTTCCTCGGGAGCCTCGGACTGCCCACCACGAACGGCGGCGGCTCCGGGTACTTCGTCGAGGACGGCCGGGTCGGCAACTTCCTCACCGACCCCCGCTACATGGAGCTCGTGTCCTTCCTGCACGACCTCTACGCCGACGGCCTCGTCAGCCAGGAGGTCATGACCCAGGACTACTCGACCTACCAGTCAGTGGGCCGCGGCGACGGCGACACCGCCAAGGTCGGGTTCTCCTGGGGCTGGACCGCGTCGGACCGGTTCGGCCCGCAGATCGCCGACCAGTACGCGCCCATCGCCCCGCTGGCGGCCGACGCCTCCATGAGCGCCGCCGACCTGGCCTGGACGTACGACTCCTACTCGCTCAACTACGGCCTCAACACGATCACCATGTCCGCCCAGAGCGAGAAGAAGGACGCCGCCCTGAAGGTGATCGACGCCTTCTACGACCAGGACCTCTCCCTCCAGGCCCTGTGGGGCGAGTTCGGGCAGAACATCGAGGACCTCGGGAACGGCGCGTACACCGTGCTGCCCCCCGCGGACGAGACCCTCGACTCGTCCTCCTGGAAGTGGACGACCACCCTCGCCGACAACAGCCCCGGCTGGATCCGCGACGACATCGAGGTCACGCTCCCGGTCGACATCCAGGAGGCGGTCGAGGACGAGGCGCCGCTCACCGACGCCCTCGCCAACATCGACCCCGCCACCGACATCTGGCCCGGCGAGCTCATCAAGATGGGCGCCGAGGACTCCAGCCGCCTCTCCCTGCTCCACACCGACCTCCTCGGGCAGGCCATGCAGCGGTGGGCCACCTGGATCACCGAAGGCGGCGTTGAGTCCGAATGGGACTCCTACGTGGAGGAGATGGAGGGCCTCGGCCTGACCGAGGCCGTCGAGATCCACCAGCGCTACTACGACGAATACCGGGCGAGCCTGGAATGACGGCCGCGACTGATCTCAGGCCCGCCGCCGGCGCCGAGCGCGCCCGGCGGCGGGCCGGGGCCGGACCGGCCCGGCACTTCCGCAGGCAGTGGCAGCTGTGGGTGATGGTCGCCCCGGCGATCGCGTTCGTCGCGGTCTTCGCCTACGTGCCCATGTACGGCCTCCAGCTGGCGTTCCGGGAGTTCGACTTCGCCGCCGGGCTCGCCGGCGGCGACTGGGTCGGCCTCAAGTACTTCCGGCAGTTCTTCGAGAGTCCGCAGTTCTGGACGCTGATCCGCAACACCGTGGTTATCAGCGTCAGCACCCTCGTGGTCGGCTTCATCGCCCCGATCGCGCTGGCGCTCCTGGTCAACCAGGTGCTCGGCAGGCGCCGCAAGCAGTTCCTCCAGACCGCCACCTACCTGCCGCACTTCATCTCGGTCGTGGTGATCGTGGGCATGCTCCAGGTGTTCCTGTCCCCGAGCTCGGGCCTGATCACCCGCTTCGTCGGCCTCTTCGGCGTGGAGGGGGCGAACTTCCTGGGCAGCGCGACCGCGTTCGTGCCCGTCTACGTCATCTCCGACGTGTGGCAGCACGCCGGGTGGAACAGCATCATCTACCTGGCGGCGCTGGCGGGCGTGAGCCCGCAGCTGTACGAGGCCGCCCGGATCGACGGCGCCGGCCGGTTCAGCATCATCCGGCACATCGACGTCCCGGCCCTGGCGCCCACCATGATCGTGCTGCTGATCCTCAACATGGGGCAGGTGCTCAACACCGGCTTCGAGAAGATCTTCCTCATGCAGAACCCCCTCAACCTCGAAGTCTCCGAAGTGATCGCGACCTACGTCTACAAGATCGGCATCCTCTCCAACCAGTTCAGCTACGCCACCGCGATCGGGCTGTTCAACACCCTCATCAACTTCGCCTTCCTGGTGGTCGCCAACCAGATCGCCAAACGCGTCTCCAACACGAGTCTGTGGTGAGCACGATGACCAGACCCTTCGCCGCCCTCCGCCGCGACACGCCCGGCGACATCGCGTTCAAGGTCCTCCTGGGCCTCGGCTGCGCCCTGGTGCTGTTCACGGCCCTGTACCCGATCTACTTCGTGGTGATCGCGTCCGTCAGCGACCCCGCCATGGTGTCGACCGGGCAGGTCTGGCTCGTGCCGCGCGACCTCTCCTGGTTCGGGTACGAGCAGATCCTCGCCGACGAGCGGATCTGGAACGGCTACCGGAACACGCTCGTCTACGCGCTGGTCGGGACCGCGCTGAACCTGCTGGTGACCATGCCCGCCGCCTTCGCGCTCTCGCGCCGCGAGTTCCGCCCGCGGCGGGTCCTCATGTTCTTCTTCGCGTTCACCATGTTCTTCAGCGGTGGGCTCATCCCGATGTACCTGCTGCTGCGGGACCTCTCCCTGCTGGACAACTGGCTCGTGTTCGTCCTGCCGTCCGCGGTGAACGTCTTCAACCTCATCATCGCCCGCTCGTTCTTCGAGCACTCGCTGCCCGAGGAGCTGCACGAGGCCGCCTCCATCGACGGCGCGAACTACTTCCAGTTCTTCCTGAAGATCGCCCTGCCGCTGTCCATGCCGATCCTCTCCGTGATCGGCCTCTACTACCTGGTGCAGCACTGGAACGACTTCTTCACCGGCCTGGTGTTCGTGCGCGACTACGACCTCCAGCCGCTCCAGATCGTGCTGCGCGACATCCTCATCTCCAACCAGGCCTTCTCGGGCGGCGCCGGCGGGGCGGGAGGGGCCGGGGCCGGCGGCTACGCCCAGCAGTACGCCGACCAGATCAAGTACGGCGTCATCGTCGTCTCCACCCTGCCGGTCATCATCCTCTACCCCTTCCTCCAGCGCTACTTCGAGAAGGGCGTCATGATCGGGGCGGTGAAGGGATGACGGCCTTCCTGGACCGGTACCAGCGGTTCGGCAGGCTCGGCCTGCGGCTGCTGTGCCTGCACCTGCTCTGGCTGGCGTGGACCCTGCGCGGCGGCGTCCTCCTGGGCGCCTTCCCCGCCACGGCCGCCTTGCACGGCGTGCTGCGCGAGGACGCCCGCCGCGCGATCACCGACCCCGACGAGCCGCCCGCGCTGGCCGGCCTGCGGGCCCGGTTCGGCGGGCACTGGCACCGCGAGTTCGCCCCCGCCAACCGGCTCGGCGCCCTCCTCCTGCTGGTCTGGGCGGTCCTCGTCCTGGACCGGCGGGTCGTGGAGAACCTCGACCTGGGCGCCTTCGGGCCGGTCCTCGCCGGGGGCCTCACGGTCGCCGGCGTCTGGCTCGGGGTCCTCACGGTCCTGGTCTGGCCGCTCCAGTCGCACTTCGACGAGGGCGCCCTCGCGCTCCTGCGCCGGGCCCTGGTCCTGACGGCGGGGCGCCCGGCCGCGGCGGCGCTCGCCGGCGCGGGCGTCGGCGTCCTGCTGGCCGCTTACTACCTGGTGCCGGGCCTGGTGCCCGTCTTCGGCCTGGCCGCCCCCGCGGCCGTCGCCACGGCGGCGCTGTGGCGGTCGGGCGTGCTCGCGGCGGCGCACGGGGCGCCGGTCCCGGAGCGGGGCGGCTCGGCGCCCCGCCCGGCCGTCCACTGAGGAGTAGAGATGCGCGGGCCGCTCAGTACCGGTCCGCCTCCGGCGGCGCGGACTCCGACGCGCCGTAGCGCGGGAAGTCCGCGTTCGGGCAGCTCAGGTCCGCCTCCGGCACCGCGCGGTGGACGAAGTACGCGTTCACCGCGTCGTCGACGCACTCGGTCTTGAACCCGTACGCGCCGTGCCAGTAGCCCTCGTACGTGACGAGGTGCCCGCCGGCCTGCTCGGCCGCGGTCCTGCTCCACTCGTGCACCGTCACGTAGTCGTGCAGGCTGCCGACGAACACGATCGGCGGCGCGCTGCGGGGGACGTCCAGCTCGTGGTGCTCGTTGACGTGCTCGATGCCCGAGCCGATGCAGGTCAGCGCATTCGAGTTCGCCGGCGACCACTCCACGTTCGGGTAGGCCTCGGCCAGTCCCTCCATGATCGACTCGAGCTCCTGGTACGTCCCGACCTCCCAGTCCCAGTCCTGGCACCGCATCGGGAAGCCGGGGTTCTCGACCAGCACCGGTTCCTCCCGGACGGCCGCGGCCCCGGTGAACCGCGCGCCGTCGCGCATCGCGGCGAAGTCGGCGGCGAGCCGGGGCCAGGCCTGCGGGAAGTGCGCGGTGAACGTGTACAGGTTGGTGAGGAACTGGAAGTCGAGCGGGTAGCCGTCGTACGGGTCGATCAGCTCGCCGCTGCGGGACTTCGCCTTCAGGTCCGCGTACACGGACTCGACGTCCTCGCCGTGGAGCGCGCACTCCGGTTCGGCCTCGCACCAGTCGGCGAACGCGATGAAGTTCTCCTCGAACCCGGCGGTCATGGGCGCCATGTGCCCCCAGACCGAACCGGTGCTGTGGTCCAGGTTGCCGTCCAGGACCATGGTGCGGATGCGGTGCGGGTACGCCTCGGCGTACTGCTGGCCGATGAGCGTCCCGTAGGAGTAGCCCAGGTAGTTGAGCCGGCCTTCGCCGAGGGCGCGGCGGACGCGTTCCAGGTCCTCGACGGTCTCGAGGTTGGAGACGTGGTCGAACAGCTCCCCGGTGCGCTCGCGGCAGTCCTCGGCGAGGGCGCCGTTGGCGTCCACGAGCGCCTGGAACGATGCCTCGTCCTCCGGCGGCAGGTAGGAGACCGCGTTCACCGCCTCCTTGTCGCACACCACCCGCGTGGAGGTGTTGACGCCGAGCGGGTCGAAGCCGACGAGGTCGAACCGCTCGGCGGCCTCGCCGGTCAGCGTGTTCCCGTCGATCACCCACTGGACGCCCGAGCCGCCGGGGCCGCCCGGGCCCAGGACGATCGTGCCGAGCCTCTCGTCGGGGTTCGCCGCCTGGCGGCGGGCGAGGCCGATCTCGATCTGCTCGCCGCGCGGGCGGTCGTAGTCGAGGGGGACTTCGATCGTCGCGCACTCGACCGGCTCGGCCGGGTCGGCGCCGTCGCACGGACCCCAGTCGACGCCGTGCGGATGCGCGGCGGCGGGTGCGGCGGCCAGCAGCGTGGCGCTCACGGCCGCGGCCGACGCGGCGGCGGCGAGTGCTCGGATACGAGGGTGCAAACCGGCATCCCTTCCGGTCGGGGGGAACGGGAACCGGCACGGGCATCGCGGTGCTCGATTCCTCCTGCGACTGCCAGGATCACATCGGACCCCGGCGGAGCGCAAGCGGCGGTCCCGCCCCGGCCTCCTGCCGTCCCGGCCCCTTCCGCACCCGCGTGAACAGCGACGACACCGACCGCATCTCCATGCGCGCCATGCGGGACCGCCGGTTTCCGGGCATGTCCCGATCCGTCCGGGACACCGGTCCGGCGGCGTCCGCATTCCGGCGCGGGCGCTCGGCGGCCCGAGGCCGCGCGGTGGCTACGATGAGCTGCCGACGGCGGCAGAGGGAACCGGGGGAGCGGAATGCGACTGATCGACGACGCCGAGCGCCGGGCGCGCGCGGCCCGGAGGCACGCGCTCGCGGCCGGGCACCGCGCCGGGGACGTGCTCGCGGCGGTCCGGGCCATGACGGTCCTGCACTCGACCGAGCAGGCCACCCCGTACCTGTCGCTCTTCGCCCGCGTCGACGGCTTCGAACGGCCCGACCTGGACCGCGCCCTGATCGAGGATCGGTCGGTGGTCAAGCAGCTCGCGATGCGCCGCACCCTGTTCGCGTTCCCCCGCGAACTGCTGCCCGCCGCGCTCGGCAGCGCCGCCGCCCGGGTCGCCCGGCAGGAGCACGCCGCGCTGGTCAAGGACCTCGAACGCAACGAGGTCGCCGACGACGCCGCGTCCTGGATCGAGGCCGCCCGCGCGGCGATCCTGGACCGGCTCGCCGAGGGCCCCGAGCTCAGCGCCAAGCAGCTGCGCGAAGAGCTCGCCGAACTGAGCGGGCGGCTGTCGATGTACGAGCACAAGTCCTACGGCGGGCTCACCCACGTCGCCCCGCGCGTCGTCACCTGGATGGGCGCCGCCGGGGACCTGGTGCGCGGGCGCAACGGCAGCCACTGGCGGGTCAACCGGAACCTGTGGACGCGGATGGACCGGTGGCTGGGCGCGCCGGTCGACCCCCTCGACGCCGCAGCGGGCTACGAGCGGCTCGCCGCGGCGTACCTGCGGACCTTCGGCCCGGTCACCGAACGGGACCTGGTGTGGTGGTTCGGCGCGACCAAGACCGCGATGCGGCAGGCCCTCAGCGGCCTGGGCGCGGTCCAGGTGCGGCTGGAGCGCGACCGGACCGGCTGGGTGCTGCCCGACGACACCGAGCCCGAACCGCCCGTCGAACCCTGGGCGGCGCTGCTGCCCGCACTGGACCCGACCTCGATGGGCTGGAAGGACCGCGACTGGTACCTCGACCCCGCCCTCGCGCCGGACCTGTTCGACGCGAACGGCAACTGCGGCACCACCGTCTGGTGGGACGGGCGGATCGTCGGCGCCTACGCCGTGGACGAGTCCGGCCGGGTCGAGACGGTCGTCGCGCACGACCCCGGCCCCGCCGGGCGCGCCGCGATCGAGACCGAGGCCCGGCGGCTCGAGAAATGGCTCGACGGCGAGCGCGTCGCGACCGCGTACAAGGCCGCGCTCCTGGCCCGGAACCGGCCGGACGCCGACGCGGGCTGACCCCGGCCGCCGCCGCGCTCACGCCGCCCGGTCCGGGACGAACGGGCGCGGTGCCGCCGCCGGTCTGGAATCCATCGGCGGTCCGCGCCTCGCCGAGGCGACGGACCCGGCCGCTCCCTGACCGCGACCGAACCTCACGCGCCGCCTCCTCGTCCCGTTCGACGTGCGCCGCTGGACCCGAATTGACAAGTGGGCGCTTGCCCGCTAATAATGGGCAAGCGGTCACTATAAGGCCGCCGCGAAAGGAGCAGATGCCCATGGAGGCTTCGACCACGACCGACGTCCTCATCGTCGGCGCCGGACCGGTGGGACTCACACTGGCGTGCGACCTCGCCCGACGCGGCGTCGCAGTGCGGATCATCGACCGCGCCGCCGCCTTCCCCGTCGGCACGCGGGCCCGGGGCGTCCGCGCCCGGACGCAGGAGGTGTTCGACGACCTCGGCGTGCGCGACCGCCTGGCCGAGCACGCCGAGACGCCCCTGCCCACGCGCTTCTACGGCCCCGACGGGCAGGTGGTGCGCGAGGTGATGATGTACGACGCGCCCCCGGTCCCCGGAGCGCCGCATCCCGGCAGCCTGATGGTGGGGCAGCAGTTCACCGAAGCGGTCCTGCGCGAACGGCTCGCCTCCCTCGGGGTCCGCGTCGAGCTCGGCCGCGAACTGGTCGACCTCGCCCAGGACCGCGACCGCGTCACGGCGACCGTCCGCAGCGGCGACCGCCGCGAACACCTCCGGGCCCGGTACCTGGTCGGCTGCGACGGCGGCGGCAGCACCGTGCGCAGGCGGGCGGGGATCAGCTTCCTGGGCGAGACGTGGGAGCACCAGCGGATGCTGTTCGGCAACCTCCGCGTCGACGGCCTGGACGACTCGGCCGCGCACCTGTGGATCCAGGAGCCCGGCGGTGCGCTGACCCTGGCGCCGATGCCCGAGAGCGACACGTGGTTCTTCACCGCGCCCCTGCCCCAGGACGGCGGCCAGGACCCGTCCTCGGCGTCGGTCGAGGCCTTCGCCGAGATCTTCGCGGAGCGCGTCGGGCTTCCCGGGGTGCGCTTCTCCGACCCGCTCTACCTCTCGGTGTACCAGGTCAACATCCGCATGGTCGACCGCTACCGGGAGGGCCGCGTCCTCTTGGCGGGCGACGCCGCCCACGTGCACGCGCCCGCCGGCGGCCAGGGCATGAACACGGGCGTCCAGGACGCCTACAACCTCGGCTGGAAGCTCGCGGGCGTCCTGCGCGGCGCCCCCGACGCGCTGCTGGACACCTACGAGGAGGAGCGCCTGCCGGTCGCCGCGCACGTGCTCGCCTCGACCACCGCCAGGGGCCGGCACTGGAGCGGCTCGGACACCGCGCGCGTCTCCGAGCGCATGGCCGGCGCCTTCCAGGGCAAGGACCCGTTCAGCGACGTCAGCCAGTTGAGCATCGCCTACCGGGGCGCCGGCCTGGCCCGCGACCTGGACGAGGCGCTCGGCGTCCGCGCGGGCGACCGCGCCCCCGACGCCCGCTGCGCCGATCCGGCGACCGGAGCGGACGTGCGGCTGTTCGACCTGTTCCGCGGCCCGCACTTCACGCTGCTCGTCTTCGGCCCCCGGCCCGCGCCGCGAGCGGACGGGAGCCGAAGCGGCGACGTCCGCACCCACCGCATCCTCGCAGGGCCTCCCCGCGACGGCAGCGGAGGCGCGCTCTTCGACGAGACCGGGGAGGCGCACCGGCTCTACGGCGTCGACCGCGACGGACTCGTCCTGATCCGGCCCGACGGCCACATCGCCCTCACCGGCGGCGCCTGGGACGACCGGTCCGTGTCCGACTACCTGCACGACCTGGTCGGGGAGTAGGGCTGAGCGGCGGCGGTAGACTGGGCGGGCGCCCACCAATGCGGGCGCGACCGCCGCCGCCCGCCCGAAGGAGGACCCTTGCCGACCGGTGTGGCCCTGCACGACGCCCGGGCGCGGCTCCTCGCCGCCGCCGAGCGGGTCCTGGAGCGCGACGGCGCCAGCGCCCTGACCAGCCGCGCCGTCACCGAGGAGGCCGGGGTCGCGAAGGGCGTGCTGCACCGCCACTTCGCGGACTTCGACGACTTCCTCGCCGAACTCGTCCGCGACCGCATCGCCCGGGTCGAGGCGGCCATCGGCGCGCTCACCGCGTCGGCGGGCTCGGCCACCCTCGCCGCCAACCTGACCGAGGCCCTCACTCGCGTCTTCACGCCGGTGAACCTGGGCCTGGCGAGCGCCGTGATCTCCCGCGACGGCCTGCGGTCCCGGCTGCGGGAGACGACCCCGCGCGGCATCCCGATCCTCACCGAGGCCGGCGCCCGCCTCGCGGCCTACCTGGACGCCGAACGCCGCCTCGGGCGTATCGACCCGCGCACCGATCCGCGCACGCTCGCCATGACCCTGATCGGCACCGGCCACCTGCTGTTCGCCGGGGAGCTCGGCGCGACGCCCGACGTCTCGGCCGTCCGCGAGGTCGTCGAATCGCTCATCGTCGGCGCGGAGCCCGGAAGACGCCCCTGACCGGAGACGGGCGCGGAACCGTGACCCGTTGCGCGCCTTGCGCTCTCGTTGACAGCGCGACGGCGAGCCTCTGCCGGGCCGCAGCGGTCCGCCCCAGCGCCGACGCCCCCGGTCCGGACCGGTCCGATGCGGCGTCGGCCCGGACCCCTGGTCTCAGACCCGGCGCCGGTCCGTCGATCGGTCGGGGCCCGTCCCGGGACTGACGAGCCCGGACTCGTAGGCGGCGATCACGAGCTGCGCCCGGTCCCTGGCCCGGAGCTTGGCGAGGAGGCGGCTGATGTGGGTCTTCACCGTCGCCATGCTGATGAAGAGCCGGGCGGCCAGCTCGGTGTTGCTCAGGCCCGCGGCGATGAGGACGAGCACCTCCCGCTCCCGCTCGGTGAGCGCCTCGAGGCGCCGGCCGGCCGCCGACCCGGCCTCGGGCCGGAGGCCGTACTCCTCGATGAGGCGTCGGGTCGCGGTGGGGGCGAGGACGCCCTCGCCTGCCGCGACCGTCCTGATGCCGGCCAGCAGCGACGCCGGGGGAGCGTCCTTGAGCAGGAAGCCGCTCGCGCCCGCCCGCAGGGCGGCGTGCACGTACTCGTCGAGGTCGAACGTGGTCAGCACCAGCACGCGCACCTCGGACAGCGCGGGGTCGGCGCCGATGCGCCGCGTGGCCTCGATGCCGTCCATGCCCGGCATGCGGACGTCCATGACGACGACGTCGGGCCGGGTCGCGCCCGCGAGCGCGACCGCCTCGCCTCCCGAACCGGCCTCTCCGACCGCCTCGAGGTCGGGCGCGGAGTCGACCAGGAGCCGGAAGCTGCCGCGCACCAGCGCCTGGTCGTCGGCGATGAGCACCCGTACCGTCATCGGGTCGCGTCCTTCCCATAGGGCAGGACCGCCCTGACGGCGAACCCGCCGCCGGGCGCGGGCCCGGCCGCGAAGGAGCCGCCGTACACGAGGACGCGCTCGCGCATGCCGATGAGGCCGTGCCCGGGCTCCCCGCCGGACTGGGGCGGGCCGTCGTCCACGACCTCCGCGGTGACGGCGCCGCGGTCGTGCCGCACGCTCACGGAGCAGTGCCCTCCTCGCGAATGCCTGGTCACATTGGTCAGCGACTCCTGCACGACCCGGTACACCGCCAAGGCGACGCCCGCCGGCAGCCGCGCGGGGACGTCGACCTCCGAGCTGACGCGCACGCCCGCGGCGCGGGCGCGCTCGAAGAGCGCCTCCAGGCCGTCCAGGCCCGGCACCGGCCCGAGGTCGCCGGCCGCGGCGTCCGATCGCAGCACGGTGAGCACGCTCCGCATCTCGGTCAGGGCCTCCCTGCTGGTGGACTCGATGGAGCGCAAGGCCTCCCGGGCCCGGTCGGGCCGGGCGTCGGCGACGTGGCCGGCGACGCCGGCCTGGACGGCGATGAGGCTCAGGTTGTGGGAGACGATGTCGTGGAGCTCCCGGGCGATGCGCATCCGCTCCTCGGACACCAGGCGGACCTGCTCGCCGGCGCGGGTCCGGCGGTCGTCCTCGCGTCGGCGCCGGACCGCGGCGCCCGCGGCCCAGCCGCCGCCGGCCACGACCCCGACCGCGCCGGTCAACCCGAGGGCGCCGGAGAGGCCCTCAGAGGGCGTGACGACGTACAGGCCCGCGAACAGACCGGCGCCGAGCACGGCGAGCGCGGCGAGCAGCGCGGGCACCGACCGCCGGAGACCGGTCGAGGCGCCCACCGCGTACAGGGCGAGGGCGGCCGGAACGAACGGCTCGCGCGTGAGGTCGAGCAGCGCGGCGGCGGCGCAGCCCGCGACGACGACCGCCGCGCACGGCAGGGGCCATATCCGGCGCACCGCGATCGGCGCGCCGACCGCGGCGGCGGTGACCCATGCGAGCCAGGCCGGTCCGGTGAAGACCGGCGCGCCGTCCGAGCCGTCGAACGAGGCGAACACGAGATACGCCGCGCACACCGCGGCCGCCGCGGCGGCGTCGAGTGCGAGCAGGCTCCGGCGAGAGGACACGGCCAAACGGTAGCGCCCGCCCGCCCCGGCGTCGTCATACCTCGGGCCGACCCCCGATCCCAGCCCCTGCTCTGACGCGGCCGCGGCCCCGCCCGCCGATCGTTGCGGCATGACCGAAACGACCTTCCCCGGCCGCTGGCTCGGCGGCACCGCCCTCGTCGCCGCGCCCATGCTGCTCCTGACCGGCGTCCTGCTCCGCAGCGGACACGACTTCTTCTTCCCCGAGCAGCTGCGCGCCTTCGCCGCCCACCCGGCGCTCATGACCGCCTCCTACACCTGCTTCCTCGCCGGGAACATGCTGCTGTGGCCGGCCGTCGCCGTCCTCACCGCGCGCATCGGCCGCACCCGCCCCCACTGGGCGCTGTGGGGCGGCGCGATGGCCCTCTTCGGCCTGTTCGCCCGGACGTTCCACGCCGGCGCCGACCACCTCGCGTTCCAGCTGGCCGCGGACCAGGGGCCGGAGGCGGCCACCGGCGCGGTCGCCGACGCCTACGGGGCCTGGCACCTCATGAGCGCGTTCTCGGTCGCGATCATGGCCGGATGGATCGTGCTCGCCATCGGCGCGTTCCGCTCCGAAGCGTTCGGGTCCGGCCTGCTCGGCACCGCGCGGGCCGCCGCACTGGCCTCCATGGCGCTGCTGCCGCTGGGCGTCCTCAAGGGCACCACGCCGCTGTCCGTGGTCGCCGCCTGCGGCCTCGCGGTCGCCCTCGTGCCGATGGGCGTCCGAGTCCTCCGCGACGGGCCGGCCCCGCGCCCGCGGGTCCTCATCGCGCGGCTCGCGCTGTTCGTATTCCTGCTGGCGGCCATGGGGTTCATCGGCACCCTGGGGTGAGAACCGGACCATCCCCTCGCAGGAGGACTTCATCGGCGAGCGCCCTTGCCCGGTGTCCGTATCGTTGTGAACGGTCAAAGCCACGCACTACGGAGGCGATCGCCCATGCGTTCCATCACCCCCCTCGCCGCAGCAGCCGCTGCGGTCCTGGCGCTCACCGGCTGCACCGGTGGCGATCCCGAGCCCGATGCGGCGACGGACACCGCCGACGCCGCCCCGGCGCAGGAGCCGACCACGGAGCCGGAACCCGAGGTCTTCCGCGAATCGATGGGTCTGTTCCGCGCGACCGACCCCGCCACGGCCGAACTCGTCGAGCTGCTGGACACCGGCAGTGCCGCCCTCGACCTCACCTTGTACATCGAGGAGGAGATCGTCGAGACCACCGCCCCGGTCGACGGCGCGGCGGGGAGCGTCAACCTCTGGTTCTTCTTCGACGGAGGGCACGACAATTTCCTGGTCCTCAACGTTCCCGAAGCGGCCCTGGCGATCGGCGACGCCGGGGAGCAGGACGCCCTCTCGACTCTGCGGGGCGTGTTCGGCGTCGAGGCGTCCAGCGGATCGGACGTCGACTACGTGCTCACCTCCACTGGGGACGTCCCCGAGATCGCGACCGCGGACGAGCAGCGCTGCGACGCCGGCGAGGAGGCGTTCCTGGGAGACGCGGAGACGCTCGCCGCCGACCCCTCGGCGTATGCGACGGTCCGCGAGCACTGGGCGGACAGCCCCCGCCTGTGGTGGGCGGTCAAGGCGACGGCGCACTCACTGGCCGAGTACGGGGACGTCAGCGACTCCATGGCCACCGCCTGCGCGATCTACTGGTGAGGCGCCGGTCCGCGTTCCCGGTCGCGCGCCCTGAGAACCGCCCGTAGGTTGCCGCTCGCTTGCCTCGATCAGGTGTCGCCGCATTGCTTGACTGAGTGGAGCGTGCCGCCCGGCACCGCGGACCATTCCCCCTCGAAGGAGAACCCCCATGACCGACACCGAACGAGCGAACCCGTCGCGGCGGCGCCTGCTGACGACCGCGGTGCTCCTCCCGGCCGCGGCGGCGGTCGGCGCCCTCGGCTTCGCCGGAGCGGCGCACGCCGACTACAACGGACCGATCAAGCGTTCGCAGGTGATGAACCGCGCGCACGAGTGGTTCGAGCGGAACGTGCAGTACGACATGGGGGCCACCGTCGCCGACGCGGTCCACGGCTGCCACCGCTACCGCACCGACTGCTCGGGCTTCGTGTCGATGTGCTGGCACAGCCCCGCCCCCGGGCACAGCACGCGCACCCTCCCGAACATCTCCCGCCAGATCCTCTGGAGGGAGCTCAAGGCCGGCGACATCGTCAACGCCTACGACAACCACGTGATGCTGTTCGACTCGTGGAGCATCGACAGCGGCTACATGTGGTACTACGACCTGGCGACCCCGGCGCTGGACATGCGCCACAAGCGCATCGACGCCAACATCCTCCAGAACCAGGGCTACGTCCCGCGTCGCTACAAGCACATCGAGAACGGCTGACCCGACGGACGGGGCGCCGGCACCGCCTCGGCCCGCCGCCCAGGCGGGCCGGATCGTCCGATATCGACGTTTCGGCCCGCCGCCGAGCCCGTCCGGGCTACCCGGCCGAGCCCTCGCGCCCGCGGGCCTCGGCCAGGCCCCGGCGGGCCTGCGCGAGTTCGTAGGCGTCCTCTTGGGACTCGGCCAGGGCCGCGGCCCGCTCGTGGTGGCCGATCGCCTCCGCCGCGCGGCCCGCCGCGGTGAGGGCGCGACCGAGTCCGTTGCGGGCCGCGCGTTCGTACGAGCTGTCGGCGATGTCCTCCGACCACGCCGCGGCCTGCTCGAACCGCTCCACGGCCTCGGCGTGGCGGCCCAGGCTGCTGAGGTCCTCGCCGAGTTCGATCAGCGTCGCGGTGATCCCGGCCTGGACGCCCTCGCGCAGGCAGGCGTCCAGGCAGGCCCTGTGCACCGTGGCGGCCCCGCCCGCGTCCCCCCGCTCGCGGAGCAGCGCGCCGCGGAAGACCTGGACGCGGTTGCGGTTGTGGTCGTCTTCGGGGTCGATCCGCTCCTCGGCCTCCGCCAGCCGGCGTTCGGCCTCGTCGAGGCGGCCGAGGCGGATCAGCGGAGCGACCATGTTCATGCCGACGATCGCCGCGACCATCGCGTCATCGGTGGTCGCCGCCAGCTCGAGCGCCTCCTCGTACACCGCCAGCGCCTCGGCGAAGCGGCCCGAACGGCGGTGCAGGACGCCGATGTTGACGAGCGTCAGCGCCGCGTCGCCGCGCTCGCCCAAGCCCCGCTTGAGGACGACGGCCTCTTCGAGGTGGCCGATCCCGTCCCGGAGCCGGCCTTCGATGCCCAGCCGGCGTCCGGCGTCGCCGAGGGCGTACGCCAGTTTCCAGGTGTCCTGGAGTTCACGGGCGCTGGCGAGGGCGATGTCGTTGGCGGCCGCGTGGGCGGCGGGGTCGCGGTGGTACATGAAGAAGGCGCCGAAGGCCGTGGCCAGGTGCCAGGCCCGCTCGTGGAGGCCGGCGCGCGCGGCCGCCGCCGCGGCGGACTCCAGATTGGCGCGTTCGGCCCGGAACCACGCCAGCGCGCCGTCGCGGTCGGCGAAGCCGGGCAGGCCGAGGTCGTGCGCCGCCGCGCCGGAGGCGAAGCGCGGGGCGTCCCGCACCGCCCGCGCCGCCGCGTGGTAGCCGAAGTGGAGGTACACGTCGAACAGGCGCGCCAGGGCGTCATCGCGGTCGCGCGCGGTGTCCTCGCCGTTCGCCAGCCCGGACGCGAACAGCCGCACCAGGTCGTGCAGCCGGTACCGGCCCGGCGTCCTGGTCTCCACCAAATGGACGTCCACAAGAGACTCAAGTAGGACCGACGCCCGGTGCTCGTCCGCTTCGCACAACGCGGCGGCCGCGTGGACGTCGACGTCGTCGCCGGGGACGAGGGCGAGCCGGCGCAGCAGGCGCCGCTGCTCGGTGTCGAGTTCGAGGTAGGAGGACCGCAGCGCCGCCGCGACGCCGCGGTGGCCCATCTCGAACACGTCGAGCCGCCGCTCGTCGTCGGTGAACCGCGCCAGCAGATCCTGGACGCGCCATTGCGGGCGGCTGCGCAGGCGCGCCGCCGCGAGCCCCATCGCCAGCGGAAGCCGCCCGCACCGGTCCGCGAGCGCCACGGCCTCGTCCTCGGTGATCCGACCGGCGAGGGCGGCGGTCAGCATGGCCGCGGCCTCCCGCTCCTGCGGCGGCTCCAGCGGCACGGCGTACGCGCCCGCCAGCGCCGAGAGGTCGCGTCGGCTCGTCGCCAGGACCAGGCTGCTCGGCGTGCCCGGCAGCAGCGCCTCGACCTGCGCGGCGTCCACCGCGTTGTCGAAGACCAGGATCACCCGGCGGTCGGCGAGGACGCTGCGGTAGCGGGCGGTGAGCTCGCCGATGTCCGAAGGCAGGGACCGGTCGGTCGCGCCGAGGCCGCGCAGCACGCGTGTCAGCACTGAGGCGGGGTCGGGCGTCGGCACCGCCTCCGCGAAGCCGTGGAGGTCGATGAACATCTGCCCGTCGGGCCAGCGCGGGGCGAGGTCCCGGGCGACCCGCACCGCGAACGCGGTCTTGCCCACACCCGCCATGCCGTGGACCGCGATGACGGCGGCGCCGCCCTCCACCGCGGTGTGGACCTCGTCCAGGTGGTCGTCGCGTCCGGCGAACGCCGCCAGGACCTTCGGGAGCTCGCGTGGCGCGGCCGCGGGCCGGAAGGGGGCCTCCGACAGGAGCGCCCGGGCCTCCGGTCCCAGTTCCAGCGCCTCGGCGAGCTGTCGCAGCGTGCCCGGTTGGGGCCGCACCTGCCCCAGCTCGATGCCCCGGACGGTGCGCGGACTGACGCCGGCCTTGTAGGCGAGTTCCTCCTGGGACAGCATCGCGCGCAGCCGAAGCGATCGCAAGGTGCTCACGGCCTCGGACGCATGCTCGACCATCCTGCGATCATAGGCGGTCGACCCGACGCCGCCGCACGTCGCAGGGGCGGATGCCGGACCCGTGCGAGCCGAAGGCGGCCCCGGCCGC
>NZ_JAJLQZ010000027.1 GCF_020991375.1 Glycomyces amatae | reverse complement strand
CGGGCCCCCCGGCCCGGGCCCGCGCCCGTTTCTCGCCGCCGTACCCTCGGCCCGCTGAGGGGGCACCGCGGCCGAGGCGCAGCGCCGCGCCCGCTCGACCCGGCTCAGTCGCGCAGCCCGCCGAGGAGCCGGTCCAGGGCCCGCTCGGTGGCCGCGAGCGCCTCCGGGTCCTCCGACCGCGCCAGCCACAGGGCCGCCTCGTTCATCGCCCCCGACAGGAGCCGCGCCAGCGGCTCCACCGGCTGCTCCGCGATGACCCCCGCCTCCACCAGGGACCGGAGCGCGTCGTGGAGGTGCCGCGCCGAGGCGTCCTCGTCCATCGCCCGCCACTCGTCCCACCCGAGCACCGTGGGCGCGTCCACCAGCAGGATCCGGCGCACGGCCGGGTCGGCCCCGGCCGCCAGGAACGCCCGGCACCCGGCCCGCAGCCGCTCCCACGGCGCCCCGAACCGGTCGGCCTCGCGGGCGACGCGCCCGCCCAGCTCCTCCTGCACCTCGGCGACCACCGCCCGGAACAGCCCCTGCTTGCTGCCGAAGTGGTGGTAGGCCGCCCCTTTGGTGACCCCGGCGGCCTGCGCGACCTCGGCGAGCACCACCTCGTGGTACCCCTCCGCGGCGAACCGCCGCCGTCCCTCCGCCAGCAGCGCCCGCCGCGTCGCCGCCCGCTGCCCGCTCCTCGTCCCCGCCATGCGCCCTCGCTTTCACATACCCGGGGTATGCTAACATCGTTTTCACATACCCGAGGTATGTGAAATCCTTCGACACAGAGGAGACCGCCATGGCGACCCGACTCAACGGCTTCTACCCGGTCATCGCCACCGAGGACGTCGCCGCCGCGCACGACTTCTACGCGCGCCACTTCGGCTTCGCGGCCACCTTCACCGCCGACTGGTACGTGAGCCTCCACCGCCCCGACGCGCCGCAGTACGAACTCGCCCTCCTCGACAGCGCCCATCCGACCGTCCCCGAAGGGCACCGCGCGCCCCTCAAGGGCGGGCTGCTCCTCAACTTCGAGGTCGAGGACGTCGACGCCGAGCACCGCCGCCTCGTCGGCGAGGCGGGCCTGCGGGAGCTGCTGCCGCTGCGCACCGAGGACTTCGGCCAGCGCCACTTCATCGTCGCGGCCCCCGACGGCGTCATGGTCGACGTCATCACCGCGGTCCCCGCGGAAGGCGCGTACGCCGAGCAGTACGCCCCCGGCCATGAGCCGGGGGCGTAGCGCGAACCGGGGGCGCCGTCAGCTGTAGTGCTGGAACTCCGGCCACAGCTCGTCCCACGGCAGGGCCGGCCCCCGGCAGACGCCGACGGGCCGCCCCTGCTCCTCGTTCTCCACGCTCAGGCCGTGGTCGAGCTCGGCGACCGCCTCGCACTCGTCGAAGTGGGCCGACACGCGCTCCAGCGGCAGCCCCACGGTCACCACCACGGTCGCCGACGCGGGCGGCGGCCCGTACCGGTGGAGCTCGTTGTGGCCGCTGAAGACCGGCGGCAGGTCCTCCCCGTACCGCTCCAGCGCCCCGGCCTCGCCGTAGTTCGCCGTGACGACCGCCGCCGCTTCGGCCTCCCCCTCCGGCAGCGCCGCGACGACCTCCTCGACCTGGTCGACGTACGCCTGCCACCCGATCTGGTCGGGCACCGAGTCGTTCATGACCGGGACCGGCGTGTCCCCGACCTCGGCGGCGGGGATCAGCGGCAGCGCGACCACCGCCGAGACGGCCGCGTTCAGCGCCACGGCCGCGACCAGCAGGAGGCGCCGCCCGCGCGAGGCCGCCCACGCCGCCGCCGGGACGCACCCGGCCGCGAACAGGGCGATGAGCAGCCCGATCGGGTAGTAGAACTGCCCGCCGCCCACCAGCACGACCACCAGTAGGACGGGGTAGGCCACGGCCAGCGCCCGCACCGGCCGCCACTCGGGGCGGCGCAGCAGTGCCGCGACCCCGGCGATCCAGACCGGCACCAGGAACGTCCCCAGCAGCACGAACTGGAAGGGCAGCAGGAGGACCCGGTTCTCCGCGCCGTCGCCCTCGGCGATGGCCGAGGCCATCTCCAGCTGCGGCCAGCCGTTCACCGCCTGGTAGACCAGGTTCGGCGAGCCGATCGCGAGCGCCAGTCCCGCGCCGGTCCACAGCCACTTCGAGGCCAGCGCCCCGCGCGGGCCCACGGCCAGGAGCGCGATCCCGAGGCTCAGGAGCAGCAGCACGACCAGGTGCTTGTTGTACAGCCCGACCCCGGTGACCGCGCCGACCGCGAGCCACCACCGCGGGTCGCGCAGCAGCGCCCGCGCCGCGAACAGCAGCACCGCGGTCCACACGGCGAGGTCGACCGTGGCCGTCGACAGCAGGTGCCCGAAGGCGAGCGCGACTCCCGCGAACGCCAGCCCCCACGCGCACAGCGCCTGCGCGGCCCTCCCGCCGCCAAGTTCGCGGACGATGAGCACCGCCAGCCACAGGACGCCGACCATGCACAGCACCGACGGGACCCGCAGGGCCCACACCGAGTCCCCGAGGACCGCGACCGCGGCGCGGCCCAGCAGCGGCGTCAGCGGCGGCTGGTCGGCGTAGCCCCACGCGGGGTCGAGCATCCGGAAGTACAGCTCGTCGCGGTGGTAGTCGTAGCGGGCGTTGGTGGCGGCGAGGACCGCGGCGAGCACGAGGCTCGCCGCGGCGGGATGAAGCTTGAAGAGGGGAGGGGTGCGCATCGGCGTGCCTTCGGGCTCGGGGGCGGGATGGACGCGATCATCCCGCGGCGATCGGGTGCCGCGCAACCCGACCGGCCGTCCCGGACCGTCCCGGCCGCTACTCCGCCTCGCGGACCGCCTCGATCGCCTCGTGGAACGCGGGGGTCGCGCGCTCGAAGTGCTCGGTGAGGGTCGCGATCTCCTCGGCGGAGCACGAGACGAAGACCGCGCCGAGCTTCTCGCGGGCCGGGGCCAGGGCGTCGTCGAGGCCGATCGCGTCGGTCGCGACCGCCTCGACCAGGACCCGGCGCCGGTCGGCCGGGTCGGGGACGCGGCGCACCAGTCCGCGCTGCTCCAACCGGTCGATGAGCCGGGTGGTGGCCCCGGTGGTCAGGCCGGTCTTGGCGGCGAGTTCGCCGGAGGTCATGCGCCCGTGGAAGGCCAGCGTGCCGGTGGCGTAGAGGTCGGTGGGGCCCATGCCGACCGCCTGGGCGGTGGCGAGGCCGTGGAGGACCACGGCGTTGAGGTAGCGCGGGTAGACGGCGCCGAGCCGCTCCAGGTCGGGTCTTGACACGCCGAGTCCTCTTCCTTAAGCTAATATCTGCATAGAAGCAGATAATGTTTTGACGCAAATAATATAGGCGTCAAGCTACCAGAGGGAACCCAGATGGACACCGACCGCATCACCGCCCGCATCAAGTCGACCGTCGCGGCCTGGGCCGCCGGCGACGGCGAGGCCTACGCCGCGGGCTTCACCGCCGACGCCACCTACGTGACCTGGATCGGCACCCTCTACCGCGGCCGCGAGGAGATCGGCCGCACCCACCAGATCCTGTTCGACCGGTTCCTCAAGGGCAGCGTGCTCGTCGACGAGATCGCCGACATCCGCCTCCTCGGGCCCGACGCGGCGGTCGTCACCAGCCGCGGCGAGGTGGCCAAGCGCGGTGAGCGCCCCGCGAAGCTCACGAAGGTCCAGACCTACACCCTCGTGCGGGAGGCCGACGGCGAGTGGCGCATCGCCGCCTTCCACAACACCAAGCGCAAGGCCCTCATGGAGCGGGTCTCCTTCGCGTTCGCGCCCGAGACCGCCCCCGCGTGAACCGCGCGTCCGGCCCGGCGCCGCGGGCCGCGCCCGGCCCGCGGCGCGGGAGGCTACGCCGCGTCGATCCTTGCGAAGTACGCGTCCACCAGCGGCCTGCCGACCCCGGTCAGCCACTGCTCGAACGTGAGCAGCCCCGGGTGGAGCCTCCGCAGCGCCTCGATGTCGACCTCGATGCGGTGCTCGTTGAGGATCGCCAGCGTCTTCGCGGTGGTCGGGTCGACCTCGACGCCCTCCACCGTCGCGAGGTCCACGTAGGGCACCTCGCGGCCGACGACGCGGCCGATGAGCGCGGCCTTGTCGACCTGCGTCATGTCGTCCCCGGCCAGCTCGTACGCCTTCCCGGCGTGCGCCCCGGGGTCGGCGAAGGCGATCGCGGCGAACGCCGCGATGTCGTCGGCGGCGATGAGCGGCTCGAACACGTCCGCCCGCAGCATCGAGACCAGCGCGCCGCCCTGGAGCTCGCGCGGGGAGTCGAACGTGTTCTCCATGAACGAGCTCGGGCGCAGGAACGTGTGCGCCACGCCGCTGTCCCGGATAGCCCGCTCGGCCGCGGCCTTGCGCTGGAGCATGTCCATGTGGGGTTCGAGCGGTCCGTCGACGCCGAACGCCGAGGAGTGCACGATGTGGGCCGCTCCGGCGTCCTTCGCCGCGGCGCCGAGCTTCGCGGCCGCACGCGCCTCGTGCTCGAGGTCGTGCCCGTACGGGCCGCCCTCGTAGGCCCCGGCGTGGACGCTGAAGACGCCCCACACTCCGGCCGCCGCCTCGTCGAGCGAGCCGCGGTCGTCGAGGTCGCCGACCACGACCTCCGCCCCCGCCTCGGCCAGTGCCCTCGCCTTCGCGCTCGCGGCGTCGCGGGTCAGCGCCCGCACCCGCCGGCCCTCGGCGAGCAGGCGGGCGGCGACGGCGCCGCCCTGCCGCCCGGTCGCGCCGGTCACGAGGAAGGTCTTCTCGCTACGGGACATGAAGAGGTCCTTTCCGTTCCGGGGGTCGCCGACTACCATCGGACTCGTCGACCCGTTTCCTGAAACGGAACGATACACCCGTTTATCAGCGACCGCGAGAGGGGCACCCGTTGGCGACCGCAGTGGGGCGCGCCGAACGCGCCGACGCCCAGCGCAACCGGCAGAAGGTGCTGGAGACCGCCGACCGCCTGTTCGCCGAGCGCGGCACCGCGGTCTCCCTGGGGGAGATCGCGACCGCCGCCGGCGTCGGCGCGGGCACCGTCTACCGGCACTTCCCGACCAAGGACGCCCTGCTCGCGACGGTCCTCGACCACCGGATGCGCCAGCTCCACGAGGTCGGCCTGGCGGCGATCGAGGGCGCCGACCCCGAGGCCGCCTTCTTCGCCTACCTGCACCACATCGCCGAGCAGGCGCTGGTCAACCGGGTCATCTGCGAGACGCTGGCCTGGCGCAACGACTGGCAGGAGCCCGCGAAGGCCGACGGCCGCTGCGTGATCGACATGCCGCTGGCCGTCCTGCTCGCGCGGGCCCAGGAGGCCGGGGCCGTGCGCCGCGACCTCGACGCCGAGGACGTCCGGGCCCTGCTCGCGGGCTTCGTCGGCATGGCGGCCGCGGCGGGGACGCCCGAGCGGGCCCGCCGCCTGTCCCGCTTCCTCTGGGACGGCCTCCGAGCGGAACGAAACAAAGCGTTTCGTAACGAACCCGCGGAGCCGGGCCGGGGCCATAACGAAACGCAACGGAACTGCCCGGTCTGCGGCTCGCCCCTCCCGGCCACGGCCACCGGCCGCCCCGCCAAGTACTGCTCGGCCGCCTGCCGCCAGAAGGCGTTCCGGGACAAGCGGAAAGCGGTCTGAACCGGTCCCGCCCGGCGGGTGCTGGAAGTTTTGGCAAGCGTTCGCCTAAGATCGTTGGAACCGCTCGGCGGCTTCGTTCGACAGCACCGTTCAGCCCAGCCGCGACGACCATACGGAGGCAGCTGCCATGGCCCGACGATTCACCGAGCACGAGCACCGGCACGTCGAGGCGCTGGACGGCGTCTGGGACTTCGCCTACCTCGGCGACACCGACCCCGACGAGGTCGACCCCGCCGCGATCGCCTTCGACGACCGCATGGCCGTCCCCGGCTGCTTCGACGCCACCCCCGCCTACGCGGGCCGCCGCGGCCTGGCCGCCTACCGCACCCGCGTCCCCGTCGAGGCCGGCCGCCACCGGCTCGTCTTCGACGGCGTCCAGCACTGGTGCCGGGTCCTGTGGAACGGCGAGGCGATCCGCGACCACGCCGGCGGCTTCACCCGCTTCCACGCCGAGACCGAGGCCGAGGCGGGCACCGCCGAGATCACCGTCCTGGTCGACAACCGCTTCGGCGACCGCTCCCCGCTCCACATGGAGCACTTCGACTGGTACCACTTCGGCGGCATCTCCCGAGGCGTCGAACTCCACCGCCTCGGCGCCGCCTGGATCGACGCCGTCCGCGTCGACACCGCCTCGGTCGCCGACCGGCGCATCAGCGTGCGGATCGACTACGCCGCCGCCGCGCCGGCCTCGCTGCCGCTCGCCGTCGAGTGCGACGGCCGCACCGTCCACACCGAGCAGGTCGACCTCGACGCCGCCGGCACCCTCGCATACGAGTTCGAACTTCCTTGGGTCGCGCCGTGGTCGCCGCAGGAGCCCCGCCTCTCCACCCTCGCCGTGCGCCTCGGCGGCGACGACCGGCGCGAGCGCTTCGGCCTGCGCGAGGTCCGCACCGAACACGGCCGGATCACCGTCAACGGCGAGGCCGTCACCCTCCTGGGCGTCAACCGGCACGAGCTCCACCCGCAGTTCGGCCACGCCCAGCCCGAGGCCCTCCTGGTCGCCGACGTCCAGCAGTTGCGCGACCTCGGCTGCAACTTCGTGCGCGGCAGCCACTACCCCATGGACCCGCTGTTCCTCGACCTGTGCGACGAGTCCGGCATCCTCGTGTGGAGCGAGTCGATCGGCTGGCAGTACCCGGTCGAGCACCTCACCGACCCCGCGTTCGTCGAGGCGCAGCTCTCGCACATCGACGAGATGGTCGCCGCCGCCCGCAACCACCCCTCGGTCGTTCTGTGGGGCGTCCTCAACGAGTGCCCCAGCTGGTCCGACCAGGGCCGCCCGGTCTACGAGCGGCTGCTGGGGCGCCTGCGCGAGCTCGACCCGACCCGCCCGGTCACGTACGCGAGCCTGAACGCCTTCGACGACCGCTGCTTCGACCTGGTCGACGTCGTCTCGGTGAACACCTACCCCGGCTGGTACTTCGGCGGCATCGCCGACATCCCCGCCGAACTCGACCGCATCGCCGCCCACGTCGACGCGCTCGGGCACGCCGACAAGCCGCTCGTCATCTCCGAGATCGGCGCCGGCGCCGTGCCGGGCTGGAACGACCAGACCGGCTCGCTGTGGACCGAGGACTACCAGACCGCGCTGCTCACCACCGTGATCGACCACCTCCTGGAAGGCCAGGACCGCATCTCGGGCCTGGGCATCTGGGTCCTGGGCGACTTCGCCACCACCCAGCACCGCGAGATGGCGCTCAAGCGGCCCCGCGGCGTCAACGACAAGGGCCTCGTGGACGAGTACCGCCGCCCCAAGCAGGCCTACCGGGCCGTGCGCGAGCGGTTCCGCCGGTGAGGCGCCGCCGGGCCCGCGTCCCGGGCCCGGCGGCCGCCCCTCACGTCGACAGCGAGTAGCTGTTGACCCGGAAGTCGCGCCCGCCCGCGGACGAGGTGATCTCCCAGCCGAACTGGATCTGGTCGATGCGCACGTTCGGCATCCGCCCGGTGTTCACCAGCCACTGGCACATCGCGGTGATGTTCACCGTGGACGAGGTGGTGTGGGTGTGCGCGAGGAAGCTGTACACCGGGTTGGCCCCGTTGCTCCCCTGGAAGTACTGCCAGTTGCGGCCGCCGAGGTTCACGTTGGTCTGGAAGCCCCCGAGCGGCCCGACCGGGCCGTGCCACTGGGTCCAGATCATGATCTCGTGCGCGTGGCCGTCGCCCCACACGTCGTAGGCGCTGTTGTACGCCAGGCCCGAGCCGGTCGGCACGGTGATGTTGTGGGAGCTGGAGACGTTCCCCATGTTGGAGACGTTGCGCCCCAGCGTGTACGAGACGTTCGGGTAGGACTTGATGCCGCCCGTGTTCGGGTGGTCGGCCCACACGCCCCAGTTGGAGGCCGAGTTGGCCCAGATGGACTGGTAGCCCGCGCCGGAGCCCCAGATGTTGTTGTAGATCGTGTAGGGCCCGGTGGTCCAGTTGCCCCACTGGTCCGAGGAGGACCAGGCGGCGGCCTGGGCCGCGGACTGGAGGCCGCCGACGGCGGCGGCGGTGGCGATCGGAGCCGCCACGGCGGCGGTGAGGAGCGATCTGCGACGCATGCGGACTTGCCCTTCCGTGCTGCGCCGGGCACGGGTCGCCCGGCAGTTGATATCGAGCAATGTCGATTAATTAATTAGAACATGCGACACAACTAAAATCCAGACCCGGACGCCGGGCACGCCGCAGGGGCCGGGATCGCCCCCGGCCCCTGCGGTGCGTTCGTCAGACGCTCAGCGTGTACTCCTCCACGGCGAAGTCGTGGCCGCCCGCCGCCGAGGTGATCTCCCAGCCGAACTGGATCTGGTCGATCCGCACCTCCGGCATGTGGCCCTGGGCCACCAGCCACTGCGCGTGGCCGGTGATGTCGATCGAGGCGCTCGACCCGGGCGAGGTCGACAGGAAGCTGTAGACGGCGTTGGCGCCGTTGCTGCCCTGGTGGTACGCCCAGGTCGTGCCGCCGATCTCGACCTCGTCGCTCTGGCCGCCGATCGGGCCCACGGGCCCGTGCCACTGGGTCCAGATCATGATCTCGTGCGCGTGGCCGTCGCCCCACACGTCGTAGGCGGTGTTGTACGCCAGGCCCGAGCCGGTCGGCACCGACACGGTGTTGGTGCTGGTCACCTGTCCCATCTCGGACACGTTGCGCCCCAGCGTGTACGAGACGTTCGGATAGGACTTGATGCCGCCCGTGTCCGGGTGGTCGGCCGAGACGCCCCAGTCGCCGGGCCCGTTCGCCCAGATGGTCTGCGACCCGGCGCCGGAGCCCCAGATGTTGTTGTAGAACGTGTAGTCGCCGGAGGTCCAGTTCCCCCACTGGTCCGAAGAGGACCAGGTCTGGCTCGCGGAGGGGCCGTCCCCGGTCTGCGCCCATGCCGGGAGCGCGCTGGCCGCGGCGGCGCCCGCCGCGACGGCGGCCCCGGCGGTGGTGAAGAGCGTTCTGCGTCGCATCCTGCCTGCCTTTCACTGCTGCTCGACTGTCAAAGACCCGCAAATCGGGTCGAATGCTGACAATCGAATTACACCACACATCCGAACAAACCTCGGATTCGGGTGCGACGCAGATCTCATCGCGTGTTTCGTCAGGGCCCCAGCGCGTATCGCTGTCGCCGTCCACCTGCCGGGACACGTAGAATCACCGCCGTGAAGACCTTCGAGCAGCTCTACGCCGAACTCGCCGAGAAAGCAGTCACCCGACCCGAGGGGTCGGGCACCGTCGCCGCCCTCGACGCCGGCGTCCATGCCATCGGCAAGAAGATCGTCGAAGAGGCGGCCGAGGTCTGGATGGCCGCCGAGTACGAGTCGGACGAGGCCGCGGCGGAGGAGATCTCCCAGCTCCTGTACCACCTCCAGGTGATGATGGTCGCCCGCGGCATCAGCGTCGACGACGTCTACCGGTACCTCTAGAAAGGCCCATCCGCATGCTCCGCATCGCCGTGCCCAACAAGGGCGCGCTCTCCCAGGGCGCCACCGACATGCTCACCGAGGCCGGCTACCGCCAGCGCCGCTCCAGCCGCGACCTCCAGTCCGTCGACGCCGACAACGGCGTCGAGTTCTTCTACCTGCGCCCCGGCGACATCGCCACCTACGTCGCCAGCGGCGACCTCGACCTGGGCATCACCGGCCGCGACCTCGCCGTCAACTCCGGCGCCGAGGTCGAGGAGGTCCTCGCGCTCGGCTTCGGCCGCTCGACGTTCCGCTACGCCGCCCGCCCGGGCACCGTCGACTCGATCGCCGGGCTCGACGGCAAGCGCATCGCGACCTCCTACCCCGGCGTGGTCCAGCGCGACCTCGACCAGCAGGGCGTCAAGACCGCCATCGTCGAACTCGCGGGCGCGGTCGAGAACGCCATCGCCCTGGGCGTCGCCGACGCCATCGCCGACGTGGTCGAGACCGGCACGACCCTCAAGCAGGCCGGGCTCGCCGTCTTCGGCGACCCGATCATGCACTCCGAGGCGGTCCTGGTCCGCAAGACGGGCAACGGGCAAGGGGGCGCGGTCGAGCAGCTCCTGCGGCGCCTGCGCGGCGTCCTCGTGGCCCGCTCCTACGTGATGCTCGCCTACGACGTGCGCGCCGAACTGCTCGAGTCCGCGGTCGAACTGACCCCCGGCATCGAGTCGCCGACGGTCTCCCCGCTGCATCGGGAAGGGTGGGTCGCCGTGCAGTCGATGACCGAGCGCGCCGACCTGCACCGCGTCATGGACGCGCTCTACGAGCTCGGCGCCCGCGGCATCCTGGCCTCCAACATCGACGCCTGCCGCCTCTGAGGCGCTCAGGACAGCCGCGGCCTCTCCAGGGCCGCGGCCGCGTCCGCCCTCTCGCGCAGCTCGGCGGCCATCGCGACGGCCTCGCGCACGTCGCGGTGGCGCGCCACGGCGTCGTGCCCCAGGCCCCCGGCCGTCATCGCCCGCACCGTCGCCAGCCCCTGGAGCCGCTGGAACGGCCCCTGCACGACCCGCACCGACTGGATCCGCGCGTACGGCACGGCCACGTACGTGTTCACCAGGACCCCGTGCCGGACCACGAACACGCGCTCGTCGAGCGCGGCCCCGGTCCGCTTCCAGGCGACCGGCATCCGCCACCGCGCCCGCCGAGGCGGTCGCTCCACCGCGAACACCGACGGCAGCTCCGGCACCGACTCGGCCGCGACCAGCGCCACCTGCCCGGGGTCGCCGACCGGCAGCATCATGGTCGACTTGACCGCGCCGCCGCCCTGCTGGGCCACGGCCGCCGTCCACACCTCCACCCGCCGCCACTGCCGCGAGCGCCACAGCACCGGCTCGTCGAAGTTCACCGCGGTCACGCGGTCCACCGGCACCGTCTCGTGGCTCGTGTCCGTCAGGCCCCGCTCCACCAGCAGGCTCCCGCCGTCGCGGCTGAGCCGGAACCGGCAGTTGCGCAGGAACCGGTTCACCGTGGCGACGGTGCTCTGGACGTACCCCAGCAGCGCCGGCGCGAGGAACCCGAACCACACGGTCGTCGCCACGGTGCTGAACCCGAAGAAGTAGCCCGTCACCGCGAACGCGGTCCCGAACACCGCCAGCGCCGTCACCTGCACCGGCAGGGCCTCCAGCAGTGAGGCGACCGCGAGCCTCCTAACCGGCACCGGCGGGATCAGCGCGCCCGGCCCGGCCTCGGCGGGCGCCGCCGCCTCCGCGGGCGCCGCGTCCGCCTCCGGTTCGGGGGCCGCCGCGATGGGCCGCCCCGCGATCGCCAGGAGCTCCGCGCGCAGCGCCAGGGCCCGGTCCACCTTCAGGTACGCCAGGCGCGCGTCCGTCCCGTCGCCTCCGGCCACTTCGATGTTCAACTGCGCCAACCCGAAAGGCCGGGCGCGCAGCGGCCGCACCAGGTCCACCGACTGGAGCCGGTCCAGCGGGACCGTGCGGTGGCTGCGCGTGAGGACGCCGCTGTAGATGTGCAGCTCCGGGCCCCAGATGACGAAGCCGCGGTACTGGAGCGCGATGAGGCTCGCGATGCCCCCGACCACGGCCGCCGCCACCGCGACGTACACCGCGAACAGGAAGTTCTGCGAGGTGAAGACCTGGATGCCGACCGCGGCCGCCGCGGCGGCGAAGAACCGGAAGCTCTCCAGCAGCGGCGTGAGCGGGTGCAGCCGCTGGCGCGCGGCCCCGGCGGGCGGCGCGCTCGGTCCGGCGGGCGCGGGCTCGGGACCGTAGGGGAGGTCCGCCAGCGGGGGAGCGGGCTCCTCCCGCACCGCCGCGTCCGGCCGCTCGGGCACCTGGCCGGTCATAGCCCCTCCCGGACCTCGGCGGCCCGGACGGCGAGCCGGTCGCGCAGCGCCGCCGCCACCGGCGGGTCGAGGCCGGGCACCTCGGTCGTCGAGCCGAGGGCCGCGGTGCGCACCTGCACCGTGGTGAGGCCGAACATCCGCTCGATGGGTCCGGCCGAGAGGTCGATGAGCTGGATGCGCCCGTAGGGGACGATGCTCAACCGGCGCGTCAGGAGGCCGTGGCGGACCAGGAGGTCCTCCTCGCGCTCGGCGTATCCCCAGGTCGCGACGGTGCGCGCCACGGCGAGGGACCGCAGCCCCGCGAGGACGACGTAACCGCCGAGGGCCCACAGCAGCCCGTCCCAGCCCAGCCAGATCGTCAGCGGGACCGCCGCCAGGACGGCGAGGATCAGCACGTTCAGCAGGCTCCGCAGGACCCACACCGTCCGCAGCTGCCGTGACATCGGCTGCCATTGGACCTCGCCCGGCCACAGGTCCCACACCTTCGCGCTCATGCCTCGATCATCCCATTGCCCCGGAGGGCGGCACTGCCTCGGTCTCGCAAGGGAACCCGCGCGAGGTGAGGAACTCCCGCAGCGTGGCGAGGTGCTCCTCGCAGGCGGCCCAGCGCTTCACGCGCTCGGGGCCGTGCAGGCGGGGGTTGCGCCACAGCAGCATCCAGGCGGCCTCGCGGCGGCAGCCGCGGGCGGAGCAGGTGGGCGTCTCGGCATCTGAGGTCACCCTGCGATTGTGCTCGCACCGCCGCCTCAGCCCTGGCGGGGCCACACGGCTGTGTCGATGAACGCTTCGACCGCCTCGATGACGTCGGCGAGGGCGTGGGCCGAGTCGATCAGCGGGCGCCCGCGGATGAACATGCCGTGGTCGGCCCCGCGGATCTCGCGGAACTCGCCGGGCAGGTCCTTCGCGAGCGTCTGGTTCCATGCCGGGTCGGCCGAGCCGCCGATGAGCAGGAACGGCGCGGTCGCGCGGCGCAGGGCCTGCACGATCGGGTAGTGCTGGAGCAGCGGCGTGAACCAGATCGCCGGGAGCCCGTGGTGGGCCGCGAGGATGGCGGCGGCCGAGCCGAGGGACTTGCCGACCAGCAGCGGCGGGTCGTCGTTGTGGACCCGGTCGAGCACCGCCTCGGTCTGCTCGCACACCCCTTCGACCATCCCGTGCTCGTCGGCGGCGATCCGGTCGACGTCCTTCCAGGCGATCGGGTAGGTGTGGGCGCCGCGCGACTGCAAGGCCACGTGGGTGTACATGAGCAGCGGCCCCTGGACGCTGTAGTTGCGTCCGGGGAGCAGGAGCGCTTGGCGGCGACGGGACATGAGGGGAATCCTAGTTCCGCCGGGCCCGGAGGAGGGGCCCTGGAGGCTGGAGGGACGGGAGAGCCGCACGACCACGGGGGAAGTCGTGCGGCTTGGGGAAAGCATAGCGCTCCGACATTTCGCAGCAACGGATTGAATCCGCGCGGCGTGTCACGCGGCGGGGCAAAAGCCCCCTGCGGATCCGCCGGAATCCGGATACGGCAGTGTAGACCTGCTGCGCCGCAAGGGGTTCGGCAAAAACTGTCGGGTTCCCGACAAAACGCGGTGCGGGAGCGCTCCGCGCGTCCCAGCGGCCCCCTGCGGGTCGCGAACGGGCGAATTAGTATCGACAGCACCAGACCGAAGCGCCTGAAGGAGCGACATGGGATCACCCGAGGCCGACCGTCCGAGCGACCGACAGACGGGGCTCCCCACGCCGGCCGAGAACGCCGCGCTGCTGGAGAAGGCCCTGTTCGAGATCAAGAAGGTCATCGTCGGACAGGACGCCCTGGTGGAGCGGATGTTCGCCGCGCTGCTCGCCCGCGGGCACTGCCTCATCGAGGGCGTGCCCGGCGTCGCCAAGACCCTCGCGGTCGAGACCATGGCGAAGGTCGTCGGCGCCGACTTCAACCGCATCCAGTTCACCCCCGACCTGGTGCCCGCCGACATCGTCGGCACCCGCATCTACCGCCAGTCCACCGAGACCTTCGACGTCGAGCTCGGCCCGGTCTACACCAACTTCGTCCTCGCCGACGAGATCAACCGCGCCCCCGCCAAGGTCCAGTCCGCGATGCTCGAGGTCATGGCCGAGCAGCGCATCTCCATCGGCGGCCAGAGCCACGCCCTCCCCAAGCCGTTCCTGGTCATGGCCACCCAGAACCCCATCGAGCAGGAGGGCGTCTACCCCCTCCCCGAGGCCCAGCGCGACCGCTTCCTGTTCAAGGTCAACGTCGGCTACCCCACCGACGCCGAGGAGCGCGAGATCGTCTTCCGCGTCGGCGTCGACACCCCCGTCCCCGACCGGGTCCTCGACACCGGCGACCTCCTGCGCCTCCAGCAGGCCGCCGACGGCGTGTTCATCCACAACGCCCTGGTCGACTACGCGGTGCGCATCGTCATGGCCACCCGCAACCCCGCCGGCGCCGGACTCGGCGGCATCGCCCGCCACATCCAGTACGGCGCCAGCCCGCGCGCCTCCCTCGGCCTCATCCGCGCCACCCGCGCCATCGCCCTCCTGCGCGGCCGCGACTACGCCCTCCCGCAGGACCTCGACGACATCGCGCCCGACGTGCTGCGCCACCGCCTCGTGCTCTCCTACGACGCCATGGCCGACGGCGTCAGCGCCGACCGCCTCGTCGGCCAGCTCCTCGCCGCCGTCCCGGCCCCCACCGTCACGCCGCGCCAGGACGCCGCGCCCCGCACCGCCGAGGCCTACCGGCCGACGCAGCCCCAGCAGCCCGGCGCCTGGTAGGCCGCGTGAACGCCGCCGACCTGCGCGCCCTCGACCGCCTCCAGCTCCAGGTCTCCCGCCGCCTCGACGGGCTCCTCCACGGCGACTACCTGGGCCTGCTGCCCGGCGCCGGCTCGGAGCCCGGCGAGGCCCGCGAGTACCGGGCCGGGGACGACGTGCGCCGCATGGACTGGCCCGTCACCGCCCGCACCACCACCCCGCACGTGCGCACCACCATCGCCGACCGCGAACTGGAGACCTGGCTCGCCGTCGACCTGTCCCCGAGCCTCGACTTCGGCACCGTCGGCATGCTCAAGCGCGAACTCGCCGAAGGCGCCGTCGCCGCCTTCGCCTACCTCGCCGGCCGCGGCGGCAACCGCATCGGCGCCGTCGTCACCGAGGGCGGCCCCGCCAAGGCCATCCCGCCCCGGCCCGGCCGCGGCGGCGCCCGCTCCCTCCTGCGCGCCGTCAACGCCTTCCCCCGCGGCGAAGGCCCCGGCGACCTCGCCGAGCTCATCGACAAGACCCGCCGCCACGCCCGCCGCCGCGGCCTCGCCATCGTCGTCTCGGACTTCCTCGAGGACGATGAGCACGCCTCGGACTGGTCCCGTGAACTGCGCCGCCTCGCCGTGCGCCAGCAGGTCCTCTGCGTCGAGGTCCTCGACCCGGCCGAACTCGCGCTCCCCGACGTCGGCGTCCTCGACCTGATCGACCCCGAGACCGGCGCCGAGGTCGAGGTCCAGACCGGCAACGCCCGCTTCCGCGCCCGCTACGCCGAGGCCGCCGCCGAGCAGCGGGCCCGCATCGCCGCCGGCATCCGCGCCGGCGGCGCCGCCCACCTGCGCCTGTCCACCGGGTCGGACTGGCTGCGCGACATCGCCGCGTTCGTCGCCCAGCGCCGCCACCTCGCCGCCTACCGCTGACCACCGAGCACCACGTACGAAGGAGAACCCTTGATCCGCCTGCTCGACCCGATGTGGCTCCTGGCGCTCGTCCCCGTCGCCGCGCTCGCCGCGGTCTACGTCTGGGCCCAGTTCGCCCGCAAGCGGATCGCCGTCAGGTTCGCCAACGCCTCGCTCCTGGCCAAGCTCGTGCCGAAGCTCCCCGGCTGGCGCCGCCACCTCCCCGCCGGGCTGCTCGTCGTCGCCCTGGCCGTCCTCGTCGGCGGCATGACCAAGCCCGCGGTCGACGTCGAGGAGCCCCAGGAGCGGGCCACGATCATCCTCGCCATCGACGTCTCGCTGTCCATGATGGCCACCGACGTGGACCCCACCCGCATCGACGCCGCCAAGACCGCCGCGGCCGACTTCGTCGCCGAACTGCCCGAGCAGTACAACGTCGGCCTCGTCTCCTTCGCCGGGTACGCCTCCGTCGCCGTGCCCCCCACCAAGAACCGCGCCGAGGTCACCAGCGCCATCAACGGCCTCACCCTCGCCGAGGCCACCGCCACCGGCGACGCCGTCTTCGCCTCCCTCCAGGCCGTCCAGCAGGTCATGCCCGATGCCACCGGCCAGCTCGCCCCGGCCCGCATCCTCCTGCTCTCCGACGGCTACCGCACCGCCGGGCGCACCGTGGACGAGGCCGCCGAGGCCGCCGCCGCGGCCGAGATCCCCGTCTCCACCGTCGCCTTCGGCACCGACGAGGGCGTCATCGAACTCGACCAGGAGCTCGTCTCCGTCCCCGTCGACCGCGACGCCCTCGCCGGGCTCGCCGAGGGCACCGGCGGCGACTACTACGAGGCCGCCACCGTCGAGGAGCTGCGCGCCGTCTACCAGGACATGGGCTCGTCCCTCGGCTACCGCACCATCGCCCGGGACGTCTCCCAGTGGTTCATCGGCGCCGCCATGGTCCTGCTGTTCGCCGCCGCCGGGCTCAGCCTCGCCTGGACCTCCCGCCTCACGTGATCCGGTGAGGCGGGCAGCACACGGTCCGTGAAGGCCCCTTCGCCCCCTGGCGGCCCCGTCGCTACGATCTTCGTGGCTCCATGGAGCGGACGCGAGCGCGTTCGCACCGGCCATGGACGCCCACCGGCCAAGAACATGAGGGAGTTCCAACCATGGCGCGCACGGTCCTCGTCACCGGAGGCAATCGCGGGATCGGTCTCGCTATCGCCAAGGCCTTCGCGGCCCAGGGCGACAACGTCGCCGTCACCCACCGCGGCACCGGCGCCCCCGACGGCCTCTACGGCGTCCAGTGCGACATCACCGACACCGCCTCGGTCGACGCCGCGTTCACCGAGGTCGAGGAGAAGTTCGGCCCCGTCGAGATCCTCGTCGCCAACGCCGGCGTCACCGACGACACCCTGCTGCTGCGCATGAGCGAGGAGCAGTTCGAGCGCGTCGTCGACACCAACCTCAAAGGCGCCTGGCGCGTCGCCAAGCGCGCCTCCTCGAAGATGCTCCGCGCCAAGTCCGGCCGCATGATCTTCATCTCCTCGGTCGTCGGCCTCTACGGCAACGCCGGCCAGACCAACTACGCCGCCTCCAAGGCCGGCCTGGTCGGCCTCGCCCGCTCCATCACCCGCGAACTCGGCTCGCGGAACATCACCGCGAACGTGGTGGCCCCCGGCTTCGTGAACACCGACATGACCGACGCGCTCCCCGAGGCGCAGCGCAAGGCCTACCTCGACTCGATCCCCGCCAGGCGCTTCGCCGCCCCCGAGGAGATCGCCGGGGCCGTCACCTGGCTCGCCGGCGAGCACGCCGCCTACGTCAACGGCGCGGTCATCCCCGTCGACGGCGGCCTGGGCATGGGCCACTAGCAGCAATACTCTTCAAGCATTGACAACGACGGAGGAACACATGTCTGGAATCTTGGACGGCAAGCGACTGCTCATCACCGGGGTGATCACCGAGCAGTCACTCGGGTTCGGCGTGGCCAAGTACGCGCAGGAGCAGGGTGCCGAAGTGGTCCTCACCGGCTTCGGACGCCTGTCCCTGGTCGAGCGCATCGCCAAGAAGCTGCCGACGCCCGCCCCGGTCATCGAACTGGACGTGACCGACGCCGAGCACCTCGACCGCCTCGCGGACGAGGTCCGCAAGCACGTGGACGGCATCGACGGCGTGCTGCACTCCATCGCCTACGCCCCGCCCTCGGCCCTCGGCGGGAACTTCCTGAACACCCCGTGGGAGGACGTCGCCACCGCCGTCCAGGTGTCGGCCTTCTCCTACAAGTCGCTGGCCACGGCCGCCCTGCCGCTGATGGGGAACGGAGGCTCCATCGTCGGCCTGACCTTCGACGCGAGCCAGGCCTGGCCGGTCTACGACTGGATGGGCGTCGCCAAGGCCGCCCTGGAGTCCGCCAACCGCTACCTCGCCCGCGACTTCGGCCCCAAGGGCATCCGCGTCAACCTCGTCTCGGCGGGACCGCAGCGCACCATGGCCGCGAAGTCCATCCCCGGCTTCGAGGCCTTCGAGGAGGCCTGGACCAAGCGCGCCCCCCTCGGCTGGTCGCTGACCGACTCCGAGCCGGTCGCCAAGGCCGTCGCGGCGCTCCTGTCCGACCTGTTCCCCGCCACCAGCGGCGAGATCCTGCACGTCGACGGCGGCTTCCACGCCGTCGGAGTCGAGCGCACCGAGAAGTAGCGGAGCTGCCATGTCTCTGAACGGCTCAGCAATACACGGCGCCGCCGGGAACGGGTACGACGCGGTCCTGCTCGTCTCCTTCGGCGGCCCCGAGGGCCCGGGCGACGTCCTGCCGTTCCTGCGCAACGTCACCCGCGGCCGCGGGATCCCCGACGAGCGCCTCGCCGAGGTCGCCGAGCACTACTACCACTTCGGCGGGATCTCGCCGATCAACCAGTGGTGCCGGGAGGTCATCGAAGCCCTCCGCCAGGAGTTCCGCGCCTCCGGCATCGACCTGCCCATCTACTGGGGCAACCGCAACTGGCCGCCGATGCTCGTCGACGCGGTCACCCAGATGACCGGCGACGGCGTCAAGCGCGCCCTGGCGCTGTGCACCAGCGCCTACGGCTCGTACTCCTCGTGCCGCCAGTACGTCGAGGACATCAACGCCGCGCGGGCCGCCGTCGGCGAGACCGCCCCGGTCATCGACAAGATCCGGCACTTCTTCGACCACCCCGGCTTCGTCGGCGGGTTCGCCGCGCAGCTGCGGTCGAGCCTCGACCAGATCGAGGACCAGTCGAAGACCCGCGTGGTCTTCACGGCGCACTCGATCCCCGACGCCATGGAGGAGTGCTCGGGCCCCGAGGGCGCCCGCTACTCCGACCAGGTCGCCGAGGCCGCCGCGCTCGTGGCCGAGCGCGCCGGGTGGACCGGCCCCTTCGACGTGGTCTGGCAGTCCCGCTCGGGCCCGCCCTCGATGCCGTGGCTCGAGCCCGACGTCAACGACCACCTCAAGGTCCTCGCCTCCGAGGGCGTCGACACCGTCGTGGTCAGCCCGGTCGGATTCCTCTCCGACCACATCGAGGTGCTGTGGGACCTCGACAACGAGGCCAAGGACACCGCGGCCGACCTCGGCCTGCGCTACCTGCGGGCGGGCACGCCCAGGGTCGGCGCCGACCTGGTCGGCATGTTCCGCGACCTGGTCGCCGAGCGCGTCAAGGGCGCGCCGATCCGCCGCCTCGGCAAACTCCCGGTCTGGGACCCCACGGTGGAGGGCTGCTGCCCCGCCCGCCGCCCCCCGGCCCCCGAGAAGCACCGGACCCGGTAAGGCCGGCCCCGCCGGGCCCGCACCGCGAGTGCGGGCCCGGCACCGCAGTCCCCGCAGGTCGCAACCCCATGACATGCTTGTGGTGTGGACTCTGTTTTCATCTGGATCATCGCCGCGGTGCTCCTCGGCCTGGCCGAGCTCTTCACCGGCACCCTGGTCCTTGCGATGGTCGCGGCCGGCGCCGCCCTCGCCGGGATCGCCGCCGCCCTCGGCGCACCCTTCTGGCTCCAGGCCGTCCTGTTCGGGGTCGGCTCCGTCGCCTCGATCTGGGGCCTGCGCCCCTTCCTCAAGCAGGCCCTCGAGTCCGACCGCGGCAGCGAGGGCCCCCGCTCCTTCGGCACCCGCGCCATCGAGGGCGCCGAGGCCCGCGTCATCGAGACCGTCGACCTCTCCGGCGGCCTCGTGGAGATCGCGGGGGACAACTGGACCGCCTACCCCCTCGAACCCGACCAGGTGCTCGAACCCGGCGACAGCGCGACGGTGGTAGAAATCAAAGGGGCCACCGTCATCGTCTGGAAGCAGAGCTGACTGGAACCGCCCGTATAGCCTTGCCGCATCGTCTGGAAGCAGACAGACCCAACGCCCGCCGACCCGCCAGACCAACTGGAGGCTGAACACCATGGACGCCCTCGGCATACTCCTGCTGATCGTCGCATTCTTCTTGATCATCGTGCTCTTCCGCTCGATCAAGATCGTGCCGCAGCAGTGGAACTACATCATCGAGCGCCTCGGACGCTACCGGCGCACCCTCGAGCCCGGCCCGCGGCTCCTGGTGCCCTTCGTCGACTCGGTCCGCGCCAAAGTGGACCTCCGTGAGCGCGTCGTCAACTTCCCGCCCCAGCCCGTGATCACCGCCGACAACCTCGGCGTCCAGATCGACACCGTGCTGTACTACATCATCACGCAGCCCACCGCGGCCGTGTACAACATCGACGACTACCTCGCGGGCGTCGAGCAGCTCACCACCACCACGCTCCGCAACGTGGTCGGCTCCATGGACCTGGAGAAGACCCTGACCAGCCGCGAGGAGATCAACGCCCGCCTCGCCGCCGAGCTCGACAAGGCCACCGACAAGTGGGGCCTCAAGGTCACCCGCGTCGAGCTCCGCTCGATCGAGCCGCCGCTGAGCATCCGCGACGCCATGGAGAAGCAGATGCGCGCCGAGCGCGACCGCCGCGCCGCCATCCTCAACGCCGAGGGCACCAAGCGCTCGGCGATCCTCATGGCCGAGGGCGAGCAGCAGTCCGCCGTCCTGCGCGCCAAGGGCGAGCGCGACGCCGCGGTCCTCCGCGCCGACGGCGAGGCCAAGGCCATCCAGACGGTCTTCGCGTCGATCCACAACGCCAAGCCCACCGATCGCCTCCTGACCTACCAGTACCTCCAGAAGCTGCCCGAGATCGCCCAGGGCAGCGCCAACAAGGTCTGGGTCGTCCCCGCCGAGCTCACCAAGGCCCTCGGCGGCATCGGCAACGCCTTCGGCGGCGCCCCCGACTCCTCGTCCCCCGCCGAGGAGGAGGAGATCGAGGTCGACACGAGCGCCCTCGAGCTCGACGACGAGGCCAAGAGGGCCCTCGAGGCCGCCCAGCAGGCCGCCCGCGAGGTCCAGGACATCGACGGGTCCCAGTCGAAGAACCAGCTCCCGCCCGCCCCCGCCTAGGACGGCAGTGACGCCCTGGGGCGGCCCGAGCGGCCGCCCCAGGGCGTTCGGCGTCCCTGCGGCACAATCGGCGGGTGCCCGACGTGACCCGCATCGACGATCCCGACGACGAACGCCTGGAGGACTACCGCGCCCTCACCGACCTCGCCCTGCGCACCCGCTTCGAGCAGCCGCACGGCCTGTTCATCGCCGAGGGCCACCAGGTCGTCGGCCGCGCCCTCCGCGCCGGATACCGGATGCGGTCGCTGCTCATCGACGAGAAGCGCGCCGACCAGCTCGCCCACCTCGCCGAGGACGCGCCCTGCTACACCGCCGGGCCGGACGTCCTCGAGGCGGTCACCGGCTTCCACGTCCACCGCGGCGCGCTGGCCTCCTTCCACCGCAAGGAGCTCCCCGCGCCCGCCGACCTCCTGGCCGGCGTCGAGCGGCTCGTGGTCCTCGAAGGCATCAACAACCACACCAACATCGGCGCGATCTTCAGGGTCGCCGCCGGACTCGGCTTCGACGGCGTCCTGCTCGCCCCCGACTGCGCCGACCCGCTGTACCGGCGCAGCGTGCGCGTCTCGATGGGGGAGGTGTTCGCGGTGCCGTACGCCTACCTCGACCCGTGGCCGGACGGCCTGCGCCGGATCCGCGAGGCGGGGTTCACCCTCCACGGACTGAGCCCCTCGCGCGGCGCGATCGACATCGGCGAGGTCCCCGCGGCCGAGCGGGAGCGCCCGGCGCTCATGTTCGGCGCCGAGGGCCCGGGCCTGACCGCGGCCGCCCTCGACGCCTGCGACCGCACCGTGGTGATCCCCATGCACGCGGGCGTCGACTCGCTCAACGTCGCCGCGGCGACCGCCGTCGCGTGCTGGGAGCTCTCGCAGCCGGAGCCTAGAGCGCCACGGTCGTGAACTCCGACTCGCAGGGCGGCCCCCACGTGTAGGAGAACCGCTTGGCGTCCAGCTCCAGGTGCGCGGCCAGGGCCGTGTGGGTCCGCAGGTCCACCGGGTCGGTCTCCACGGGGTGCCGGCACACGGCGATCGGGCCGCCCTCGTGGTCCCGCATCGCCGCGTGCAACCGCTCGGCCGACAGCGGCGCCTCCTCGTCCAGGAGCGCCTCCATCCGCTCGCAGCGGTGGTAGGTGGAGACGCGGCCGGTCTCGAGCCAGCTCTCGTACACCCCGAGCGCCTCGGGGGCGCGGAAGTGGTTGGCGTGCACCAGGGGAGCGTCACCGGTCTGGTAGATCACGCGGGACCCGAGCGGCGACGTCTCGACGGTGGCGACCCCCTCGGCGGCGCTGCCCACGAAGAAGTTCGCGGAGCAGGCGGGCCGCGGCGCCGCGGCGTGCCCGACGGCCTCGGCCATGGACCCCGACTCGAGGATCCGGCGGGTCCGCAGGTGGAAGGGGGCCGAGTCGATCTTCCAGTCGTCGACGCTCGCACCGAGCCCGTTGACGCACAGGCCGATCCCGGCGCTGTTGATCCCGATCTTGGCGCCCGCGACGCCCGCCTCGGTGAACCCGAGGACCGTGGTCTCGCCGTGCCGCCACTGGAGGAGCGCGCCCTCGACGCCGGTGAACCAGTCCCAGTTCTGGCCGATCTGCGTGCCGCCCGAGGCGAACACGCCGCCCGAGCCGCCGAAGGAGGTGCACTCCGACCGGACGCCCTCGGCCGTGGGGCGCCCGAACTCGCTCCAGGCGCTGTACAGCAGCTCGTACCGGGCGTTCAGGAGCGTGATGTCCAGCAGGTGCTGGCCGGAACCCTCGGCGATGCCGTCCATGGTCGCCCGGTACGAGGCGTCCTCCCGTGTGAAGAGCCCGAGGTACCGCTGCGAGCGCTCGGCGAGGTCGGCCTCGCTCAGGCCCGAGGCGAGCATCCGGGACCGGTAGACGGCGACGTTGCTCGCGATCGCGTCGCGCAGCTGCTCGCCGTGCTGCACGCCCTGTCGGTAAGGGCTGCCCTGCAAGTGGAGAAGGGGAAGCGTCATGAGGTCATTGTGACAAACGCGATACGGGAAGGCCAGCCGCTTTCTCAGCGCCCCATGAGGGACTGCTCCACCTGCGAGTAGTGGATGGTCCACCACTTCACCAGCCCCGTCTGCCCGGGCAGCAGGTGGTCGCAGGCCGAGTTGTGGCGCACGTAATGCCACTCGATGACCCAGTTGTCCGTGAGCCGGTCCCACCACAGCTGGTGCGTGGCGAGCCCGATCTCGGCCTCTCCCACGTCGAAGACGGACCGGTAGCCGCCCGCGAACGCCCGGATCCGGTCGCAGTCCAGCCCCCGCTCGTCGCCGTAGGTGAAATAGAACACGGCAGAGCGGGCCATCTCCCGCGCGTACGAGGAGACGACGAGCCGGTCCCAGTCCAGGATCGCGGACACCCGGTCGTCGGGGCCGTGCAGCACGTTATGCGGGTGCAGGTCGCCGTGGGTGTACCCCGTGTACTGCGGCGCCAGGTCCGGAGGCCGGCGGTCTCCCAGCCGGACCAGCAGGCCCCGCTTCAACCGGAGCGTCTGCTCCGCGGTGGCCTCGAACCCGGTCTTGTCCCCGCGCCCCGCCGCGACCAGCTCCAGCAGCCGGTCGACCTTCTGCAGCGCCGCCTCCGTCGTGGGCGGGTTCTCAGGCTTGGGTGGCCGGTCCGCCGGAATGGAGGCATGCAGCGTCCGGTGCAGGCGCCCGATGACGGACCCCAGGTCCCGGCACGCGTCACGTGACATGGACAACCCGGAGCGGTGCCGTCCGCCGACCCAGGGGAAGACCCCGAACTCCTCGCCCTCCAGGAAGATCGTGGTGCGCCCGTCCCGGCTCAGCACCGGCAGGACCACCGGCACCCCCGACGCGCCGAGCGTCTGGAGCACATGGAACTGGAACTGAAGCTCGGGCCCCGTCACATCTCGGAACAGTTTCAGCAGGTACGACCCGGATGCGGAGTCGACGCGCCAGGACCGGTTCATCAACCCGGTCTGGACCCGCTGCATCTGGTAGATCTGCCCCAGATCCCAATGTGCCAGCGCCGCGTCAGGGAGTCGAGGCGCGGTCACGGTCATGCCCCCAAGCGTAGCCGCCGCCCGCCCCCGCACCCGAGCGCGAACCCCCCTTGCGCCGAGCCCCGAACCGTCGTGTAAAGTTTCGTCTCGTGCCACGGCAGCCGAAAACAACCGCCTGGCAGGCAAAACAAACTACATATACACTTCTGTGTGCACGCGCGAGTGGCGGAATGGCAGACGCGCTAGCTTGAGGTGCTAGTGTCCTATTATGGACGTGGGGGTTCAAGTCCCCCCTCGCGCACAGAACAAAGGCCCTGGTGACAGGGCCTTTTTCGTGTTCTCTGGCGACGGTTTCGGCCCCCGCGGTCATACCGCCGAGGGCCGAAACGAGCCATTCGGCGCGGTCATTCGTCGACGAGGAACCGCCCCGTCGAGGATCTCCGCCCCTTTGGTAATGACCGACCTGGGCTGGTGCCGGTAGATCGCGCGCGTCGTCGTATTGGCATGGCCGACGAGGTCGGGGATCAACTCCTCCGAGGCACCCGAGTCGGACATGAGCGAAACGAACGAGTGCCGCAGTTCCCGCGGTGTCCAACTGCCGGGGATCCCGGCCTTGCGGATAGCGGCGCGGAACTGGTCGCGGATGACCTGCGCCTGCTGGGCCGTGTTGTAGCGGGTACCGAAGACGTAGACGATCCCCTCGCACTTCCAGCCGCGGTCGGCCCGCGTTTTCTGTTGCTGCTCTTGGTGCTCGGTGAGGATCTCGATCACGAATTCGGGGAGTGCGACGGTTTGCCTGCTCTTCGGGGCCTTGGTGCCGGCGCCCATGCGGATCCACTGTCAGACTTCCACGTGCGGCAGTAGGCCCTCGGCGTGCTCACCCCCGCACGAGCAGATCTGGCCTTTGACCGGGTTGAGGTGTGTATGCGGCCATGTGGGCTGCCGCGCATGGCGCCCGCACCGGTGTACAGAGCTGCGGCGGGGGCAGCTCTCCCGGCGCGCGGCGCCGTCGGCGGCTCGGCGATTCGGGGAACGCACCCATTGTTGGCTCAAAGACCTGCCGTGGCAGTCCCGACGACAGCGGACATGCGCAATCCTGAGCGTTGCAGCGCCAGTCGATTCGCGCTGTAAGCCGTCCGGCCGCCGTAATGACGACCGGACGACGCGGCACCCGCTAACGCGACGGCGGCCATGGGTGCCCCAGGGTTTCAGCGTGTTCTCGTGAACCTCCGCAGACCGCTGCGAATGATGTCGGATCGGTGGTGCGGAGCCGTTCGAGCAGCGCCTCCACCGCAGCGGCCACAGCATCGTCGTCAATGACGACGGTGTCGGGCATCCGGACCTGGTGTTGGAATTGCAGCCAGGGCCGGTCGCGGTTCGGCGGCTCGGGATGCCACAGCAGCAGCTTCAGCAGGGTCCGGTCCGAACTCCATGAGACCGCACCGGCGAGGCGGCAGTCCCAGCGGGCCAGGAGCTCGGGGTCGTCCCGGAGGCGCTGGTCGAGCAGTCGGGCGGCCCGATGGGCGGACCATTCCCATGAACGGTCGGCCACGGCTCGTTCGACCTCGGCGTCGTAGGCGTCGGCGTCGAATGCGAACCGCGTGCTGTCAGTGCCCCCGTGCGTGGCCTTGACCTCCCAGAGCACGCGCCTGCCTGCCTCGTCAGTGCTGACGTGTGCGACCAGGGCGCCGCAGCATCCTTCGGCGCAATCCGCTTCGGCGAGCCGGACCTCGTACGGTTCGGTCCGGGTTCGCAGGCCCTGCTTCTGGTGCAGCAGCCTCTCCGGCCTGTCCGGCACGCCGTTGCCGAACAGGTCGGTGACGACCGGGACGCCGTCTGCGAGCAGATGCGTCCGAGGTTCCTCGCCGGTGCTGGGCGCCGGCACCGCGATGCGGATCGCCAGGCCGGGCGGGAAGTCGCCGTCCTCGTCGTCGGCTCGCTCGATGTAGCGGTGCAACCAGATCGCCTCGCCGTCGTGCGGATCGCGGGCCAGTGCCGCCGCTATGAGCGCGCCGGCCCGCGAGGTCTTCAGTGCGGCGAGGAGATCGCGCGCGATGGCGGCGCGCAGTTTCGGCGTGAGGTCGAGGAAGGCGCTGTGCCCGTACAGGAGGTCGTCGCGGACCTGTGTGATCGCCACGAGGCGGGGCAGGTCCTGCCCGAACAGGTCCGGCTGCTTCGCGGCCAGGGCCAGAGCGACGGCGAGCCGCCGATTGCCCTTCATCCACGTCGGAGTGCGGCTCCGAAAGCTCATCATCCGCAGCAGCTCCATCGACGCCGCGGTGCCCAGTTCCTCCAGGAGCGCTTCGGCGTCCTTGGTCGCGAGCTTCCCGAGCGCGTCCGTGTAGGTGGTCTGGTCTGTCGGTGACGATCGCACGGCCAGCCAGTGCAGCGACCGACCTGGATGCGAGCAGGTGCTGAGCATCATGGCCGCGGCATATCCGTAGTCGCCTTGCAGTAGCGCGATGCTACGGAGCAGGTCGGTGTCCTCGTCGATGGCGACGGGTCCCAGCAGGTCGAGGCCGGTCATGACCTCGAGCTGGGTGGCGCCGTGGCGGAGCAGATGGAGGGCGACGGTTCGGATCGCCTCGGATTGCAGCCCGAGACCGTCATCATCGTATTTGAGCCGCAGGCCCCGGTGGTTTTGAATGCCGCGCATCTGCTCGCAGAGCCGAGCGAGTGCTCCCGGGGAACCGGAAGCGGCGGCTTGGAGGATCTCTTTGAGAGTGCCGCGCGCCGCACGGCGATCGTTGCGACGGGCTTCACGGTTGTCGCGGAAACGTCCGGGACGGTCCGGTATGAGCTGTCGGCTGCCGGGCCGGGGCCGTGCGGCATCGTCTTGAAGGGCTTTGAGTTCACCGCCGGGAAAGGGCCCGTCAGGGTAACGGCGTTGCAGTGCGCGAAGACGCTGGTGAAGAGGAACGAGATCGGGGTTGAGCGCACTGCGCCCACCGGAACTCGTCATGAACCTGTAGTGCTCGTTTCGTTGAACATCATGAAGTCAGCATACGTGCTCGCTTCCAGCCGCAGCGCCACCGTTGTTGAGCTGCACCTGAAGTTGCGAACATCGATCACCGCAGCGCCTTTCGGGCACTGCACCGAGCGCGGCAACTGCGCCAATCGGTCCTCGCGCTCGGTACGCTTGCCGCGCAATGCTTACAACGATGGGAAGCAGCATGTTGGAAGCGAACGTGGCAACCGCGCCGCACTGGGAAACGATGACGTTCCGTCGCCTGCCCGAGTTCGTGAAGCAGGAAGCGGCAGCGGACCGGTTGCAGCCCTCTCCTGCCAAGGTCTACGCGACCGCGTGCCGTCGCCTGCTCGAGTACTTCCCTGAACTCACCGATACACAGGTCACGGTGACCGAAGCCGACCGTGCCGCAGAAGCGTTGCGACGTGTCGACAGCGATCTTTCCAGAGACACGCTGGCGCAGTACGCTGCGAGCATCCGCAAGGCAGCCGGATACTGGTTTGCGGCCACGACCGGCGGTGCCGAATCCGCCTCCGCACCGCTTGTCGAGCACATCTTGCAGTTGCGTCCGGATGTGGCAGTCAGGCTGGCGCTGCCACACGACCTCACGGCGGTCGAGGCCGCGTTCCTCTGCCAGTACCTACAACGGCTGGCATTACTGCAGTTTCCTGGCCCGGAGTTTGAACGTGGAGCCTGCCCAGAGGTGACTTCAGTTCGCCGCAAGGGGCACGAACCGTAGGTCTCGACCCAAGCGTGGCAGACCTCCGATTCGCGGCGCTGGGCGGGTTTGGCGGCGGGTGCGGCCGGCGCCGTGCTTCACAGGTCGACGACGTCGCCATCGCCTGCGCCGAGGCGTCCCGTGTTCAGCCGTTCCTCGAGGGACGTCGTGTACAGCTGCGCGGCCAGCATCGCCGGATGTGCCGGAGGCCAGATCTGGCGCCGGAATCGCCACTGTCGCCCCCGATGCCGTCCGACGGTCGTGGCGTGGACGGCGGCCTCGCCGTCCACGCCGAACGACTTGATGCGGCATCGCGGCTGCGTGAACATCGCGTTGACGCCGCCCCACGCCGCCGACAGGAACGCCGCGACATATCGGACCCTCTCGTCCTGTTCGGGCTCGTTCGCAGTCTGCTGGTTCACGAGCGTCAATGCTAAGGGGCGCAGTTGTGGACCGCCGCAGTGCTGTATCCCAGCACCACCTCGGTGTCAGTGCCGTCGATACGCGATCGCACCCCGGTGACCGTGATGCCGTCATCGCCGTGAACCTGCTCGTTCAGCGTCAGCTGCACTCCCGCCGCGAGGTCAATGACCGTGTTCGGCGCTGTCGGCACCGGTGTGGCCACGCCGCCGATCGTCAACGTCAACGGTGTCGAACCGGTGAGCGCATCGCACGTGGCGGCAGCAGCCGTGGCCAGTCCGGCAACGTCGACCACCGGGAGACCCGGCAGGCCGATCGAGGCGTGCTCGACGGTGGCGACGGCAGTGACGGTGCCCGGGGCAAGCGTGGTGCTCACATTCGCGCAGACGGCTTCCATGTTCATGACGACCGCGGTGATCGCGGCGGTGCAGGGAACTAACTGGTGGCGGTTGCTGCTGCGGTCCGTGCGCTCCCCGTGTCAGGTTGCGCCGAAAGGTCCACGGGAAGCCCCACGAGGTCGATCGTGGCTTCCAGGCCAAAGGAGCGACCGGTGCAGTACTCCAAGTTCACGGTCGCGGCATCATCTGAGCTCGCATAGGCGCTGTCGCCAACGAACACCGCTGCGGTGTTCAAGGGCTGGCTCGCGACCGCGACCGTGCAGGCTGCGGTTCCTGTCGTGTCCGTCGTGCCCGTGCATGTCTGAGCGTTGGCGCCCGCGCCCATGGTCAACGTGACCGGCGCGCCTTGCACCGGGTGGTCGCGGAAGTCGGTGAGGACTGCTGTCAACGTGGTGGGCTCGCCGTTGGCGATGAACGCCGGGCCGGCGAACGAGATGGTCGTCGGTGTTTGCAACGCGAGGTCAACGGTGATGCTGGAGCGTTGCAGCACCGTGTTGCCGGCGTAGTCGACGGTCAAGGGGACGCTGGCGGCCACCGGTTGGGTTACCTCGTTGATCGTGCACGTGGCGACACCAGTGCTTGTGGCCTCGGCTTCGCACGTTTGCAGGGCGGCTCCCGTACCCAGACGGAACGTGAGCGGTTGCGCCGTTTTCGGGATGCCGAGGTCGTCGCCCAGTTGCGCTGACACTTCCAGGTCGTCGCCGTTCACGACTCGGTCGGGCCCGCGGTAGTCCGTGCTGGTTTCCAGCGGTTCCGTGCCGCATTGGGCCTGGACGTCGGCCGCTGCCATCGGGCCGCAGGTTCCCGGCGGCAGCTTGTGGCAGGCGGTGATGATGCCGAACGGTTCACTGTCGCCGGAACGGTCGTCGATTTGCGTGCTGTACACGACGAACACGAGCGATTCACCACTGAAGCAGCGCCAGCGTTCGTCAAGGATCGTGTACCAGCAGGCGCTGGGGTCAGCGACGGCTTCTTGATGCCGTCTCTGTCGGGGACGACGCCGTGCCCGTCAATGATGTGCCGCTGGCCGAAGCCGTCGCTCGCGCCGTCCTCGTGCTGGTCGACGCGCAGCGGGAAATAGTCGCCCTGGTAGTTGATGAACCAGTCGACTTGAGTCCAATCGATCGGGTTGTCGTTGGCGAACGTGCCGACGTCGGCGGTGCCGGACGGTGCGGGTGCGGCGGTCGCGGCGATGACAGTCGACAAGGCCGCGAGGACTACGGCGGCGAGCACTATGGTTGCTGCGGGCCGCTTACGCGCTGCGGTATTCATTCCGATCGGCTCGGGTTCCTCCGCGAATGCGAAGCCCGTCTGTCGGACTCGGCCGGTGATGTCGTGCAAGCACCGGCGCGGCGGCCGTGGAGCGAGCGGTTCCCCGGCGTCGTCGACCTCACGGACAAGACCACTCGTTTGATGACGCTGCTGCTCATCGTCGGGTCGCTGACGTGGCTGGCGTACACGAAACAGATCCCGCTCACCGACTTCGTGCAGTGGCTGCCTCAGTAACATGCGGATGATGGCAGCATGAGCCGGCGGTATCAGCGGGTGTCCTCATGCCAGGTGGGCGTATCGAGGGTGCGATGTCCTCTCGTTGCATGGTGGCCCGTTCCGGCGTTGCGTCGCGCAAGCCCCATGCGCAAGTTGGGCGCGCCATGCCAGGATGAGCCGCATGTCTGCTGATCACCAAACCTCCTCCGGGTTCGCCGACCAGACGCCGACCGGCGACTACGACGCCTTCGCCGAGGCGTACGCCGCCGAGAACGAATCCAGTCTCCTCAACGCCTACTATGCGCGGCCCGCGATCCTCGATCTGGCCGGGGACGTGGCCGGGCGACGGATCCTCGACGTCGGTTGCGGCGCCGGACCCATTTTTGAGGAGCTCCGTGACCGGGGCGCCATCGTAACCGGCGTCGACCCCAGCATCAAGATGCTCGAGCTGGCCCGGCGGCGGCTCGGCGAGGACGCCGCACTCCAGCAGGCAGACCTCAACGATCCCCTGCCGTTCCCCGACAACGCGTTCGACGATGCCGTCGCGTGCCTGGTCCTGCACTACCTGGAAGACTGGTCGGCACCACTCGCCGAGCTGCGGCGTGTCCTGGCACCGGGCGGTCGCCTCATCGTGGCCGTCAACCACCCCTTCAACTACAAGTTCTTCAACCCCGAACGCGACTACTTCGCGACCCATGAATACGGCTTGGAGTGCAATTTCAACGGTCAGAACGTCCTGCTCTCGCAATGGCACCGGCCACTGCACGCGATCACCTCGGCATTCATCGAAGCCGGATTCCGGATCACGGTCGTCAGCGAGCCGCCCCCGGCGCCCGGTGCGCATGAGCGGTTCCCCGACGAGGTCAAGACCCCCGACTCGGCGTTTCTGTGCTTCCTGTTCCTCGTCCTGGAAGCGCCCTGAGCGACGTCCCCGGATAATGTCGGGGCGCATGTAATCACGCCTGCGTGACAGGCGTGGTCAATGCAGCGGACAAGACGATGATCGAGATGTTCAGCGGCCTGACTGCGCGGCAGTTCGCCAAGCTCGTTCGGCAACTGCGCGCCGAGGGCGCCGATCCCACGCTCAAGGGCCGCCCCTGGGGCCTCGCATTCGAGGACCGGGTCCTGCCGGTCACCGCCTACTGGTGCACGAACCTGACCGTGCGCCAGATCGCGGCGCTATTCGGCACTCCGAAGTCGGCCGCGGACCGGGGTCATCAACGACCTCGCCCCAAACTCGCGCTTCGTCCACGGCAGCGCTTCGCGCCCGAGCGGTCATCCCGCACCGGCGCCGGAGGAAGGACGAGTCACTGGTGGAGTGGAAGGAAGCCCACAATGCCTCCTACCGCCACGTCCGCGCCCGCATCGGCCCCGCCTTCGCGAAACTGAAAGCCTGGAAAGTGCTTCGCGATTGCCGCCTCCGCCGAAGCCGTGGCCGGCATCGCTCATCTCTACAACCGCGAACTCGCAGGCTGAATCCCTCCGAACCCCGCCGTCACCCTCAACTTCAACAAGCTTGCGGGACAACGCTTAGACGCCGTCCCGGTGCAACCAGGCGGCGATCTCGGGGGTCGTGAGCTCGGCGATGCGGGCCCGGTACCGCTCCAAGTCGGCGTCGTCAAGGAGGTCCTTCCACTGTCCGGTCGTTCCCTTGTTGAAGAAGGCGGCCCGGTCCTTCCAGATCGTGTTCTCGGGCGCGAGCGTCGCGGCCCTGCCGCGCACTTCGTCGAAGGTGGCGGCGCGGACCAGCTCCGGCCAGACCGCTTCGTTGACCGTGATACCCAGCGTCGCGGCGAGCGCGCGCATCTGGCCGTCGAGGTCGGTCTTGAGGTCGTCGAAGTGCAGCAGCACGACGTTGGGGTCGTCGCGCCGCTCCCAGAAGCCCTCCACATGGCGCAGCATCGCGTCCAGGCCGATGAGATTGTCGTCGGTCTCGACCCAGTTCCAGAACCGTTCGTACCGGGTCGGCGCCGGCGGCGTCATCGTCACCTCAAGGTCGACCGTGTCTGGGCCGAGGGCGTTCGCGCGCAGCCGCATGAGCTTCTCCATGTCCATGTTGGCGAAGTGGTGGTCCGCCGAGATGCCCACGTCGCGGGGGTCGCGTCCGATGCTGATGTAGGTGACGCGCTCGTCGCGGGGGAGGCCGTCCAGAGGCGTGTGGGACTTCATGAATCGGCGGTGGCCTTGCGCCGCCAGGAGCGCGAGCGTGTCCTCTTCGGATCGGAAGGACGCGTCCACCCAGATGGAGAGGTCGTCGAGCGGTCGCGGCAGCTCGGGCTGCCCGAACACCAGGAGGCCGCAGATGATCTGAGTCCAGGTGGTGCCGCATTTGGCGGGGGTGGAGACGACGATGTCGCCTTCGCGAAGTTCGACGCGGTCCCAGCGGGCGTTGTCCATGAACACGTTCTGGTAGCGGGCGGTGGGTGCGGCCACGGCGGTGCTCCTTGCCAGGGAAGGTGATCGGCCCAATACGCGGGGTGGACCGTTGACGCACCCACGCTACGAGTAACGTGACGATCACGCAAGCAAATGATCTTGGGTGTCGGTGCGGCGTCCGACCACTGACCGGTTACGACCGTTCCGGCCTCACGGACGAGGGCGGAGCCGGTGCCCAGTCCTGTTCGACCTCATCCCATCGGGACGGCTCCGCGACGACCTGCAACTCAGGTGCACCAGGAATCGCGTCGAACGCAAACGCGATATCCCAACCTGGCTCGCCATCAACGCCATTGTCAGGTTCAGCACGCAACGCGACAATGCCATGGCCGCCTTCAGGGGTCACCAGCACCCATTCGCCCTCGGCCAACCCGAACGCCGCGGCCGCCGCGGCAACCACTTCCGGTGCGGGCCCTTCATGCAGGTAGAACATGTACCCGTCGCTCGCCGGACCGTTGAACAGTTGAGGCCGGCGAACCAGGTGTCCAGGCCTGCGGCGATGAGACGGTCGAGTCGTGCTCGCGGCCCGGGCGGACCTCGGAGATCCACATCGGGTACCCATCGGGTGCGGAGACGACCTGGAGGCTCCCGCCGTGGGTCTGGTGCTTGCCCGACCACCACAGGTCGACGCCTTTCGTGGGGCCCTCGATGTGGGCCTTGTCGATCGGGATGAGGGTGCCGCGGGCGCCGGTGCCATCCCTGTGGCCTGCCGGGAGCGTGACACGGCAACATGGGACGCGCTCCGCCGTCTCGATCACGCCGCCACGCGCACCGGAGCGCTCGTCGAACATGCGTGCTTGCAAACCCTGCGCGGCCACTGGGGATCCCCGATCGCCGCTCATGCCCGCATCGACTGCGGCAGGCTCGTCATGACGGCCGCCGTGTACGCCGCAGACGGCAGCGCGTTCGTCATCTCGCACGGGATCGGGTCGCCCCTGGGTCCGTCAACGCTCGGCGAAGACCTCGGCATTGGCTTGCTCGAGCAAGGCGCCGCGGACCTCATCGCCGCGTCCGCACCTGTGAACGCCCTCGCTTCCCACGCGTAGCGTCGGCTCTCGGGCCCGCCGTCAACGACGATGCCTTGAACCGCTTGAGGTGTTACTGCCTGCGGTTCGCGGGCGTCGTACCCTCGAACGCGTGGACGCATGCAAGGACGACCTCGACGGCCGTGAAGCCGATCTGGGAATCACGTTCGGCATCGACGGCGTCCTCTACCGCATCCGGCTCTCCGTCGACCACGCCGCCGACTTGTACGACCTGCTCGCGTCGTACCGCGAGCAGGCCCGCCGCGTCGGCCTGGTCCATCTTGACGAACCCGAAATCTGCCTCCCAGCGGTCACGTTCGCGTCGCGCGGGGAAGCGCAAGCGGCCGCGCGCGATTGGGCGCGAGCCCGGGAACTGCCGGTCGCAGCGTACGGCGACGTCGCCGACGCGATCTGGTGCGCGTTCGAACTCGAACGCATGCTTGAGGCAACAGAGCAGCGGCAATGAGGAGACCACGGACGGCATGCACATCATGCGTCAGCAACCCGATCACGGCCGGCGGAAGCCGACGACGAGTCTGGCGAGGTCCCGCAGGAAGGCATAGAGCAGTGCGACCGCGGCGACACCGAAGCTCACGCCGACCAGCAGCGCGACGAGTCCAATGAGCGCCAGTGCAATGACGTATCCAATCCACTCCCGAGAATCGTCGCCCCAAGCCGTAGGTCGCCGTTCCAGGCCGACGATCGGTTCGTTCTCCACAAGCCACGCGTCCAGGGTCCGTCCCTTCGCGCAGGGACCGCCGGTCTCGATCGCGGCCTCCACTGCAGCTCCACCGTCGTCGGGCGTGAAGGTGCCTTCGCAGGCCATCATGCCCATGCCCGCGTCGTACTCCCGTTCGATCGTGACCGTGCCAGGGATTCCGATCTCGCCGTGCGAGGCGCGGTACGCTTCCACGCCACCTGCCGCCATGCCGTACAGGAGCCAACCGCAAGCGGCGGTGACCACCGCGCAAAGCGCCAGGTACTTCAGGTAGAACAACGGATCCGGGTAGTCCTCGGTCGTCCACTGCGATGCCATTGCTGTTGCCTCCCGTTCCGTTGAGGCTCGGTCACGCGAACTGACCGACAGTCACGCACACCGAACCGGGGACCGGTCCCGCAGCGAGCCGATGAACTCCTTCGGAACCTCCTCGACAGCGACGCGAGGAAACTGCACTGCTTCAGGTTCTGATGGCGTAGGATCGGCCGCCGCGACCCGTACCGGCCCGCCGAGCGGGGTCGCCCAATGGCTACAGGGTTCGCATAGTCGCCGCGTCATGCCGTCATGAACGATCGTGCATCGCTGCGCATATTGGTGTCGCTCGATCGGTGCGGGCCATGTCGGCGAGCGCCGCAGTGGCCTCGGGTCGAACCTGCTTTGCGCCGGGACCGGGCTCACCGACATGCAGGGCTCAGCCGCGACGGTCAGACGAATGACCTCGTCAGGATGGCCACAGTTCCCAGGTTCCACGTTTGCCCTTGTGGAGCTCGGCATTCGGGTACGCCGATCGAGCCTCCTCGAGGCGCTGCATGACGTCGTCGATCGGTCCCGGCTTGATGACTGCCAGCGGCGTCGGCGGTGGCGCGACCTCGCACTCAGGTTCGGGCTTCACTGGCTGCAGTCCGAAAATCGCTCGCAGGCCTGCGGGCATGCACTGGGAGTGATCGAAGTTGGGAAGTGTCCCAGCGCCGCCCCAGCGGTGCTCCATGCGATACGGAGTGGATGCGGAACATTCCGTCCACCATTCGGGCAGGATGCCCGCGGGCCGTTCTGCACGTGAACCAGGCGCGGGCCGGCCGCGGAACAAGCACAGCGACAGCGCGTACTCGTGTCACTCGCGCGGTGCCTGGCATTCGGAGCACATGGCGGAAGAACGCGGCACCGGCCTCCTCCCGCAGCAGCAACGCTGCGACTTGGTCGGTGTCGATGGTGTCGCGGCGGTCCCCAGTGACGCGAACCGGTCATAGGCGTGAGGTCACGACAGGCTCCAACGGGCACGTGGCCGGGCGTTGGCGGTCGCGCCCCACGTGTCCGCGGGGACGGTCGCATGGGTGAACTCGTGTGCCCTTCACGGCTCCCATGCCGCTGGCAAAGGTCATCACTCGCACCGCATAATTCACTGAATGGTGTTGCAGCGCGGCAATTCTCATGATGATGCCAATTGCACTCGCGACTGACTCTCACGCGAGAGGAGTACGCGTCCACCGTTCGAACCCGCCTAGTCACCGCAGCGGTCGCAGCCACCGGTTTCGAACCTGAGCGGACCACTCCGGTAGGCAAACCCCGCGCTGGCGTGCGAACTTGACACGTGCGCCGCTGGACCGCTCATCGGTGAGTACCCGCAAGCAAGCCCCTTGAAGCCCTTAACGCATTGCGGTGCAGGGCTACTGGCGAGGCGGGTTGGGCCCTTGTCGGTTCCCTGTGAGGGTAAGCCCCAGCGGTGTGCCGCTTGGTCATCTTGTCCAGGAGCCTGGTCCTCTCGGCGAACCCTGACAAGCGGGACCGGGCGCTAGAATCGGCACCGATCGCCTTGCCCGCCGATGACCTGCCCCGACAATGACGTCCACGGATCGAGGTTGCTCTCATGACCGCCCTGCGCGTGCCCCGACCGACACCGGTCGGGGAGGTCGATCCCCGGTCGCTGCTGCTGATGCCGCCCTTGACGACGCAACTGCAGCCGTACCTGCCGAGAAAGGTCGACGAGGAACTCGATCGGGCCCTGGCCTCACCGGGCTTCGTGCTGGTCCAGGCCGAATCGTTCGCCGGTGCGCGGCGATCGGCCTACGAGGCGCTGCTGCGGAATCTGCCGGACGCCCTGCTCGTCTCGCACGACGGGGGGACCTTCGAGGACACTGATGCCGCGGTTCTGTGGGTCGACTACCACGACCGCGAACGGGAGGCCCTGCGTCGTGAATTCGAGCGGCTGCGGATCTGGCAGCAGGACTCGGTAGCGCGGTGGGTCATGGCCATCACCAGTGTGGACGACCTCAGCGTCTCGCATGAAGGCCGCCTCGACACGTCACTGCCGATCCCGCTACCGCACACGGTGCGCATCCGGTCCAATCTCACCTCGGACGAGCGATCGGGGCTGGCCGAGCGCGGGCTGGACGACGCACTCCAGACGGTGGCCGCGGTCTACGGCGCGGTCGAGCGCAATGCCGTTCCGCAGGGCGACTCGGAGGGAGACGGCCCAGCGGGCCGCGTTGACCTCCCCGACGGCCTGTTCTTCCAGGAGCCTGGCGAATACAGCGCCGGATACCATCCGGATACCGACACCGGTGAAGACCGCCTCGGCATCACCGCCGACGTGCACATGCTCGCCGACCTGGTCGCCTCTCGGCACATCACGCCGCCGCTGTCGGTGGGGTTGTTCGGCGACTGGGGTTCGGGCAAGAGCTTCTTCATGCGCCGCATGCGGATGCGGGTGCGCGAACTCGCCGCCGCCACCGCCCGCGCCGAGCAGGCCGCCCGGCGCAGCGGCCCGGCCGTCTCGGGGTACTGCTCGTCCATACGTCAGATCACCTTCAACGCATGGCATTACGCGGAGTCGAACCTGTGGGCGAGCCTGGCGACCCACCTGCTCGACAATCTCGCCTCCAGCGGATCGGAGGACGACCTGGAGCGCCACGCGAACGACCTGGCCGAGCGGCGCCGCCATCAGAAGTCGCTGCTCGACCAGCTCAGTTCGATACGGGTGGAACGGATGCTGATGAGCGCGCGGTTGGAGCGCGAGGCCCGGAGGACGCCTTCGCCGTCCGAGGTCGCCAGAGCGCTCGGACAGGTCATGGCCGACGAGAACTGGGTCACCGACGCGGCCGGCCTGCCCCAGGAGACCCTCGACCAGGTCCGGGCGTTCGCGGACGAGGCCACCGGCCTGGCCTCCGGTCTGCGCAACCTCTGGCGCCGCCTGGCGGGCACCCGCACGACCGGGATCGTCGTCGGCCTCGGGGTCGCGACCGCGGCGCTGGTCTTCCTGCTCGCCAACTCCGTGCTCTGGCCGTCGGTGGTCCTCGTGCTCACCGGGGCGGTCTCGTTGACCCCCGCGCTGAGTGCCGTGCGGGCGAGCGTGCGACGTATCCGCAGCACCGCCGATCGGCTGACCGCCCGCGCCGAGGAGCCCGCCCGTGCCAGGCTGGCCGAGCTCGACACCGAGCAGACCCGGCTCGAGCAGGCGCTCGCCGACCTCGCTCCGGCGCAGGACCTCGCCGCCTTCGCCCGCGACCGCAGCCCGGACTACCGGCGACACCTCAGCGTCGTGTCGCTCCTCCGCCGCGACCTCGAGGTGTTCGCGGCGATGCTGGCCCGCGACCGGCACGGCGCAGGGGAGACCGCCGGACCCGAGCGGATCGTGCTGTACATCGACGACCTCGATCGGTGCCCGCCCGACGTGGTGGTCAAGGTTCTCGAGGCGGTCCACTTGCTTCTGGCCCAGCCGGTCTTCGCCATCGTGGTCGGCGCCGACGTCAACTGGCTGATGCGCTCGCTCGCCCAGCACTACGGCCCCGTGCTCGCCGAGGACGCCGCTCCCGGCGACCCCAAGAGCGCGCTGCGATACCTGGAGAAGATCTTCCAGATACCGCTCGCCCTCGCCCCCATGACCGGGGCGGGCTTCGCGACGCTCATCGCCGACCTCGGCCGGAACGAGCCGACAGCGGTCGCTCCCGACATGCCGGCCGCCGCGCCTCCGGAGCCCGGTCTCGCCAACCGGCCTCTCGCCGGTACGGGACCCGCCCCTGCCCCCGATGCCGCCGAGACGCCCTGGGCCGCCCCGCCCGAACCGCGCCTGCGGCCCCGTCAGCTCGAGATCACCCAGGACGAACTCGACTACATCGCCGGCCTCGCGCCCCTGGTCCGCTCCCCTCGCAGCGCGAAGCGGCTGATCAACCTCTACCGCCTCCTCCGGGCCCGCCTACAGGACGACCAGCTCGCCGCTTTCCTGGAGGGCCGCGAACCCGGGTACCGGGCGGCGATCCCCCTCCTGGCCCTCATGGCGAGCCCGACGGACGCCTCGGCCTTGTTCCACGCCATCGAGCACGCCTCCGGACACGCCACGTGGCGCAGCCTGCTCGAGGACCTGCCGCACCTCGGCACTCCCGAGCTGCGGCACCTCAGCACCGCCGAGCAGGTGCCCTCCGACCTCACCGCGTACCGCGGCTGGCTGCCCCTCGTGCGGCGGTTCTCCTTCACCACCGCCTGAAACCGTGACGGCGGCACTCGGCGGCACGCCTGGGAAGGCGCCGGCCGCCGAGCCCGGATCAGGTCCGGCGCCCGGACTCCCCGGTCAGGTCGTCTTCTTTGCTTCGGCGGCGATCGGGTTCGGTTCGCGGTGGGCCAGGCCGGTCAGGGTGGTCGCCACGTACTCGTGCAGCGACGTCCTCAGGTCGTGGCGCATGGCCGCGAGTTCGGGGAGGAGTTCGTAGGCGGCCTCCATGCCGGGGGAGGGCCGGGTCCCGGCCCAGATGCCCCCGATGCCGAGGATGACCATGCCCGCCAAGGTGATCGACGCGTTCTCGCTGAAACCGCCGAGGCGGTCGCCGACGATCTCGGCGAAGCGGCGGGCGTTGGCGGCGAACGCGAGCTTGTAGGTCGCGGCGACCCCGGCGGAGAGGTTCCGTTCGAGCACCGCCTGCGAGGTCGCGGCCAGCTCGCACAGGCGCGGCCGCCCGGCGGCGGTGTCGGCCAGCGCCGCGGCGACCGACTCGATGTCGGCCCCGGCCGGCGGCAGTGCATGTTCCAGTTCGTCGAGCCAGTCGCGGAACTCGCGGTTGTAGACGTCCAGGAGGACCGCCTCGCGGGACTCGAAGTAGCGCAGCACGTTCGACTTCGCCAGGCCCGAGCGCCGGGCCAGTTCGGTGAGCGTCAGGTCGGTCACGCGCACCTCGTCGAGCAGTTCGAGCGCCGCCGCGACGATGGCCTCGCGTCGCTCGGCCCGCTGCCCTTCGGTCCGGGCGCGTCGGAATTCGCCGTTCACTGCGCTCCTCGCTGCGTTCGCTTGTTAAGAGACCGGCGGTCTGTTATCTTCGGGATAGCAGACCGTTGGTCTCTTAATCTACCGCAGGGAGCGGCCCATGTATCAGGTACCGGACCAGTCGGGCAGGCGGATCGTCGTCACCGGCGCCAACAGCGGCACCGGCAAGGAGGCGGCCAAGCGGCTCGCCGCCGCCGGGGCCGAGGTCGTCATGGCCGTGCGCTCGCCCGAGCGAGGCGAGGCCGCCCGGGCCGAGATCGCCGCGGCCGTCCCGGACGCGCGCCTCGACGTCCGCCGCCTCGACCTCGCCGACCTTGCCTCGGTGCGGCTCTTCGCCGAAGACCTGCTCGCCGACGGCGAACCGATCCACACCCTGGTCAACAACGCCGGGGTGATGCGCCCGCCCAAGCGACTGGAGACCGCCGACGGCTTCGAGCTCCAGTTCGGCACCAACTTCCTCGGCCCGTTCCTGCTCACCAACCTGCTCCTGCGCCGCCTCGTCGAGTCGGGCGGCGGGCGGGTCGCCACCATGACCAGCGGCGTCGCCCACGGCGCCGCGATCCGCTTCGCGGACCTGCAATGGCGCGCCTCCTACCGGCCGTTCGCGGCCTACGGCCAGTCCAAGCTCGGGAACATGCTGATGGCGATCCGGCTCGCCCAGATCGCCGGGGCGCGCGGCTGGCCCCTGCTGAGCACCCTCGCGCACCCCGGGTACACCCGCACCAACCTCCAGACGGCGGGCGTGAACCTCGCCCGCAGCCCCGAGGCCGCCAAACCGCCGATCCAGCGGACCCTCCTGCCCTCCCAGGACGTCGCGCAGGGCGCCGAGCCGATCCTGTTCGCCGCCGCCGACCCGGCCGCCGCCCAGGGCGCCTACTACGGCCCGCGGCGCATGCTCACCGGCCCGACCAAGCGGATCGACCTCCCGCGCAGCGCCCGCCGCGGCCCCGACTACGCCGCGTCGCTCTGGTCGGTCGCCGCCGACCTCACCGGCGCCCCCTCCCCGTCGTCCCTGTGACCGCCGCCCGCCGAAGGACCGGGCGCGCCCGGAACGCGCCCCGGTAAGGTTGCGGTCCCGGACGCGGAGGGGGCGGCGATGGGCGAGGGCGAGTTCATGCAGATCGGCGAGGTGGCCGACCGGACCTCCTTGAGCCTGCGGACGATCCGCTACTACGAGGAGGTCGGCCTGGTGGTGCCCTCGGGGCGCAGCCAGGGCCGGTTCCGGCTCTACTCCGAGGCCGACGTGCGCCGCCTGTGGCTGATCCGCAAGCTCAAACCGCTGGATCTCTCGCTCGACCAGATCCGCGACCTGCTCGCCGCCCTCGACCGCTCCGGTGCCGCCGACATCGCCCCCGACGAGGCCGCCGCGTTGCGGTCGTCGCTGGCCGCGTTCCACGCGATCGCCCGGGCCCGGTGCGCGCTGATGCGGGAGCAGCTGGTCGGCGCGGAGGAGTTCGCCGCCGATGTGGCCGACCGGATCGCCGCCCTCGAACCCGCCGCGGACGGGTCCTGACCGGCCGCCCGCGAACGGGGCGGCGAAGCGACCGGCCCCGGACGTCCGAATCGGAGCGCCCGAGGCCGGTGAGATGAGCGGAGCCGGTCAGTGCGCCGAGGTGAGGCTCCCCGAGAGCTCCCCGTGGAGCTTCGCGCTGGACCGGTTGAGGCCGACGAACTCGACGGTCTTGCCCCGGGCGGCGTACTTCGCCTCGATCGCGTCCAGCGACGAGACGGTGGAGGCGTCCCACACGTGGGCGTCGGAGAGGTCGATGACGACCTCGGCCGGGTCGTTCTCGTAGTCGAAGCAGTGGACCAGGTCGTTCGAGGAGGCGAAGAACAGCTGCCCCGTGACGGCGTAGACCGCGGTCGAGCCGTCCGGGTCGGTGACGCCGGTGACCTCGACGACGTGGGCGACCTTGCGGGCGAAGGCGACCATGGCGACGATGACGCCCGCGCCGACGCCGATGGCGAGGTTGTGGGTGGCCACGGTCGCGGCGACGGTGGCGACCATGACGACGGTCTCGGAGACCGGCATCCTCTTCAGGGTCCTGGGGCGGATCGAGTGCCAGTCGAAGGTCACCGCCGACACGAAGACCATCACCGCGACCAGCGCCGCCATGGGGATCCGCGCGACCAGGTCGCCGAGGACCACGATGAGGATCAGCAGGAAGAACCCGGCCGAGAAGGTCGAGAGGCGCGAGCGGGCCCCGGACTTGACGTTGATCATGGTCTGGCCGATCATCGCGCACCCGGCCATGCCGCCGAAGAACCCGACCAGGACGTTCCCGATGCCTTGGCCCGCGGCTTCGCGGGTCTTGTTGGAGCGGGTGTCGGTGGCGTCGTCCACGACCTTGGCGGTCATGAGCGACTCCAGGAGCCCGACCGCGGCGAGGCCGATCGCGTACGGGGCGATCACCCCGAGCGTGTCGAGGTCGAACGGGACGTCCGGCAGCGCGAGGAACGGCAGCCCCGAGGGCAGCTCGCCCATGTCGCCCACGTTCGGCACCGCGATGCCGAAGGACACGGTCGCCGCGGTGAGCGTCACGATGGCGACCAGCGGCGAGGGGACGGCCTTGAACACCAGGGGCAGGCCCCAGATGACGGCGAGTCCGGCGCCGATCAGGGCCCACACCGTCCAGTCGGCGCCCCAGAAGTGCGGGATCTGCGCCATGAAGATGAGGATCGCGAGGGCGTTGATGAACCCGGTGAGGACGCTGCGGGGGATGAACCGCATCAGCTTGGCGATGCCGGTGAACGCCAGCACCACCTGGAACAGGCCCGCGAGGATGGTGGCCGCGATCAGGTACCCGACCCCGTGGGAGGCGACCAGGGGCGCGACGACCAGGGCCATCGCGCCGGTCGCGGCCGAGATCATGGCCGGACGCCCGCCCAGGAACGCGATCGAGCAGGCCATGACGAACGAGGCGAACAGTCCGACCCGGGGGTCGACGCCGGCGATGATCGAGAACGCGATGGCCTCGGGGATCAGCGCGAGCGCGACCAGCAGCCCCGCGAGCAGCTCGGTCCGCAGGAACGGCACGAGCGGTCGGGGCAGGGTGAAGCGGGCGCGGCGGAGCACGGGCAGGGCGGCAGAGGACATACGGCACCGTTCATGAGAGGCGTCGGACTCGCACCGAGACGGGGTTGGGACGGTGCCGGAGGACGGCACCGATACTACTGCGCCACTGGAGGGTGTCCGTGGTTATCGTGTCTGTTGGTGTGGCGTTTAACAATGACGCTGCGGAAGGGTTGATCGATGCGGGTACCGCATTCCGCGCACGGTGCGGTCGCGCGGACCAGTCTGCGGGATTCGGGGAGGCGCCCGTCTCCTGCCGCGCTCTAGGCTGGGCGCAGCATCTGCCTGCCGACCGGTAAGCCACAGCAGCCCGCACCTCCTGGAGCTCCAACGCCGTGACCACCACCGCGCCCCGCACCGCCCCGGCCCGCTTCGCCGGCCCCCGCATGGTCGTCGTCGCGACCCTCGCCCTGGGCCTGACCGCGCCCGGCCAGACCGCCTCGATCTCGGTGTTCCTCGACCCGATGATCGCCGAGCTCGGCGTCTCGCGCACCGCCGTCTCCACCGCCTACATGGTCGGCACCCTCACCGGGGCCCTCGCCCTGCCGTGGATCGGCCGCGCCGTCGACCGCTACGGCACCCGCGTCACCATGACGATCGTGGCCGCCGCCTTCGGCCTCGCCCTCGTCGGACTCTCCTTCGCCCAGGACGTCATCGGCCTCGGCGCCGGGTTCATCGGCATCCGGATGCTCGGCCAGGGCGCCCTGGGCCTGTGCGCGGCCACCCTCGTCTCGCGCTGGTACGACCGGCGCCGCGGCACCGTCCTGGGCCTCCAGGGCGCCATCGGCGGCGGGATCATCTCCCTGTCCCCGGTCCTGCTCGAGCGCCTCATCACCGCCACCGACTGGCGCACCGCCATGCACCTCGAAGCGGCCGTCGTCGCCCTCGTCCTCATCCCGGTCTCGATCCTGCTGGTGCGCAACCGGCCCGCCGACATCGGCCAGTTCGTCGACGGCCACCCCGCGGGCAGCGAGCACCACCGTCCCGAATGGGGGATGAGCCGCCGCGAGGCCGTGCGCCACCCCTACTTCTGGGTCCTGACCGCCACCGTGGGCACCGCCGGGTTCTTCGGCACCGCCATCGGCTTCCACCAGATCGCCCTCCTCGGCGAGCAGGGCCTCTCGGCCACCGAGGCCGCCGCGAACTTCCTGCCCCAGACCGTCGCCGGCACCCTCGCCACGCTCCTGCTGGGCTACCTCGTCGACAAGGGCCGCCCCCGGCTGCTGCTGGCCGCCTCCATGCTCGGCTTCGCCCTCGCCGTCGCCTGGGGCACCGCCGTCGCCCCCGGCTGGTCCGCCCTCGGCTTCGGCCTCGCCATCGGCGCCGCCGGGAACGCCCTGCGCTCCATCGAGAGCGCCATGACCCCGCGCCTGTTCGGGACCGCCCACATCGGCGCCATCCGCGGCGTCGTCTCGTCCGTGACCATCGCCGCGGTCGCCTTCGCGCCGCTGCTGTACTCGCTGTTCCACGACTGGACCGGGTCGTTCCGGCTCGTGCTGTGGCTCTCGACCATCGTCCCGCTCCTCGTCGCCGCGGCCGCCCTCATCGCACCCTTGCCGCACTCCCGCGGCGCCGTCGATTCCCCAAGCGGCGCAGGGGACTGAGGGCCTCAGGGACGCAGTGAGCGCGTCGGTCGGGACCGGGCGGACCCCCGGCGTCCCCGCCGCCGCGTTCACGGGGCGTCAGCCAGGAGCCGGCCGCCGGACAGCGCGATGCGGTGCCCTGCCTCGGCCGCGTCCTCGGGGTCGTGGGTGGCGTGGACGACCGTCACGCCGCGTGCGCTCTCCTCGGCGAGGACGGCGGCGATCCGCCGTTTCGCCTCGGCGTCGAGCCCGGTGGCGGGCTCGTCGAGCAGGAGCAGATCCGACTGCTGCGCGAGCCCCTGGGCCAGCAGGACGCGTTGGCGCTGACCGCCTGAGAGGGAGCCGAGCCGGCGGGAGGCGAGGTCGGCGACGCCGAGGCGGTCCATGCACCGCTCGACGACGGAGCGGTCGTCGCGGGTGAGCCGCCGCCACGCCCCGCGGTGCGCCCACCGGCCCATGGCCACGGCCTGCGCGACGGTGACGGGCAGCGCGTCAGGCACCTCGCTGCGTTGGACGACCAGCGCCGCCCGCGACTCGTGGAACCGCCGCAGCGATCCGGACGCCAGCGGGTGCGTGCCCGAGAGGAGGCCGAGCAGCGTCGACTTCCCCGACCCGTTGGGCCCGGTCACCGCCGTGACCTGATGCGCCGGAACCGAGACGGTCACCTCGCGCAGTACCGTGGCCGGTCCGTGGCGCGCGCTCGCCCGCTCCAGTTCGATCGCGTTCGGCATGGGTCGGATCACAACCTTTCATCCTTGGAATTGAAAACGATTATCATTATAGTTCTGCCGGTGGAATGGTTGACCGAACCCTTCGAGGTCGGATTCGTGGCCCGGGCGCTGTGGGGCGGCCTGCTCGTCTCGGCGCTCTGCGGCCTCGCGGGCACCTGGGTCGTCCTGCGCGGCATGGCGTTCATGAGCGACGCGATGTCGCACGGCATGCTGCCGGGCGTCGCGGTCGCCGCGCTCCTGGGCGGGAACCTCCTGCTCGGGGCCGCGATCAGCGCGGCCGCGATGGCCCTCGGCGTCACGGCGCTGTCGCGCTCCCGCCGCCTCTCCCACGACACCGGCATCGGGCTGCTGTTCGTCGGCATGCTCGCGGCGGGCGTCGTCATCGTCTCCCGCTCCCAGTCGTTCGCCGTGGACCTCACCGGGTTCCTCTTCGGCGACGTGCTGGCGGTCAGGGACGTCGACCTGGCGGTGCTCGCCGGCGCGCTGGCGGCGGCGCTCCTGCTCGCGGTCGCGTTCCACCGACCCTTCGTGGCGCTGGCGTTCGACCGGCGCAAGGCCGCCACCCTCGGCATGCGCCCCGGCCTGGCCCAAGGAGTCATGATCGGTCTGCTGACGCTGGCGATCGCGGCCTCGTTCCACGTCGTCGGCACCCTGCTCGTCTTCGGCCTGCTGATAGCCCCGCCCGCGGCGATGTCGCTGTGGGCCGACCGGATCCCCGTCATCATGGTCGGCGCCGCCGCGCTCGGCGCGGCCGCGACCGCGGGCGGGCTCCTCGTCTCCTGGCACCTCGGGACGGCCGCGGGCGCCACCATCGCCGGGCTCGCGGTCGCCTGCTTCTTCGCCTCCGCACTGGCCGCGCTGCTGCGCGACCGCCTCCCCGCCCTGAAAGGACACTGAATGCCGCCGCCTATCCGAGCACGAGCCGCCGCCGCGCTCGCGGGATGCGCACTGCTCGCGAGCTGCTCCAGCGGACCCGCCGCCCCGCAAGACGACGCCCTGCCCACGCCGCACGGCTTCGTCGAGGGCGCCGAGGAGACCGCCGAGGCCCAATGGCGCCTCGTCGTCACCGAAGCCGACTCCGGAGACGTCTACCTGCTGGACCCGGTCACGGAGGAGCCGACCAGGCTCGCCACCGTCGACGGCGCCGGGTCGCCGACGACCGACGGCCGCTTCGTCTACCTGTCCGACGGCTCGCGCACCCACGTCGTCGACAGCGGGGTCTGGACCGTCGACCACGGCGACCACGTGCACTACTACAGGACCGAGCCGGGAACCGTCGGCGAGGTCGAGGGGGCCGGGTTCACCGCGGTCGGCGATCCGGCCGTGACGGTCCTGAACTCCGGGCAGGGCACGGTGCCGCTCGACCGCGAGGCCCTGGAGGCGGGCGAGATCCGACCGGTCGCGGAGCTCGACGCGCAGGCCGCGCTCCCCTACGATCAGCGGCTGCTCGCCGTCGAGGACGGCACCGTCCAGGTGCTGGACCGCGGCGGGCGACCGGAGGCCGAACTCGCCGAGCCCTGCCCGCAGCCGCAGGCGGCCGCCGCCACCCGCCGCGGCGCCGTGTTCGCCTGCGAGGACGGGGCGCTGCTGGTCTCCGGCGACGGCGGTGAACTGGCGGCGGAGAAGATCCCCTACCCCGAGGGCGAGGGCGTCGACGGCGGTTTCCACCACCGCCCCGGCACCGCGGTCCTGGCCGCCCGCAGCCTGACCGGCGAGGCGCTGGTGCTGGACGTCAAGGCGCGCCGGTGGCTCACGCTCGACGGCCCGGAAGCGGTGGCGGTCAGCGCGACCGGCGAGGACTCGCCCGTCCTCGTGCTCGGGTGGGACGGCGTGCTGCGCTCCTACGACCCCGCCACCGGCGCCGAACTCGCGCAGGTCGAGGTCATGGCCATCGCCGACGGCGCCGCCCCGACGATCCAGGTCGACACCGCCCGCGCCTACCTCAACGACCCGGACGGCGCGGCCGTCCACGAGATCGACTACCGCGACGACCTGCGCCCGGCCCGGACCTTCGAACTCGACTTCCGCCCCGACGCCATGGTGGAGACGGGATGGTAGCCGCGCTCACGCGACGCGCGCTGGTGTCGCTGCCGCTCGTCGCCGCGATGGCGGGCTGCACCGGCGGCTCCGGCCGGTCCGGCGTCGTCGTCACCACGAACATCCTGGGCGACCTCGCCCGCAACGTCATCGGCGGCCAGGCCGACGTGACGGTGCTGATGGCGGCCGGCGCCGACCCGCACTCCTTCGGCGTCTCCGCCAGGCAGGCGGCCTCGCTGGAGCGGGCGGAACTCCTGATCCACAACGGACTCGGCCTCGAGGAGGGCGTGCTCGCCCACGTCGAGGCGGCCGCGGCCGCGGGCGTGCCCGACCTCGCCGTCGGTGAGCGCGTCGACCCCATCGAGTACACCGCCGACGAGACCGCCGGGCAGCCCGACCCGCACTTCTGGACCGACCCGGTCCGCGTCGGCGAAGCGGTGGGGATCATCGCCGAGCAGGTGGTCGAGCACGTCTCGGGGATCGACGCCGAGCAGGTCCGCGCCAACGCCGAGGCGTACCGCGCGCAGGTCGACGAGCTGCACGAGCGCACCACCGAGCTGTTCGACGCGATCCCCGAGGAGCGCCGCAGACTCGTCACCAACCACCACGTCTTCGGCTACCTGGCCGAGCGGTACGGCTTCGAGGTCGTCGGCGCGGTCATCCCCAGCGGCACCACGCTGGCCTCGCCCAGCGGCTCCGACCTGAAGGACCTGGCCGACGCCGTCGCCGAATCCGGCGTCCCCGTGGTGTTCGCGGACTCCTCGCAGCCGGAGCGGCTGATCGAGGCCATGGCAGAGGAGACCGGCCTGGACATCGCGATCGTCCCCCTGTTCACCGAATCGCTCACCGAGCCCGGGCAAGGCGCCGGGACCTACCTCGACATGGCCGCGAGCAACGCCCAGGCCATCGCGGACGGCCTGGGGCGGCACTGAACCGACACCCCGCCCATCAGGGGCCCGACGGGCCCCGACACCGAGAAAAGGATGCACATGAAAACGCGCGCACTATGGGTGCCCTCGCTGCTCACCACCGGTCTTCTGCTCGCCGCGTGCGGCGGGCCCGCCGAGGACACCGCGGAAGACGACGCCGTCGAGGTCGACGACGCCCTCGTCGTCACCTACGACGGCGGCCTCTACGTGCTCGACGGCACGACGCTCGAGATCGCGGCGGACCTGCCCCTGGAGGGCTTCAACCGGCTCAACCCCGCCGGGGACGACCGCCACGTCCTCGTGTCCACTTCGACCGGGTTCCGGGTCCTGGACGCGGCGGCGGCCGACCTGACCGGGGACGAGTTCGCCGCCGCCGAACCCGGCCACGTCGTCAACCACGCCGGCACCACCGTCCTCTTCGCCGACGGCAGCGGCGAGGTCACCCTCTTCGACCCGCAGGACCTCGGCGACGGACTGCCGGAGGCCGAGACCTTCACCACCGAGCAGCCGCACCACGGCGTGGCCGTGCGGACGGAGACCGGCGAACTGGTGGTGAGCCTCGGCGACGCGGAGACCCGCTCCGGCATCCAGGTCCTCGACGCCGACCGCGACGAGGTCGCCCGCAGCGAGGACTGCCCCGGCGTCCACGGCGAGTCGGCCGCCGCGGACGACACGATCGTCGTCGGCTGCGAAGACGGCGTCCTGGTCTACCGCGACGGCGCGATCACCAAGGCCGCCAGCCCCGACGAGTACGGCCGCATCGGCAACACCCGCGGGCACGACGACTCGCCGTTCATCCTCGGCGACTACAAGGTCGACCCCGAGGCCGAGCTCGAGCGCCCCGAGCGGGTGTCGATCATCGACACCGAGACGGCCGAGATGCGCCTGCTCGACATCGGCGCCAGCTACAGCTTCCGCTCGCTGGCCCGCGGCCCCGAGGGCGAGGGCATCGTGCTGGGCACCGACGGCGCGCTCCGCGTCATCGACATGGCGAGCGCCGAGATCACCGAGACGATCCCGGTGACCGCCGCCTGGGAGGAGCCGATCGAATGGCAGGAGCCCCGCCCCTCCGTCTTCGTGCGCGGCGGGACCGCCTACGTGAACGACCCGGCGGCCTCGAAGATCCTCGCGGTGGACCTCGCTTCGGGCGACGTCCTCGCCGAAGGGGACCTGCCCGCGCCCGCCAACGAGATGACCGGCGTCTGAGCACGGCCCGGTGACCGGGGCCGACCGGCCCCGGTTCGGTTCTGAGGCGAAGCCCCGGCCGACTCGGCCGGGGCTTCGCGCACCGGTGCCCTATCGCGGAGCGGGAGTCCGAACCGCACGTCCATCGAGGAGGGACTGGAAGAAGCCGGTGCCCGTGACGCGACGGCCTGGACCGCGTGGCGCACGATGAAGGCGGTCTCGGCCGT
>NZ_JAJLQZ010000026.1 GCF_020991375.1 Glycomyces amatae | reverse complement strand
AGAGTCCCTGCGCCTGCATTCCGCTGAGCAGCAGTACCAGCCGGCCGGCGCCGGGGCATAGCGCCGGGCAAGGACTCCCGCCGACACGGCCTGAGCGGCTGTGGACAGGCGATCCTGAAATTCTCGAGGGGCGCCTCGACCGTTCGGAGAATGCCAGATCGCTCATATCAAGGACGCGGAGCGGCGACATTCATTTCGACGGACGGACGGCCACGGCTCTCGGTGCAGGCGAGGCGACCCGGAAATGCAGCCGGCCGCTGCACCCCAGCGACGTCAAGCGGGGCGTGACCGTGAAGCCGTGCCCACCGGACCGCACCGGGCACGAGCGGACCTGCCCCGAGAAGCGCCGCAGTGCCTGCTCGCGGGAGTCGCACCGCGTCCCCTGCCCGAAGGACTGGACGGGGCACGCCCGCCATTGCCCCGACCGCAAGGGCGGGTTGCTCCTCGAGGAACCGGAGACGCCCGTCGAGGCTGAGACGCGGCCCGGTCGCCGCAAGGGCCAGCGCAAGTCCAAGCGGGACCTGCGGCCGAAGTCGAAGGCGGGGGAGCGGCGGCTCCCGCTGCCGGCGTTCCTGCTCGACGAGCTCCGCGAGCACCGCCTGGCGCAGGAGACCGAGCGGGCCCTGGCGGGATCGAAGTGGCAGAGCCTGGGGCTGATCTTTGCTACACCGTTCGGCCAGCCGATCCACCCGTTCACCGACTGGGAGGAGTGGGGCGAGATCCTCGACGCCGCCGGCGTGGGCTACATCGAGCCGCACGGCGCCCGCCATTCGGCCGCGACGTTCCTGGGCGCCGTGGGGGTCGACCCGCTCGTGGTGATGGCGATCCTGGGGTGGTCGAGCCCGGACATGGCGAAGCGGTACCGGCACATCCCCGACTCGATCCTACAGGCCGCCGGGAATCAGCTTGGTACGGCGATGTTCGGCGATTTTGCTACGGGCGCTGCCACGGAGGCTTCGTAGGGGAGCGGCAATGAGGAACGGCACCCTGCCTCGGGCCGTTTTCGCTGTTCGGGAGGGGTGTCTCTGGTAGCCCGGGTGGGATTCGAACCCACACTGTACGGGTTTTGAATCCGTCTTCTCTGCCAGTTGGAATACCGGGCCTGGCGCCCGGTCGGTGGGTCCGGGCCGCTGCAAATGATACCCGGTGGTGCGGCGGTCGACCTCTGGGCCCTGCGTGGGCGCCTCTTGCCGACTCGTGACCGGATTTGTATTCTGGTCACGAGTTGAGGGGGCGTGGTGCGGACACAGCGGGTTGATCTGGGGCGGCGGGCCGATGCGCTGCTGGATGCGGCTGCGGAGCTGCTGGTCGCAGGGAGGTCGACTCGGATTCGGGTCGAGGACGTCGCGGCGAGGGCCGGGGTCGGGAAGGGGACGGTCTACCTGCACTGGCCCAGCCGGGAGCAGCTGCTGGTGGCGGTCGGCGCGCGTGAGGCCGCTGCGATGTTGGGCGTTGTCGTTGGTGCTGTCGAGGCCGATCCTGCCGAGGCCGCGCTGCATCGTTACCTGCGGCGGCATTTCCTGGAGGCCGTGCGGCGGCCGGTCCTCGCGGTGCTCTTCGGCGCCGCGGCTCCCGAGTTGGACGCGTTCGCTCGGGAGCGGGCGCGTTCCGGTCAGGGGACCGCCGCTCATGCGTATCTGGACGTCCTGGCCGAGCACCGGTTGCTGCGGTCCGGGATCGAACCGGCGGACGTCGATTACGGGGTCCAGGCGGTCGCCTACGGGTTCTTCCGGGTGGAGCCGTTGCAGGCCGTCGATCCGGAGCGGACGTCGGAGTATCGCGCCGAGCGGCTCTCCGAGGTCGTCAGGAGGGCGTACGAGCCGCTTCAGGAGCCTTCGATGGAACATTATCGCGCTGCCGCCCCGCAGGTGATCGAGGTGTTCACCCGTTCGGCGGATGAGTTTCGCCGTATCGCTTACGGCAATTGAAAGGGGCCCTCATGGCCAACGACATCACCGGCATCCACCACATCGGCCTCGTCGTCCGCGATATGGAGGCCGCCCTGGCCGCGTACCGGCGCCTGGGTTTTCGCCTCGGTCCGCCGGCCTACCCCGCGTTGCCGCCGGCACCGGGAGCGGCGCCCGGGCCGGTCGGTGCGGGCAACACCCACGCCGACTTCCCGCGGAGCTTCATCGAGCTGCTCGCTCCGGCCCCCGAGCGGCAGGAGCTGCTTCCGGAGGGGGCCAGGTTGACGCCGCTGCGAGTCCCCGATGGGCAGCTCGCCGCGACCAGGGCCGTGATCACCAGGACGGTCGCCAATCTCGTCCAGCGGTTGCAGATCGCCGAAGGCGCTCACATCCTGGTCTTCGCCACTCGCGACGCCGATGCGACCGCTGCGCGGTTGGACGCGCACGGGATCGGCCACAGCGGCGCCCGCTCGGCGCAGCGGCCCATCGCCACTGCGGGCGGTGTCGTGCCGGCCGACATCAGGTTCCTCGACGTCGACGGTCCGGACTCGCCGCCCGGCATGGCCCCCGAAGGGCGTGTCGGCGCGGCCGAGGACGCCCCGCCGGAACTGCTCGACGCCCAAGTGGGCCTTCGGCATCCGAACGGCGCCACCGGTGTCGCCGAGGTCGTGGTCTGCGTCGGCGATGATCAGATCCGGGCTACCGCGGATAGGTACGAGCGGCTTCTCGATCGCTCCGCGGTGTTCCAAGGCCGGGACGCGGTCGTGGACCTGGGCGGCAGCCGGGTCACCGTCACCGATGCGGACGGCCTCGCGGCACGCCTGCCCGGCGAGCGGCCGCACACCGTCCCCGGCCTGAGCGCCTGCGCGATCGCGGTCGCCGATCCGGCCGCCGCCGAGGAGCACCTCCGCGCCCGAGGCGTCATGGTCGGGCGGACCGCCGAGGGCGAGCCCTTCGTCCCGGCGCGGGAGGCGCTCGGTACCGCGCTTATGCTGCGCCAGGCCGACTGATCAGGCGGTTCGCCTCGTGCCCGGCTTCAGCAGCCGCATCCAGTACCCGTCCCGGCCCTCGACCAGGTCCGGCGGGTCTTCCCGGAAGCCGTGGACCCGGTTGAGCATCAGCTCCATCGCGTCGGTCCGCCCCTGCCGGCGGTAGAAGTCCAGCGCCCACAGCCCGTTGACGATCACCAGGGACCGCATCCGCTCGGCGATCCCCGGTTCGGCGGACAGGCGGTCGAGGTCGTACTCGGCCTGCGCCCGCGTGCTCGGCAGCATCGGGGCCCACAGGAGGTACCTGGCCACCTCCCAGACCGGGTCGCCGACCACGGCCGCCTCCCAGTCGAAGACCCCGACGACGCGGCCGCCTTCGACGGTGAAGTTGCGCGGGTTGAGGTCCCCGTGGACCAACCGCCTGGTCGCGGGGAGTGCTTCCGCGGTCCCGATGGCGATCGCCGTCAGGTCCTCGGCCAGTGCGGTGTCGGCCTCGCCGTCGAGGTCGTCCCAGGTCTCGGGGAGGAGGGACCGCAGGTGGCCGGCCCAGATGGCGTGCGGACCGTGCTCGGTCTCGGGGTCGAAGGAGCCGAAGCCCTCCGATGCCGACAGGTCCGCGGCCGCGATCGCGTCGATCACCGCCCGCACCGCCGGCGCCAGCTCCCGGGCCTCCTCATAGGTCTCGAGATGGACGCCGCCCATGCGCTCGGAGACGCAGCAGTAGACCCCCTCGTCGAGCTCACCGACCTCCAGGACCTCCGGGACCGGTACGTCGGGCTTCGGCATTCGCCTTGCGGCCCAAGCGTCCTTGTCGAACCCTTCGCGCCGCGGGCCGACGCGCGCCACGAGGTCGCGGCCGTCGGCGCGGAAGGCGAACGCCTGGGACACCTCGCCTTCGGTCAGCTGCTCCCAGCCGCTGATCCGGCCGTGGCGCTCGCGCATCGCCTGCGCCACCACTTCACCGGTGAGTGTCGTCTTCATCGGCATCAGGTTAGGTATCAGGTCTCGGCCTGCCAACCGAGTTTTCGCACGTGCCGTCTCAGGCGGCCAGGAGTTCGAAGCCGTGGGAGTCGACCGCGGCGGCGGTGGCCGAGAGGACCACGACGCCCCGGCCCGCCTCCCGGTCGAGCCCCATCCAGGTCCGGAAGCCGCCGGTGCCGCCGTTGTGCCAGGTGACGGTCCGCCTTCTCGTCTCGACCGTGATCCACGCGGCGCCGATGCGGTAGCCCATGCTGAACGGCGCCACGGGATCGAGCGCCGCGATGCCCGGCGCGGTGCCGTCGAGCAGCGCGCCCGTCAGCGTCGCCATGTCGCCGATCGCGGCCCGGATGCCGCCCGCCGGTGCCAGGGCCTCCCCGGTCCACGGCTCCTGGCGCCGCCCGCGCCGGTTCACGCCGGTCAGCGCCTCGGACCGGAGTGCTTCCGGTGCGGCCGGGACGTAGCAGCGCTCGAGCCCCAGCGGGACGGTGATCCGGTCATGCAGCAGCCCGGCGTAGGTCGTCCCGGCCGCGCTCGCGAGGGCGTGGCCCAGCAGCTCGAACCCGAGGTTCGAGTAGCGGGGCCGCGGTCTTCCGAGCCGCGCGCCCCGGGCCTGGTCGAGCAGTTGCCCGAGGTCCTCGCCGTACGGGTTGGTCCCGTGCCGCCACAGCGCGACGGTGCGCCGCCATGGCTGCGCCGAGGGCGGCAGCGACGGCAGCCCCGACCGGTGCGTGCTCAGCGCCCCCAGCGTCACCCCGCCGACCGGGGCGTCCGCGAGCGGCAGGAGGTCGCCCAACGGCGTCGCCGCCGTGACCTCGCCGCGCTCGATCGCGTCGGCGTACAGCAACCCGGTGACGCCCTTGGAGATCGAGCCGATCTCGAAGTCGGCGTCCAGGCCGGCGCCGATGCTCGCGGTCGTCGCGCCGCCTCCGTCCACCACGGCCGCCGCCGCGACGGGGTGCCGCCTGCCGAGGAGCGCTTCGAGTTCCGCGGCGAGTTCGTCGTCGCCGCCGGTCACGACCGGCCTCCCAGCAGGCCCCGGCCGCCGTGCTTCTTGTGGGCGGCCTGCTTCGAGACGCCCAGTGCGGCGGCGATCCGCGCCCAGCTGGCGCCCTCGTTGCGGGCCCGGCGCACCAGTACGGCCTCGCGGCGCTCGACCTCGGTCCTGACGGCCGCCACGGCCTCCAGGCCGTGGAACGGGTCGGGGTCGTCGGTGGCGGCGGCCAGCGCCGTGAACGCGTCGTCGTCCATGCGTCAACCGTAGTTGACGATCTTGAGTACGTCAATAAAGGTTGACGTCGGGTCTACGGTACCGACGCGAGCAGGCGGTCCAGTGCGGCCCGGCCGGCGGGCTTCCAGGTCGGTTTGCCTCCGGCCCGGCCTTTCTCGCCCGCCTCGCCGATCTCCAGCAGCACCAGCCCCTTCAGCAGCGCCCTGCCGCGCGAGCGGCGGACGGTGGCCGGGTCGGCCAGGGCGTACTCCTCGAGGCAGCGCTCGGCCGCGCCCTGGGGGAGGAGGGTCCACGCGGCGGCGAGGTCGACGGCCGGGTCTCCCGCGCACAGCTCGCCGAAGTCGATGACGCCCGCCAGGGCGCCGCCGCGGGTCACGACGTTCGCCGGGTGCAGGTCCCCGTGCACCCACACCGCGGGCCGCTCCCAACCGGGCGCCGCGACCGCGTCGTCCCAGAGCTCCCGCAGCCGGGCGGCCTCGCCGTCGGCCATGGTCGCGAGGTGCCGTTCGACCGTGTCGGCGGCCTGCTCGAGCGGTTCGCGCTGCTGCGTCGGGGCCGGGGCGTCGGCGGGCGCCTCCCGGTGGAGCGCGGTGAGGAACGCGGCGAGGGCCGCGGCGGCTTCCGGGCCGCGTTCGACGGGGGCCGCGTCGGCGGGCTCGCCGGAGACCCACGTGGCCACGATCCAGTTGCGCGGGAACCGGTCCGAGGGCGCGCCGATCCGGACGGGGACCGGGACCGGCAGCGACAGGTCCGGCGCCAGTCCCGGCAGCCAGCGGTGCTCCTTCTCGAGCAGCGACGGCGCCCGCGGGGTCTGCGGCATCCGGACGGCCAGGTTCTCACCCAGCCGCCACATCCGGTTGTCCCAGCCGCCCTCGACCTCCCGCAGGGGCAGGCCCGCCAGGTCGGGGTGCTGCTCGCGCAGCAGCGACCGCACCAGCGCCTCGTCGATCACCAAGTCGCTCAAGCGAACCCTCCTCGCCGCCCTCGATCGGGGCGTGTCGGCGCCGATGTGCGGCCGAGCCTACCCGGGACCGCGCGCGTGGGGGCCGCCCCGGCCGGCGCGGCCCCCACGCGCGGTTCGATTCGCCGCGGCGTCCTATGGGCGGGCCCCCTCGTCGCACAGGGCCGCGACGAGCAGGTCCGTCAATGCCTCGTCGAAGGCCTCCTCGTCGAAGTAGCCGTGCCGGTCGTCGACGTTCCAGGCGACCGAGATCTGGCGCCGCCCGTCCTCGGAGTGGAACGAGTAGCTCGAGTGGCCGAGTGTGTCGCCGGTGTGTCCGAAGTAGATCTCACCGGGTCCGTCGCCGCAGCCGAGGGGCATGCCGAAGAGGCCGAGCCCGTAGAGGCGCTCGCCGCCGGTCCCCTCGAACGCGGCGGCCTCGGCGAACTGCTCGTCGGCCAGCAGCGTCCCGTCGGCCATGGCCCGGTAGAAGTCGTTGACGGCGTTCATGTCGGCGACCACGCCGCCGCCCGCCCACAGCTGCGTCGTGGACAGCCCGGTGGTGTCCATATAGGGCTCACCGGCCTCGCCGGTGGTCACGTACGGCGTCAGGTGCGGTCCGCGGAACCCGAAGCCGTCGTCGTGCGGCAGGTACGCGTCGTCCATCCCGGCGGGCTCGAACACGCGCTGGTCCAGCTCGTGGCCGAGGCTGTTGCCGGTCAGCTCCTCGACGAGCAGGCCGAGCGCCATGTACCCGGTGTTGGAGTACGACCAGCCGCCCCCCGGCTCGAACAGGAGCGGCCCCCGGGTGCCCAGCGCGACCAGCTCCTCGGGCTCGTAATGGGTCCGGTAGTGCTCGCGGACGTCGGACAGGTCGTCCTCGGCCAGGGAGGGGTAGAGGTGCCGCAGGAACTCGTCGAGGCCGCCCCGGTGCCCCATGACCTCCCGGATCGTCGGCTCGTTCTCGTAGGGGAGGAGGCCCGGCAGGTGGTCGCCGATGGTGTCGTCGAGGTCCACGGCCCCTTCGGCCTCGAGCTGGAGCAGGACCACGGCGGTCATGGACTTGGTGATGCTGCCGATGCCGACGCGGTCGTCCGGCTCGGCCGGTGCGGGGTCGTCGAACCCGCGCGGCCCGGCGGCTTCGGCCCAGGTCTCGTCGTCGCGGCGGACCTCGACGACCACCGAGTGCTCTCCGGCGTCGGCGAACGCCTCGAACCTCGCGTCGAGCAGGTCGGTGTCGAGTGCGGGACAGGGCCCGGCGGCCGCGGCGGGCGCCGCGGCGAGGACGAGCGCGATGGTCAAGACTGTTGCGGCAGTTGGGTGTTTGCGCATGCATCGAGCCTAAGGACGCGGTATGCCGGTTTCGATACAGCAGGCTGGAGCATCGATGGTCCGGAATGCGCCCGCGGCGGCCGCTCCGGTTCACCGCTCCGGTTCGAGCGGTGCCTTGTCGGCGCCGATGACCAGCGCGTCGACGGCCCGCTGGAGCGGCGCCGTGATGTCCTCGTCGGGCCCTGCCGTGAGGACCAGGTGGTGGAGCACCCCGACGAGCGCGAGCGCCACGCCGGACGGGTCCGCGCCGATCCGTCCGAGCTCCCGCTCGGCCGCGAGGTAGGCGGCCGCCGCCCGCTCGACCGCGTCGAGCCCGGCCGCCCGCTCGCCGAGCACCGCCTGGACCCGCCCGGCCAGCTCGGGCCGCAGGACCATCAGCCGGGCCAGCACGGCCAGGGCGGGGCGCGGGACGGCCGACAGGGCCTCCCCGAGGTTCCGCGCCACCGCGCCGCCGCCCGCGCGTTCGGGCAGTCCTGCCGCGGCCGCGCTGACCAGGAAGGACCGGTCCACCGCGTACGCGGTCAGGAACTCGTCGAAGTCCCCGAAGTGGGCGTGGAGCAGCCCCGTCGCGACGCCGGCCTCGCCGGTGACGGCGCGGCCGCTGAGCCGCGCGGGCCCCTCGCGCACGACCACCCGCTCGGCGGCGGCGAACAGCTGCTGCCTGAGCTGGGGAATGGCGACACCTCTGGGCACGCGCCCCAGTCTATAGGCGAGGGGGAGGGGCGGTGCCGATCATTTTGAACACTCGTTCATACTGAGGATGAACAAGTGTTCATACTCGGATGGGAGCGACGAATGGGCATCGGGAACCGACGGGCGGTCGTGATCGGCGCGGGCATCGCGGGGCAGGCCGCCGCGCTGCGCCTCCACCGGGCCGGATGGCGGACACTGGTCGTCGAGCGCGCGCCCGCCCGCCGCAGCAGCGGCTACATGGTGAACCTCATCGGCACCGGCTACGACGCCGTCGAGCGGCTGGGGCTGCTCCCCGCGCTCGCCGAGCGCGACCTGGGCGCGTTCACCTCGATCCTCGTCAGGGCCGACGGCTCGCGCAAGTTCGCCGTCCCGGCCGCCGTGGTCGAGGCCGCGCTCGGATCGCGGGCGATGTCGGTCTTCCGCGGCGACCTCGAGACGGCCCTGCACCAGGCCGTCCGGGACACCGCCGAGTTCCGCTTCGGCACCACCGTCCAGGCCGTGGCGCAGGACGGCGACGGCGTCGAGGTCGCGCTCGATGACGGCACCACCGAGCGCGCCGACCTGCTCGTCGGCGCCGACGGCCTCCACTCGGGCGTCCGCCGCCTCGTCTTCGGCGACGAGTCCCGCTTCCGCGTCGACCTCCACCACATGGTCGGGGCCTTCCCCCTGGACCGGGTGCCCCGCGGGCTCGACGAAGGCAGCGGCACCACCTTCATCGGCCCGCGGCGCACCGCGGCGGTCGTCAACCTGGGGCCGGGGCGCTCGTCGGCGTTCTTCACCTACCGCAGCGCCGACACCGCCGCGGACCTGGAGCGCGGCCCGGCCCAGGCGCTCTCGGCCGCCTTCGGCGACCTGGGCGGCGGCGTGCCCGACGCCCTCGCGCAGCTGCGCGAGGACCCCGGCGGCGCCTACTTCGACTCGGTCGGCCAGATCGCCATGGACGCCTGGAGCCGCGGCCGGGTCGTCCTGCTCGGCGACGCGGCCTGGTGCGTGACGCTCTTCGCCGGGTACGGCGCGGCGCTGGCGCTCACCGGCGCCGACCGGCTCGGCGCCGCCCTGGAGCGGCACGGGGACGTCCCGTCCGCGCTCGCCGACTGGGAGTCGCGGCTGCGTCCCGAGGTCGTCGAGCGCCAGGCCGCGGCCCGCCGCGGCATCGCGCGGTTCGCGCCGCCGACCAAGGCGCACATCTGGGCGGCCGACATGACGATGCGCGCCATGAGCCTGCCGGGTGTCAGCAGGCTCATGGCGCGCTCGATCCGGTCCGCGCGGCAGTCCCGGCGGGACTGATCCGGCGGTCCGCCCGAGGCCGGGTCAGTCCCGCCGGCGCCACACCAGGACCGCGGCCGCGAGGCCCGCCAGGCACGGCAGCGTCACCAGCGCGCCGTAGGCGGGCGGGGCGATGGTGCTGTAGGCCTCCCCGCCCATGAAGCCGATCGACAGGGCCAGGACCGTGCCGACCGCGAACGCGGCCGTGACGAACCAGCGCGCCCAGCGCTTCCCGGCCGTCGCGATGGCGACGATCCAGGTCACCGCGCCCAGGCCGCCGAGGAGGGCGAGCGCGAGGGCGATCGCGTCCCGGTCCTTCTGGACGTCGGAGGCGGGCCAGTCGGGATAGGCGTCGCGCACGTGGGCTCCGATGGTGTCGGCCGTCGCGATGTCGAGGTACGGCGCGACCGCGCCGATCACGCTCAGCGCCAGGCCGGCGTACAGCGCGATCAGCAGCGGCCGCTTCGCGGCGGCGCGTTCGGGCTGCTTGAGGGTGGTCATGGGCGCTCCTTCGATTCATACGTCGTAAGTTTCCTCATGGCAGTCTATACTTACGATGTATGAATCATCAAGGGGGTTTCATGACGGCGAACCGGACACGCGGCCAGAAGGCCGGGCTGACCAGGGAGGCGATCCTCGAAGGCGCGGTGCGGCTGGTCGACCGGGACGGGCTCGCCAAGCTCTCCATGCGCCGCCTCGGCGCCGAGGTCGACGTGGAGGCGATGACCCTCTACCACTACTTCGCCGGCAAGGACGCCCTCCTGGACGGCCTGGTCGAGCACGTCTTCGCGCGGGCCGACTTCTCCCTCGCGGGCGGCAGGTCCTGGCAGGACGGCCTGCGCGACTACGCCCGCTCCCTCCGGGCCACACTGCTCGAGCACCCGGGCCTCGTGCCCCTGGTCGTCTCGCGCCCCGCCGTGACCGAGCAGAGCCTGCGGATCATGGAGCACGGCCTGGCCGAACTGCACGCGGCCGGGTTCGGCCTGCGCGCCGCGCTCGACCTCGTCTACTCGCTGAACGAGTTCGTGCTCGGCCACCTGGTGTCCGCCTCGAACCCGGCGGTACCGGACACCGCATCCGTCCAGGAAGGCCACCTGACCGGCATCGACCCGGGGGAGTACCCGCTCATCAGCGAGGCGATCCGCGCGGACCGGGACCGCGAGGCCGACACCCGCTTCGACGTCGCGCTCGAGGCGATCTTCCGCGGCTTCGGCGACCTCCGGCGCACCTGACGGCCGCGATCCGCCCGCCGCGGCCGCCGCGGGCCTGCGATCCTGAAGCGGTGTCCGCCAACGCACCGACGCCCGAGCCCGTCACGCCCGACGCCCCGGCGCCGATCACCAGGCCCCTGCTCACCCAGTCCTGGCTCGACCTGGCCTTCCTCCACTGGCAGGTCGCCCCGGAGGACGTCGCGCCGCTCCTGCCCGCCGGCACCGTCCCCGACACCTTCGACGGCGCGGCCTACGTCGGCCTCGTCCCCTTCCGGATGCACCGCGTCGGATGGCCGCCCCTGCCCGGCATCCCGTACCTGGGCTCCTTCCCCGAGACCAACGTCAGGCTGTACACGGTGGACGAGGCGGGCCGCCGCGGCGTGGCCTTCCGCTCCCTCGACGCCGCGCGCCTCATCCCCGTGCTCACGGCCCGCGCGGGCTTCCGGCTCCCGTACACGTGGTCGCGCATGGCCGTCCGCGCCGACGGCGACGAGCGCACCTACACCAGCTCGCGGCGCTGGCCCGGCCCCCGCGGCGCGCGCAGCCGCATCGCCCTGCGCGTGGGCGGGCGCCTCGCCGAGCCGACCGCGCTGGAGCACTTCCTCACCGCCCGGTGGGGCCTCCACAACGAGGTCGCCGGGCGCCTGCGCTACCTGCCCAACGCCCACCCGCGCTGGCCGCTGCACCGCGCCGAGCTCATCGAGTGCGACGAGGACCTGACCGCCGCGGCCGGGCTGCCCGTCGAAGGCGACCCGGTGAGCGTGCTCTACTCGCCCGGCGTCAAGGTGCGCTTCGGCCGCCCGCTCCCGGCGGCGGGTCCGCGGTCATGACGGGCGGGCAGGCCGCCGAACCCGCCCTTCGGCGGGCGCGCCGCCGCACGCCGACCCCGCCGCCCGCGTCCGAATCCTGAACCCCGAACCGCGCCCTACCTGGCCGTGCTTTATCCGACAGTGCCTTATTCGACTGTGCCTTCGACTGTGCCTTATTCGACCGTGCTTCATCCGACTGCGCTTCATCCGACCGCGTTCTACTCGGCCGTGCCTCGCTCGGCTGTGCCTCAATCAACCGTGCCTCAATCGACCGTGCCCTGCACCACCGCGGCGTACCGGCCGCCCAGCTCCCGGCGCAGCCGCTGGAGGTCGGTGGCCGCGAACGCGACGATGCTCGCCTGCGGTGGCTGCTCCATGGTGCTGTCCCACCAGCCCGAATCGCCCCGGCTCATCGCCGAGGCGTCGTCCAGCGCCCGGTCCTGCGGGCCGACGCGGATCATCGTGTTGATCTCGATGAGCCGGTACAGGTACCGCTGGGCCAGGTCCTGCTCGTCGGTGAGGAGGAAAGGCGAGCGGCGCAGCACCAGCATGTTGACGCGCCCGATCTCCTCCTGGTAGCGCAGTGACGCCATCTCCCCGTCGGCCTCGCCCCGCATCACCTGGGACCGCAGCCGCTCCTCCAGGTCCGAGAGCGCGTTCCAGACCTCCTCGAGCGCCGCGACCCGGTGGGCCCGGTACGCGCTGCCGGACTCGTGCGCCTGCGTGCGCCGCCATTGCCAGAATCCGGCCGCGACCGCCAGTACCGTGCCGACGAGCGCCAGCCCTGCGGCGATGAGTGGTTCCATGTGCACCGTACGTTCCCTTGCTGCCGGGGCCCCGGGAAGCCGGAACCGTCCGCACAGGACTGCGAGGATCGCTCCAGTATGGCGTGTCCGCCCCCTCACCGACAGGTGCGGACGGCCGATCTTCGGAAGGCGGCCGCTTCGGATCAGCCCGCGGCGAAGGCGGTCCGCAGGAAGTCGCGGTAGACCGCCGTGGAGGCCCGGAGCGCCACGGTCGCGTTCGACGGCTCCGACCGCCACGGCCGGGTGTCCACCAGGAGCTCCCCGAGGGTGCGCTCCCCGATGGTCTCGACGCTCACCGACGCCTCGACCTGCTCGGTGAACAGGTCGGGCCGCACCAGGTAGGCCACGCACATCGGGTCGTGCACCGGCGCGGACCCGGCCGCCGCCCGGTCGTGCTCGAGCCGGTGGCGCAGCAGCATCGCGACCCCCGCGGCGGCGGGCGTGCCGATCCGCTCGAACACCTCGCAGTCGCGTTCGGACAGCGGCGCGCTGTGCGTCGCGTCCAGCGGGACGATGACGACCTCGCGGATGCCCGCCGTCAGGACCACTTGGGCCGCTTCGGGGTCGGCCCAGAAGTTGAACTCGGCGGCGGCCGTGACGTTCCCGTTCGCGTGCGCCCCGCCCATGAGCACGAGGCGCGGGATCCGTTCGGCCAGGCCCGGCTCCGCCGTCAGCGCGAGCGCCACGTTGGTCAGCGGTCCCGTCGCCACGAGCGCCGCGTCGGCGCTCGCCGCGTCCCCGTAGAACCGGGTGAGGAAGTCGACCGCGTGCTCGGCCCGCGCGGTCGAGACCGGTTCGCCGAAGCCGAGGCGCGACAGCTGGAACGCGCTGTCCTTGTTCAGGACGTCGCGCGGGATCGGCAGGTCGGGCCGCAGGTAGGGCCGGTCGGCGCCCGAGTAGACGGGCACGTCCGCGCCGACGAGGCCGAGGACGCTCAGGGTGTTCGCGGTGACGTCGGCGAGGGCGACGTTGCCGCCGACCGTCGTGATCGCGACCGGTTCGAGCCCGGGGTGCGACGCGGCCGCGAGGATCGCGATCGCGTCGTCCGAGCCGGTGTCGCAGTCGAGGACGAATCTGGTGGGCGACATCGGCTTCCCTTCGCGAGTCCACTGTGCCCGGCACCGCCGGCCGGGCAGGCCGCTACCGTACTCCGGCCCGGTCGGCGGCGCCCGCCGGCGCCCCTTCGGCGAGCAGGAGCCGCCGCACCGGCACCATCGCCGCGAAGAGCAGGACCGACGCGGTCGCCATCCCCAGGCGCAGCGGGAGCCCGACCGCCTGGTCGAGCACCATGACGGCCACGGCCGCGACGACGAGGACCGCGCTGCGGGCCGGGACGCGGCGGCGGACCGCCGCGTGGACCATGAGGATCGGCATCCCCAGGAACAGCAGGGTCGGCCCGACCGCGTAGACGGCGGGCTCCACGCCCGGCACGGCCTGGACGGCGTCGAACATGTCCCACATCTCCGGGCGGCTCGTGGTCGCGAAGCCGACCACCAGGTCGACGGCCATCTGGACGGTGAGCGCCGCGCCGCCGAGCACCGCCAGGGCGGCGCCGGACCCGGCGAGCAGCCGGCCGCCGGGGGAGTCGGCGCCGATGCGCCGGTGGATCCCGAGGAGCCCCAGTGCGAGCAGGGCGTACGCCGGCAGCCACAGCAGGTGCCCGATCGTCCACAGGGGTTCGTCGCCCATGCCGTCCATGAGGCGCGTGGCGGCCCAGCCCAGGAGGATGCCGACGGGGGAGAGGAGGAGGAAGGCGCCGGCGGCGCGCGGGGAGGTCATGCGCCGAGCCTAACTATGCAGAATTTATTCTGCAAGTTTTTCTCTGCAACTTTTCGCGGACGACCGCCCCCCGCGGGTCCGGCGGTATGCTCGGCATCATGTCGGAGGCACCGGTCGAACAGTCGTCAGCGACCCTCAAGGCACTGTCCAACCCGCTGCGCCGCAAGATCCTCCACCACCTCGGCGTCCACGGCCCCGGCAACTCGACCACCATCGGCCGGGCCGTGGGGGAGAGCACCGGCACCACCAGCTACCACCTGCGCCTCCTCGCCGACGCCGGGCTGATCGCCGAGGCCCGCGAACACGCCAAGGGCCGGGAGCGCTGGTGGCGCCTGATCCGGGCCGACCGGCGCATGCCCGACCTGTCGACCCTCTCCGAAGCGGACCGCGCCGCCGCCGAGGCCCTCCAGGAAGTCCGGTTCGACGAGGACCTCGAACTGCTGGGCGCGGCCTTCGACCGGATCGGCGACAGCGAGGGGTGGACCCAGGGCTCGCGCGGCGGCGGCCACATGACCCTCGACGAGATGCGGCGGTTCCACGACGAGTACGTCAAACTGCTCCAGCGCTTCGCGCACGGACCCGAGGACGCCCCGCCGGGCGCCCGCCCGGTGATCGTGCGCTGGTATGCCGCCCCCGACCCGAGGGCCTGACCCCGGCGAGGCCTACCGCGCCGCGGGCGCCGTGCGGGCCCGCACGGGGGCGCCTCGCCGGACCCCGGTCACCACACCTCGACCGGCCAGGCGCTCAACACGGGCGCGTCGTAGTCGCCGGTGCTCGTGACGACCACGCCCGGCGCGAAGTACGCCGCGGTCCCCGGCAGGGCGACGCCCTCGCCGGTCGCCAGGTCGTACGCGTACACGCCGTAGGAGCTCCAGCCCCACATGCCCGCGTCGCCGTAGAGCCACAGGGTCGCCCCGACCGCCCAGGCGCGGTCCCCGCTGCCGAACGCCGCGCTCGCGCGCCACCGCTCCTCGCCGGTCGCCGCGTCGTAGGCGGCCAGGCCGTCCTCCCCGGCCTCCCAGTCGGCCACCACGAGGACGTCCGCCCCCTCGTCGAGCGCGACCGCCTGGCCCTCGACGGGGGCCTCCCACACGGCCTCGCCGGTCGCGGCGTCCACGATCGACGGCACCCCGTCGATCGTCAGGGGCAGCCTCCCGTCCCGCGCCTCGGCGGTCGGCAGGCCGCCGCAGGAGGCGAAGTCGGCGGTCTTGCGGGTCTCGGCCTCGATCTCCCACACGGGCGCCGCGTCGCCGAAGCGGTGGCCGGCGAGGACCGCGGTGCACCCGTCGGCGGGGTTGTCGTCGTAGTCGTCGTAGACGACCACGGTGTCGCCCGCGAGCGCGACGCTCCCCGGGGCCCGCACCTCCGCGAGCGCTGCGCCGTCCTCGTAGACCGTGACGACCCGGCTGTCGTGACCGGTCGGGAAGGACTCCACGAGGAGCCGGTCCGGCGCCGGCTCGCCGGTCCAGGAGCCGCCCGACACGACCCGGGCGCTGGCGTAGGTCGGGACCGACCACCGGGGCGACAGGTCGCCGGGGTCCCTCGCGTAGAGGGTGCAGTCGCCGACGCGGTCGTCCTGGTCCCCGGTGCACTCGGTCATGAGCACCGCGTCGGCGAAGACCGTCACGAACGAGGCCTCCCGGTCGCGCCACACCTCCTCGCCGGTGTCCAGGTCGAGCGCGACGGTGTCCTGGCGGCCGGGCCACTCGTAGTCCTCGCCGTCGAGGCCGCCCGCGGTCTCGGAGACGATCACGACGCCCCCGGCCACGCCGACCTCGGGCCCGAACTCCTCCCACTCGTACGACCAGGCCTCCGCGCCGTCCCGCTCCAGGGCGATCCGCCCGTCCGCCAACCGCAGCACCCCCTGGTCCACCTGCGCGACCTGGTCGCCCTCCTCCTCGACGCCGGCGGTCCACAGCGGGTCGCCCGCGTACACCCCGACCTCCCCGGGCCGCCCCGTCTCGTCGGCGGCCCCGTCGACCGCGCCGACCGCGACCGAGTCCGGGAGCTCGCCCTCGGGCCACGCGGACTCGTCGGGGAAGCCGGGCTCGTAGAGCGGCTCGATCACGAACATCGACGCCACGACCGCGACCGCCAGGCCCGCGAAGCCGAACTGGACGTACCGCGGCCAGCCGCGCAGCTCCCGCCACAGCGTCAGGCGATCGTCGTCCGAGGTCATGCGTCCTCCAGGGGTGGTCCGGTCCCCGCACCATAGCGACGCGCCGCAAACTGGCGCCCGGCCGCTATCCTCGGTCCGATCGTGCCCCGACCCCCGGATGTGCCCATGCCCCCGACCGACCCCCTGGCGACCCGGACGCGCCGCGAAGGCCTGCGCGTCGGCTGGACCATGCTGTTCTCGGCGCTGAGCCTGCTCCCGCTGTGGGTGTGGCAGCAGGCGCGCGAACCGGGCACCGCCGTCGAGGTCGTCACGGCCTTCATGGAGGCCGTGCGCGACAAGGACCTCGACCGGGCCTACGGCTTCATCGACACCGGCGTCCCCGCCGGGCCCGAGGCCGCGTTCCTCCACCCCGACGCCATCGGCGAATGGGACCTGCTGGCGGTCGAGCGGGTCGGCGCCGACCGGGGGTTCGAGGAGCGGGTCTCGGTGACCGTGGGCACCGACCGGGGCACGGCCTCCGGCGTCTTCACCCTCTACGAGGACGACGGCGAGTACACCCTCCGCGACCCCTTCCAGACCGTCACCCTCGCGGCCTCCTCGTACCTGTCGGTCCAGGTCAACGACCGGACCGTCCCGACGCCCCCCGAGACGACCTGGCAGGACTGGTACGTGCGGCAGGCGCAGCGCACTGTCACGCTGCTGCCGGGCGTCTACCGGTTCTTCGGCGGCGAGGAAGTCGCCCTCATCGGCGACGACGACGGCTCCCGCTCCGACCCGATCGGCACGCCGCTGCCCGAACCCGGCGAAGAGGCGGCGGTCTCGCTCCAGGGCGCCGTGAACGACTACGTCGACGCCTGCGTCGAGTACTGGCTGACCGCGCCCCCCGGCTGCCCCTTCGCGACCGACGGCCGGGTCGACACCGCCGACCGGCGCCGCGTCGAGGAGGTCCGCGACCCCCTCTGGACCGTCGAGGAGTACCCCGCGGCCGCGGTCGCCCCCGGCACCGGCCTCTACGGCGAACCGGTCCTGTTGGTCGAGTTCACCGAACCGGGCCGCCTCGCCCTCCAAGGCGACGCCACCGAGGACTGGGACGCCTGGGAGCCGTTCACCGCCGCGTGCCGCTTCGACGGCGCCGGACTGCACGTCCTGACCGACGCCGACGGCTCGATCCGGATCGCGCCCCTGGGCCAGACCGCGACCGACACCTGCCGGGGCACCGCATGAGGCGCCGCGGCACGAAACTGCTCGCCTGGGCCCGCCCCCGCCGCTGGTCGATCCTCGGCGAAGCGGTCCTCGCGGCCGCCCTCGCCCTCCTCGCATGGCCGATCCTCGCGATCCAAGGCAACGAACCGGAGGCGGTCGACGTCGTCACCGCCTACCTGGAGGCGCTCCGCGACGGCGACGTCGAACGCGCCGAGACCTTCGTGTCCGACTCCTCCGGCCTGGACGCCGACCGGTCCTGGCTGACCGCCGAGGCCGTGTCCCGGGACTGGGAGGTCGAGTCGGTCGAACTCAAGTCCGCCTCGGACACCACCGTCCACGCCGTCATCACCGCCGGCGGCCGGCGCGCCGAGGGCGCGTTCCGGTTCGAAGGCCGCGACGACGACCTGCGCATCGCCAACCCGTACGTGTACCTGACCGGCGTGGAACCGATCTTCGCCGCCCTCGAGGTCAACGGCGTCGCCGGCGAGGTCGAGTCCCCCGACGGCGCCCCGTCCCCCGTGGCGCTCTACCCCGGCTCCTACGCGCTCTTCGCGAGCGTCCCGGACCTCGCGGGGGAGGACGACCTCTCACTGCTCGCCCTGCCCGGCGCGAACGGCGGCGCCTACAGCCTCGACGCGATCGACTTCGCCGCGGTCGTGACCGGCCCCCTCACCGGCAGCGAGGCCCTCGAGACCCGCCTCAACGAGCAGCTCGCCGCCTGGCTCGACGACTGCGCCGAGAGCCCCGACCTCGCCCCCGCCGGGTGCCCGTTCAGCGCCGCCTACGACTGGGGCGTCGCCTACGACGGCCGCACCGAGTTCGCCTCGGTGACCGAACTGGACTGGACCGTCGCGGCCCACCCGAAGGTCCGCTTCGGCCGCGACCTCCGCCTGGAGACCGTCGAACCGGGCTGGATGACCTTGAGCGGCAAGGGCACCGCCCTCCTCGAGGACGGCGAGACGGCCCTGGACGGACGCTGCGGCGTCAACCTCGGCGGCCTCGTCCCCGTCCTCGGCGAGGACGGCGACTTCACCTTCACCCCGCCCGAGGGCCAGGGCAACACCTGCTACTGACCGTAGAGCGGGTTCGCCCCGGGCGGGCGCTCCTCGGCCGACACCGGCCCCGGCGCGGTCCCGCCGCCGAACGGCGACCCGCCCAGCCGCTCCCGGCCGTGGTCCGACAGCCAGCCCGCCAGGTCCGGCCCGGCCGGGACGATCCGCGTCGGGTTGACGTCCTCGTGCACCGCGTAGTAGTGGCGCTTGATCTGGTCGAAGTCGACGGTGTCGCCGAAGCCCGGCGTCTGGAACAGGTCCCGCGCGTACGCCCACAGGTGCGGCATCTCGGTGAGCTTGCTCCGGTTGCACTTGAAGTGCCCGTGGTAGACCGGGTCGAAGCGCACCAGGGTCGTGAACAGCCGCACGTCGGCCTCGGTGAGGCGCTCGCCCATGAGGTACCGGCGGTCGGCCAGGCGCTCCTCCAGCCGGTCGAGCGCCGCGAACAGCCGCTCGTAGGCGCGGTCGTAGGCGCGCTGGGAGCCGGCGAACCCCGCCCGGTACACGCCGTTGTTGACCTCCGTGAAGATCTCCTCGATCACCGGCAGCATGTCGTCGACGAGATCCTCCGGCACCAGGTCCGGAGCCCCCTCCCGGTGATACGCGGCCCACTGCGTCGACAGGTCGAAGGTCAGCTGCGGGTAGTTGTTAGTGACGACCTCACCGGAGGGCACGTCCACCAGCGCCGGCACCGTGATGCCCCGCGGGTAGTCGGGGAAGCGCTTGAAGTAGTGCTCCTGGAGCCGCTCGGTGCCCAGCACCGCGTCGCGCCCGCCCGGGCCCAGGTCGAACGTCCAGGAGCGGACGTCGTGGACCGGCCCCGGCGTCGCCAGCGAGATCACGTTCTCGAGGCCCAGCAGGCGGCGGACGATGATCGACCGGTGCGCCCACGGGCAGGCCCGCGCCGCCACGAGCCGGTACCGGCCCGGCTCGACCGGCCACGCCCGCGCGCCCTCGGTGAGGCCGGCCATCCGCGGATCGCCGATCCTCGAGGGCTCCTCGACCGGCGCCGACCGGACGGCCGCCGCGTCGGCGACCACGCGGTCCTCGATGTACTGGGTGTCCCGGGTGAACTCCTCACCGGACACGTACGCGCCCTTCGTGGAGTGCTCGTCCCCGGCGCTCTGCTGCTGTGCCACGGCCCCAGCCTACGCACCGCCGCCGTCCCCGGCCCGGACCGCCGCGTATGGTACCGCCGCGGCGCCTCCGGCCGTGTTCGGGCCCTGCCGTCCGAAACGCTCGGCATAGGAAGGTGCGGACGGCACCCGCTGCGGCTAAGCTAGCGTCCTGGTGTGCCGGTCCCACCGCACGCCGCCACGTCCATACGCGTAGGAAAGGTACGGACCCCATGACGAGCAAGGCCGCCGACGAGCCGCGCAAGCGCGTGCTCATCGCCGAAGACGAGGGGCTCATCCGCCTCGACCTGGCCGAGATGCTCACCGAGGAGGGTTACGAGGTCGTAGCCGAGGCCGCCGACGGCGAAGCCGCCGTCCGCCTCGCCCAGGAGCACCAGCCCGACCTGGTCATCTGCGACATCCAGATGCCCATCATGGACGGGCTCCAGGCCGCCGAGAAGATCGTCTCCGCGCGCATCGCGCCGGTCGTGATCCTCACCGCCTTCAGCCAGCGCGACCTCATCAGCCGGGCCCAGTCCGCCGGCGCCATGGCCTATCTCGTGAAGCCCTTCCAGAAGTCCGACCTGGTCCCCGCGATCGAGCTGTCGCTGACCCGCTTCGCCGAGATGACCGCCCTCGAGAAGGAGGTCGCGAACCTCACCGAGCGCCTCGAGGTCCGCAAGCTCGTCGACCGCGCCAAGGGCCTGCTCATGACCCAGTACGGGATGCCCGAGCCCGACGCGTTCCGCTGGATCCAGCGCGCCGCGATGGACCACCGCCTCTCCATGCGGGCCGTCGCCGAGCGCGTCATCGCCGAGGCCGAGCAGAAGGAAGCCCAGGAGGCCGAGTAGGCCCGGCCCCACGGCTCTGAACGCCACGGCCCGCGGACCGCCAGGTCCGCGGGCCGTTCCATACCCGGCGGGCCACGCCGCCCCCCGCGTGCCGCCGACTTGTCGGAGGCACTCGATAGGCTCGGGGGCGTGACCGCTTCGCAATCGCGCCTGCTCCTGATCGACGGCCATTCGATGGCCTACCGCGCGTTCTTCGCGCTCCCCGCCGAGAAGTTCGCCACCGACGACGGCCAGGCCACCAACGCCGTCTACGGCTTCGCGTCCATGCTCATCAACCTGCTCAAGGCGGAAGAGCCCACGCATGTCGCGGTCGCCTTCGACGTCTCCCGCCACTCGTTCCGCACCGACGAGTACCCCGCCTACAAGGACGGGCGCGGCGAGACCCCCGAGGAGTTCAAGAGCCAGATCCCGATCATCCAGCAGCTCCTGGACGCCCTCGGCATCACCTGGCTCACCAAGCCCAACTTCGAGGCCGACGACATCATCGCGACCCTCGCCACCCGCGGCGGGGCCGCCGGGTTCGCCACCCTCATCTCCTCGGGCGACCGCGACGCCATCCAGCTCGTCGACCCGGACACCACCCTGCTCTACCCGGTCAAGGGCGTCACCGAGCTGGCCCGCTACACGCCCGAGGCCGTCGAGGCCAAGTACGGCGTCGCCCCCGACCGCTACCGCGACCTCGCCGCCCTCGTGGGGGAGAAGTCCGACAACCTCCCCGGCGTCCCCGGCGTCGGCCCCAAGACCGCCGCGAAGTGGATCGTCAAGTACGGCTCCCTCGACGGCCTGGTCGCCAAGGCCGACGAGATCACCGGCAAGGCCGGGCAGAGCCTGCGCGACCACCTCGACGACGTCCTGCGCAACCACCGCATCAACTGCCTCGTCCGCGACCTCGAACTCGAGTCGGGCCTCGACGACCTCGCCTGGGAGGGCTGGTCGGTCGCCGAGACCAACCGGCTCTTCGACGCCCTCCAGTTCCGCGCGCTCGGCGAGCGCCTCAACGCCAACCTCGCCGCCAAGGCCGTCGGCGCCGCGGTCGTCCCCGTCGCCGAAGTCGACCGCGTCGAGGCCGCCGCCCTCGCCCCCGGCGGGCTCGCCGCCTGGCTCGCCGCCCGCGAGGGCGACGTCGCCCTCGCCTACACCGGCCTGTTCGCCTCCGGCGCCGGCTCCTTCGACTCGATCGCGCTCGCCGAAGGCGGCCAGGCCCTCTGGTTCGAGCCCTCCCAGCTCGACGCCGAGGACGAGCGGTCCTGGGCCGACTGGCTCGCCGACCCCGCCAAGGGCAAGCTCGTCCACGACGCCAAGGCCTTCCTGTGGGGGGCCGACGCCGCCGGCTGGCCCGAGCCCGCCGGCATCAGGGCCGACACCGTCCTCGGCGCCTACCTCCTCAAGCCCGAGCAGCGCTCCTACGCCCTCGGCGACCTCGCCATGCAGTTCCTCGGCCGCGAGCTCGAGACCCCCGAGACGCCCGCCGACGACGGCGCCCTCGTCGGCCTGGACGCGGCGATGAACGACGACGCCGCCCGGGTGGAGGCCGACAGCGCCGCCGCGGCCGCCATCGGCGAGATCGCCGCCGAGCAGGCCGGGCGCCTCGAGCAGCGCCACCAGGCCCACCTCGCCGACGGCATGGAGTACCCCCTCGCCGCGGTCCTCGCCCGCATGGAGATCACCGGGATCGCCGCGAACGAGGGCCACTTCGCCGACATCGAGGCCGGGTTCGCCGCCCAGTCCAAGGAGGCCACCGACCGCGCCCACGAGATCGTCGGCCGCCCCTTCAACGTCGGCTCGCCCAAGCAGCTCCAGGAGATCCTCTTCGACGAGCTGAACATGCCCAAGACCAAGCGCACCAAGACCGGCTACACCACCAACGCCGACGCCCTCCAGCAGCTGTTCGCCAAGACCGGGCACCCGCTGCTGGAGCAGCTGCTGCGCTTCCGCGACGTCGAGAAGCTCAAGCAGATCGTCACCACGCTGCGCTCGACCATCCAGACCGACGGGCGCATCCACACCACCTTCTTCCAGACGGTGGCCGCCACCGGCCGCCTCTCCTCGACCGACCCGAACCTCCAGAACATCCCCGTCCGCTCCGAGGCCGGGCGCGCCATCCGCGCCGGGTTCGTCGTCTCCGACGGCTTCGAGTCGCTCATGACCATCGACTACTCGCAGATCGAGATGCGCATCATGGCGAGCCTCACCGGCGACGAGGGCCTCATCGAGGCGTTCATCGCCGGCGAGGACATCCACAGCGCCGTCGCCGCGAAGGTCTTCGCCGTCGACCTCGCCGCCGTCACCGCCGAGCACCGCCGCAAGATCAAGGCCATGTCCTACGGGCTCGCCTACGGCCTCTCCGCGTACGGCCTCAGCCAGCAGCTGGGCATCACCACCCAGGAGGCCCAGCAGCTCTCCGACGACTACTTCGCGCGCTTCGGGAGGGTCCGCGACTACCTGCACCGCGTCGTCGAGGAGGCCCGCAGGACCGGCTACACCGAGACGATCATGGGCCGGCGCCGCTACTTCCCCGATCTCACCTCCGACAACCGCCAGCTGCGCGAGATCGCCGAGCGGGCCGCCCTCAACGCCCCCATCCAGGGCAGCGCCGCCGACATCATGAAGACCGCGATGCTCGGCGTCGACCGGGCCCTGCGCGAGGCGAAGCTCGACTCGCGGGTCCTGCTCCAGGTCCACGACGAGCTGGTGTGCGAGGTCGCGCCCGGCGAGGCCGGCCGGCTCGAGGCGCTCGTGCGCGAGCAGATGTCGAACGCCGCCGAGCTGGCCGTCCCGCTCACCGTCTCGGCCGGCTTCGGCGAGTCCTGGGAGGCCGCCGCCCACTGAGGGGGCGCCCCGCGCGGCTCCCGGGCCGGGTCCGGTGGCAGTCGACACGAGGCCCGGCCCGGACTGGCGCGGCATTATCGCGCACGGTAACCTGGAGATGGCCTGGGCATGTCCGCGTCCTCAGAAGGGAGCAGGGCGCGTGCCAGCGGCAAGGGCGGCCCGGGAACGAACTGCGAGCATTCGCGTCACGCGAGGGCGCGGGCGCGAGCCCACGAATCTGACACGTATCCGGAGCACCAGCCCACATGACGAGCAGCATCGAGGCCACCTCGAGCAACGCTGAGAACAGCACCACGGTCGACGAGACTTTTTCCGACGAGGAACTCCTCGCGGCGATCGACGCGACCATCAAATACTTCAATGACGGCGATATCGTCGAAGGTACCGTCGTCAAGGTCGACCGGGATGAAGTCCTGCTCGACATCGGCTACAAGACCGAGGGCGTCATCCCCTCGCGCGAGCTGTCGATCAAGCACGATGTCGACCCCGAAGACGTCGTCTCAGTGGGTGACCACGTCGAGGCCCTCGTCCTCCAGAAGGAGGACAAGGAAGGCCGTCTGATCCTCTCGAAGAAGCGCGCCCAGTACGAGCGCGCCTGGGGCACCATCGAGAAGATCAAGGAAGAGGACGGCGTCGTCCGCGGCTCGGTCATCGAAGTGGTCAAGGGCGGTCTCATCCTCGACATCGGCCTGCGCGGCTTCCTGCCCGCGTCCCTGGTCGAGATGCGCCGCGTGCGCGACCTCCAGCCGTACGTCGGCCGCGAGCTCGAGGCGAAGATCATCGAGCTCGACAAGAACCGCAACAACGTGGTCCTGTCGCGGCGCGCCTGGCTGGAGCAGACCCAGTCCGAGGTCCGCACCGAGTTCCTGCACCAGCTCGCCAAGGGCCAGGTCCGCAAGGGCACGGTCTCCTCGATCGTCAACTTCGGCGCCTTCGTCGACCTCGGCGGCGTCGACGGCCTGGTGCACGTCTCCGAGCTGTCCTGGAAGCACATCGACCACCCGTCCGAGGTCGTCGAGGTCGGTCAGCCGGTCGAGGTCGAGGTCCTCGAGGTGGACCTGGACCGCGAGCGCGTCTCCCTGTCGCTGAAGGCGACCCAGGAAGACCCGTGGCGCCAGTTCGCCCGCACCCACGCCATCGGCCAGATCGTGCCCGGCAAGGTCACCAAGCTCGTCCCCTTCGGCGCGTTCGTCCGCGTCGAGGACGGCATCGAGGGCCTCGTGCACATCTCCGAGCTGGCCGAGCGCCACGTGGAGGTGCCCGAGCAGGTCGTCAAGGTCGGCTCCGACGCCATGGTCAAGGTCATCGACATCGACCTGGACCGCCGCCGGATCTCGCTCTCGCTCAAGCAGGCCAACGAGGCCTACGTCGAGAACGAGGAGCAGTTCGACCCGACCCTGTACGGCATGGCCGCGCAATACGACGACCAGGGCAACTACATCTACCCGGAGGGCTTCGACTCGGAGACCGGCGAGTGGATGGAGGGCTTCGACGAGGCCCGCGAGGAGTGGGAGCGGCAGTACGCCGAGGCCCGCACCCGCTGGGAGGAGCACGGCAAGCAGATCGCCGAGCGCGTCATCACCGAGGCCCCGGCCAAGCCCGCCGAGGGCGAAGCCGCCCCCAAGGGCGACAAGAAGGGCGGCAAGGCCCCTGAGAAGAAGTCGGCTCCGGTCGAACCGCAGGGAACCCTGGCCTCCGACGAGGCGCTCGCGGCGCTCCGCGAGAAGCTCGCCGGCGGCAACTAGCCGACACTCCTGTCACTCTTTAAACTGACAGACCACTGCCCGTCCCAGGCCGTTCGCCTGGGGCGGGTAGTGTTCTATCTGTGCTTAAAGTCGCATTGACCGGTGGCATCGGAGCCGGTAAGAGCACGGTCGCAGCGAAGCTGTCGCAGCTGGGCGCCCGCGTCGTCGACGCGGACGCCCTCTCCCGCGAGGTCGTCGCCCCGAACACCGAGGGGCTCGCCGCGGTGGTCTCCCGTTTCGGGCCCGAGGTGCTCACTCCCGACGGAACGCTCGACCGCGCCCGACTCGCCCAGATCGTCTTCGACTCGCCGCCCGCCCGGGCCGAGCTCGAGGCGATCGTCCACCCGCGCGTCCGCGCCCGTGCCCGAGAACTCACCGATGCCCTCCCCGACGACGCCATCGTCGTCCAAGACATACCGCTCCTGGCCGAGACCGGCCAGGCGCCCGGCTTCCACCTCAACATCGCCGTGGAAGCGCCGCGCGAGCTCCGGCTCGAACGGCTCGCCGCGCGGGGCCTGCCCCGCACCGACGCCCTGCGGCGCATCGACGCCCAGGCGTCCGACGCCGACCGCCGCGAAGTCTGCGACCTCGTCCTCCACAACCGGGACGGCGTCGAGGACCTCGAACGCCACGTCGCCATGCTCTGGGAAGACCGCATCATGCCGTTCGCCGAGAACCTCCAACTCGAACGGGCCGAACCCCGGCCCGAGAAACTCCAGTTCGTCGAGTCCGACCCGCTCTGGCCCCGCCGCTTCGAGCACCTGGCCGCCCGGCTGCGCCGCGTCATGGGCCCCAGCGCCGTCCGCATCGACCACGTCGGCTCCACCGCCGTCTCCGGGCTGCCCGCCAAGGACGTCATCGACATCCAGGTGACCGTCGTGTCCCTGCACGTCGTCGACGCCTTCGCCGAGTCCCTCGGCGACGCCGGGTTCTTCGGCCGGGTCCTGTTCGACTCGCCCAAGCCCGAGCGGCCCGACATCGCCGACTGGGAGAAGCGCTTCTACGGCTACGCCGACCCCGGCAACATCGCCCAGGTCCACTTCCGGACGATCGACAGCCCCGGCCAGCGGTTCGCGCTGCTGTTCCGCGACTGGATGCGCGCCGACCCGCAGGCCCGCGCCGACTACGCCCAGCTCAAGGGCACGATCGCCGCGAAGGTCGACGCCGACGCCGAGTACGCCGAGGCCAAGGAGCCCTGGTTCGACCGCGAGGGCTGGCCCCGCGCGAACCGGTGGGCCGCCGAGACCGGCTGGCACGCGCCCGTCTGCTGATGCTGCGACGGGAACGGGCCCGCGGCGCCGCCGCGGGCCCGTTCCCGTGTCCGGTCATCCCATATGTCACCAGTGGTAGCAAATATGTGACGCAAATGCGGTTATGACGTCCAGTGCCCGATTCTGTTACGATGAACAGTCGCGTTCGACTCCTGTTCGACGACGACCGCCCCGGCTCGGCCGCGAACTCCCGCGGCCCCGAGACCGGCCCCCATCCGTCTGATCGAGTACAGAAAGCCATGCCACCACGATGGATACGACAGAAGATCCAGTCTCCGCCCCCGCCGCCGGGCCGGGCGGTCGTGTGCAGCTGACCCTCTCCCTCAGCGGCCTGGCGGCCCTCGCCGCCGCCCTCCTGGTCGCCGAGGCCTCAGGCCACCCCCTGCCGCCGCTCGCGGCCGCGCTCTGCGTCGCGCTCTGGCTCATCGGGTCCGTCACCGTCCAGATCGTCGTCGTCCGCCGCCGGCGGCACCGGCGGCGGCTCGGCGTGCTCGGCCGGATCGGCCTCGGGAGGCGGTCCGCCCGGTCGGAGTGCAAGCGCATCGACACGAAGATCAAGGACCCGCGCGATGTCCAGCGCGATGCCGCGGCGATGGTCCGCGACGCGAAGGGGAACAGCGAGGACCGCGACCGCGCCGTCCACGACCTGGCCCACGGCCCCGGGGCCGACGACGCCTCGAGGCGGATGCTCCGCAGCACCATCCAGGACCGCCGACTCGACCAGGGCCACCGGCTCGCGATGGCCGCCGAGTACCGCCGCTGCCACCCCGCGGCGGCCTCCGAAGCCCTGTTCCACTTCGCCCACGACAGCGCCAACCCGCCGTTCCTGCGCCTCGAGGCGGCACGGCTCATCACCTCCGACGACCAGCGGCGCCTGACGACCCTCGTGATCGCCACCGCCGCCGACGTCGACGCCGAATGCCGCCTCAAAGCGGCGATCGAGCTGAAGCCCCTGGCGCTCCACGACGCGGAGGAGGCCCTCAAGGTGCTCGCGCAGGACGCCGCGGTGAGCTTCGGCACCCGACTGCAGGCCGCCCGGCACTGGGCGCCGATCAACCAGACGGCCGCCGTCGAAGTGCTCTGGCAGATCGTCGGCTCGACGGACACCCCGTGGATCTGGCGCATCGCGGCGGCGGCCGAACTCGTCGTCCTGCGCGTCCGCGCCGCGTACAAGATCCTCCTCGAATGGGTCGAGAACCGCGAGCTCCCCGAAGAGGTGCGAGCCCACGTGCTCGCGACGCTCCGCCGGCTCGAGGCCCAGCGCGCGGTCTGACGCCGCCCACGGCGACGGGCCCGACCACCATGGCCGGGCCCGCCTCCCCTCCGCCCTCTAGCCGATCGCCTCGCTCACGGCCGCCGGGATCGCCACCATCGGGAAGTCCTCGTACTCCAGCTCCGCCGAGGCGGCCCCGAAGTACGACATCATCTCCACCTCGCGGAGGCGGTCCTCGCTCACGTGGTACCGGAACGCCGACTCACCGGCCTCCGCCGGGGCGTCCCCCGCCACCGGGAACTCGACCACGTACACCGGCTCGCCCCCGCTCTCGTCCACGCGCAGCAGCGACGCCTCCTCCGCCAGCTCGCCGGCGTCCCCGGGCTCCTCCGCGGCCATCTCCAGCATCCGGTAGACCAGCGACTCGACCGGCCCGAAGCTGTCCGCGGCGTTCTCGTCGGCGAGCGCGTGCGTCTCCCAGCCGTCCAGCGGCGGCACCTCGGGCAGCTCCTCCTCGTCGGTGGCGACGGTCGCGAACCCGCCCGGCCGCGCCAGCAGCAGCCGGTCTCCGTCGCCGTCGCTCACCCGCAGGTACGCCGTCATGGTCCGCCAGTCCACCGAGCCCGAACCGGTCGCCACCTGGCCGTCGCCCACCGGCACGGTCAACTCGACCACGGCCGACCGCGACCAGTTCGCCGCGCGCACCCCCGCGAGCGTCTCCGCCAGGTCCCCGTCGACCTCGCCCGGCGCGATCACCGGACCGCCCAGCAGGTCCACCGGCACCAGCCCGGCCGGATCGAACTCGACCTCCCGCAGGAAGTCCACCGCCGCGAGGCTCTCCGCGCCCGTGTTCACCTGGAAGCGCCGCAGGTCCCCGGAGCCGTCGAGCGAGTACAGCGCCTCGGGGCTCGGCCCCGCCTGGTCGCTGGTCGCCACCATGATCGGCGCCCGGAACGAGTCCACCGCCTCCCCGTCGATGATCCCCTCCTCGCGCCACGTGGCCTGCTCCGCCAGCTCGGCGGGGTCGTCGGCCTCCTCGGCGGTCAACGTGAACAGCGACGAGGCGAGGATGTCGAGCGTCGTCTCCAGCGGCGTGGACGCCCCCGAGAGCATCTGCCGCGTGTTCCAGCCGTCCTCGGGTACCCGGACCTCCGCGAACGCCGCGCCGTCGTCGGCGCGGCCCGCGATCAGCCCCGGAACGGCCTGCACCAGCCGGTGCTCGCCCCCCTCGACCGGGACCCGCGCGTACAGCAGCGGCACCTGCCAGTTCAGGTACCCGTCGACGACGACCATCTCGCCCTCCACCGGCAGCGTCATGCGCAGCGCCACCGGATCGGAGCCGAGGTTGCGCTCGCGCATCGACGCCAGCAGCGCCGCCTCCTCCTCGCTGACCGGGCGCTCGGCGCTCGACCGGTCGGACGCGCACGACACGGCGAACCACCCGGCGGTGGCGATCGCGATGATGATGACCATGACCCACATCAGGGCCGATTTCCAGGAAACTGAGGTAGTGGAGCTCACGCAGTGACCAACGAGCCGGGCCGCGAAAAGTCACCGGCGGCGTCGATCAATGTCGGACCCCGGCGCTACGGTTGGTCGGTGGCATTCGATATTCCGCGCGCCGAGGGGCGCTTCGAGGTGGTCAGCGAGTACGAGCCGTCCGGCGACCAGCCGACCGCGATCAAGGAGCTCGCCGGGCGCGTCGACCGCGGCGAGCGCGACGTGGTCCTGCTCGGCGCGACCGGCACCGGCAAGTCCGCCACGTCCGCGTGGCTGATCGAGAAGCTCCAGCGGCCCGCCCTCGTGATGGCCCACAACAAGACGCTCGCCGCCCAGCTCGCCAAGGAGTTCCGCGAGCTCCTCCCCAACAACGCCGTCGAGTACTACGTCTCCTACTACGACTACTACCAGCCCGAGGCCTACGTCGCCCAGACCGACACCTACATCGAGAAGGACGCCTCGATCAACGAGGAGGTCGAGCGGCTCCGCCACCGCGCCACCTACTCGCTGCTCACCCGCCGCGACGTGGTCGTGGTCGCCACCGTCTCGGCCATCTACGGCCTCGCCACCCCCGCCGAGTACCTCGAGCAGGCCACCGAGGTCACCGTCGGCCAGGAGTGGGACCGCGACAAGCTGCTGCGCCGCCTCGTCGACGTCCAGTACAGCCGCAACGACATCGCCTTCACCCGCGGCACCTTCCGCGTCCGCGGCGACACGATCGAGATCATCCCCGCCTACGAGGAGCTCGCGATCCGCATCGAGATGTTCGGCGAGGAGATCGACCGGCTCTACTACCTCCACCCGATCACCGGCGACGTCATCCGCGAGGTCGACCGGGTCCTCATCTTCCCCGGCTCCCACTACGCCACCGGCAACGAGCGCATGACCCGCGCCATCGGCGACATCGAGGTCGAGCTCGAGGAGCGCCTCGCCGAACTGGAGTCCCAGGGGAAGCTCCTGGAGGCCCAGCGGCTGCGCATGCGCACCGTGTTCGACCTGGAGAACATGAAGCAGACCGGCACCTGCAACGGCATCGAGAACTACTCCCGCCACATCGACGGCCGCCCGGCCGGCACCCCTCCCCACACGCTGCTCGACTACTTCCCGTCCGACTTCGTCACCATCCTCGACGAGTCGCACCAGACCGTCCCCCAGGTCGGCGCCATGTCCGAGGGCGACGCCTCCCGCAAGCGCAACCTCGTCGAACACGGCTTCCGCCTGCCCAGCGCCCAGGACAACCGGCCGCTGCGCTTCGACGAGTTCCGCGAGCGCGTCGGCCAGACCGTCTACCTCTCGGCCACCCCCGGCAAGTGGGAGCTCGAGCAGACCGGCGGCCAGTTCGTGGAGCAGGTCATCCGCCCCACCGGCCTGGTCGACCCGCACGTGGAGGTCCGCCCCACCAAGGGCCAGATCGACGACCTCATGCACGAGATCCGCGAGCGCGCCGCCAAGGACGAGCGGGTCCTCGTCACCACCCTCACCAAGAAGATGGCCGAGGACCTCACCGACTACTTCCTCGACAACGGCATCCGCGTCCGGTACCTCCACTCGGAGGTCGAGACCCTGCGCCGCGTCGAGCTCCTCGGCGAGCTGCGCCGCGGCGACTACGACGTCCTGGTCGGCATCAACCTCCTGCGCGAGGGCCTCGACCTGCCCGAGGTCTCGCTCGTGGCGATCCTCGACGCCGACAAGGAGGGGTTCCTGCGCTCGGCGACCTCGCTGATCCAGACCATCGGCCGCGCGGCCCGGAACGTGTCCGGCACCGTGCTCATGTACGCCGACAACCTCACCGACTCCATGAAGGCCGCCCTCGACGAGACCGACCGGCGCCGCGACAAGCAGATCGCCTACAACAAGGCGAACGGCATCGACCCGCAGCCGCTGCGCAAGCGCATCGGCGACATCATGGAGGACCTGTACGACTCGGCGGCCGAGACCGCGAAGCTGGTCGAGTCGGAGCGGCCCGCGCGCGGCAAGGGCAAGGACGCCAAGGGCGCCGGGAAGGTCCGCGCCGAGATCCTCCAGCAGCTCGACGAGCGCAACGACCAGATGCTCGCCGCCGCAAGGGAACTGCGCTTCGAACTGGCCGCGGCCTACCGCGACGAGATCGCCGACCTTAAACGCGAGCTCCGCGAGATCGAGCAGGCCAGTTAAGGTCCGTTGTGGCCCGGACCTTGTTGCCGCTAGTCGACGTCCTCGAAGTGCTCCACGAACGGCGGCTCGGCGAAGAACGGGCCGATGGCCTCCCGCCACTTCGGGAAGCGATCGGTCTCGCGGAAGCCCTGCTCGTGTGCCTCGATCGAGTCCCATTCGATGAGGAGTACGAACCGGCTCGGGTTCTCCACGCCCTGGGTCATGCGGATCGTCCGCACGCCGGGGGAGGCCGACACGTGCTCGCGGGCGGAGCGGTACGCCTCCTTGAAGGCGTCCTCCCGACCGGGGGTGACCTTGATTTCAGCGACTTCCAGAACCATGCGCGGAGCCTCCCACAACGCGTGGCGGGCACCGCCCATCCGGCGTAACGTCGAGAGTGAAGTCACATATCCGACTAATGACAAGTCGGGTTCCGGCAGGCAGAATAGTCCCGTCTGTTCAAAATCAGGTATGTGGGGAGTATCCCGCAGCGCGAGCCGCTGTTAGCGTCGTCGTCAATGCACGGAACCGCGATCGGTCCCCGGTGACGCTGGTCCGCAAGGATCGGGAGAGACCATGTGACCCTCCGAAGACCAAGGAAGGCAACACATTGGAACTCCCGGCCTGGGCCTGGGCGCTCACGATGGCGGTGCTCGCGTCGGTGATCGTCTTCGACCTCGTGATGGCGGTACGCAACCCGCACAAACTCTCCACGAAGGAATCGGCCACATGGGCCGGCATCTACATCAGCGCGGCACTGCTCTTCGGCGCCGTCATCTTCGCCACGCAGGGCGCGGCTTACGGCGGGCAGTTCTACGCCGGCTACCTGACCGAACTCGCCCTCTCGGTCGACAACCTCTTCGTCTTCCTCCTCATCATCCAGGCCTTCCGGGTCCCCGACGCGCTCCAGTCGCGCGTCCTCCTCGTCGGCATCGTGCTCTCGATCGTCCTGCGCGGCGCCTTCATCGCCGTCGGCTCGGTCCTCATCGAGCGCTTCAGCTGGGTCTTCCTGATCTTCGGCGCGATCCTCATCTGGACCGCGTGGGGCCAGCTGCGCGACAACGGCGGCCACGACGACGAGCTCCCCCAGAACGGCTTCATGCGGTTCGCCGAGTCGCGGCTGCGGGTCGCCCCCGACTACGAGGGCGGCCGCCTCACCACCCGCATCGAGGGCGTCAAGTACGTGACGCCGCTACTGCTGGCGATGCTCGCGATCGGCTCCACCGACATCCTGTTCGCCCTCGACTCGATCCCGGCGATCTTCGGCCTCACCCAGGAGCCGTTCCTGGTCTTCACCGCGACCATCTTCGCGCTCATGGGCCTGCGGCAGCTGTACTTCCTGCTGGCGGCCCTGCTCAAGTCGCTGCGGTTCCTGTCCCTGGGCCTGGCCGCGATCCTCGGCTGGATCGGCGTGAAGCTCGTGCTGCACGGCCTGCACGACAACCAGCTGCCGTTCATCAACGGCGGCGAGCACATCGACGCGATCCCGGAGATCCCGACCGCGCTCTCGCTCGGCATCATCGCGGGCGTCCTCACCGCCGTCGTGGTCACGAACCACATCCTCCTGCGCCGCGAGGGCAGGACCTGGAAGGAGCTGTTCGCGGAGGCCGAGCAGGAGCAGCACGTCCCGGCCACCGCGGGCGCCGAGAAGCTGTAGCGCACGCGAAGACGGCCCGCCGCCCCGCGAGAGGGGCGGCGGGCCGTTCGGCGTTCGTCAGACCTTGACGGGCAGGCGGCGGCAGGCGGTGATGCGGGCCAGCTCGGAGTCCTTGAGCGACTCGACGACGACCTTGCCGTACACCGACGAGGAGAAGACGACCTCCGGCAGGTCCGTCTGGCCGCGCTCGGCCATGATCGCCGGGGTCCGCGGGTCGCCGCCGTGCTCGAGGAACACCAGGTCGCCCGGGTGCAGGTCCTCGAAGTCGACCGCCTCGCCGGAGGCCATGAGCCCCTCGCCGAAGCGCGGCACGTCGATGCCCAGCTGGCGGTAGACGATCCAGACCAGCCCCGGCGCGTCGATGCCGTAGGCGCTCACCCCGCCGTGCAGGTAGGGGATCTCCAGGAGCTGCTGGGCGAGCTTGACCGCGTCGAGCCCGGCCGCGACCGTCCCGGTCGAGGGCGGGGTCAGTTCGGCCGCCGGCTCGGCCGCGAGGTCCCGCTGGGGCACCCAGCCGGGCTGCCTGGGCCCCGGCAGCGCCACGGGCACCCAGCCCCGGTACCCCTCGCCGACGACCCGCAGGCGGGTCCCCAGGGTGACGCCGGGGACGGCGACGTCGCCGCCGGGCTCGTCCCGCACGGCGGTCGCGGTGGCGGTCACCAGGTACTCGGTGCCGCTGGAGTCGCCGTCGGCCGGGTGCGCGAGCTGGTCGAGCGGGACCCAGCCGGCGACCTCCTGCGAGGGGCAGGCCACCTCGGCCCAGCCGTCGGCGACCTGCTTGACCTCGACCCTGGTCCCCAGCAGGCATTGGGAGCGGACGCGGCCCTTGAGGCCGTTGGCGCGGATGTCGTTGGTGAGCCGGGCGACCCATTCGCGGATGGCGGACGGCACGCCCAATGCGAGCCGGTCCTCCGGTCCGGGGGCCGCGGGCTGGGCCCAGAGGGTCGCGACGGCCACGGCGATCAACGCCGGCTGTCCAGGTGCGATCGGCACGGTTGATTCTCTCCGGATGGTTCGGGCGGTTCGTCGTTCGCAACGCGTGCAGGGGGGATCTCCACCAGCCCACCGCGTTCGTCGCAGCACCGACCACCCACTGTAGCAAGTGTAAGCGGATCACGACGCTGCGGCCCGAGCGTGACGTCTCGTGGCCATTCACCCCAACGGGTCGCGAACCGTCCGAAAGCGGCCGGTGCCCGGTTGTGGCAAGATCTGGCCATGCCAGCAGTGAACGACGCCCTCGCCCGACTCGCCGCCGCCGCCGACGACCCCGGGGCCGCCCCCGACGCCGCCGACCTGGAGGCGGTCCTGGCCAGCGCGGACGCCGAGCTCATGGACGTGGTGGCCGCCGCGGCGCGACTTCGCTTCCGCCACTTCGGGAACACCGTCAAACTCAACTACCTGGTGAACCTCAAGAGCGGCCTGTGCCCCGAGGACTGCGGCTACTGCTCGCAGCGGCTGGGCTCCAAGGCCGACGTCCTCAAGTACACCTGGCTGAGCCCCGAGCAGGCCGCCGAGCAGGCCGCCGCGGGGGTCGCGGGCGGCGCCTCGCGGGTGTGCCTGGTCGCGAGCGGGCGCGGACCGACGGACATGGACGTCGAGCGGGTCGGCAAGACCATCGCGGCGGTCAAGGACGCCGCGCCGGGCGTCGAGGTGTGCGCCTGCCTGGGGCTGCTCAAGGGCGGGCAGGCCGAGCGCCTGGCCGAGCTCGGCGCCGACGCCTACAACCACAACCTCAACACCGCCGAGGAGGCGTACGCCGAGATCTGCTCGACGCACACCTTCGCCGACCGGGTCGACACGGTGGACGCCGCGCACGGGGCGGGCCTGTCGCCGTGCTCGGGCCTCATCGCCGGGATGGGGGAGTCGGACGCGGACCTGGTGTCGGTGGCGCTGGGCCTGCGCGAGTTGCATGTGGACTCGATCCCGGTGAACTTCCTGCTGCCCTTCGACGGGACGCCGCTGGAGGGCACGTGGGAGCTCGATCCGCGCCGGTGCCTGCGCATCCTGGCGATGGTGCGGCTGGCGAACCCGGCGGCGGAGGTGCGGCTGGCCGCCGGGCGCGAGGTCCACTTGCGGCAGATGCAGTCGCTGGCGCTCCAGATCGTCAACTCGATCTTCCTGGGGGACTACCTCACCAGCGAGGGCCAGGCGGCCAAGGACGACCTGGCGCTCATCGCCGACGCGGGCCTGGTGCCGCTGGGCCTGGAGTCGGCCCCGGAGGCGGTCCGCACCGCGGTGAGGCCCCGCAGGCGCGGCGCGGGCACCGAGGTCGCCCCGAACGCCTAGGCGCTCTGCGGCCTACTTCCCGTGCGCGGCGGTCGACTCCCTGACGACCAGCTCGGTCGCGAGTTCGAGCCGGGGGGAGTCGATGTCGTTGCCCGCGGCCATCTCCAGGACCGTCCTGGCGGCGAGGGCGCCCATCTCGGCGAGCGGCTGGCGCACCGTCGTCAGGGGCGGGCTGGTCCAGCGCGACTCGGGCAGGTCGTCGAAGCCGACCACGCTCACGTGCTCGGGGATGCGCAGCCCGGCCTGGCGGATCGCCTCGTAGGCGCCGAAGGCCATCTGGTCCGAGGACGCGAAGATCGCCGTGGGCGGCTCGGGCAGGCGCAGCAGCGCCGAGGCCGCGTCGAAGCCGGACTGGTGGTAGAAGTCGCCGTCGAAGACCAGGGCGGAGTCGAAGGTGATCCCGGCGGCCTCGAGGGCGGCCCGGTAGCCGTCGAAGCGGGCGCGGGAGCACAGGACCTGCTTGGGGCCGTGGATGAAGCCGATCCGGCGGTGGCCCAGGGCGATCAGGTGCTCGGTGGCGGCGAGGCCGCCGGCCCAGTTCGTCGCGCCGATCGCGGGGGCGTCCATGGTGGGCCCGCCGGAGGGGTCGAGCACGACCATCGGGACGCCGAGGTGCCGCAGCTGCTCCAGGATCGGGGAGGCCAGCTGCGAGATGACGAGGATGACGCCGTCGGAGGCGCGGGTGCGGAGGTTGTCGAGCCACTGCTCGGTGGAGGCCCGGCGGCGGTGGACCGCGGAGACGACGGTGCCGACCCCGGAGGCGTGGGCCGCGTCCTCGACGCCGCGGATGATCTCCACCGCCCAGGGGCTGTCGAGCTCGTTGAAGACCAGGTCGACCAGGCGCGCCCGGCTCGGCGCGCGGGTGGAGCGGCGGCGCTGGTAGCCGCGCTCGTTCAGGAGCTCCTCGACGCGCTTGCGGGTCTCGGGGGCTACGTCGGAGCGGCCGTTGATGACCCGCGAGACCGTCGGGACGCTGACGCCCGCCTCGTCGGCGATGGCGCGGATGGTGATGCGCCCGTGTTCGGCTTCGCTCAAGGCTCCTCCTGCTGCTCCGATGCACCGCCGGTACGACCGTGCGCCCCCGCGCGTCGGGGGCCCGCTCCCAAAGGTAGTGCGAACATCCTATAGCCGCGGTCCCGGGCTCCCGGATCGCGGCCGAAACTTTCGAACGAATCTGTCGAATAGCGCTCCTGGGCAAACGCATCCCACGATCCGATTGACGCTAGAACTGGGGCCTCATCAATGTTATGGTGTGCAAACCCGTATCGAAAACGATCAGAAAATTTCCGGAAACTATCGGCCCGGCTTTGGCCGCCAGCGGCGTGTCGCGGGCCGCTTGAGTGGAGCAGCATGCACACCGACACCCCCGCGGAGGCCGCTGAAAGGGCCGCCGGGCTCGTCAAGCGGATGACCCTCGAAGAGAAGTGCGCGCAACTGGCGAGCCTGTGGCACGGCGTCGACGCCGACGCCGGCGACATGGCCCCCCACCAGAGCGAGCAGACCGAAGGCGCCGCCGCCGGGGACGACGCCCTCGCCCACGGACTCGGCCAGCTCACCCGCCCCTTCGGCTCGGCCCTCGTCGACCCCGCCGCCGGCGCCGGGCGCCTCGCCGCCGTCCAGCGCCGGATCCGCTCCAACAGCCGCTTCGGCATCGCCGCCATCGCCCACGAGGAGTGCCTCGCCGGCTTCATGGCCCACGGCGCCACCGCCTTCCCCACGGCCCTCGCCTGGGGCGCCACCTTCGACCCCGACCTGGTCCGCGCCATGGCCCGCCAGATCGGGGCCACCATGCGCTCGGTCGGCATCCACCAGGGCCTCGCCCCCGTCCTCGACGTCGTCTCCGACTCCCGCTGGGGCCGAACGGAGGAGACCATCGGCGAGGACCCCTACCTCACCGGCGTCCTCGGCACCGCCTACGTCACCGGCCTCCAGGAGTCCGGGATCATCGCGACCCTCAAGCACTTCGCCGGCTACTCCGCCTCGCACGCCGCCCGCAACTTCGGCCCGGTCTACATGGGCCCCAGGCAGTTCGCCGAGACCTACCTGACCCCCTTCGAGATGGCCGTGCGGATCGGGCGCGCCAAGGCGGTCATGCCCTCCTACGCCGCCAACGACGGCGTGCCCTCGCACGCCAACGTCCGCCTGCTCACCGGCGTCCTCCGCGAGGAGTGGGGCTTCGAGGGCGTCATCGTCGCCGACTACTTCGGCGTCAACTTCCTCAACTCCCTGCACGGCGTCGCGGCCGACCGCTCCGCCGCCGCCGGGCTGGCCCTCAACGCCGGCGTGGACGTCGAACTGCCCGGCGCGGACTGCTTCGGCGAGCCGCTGCGCGCCGCCGTCGCCGAAGGGGCCGTCGAGGAGAAGACCCTCGACCGCGCCGTCGAGCGCGTCCTGACCCAGAAGATCGAACTCGGGCTCCTCGACGAGCTTCCCGAGCCCGCCGGGACCGTCGACCTCGACCCGCCCGAGGCCCGCGCGCTCGCCGCCGAGGTCGCCCGCAAGTCCGTCGTGCTGCTCGCCAACGACGGCACCCTGCCGGTGACGTCGCCGCCCGCCCGCGTCGCCCTCCTCGGCCCCGTCGCCGACGACCCGGCCGCCATGCTCGGCTGCTACTCCTTCCCCAACCACCACATGCGGTACGAGCCCGAGAGCGGCGACCCCTACCCGCGCGTCGATGTGGGCGTCGCGATCGCGACCCTCGCCGACCGGCTCGCGGCCGACCTGCCGGGCGCGACCGTCGAGCAGGTCGCCGGCGGCTGGATCCTGGACGCCGACGACGCCGAGATCGCCGCCGCCGCGAACGCCGCCGCCTCCGCCGACCTCGCGATCATCGCCGTCGGCGACCGCTCGAGCCTGTTCGGCCGCGGCACCTCCGGCGAAGGCTGCGACGCCCCCGACCACGCCCTGCCCGGGCGCCAGTCCGAACTGCTCGAAGCGGTCCTCGACTCGGGCACCCCCACCGTCGTCGTGGTGATCTCCGGGCGCCCCTACGCCCTCGGCACCGCGCCCGAGCGGGCCGCGGCGATCGTGCAGGCGTTCCTGCCCGGCGAGGAGGGCGCCGCCGCGATCGCCGCCATCCTCACCGGCGCCGCCGAACCCGAGGGCCGCCTGCCCGTCGGCGTCCCGGCCCGCCGCGACTCCCCGCCGGCGACCTACCTCGGCCCGCAGCTGGCCCGCCGCTCGGAGGTGTCCTCCAACGACCCGACCGCCCGGTACGCCTTCGGCCACGGCCTGACCTACACCGAGTTCGCCTGGGACGAGCCCGAGCTCGTCTCGGGGCCCGAGGCGGGGCCCGAAGGCGTGGTCGAGGTCGAGGTCCGCGTGCGCAACACGGGGGACCGGCACGGCACGGAGGTCGTGCAGCTGTACCTCCACGACCCGGTCGCCTCCACCGTCCGCCCGGTGCAGCGCCTCGTCGGCTTCGCGCGCCTCCCCCTCGCCCCCGGCGAGGCCGGCAGGGCCCGCTTCGCGGTGCCGGTCGACCTGGCCGCGCTCATCGGCCTCGACGGCCAGTGGATCGTGGAGGCCGGGGCCCTCGAACTGCGCCTCGGCCGGTCGGCGGCCGACATCGCCGCGACCCTCGCGGTCGAGGTCACCGGCGAGCGCCGCTTCGAGCCGGGCACCCGCACGCTGGCGACCCAGGTCACCGTCGAGACCGTTGTCGGCTAGTATTGCCCCTAACGCTGGAAAACGTTTACCGATCCGTCGCGTCGAAGGAGTCCACCGTGCCCTCCACCCACCGCCTCGCCATCGTCGGCACCGGCGGCATCGCCCACCTCCACGCCGCAGAGCTCCGCAGGCACGTGCCCGACCGCTTCGAGCTCGTCGCCGCCGTCGACCCCGACGCCGGGCGCCTCGCGGACTTCACGGCGAAGTTCGGCCTCGAGCGCGGCTACGCCTCCATCGAGGAGCTGCTCGCGAACGAGGAGCTCGACCTGGTCGACCTGTGCACGCCGCCGGTGGCCCACGGCCCCGGCGCGATCGCGGCGCTCGAAGCAGGCGTCGGCGTCGTCTGCGAGAAGCCCCCGGCGCTGAGCCTGGAGGAGTTCGACCGGATCGCGGCCGCGGCGGCCGCCTCCAAGGGCGACTTCGCGATCATCTCCCAGCACCGCTTCGGCTCGGCCGCCGAGCGGGTGCGGAACATGACCGCCGCGGGCGTCCTCGGCAAGCTCGCCGTCGCCAAGTGCGACACGCTCTGGTACCGCGCGCCCGAGTACTTCGCGGTCGACTGGCGCGGACGCTGGGAGACCGAGGGCGGCGGCCCCACCATGGGCCACGGCATCCACCAGATCGACACGCTGCTCTCCCTCGTGGGCCCGTGGTCCGAGGTGGTCGCCACCGCGCACCGCCACCGCCGCGACACCAACACCGAGGACGTCTCCCACGCGATCGTCACCCTCGAGTCGGGCGCCTCGGTCGTCATCACCAACTCCCTGCTCTCCCCGCGCGAGGTCTCCCAGATCCGCCTCGACTTCGACAACGCCACCGTCGAACTCGACCACCTCTACGGCTACAGCGACGCGAACTGGACGGTCACGCCGCTCGAAGAGCACGTCGAGGAGGTCATGCAGGCCTGGTACTCCAAGCCCCGCGGACAGTCCTCGGGCCACGGCGCCCAGTTCGCCCGCATCGCCGACGCCCTCGACGGCAACGCCGCCCCGCCGGTCGCCATCGGCGAGGCCCGCCGCACCCTCGAACTCCTCGCCGCGATCTACGCCTCGGCCTTCACCGGCAAGCGGATCCGCGCCGGGGAGATCGACCCGACCTCGCCGTTCTACCAGCGCATGGACGGCTCCGGCGCCCCCTGGCCCGACCGCAAGTGACGCCCGACCCGCCTCGAACCACCAGCTTCGGAAACACAGTGGAGAAACACCGATGACGCTGCAACTCGACGACAACGGCACCGCGCTCTCGATCACCGAGGGCGACCTCGAGCTCCTGCGCTACGTCTACCGGCCCGACAACGACCAGTTCGAGTCCCCCCGCCCCTACTTCGAGCCGCTGCGCGACCTCGCCGGGCACCAGGTGAGCCTCTACCGGCCCCACGACCACGTGTGGCACAAGGGCATCGCCCTCTCCCTGCCCAACGCGGGCCCCGAGAACTTCTGGGGCGGGCGCACCTTCCGCCGCGGCAAGGGCTACGTCGACGAGAAGAACGACGGCGCCATGGTCCACCGGGAGTTCACCGAGCTCACCGCCGGCGAGGGCGGCGTCAAGGTCGCCGAGCGCCTCGACTGGGTCACCGAGGACGGCCGCCACTTCTTCGCCGAGCAGCGCGCCTTCGCCGTCACCGTCCTGGCCGACGACACCTGGGTGCTCTCCTTCTCCACCGCGTTCACCAACGACACGCAGGACACGGTCATCATGGGCAGCCCCACCACCGAGGGCCGCGAGAACGCCGGCTACGGCGGCTTCTTCTGGCGCGGACCGCGCTCCTTCACCGAGGGCCGCGTCTACACCGCCGACGGCGAGGGCGGCGACGAGCTCATGGGCGTGCGCGGCGACTGGCTCGCCTTCCGCGGCGCCCACGACTCGGTCGACGCCCACTCCACCCTGGTCTTCACCGACCACCCGGAGAACCCCGGCGCGCCGGTCAAGTGGTTCGTCCGCTCGACCCCCTTCGCCGCGGTCTGCCCCGCGCCGTTCTTCGACACCGAGCTGCCGATGGCCCCCGGCGACACCGTGACCCTGCGCCACGCCGTCGCGGTCGTCAACGGCGACACCGGGACCGAGGGCGCCGCGAAGGCCGCCGAACTGGCCGCCGCCGAACTCGCGCGGCTGGGGTAGGCGTGGGATTCCCGGGCGGCACGGCCGTCTCCCTCGTCACCGTCTACGACTGGCCCACCGTCGACGGCCAGGCGGGCGGCTCCCCGCACCTGCACACCGCCTCCACCGAGGGGTACGTCGTCACCGGCGGCACCGGCGCGGTCGAGACCCTCTCGGGCGACGGCTACGAACGCCGCGACCTGGCGCGCGGCACGGTCCTGTGGTTCACCCCAGGGACCGTCCACCGCCTGATCAACGGCTCCGGCGACCTCCAGCTCGTCGTGGTCATGCAGAACGCGGGCATCCCCGAGGCCGGGGACGCCGTGTTCACCTTCCCCGAGGCGACCCTGGACGACCCCGAGGCGTACGCCGCGGCGGCGGGAGCCCCCGCCGCGGACGGCCTCACCGAGGCCGGGCGCGGCGAGGCCGTCCGGACCCGGCGGGACCTCGCCGTCGAGGGCTACCTCGCCCTCCGCGAACGCGTCCGGGCCGAGGGCCCCTCGGCCATGAAGCCCCTGTGGGACCGGGCAGGACGGCTCGTCTCGGCCCGCACCGACGCCTGGCGGCGGCTGTGGGCCGACGGCCCCAAGGCCCAGGTCGACGCGACCGGCGCCCACCTCGACGCCCTCGCGCGGGCCGACGCGACCCACCTGTGCGACGCCCACGTCGCCAGTGCCGGGGACGCGGCCGCCAAGTGGGGCATGTGCGGGCGGCTGGAGACCTGGGACCTGCGCCCCTGAGAGGGTTGCAGTCCGCACCGGGCCGGGTGTTCACAGTATGGACACCCGGCCCGCGTGCGTACGCGCACCCGCCCTGCGCCTGCGGCTACGATTGCGGCTGGATTCGAAGGAGCGCAGTTGGCCGACTACAACCCCGCCGAGACCGGGATCATGATCGACGCCGCGACCACCGTCGACCGCGACGACGCCATCTGGATCGAGGCCGACGGCGACGGCTTCGACGCCTGGATCCACATCGCGCGCGTCGCCGACCACGTCGTCAACGGCGGACCCGCCGACATCGAGGCCCGCCAGCGGGTCGCCACCCGCTACCGGCCCGACCACACCAAGCACATGCTCCCCGCCCCGGTGGTCGCCGCCGCCTCCCTCGACCCCGGCCGCGAGAACGACACCTTCGCCGTCCACCTCCGCATCGACGGCGCCGGCCACGTGCTCGCCGCCGACCTCGGACCCGGCCGCCTCACCCGCTCCTGGGCCGTCTCCCACGCCGAGGCCGCCGATGCCGCCGGCGACCCCGCCCACCCGCTCCACGACACCCTCGCCCTCGCGCTGCGCTTCGCCCAGACGATGCTCGCCGCCCGCCGCAACGCCGGCGCGCTCGCCTTCTACGACCTCCTCTCGGGCTTCGCCACCAACGAGGAGGGCCAGCTCATCCGGCTCGACAGCTCGATGCGCAACTCCGGGTACATCATCGTGCAGGAGTTCATGATCGCCGCCAACGCGCAGATCGCGGCCTGGGCCGTCCGCCAGGACCTCCCGATCCTGTTCCGCAACCACCGCCTCGCGGCCGTCGCCGGCGACCCCGCCGACCTGCGCGGCGAACTCGACTCGATCGCCGCCTCCGGCGACAGCGCCGCCTTCGAGATGCTCCGCTCCCGGATGCGCATGGTCGCCCGCGCCGCCGGCTACGGCCCCACCGTCCACGGCCACCACGGCCTCCAGCTGCCCGTCTACACGCACGCGACCAGCCCCATCCGCCGCTACCCCGACCTGGTCACCCAGCGCATCCTCCTGGCGGCCTCGCTCGGCCTCCCCACCCCGTACCCGCCCGAGGCCCTCGCCGAGGCCGCCGCGCACGTCAACGAGCGCATCGAGGCCGAGCGCCGCGCCAAGTCCGAGTACTTCAAGCAGCGCGCCGCCGAGGAGACCGCCAGGCAGATCGAGGCCGCCGACTTCGCCCGCCTGCCCTACAAGCAGTTCGCGCGGGTCCTCCAGTTCGCCGTCGAGCGCGGCGAGGTCCCGCCCGGACTCGCCGAGGACGCCGCGCGGCGCTTCGACGCCCGCGAGCTCCAGCTGCGCGAGTTCGCCTCCGTGTACCTGTACGGGCGCGAGCCGTTCGCGCCGCTGCGCGAGCGCATGAACCGCCTCCTGGCCGCCGAGCCCCAGCAGGCCCAGTCGATCGTCAACGTCTACCTCCAGGACCGCCTCGGCGGACCGGTCAGCAACGACACGAACGTGCGCTGGACCGTCGAGGCCGAGCCGGGCTTCGAGGCGCCGCTGTTCGCCGCGCAGGTCGCGATCCACTACGGCGGCGAGCAGGTCGAGTCGCCCAGGCGCTTGCAGCGCAACAAGAAGGACGCGAAGAACCAGGCGGCGCTGGCGCTGCTGGCCTCCCTGGCGGGGCTGGCGGACCTCTCGCAGGACGCGGCCGCCAAGCCCCGCGTCGAGGGCCCGCGCAAGCTCCTGGTCGACGCGGGCGTGCACCCGGCCGAGGCGGTCCAGATCTACGCCGCCCGCGGCCTGGTCGAGGACCTGACGTGGCACTTCGAGGTCGAGGGCCCCTCGCACGAGCGGGTCTTCACCTGCCGCGCCGAGGCCGCGATGCCCCGCACCGGCGAGCGCGCGGCCGCCGAGGGCCGGGGCCCGACCAAGCAGGCCTCCAAGACCGCCGCGTCCCAGGAGCTGCGCGTCCACATCGAGGCCGCGCTGGCGCTCGGCGGGACCGGGCAGCGCGCGGACGCCTAGGCGGGCCCGGGCCACGCGGCCCGGCGCACCGCGAAAAGCGCTTCCGCCGCTGAGGCAGAATGAGGGCGTGCATATTCTCGACGACCTCGCGTGGCGCGGCCTCATCCAGGACTCGACCGGTATCGACTCGCTCCGCGAGCACCTCGACGCCGGGCAGGTGACCTTCTATGTGGGCTTCGACCCGACGGCCGTCAGCCTGCACGTCGGCCACCTCATGCAGGTGATCACCGCCCGCCGCCTCCAGCGGGGCGGGCTGCGGCCGCTGCTGCTCGTCGGCGGCGCGACCGGCCAGATCGGCGACCCCAAGGAGGCGGGGGAGCGCAGCATCAACCCGCCCGAGGTCGTCGCCTCCTGGGTCGAGAGGATCCGCGCCCAGGTGGCCCCGTTCGTCACCTACGACGGCGACAACGGCGCCGTCCCGGTGAACAACCTCGACTGGACCTCCGAGCTGGGCGTCGTGGACTTCCTGCGCGACGTCGGCAAGCACTTCCCGATCTCGAAGATGCTCGCCCGCGACGTGGTGAAGAGCCGCCTCGAGTCCGGCATCTCGTTCACCGAGTTCTCCTACCAGCTGCTCCAGTCCCACGACTACTTCGAGCTCAACCGCCGCCACGGCTGCACCCTCCAGTTCGGAGGGTCGGACCAGTGGGGCAACATCACCGCCGGGGTCGACTACATCCGGCGCCGCGCGGCCGAGCACGTCCACGCCTTCGTGACCCCGCTCGTGACCAAGGCCGACGGCACCAAGTTCGGCAAGACCGAGGGCGGCGCGGTCTGGCTCGACCCCGAGCTGACCAGCCCGTACGCGTTCTACCAGTTCTGGGTCAACGCCGGGGACGCCGACGTGGCGCGCTACCTGAAGTACTTCTCGTTCAAGTCCCACGAGGAGATCGAGGAGCTGGAGCGGGCCACCGCCGAGAAGCCCGCCGCGCGCCTCGCGCAGAAGGCCCTCGCGGAGGAGCTGACGACGCTGCTGCACGGCGTCGAGGAGACCCGGCACGTCACCGCCGCCTCCCAGGCCCTGTTCGGGCGCGGCGAGCTCGCCGAGCTGCCCGAGGCGACACTGCGCGCCGCGCTCGCGGAGGCCGGCCTGGCCGAGCTCCACAAGCCCGACGTGACCGTCGCCGAGGCGATGAAGGAGTCGGGCGTGGTGGCGAGCCTGGGCGAGGCGCGCCGCGCCGCCAAGGAGGGCGGGGCCTACCTCAACAACGTCCGGGTCGCCGACCCCGAGGCCGTTATCGACCGGTCTGCCCTGCTTCACGGCCGCTACGGAGTGATCCGGCGCGGTAAGAAGACCGTCGCCGGGGTCGAGCTCATCGGCTGAGGCATAGACTTGACTGGTTTTGTCGCGGTGAACAGAGGGGGAGAATCGAGTGGCTGAAGAAGGCCGCGCCCGCAAGGGTGGAGATGACCGGCGAGGCGGCTACGGCCGTCGCGAGGGCGGCGGCTACGGCGACCGTTCGGGCCGCGGCGGGTACGACCGCCGGGAAGGCGGCCGAGGCGGGGACGACCGGGGCGGCTACGGCCGCAGGGACAACCGCGACGACCGGCCCCGCCGCTACGACGACCGGGACGACCGCCCGCGCCGCGACGACGACCGGCCCCGCCGGTTCGAGAACCGCGACGACCGCGGCCGCGGCGGCTACAACCGCGATGACCGGGGTCCGCGCCGCTACGACGACCGCCCCCGCCGCGACGGCGACGACCGGGGCGGGCGCGGCGGCTTCAACCGCGACGACCGCGGTGGCCGTGGCGACAACCGCGGCGGTTACGGCCGCAGCGAAGGCCGTGACAACCGCGGCGGTTTCAACCGCGATGACCGGGGTCCGCGCCGCTATGACGACCGCCCGCGCCGGGACGGCGACGATCGCGGTCCGCGCAAGTTCGACCGCGACGACCGAGGCGGTCGAGGCGACAACCGCGGCGGTTACAACCGCGACGACCGCGGTCCCCGCCGGGACGACGACCGGCCGCGCCGGTTCGAGAACCGCGAAGGCCAGGGCCAGCGCCGCTACGACGGCGACCGGGGCGGACGGGGCGGCTTCAACCGCGACGACCGCGGTGGCCGCGGCGGCTTCAACCGTGACGATCGCGGTCCGCGCCGCTATGACGACCGCCCGCGCCGGGACGGCGACGATCGCGGTCCCCGCAAGTTCGACCGCGACGACCGGGGCGGACGCGGCGGTTTCAACCGCGACGACCGCGGTGGCCGTGGCGACAACCGCGGCGGCTACAACCGCAGCGAAGGCCGCGACGACCGCGGCGGGCGTGGTGGTTACAACCGCGATGACCGCGGTCCGCGCCGCTATGACGACCGTCCCCGCCGGGACGGCGATGACCGTCCCCGCAAGTTCGACCGCGACGACCGCCCCCGCCGCGACGACCGGGGTCCGCGCCGGGACGACGACCGGCCGCGCCGCTTCGAGAACCGCGACGACCGCGGTGGCGACCGCCGCGACGGCGGACGCCGCTTCGACCGCGACGACCGGCCGCGCCGCGACGACCGGGACCGCGAGGACCGCCTCGGCCGCGACGGCAAGGAGCGCCGCGGCAAGGACAACCTGCGTCCCCTGGAGGAGCGCGAGGCCGGGCACGAGGGTCCGATCCGCCTCGGCGAGTCCGACGAGGCGCCGGACCTGCCCGAAGGCGTCGAGTACGGCTTCGACCAGCTCGACAAGGAGACCAAGGCCGGGCTGCGCAGCCTGAACAAGCAGCTGGCCGAGGCCGTGGGCAACCGCCTCCTCGCCGCCGCCGCGCTGCTGGCCGAGGACGACGTGGAGGGCGCGCTCGAGCAGGCCCGCTACGCGCGCCGCAAGGCCTCCCGCGTGGCCGTGGTCCGCGAGGTCACCGGCGTGGCCGCGTACGGCGCCGAGGAGTGGCAGCTGGCCGTCAACGAGCTGCGCGCCGCGCAGCGCCTGGGCGGCACGCACGACCACGTCGCCCTCATCGCCGACTGCGAACGCGCCCTGGGGCACCCCGAGCGCGCCATCGACATCTACCGTGAGTTCGGCAGCGACGAGAGCGTCGACCCCGAGGTGCGCGTGGAGCTCCTCATCGTCGCCTCCGGCGCCCGCCGCGACATGGGCATGGGCGAGGCCGCGACCGCGATGCTCAAGGTCGGCGCGCTCAACTCGCCGAAGACCGAGCCGTGGGTCGCGCGCCTGCGCTACGCCTACGCCGAGGGCCTGCTGGCCGACGGCCGCGAGGACGAGGCCCGCGAGTGGCTCTCCAAGGCCGTCGCCGCCGACGAGTCCGGCGAGACCGGCGCCGCCGAGCGCCTGCTCGAGCTCGAGGGCATCGCCATCGAGGAGTTCGAGGACGACGATGACGACCTCGAAGACGACCGCGACGACGAGGACTTCGACGACGAGGACGACGACTTCGACGAGGACGACCGCGGCGAGACCGGCGACTTCGACGGCGACGGCGAGGGCGACGAGCACGCCGACGGCGAATCCCGCGACGACGACGAAGACGACGAGGACGACGACTTCGACGAGCACGCCGACGAGACCGGCGGCGAGGACCTCGACGCGGAGGACGACGAGGACCAGGAACCGGAGGCCGGCGTCAAGGGCGACGAGCGGACCGACCCGAAGCCCTCGCGCGACGAGGCGAACCCCGAGGAGTCCGATGACCCGACTGAAAGGCGCCCCTGAGGCACTCGCCGGCGCTTACGACCAGGCGCTGCTCGACCTCGACGGCGTCGTCTACCTCCTGCACGAACCGATCCCGGAAGCGGCCGCGACCATCGCGGCCCTTCCGGGCCTCGACTGCGAGCCGGTGTTCGTCACCAACAACGCCTCCCGCAGTCCTGCGACCGTCGCGGACGCCTTGCGCGGCATGGGCGTCCCGGCCGAGGACGAGCAGGTGCTCACTTCGGCGCAGGTCGTGGCCGAAGTCCTGCGCAAGCGCCTCGGCGAGGGCGCCCCGGTCCTGGTGACGGGCTCGGAGGCGCTGGGGGCCGCCGTCGAGGCCGAGGGCCTGACCACGACGAAGGATCCCAAGGCGGCCCAGGGCATCGCGTACGGCATGATCCCCACGGTCACCTGGAGGGACCTCGCCGACCTGACCATCGCCGCCCGCGGCGGCGCCGTCTGGGTCGCGACGAACCTCGACGCCACCCTGCCCACACCGGACGGTCCGCTGCCCGGCACGGGGGCGCTGGCCGGGGCGATCACGGCCGCGCTCGGCCGCGGCCCCGACGCCGTCGCGGGGAAGCCCGAACCGGGGATCTACCAGGCCGCCATGGAGCGCAGGCCGGGCGGCCGCCCGGTCATGGTCGGCGACCGGCCCGACTCCGACATCGAGGGCGCCAACCGCGCCGGGATCGACTCGCTGCTGGTGTTCACCGGCGTGGCGTCGCCGCGCCAGGCGCTGGCGCTCCCGCCCGAGCAGCGGCCCACCTACCTCGGCTGGAGCCTTGCGGCGCTGACGGAGGCGCACCCGGAACCGGTGCGGAACGAGGCCGCCGACCGCGTCGAGTGCGGCGGCTGGACGGCCGCCTTCGACGGCGGGAGGATCAGCCTCAGCGGCCGGGGCGCCGAGCTCGACGCGTGGCGCGCGCTGTGCGAGTCGAGCTGGGCCGCAGCGGACACGGTCGGCTACGACCCGACCGGGGCGCCGGTCCCGGTCGGCGACGCCGCCGAGGAGCTGCTGGCCGGCTGAGCGCCGAGCGCAGGTACGACGAAAGCCCGGACTGCCGAAGTCCGGGCTTCTGCGCTCTCCGAGCCGGGGCGGCTCGGGACGGCCTCGCCGCCGCGGTCTCCGCGGCGACCGGCCTCGGTGCTAGTCGACCTTCAGGGCCTTGCGCAGCTTGGCGAGGTCCTTCACGGAGGCCTTGACCTTGATCTTGCCGGTCAGGAACGCCTTGGCGGGCTTGATCTCCTTCTTGGACAGGGCGATCAGGTCGTCAGAGGCGATCAGGATGCGGACCTCGGCGTCGGGGGCGTCCCCGTCGAGGAGGTCGTTCAGCTTGCCGCCGGCGAGCTTCGCGCTGAACGTCTGGCCCAGGTCGGTGATCTCCACGGCCAGCGTGCGTTCGAAGCCGTCCTCAAGGGCGAGCTCGCCGGACTTCTTGGCGACCTTGCCCGCCATCTTCTCGAGCACATTGCGGCATTCGTCAACAGTGGCCATACGGACCTCCCGGTAAGTGTTCTGGGCTCGAGGCACCCGTCAGCGCCTCTCAACAGCCGTGCGAGTCGGCTGGCCAGAAGATTACAACGTGGCCTGAATGGTGTTGCGCCCGACCGGGACGCATTTGACCGTCCGGGCCGCCGACGCGCCGCGACGGAGCGCGGGGCGGGCCTCCCGGCCCGCTCCCGCGCGCCCCGCGTGCGGCGTTCGCCCTTGTCGCGCAGGTGGAGCGGTCCTACAGGACCCCGTTCAGCTTCATGAGGTCCATCGGCTTCGCCTTGATCTTGACCTGGCCGGCCATGAAGGCCTTCTTGAAGTCCAGCTCGCCGGCGACGAGCTTGACGAGGTCGTCGGAGCCGACGACCATCCGGATGTCGGCGTCGGGGTTGTCGCCGTCGGTGATGCCGGTCAGCCTCCCCCGGTCGAACTCGCCGTTGAAGGACACGCCGTGGTCGGTGATGTCGGCGGCGAGGCTGCGCTGGAAGCCCGTGAGCTTCTTGACCGTCTTGGGGTTCTCGGCGAGGTTCGCGGCGAACTGCTCCAACGCGGTTCGGCATTCGTCGATGGTGGCCATGGGCCCTCCTGTTCGATCGGCTCGGGCGCGGCAGTGCGCCCGACAGTATGTTACCGGCCAGTACGACACCATGGTCGACGACCGTCGACGGCGGCTTGGCAGTACCGTTGACGTCGGAACCGGGCCACGGCCCCCGGGCCGGACGCGCGGCTCGCGGGCTCTGCCGAGCCAGAGCCAGCCTACGGCCCGAAGACCACGCCGGGGACGCCTCCCGCGGACCCGCAGACCTCGGAAGGAGTGCGAGCACCATGGCCGACACCGCCCGCGCCTACTACGACACCCTCCGCGACCTGGCCGGCGACCCCGCCCGCCGCGCCCGCGAGTTCGCCGGGAGGCTCCGCGAGGACCTCCGCTCGGGGACCGAGGGCCTCAAGTCCGGCGCCGAGCAGCTGCGCGGCCACGGCTCGCGCACCGTCGCCGACATCGGCCGCCTCGTGCGCGCCGAGGTGGACGCCGGCCTCACCCGCCTCGGCGTGGCCACCCAGGCCGACCTCGACGACCTCAACCTCCGCCTCGAGCACTCCGAGGACCAGATCCGCGAGCTGCGCATCCGCCTCGCCGAGGCCGAAGCCGCCGCCGCGGCCGCCGAGACGGGGGGCGCGACCGCCGCCGAGGACCGCCCCGCCGCCGACGCGCCGGAGCGCGCCGCGGACGACGCCGGCCCCGACCGCGGGGAGGAGGACGCGTGAGCGACATGCCGAACCCGGCGGCGCTCGCCGCCCGCTCCCGCCCCCGCGGCGACGCCGAGGACGTCGAGGCGGAGGTCGAGGAGGCCCTCGCCCGGCTCGAGACGCTCGCCGACCTGCCCGTCACCGACCACGTCGCCGTCTTCGAGGGCGTCCAGCAGCGCCTGTCCGAGATCCTCAGCAACGTCGACGACGCCTAGCGAGGCGTTGACCGAACGCCCCGCCCGCCCAGTGAGAGAGCCCGACTTCCCGCCATGCCGACGCGCTACCGACTCGACGCCGAACTCGTGCGCCGCAAGATCGCCCGCTCCCGCGAGCACGCCCGCGAACTCATCGCGGCCGGGCGCGTCCACCTCCGCGGCATCCCCGCGACGAAGGCCGCCACCAGCGTCACCGGCGACGACTCGATCCGCCTGGTCGGCGACGTCGACGACTACGTCTCCCGCGGCGCCCACAAGCTCATCGGCGCCCTCGACGCGTTCGGCGTCGACCCCGCGGGCCTGCGCGTCCTCGACGCCGGGGCCTCCACCGGCGGCTTCACCGACGTCCTGCTGCGCCGCGGCGCCGCCGAGGTCCTCGCCGTCGACGTCGGCTACGGCCAGCTCGCCTGGAAGCTCCAGACCGACGACCGCGTGGTCGTCCACGACCGCACCAACGTCCGCCACCTCACCCCCGAGCGGCTCGGCGGCCAGGTGGACCTCACCGTCGGCGACCTCTCGTTCATCTCGCTCGAACTCGTCCTGCCCGCGCTCGCGGCCTGCACGAAGCCCGGCGGGCTGATGCTGCCGATGGTCAAGCCCCAGTTCGAGGTCGGCAAGGGCCAGGTCGGCCCCGGCGGCGTCGTCGCCGATCCGGCCCGGCGCGCCGGAGCCGTCTGGGGCGTCGTCGAGGCCGCCCGGCGCCTCGGCTGGACCACCACCGGCGTCGCCGCCAGCCCCCTGCCGGGCCCCAAGGGCAACGTGGAGTTCTTCTGCCGCATGGAGGCCGGCGGCGAACCGGTCACCCGCGAGGCGGTCGACGCGGCCTGCGCCGCCGGCCCCGGCGCCTGAGCCCCGACCGGGCCGATCGGCGCGTCACACCCGAACCGCCTTGTGCAAACGTTCTCATCGGTATGCTCGTCACGACTCCGGGAAACACCCCTGGGGTACAGTTCGAGGCCCTGTAGCCGTCTGTAGAAGGAGCGCGAGTGGGGTCGCAGCAGAAGCCGCGCCGCGTCTTGGTCGTCACGCACCCGACCCGCGAGGACGTGGCGCAACTGGCCGAGAAGCTCGCCGCCGCCCTCCACGAGGCCGGCGTCGCCACCCGCATCCACCCCGGCGACCCCAACGGCCTGTGCGAGGCGGGAGCGGTCCTCATCGAGGACGCCCCCGCCGACCTCGTGCTCGCCCTCGGCGGCGACGGCACGGTCCTGCGCTCGGCCAAGATGGCCGCCGAGGCCGACATCCCCCTGCTCGGCGTCAACTTCGGCAAGGTCGGGTTCCTCGCCGAGGCCGAGACCGGCGAGCTCGAGACCGTGGTCTCGCGCCTCCTCGAAGGCGACTACGCGGTCGAGGAGCGCACCGCGCTCTCCGTGGAGCTCGAGAGCGCCGCGGGGGAGACCGCCACCTCGTGGGCCTTCAACGACATCGCCGTGGAGAAGTCCGAGCCCGCGCGGATGCTCGAGCTGTTCATCGAGATCGACGGCTCCCGCATCTCCCGCTACGGCTGCGACGGCGTCATCTGCGCCTCCCCGACCGGGTCCACCGCCCACGCCATGTCCGCCGGCGGCCCCGTCGTCTGGCCCGATGTGGACGCCCTGGTCGTCGTCCCCATGAACGCGCACGCCCTGTTCGCCAAGCCCATGGTCGTGCACTCCTCCTCGGAGATCCGCATCGGGATCGAGTCGGTCGGCACCACCGGCGTGCTCGTGGCCGACGGCAAACTCGTCGCCGAGCTCACCTCGAACACGACGGTGACCATCCGCCGCTCCCGGCGCCCGGTCAAGCTGGTGCGCATGTCCGGCCGCTCGTTCCCCTCGCGACTGGTCTCCAAACTCTCTCTGCCCGTTGACGGTTGGCGAAACGGACGAATCTGACCCGTGCGAATGTCGGCTGCGCCGAGCGGTGTCGGTCCGAGGGGATAGGCTCTGAAGCGTGTTGGAGGAGCTTCGCATCCAGAACCTGGGCGTGATCGCTGACGCCACCCTGCCGCTCGACCCCGGCCTGACCTGCATCACCGGTGAGACCGGCGCTGGTAAGACCATGGTCGTGGCCGGTCTGGGTCTGCTGTTCGGCGGTCGTGCCTCCCGCGCCCCCCTCGGAGCGGACCGCGCCCTTGTGGAAGGACGCTTCGCCGTGGCCGAGGCCGCCCTCGAACTGCGCGAGCGCGCCGTCGAGGCCGGCGCCGACCTGGAGGACGGCGAGCTGCTCCTGGCCCGCTCCGTCTCCTCCGAGGGCCGTTCGAAGGCCTGGGTCGGCGGCAGGTCCGCGCCCGTCGGCGTCCTCGCCGAGCTGGGCGACCTCGCCATCTCGGTCCACGGCCAGTCCGACCAGATGCGCCTGCTCCAGCCCGCGGAGCAGCGCGCCGCGCTCGACCGCTTCGCCGGGGCCGACCACGGCAAGGTCCTCGACGCCTACCGCGCCGCCTACGCCGAACTCGGCGCCTGCACCACCGAGCTGACCCGCCTGCGCACCAGCGCCCGCGAGATGGCCCGCGAGGCCGACATGCTCCGCCTGGGCCTCGAGGAGATCAACGCCGTCGAGCCCCGCGACGGCGAGGAGACCGAACTCGCCGAGGAGGCCCGCCGCCTGGAGAACGCCGAGGCCCTGCGCCTGGCCGCCGCCACCGCGCACGGCGCCATCACCGGCGACCCGGCCACCGGCGAAGGCGGCGCGACCGACACCGTCGGCGCCGCCGCCCGCGCCCTGGAGCACGACGCCCACGCCGACCCCAAGCTCGCCGAGTTCGCCGAGCGCCTCGCCGAGGCCGGCGCCCTGCTCGCCGAGGCGGCCGTGGACCTCTCCTCCTACCTCGACGACCTCTCGGCCGACCCGCAGCGGCTCGAGGAGATCTACCAGCGCCAGGCGGCCCTGAAGACCCTGTACCGCAAGTACGCCGAGGACCTCCCCGGCGTCCTCGCCTGGGCCGAGAACGCCGCCAAGCGCCTCGGCGAACTCGACGTCTCCGACGAGCGGGTCGCCGAGCTCGAGGGCCGCCACGCCGAGCTCACCGCCCGCACCGCCGACCTGGCCGCCCAGCTGCGCGCCTCGCGCCGCGCCGCGGCCGAGCGCTTCTCCGCGGCGGTCTCGAACGAACTCAAGGGCCTGGCCATGCCGCACGCCGAGGTCGACGCCTCGGTCGAGCCGCGCCCGGCCGGGCGCGGCGGCGTCGACCTGGCCGTGGACACCGCGGTCTCGGGTGCCACCGAGGACGGCGCCGACGAGGTCGAGCTGCTGCTGCGGCCCCACCCCGGCTCGGTGCCCGCCGCGCTGCACAAGGGCGCCTCCGGCGGCGAGCTGTCCCGCGTCATGCTCGCCATCGAAGTGGTCTTCGCCGAGATCGGCGGCCCGCCGGTGCTGGTCTTCGACGAGGTGGACGCCGGGGTCGGCGGCGGCGCCGCCATCGAGATCGGCCGCTGCCTCGCCAAGCTCGCCCGCCGCCACCAGGTCCTGGTCGTCACCCACCTGCCGCAGGTGGCCGCGTTCGCCGACCGCCACCTCGTGGTCTCCAAGGACACCTCCGGGGCGGTCACCGTCTCGGGCGTGCGGGTGGTCGACGACGCCGAGCGCGCACGTGAGCTTGCTCGCATGCTCGCCGGCATGCCCGACTCCCACCTGGGCGTGGCCCACGCGGAGGAACTCCTGGCCGAGGCTGCGAAGATGAAGTCCTAGCGCATGCCCCTCCGCGGGGCGGGAAGCGGCGCGCCGTCGCCGAGAGCCGTGCGCTCGGATGGCATGATGATGCACGATGCGTGTACCTAGCTTGCGTTTGCCCGGGCGGAACCCGGAGGGCGACTCCTCCGACGGACGGCTGGTCGGCACCGCCCGCCTCGACCGCCGCACCAAGCGGCTCTGCGGCCGCCTCGAACCCGGCGATGTCGCGGTCATCGACCACGTCGACCTCGACCGGGTCGCCGCCGACGCCCTGGTCGGCACGGGCGTGGCCGTGGTCGTCAACGCCGCCAAGTCGATCTCCGGCCGCTACCCGAACCTCGGCCCCGAGGTCCTCGTCAAGGCCGGGATCGTCCTCATCGACGGCGTCGGCGACGAGATCTTCGACAACGTCCGCGAAGGCAAGTCCGTCGCGGTCGACGGCGGCGAGGTCTACCTCGGCGACACCCTCATCGGCTCGGGCACCGTCCAGACCGAGGAGTCCGTGTCCGCCGACATGGAGGCCGCCAAGGAGGGCCTGTCGGTCCAGCTGGAGGCCTTCGCGGCCAACACCATGGAGTACCTCAAGCGCGAGCGGGACCTCCTGCTCGACGGGGTCGGCGTGCCCGACGTCAAGACCTCCTTCAACGGCCGCCACGCCCTCGTCGTCATCCGCGGCTACAACTACAAAGAGGACATCGACGTCCTGCGGCCCTACATCCGCGAGTTCAAGCCCGTCCTCGTGGGCGTCGACGGCGGGGCCGACGCGCTGCTGGAGGCCGGGTACACCCCCGACATGATCGTCGGCGACATGGACTCGGTCTCCGACGACGCCCTGCGCTGCGGCGCCGAGATCGTCGTCCACGCCTACGCCGACGGCCGCGCCCCCGGGATGGAGCGCATGGACCGCCTCGGCGTCCCCGCGATCCCCTTCCCCGCCGCGGCCACCTCCGAGGACATCGCCATGCTCATGGCCGACGAGAAGGGCGCCGAGCTCATCTGCGCCGTCGGCACCCACGTCACCATGGTCGAGTTCCTCGACAAGGGGCGCGGCGGCATGGCCTCGACCTTCCTCACGCGCCTGCGGGTCGGCGGCAAGCTCGTCGACGCCAAGGGCGTCTCGCGCCTCTACCGCCAGGACATGTCGATCTCGGCCCTGCTCCTGCTCATCGTCTCCGCCCTCGCCGCCATGGCCACCGCCGTCGCCATCTCGACCGTCGGACGCTCGTTCGTCGACGTGATCGCCGACTGGTGGGACGGCCTGCTCTTCCAGATCCAAAGGCTGTTCTCGTGATCAACTTCCGGTACCACCTCGTGAGCCTCACCGCGGTCTTCCTCGCGCTGACCGTCGGGCTCATCCTCGGCACCGCGGCGCTCAACGGCCCCGCGATCGACGCCATGCAGAGCACCACCCAGAGCCTCCGCGACTCCAACGACCAGCTGCGCGCCGAGAACCTGGAGCTCGAGAACCAGCTCGGCGAGGACCAGGCCTTCGCCACCGCGATCGCCCCCTCCTACCTCGAGGGCAAGCTCACCGGCAAGAACATCCTGGTCGTGGCCCTGCCCGGCGCCGACACCGACGTCGTCGACGGCGCGGTCGAGATGCTCGGCTACGCCGGCGCCACCGTCTCGGGCCGCATCTCGGCCCTCGACGACTTCTTCGACCCCGCCAGCGGCGACACCCTGGTCGACCTCACCGACACCACCACGCCCGCCACGGTGCAGGCGCCCGTCACCTACGACGGCGTCGCCGCGATGAGCTACGTGCTCGCCGCCGTCACCACCGGCGAGGCCGCCGGCACCACCGTCGAGATCGCCCCCGGCGACATCACCAAGGTCACCACCGCGCTGACCGAGCTGTCGATGCTCACCGTCGAGGCCGAGCCCACCGGCGTCGCCGACGGCGTCCTCATCCTCGCCGGAGCCGGGGCCACCGACTCCGAGGCCGAGGACCGCAACGCCGGGATGGTCTCCCTCACCACCGCCTTCGCCGCCGACGACCCCACGGTCTACGCCGCCACCACCGCCACCGGCGACGGCAACCCGCTCGCCACGCTGCGCGGCGACGACGTCTCGACGGTCGCCACCGTCGACAACGTCGCCACCCCGCAGGGCCAGATCGCGGCGGTCGTCGCGCTCGCCGACTTCGTCAACGACGGCACCGTGGACCATCTCGGGACTGGGGAGGGCGTTTCCGGTCTGCTTCCGGGCGCGGCTTAGTATCGTCGCCATGAGCCAGTTGACGCGCACGGTAGGGCGGGCGTTCCTCGGGGGACTCGCAGCAGGCGGCACGATCGCCGCGATCAGTGCCGTACGGCGCTCCAAATGGGCGGCCGAACTGGAGCGGACCAACCACAAGGGCGACATCGTGAGCCTGGCCGAGGGGCCCGGCATCACCGTGGGCGCCACCGCCGGGGCGGTCCTGGGGGCCGGCTCTCCGGCCTACGCCGCCGCGGCGGCCACCGCCGGGCTCACCGCCGGAGCGGTCGGCCTCTACGACGACATCGCCGACGCCAAGGGCGAGAAAGCCAAAGGCTTCAAGGGCCATGTGGGCGCCCTCCTCAGAGGGCGCCTCTCGGCCGGCCTGATCAAGATCCTCGGGATCTCCTCGGCGGGCATCGCCTCGGCCGCCCTGATCGACCTCGCCAACGGCGAACTCACGGACGAGCGCCGCTCCCCGCTCCGCCGCCTGTGGAACGTCGGCGTCGGCGGCGGCGTCATCGCCGGGACCGCCAACGTCGTCAACCTGTTCGACCTGCGCCCCGGCCGCGCCCTCAAGGTCGTCACCCTCGCCGCCGCGCCCCTCTCGAAGGACCCCGGGCCCGAGTCCCGGCGGCGCACCGCCGCCGGCGGCGCCAACACCGCCCTGGCGGTCTCCTCGGCCGCGGGGGCCGCGATGGCCGACGACCTCGACGGCAAGACCATGCTCGGCGACGGCGGCGCCAACGCCCTCGGCGCGCTCCTGGGCCTGGCCTTCATCGCCCGGACCGGCATGATCGGCCGCCACGTCGCCCTCGCGGGCGTCGCCGCGCTCATCGCCGCCTCCGAGAAGTGGAGCTTCACGAAGGTCATCGCCGAGACGCCGGTGCTGCGCGAGCTGGACGAGCTGGGTCGGACGAAGTCTTGACCGAGACCCGACGCGAAGTCGGTCGTGCCGCCTCGGTCATCGGTGCGATCACCGTCGCCTCCCGCCTGGCCGGATTCGGCCGCACGCTGGTCTTCACCTGGGCCGTGGGCCTGTTCAGCCTCGGCACCGCCTACCAGACCGCCAACAGCATCCCCAACATCATCTTCGAGCTCGTCGCCGGGGGAGCGCTCGCAGCGCTGGTCATCCCGCTCCTGGCCGCCCCGCTCGCCAGGCACGACCCCAAGCAGGTCGGGCACATCGCCTCGGCGCTGCTGACCTGGTCCCTGACCATCCTCGTCCCCGCCGGACTCCTCGTCGCGCTCTTCGCCCGCCCGATCATCCAGATGCTCATGCCGGACCAGCGGGTCACTCCGGAGACGATCGACGTCGCCACCGAGATGCTGGTCCTCTTCGCCCCGCAGCTGCCCCTCTACGGGGTCGCGGTCGTCCTCACCGGCATCCTCCAGTCCCACCGCCGCTTCGCCTGGCCCGCCCTCGCCCCGCTCCTCTCCAGCGTCGTCATGGCCGGCGTCTATGTCGTCTACGGCCTGGTCTCGGGCCGAGGCGCCAAGGCCGAGCAGGTCTCCCAGAGCGAGATCCTCCTACTCGCCCTCGGCACCACCTTCGGGGTCGCCGTCCTCGCCGGATGCCTGATCTTCCCGCTGCGCGGCCTGCACCTGCGGATCCGACCCGTCTGGCGGCTGGAGACCCACGTCGCAGCCAACCTGAAGTCGCTCGCGATCGCCGGAGCGATCACCGTGGGCGCCCAGCAGCTGTGCCAGGCGCTCCTGCTGCGCCTCGCCAACGACGCCGGCGACGGCCCCGCCGTGATCTTCACGGTCTCGCAGACGTTCTTCCTGCTGCCGTGGGCGATCCTCGCCGTGCCCCTCGCCACCGCGGCCTATCCGGTACTCGCCGAGGCCTTCTCGCTCGGCGAGCACGAGCGCTACCAGCGCCGCCTTTCCCAGACCGGTCGGGCCGTCCTCCTGCTCTCCGGTCTCGGCGTCGCGGCTCTCGCCGGACTCGCCGAACCCATGGGCACCGTGCTCTCCTCGGTCTCCTCCGACACCGGTTCCAGCACGCAGCCGCAACTCCAGGCCACCCTCACCGGCCTCGCCTTCGGCCTGTTCGGCTACTCGATGTTCGCCATCTACTCCCGGGGCCTGTACGCCATCGGCCGCAACAAGTACGCCGCCGGGGCCACCTCGGTCGGCTGGGCCGCGGGCGCCGTCGCGGCCGTCGTCCTCGCCCAGGTCATGCCGATCGCCGACCGCACGCTCGCGCTCGCGATCGCCTGGTCGATTGGCATGACCGCCATCGGCCTCGCCCTCACCGCCGCCATCGCCCGCCACACCGGCGCGGCCAGCCTCAGGGGCGTCCCCCGGGCCGCGCTCGCCACCGTCGTGGCCGCCGTCGGCGCGGTCCTCGCCGCCCGCGAGCTCATCGACCTGTGGGGCCACGCCAACACCTCCTACAGCGCGCTCTTCCAGGGCGTCGTGGTCGGCGCCGCCACCGCCGTCGTCTACCTCGGGCTCGCCGCGCTCATCGGCGGATCCGGTGTCGTGCGCCCGGTGCTGCGGCGCGCTGGCATAATCCGAGCGTCCGAAGAACCCGACGAGCACGTGCCAGACCGACCTAGTGGAGCGGATCAGTGAGTCATCGACGTATTGCCCTGGTGCTCGGCCCTTCGACCGGCGGCATCGGGACGCATGTCGCCTCGCTCGCGGCCGGTCTCGTCGAGCGCGGCGACGCCGTCCTGGTCGTCGGACCGCCCGAGACCGAGGAGCGGTTCGGCTTCCGCGCCAAGGGGGCCCGCTTCGCGCCCGCCCCCATCACCGCCAAGCCCTCGCCCGAGCTCCCGCTCGCGTGGTGGGCCGCCCGCGGCGCCCTGCGCGGCATCACCGGACGCGGCGTCGACCTCGTGCACGCCCACGGGCTCACCGCCGGGATCACCGCCCTCGCCGCCCGCCCGACGGGCGCCGCGCTGGTGACCACCTGGCACAACCAGCTCATCACCGAGGGGTTCAAGCGCCGCGTCTCCGACGAGATCGAGAAGCGCCTCGCCCGCGGCGTCGACGTGGCCCTCGCCGCCTCCTCCGACCTCCACGAGCACCTGGTCGGCCTCGGCGCCCGCGACGCCCGCCTCGCGCCGGTCGCCGCACCGCCGCGCCGGGCCTCGGGTGAGCCGCAGGCGATCCGCGACGAGCTCGGCATCGGCGACCGGCCCCTGCTGCTCTCCGTGGGCCGCCTCCACCCGCAGAAGGACTACGACACCCTCATCGCCGCCGCCTCCCGTTGGACCGACAGCGAGCCCGCACCCGTGGTCGCCGTCGCCGGGGACGGCCCCGAACGGATGCGCCTGCAAGGCCTCATCGACGCCTCCGGTGCCGACGTGCGCCTTCTCGGCCACCGCACCGACGTCGGCGACCTCCTCGCCGCCGCCGACCTCGCCCTGGTCACCAGCCAGTGGGAGGCCCGGCAGCTGTTCGCCCAAGAGGCCCTCCAGGCCGGCGTCCCGCTCCTGACCACCCGCACCGGCGGCATCCCCGAACTCGTGGGCGACGCCGCCCTCTACTTCGAAGTCGGCGACGTCGACGCCCTCGACCAGGCCGTGCGCGGCCTCCTCGCCGACCCCGACCGCCTCGCCGCGCACGCCGAGGCCAGCCGCGCCCGGGCCGCCACGTGGCCCGACGAGGCCCAGATGCTCGACTCCCTGGACGCGCTCTACCTGGAACTGACGGGAAGATAGCCCCGCCGTGCCGCGCAACATCGACGCCCGCCGCCTGACCCGCAAGGCCCGCAAGCGACTCGCCGCGAGCGTCGCGGAGAACCGGGGGCCCTTCCTCACGTGGGTCGCCGTCGCCCTGCTCGGCGCGCTCGCGGTGCTCCAGCTCCTGCCCGAGGAGGCCGACGAGGCGATCCCCGAGACCGTGCCGTCCGTGATCGTCCTCGGCGTCGGCGGCCTGACCTGGACCGACATCGACGCCGAGACGACCCCGAACCTGGCCGGGCTGGCCCGCAACGGCTCGCTCGCCGAGCTGAACACCGACTCGGGCCGCCGCTTCACCTGCACGCTCGACGGCTGGCTGACGCTCTCGGCGGGCTCGCCCGCCGTCGCCGCGCCCTACGGCGACGCCTCCGACTGCGGCCCGGTCACCGCCGAGCAGGTCGAGGTCACCGGGGACAGCGCCGCCGTCGGCGACATGGCCGACCTGGTCGCCCTGAACCGCGACCTCGAGCAGGGCGCCGAACTGGGGATGCTCGCCGCCGGGACCTCGTGCGCGACCGCGGTCGGCCCCGGCGCGGCCTACGCCACGGCGAACTCGGTCGGCCGCGTCGGCGGCTACCTCTCGGCCCTGCCCACCGGCGAGCGCCTCGCCGAGGCCCTCGCCGAATGCCCGCTCACGGTCGTCGACGGCGGTGTGCTGCCGGTCGACCCCGAGGCCCGCGCGGCCGCGCTCGACGACCTCGACGACACCGCCGGCGCGCTGGCCGCCGCCCGCGCCGACGGCGCCGCCCTGGTCGTCACCGGCGTCAGCCAGACCGCCGAGCCGAACCGGCTCCTGGCCACCGTCGCCAACTTCGGCGCCGAGGACGGCCACAACCTCCTCGACCTGCCCGCCGACCGGCCCGGCTACCTGCGCCTGACCGACCTCACCGCGACCGTCCTGACGCTGCTGGACGCCCCCCTGCCCGACACCGTCGAGGGCGCCGCGGCCGGGGCCGCCGCCGACACCCTGTCCTACGAGGACCGGCAGGCGGTCTTCGACGACACCGACACCAGGCTCATCGCCGCCGACACGGCCGCCCCGGCCACCCAGTGGCTCCAGGTGCTCCTGTTCCTCGCCCTGACCTTCGTGGCCTGGCCGCTGCTGCACCTGCTGCGCCAGGCCGGCCAGCCGGGCGTCAAGCCGCCGCCGCTGTGGCTCATGCGGCTCAACATCGTCTCGGCCCTCGTCTGCGCCCTGTTCACGGCCGCCGCGATCCTCGCCGACTTCTTCCAGTGGTGGTCGGCGCCCCGCCCCGGCCTCGTCGGGCCGCTGACGGCCCTCGGCATCGCCGTGGTGTGCGCCTTCATCGCCATCGTCATGCCCGGCCGCCACGGCCCCGCCAGCCTCATGGTGACCGTCTCCGCGTTCGGCGTCATCGTGACCGCCCTGGCGATGCTCACCCACACCGAGGACCCCCTGGGCACGCTCCTGGGGGACTACACGGTCGCCGACTCGGCCTCCAACGAGCTCGGACCGGTCGCCACGGGCATGTTCATCGCCTCGCTGTGGCTGCTCGCCGCCGCGGCGGCCTGGCGGCTGCCGCGCCGCTACCAGTCCCCGGTCATGGCCGGGATCGGCTCCCTGGGCGTCCTGGTCGTCTCCGCGGGCTTCCTCGGCGACTCGGTGCCCGCGGCCGTCGCCATCATCGTCGGCACCTGCCTGGCCGCGGCGCTCGCCACCGGCGGCTGGGTGACCTTCTCCCGCTTCGTGTGGTCCGGCTTCGCCGGGGCCGCGGTGCTCGTGGGCCTGTCCTGGATCGACTACCAGCGGCCCGCCGCCGAACGCGGCGAGCTCGGCGCGTTCCTCGGCGACATCATGGGCGACACCAACGGCGTCATCGCCTCCGGCGTCGGCTCCAACATCGTCGCGGTCTTCACCTCCCCGCTGAGCCTCCTGACGGTCCTGGCCGGCGCCTACTGCTGGCTGGTCCTCCTGCGCCCCGGCGGCGGCCTGCGGCGCGCCTGGGGCCTCTACCCGCCGCTGCGCGCGGCCTTCTCGGCCGCGGTCGTCGGCGCGGCCGTCGCCGGGCTCCTCCTCGGCAAGGGCCTCATGAGCCTCGGCTCGGCCCTCGCCGTCATGGTCCCCTTGGCGGTCATCATGAGCCACCGCGTGCTCGCCCGCGCGCACGTCAAGGACGGCCAGTACTCGGACATGATCGTCGACGCACCCTCGTGGGTCGACGAGGAGAACAGCGGCGAAAGTGTTAGTGTGGAATCCCGTGGATGAAGCGATCCACCGGCTGCCTCCGGCGAAGCCCGCCGGCTCCGTCCGAAGCAGCTCGTTCGCCACGAACACCACGGGAGTCCGCCTTGGCCAGCGCCGCGAATGGTCAGATCCGCACCACGAAGCACCTCTTCGTCACCGGTGGGGTCACCTCCGCCCTCGGTAAGGGCATGACCGCCGCCAGTCTCGGGAACCTGCTCACCGCGCGCGGACTGTACGTGGTCATGCAGAAGATCGACCCTTACCTCAACGTCGACCCGGGCACCATGAACCCGTACGAGCACGGCGAGGTCTTCGTCACCGACGACGGCGGCGAGACCGACCTCGACATCGGCAACTACGAGCGGTTCCTGGACCGGAACCTGTCCAAGCACGCGAACGTGACCACCGGGCAGGTCTACTCCGACGTGATCGCCAAGGAGCGCCGCGGCGACTACTTGGGCGCCACCGTGCAGGTCATCCCGCACATCACCAACGAGATCAAGTCGCGCCTCGCGGCGATGGCCGACCCCGACCCCGAGACCGGGCGGGTCCCCGACGTGGTGATCACCGAGGTCGGCGGCACGGTCGGCGACATCGAGTCGCTGCCGTTCCTGGAGGCGATCCGCCAGTACCGCCACGACATCGGCCGCGACAACTGCTTCTTCCTCCACGTGTCCCTGGTCCCGTACCTGGCCGCGTCCTCGGAGATGAAGACCAAGCCGACGCAGCACTCCGTGGCGCAGCTGCGCTCCATCGGCATCCAGCCCGACGCGATCGTGTGCCGCTCCGACCGGCCGCTGCCCGACGGGCTCAAGCAGAAGATCGCCGGGTTCTGCGACGTGGACGACGCGGCCGTGGTCTCGGCGCCCGACTCGAAGTCGATCTACGAGATCCCCAAGACCCTCCACACCGAGGGCCTGGACGCCTACGTGGTCCGCAAGCTCGACCTGCCGTTCCGCGACGTCGACTGGAGCGCCTGGGACGACCTGCTCGACCGGGTGCACCACCCCGCCGCCGTGGTCGAGGTCGCGATCGTCGGCAAGTACGTGGAGCTCCCCGACGCCTACAAGTCGGTGGTCGAGGCCCTGCACGCCGCCGGGTTCTCCCATCGCGCGAAGGTGAACGTCCGCTGGGTGATCTCGGACCGCTGCGGCAGCCCCGAGGCCACCGCGAAGGCCCTCGCGGGCGTCGACGCCGTGGTCATCCCCGGCGGCTTCGGCGACCGGGGCGTGCCGGGCAAGATCCAGGCGCTCACGTGGGCCCGCAACGGCCTGGTGCCGACCCTGGGCCTGTGCCTGGGCCTCCAGTGCATGGCGATCGAGGCCCTGCGGGAGATCTCCGGCCTGGTCGGCGCCGACTCCGAGGAGTTCGACCGCGGGGCCGAGCACCTGGTCATCTCGACGATGGCCGACCAGACCGAGATCGTCGCCGGCCGCGGCGACATGGGCGGCACGATGCGCCTGGGCACCTACCCGGCGAAGCTCGCCGAGGGGTCCCTGGTCGCCGAGGCCTACGGCGCCACCGAGGTCAACGAGCGCCACCGCCACCGCTACGAGGTCAACAACGCCTACCGCGACGAGCTGGCCAAGGCCGGGTTCGTGATCTCGGGCCTCTCCCCGGACGGGCGCCTCGTCGAGTTCATCGAGCTCGACCGCGAGGCCCACCCGTACTTCGTGGCGACCCAGGCCCACCCGGAGCTCAAGTCGCGCCCGACCCGCCCGCACCCGCTCTTCGCGGGCCTGGTCGAGGCGGCCCTGAAGCGCCAGGCCGCCGAGCGCCTCGACATCGAGGCGGTGTAGCCGAGAAGGCGTCGCCGCCGGACGCGACGGGCGGCCCGCCCGTCGCGTCCGGACCGGACAAGGCAGAGGAGCGGGGGGGCCCCCCGGGGGCCCCCCCCCCCCCCCCAA
>NZ_JAJLQZ010000025.1 GCF_020991375.1 Glycomyces amatae | reverse complement strand
CCCGAATACCCTGAAAACCTGCGCCTCTCCCGAGCACGCCGACAGACCCGAACCTCCCGCACGTGTCCTGTGAGCGAACCCCGCCCCGCCCCCGCTGTCACACCCCCGAGGCAGCCTTGAGGCCGGGGGACACCGCGAATCGAATGATGCTCACCTAAGACTGCGTCGCCGGACGCTCCATGTCGTACCTCCGAGGCGGCCTTGAGGCCGGGGGCGCCTGTGCATTGAGCATCGCTCACGAAAGCGCCCGGCGCCTCACTCCCGGTCCACCTCTCACTCCCGGCCCGTGTCGGGGTGGATCGCCAGGAACAGTGAGTACGGCTTCGCCCCGGGCCTCGACTCCCAGCCGTTCACCTCGTCGAACAGGGCCTTGAACCGCTGGTTCAGCATCCCGTACTGCTCCTCGTCGAGGCGCAGGCCGAGCCTGCTGACGTTGACCTGCGCCGGATTCGCCTGCGCCACCTCGGTGCGGAAGACGTCCATCATCGCCGTCGTCATGTCCGACCAGAACTCCTCGCCGAGCCGCAGCGCCCACGACTTCCGCGTCGCCAGGTACGGGATCTCCCGCGCGCCCCGCGCGCCCACCCGTTCCTGCTGCGCCGCAAGGAATCCCGTGTCGACGAGCTTGCGCACGTGGTGCAGCACCGTGGCCGGGTTCGCGCCGAGCCGCTGGGCGATCTCCTTGTTCGTCAGCGCCTGGTCCAGGCACAGCCGCAGGATCCGCAGCCGCACCGCCGAGGCCAACGCCTTCGCCTCGCCCTCGGATGCCAGCGGTCGGTCGTCCTTGAAGCCGTCTACCTCACGCTCGTCTGCCACATCCTCATCTTAGGGCGTGTGGCGGCACTCTCACACGATTACCGATTGACTTTTCCCAACTGATTGGCAATACTCAATCGCATGATCTCCCTCGGGGACCCCGGTCCCGTCGAGCCCGAGCGCCGCGACCGCCTCGGCCTCCTGCGCGACCACGACTTCCGCGGCCTGTTCCTCTCGACCACCGTGGCCCAGTTCGGCTACCAGATCACCTCCCTCGCACTGCCGCTCGCGGCCGTCATCGCACTCGACGTGAGCGAGTTCGAGGTCGGCGTGCTCTCCTCGATGAGCATGATCGCGTTCCTGCTCATCGGCCTCCCCGCGGGCGCGTGGATCGACCGGATGCGCCGCCGCCGGGTCCTCATCGTCAGCGACGTCGTGCGCGCGGCCGTGCTGCTCACCGTCCCCCTCGCCTGGTGGGCCGACACCCTCACCATCTGGCACCTGTACGCCGTCGCCCTGACCATCGGCGTCTTCACCGTCTTCTTCGACGTCTCCTACCAGAGCTATCTGCCGCACCTGGTCGGCCGCGCGAAGCTCGTGGAGGGCAACGCGAAGCTCGAGACCGTGCGCTCCACCGCGCAGCTCGGCGGCCCCGTGCTCGCCGGGCAGCTCATCGAATGGCTCACGGCCCCCGTCGCGATCGCCTTCGACGCGGTCGCCCTGGGCGCCTCCGCGCTGTTCCTGGTGCGCATCCGCCGCCGCGAACCCAAACCCGAGGTCGCCCACGGCGCCAAGATCACCCGCGAGATCAAGGAGGGCCTCGCGTTCGTCCTCGGCAACCGCCTCCTCGCCTCGATCGTGGCCTGCACCGGCTGGTTCAACCTCTGGATGGGCGCGTTCATGGCGATGATCGTGGTCTTCCTGCCCCGCGAGCTCGGCATGACGCCCGGCGAGATCGGCGCCCTGTTCGCCGTCTTCGGCATCGGCGGCGTCGTCGGCGCGTTCATCACCCGGCCCGTGACCGCCCGGCTCGGCGAGGGCCGCGCCGTGTGGATCTCGATCCTCGCCAGCTCGCCCTGGCTCCTCCTCGTCCCGGCGGCCGAGCCGGGCTGGCGCATCTGGGTCGGCGCGGTCGGCATGGCCCTGGTGGGCATGGGGTCGGTCGTCTACAACGTCAACCAGGTGAGCTTCCGCCAGCGCCTGACCCCCGACAACATGCTGGGCCGCATGAACGCCACGGTGCGCTTCATCGTCTTCGGGGTCTACGCGGTCGGCTCCCTCGTCGGCGGCGCGTTCGGCGAGCTGCTCGGTGCCCGGACGTCGCTGTGGATCGCCGCGATCGGATGCAGCCTCGCGTTCCTGCCGGTCTTCTTGTCGCCCCTGCGCAACATGCGCGACCTGCCGAACCCCGAACACGAGGAGGTCCGGGCCGCGATCTAAATCTCCGCGAGCTCCAGCGAGAGCGCCTCATAGGTCGGCCCCAGCTCGCGCAGCGCGGCGGCCGCCCCGGCCGCCCGGCCGTTCACGAGGTCGTACTGGAGCCCGCCCACCAGCCGGGCCTGCCTGGCGGCGATTGCCGATGCCTCGTCGGCGCCTGCCGCCGCCAGGCAGGCCCCCGCGTCGTTCAGCCGCCGGGCGCCGACCTGGACCGCGAACTGCACCAGCTGGTTCCGCATCCCCTCGTCCAGCCCCTTCTCGACCATCGCGGCCAGGCGCTCGGCGGCCTCGCGGTTCGCAAGCGTCCCTTCGGTCACGGGGAACCCGTGCTCGCCGCGCAGCCAGGCGGTCCACGCGGGCGCGCTCGCCCGGACCGCCTCGACCGCCGCCGCCTCGCGGACGCGGACGAATCCGCGCCGGGACGTGTACGACTCCCCGTACAGCAGCGTGTCGGTCCGCCACGCTTCGAGGAACTGACCGACCGGGACGGTCGCGAACGGGAACCCGGCCGGGTCGTGGAAGCGGACCAGGCCGCCCTCGACGCCGAGGACGACCACGAAGTGGTCGGCCCCGAACGGCGTCCCGCGGTTCGGCGCGTGGGTGAGCAGGCCCATCTCGACGGGCCCGACGAGCAGCGGATCGGCCGGGCCCGCCGCCCGGAGCCGGTCGGCGGCGGCCTCCGGCGTCCCGCCCGACTCGCGGACGCACTCCCATCCGAGCGCGGCGCAGGCGGCGTCGAGCCCGATGTCGCCGTCCCAGCCGGCGGGGTCGAAGAAGGGCGTGTTCCCGTCGAACAGCTGCATCCCGAAGGGGGACCCGGTGAGCACTTCGATGAACGCGGGCCCGGGCGAATCGGGGCCGAGCGCCATCGACAGCGAGTTGGCGTAGCAGTAGTGGCCTGAACCGTTGTAGGGCAGGAACATCGCAGCCTCCAGAAATATGCGGAGCGGTTCTGGAGGACACTACGTTTTTCAATTTTTCAGTGCAATGGGGACGAAATTCGGATCACACCGCGCGTCGTTCAGCCGAACTCGTCGAAGGCGGGGGAGTAGGTGTAGACCCCGCGCAGTCCGCTCCGCCAGGCGGTGAGGGGCCGGATCTGGAAGTACGGGCCCCAGTTCGGGTCCGGCGCTTCGACGCCGTGCTCTGAGGCCGCGACGAAACCGAAGCGGCCGTAGTACACCGGGCTGCCGAGGAGGACGATCGCCGGCTCGTCCCGCGCCTCGGCGGCGGCGATCGCCGCGTGCATGAGCGCCGAGCCGATCCCCTTGCCGTGCAGGGCGGGGTCGACCCCGATCGGGCCGAGCCCGAGGATCCGTTCCCCCGCGAGGCGGCCGTAGGTGGCGACCACGTGGCCGACCGGTCGGTCGTCGGCCTCGGCCACGAGTGAGTAGGCGGGTTCCCAGTCGCCGCTGGTGCGCAGGGCGTCCACGAGGTCGGCCTCGTGGCCGGAGGAGTGCTCGGCGGCGGCGAAGGCGGCGTCGTGGAGGGCGTGGACGAGCGGGGCGTCGGCCTCGGTCTCGCGTCGGATCACGGTCATCGCCAGAGTATCGGCGCAAACGTGCCGCGGCGCAACGGAATTGCCCCGCAAGGACGCGGTCGGGCGGCGGAGCGGCCCCGCTCGAGGGGATGCCGGGCGGGGCCGTAGTGCGGTTCAAGGGTGCGGGCGGGACTCGAAACGCCCTGCCGCAGGGGGGCGAGGTGCGGGGCCGCCGGGGGATGAACGATCGCGACAGGCCCTGCGGCATGCCCCTGCCGCAACCGCTCGGCCGGTCACGCTTCGCGGGAGCGCGGCGGGGCCGCGCTTTCCCGACCGACCCGTCCGGCGCCGGTCCGCGCTCGGCGCTGGCCCGGCCGGCCTCGCGGTCGCGGCCGGGCCTCGCTATGCCACGCGGGCGAGTTCGCGCTCGCGCACCGCGGCGACCTTGAGCTGGAGCAGGCCCGCGACGACCACGAGGACCATCGTCGCGTAGTGGACGCTCAGCGCGATGGCGACGCTGCCGCCGTTGACGAGGATGAGCGTGCCGTCGCCCAGCGGGATGAGTGCCTCGCACAGCAGCGCCCAGCCGAGCGCGCGGCGCTGGCCCAGGGCCAGGAGCGTGAGCGGCAGGACGCCGCTGACGATGTCGCGCACGCCCTTCACCGTCAGGAACTGGGCCTCCTCGCCGGTGGGCGACGCGTCGAATCCGAAGCCCGCCGCCTGGCCGGCGGGGTCGAGGAGGAAGGACGCGCCGATGTAGATGATGCCGAGGGCGACGATGAAGGTGAGGACGTCGGCGGTGATCCTGCGGGCCATGAGGGACTCCTTAGTCGAACTAGAAGATCTAGCGTTGCTAGTAATGAGAGCGACCGTAACATAGCCCTGCTCGATTGTCTAGCGGTGCTAGTATCGTGTTCATGGCTACACAGCAGCGCCGAGAACGAGAACGGGCCCAGCGGGAAGCGCTCATCGTCAGCGCCGCCCGCGACATGGCCGAGGCCGACGGCTGGGCCTCGGTGACGGTCCGCAGGCTCGCCGAGCGCATCGAGTACAGCCAGCCGGTCCTCTACAGCCACTTCGCCGGCCGCGGCGCGATCGTGGACGCGGTGGCCCTCCAGGGCGCCGCCGAACTCGCCGAGGCCCTCGAGCGGGCCCGGACCGGCGCCGAGGAGGGCGAGGAGCTCGAGGCCGTCGCCCAGGCCTACCTCGACTTCGCCGCCGCCAACCCCGCGCTCTTCGAGGCCATGTTCGCGCTCGCGGAAGGGCTGGAGTTCGGCCCGAACGCGCCCGACGTGCTCAAGGCCGGGTTCGCGCAGCTGTACGCCGTCTTCGCGCCGCTGGCGGGGGACCGGGACCCCGAGACGCTCACCGAGACCGGCTGGGCGGCCCTGCACGGCCTCGCCGTCCTGGGCCGGGACGGCCGCCTGCGCCCCGGCCTCCAGCAGGACCGGCTGGCGATCCTGCTGCGCCAGTTCGTCAACGGCTGACAACGGAAGCGGAGAACCCGCCGGAGCGCCGGGATTCTCGTGGTCCTCCGCACCCGCCGGTCACGTCTCCGCCCGCCCGCGGGTCAGTACAGTTGACCGACGTTTCCATGAAGGCGGGACCGATGATCGACGACTTCCCAGTGCAGCGCTTCGAGGAGCACCGCGACCACCTGCGGGCCGTGGCGTTCCGGATGCTCGGCAGCGCCGCCGAGGCGGACGACGCCGTCCAGGAGGCCTGGATGCGCTTCGCCCGCGCCGACACCGCCGGCGTCGACAACCTGCGCGGCTGGCTCACCACCGTCGTCTCCCGCGTCTGCCTCAACCTCCTGCGCTCGCGCCGCACCCGCCGCGAGGACGCCCTCGACGCCGAACCGCCGCAGACGGCCGCCCCCGCCGGAGACGACCCCGAGGCCGCCGCGGTCATGGCCGACTCGGTCGGCCTCGCCCTCCAAGTGGTCCTCGACTCCCTCAACCCCGCCGAGCGCCTCGCGTTCGTGCTGCACGACCTCTTCAGCGTCCCCTTCGACCGCATCGCCCCGATCCTCGACCGCACCCCCGAGGCCGCCCGCCAGCTCGCCAGCCGCGCCCGCCGCCGCGTCCGCTCCGGGGAGCCCGCCCCGGACGCGAAACGACAGAAGGGCGTGGTCGACGCGTTCCTCGCCGCCGCCCGCGAAGGCCGCTTCGAGGACCTGCTCGCCGTGCTCGACCCCGACATCGTCGTGGTCGCCGACGAGGAGGCCGCGGCGACCGGGTTCGGCGGCCGCGAGGTCATCGGCGCCAAGGCCGTCGCGGAGCTGTTCAACGGCCAGGCGAAGCAGGCGGTCGCGGTCCTCGTGGACGGCACGGCCGGCGCGATGTGGGCCCCGGGCGGCAAGCCGCGCTCGGTGCTGGCCTTCACGGTGGTCGGCGGCAAGGTGGCCGCCATCGACATCGTGAACGACCCGGCCGCCATCGCGGCCCTGGACCTCGCGGACTTCGACTGAGCGGCGGCGACTCGAACCGGACCCGGCCGCGACGCGACCGCCCCCACGAAGCGCGACTCCGCGCCGCCCCCGGGCGACGGGCGGTCCCGCGCAGACCGGCGACCGAGCCCCCGGGGCCGGCCCTCCATGCCGAGAACCCGCCGCCTCCGGCCCCGCGGAGTCCCGCTCAGCCGTCGACCGCGCGCCCCAGCCGCTCGGCGAAGCCCCTGAACCCCTCCCGCAACCGCTCCGGCGCCTCGATCCCGAAGTCCGCGTCCAGGAACGCCAGCCCCAGCAGCGGCCACTCCCACGTCTCCAGCCGCAGCCGGACCCTCGTGCGCCCCTCCGACAGCGGCTCCAGCTCGACGTTGTCGTGCCGGAACGCGTCCGCGACCGCCCGCGCCGGGGCGTCCACGGTGATCACCACCGGCTCCCGGTCCCGGTTCATGCCGCTCGCGAGGTACTCGATCGCCGTGTCGGCGGGCGCGGGCCGCGGCTCGAAGCGCGACGTCGAGACCCGCAGGCCGCTGATCCGGTCCACGCGGTAGACCCGCCAGTCGCCCCGGTCCAGGTCCCAGCCCAGCAGGTACCACCGCTCCAGGTGGTGCGCCTGCCGGTGGGGCTCGACCCGCCGCGAGGCGACCGCCCCGTCCTTCCGCTCGTAGTCGAACGCCACGACCCGCCGGTCCCCGATCGCGTCCGCGAGCAGCCCCAGATCCTCGGCGCTCGGGCTCGGCCCCGCCGCTGCCCCCGTCTCCAGGCTGGTGCGCAGCCGCCCGATCCGGGGACGCAGCCGCTTGGGCAGGAACTGCTCGAGCTTGCCGTACGCGCGGGTGGCCGCCTCGTCGAGGCTCCCCTCGTCGGCGCTGCCCCGCGCGGCCAGGGCGGCCAGCCCGAGCAGCATCGCGACGGCCTCGTCGTCCTCGAGCATCAGCGGCGGCATGGTCCGGCCCGCCGCGAGCCGGTAGTGCCCGCCCGGCCCCGGCCGCGTCTCGACCGGATACCCGTGGCCGCGCAGGCGGTCGACGTCGCGCCGCAGCGTCCGCGGGCTGACCCCGAGCCGCGCCGCCAGCTCCTCCCCGCTGAACGACCGCCCGGTCTGCAACGTGGCCAGCAGCGACAGCATCCGCCCGGTGACATCCGACATGCCCCCAGTCTGCCGCGAATCGCGGTCGGGAAGCGGCCGCATCTGCGCCTACCGTCGGAGCCGTGAACGAGCGAATGATCCGAATCCGCGGCGCCCGGTCGAACAACCTGCGGTCCGTGGACCTCGACCTCCCCCGCGGCAGCCTCACCGTGTTCGCGGGCGTGTCCGGCTCCGGCAAGTCGTCCCTGGTGTTCGACACGATCGCCGCCGAGGCCGGCCACCAACTCAACGAGACCTACCCGCCCTTCACCCGCAACCGGCTCCCCAAGTGGACCCGGCCCGAGGCCGACGAGCTGTCGGGCCTGTCGCCGGTGATCGTCATCGACCAGCGCCGCATCGGCGGGAACGCCAGGTCCACGGTCGGCACCGTCACCGACGCCTGGACCTACCTGCGGCTGCTGTACTCGCGCGTCGGCACCCCGCACGTCGGCGAGTCCAACCGGTTCTCCTTCAACGACCCCGCGGGCATGTGCCCGACCTGCTCCGGGCTCGGCGAGGCGGTCGAGCTCGACACCGACGCGTTCCTCGACCCCGACCGCTCCCTGAAGGAGGGCGCGATCCTGCTGCCCGGCTTCGTCGACGGCGGGTACAGGTATTCCGGAGAGGGCTCTGTCCTTTAGGGCAAGGATGCATCCAGGAGATCGCCTGCTCGCAGTCCCGCGCCAGCGGGACTGCTCGGGCCTGAGGTCGACGGTTTTGTCGTACCTCTGGTCTAGCCTTGAGGGGTGCTCCTTCGATACCGGTACCGGGTTTATCCGACAGCGCCGCAGCGGGTTTCGCTCGCGCGGGCGTTCGGGTGCGCTCGCACGGTGTTCAATGACGCGGTCGCCGCGCGGAAGCACGCGCACGCCGAAGGTTTGCCCCACCCGTCTACGGCGGCTCTTTCGAAGGCGCTGATCACCGCGGCGAAGTGCACCCCTGAGCGGGCGTGGCTCGGTGAAGTGTCGGCGGTGGTGTTGCAGCAGGCGCTCGCGGACGCCGACCGGGCGTACCAGAACTTCTTCGCGTCGCTCAAGGGCAAGCGTGCGGGGGCGCGTATGGGCCCGCCGAGGTTCAAACGCCGCGTGGGTGCGCAGTCGATCCGGTTCACGCGCAATGCCAAGTTCAGTGTGCTTGACAACGGTCGGCTTCGGCTGCCGAAGATCGGCGACATGCGGGTGGTGTGGTCGCGGGAGTTGCCGTCGGCACCGTCCTCGGTGACGGTCGTCAAGACTCCGACGGGAAAGTACTACGCCAGTTTCGTCGTCGCCGTGGATGATGGTGCGGATCTACTCGAACCGCTCGCGGCACCGGAGGCCGAGACCGGCATTGACCTGGGTTTGAAGGACTTCGCGGTCTTGCGCGGTGGGAAGGTGATCGAGAACCCGAAGTTCTTCCGGCGGTTGGAACGCAAGCTGGGGAAGTCACAGCGGGTTCTTGCTCGGAAGGCGAAGGGTTCGGCGAACCGGGCGAAAGCCCGGATTCGGGTCGCGAAGGTCCACGAACGCATCAAGGACGCCCGTTCGGATTGGGTTGACAAGCAGGTCAAGACGATCGTTGCCGAGAACCAAGGCATCTATGTCGAAGACCTGAACGTCAAGGGCCTGTCCCGGGGTGGACACGCCAAGTCGATGCATGATGCGTCGTTCGGGATGTTCTTGGTCCGGCTGGAGTCGAAGGCGGCCCGTGCGGGGCGGACGTTCGCGCGTGTCGACCGGTTCTTCCCTTCCACTCGGTTGTGCTCGTTGTGCGGGGTCTTGGACGGGCCGTCCGGGATCGAGGGCCTGAAGGTCAGGTCGTGGGTGTGCGGGTGCGGGGCGGTCCACGACCGGGATCAGAATGCAGAGATCAATATTCGCCGTGAAGGTAGACGGCTCGTGGCCGAGGGGCACTCGGACACGCGAAACGCCTCTGGACAGGACGTCAGACCAGGGAGACCTGGCAGACCTGGAAACACCCGTGAGGGACAGAACGAGGAACCCACCCGTAGCGGCACCGCGCAAGCGGCGCCCGAGCCGGGAACCACCGTCCTTTTGAGACGATGAGGATGTCAACTGCGCCTCGGCCAGCCGCTCACCACGCTCTCGGGCGGCGAGTGCCAGCGCGTCAAGATCGCGAGGGAGCTGCGCGAGGCCGCCGAGCCGTCGCTGTACGTCTTCGACGAGCCCACCACCGGCCTGCACCTGCGCGACGTCGACACGCTCGCGGCGGTGCTCGACCAGCTCGTGGAGCGCGGCCACACCGCGGTCGTCATCGAGCACGACCTCGACGTGGTCCGCCGCGCCGACTGGGTCGTCGACCTCGGCCCCGGCGCGGGCAGGCACGGCGGCCGCGTGCTCTATGAGGGGCCCGTCGCGCGGCTCGAGGGCACCGCGACGGCGCGGGCGCTCCGGGCCTGAGGGAACGAACCGTGCGCCGGTCGAGACGACCGGCGCACGGCGCCCCCGACGGGGCCCGGCCAGACCCACGGACCGGACCCCGGGCGTCCGCGTACCCCGCGGCGGCGCCGGAACACGCCGAAGGGGCCGCGATCACTCTTTAGAGTTCTATGAGGACCTTCACGTCCCACGCGCCCAGGCGCAGCGTCCCGCCCGCCGCGTACTCGGTCCCGTCCAGCAGGTCCCGGACCGCCCCGGGCAGCGCGTACTCCGCCGCGTCCCAGGACCAGTTGTGCACGAACCGCACCGTCGCCCCCGCGCCGTTCACGCCGCTGGTCGCGGTCACGCTCGGGTGCTCAGGGCGCCACGGGTCCTCCGGAGCGACCCACGTGAACAGGGCCTTCCCGAAGGCCGCGTTCGGGATCGTCCCGACATAGGTGACCCGGCCGCCGCCGTGGGCCTTCGTCGCCGCCGCCGCGAACCTCCCGTAGTGCGGGTGCGCGTACTCGGCCAGCGCCTCGGCCCCCTCCAGGTACACGCCGTCGGCCCACTTCACGCCCGCGTCCCCGCCGCCGAGCGCCAGCGGCGAGCCCTCGGGCGCCCGCACCGGCACCGGCCCGTCGAGATTCGCGAACTCCTCGTACCAGACCCCGGCCGCCTCGGTGAGCCGCGCGGGCTTGACCTCCAGCCGCGCCCGCGCCTCCTCGTCGCCGTAGCCCGTGCGCGGGCCCAGGACCAGGTGCCCGCCCGCCGCCGCGTACTCGCCGAGCCAGTCCAGCAGCGCGTCGTCCGCCACGTACAGGCCCGCCGCCACCAGCACCGGGTACTCGGCCGCCGCCTCGCCCGGGTCGCCGAGCTGCTCGGTGTGGACGATCCGCGCCTGGAGCCCGGCGTCGAACGCGCCCTGGTAGAACGGCCCGACGATCGACTCGAACGAGCGGTGGTCCGGCCCGCCCTCGTCGGTCGCGATCTGCGGGTGGGAGGCCAGGCCCCACTCGCTCGGCTTCGAGTACAGGACCGCCACATCGGCGCCCGGCGTCAGGCCCTTCAGGTCCGCGCCGGCCCGGCGCAGCTCCGCCCCGAGCCCCGCGAGCTCCCGGTAGGTCCGGCCCGGCTCCTGGCTGTGCGGCAGGACCCCGCCCCAGTAGGTCTCGGTGCCGAAGTGGAGCGTGTGCCAGTGCCAGTACTCGATCATCTTGGCGCCGCGCGAGACCAGCGCCCACGCGGCCTGGCGCCACTGCCCGTCGTAGGCCGGCTCGTTGCGCCACGGCTCGCCGATGGCCTGCGCGTTCGTCTCGGTGACCAGGAACGGCTCCTGCCGGGAGGAGTACATCCGGTCGGCCGAGTGGTACAGCCCCCACGTGCCGCGGGTCTTCCAGTCCGCGGCGGTCCCGTCCGCGCTCGGCAGCGCCAGGCCGTCCTGCATCCGGTAGTACGGGTTCCCGGCCGTGACGTCGAGGCGCGCGGCGAGCGCCCGGTCGTCCACGGCGGGCCGCGGGTAGGAGATGCACGTGGTCACGAACTGGTCCCCGCGCGCGTACTCGCGGGCGATGTCGGCCTGCCAGCCGATGAACTCGGTGGTCAGCTCGGTCTGGAACCGCCGCCACGCCTGCGCGTACTGCGGCTGCGCGTTCCCGTCGGGCCGCCACAGGTCGGCCCAGGTGGACAGGCGGTGCGACCAGTACACCAGGCCCCATTCGCGGTTGAGGGCCTCGACGTCGCCGTAGCGGTGGCGCAGGTGGTCGGCGAACCGCTGGAACACGCCCTCGTTGTGGAAGATCTGGAGGCCCGGCTCGTTGTCGACCTGGTAGCCGATCACGGCCGGGTGGTCGGCGTAGCGCGCCAGGATCTTCCTGACGACCCGCTCGGCGTGGAACCGGAACGCCGGGTGCGTGTAGTCGACCTCCTGGCGCCCGCCCCAGCCGATGCGCCGCCCGGTGCGGTGCTCGCCGGCGATCTCGGGGTAGAGGCGCGCGAGCCACGGCGGGACGGCGTAGGTCGGGGTGCCGACGATGACGCCGATGCCGCGCTCGCGCGCCCCGTCCAGGACCGGTTCGAGCCAGTCCAGGTCGAAGCGGCCGTTCTCGGGCTCCCAGGTGCTCCAGACGGACTCGCCGACGCGGATCACGGAGAACCCGGCCTCGGCCATCAGGTCGAGGTCGGTCTTCAACCGCTGGAGCCCGGCCTCGGCGCCGAGGCCGTCGGCGGCGGCGGGCTGGTACTCGTAGTAGTAGGCGGCGCCGAACAGGATCGGCTCGGACTCGGACATGCGGTCTCCCTTCGGGTGGCGGGCCGGGCGCGGCGGCGCCCGGCCCGGGTCTCACTGCTTGACGGCGCCCGAGACCAGCCCGGACTGCCAGTACCGCTGGAGGAACAGGAACGCGATCACCAGCGGGACGATCGACAGGAGCGAGCCGGTGACGACCAGCGGGATCAGGTCGCCGCTCGCGCCGCCCGCGGCCGCGGCCTGCCCCTGCCAGCGGGCCAGGCCCACCGTGATCGGGTACAGGTCGGGGTCGTTGAGCATGATCAGCGGCAGGAAGTAGTTGTTCCACGTCTGCACGAGCGCGAACAGCAGCACCGTCGCGAAGCCGGGCGCGAGGAGCCGCAGCACGACCTGGAAGAAGATCCGGGCCTCGCTCGCCCCGTCGATGCGCGCGGCCTCCAGGAGCGTGTCGGGCACCGCGGCCTCGACGTAGACCCGCATCAGGAACAGCCCGAACGGGTTCACGAGCGAGGGCAGGATGATCGCCCACACGGTGTCGGCCAGGCCGATCTGCGCGAACAGCAGGTACGTGGGGATCGCGAGCGCGGTCGCGGGGACCATGATCGCGCCGAGCACGCCCATGAACATGGCGCGGTTGCCGCGGAACCGGTACTTGGCGAACCCGTACCCGGCCAGGGCCGCCAGCAGCGCCCCGCCCCCGGCGGCGGCGACCGCGTAGAGGAGCGTGTTGCCCATCCAGCGCAGGAACACGCCGTTGTCGTACGTGACCGTCTCCCGCACGTTCGCGAAGAACGCGTTGTCGCCGGAGAACCAGAGCCCGAAGGTCGAGAACAGGTCCTCGCTGGTCTTGGTGGAGGCCACGACGAGCCAGAACAGCGGCAGCAGGAAGTACGCGGCGGCGGCGAGGACGCCGACGGTGAGGATCGTGCTGCGCTTCGGCCTGCGGCGCTTGACATTGCGCGCGATCGCGGTCATGACCGGCTCCTGCGGTTGGTGGCGAGCATGAACGCGTACGAGCCGACCAGGATGATCAGGCCGAGCACGAACGACACCGCGGCGGCGTAGTTGTACTCCTGGCCCGTGAACGCGAGGTGGTAGGCGTACAGGTTGGGCGTGTACGAGCTGTCGATGACGGTGGGCGCCAGCGGCTGCATCAGGTTGGGCTCGTTGAACAGCTGGAAGGACCCGATGATCGAGAACACCATGCAGACCACCAGCGCCGAGCGCAGCGCGGGGATCTTGATCGACCAGGCGGTGCGCCACTGCCCGGCCCCGTCGACGGCGGCGGCCTCGTACAGCTCGCCCGGCACGGCCCGCAGCGCGGCGTACAGGATCACCATGTTGTAGCCGGTGAACTCCCAGAACACGATGTTCGCGAGGGAGCCGAGCATGAGGTCGGCGCCGAGGAAGTCCGGCACCCCGACGCCGATCTTCTCGGCCAGCTGCGCGAACGGCCCGAACTGGGGCCCGTACATGAAGCCCCACATGAGGGTCGCGATGACGCCGGGCACGGCGTAGGGGACGAAGACCCCCAGCCGCGCGAACCGGGAGAGCCTGGTCAGGCCCGTGTCGAGCGCGAGCGCCAGGGCGAGCGCCACCACGAGCATGGCGGGCACCTGGAGGAGGAAGAACGCGCCGACGCGGCCGAGCCCCTCCCACACGGCGGGGTCGGTGAAGGCCCGGGCGTAGTTGTCGAGGCCGACGAAGACGTTGCCGCCCACCAGCTGCTCCCGGAAGAGACTGAAGTAGGCGGCGTAGATCAGCGGCACCGCGAACATCGCGGCGAACACGATCATGAAGGGGGCGACGAACAGGTACCCGGCCAGGGCGCGGCGGCGGGTCCCCTCGGGTCGGCGCGCGGCGGCGCGCGGCGCCTCTGCGGTGGCGGTCATGACCGGTTCACCGTGAATCCCTGGTACTCGGCGTACTCCTCGACGGCGGCCTGCCACGCCTCCATGGCGGCCACGGCGTCGGTCCGCTCCGTGAACGCGGTGCCCACCGTCTCGGTGAAGTCGGCGTAGACCTGGTCCTGGAAGGGCGCCCACTGGAAGTCGGGCGCGACGGTCGCGCCGATTTCGGCGAACAGGCCGTTGACCTGCTGGCCGCCGTAGAACTCGAGCTCCTGCCCGGCGAAGGCCGGGTCCTCCAGGACCGCCTTCGCGGGCGGGTAGAGGAACTGCTCGAACGCCATCGTCTCGGTGGACTCGCGGTCGGAGTTGATGAACTGCGCGAACACGGCCGCCGCCACCGGGTTCGCGGTGGTGGACATGACCGCGGAGGTCGAGCCGCCCCAGTTGGAGGAGACCGGCTCGGAGCCGGCGTCCCACTGCGGCAGCGGCGCGCACCGCCACTTGCCCGAGGTGGACGCCGCGGCGGACTCCAGAAACGTCGGGGCCCACGCGGGGGCGATCCAGGTGGCGTACTTGCCCTTGTTGAGCGCCTGGTACCACTGGTCGTTGAAGTCGGCGTCGACGGAGACGAGGCCCTGCTCGGCCAGGTCGCCCCAGTACCGGGCCACCCGCGTCGCGGCCTCGCCGGCCAAGTCGACGCGCAGGTCGCCCCCGGAGGTCCCGGCGAACGGGTCGGCCCCGGCCTGCCACAGCATCGCGGCGAAGAACGCGCCCTGGCCGGGCGCCAGGTTCGTCAGGTACACCTCCGGGTCGGCCTCGCGCAGGCGCCCGGCGGCATCGGCGAACTCGTCCCAGGTCGCGGGCACCCCGATGCCGTGGGCCTCGAAGATGTCGTCGCGGTACAGCATCCCCATGGGGCCGGTGTCCTGCGGGATCGCCCAGATCTGGCCGTCGGTGCCGGTGACCTGGGACCAGGCGAACTCGACGTACGCGTCGGCGAGGTCGGCGGCGCCGAAGGGCCGCAGGTCGAGCAGGTCCTCGGTGATCGCGAACGACGGGATCATCTGGTACTCCAGCTGGGCCACGTCGGGCGCGCCGTTCCGGGCCCGCAGGGCGGTCCGCAGCTTCGTGTAGTGGGCCGCGCCCTGGCCCGCGTTGACGATGTCGACCTTCACGGCCGGGTAGGCCTCCTCGAAGAGCGCCACCTCCTTCTCGATGCCGGGCACCCAGGTCCAGAAGTCGATCTCGGTGGGCGTGCGCATCGCCTCGTCGATCTCGGCCTGGCTGTAGTGCGACTGGTGCTGGGCTCGCTCGCGGGCGCATGCGCTGAACGCGAGCGGACTCGCGAGCGCGGCGGCGAGCCCCGTCCTGCGTCTGAAGCGGGGGTTCATCGTGCGTCCTTTCCTGGCTCTCCTTTGAGCCGGTTCGGGGGCGGAGCGGTCGACGCGCGCACGACGAGGCTGCGCGCGCGCCCGTCCGTTCGCGGCTCGGCCTCCGGAGCGTCGGCGGGCGCGCCGGGGAGCCGCCGCAGGACCGCGCCGAGGGCGCGGACCGCGTCGGCCTCGAACTGCTGGCGGACGGTGGTCAGGGGCGGGGTGAGGTAGGCGGCGGCGGGGATGTCGTCGAAGCCGGTGACGCTCACCTGCTCCGGGACGGCCCGGCCCGCCTCGGCGAACGCGCGGACGAGCCCGATCGCCATGTCGTCGTTGGCGCAGGCCACGGCGGTCACGTCCGGGTCGCGCAGCAGCTCCAGGCCCGCACGGTACCCGGCGGCGGGGGACCAGTCGCCCTCCAGGAGCGGCGGCGGCTCGATGCCGCGCGCCTCGTGGGCGTCGCGCCAGCCCTGGGCGCGTTCCCTTGCGGCGTACCACTTGCCGGGCCCGGCGAGGTGCCGGACGCGGGCGTGCCCGAGGTCCAGGAGGTGCTCGACGGCCTCGCGGGAGGCGTGGCGGTTGAACTCGCCGGGGAGGAGGTTCCGCGCCTCGGGCAGGCCCTGCCCCTGCCCGAGGCTGTAGATCGGGACGTCGGTGTCGACGTCGACCGGCTCGCCCTCGTCGATGGGCTCGGAGATCACCACGGCGTCCACGCCCTGCTGGAGCAGCCACTCGATCGCCTCGGCGACCGCGCCGGGCTGGCCCTCGGCCGTGTTGGCCACGGTCACCGAGACGCCCGCGGCCCGGGTGGCGCGCTCCAGCGCCACCTGGAGCGAGGCCGGGCCGTAGAGCGCGGTGCCGAGGGAGACGACGCCGATGCGCCGGAAGCGGCCGGTGATGAGCGCCCGCGCGGCGGTGTTGGGCCGGAACCCCAGTTCGCGGGCGGCGCGCAGGACCTTCTCGCGGACCTCGTCGGAGACGTAGCGCTCGTTGTTGACCACGCGCGAGACGGTCTTCTGCGACACGCCCGCGAGGCGCGCCACGTCGGTCATGCCGGGCGGGCGGCGGCGCGGGGTCTCGCCGGAGAGAGGCGGGGACATAGGGCTCCTGCCAGGTTCTGACTACGTTGTCATGTGCAACGTAGGCCACACCGCAAGCGTTGTCAAGGCGCCCGCTTCGACCGCTTTCGGAAAAACCTCCCCGCATTCGGCGGGCCCGGCGCCCCGCCGGTCAGCGCAGGCCGACCTCCACCGGGATCACCCCGCTGCGCAGCACCGCCACCAGCTCGTACGAGCCCTTCCCGGTGCACCGCTCGGCGAGCACGTCGAGCACGTCCGCCCCCGGTTCGCCGCCGAGCACCCCCACGAGCGCCTCGAGGTGCTCGGGCCGCACGATGTGGAACGTCTCGGCCTCGTCGCCGCCGACCACCGCCTCCAGCGCCGGGTCGATGTCGTGGCCGTCGACGTGGAGCGCGCCCTCCCCGTCGACGTACGCCCACAGCCAGTGCCGCTGCCCGGGGCCCTTCTCGGAGCGCAGTGTGATCCGCCTGATGCCGTTTCCCATGCCCCCTATGATCACGCGCCGTCCCCGCCGCCGCGCCGCGGCGGGGGCCCGTGCACCGGGCGGTACTCGGCGAACTCGGTCGTGAACAGCGCCAGGCCCTCCGTGAGGCCCGGCAGCCGCCGCTCCAGGCCGTGCACCGCCTCGGTCGGCAGGAAGCCCGACACGTACCCGGTGGTCTCGGTCGAGAACTGGCCCTTGATGTCCGCACGGCCCTCGCCCAGCGCCTTGAGGACCGCGTTGCCCGTCCCGGCCGGGAACTCCACGTCGAAGCGGCTGACCGGTTCGCAGACCGTGGTGCCCGCCTCCTTCAGCATCCCGTCCAGCAGGAACTTCACGACCTCCCGGAAGTCGCCCGCGGTGCTCGCCCGCCCGATGTAGCCGGTCGCGGTCAGGAGCACCCGGCAGTCGGTCACCGCCCAGCCGTACAGGCCCCGCCGCATCACCTCGTGCACGGTCTCCTCGACGGCGTTGCGCAGCGCCCGCGTCAGCGACCCCCGCTCGACCTCCAGCCCGTACTCCAGGCCCGAGCCCGGCTCGCCGGGCTCCAGCCGCAGCCCCACCGTGGCGATGTGCGGCGTCTGCTGCCACGGCCCCATCTCGTGCAGCGCCGAGACGACCGCGTTCGGACGCTCCGTGTGGATCGCCCGCGTCTCCTCGAACTCCACGCCGATGCCGAACTCCTCCAGCAGGAGCGAGGCCACGACCTCCTTCTGGACCTCCCCGTAGAGCCGGATCGCCGTCTCCTCGGACAGCTCGTCCAGGTGCGGGTCGACCAGCGGGTCGCGCTCGGCCAGGCTCAGCAGGGCCCGGTTCAGCGGGACGCGGTCGGCCGGCCGCTCGGGGCGCACCACCGTCTCCAGCGTCGGCGGCGTGAAGAACCCGCCGCCGCCCAGCTCGTCCGGCGAGCCGATCGCGTCGCCGATGCGCACGTCGGCCAGGCCCCGCACCTTCGCGATGCTGCCGGGTTCGGCGACCGCGGGCACGGTGGCCGTGCCGGTCGCGTACACCTCGACCCCGGTCGCCTTGCCCTCGAACGACTCCACCACGCCGCGCTCGCCCCGGCGGTGCACCGTCAGGTGCCCGCGCGGGGCGATCCGGCCGCCGCGCAGCCGGATGTAGGCGATCTTCTGGCCCGCCGCGGCGTGCTCCACCTTGAACACCGTGCCGCGCGGCTCCCCGCCCGCGTCGCGGACGGGCGCGGGCAGGTACCGGCGGACGCCCTCGGTCAGGGCCGCGACCCCCGCGCCGGTCACCGCCGATCCGAAGTAGACCGGGTGCGCCCTCCCCGAGCGCACCTGCGCGGCGAGCTCGCCGTCGCAGTCCAGCGCCTCCGGGCGCTCGAGGTACGCCTCCAGGAACGCGTCCGAGCCCTCCGCCAGCATCTCCGCGGCCCGCTCGGCGAACCCGGGCTGCGCGAACGAGAACGCCTCGACCGAGGCCTCCCCGCCGCCGATGCCGCGCACCGCGCCCATCGGCAGCAGCCGCGGACTCAGCTTCGCGGCGAGGTCCTCGAGCAGGTCCGCCTCGCGGGCGCCGCGGCGGTCGATCTTGTTGACGAACAGGAGCGTCGGCACGCCGAGCCGCTCCAGCGTGCGGAACAGGACCCGCGTCTGGGCCTGGACGCCCTCGACGGCGGAGACGACCAGCACCGCGCCGTCGAGCACGCGCAGCGCCCGCTCCACCTCGGCGATGAAGTCGGTGTGCCCGGGCGTGTCGATGAGGTTGACGGTGAGGCCGCCCAACCGGAACGCGACGACCGCCGACTGGATGGTGATCCCGCGGCGCCGCTCCAGGTCCATGGAGTCGGTCTGGGTGCTGCCGGAGTCGACGCTGCCGACGCGGTCGATGATCCCCGCGTCGTACAGCAGCCGCTCGGTCAGGCTGGTCTTACCGGCGTCGACATGGGCCAGAATCCCCAGGTTCAGATACGACATTGACATTCCTCAGAGGCGAGATCGGCTGGAAACGGATGGAGCACTCCGAGGTTCGGCGCATGTCGATCTCCTGCTTCGATGAGGACTGGCACGTCGGTTCGACGATGCGCCCGAGGCTAAGGGGGCCGCCTTCCCTCCGCAACCGAATTTCACCGGGCGCTTCGCCCGCGCAGCCGGACTCCGCCTCGCACCGGCGCGGTAGCATCCGCGTCATGGGCACCAGTGAAGGCACCTTCCAGCAGGCCTTGACGGCCGCCGACGTCGACGCCGCCAACGACCTCACCCGCCGCTGGCTCGCCGCCCGATCCGAGATCCCGGCCGCCGCCTCGGGCCTCGGCGTATGGCCGCTCCTGGCCGTCCTCGCCACCGGAGCGGAGGCCGCGACCCGGGACGAGCTGCTCACCGCGGCCGGCCTCGACGCCGACCGCGCCGCCCGGGTCCCCGCGGCCCTCCTGGCCGCCGCCGCGAACGCCCCCGCGATCAGCCTCGCCCTCGGCGTCTGGGCCGGAGAGCGCGTCACCCTCGACCCCGACTGGGTCGCGGGACTCCCCGCCGAAGCGGTCGGCTCGCTCACCGGCGACCCCGCCGCCGACAAGGCCGCCCTCGACGCCTGGGCCTCCCGCCACACCCGGGGCCTCATCCCGGAGATGCCGCTCGACTTCACGCAGCCCATCGACCTCGTCCTGGCCAGCGCCCTCGCCGTGCGCACCGCCTGGGCCACGCCGTTCACCGATCACAGCCGCGCCTTCGCGACCGGACCCTGGTCCGGGCTCGGCCGCTGCCACACCCTCGACGCCACGATCCACGGCGACGTCCTGCGCGTCGCCGAGAACGCCTCGGTGCTCACTCTGGAAGGCGACGGCGACATCGACGTCCTCCTCGGCCTCGGCCGCGACGACCTCGCGCCCCACGCGGTCATGGACGCCCTCCTCGACGCCGCGGCCGACCCCGCTTGGGGCCGCTCCGCCGCCGGACTGGACCCCGGGGCGAGCGCCGTCGGCGTCACCGTCGCCGAGTACCGGGGCACGCGGCCCCAGACCGCCCCCGAGACCGACGTCCAGACCGTCCGGTTCAAACTCGACGCCGACCTCGACCTCGGCGAGGACGCCGAAGCGCTCGGCCTCGAACTCGCCGCCGACGAGGACCGCGCCCGCTTCGACCGCCTCGCCGCCGAACCGGTCTACGTCAGCCAGGCCCGCCAGTCCTGCACGGCCGAGTTCAGCGCCACCGGCTTCGAGGCCGCCGCCGTCACCGCGATCGCCATGGCCCGCGCCGGCAGCATCCCGAAGTTCGACCACCGCCGCAAGAAGGCCTCGATCGCCTTCGACCGGCCCTTCGCCTACCTCGCGCGCCACCGCCCCACCGGACTCGTGCTCGTCGCCGGATGGGTCGCCGAACCGCAACGGGGCCGGTGAACCCGGTGGGCGGCCCTCTCACCGCCGCCCTCCTGTCCGACGCGGCACCGGTACCGAGCCGTTGAACCCGCATGGCGGGACACCGCCCCGCCGCAGGGTGGTGGGCGCCTCCTAATATCCGCCGCATGGACCCCGCCCTGCACGACGCCCTGACGCCCGCCGACGTCGCGGCCGCCAACGACCTGACCCGCCGCTGGTTCGCCGCCCGCACCGAAGTCCCTGCCGCCGCTTCAGGACCCGGCGTCTGGCCGCTTCTCGCGATGCTCGCCGCGGGCGCGGTCGAGGACACCCTGGAGGAACTGCTCGCCGCGGCCGGACTCGACGCCGACCGGGCCGCCGCCGTGCCGGGGCTCCTGCTCGAAGGCGCGCGAAACTCCCGCGCGATCCGCCTCGCCCTCGGCGTCTGGGCCGGAGCGGGCGCCGCCCTCGACCCCGACTGGACCGCCGCCCTGCCCGTGGGCACCGTCGGCTCGCTCACCGGCGACCCCGCCGCCGACGAGGCCGCCCTCGACGCCTGGGCCCGCGAGCACACCGACGGCCTCATCGACCGGATGCCCCTCGACCTCGACGAGCAGATCCGCCTCGTCCTCGCGAGCGCCCTGTCGGTGCGCACCGCCTGGACCGTGCCGTTCCAGGACGCCTACGCGTCCTTCACCACCGGCCCGTGGGCGAGGCCCGGCCCCTGCGAGATCCTCACGGTCACCTACCACGAGGACGTGCTCCGCATCGGCGCCAACGCCTCCGTCCTCACCGTCCGCGGCGAGGACGACATCGACGTCCTCCTCGCGATCGGCCTCGACGACATCGCGCCCGGAGCGGTCATGGCCCGGCTCTTCGCCGCCGCGAAGAACCCCGCCTGGGGCCGCTCGCCGGCCGAACTGGAACCGGGCCGCCGCGGCCCCGGCGTCAGGATCGTCGAGTCCTTCGAGGAGCAACCCCAGTCCGCCCCGGAGGTCACCGCCCGCACGGTGGCCTTCACCGTCGCCGCCGACCTCGACCTGCTCGAGGACGCCGAAGCGCTCGGCCTCGAACTCGCCGCGGACGGCGATCTGGCCCAGTTCGACCGCCTTGCCGCGCAGCGGCTCTTCGTCAGCCAGGCCAGGCAGTCCTGCACCGCCGTCTTCAGCGCCACCGGCTTCGAGGCCGCGGCCGTCACCGCTGTCGGCATGGCCTACATGGGCGGCCTGCCGCCGGAGCCGCCGCGGCCCCACCGGCACGTCAAGGCCGTGGTCACCTTCGACCGGCCTTTCGGCTACCTCGTCCGCCACCGCCCCACAGGGCTCTTCCTCCTCGCCGGATGGGTCGCCGAACCGCAACAGGCCCGGTAGCACCCGTCGCATGGGCCCCGCCCTGCACGACGCCCGCCGATGTCGCGGCCGCCAACGACCTGTCCCGCCGCCCGAGATGAGATCCCTTCGGCCGCTTCAGGACTAGGCGCCTGGTCGCTCCTTGCGATGCTCACCGACGGCGCGGCGGGGAGACCAGGGAAGAACAGCTCGCCGCCGCGGGCGTCACCGGCGCCCGCGCCGCCGACGGGTCTGACCTCGGCGTGGTGAGAGGTCTTGTGTCTGGGGTCGATGCTGGTAGGGGGCCGGGATCGCCTTCAGGCGGCGGCGATGCGGGGGTGGGTGCGAGGCTGGTGTCCGTTGGCGGCCTGAGGTTGGTGGAGGGTCAAGGTCCATAAAGGCGGCGGCGACGGTGGGGTGGGTGCGGGGCTGGGGCCGGTTGGCGGGGCCGGGGCGGCGGGGCTCGCGCTTCAGGCGGCGGCGACGGAAAGGCGGGGTGGTGTCGGGGTGGGGTGGTCGGGTGCCGGTGGCGCCGGGGGAGCGGTTACGGCGGCAGCGACGGAGGGGCGCGTGGAGGGCTGGTGTCCGTCGGCGGGCCCGGGGTCGGTGTGCGGGGCTCGGGGGCTGGTGTGGGTCGGGTGGGCGGGGCGGAAGTGCGGCACCGGAGGGCGATGTTGTTGCGGAGCATGGGGTCCGGTGGAAACATGAGGGTTCTGTACCCGTGTGGGTGTTGCCGGCCTGGGGTTATCGGGGGGATGATTGGTGGTACGTACAGGGTTACGGAATCAGTGCAAGCGAACGAGATGTGTTCATTTAATGCAGACTACGACAGCCTCTGGCCGCTCGTACCGCCCACTGGTGTCGGGGCCGCCCTCGCAGCTAGGACGGGGGTTGTTTGTCCCGCGTTCCGGTCCTGCGCTGGTACCACCGTCACCGCGGTCTACGGGCATGTGACGGGAGTGCGGCCTCCTTGAGGAGGTACCGCCGGCCAGCACAGTCGGAGTCCCGCACACACCCCGGGCGTATCCAGCACACCCACCCGACCACCACCACAGGAAGGACAGGAAGACCCGACAGGCCCACCACGCCCGGTAGGCCGATAGGTCCGACACACCAGGGAGGACCGGCAGGCCACGGCGACTACTACTCGACGGCGATGCGAGACCCGGCCGCGAGAGCCCGCCGCGAGACGGTGCCGCCAGGCGACGCGACCGCCATCGCGACCACCACCGCGTATCCGCCAGGACGCGACCACACCCACCGGGAGGAGGTGAACCCACCATGACCACCACGACCACCACGATGCCCTACGCCGCGACTCCCGCGGCACCCACCGCGCGCCAGGCCGCCCGGCGGCAGGCCGCTGCGACGAGCCCGACCGTCACCGACCCCGCCGTACCGCCGACGGCCGGCAGCGCCATCGCCGCATCGACCATGAACGGCCCCGTTGCTGCTGCCGCTTCGCCGTCGCTCGGCCCTGCCACCATCCACGCCGTCCCGGTCCCGGTCTCCATGGCGCCGTCGCCGACTGCTCGAACCCCGGCCCCGGCAACCCACCCGGGGCCCGGCCTCCACAGCACCGTCGCCGACCGTCCGAACATCGGCCACCGACCGGCCCGGCCCCGGCAGCTACTCCGCCGCACCGCGGGCCACCGGCCCCACCGGCCCCGCCACCGCAGCTAGGACCGGCAGCGACCGCACCGCACCGGCGACCACCACCGGAACACCGTCGTTCGTTCCCGGCGCCACCCACACCACCCCGGCCCCGGCAGGCCACCCAGACCCGGCCACTCCCGCACACCGTCGCCGCCCGCCCGCCCGAACACGATCCCACCCGGCCCCGGCGACCAGCCCCGGCCTCAGCCCCCGCCACACCGTCGCCGACAGCTTGAACCCTGGCCATGAACCGTCCCGGCCCCGGCAACACCTCCCCGAACCGACCCCGCCGCCACGCCGTCGCTGACCGTCCGAACACCGGCCACCAACCGGCCTGGCCCCGGCGGCACCTCCCCGAATCGGCTCCGCCGCCACGCCGTCGCCGCTCGCCTGAACACCGGCCATGAATCGGCCCGGCTTCGGAGGCACGCCCGGGGCGAATCCTTCTCACGCCGTCGCCGCCCGCCCGAACCCCGGCCGCGAACCGGCCCGGCCCGGCAACGCACCCCAGCGCATCCCCTCGCAACTCCATCGCTGAGCGCCGAACACCGGCCGGAGACCGCCTCCCTTGCCTGAACGGCATTGGGGTCGACCGGGTTCATCGGTGGGGTCGAGGAGAGGTCCGGCGCCGACCGCCAGGTCCCTGCTCACATTCCGGTCAGGAGCGGCTTCACGGGCCCCCGCCGTTGAACGGGCGCGGTGCGAGCGGCGCTCAGCGCCGGTTCTTGCGCTTCTTGCGCTTCTTTCGGGTGGAAGGCCGGTCGCCTGCGCGGCGCCGCGGGCGGGGCGACGGAGTCGCCCGCCGGTCCCGGTCCGCCGATCGGCGAGGACGGCGCCCGGCATCGGCGGCAGCGCGCGCGGCAGTGCGCTTGGCCCGCCCTGCCAGGACGGCCGCCGCGAGGCCCAGCAGGATCAGCGCCCCGAAGATCCGCGCGGTCCACAGCCACCCCCAGTGCTCGACCGTGTAGCCCCGATCCGAGAGGTCGAACCCGAGCACCGTCAGCATCAGCGGCAGCGCCGCTCCGCGCGAGCTCGCGCCGTCCGGCACCGCGACGCCCTGCACGGCGCCGATGGCCGAGGGGAACACGGCCAGGAGGATGACCGCCGAGGCCGCGACCGTCACCCGCGACCGGTCGCGGCGGCGTGCCGCCCGCCAGAGCATCAGGCCCGGCACCACGGTGACCAGCACCAGGATCACCCCGCACAGCAGTGCCAGATAGGCGCCGAGGGCGACCATCGCCGCGGTCCCGAAGGCCCCGCCGACGCCGGGCCCGGCCAAGGCGCTCTCCGACACCGCGAAACCGCCCAGGCCCGCCAGGGCGGCGACCGCCGCGCCGACCGCGACCTGGCACAGCGGCAGCAAGGCGCCCCACTTCAGGAGGCGGGCGTCCCGGGGGTCGGGCTCGGGCGGCACCCGGTCGCCGACCGGACCCGCGGACACCTGCGCGATGTCCTGGGCCGCACCGCCGGTGATCATGCCCGCCAAGGCGAGGGCCGCCCAGGAGCCGAAGAGGACCACCGCGGGGGTCATGCCGCCGGAGTCGAGCCACCGGAAGGCGGCGACAGTGGCGACGACGGTCTGGACCGCGCCGACGGCGATCGTGCTCCAGCCGCGCCGGGTCAGAGGGAAGAGGGACACGCCCGCCAGGCTACCGAGATCCCGCCCCGGCGACGGGGGTGATCGTATCGGCGCGGGAGGGTCCGGGCGGCGGGCTACATGTTCACGTAGAAGTGTTCGCGCTGCTCATCGGTGCAGGCACTGCCCTCGTACCAGGCTTCGCGGGAGCTCGTCAGAAACGACCCCTGCTCGCGCCGTTCGCAGCGGCCCATCGTGGACCACATGTCCAGCACGGTCCACAGGGTGAGCGTGACCAGGCATGCCAGCACAGTGGTGCCGACGAGCAGCTTGAGGCCGTTCGTCGACGCTCCCCGGCGGAGCCGGACCGCGGCGGCTCCGGCGGCGAGCGCGACGAGGTAGAGCAGACCGATCTGCACCATGTCGTCGGGGGTCTGGACCGTGACCACCAGGGCCGCCGTGGTCGACAGCGCCGCGAGGACGCCGAGCAGTCCGCTGCCGGCGGAGGACATTCCCGCCCAGGGGTGTTCCGGTGTCGCCATCACCGCATTCTCCACGGCCCTCGGAAACGGTGTCCAGGACCGAGTGCCGCGCATCACGTCGGAGCCCGCTCTTCCACGCGCTCGGTGCGCGTTCCCCTCCGCGGCGGTGATCGTGCCGATTCACGCCGTACGGCGCGTCCATGAAGCTCTGCTTCCTGAAGGCATCGCCGCCCCCTTGCGCCGCAACGATGCCGGAAAAGCCCTCAGTCCGGACCGCGACCGTCGGGGGGACTCTCCTATGCGTCTTCGTCGAGCGGGGCGGTGTGCCACGACCAGTCCGGGCCGCGCTTCTCATGCCCCTCCAGTTCGCCCCTGCCCGTGGCCCACAGCAGCGTCGCCCACGGGTCGGTGTCCGTCGGCGCCTCCGGGAACAGCCGGGCCAGCCCCGCCGCGGCCAGGTCGCCCGGCGGCTCGAAGGGCACTCCCAGCCCCTGCGTCAGGTCGAAGGCGTGCGCGAGCGTCTCCACCACGCCCATCGCCGCGAAGCCCTCGGGGTCCCCGGTGCCCCAGACGTGCCAGGCCCGCGCCGACGCCGGCCGGGCGTCCACCACCGCCGCGACGAGCCCGCCCATCATGATCAGGGCTTCGATCCCGGCCTCCGGGCCCTCCGCGCGGTCGGTGACGATCGGCAGCGGCCGCTCGCCGGGCCGCTGCCACATGATCGTGGGACGACCCAGCGTGTACGGCACGGTCGGGGCCATCCGCAGCGCGTACGAGAACACGCCGTTGTTCAAGTGCTCCAACGCGTCCCAGCAGTCGCAGTCCATCGGCCCGGCCCGGTTCCCCCAGGCCTCGGCGGGCGCGGCGCGCAGCGCCGCCGCGGTGACGGCCACGGCCCGTTCGACATGGGCACCGGTCACAGGGGTTCGCTCCATGATCGGACCCTAATGCGGCGGGCCGCCCCGGGCAACCCCGTTCACTCGCCGCGCCACGCGTGCCAGAGCCCCGCGTACACCCCGCCCGCGGTCAGCAGCTCGTCGTGCGTGCCCTCCTCGGCGATCCGCCCGTCCTCGACGACCGCGATCCGGTCCGCGGACGCCGCCGCCTGCAACTGGTGCGCGATCGCGATGACGGTGCGGCCCTCCAGGGCCGCCGCCAGGGCGACCTCCACTCTGCCCGCATTGGCGGGGTCGATCCCGGCCGTGGCCTCGTCGAGGATCACGATGTCGGGGTCGGCGACGATGACGCGGGCGAGCGCGATCTGCTGCGCCTCGGCGGTGCTGAGCTTCCGGTGCTCGTCGCCGAGCACCGTGTCGAGGCCTTCGGTCAGGGCCCAGCCCGCCTCCACCCGCCGCAGCGCCGCCTCCAGGACCGCGTCGTCCGCGTCGGGCGCGGCGAGGACCAGGTTGTCACGCAGGCTGGCGGTGAACACGTAGTGCTCCTGGGTCACCAGTACGACGTGGCGGCGCAGCTCCTCGACGCCGATGTCGCACACCGGGACCCCGCCGAGCGTCGCCGTCCCGGTCCGGGGCCGGTCGATGCCCGCCAGGAGCCTCGCGATCGTGGACTTCCCGGCTCCCGACGGTCCGACGACGACGAGCCGCTCCCCGGCCCCGGGACGCAGGCTCAACCCGTGGAGCACGTCGGGCCCGTCGCCGTACCCGAACGTCACCGCGTCCAGGCGCAGCTCCGTCCCGTCCGGCACCGCCTCGCGCGGTTCCGGCTCGATGAGGTTGACGCCCTCGATGCGCGCCAAGGCAGCCGAACCCTGTTGGAACTCGTTGAGCTGCACCATGACCGTGTTGGTCGGGTTGGCGATGCGGACGGCCACGGTGATCGCCGCGATCGCCGTGCCCAGGCTCAGGCCGTCCTGGAAGTACCAGAGCCCGGCCGCGGCCACCACCAGCACCAGCTGGAGCCGGTTGAGCCACAGCAGGAGCAGGAAGAACTCGATCTGGAGGCGCATCACGCGCAGGAACCGCTCGCGCATCGCCTCGGCGCGCCGGTACCCCGCCTCGCGCCGCTCCTCTTGCAGTGCGAGGGCGGCCACCGTCCTGGCGCCCATTCCCGAGGCGGTGAGCGTCTCGGCCGCCTCGCTCATGGCCGCGCGCTGCGCCAGGAACGCCCCGCCCGACCGGCGCAGGTACCGCCTGGCCGCCAGCAGCAGCGGCGGCAGCGTCACCAGCGAGCACAGGCCCAGCAGCGGGTCGATCACGAATGTGGCGATGTACAGGACCAGCACTTCGATGAACGCGGTCGCGATCGTGGGTCCGGAGTCGCGCAGCAGGTCGGCGACGATGTTGACGTCCGAGGCGGTGCGGGTGCCGAGGTCGCCGCGCCCGGCCTGCTCCACCCGGTCCAGCGGCAGCCCGAGCACCCGGCCCACCACGCCTTCGCGCAGCCGGGCCGCGGCCCGCTCCCCGAACCGGTACCCCGCGCGCCGCCCCAGCCTGCTGAGCACGAACTGGGCCGCGACGCACGCGACGATGAGGCCGCACACCAGGTTGATGCGCCCGATGCTCCAGCCCGCGCCGATGCCGTCGACCACGCGGCCCAGCAGGATCGGCACCGAGACGCTGAAGACGGCCGCGAGCGTGTACAGCACGAGGACCTGGAGGGCCCGCCCCTTGTCGGCGGCGAACAGCCGTATGAAGGCCCGCCGGACCTCGGCCGGTCCCGCGACCGGCAGCCGGTTCAGGGTCTCGTCGGCGCTCATGTGCGCTCCTCTCGGCGAAGCCCGGGGTCCGCGGACCGGCCCCGGTGAAACCCGCCGCCCATCAGTCGGCGCCGTGCGAGGCGAGGGCCCGGTAGGCCGGGTCGTCCAGCAGTTCGGCGTGCGACCCGGCGGCGTGGACCTTGCCCTCGACCATCCACACCACGCGGTCGGCGTGCGCCAGCCACAGCGGCGATGCCGTGACGACCAGCGTCGCCGCCAGGGCGCGGGTCGCGGCGACCCGCTCGGCGATGAGCGACTCGGTGTGCGAGTCCACCGCCGAGGTCGGCTCCACCGCGAGCAGCGTCTCCGGCGCGGCCGCGAGCGCCCGGGCCAGACGCAGGCGCTGGCGCTGGCCGCCCGAGAGGTTCCGCCCGCCCTCGGCGATCGGCGCGTCCAGCGTCGAGCCCAGGCCCGTGTACACGTCGTGGGCGCAGGCGGTCTCGAGCGCCGCGAGCGCCGTGTTCGGCTCGACCCGCATGGTCTCGGCGAGCGTCCCGGCGAACAGGTGGTCCTCGTCGGTCAGCAGCATGATCCGCTCGCGGACCTCGCCGAGGGCGTACGCCTCCAGGGGCTTCGCGCCCCAGGTCGCGTCGGAGCCGCGGTAGCGGGCCAGGCGTTCGCACGCTTGGAGCGCGGGGGCGGTCTCGGCGGTGACGACCACCGTGAGGCCGCCGGGCGGCACGACCAGTCCCGAGTCGGGGTCGCGCAGCTCGCCGCCCGCGCCGCGCAGCGTCCCCTCATCGTCCACATCGGTCTCGATCGAGAGGAGCCGGGCGATGCGCTTGGCCCCCACCCACGCGGCGATGAGGAAGTTCGCGGTGCCGATGAAGTTGCCGGAGACGGCGATGAACACGGTCGCGAAGCTGAACGCCGAGGCCAGGCCGCCGATGGTGATCGCGCCGTCGGCGGCCAGGAGCGCACCGGTCCAGGTGATCGCGGCGACGAACACGATCGGCATCGAGTACCGCAGCGCGTAAATCCACGAACTCGAGTTCGCCACCTCGTATCCCGTGCGCTGCAAGGCGGCCGAGTGCTCGCGGTAGCGCGCGGCGAACAGCAGGTCGCCGCCGACGCCGCGCAGCACCCGCAGGCCGCCGACGACGTCGGCGGCCTGCGCGGTGAGGCCGCCGATCATCGCCCGGTACTCGGCCTGGTTGCGCTGGAGCCGGCTCAGGAGCGGCCCGGCGATGAGGGCGGTGACGATGCTGCCCGCGATGACCACCGTGCCGAGCAGCGGGTGGATCGACCACACCAGCGCCGAGCCGACGGTGAACATCGAGAGGTTGTTGCACAAGAACCCGAGGTCGGCGGCCACCCGGGCCGCCCGGCGGGTGTCCTCGCTCGGGAGGTTCACCAGCTCCCCGGCGGACACCTTCCCGCGCACCCCCGTCCCGGCGCCGTTGAGGTGGTCGGTGAGGCGGCGGACGATCGCGCGCTGGTTGGCGGCCTCGGCGCCCGCGAACTGGCGGAAGCCCGAGGTCCAGAAGATCGGCTGGGCGATCACGGCGGCGGTGGCGAGCGCGAGCCAGAAGAGGAGGGCGCCGCCGTCGCGGGCGATGAACCCCTCGTCGATGATCCGGCTGATCATCCACAGCTGGGCCATCGACGCCGCGCCCGCCAGGAGGTACATGAGGATGCCGACGACGACGCGGCGCCCATGGGGCCGTACGAGGCCGACGAGCAGGCGCCAGGCCGTCGGCGGGGGAGCGAGGGGCATGGGGAGGAAGCTTACCTGCCGACCGGTCGCACGCGCACCTCCAAATCGGGCGCGAGGCCCTTCCCGCCCCAATCCCCGCGAAACTGGTTTGACCTGCAATGCGAAGGGCATTCATTCGGTCCAACATCGACAGCAACGATGTTGTGGAAGGAGTGGTCATGCCCTACAGCGCCTCGCGTCACAACCCGTGGATCGTCCACATCATCACGATCATCTTCGGGCTCATCGCCCTGATCATCCTGCTGCACCTCGCCTTCGTGCTGCTGGAAGCCAACCAGGGCAACCCCCTCGTGAACTTCATCGCCGACCTCGCCAACTGGTTCTCCTGGCTCTTCCGCGACATGTTCACGATCGACGACCCCAAGGTCCGGGCCGTCGTCAACTACGGGCTCGCCGCCCTGGTCTACCTCGCCATCGGCGGCGCCATCGGCGGACTCGGACGCCGCCGCTGGCACGACTGACCTCAGCGGGCAGGGAAGGCGGGGCCCGGACGCGACGCGTCCGGGCCCCGCCGCCGCGCACGCCCCCGCGGCGTCGGCCGGCGGTGCTACGGTTCGCCGATGACGAGGATCGACAAGGCGTCCAGGGACATCGCGGTGCCGACCGAACGCGCCTACGCGGCGCTGGTCGACCCCGACGCGCTCATCCAATGGCTGCCGCCGGAAGGCATGAGCGGCTACTTCGAGTGGTTCGACGCCGGCCCCGGCGGCTCCTACCGCCTCGTCCTGACCTACGCGGAGGGCACCGGTGGCAAGTCGACCGCGGACTCCGACGTCGTCGACGCCCGCTTCGTCGGCCTCGACCCCGGCGAGCGGGTCGTGCAGGAGATCGACTTCGTCTCCGACGACCCGGACTTCACCGGCACCATGACCATGAACTGGAGCGTCGCGCCGGTGGGCGACGGCTCGCGGGTCGAGATCACCGCGACCGACGTCCCCGTCGGCATCACCCCCGAAGACCACGCCGCGGGCCTGGCCTCGTCCCTCGCGAACCTCGCCGCCTACCTCGAACGGTGACCGCGACAATTGCCACCACCTGATATCAGGCGGTAGCATTGCCGCATGGCCATGACGCTGCGACTCTCCGAAGACGACGACCGCCTCCTCACCGAGCGCGCCGCCAAGGAGCACCGCTCCAAGCACGATCTCGCGGTCGAGGCGATCCACACCTTCCTCACCGAGCGCGAGCGCCGCTTCGACGACCTCCTCGCGAACGCCCTGGAAGAAGACCGCGAACTCCTCGACCGGCTCGCCGAGTGACCGACTACCTCGACCTCGACGACCTGATCAAGATCGCCGTCGCGGTCACCGGCCGGCAGCGGCCGCCGGTGCGCGACTGGGGCCTGCTGGAATCGGCGCTCGCCCGCCCGCGGGCCGAGGCGTTCGGCGTCGAGGCCTACGAGTCGCTGCACGAGAAGGCGGCGGCCCTGCTCCACTCGCTCGCGCGCAACCACGCGCTGGTCGACGGCAACAAGCGCCTCGCCTACCTGGCGGTGAAGCTGATGTTCGGACTCAACGGACTCCATCTGCGAGTCCCCTCGCCGGAAGAGGGCGACGTGTTCATCCGAGCGATCGCGCAAGGCGACCACGACGTCCCCGAGATCGCGAAGACCATGGCGGACTGGACCACCCCGCTCCAGTGAGCGAACGAAGGGCCCGGACGCGAGCGTCCGGGCCCTTCGCCACCGCTCAACCGGCGTCGCGGATCCCCAGGACCCTCCTCGCCTCCGCCGCGGCGACCGCCGGGCGCTGCGCCAGCGCCGCCGCCTCCGCCGCGCGGGCCACCAGCTCCTCGTTCCCGGTCACCGGCCGCCGCCTCGCGAACGAAACGGTGTCCTCCATCCCGACCCGCAGGTGCCCGCCGTGCGCCAGCGACGCGAGCATGACCGGCAGCGTGGTCCGGCCGATGCCCGTGGCGGAGAACGTGGTCCCCTCCGGCAGGCGGCGGCGCACCGCCTCCGCGAAGGCCGTCACCGTCGAGGCGTCCCCGGGCGCCCCTCCCGGGACGCCCAGCACGAAGTCCACGTGCACGTGCCCGCCGAACGGCAGTCCGCGCTCACCCAGCAGCCGCTCCAGCGACGCCACGTGCCCCAGGTCGAACAGCTCGTACTCGGGCACCACGCGCCGCTCGACCATCCGCTCGTGCAGCTCCACGATGAACTCCCAGCGGTTCATGAACACGTCGCCGCCGAAGTTCACCGTGCCCATCGTGCACGAGGCCATGTCCGGCTCCGCGTCGAGCACCGCGAGCCGGGCCCCCTCCGGGTCGCGCACCGAGCCGCCGGTGGACAGCTGCACGATCAGGTCGGTCGACTCCCGCAGGGCCGCGACGGCGTCGCGCAACCGCACCGGGTCCAGCGTCGGCGTCGCCTCGTCGTCCCGCAGGTGCACGTGGACGATCGAGGCCCCGGCGCGCTCGCACGCCACGGCCGTGCCGACCAGCTCCTCCAGCGTCACCGGCAGGGCCGGGACCTCGCGCTTGTCGACCTCGGCCCCCGTGGGGGCCACCGTGATCAGCGTCCCGGTCACCGGGCCTCCGCCGCCTCGTCCGCGGCCTTCTCGCGCTCCGCGGCCTCCCGCGAGCGCGCGGCCGCCGCGTCCCCGGCCTCCTTCACCGCGCCCGGCGGGTGCATGTTGCCCCACCACTGCTGCCCGGCCTTGGAGAGCGTGTCGATCGGGTCGTAGAACGGGTACCGGCGCGTCAGCGCGTCCGGGTCGTCGGCCTCGATCGAGGTCCGGTAGTTCTTGGTCCAGTACGAGATCCCCAGCTCCCGGTCGTACTCGGACAGCTGGTGGACCCAGCGCTTGCCGACCATCGGCACGTCGCAGATGATCCGCGGGGTCGCGTACCCGGGCAGGTACCCCATGATCGCGGTCTGGAGCTCCTGGGCCTGCGCCACGGAGGTCCGCCAGTGCTCGGCGTTGGGGATCATGTCGCACATGTAGAAGTAGTACGGCAGGATGTTCGCCTCGCCCTGCATCGCGAAGCACAGGTCGAGCAGGTCGGCCTGCGTGTCGTTGATGCCGCGCATGAGCACGCCCTGGTTGCGCACGTCCCGCACGCCCGCGTCCAGCATCGCCGCCGCCGCCTTCGCCACGGCCGGGGTCACCGAGTTGACGTGGTTGATGTGCGTGTGGATCGCCAGGTTCACGCCGCGCTCGGCCGCGGTCTTGGCGATGCGGCCCATGCCGTCGACGATCTCGTCCTGGAGCCAGTGCTGCGGCAGCCCCATGAGCGCCTTCGTCGCCAGGCGGATGTCGCGGATCGTCTCGACTTCGAGGAGCCGCTCCAGGAACGACTCGAGCTGGCGCCACGGCAGGTTCGCGACGTCGCCGCCGGAGACCACGACGTCGCGGACCCCCGGGTGGGTCTGGAGGTACTCCAGGATCGCGGACTGCCGGTCGACGGGCTTGAGCGCGAGCCGCCGCTTGTCCACCGTCGGCGTGGAGTTGCCGACCAGGTCCATGCGGGTGCAGTGCCCGCAGTACTGGGGGCAGGTGGACAGGAGCTCGGCGAGGACCTTCGTGGGGTAGCGGTGGGTCAGGCCCTCGACCGCCCACATGTCGTGCTCGTGGAGGGAGTCGCGCGCCGCGAACGGGTGCGAGGGCCAGTCGGTGCGCCGGTCCGAGGCCACCGGCAGCATGTAGCGGCGCACGGGGTCGGCCTTGAACGCGTCGGTCCACGAGCCGGGCGCGGTCGCCTCGATCGCCGGGACCATCGTGTTGAGCATCTGCGGCGGCAGCAGCATCGACATGGTCGCCGAACGCTCCATGTCCGCGGCCAGGTCGTCGAAGAACGACTCGTCGAGCCGGTCGCCGACCACCTCCCGCAGCTGCTTGACGTTCTTGACGCAGTGCACGCGCTGCCACTGCGCCGAGGCCCAGTCGGCCTCGGTCACGTCCCGCCAGCCGGGGAACCGGGTCCAGTCCGGCTCCACCAGCTCGCGGCGCCGGTACTGGTAGGGCTGCTCGATCATCACGGGCTTTTGCGCCTCGAGCGGTCGATCGGCCACTTTCTCACCTCCATGCCCGGGTTGTCGCCCCGGGGGAAACTTTGCAGGCGGGGATGACCGCCTTGTGACGAGGATAACCTTCCGTTACAGTTGCTCGCTAGGTCCCGCATATTGAGATTCGATCAAGCCCCGCAACCAGGAAGGACGGCGACGATGTCGACAGGCTCACCAGTCGGATCGCACCGGGTCGTCAGCCCCGCCGGAGCGCTGCCACAAGCGGCCGACCGGCTCGACCCCGACCCCGAGATCGCCGAGGACGAGGTGCGCGTCAGCGTCGAGCGCCTCAACCTCGACGCGGCCTCCTACCGGCAGCTCCGCACCGCCCACGGCGGCGACGGCGCCGCGATCCGAGCCGAGGTCCTCGCGATCGTCGAGGCCCGCGGCAAGATGCACAACCCCGTCACCGGCTCCGGCGGGATGCTCATCGGCACCGTCGACGCCGTCGGCCCCCGCTCGCCCCTCGGCCTGCGGCCCGGCCAGAAGATCGCCACCCTCGTCTCCCTCACCCTCACCCCGCTGCGCATCACCGACGGCCTGGCCCGCTGGGACGGCCTCTCCGAGCAGGTCCCCGCGGCCGGGCACGCCGTCCTCTTCGGCCGCTCCATCGCCGCGGTCCTCCCCGAGGACCTCCCCGAACGCCTCGCGCTCGCCGTCCTCGACGTCTGCGGCGCCCCCGCCCTCGTCCGCCGCACGGTGCTCGGAAAGACCGCCGCCCTGAGGCCCCGCGCCGCGACCACCGTCGCCGTCCTCGGCGCCGCCGGGAAGTCCGGGTCGCTCTCCCTCGCCGCCGCCCGCGACGCCGGCGCCGCCACCGTCCTGGCCGTCGTCCGCGACGAGGCCGAGGCCGCGCGGCTGCGCGGCACCGGCCTGGCCGACCGCATCGCCGTCGCCGACGCCACCGACCCGCTCGCACTCGCCGGCGCCGTCACTGAAGCCCTCGACGGCCGCGGTGCCGACGTCACCGTCGTCTGCGTCGACGTCCCCGGCTGCGAGCACGGCGCCGTCCTCGCCACCGCCACCGGCGGCACCGTCGTCTTCTTCTCCATGGCCACCTCCTTCCCGGCCGCCGCCCTCGGCGCCGAGGGCCTCGCCGCCGACGTCGAGATGCTCATCGGCAACGGCTACGTCCCCGGCCACGCCGACTACGCCCTCGGCCTGGTCAACGCGAACCCCGCGCTGAAGGACCTCTTCACCGCCCGCATCTGCGACACCGAGGAGGCCGCCCGGTGACCGGACCGCACCTGCCGCTCGACCCCGCGCTCGTCGCGCGCGCCCGCGCCCTCGCCGCCCGCGCCGCCCAGCCCGTGGTCGACCTCGCCCGCAGCCGCACCACCGTCTCCGTCGAGCGCGCCACCCTCCGCCTCGCCGGGCTCACCGGCGCCGACCCCGACGGCATCCCCTGGGTCAACCGCCTCGCCGACGCCGTCGCCGAGCAGACCGGCCTCGAGCACGGCATCGCCCTCCCGGTCTTCCACGCCCTCCAGGACCACCCCGACCTCACCCGCCTCGCCCACGCCGCCGCGGCCGGAGGGGTCCGCTTCGAGCTCCCCGTCGGCGACGCCGCCGGGCACGCCCGAACGCGCGCCCGCCGCGCCGTCGGCGCCGGATTCACGCGGATCGCTGAAAAACGACGCGAACGCGACGCCCTCGTCGCCGAGATCGGCGACCCGCCCCAGCGGCCCTGGATCTACCTCATCGTCGCCACCGGCGACATCTACGAGGACATCCCCCAGGCCCAGGCCGCCGCCAAGGCCGGCGCCGACGTCATCGCCGTCATCCGCTCCACCGGCCAGTCCCTCCTGGACTACGTCCCCGAGGGCGCCACCCGCGAGGGCTTCGCCGGGACCTACGCCACCGGCGAGAACTTCCGGCTCATGCGCGCCGCCCTCGACGAGACCTCCCGCGAGGTCGGCCGCTACATCCGCCTCACCAACTACGCCTCCGGGCTGTGCATGCCCGAGATCGCCGCGCTCGCCGGGATGCACCGGCTCGACATGATGCTCAACGACTCCATGTACGGCATCCTCTTCCGCGACATCAACCCGGTCCGCACCTTCGTCGACCAGCGCTTCAGCCGCCAGGTCCACGCCCGCGCCGGGATCATCATCAACACCGGCGAGGACAACTACCTGACCACCGCCGACGCCGTCGAGGCCGCCCACACCGTCACCGTGTCGCAGCTGCTCAACGAGCGCTTCGCCCACGAGGCCGGGCTCCCCGACCCGCTCCTGGGCCTGGGCCACGCCTTCGAGATCAACCCCGAAGTGCCCGAGTCCTTCCGGCTCGAGCTCGCCCACGCCCTCCTGGCCCGCCAGTTGTTCCCCGACGCGCCGCTGAAGTGGATGCCGCCCACGAAGCACATGACCGGCGACGTCTTCCGCGGCAACCTCCTCGACGGGTTCTTCAACCTCGCCGGGGTCATGACCGGCCAGTCGATCCTCCTGGTGGGCATGATGACCGAGGCGGTCGTCACCCCCTGGCTCTCCGACCGCGACATCGCGCTCCAGAACGTGCGCTACGTCCTCTCCGCCTGCGCCGGGCTCGCCGAGGACTTCCACCCGCCCGCCGACGGCTTCATCGCCCGCCGCGCGAACGAGGTCCTCGGCGAGGCCGTCGACCTCCTCGGCCGCATCGTCGACGACGGCCTGCTCAACGCCATCGCCGACGGCACCTTCGGCATCATGAGGCGCCCCGCCGACGGCGGCCGCGGCCTCGACGGCGTCGCCGAGCGCGCCGAGGACTACTGGAACCCCGCATCGGAGGTCCTGGACCTCGACGGCGAGTTCACGCCCGCTCGCGAGGAGGCCGCCCGATGAGCCGCATCGTCCGCCCCTACGGGGACACCACCGGCGACGGCATGGTGCAGCTCTCGTTCACCCTGCCCGTCCCGCACGACAAGCGCGCCGAGGGCGCGGCCCTCCAGCTCGCCGCGAAGATGGGCCTCGACGGCGCGATGCTCGTGCACGCCAAGGCCATCGGCGAGTCCTACACGTTCTTCGTCGTCTACGGCGCCTCCACCCACCTCGTCAACCTCGACGAGGTCAAGGTGGTCGAGCGCGACTACCCGCACTTGAGCCCCAAGGAGGTCAACGACGCCGTCCGCGGGACGCTCGGCCGCAAGCTCTGCGTCGTCGGCGCCTGCATCGGCACCGACGCGCACACCGTCGGCATCGACGCGATCCTCAACATCAAGGGCGTCGCGGGGGAGAAGGGCCTGGAGTACTACCGCGAGCTGCGCGTGGTCAACCTCGGCGCCCAGGTGGCCGTCCCCGACCTCGTGAACCGCGCCGTCGACGAGGCCGCCGACGCGGTCCTCGTCAGCCAGGTCGTCACCCAGAAGGACGCCCACCTGCACAACACCCGCGAGATGGCCGCCGCCTTCCGCGAGGCCCTGCCGCCGGGGAGGCGCCCCCTGCTCGTCGTCGGCGGCCCCCGCTTCGACGAGGGCGCCGCCGCCGACCTCGGCGTCGACCGCGTCTTCACCCGCGGCACCACCCCCTCCGACGTCGCCTCCTACCTCGTCCACCGACTCGTCACCGCCAGGCCCGCAACCGAAGTGGAGACCGCATGACCAGCCACGACGGCACCGCCGTGACCCACCGCCGCTACATCCCCTACAGCCACGCCCACTACGGCGGGAACCTCGTCGACGGCGCCTACGGCCTCGGCATGTTCGGCGACGTCGCCACCGAGCTGTGCATCCGCACCGACGGCGACGAGGGCCTCTTCGCCTCCTACACGGACGTCCAGTTCAAGGCCCCCGTGAAGGCGGGCGACGTCGTCGAGGCCACCGCCACCGTGGTCCGCACCGGCAGGCGCAGCCGCACCGTCGAGTTCACCCTCACCGTCGTCTGCCGCGCCGACCCCGACCGCGGCGAGTCGGCCGCCCGCGTCCTCGACGAGCCCATCGTCGCCACCACCGCCACCGGGACGGTGGTCGTCCCGTGAGGACCGCCCCGTGAACGCGGTGCTCGTCTGCGTCGACGTCGGCTCCACCTACACCAAGGCCGCCGCCGTCGACGCGGACACCGGGGACCTCCTCGGCACCGCCTCGCACCCGACCACGCTCGCCTCCGACGTCATGGACGGCCTGCGCGCCGCCGCCGACGCCGCGACCCCCCGAGGCGCCGCCGTGGCCGACACCCTCGTCTGCTCCTCCGCCGGCGGCGGCCTGCGCCTCGCCGTCATCGGCAACGAGCCCCTGGTCACCGCCCGGGCCGCCTACCGGGCCGGGCTCAGCGCCGGCGCCCGCGTCGTCGACGTGCGCGCCGGGAGCCTCACCGCCGCCGACTACACCGGCCTCGCCGCCGCCCGCCCCGACGTGATCCTCCTGGCCGGCGGCACCGACGGCGGCGACGACACCGTCCTGCGCGCCCACGCCGCCGGCCTCGCCGCCTCCGGCCTGCGCACCCCGGTCGTCTTCGCCGGCAACCGGCACGCCCGCGACGAGGTCACCGCCCTCCTCACCGCGGCGGGCGTCCCCGTCACCGGCGTCGCCAACGTCCTCCCGCGCATCGGCGTCCTCGACCCCGCCCCCGCCAGGACCGCCCTGCGCGAGGTCTTCCTGCGCCACGTCATCGCCGGCAAGCACCTCTCCGCCGGCCCCGACTTCGCCCGCATGGTCGCGGCCGCCACCCCCGACGCCGTCCTCACCGGCGTCGAGGCGCTGGCCGACCTCGCCGGCGAGGACCTCCTCGTGGTCGACGTCGGCGGCGCCACCACCGACGTCTACTCCGTGCTCACCCCCGACGCCGAACTCCAGGGCCCCCGCGCCGAAGTCGCCGGGACCGCCTGGCGCTCGCGCACCGTCGAAGGCGACCTCGGCGTCCGCCACACCGCCGCCGGCGTCATCGAGGCCGCCGACGAGGAGGACCTCCCGGCCTCCCCCCGCCTCCGCGACGCCGCCCGCCTGCGCGCCGCCGACCCCGGCCTGCGCGCCGACGACCTCGCCGACGACGCCGGGCTCACCGCGCTCGCCGCCCGGATCGCCGTGCGCCGCCACGCCCGCGGCGAACGCGTCGGCGGCCCCACCGAGCCGCTGCGCGGCGGCAAGGACCTCGCCGCCGTCGGCCTCGTCATCGGCTCCGGCGGCGTCCTGCGCCGCCGTCCCGGCGCCGCGGCGCTGCTGCGCGAAGCGGTCGGCGCCGACACCTCCGGCGGCGTCCGCCCGCCGCAGGACGCCCGCTTCGCGATCGACGCCGACTACCGGCTGGCGCCCGCGGGCCTCCTCGCGGCCCGAGACCGCCGCGACCTGGCCGAACGCCTCCTCGCGCCACTCCTCCTCGGCCCGTGGTCGACTCGTTCCGGACCGTAGGCAACCTCACGCGGCGCCACAGGCGTCCTTGAGACGAGCCCCCTCGGATTCCTGTTGCGACCCAACGAAAGGCCATCATGCAACGACGCGATGCGATCAAACTCGGCGCCGGGATCACCGCCGCCGGCGCCGTCCTCGGCACCGCCACCACCGCGCACGCCGAACAGGCCTCCGCGCAGGTCGTCTCCACCGCGACCAAGATCAAACGGGTCTTCGACACCGAGACCGCCAAGGCCGGGGGCACCTGGCAGGGCACCGTCACCCTCCTCGACGGCGCCGCCGCGCCCGTCGTCGCGGTCGACCACAACGCCACGAGCGTCCAGACCGCCGCCAGCACCAACAAGCTCGGCATCGCCCTCGGCGTCCTCGACAAGATCGACCGCGGCGAACTGGCGCTCGACGACCGGGTCACCCTCACCGAGGACATCATCCTCACCGGCTCGGGCTTCTACTTCCACCAGACCGCCTACGGCGACGAGATCACCGTCGCCAACGTCCTGGTCGCCATGCTCCTGACCTCCGACAACACCTCGGTGCGCCTGTGCGGCCTGGTCTGCCCGCCCGCCGAGATCAACGAGGTCCTGGAGGCCAAGGGCTTCACCGACACCCGCGTGGTCCCCAACCCGGCCAACCCCAGCCGCATGTGGCTCGGCGACACCACCACCGCGGAGACGAACGACCTCCTCCGCCGCCTCGCCAAGGGCGAGCTCCTGTCGACCGGCGGCACCCGCTTCCTCCTCAACGTCCTCAAGGGCCTCAGCGGCTACCACGACGGGTTCCGCCGCAACATGTCCTCGGTCGAGCGCTCGCGCATCGCCATGAAGTACGGCGCCGACGACGCCAACCGCAACGAGGCCGGCGTCGTCTACAACGCCGCCGGCGCCCCTGCGCTCGTCTACGCGTTCATGTCCCAGTTCGACGACCACTGGGGAAACTACGGCGCCACCCACCCCGCCGTCCAGGCCCACGCGGCCATGGGCCGCAAGATGCTCGACATCGTCGACGCCGCGGGCCTCGCCGCCTCCGACGCGGTCGGGCTCGACGTCGAGCAGGAGTCCCTCGACGCGGGACTCACCCGGTAGCGGCCGGTGCGGGGCCCCGGTCGCCACCGCGGCCGGGGCCCCGCCGCGTCCCGGCGGCCCTCCCGCCGGGAACCCTCCCAGGCAGGAGTGATGTACGGTTCGGTGCGTCATAATCCAACCTCAGAGGAGTGATCAATCGTGGACGTGGAGCGCACCGAGTTGCCCGGTATCGGAGTGCGGTTCGAGTTCGAGACGAAACGGCATGTCCGCCTCGGCATCGTCGCCCACCGAGAAGGCCGCCGCGACTTCATCATCTACGACCCCGACGACCCCGACTCGATGCTCGACTGCATCGTCTTCTCGGCCGACGAGTCGGCCGCGATCGGCGAGCTCCTCGGCGGCGCCCGCATCGTCGAGAAGCTCAACCGGCTCCACCACGAGATCGACAACCTCGTCTCCCGCCAGTTGAAGGTCGACGCGACCAGCCCCTACGCCGAACGCCCGCTCGGCGACACCCGCGCCCGCACCCGCACCGGCGCCTCCATCGTCGCGATCGTCCGCGCCGACGGGGTCGAGACCGGCCCCGCGCCCTCCGCGACGCTGCACGTCGGCGACCGGCTCGTGACGATCGGAACGCAGGAGGCGGTCGATGCGGTCGAGAGAATCCTCAGGGGGCTTGAGTAGTGCACGGAACCGTTGAGCTCCTCCTCGAACTCGGCATCCTCATCGGCGCCCTCGGCCTCCTCGGGGCGCTCGCGGGGCGGTTCGCGATCTCCGCCATCCCGCTCTACCTCCTCGCCGGCCTCGCCTTCGGGCACGGCGGCATCTACGAACTGCACGCCATCACCGGCTTCCTCGAGGTCGGCGCCCAGGTCGGCGTGGTGCTCCTCCTGTTCACCCTCGGCCTGGAGTACACGCCGCGCGAACTGCTCGGCACCATGAAGACCTCGTGGACGGGCGCCGTCGTCGACCTGGTCCTCAACGCCACCCCGGGCGTGGTCTGCGCGCTCCTGCTCGGCTGGGGCCCGGTCGCGGCCGTCGTCTTCGGCGGCGTCACCTACGTGTCCTCCTCCGGCATCATCGCGAAGGTCCTCTCCGACCTCGGCTGGCTCGGCAACCGCGAGACGCCCACCGTGCTCGCGCTCCTGGTCGCCGAGGACCTGGTGATGGCCCTGTACCTGCCGATCGTCACCACGATCCTGGCCGGGCTCGCGTTCGCGCAGGCCGCCTGGGGGCTCGCCATCGCGCTGCTCGCCGTCGCGGCCGCCTTCGTGGTCGCCTCCCGCTGCGGGCACCTGCTCTCGCGGTTCCTCGCCTCGCCCTCGAACGAGATCCTGATGCTCAAGGTGATGGGCATCATCCTGGTCGTGGCCGGGCTCGCCGAGCAGGTCCACGTCTCAGCCGCCGTCGGCGCGTTCTTCGTCGGCATCGCCCTCTCCGGCGAGGTCTCGCACCAGGCCGAGGAGACGCTGGAGCCGCTCAAGAACCTGTTCGCGGCCATCTTCTTCGTCAACTTCGGCTTGCAGACGGACCCGACGGCGCTGCCGCCGGTGCTGCCGATCGCGATCACGCTGGCCGTGTGCACCATCGCGACGAAGTTCGCCACCGGCTGGTGGGCCGCCGGGCAGGGCGGCTCGATGTTCACCGGCCGGCTGCGGGCGGGGCTCGTGCTGATCCCGCGCGGCGAGTTCTCGATCGTCATCGCCGGGCTCGGCGTCGCGGCCGGACTCGACCCGCAGCTCGGCTCCATGGCGGCGGCGTACGTGCTCATCCTGGCCGCGCTCGGCCCGATGGCCCCGCGCCTGGCGGGCCCGATCGTGCACAAGCGCCGCAAGAAGGCCCGCGCGAGGCGCCTGGCCGACGCACAGGCCTGACGGCGTGTTCCGGGTGCCGCGGTTCGCGCCGCGGCGCCCGGACGGCCCTCATCGCGCGTTTCGGGCGACACGACCGCCGCGAGGCCCCGCCCTCGTCGCACCCGCGCGCCGGGACGCCCGCGTCCGCTGCGACGGGAGTGAAGACTGCGACAGGGGCCACAGCGCCGTGCGGTGCGTTATCGGCGCTTGATACAACTCAGGGATGGCTGAATCCGCGAACCCGCCCCGCCCACAAGACGAGGTCGTCGACATCGCCCGCGACCTCATCCGCATCGACACCACCAACACCGGCGACAACGCGACCGCCAAGGGCGAGCGCGCCGCCGCCGAGTACGTGGCCGAGAAGCTCGCCGAAGTCGGACTCGAACCGAAGATCTACGAGTCCGCGCCCGGCCGCGCCTCCGTCGCCTGCCGCTACCCCGGCGCCGACGCCTCCCGCGGGGCGCTCCTGCTCCACGGCCACCTCGACGTCGTGCCCGCCGAGGCCGCGGAGTGGTCCGTGCACCCCTTCTCGGGCGAGATCAAGGACGGCTACCTCTTCGGCCGCGGCGCGGTCGACATGAAGGACTTCGACGCCATGCTCCTGGCGCTCGTCCGCGACTGGCGCCGCGAGGGCAAGGTCCCCCCGCGCGACCTGGTCCTGCTCTTCACCGCCGACGAGGAGGCCGGCTCCGACTACGGCGCCCGCTTCATGGTCGAGCGCCACCCCGAGGTCTTCGAAGGCGTCACCGAAGCGGTCGGCGAGGTCGGCGGCTTCTCCATGACCCTCCCGAACGACCTGCGCGTCTACGTGGTCCAGACCGCCGAGAAGGGCCTCGACTGGCTGCGCCTGCGCGCCACCGGGCGCCCCGGCCACGGCTCGATGCTCCACGACGACAACGCCGTCACCCGCCTCACCCGCGCGGTCGCGAACATCGGCCAGCACGAGTTCCCCGTCGAGATGACCCCCACGGTGCGCCAGTTCCTGGAATCGGTCTCCGAACTCACCGGCGTCGAGTTCGACCCGTCGAACCCCGACGAGGCCGTCGCGAAACTCGGCCCCATCGCCCGCCTGGTCGGCGCGACCCTGCGCAACACCGCCAACCCGACCCGCCTCGACGCCGGGTACAAGACCAACGTCATCCCCTCCACCGCCGAGGCCGTCCTCGACTGCCGGTCCCTGCCCGGCCGCAACGACGAACTCGAGGCCACCCTCAAGGAGCTCGCGGGCGCGGGGATCGACTTCGAGTACGAGATCCGCCAGCCCGGCTACGAGACCTCCTTCGACGGGGCGCTCGTGGACGCCATGGCCGACGCCATCCGCCTCGCCGACTCCGGCGCCCGCACCGTCCCCTACATGCTCTCGGGCGGCACCGACGCCAAGGCCTTCGCGACCCTCGGCATCCGCTGCTTCGGGTTCGCGCCGCTCAAGCTCCCCGCCGACCTCGACTTCACCGCCCTGTTCCACGGCATCGACGAGCGGGTCCCGGTCTCGGGCCTCCAGTTCGGCGTCGACGTCATGGACCGGTTCGTCGCCCGCTCCTAGCGTCCGGGCGGCTCCGGGGCGGTGAGCGCGCTCACCGCCCCGGAGGCCGCGCCCCTCTGGACAACCGGTCCCGGAGGGGCTTATGCTTCTCCGCGATGTTGATTTTCCTTTAGAAGCAGTCAGGTCCCGCGTCGAGCACCGCTCCGCGAGGACCGCACGGCGCGCATCCCATTCCATGAGGCATTCCGCCTCGCTCCCGCGCGCCTTCACCTTCCACCGCCATCGACTGCATTCTGGAGGCGCCAGTGCTCCGCCATTCCCATATCTCCCTTGTGGACATCACCAAGCGCTACGGCGACCACCTCGTGCTCGACCGGGTCGGCTTCACCGTCAAACCGGGCGAGCGGCTCGGCGTCATCGGCGACAACGGCTCCGGCAAGTCCACCCTGCTCAGGCTCCTCGCCCGCGTCGAGGAGCCCGACAACGGCGAGCTCACCGTCATCGCCCCCGGCGGCGTCGGCTACCTGCCGCAGCAGCTCGACCTGCCCGAGGACCGCACCGTCGCCGACGCGATCAACCTCGCCCTCGCCGACCTGCGCGAGATCGAGGCCGCCATGCGCGAGACCGAACGCGCCCTCGCCGACGAGCCGGGTGCCGCCGAGGCCTACGCCGACCTCATGGCCCGCTTCGAGGCCCGCGAGGGCTGGGACGCGGACCTGCGGGTCGACCTGGCCCTGAACGCGCTCGGCCTGCCCGGGCTCGACCGCGGGCGCGCCCTCGGGACGCTCTCGGGCGGCGAGCGCTCGCGCCTGATGCTGGCCGCGACCCTCGCGTCGCGGCCCGCGCTCCTGCTGCTCGACGAGCCGTCCAACGACCTCGACGACGCGGCGGTGGCCTGGCTCGAGGCGCAGCTGCGCGACTGGAAGGGCACGGTCGTGGCCGTCACCCACGACCGCGCCTTCCTGGAGGCCGTCACCACCGCCATGGTCGAGGTCGAGGGCCGCGGCGTCCGCCGCTACGGCGACGGCTACGCCGGCTACCTCACCGCGAAGGCGGTCGAGCGCCAGCAGGCCCAGGCCGCGTACGAGCGGTGGACCGCCGAGGTCCAGCGCCAGGAGGGCATCGTCGAGCACAACGCGGGCCGCATGGACGCGATTCCGCGCAAGCTCCCGATGGCCAACATGTCCACCGGCGCGTTCCGGCAGCGCAGCCGCAACCACGGCGCGTCCAGCCGCATCAAGATCGCCAAGCAGCAACTCGAACGGCTCCAGGCGGCCCCGGTCGCCCCGCCGCCCGAGCCGATGCGCTTCGAGTCCGGCCTCACCACCACGGGAGCGGACACGCAGGCCCCGGCCCTGCGGCTGCGCGGCGTCCGTGTCGGCGACCGCCTCAAGGTCGGCGACCTGGAGGTCGCCCACGGCGAGCGCGTCCTGATCACCGGGCCGAACGGCGCGGGCAAGACCACGCTCATGCGGGTCCTCGCCGGCGAGCTCGCCCCCGACGAGGGCACGGCCGAGCGCACCGGCGCCGTGGGCCACCTGCGCCAGCTGTCCGGCCCCGGCTCGGGGCGCCAGTCGGTGCTGCGGGTCTTCGCGGCCGGGCGCGTCGGCACGATCGAGGAGCACGCCGAAGCGCTCCTGCGGCTGGGGCTGTTCGAACCCGACCAGTTCGGGAAGCCCGTGGCGGCCCTCTCGACCGGGCAGCGCCGCCGGCTCGAACTGGCCCGCCTGGTGACCCGCCCGGTGGACGTGCTGCTGCTGGACGAGCCGACCAACCACCTCTCGCCGGTGCTCGCCGAGGAGCTCCAGGAGGCCTTGGCCTCCTACACCGGCACGGTGGTCCTGGTCAGCCACGACCGCCGGCTGCGCGCGTCGTTCCAGGGCCGGCGCCTGGAGATGGACGCCGGGTCCGTCACCGGCGAGCGATGACGAGCTCCCTTCCGGCCGAGGCGCACTGGGCGGCGTACTCGGCCGGGGGGAACCCGATGACGTCCTTGAAGTCGTGCGTGAAGTGGGCCTGGTCCGACCATCCGAGCTCGGCGGCGAGCCGGGCCAGGTCCGCCCCGGGGTCCTCGGCGAGGCGGTCGGCCGCGTCGTGGAGCCGGTAGCGGCGGATCAGCGCCTTCGGCCCCAGGCCCACGTAGTCCTGGAACAACCGTTGCAACGTCTTGGGGGACATGAAGAACCGTGCGGCCACCTGGTCCACCCTGGTGACGCCGCGGTCCTCCAGCATCGCCGCCACGACCTCCAGCAGCCGCCCGTAGCGCGGGTCGGACCCCTCCGGCAGCCGCTCCTCCAGGAACCGGGAGACCACCCGCACGGCCGCCTCGTCGGTCCCGTTCATGACGATCGCGTTGAGCTCGTCGGCCTCGGGGCCGAGGAGGTTCGCCGCGCCCGCCGACCAGTCCGCGAGCGCCGCCGCCTCGACCCCGCTGAACGCGGTGAACCCGCCGGGGCGGAACTTCGCCCCGAACACCCGGCCCGCACCGGTGAGCGGGTGCCGCGAGACCGCGACCCCCGGCCCGTGCAGCTCGGCGCCGATCACCGGCATGAAACTGAGGTTCACGCACGGATGGGGGATCACCACCGACTCGTACGAGGCCCCCTCCGGCAGGTCCCACCGGACCGACCAGTACCGCTCCACGTACCGCCCGAGCGGGCCCGTCTGCGGGTACCGCCGCAGGTCGATGAAGCGCACCGCCTCCTGCGGCCGCAGTATCCCCTTGTCGCTGGCGGTAGGTCCGTTCACGCCTCGGATGCTATCCCCGGGGTGCGTCGTTTTTTTACAAGCGGCGCCCCGGCCCCTCGACCAGACTGGCCCCATGAGCACTGAGCAGACCAGCAGCAGCAAGGTGAACCCGATCCCGGACGGCTACCACTCCATCACGCCGTTCATCGTCGTCAAGGACGCGGCGAAGGCCCTCGACTGGTACGCCGAGGTCTACGGCGCGAAGGTCCTCTCCCGCAACGACATGCCCGACGGCACGGTCGCGCACGCCGAGGTCCTCATCGGGAACTCGATCATCCAGCTCGGCGACGCCAACCCCGCGTTCGGCATGGCCGAGCCCGACCCCGAGAACATCACCGCGTCCTTCACCCTCTACGTCGAGGACTGCGACGCCGTCTACGCCAAGGCCGTCGAGGCGGGCGCACGCGTCCGCGAGGAGCCCTCGGTGTTCCTCACCGGCGACCGGTACGCCTCGATCGCCGACCCGTTCGGGCGCCGCTGGTCGATCATGACCCGCGTCGAGGACGTCTCCCGCGAAGAGGGCGAGCGCCGCGTCGACGAGTGGATGGCCTCCATGGCCCAGGAGTAGCCGCCGCGGCCGCGGGCGGGCGACCGCCCGCGGCTCAGTAGCTCTCCGGGTACCCCACGGTCGGCGCCGACACGTCGTCGAGCGCCAGCCGGATCTCCGGCGGCAGGAACAGCTGCTCGGCCGCGAGCGAGGCCCGCAGCTGCGTCGAGTTCCGCGCTCCCACGATCGCCGAGGCGACGCCCGGCTGGTCCCGCACCCACGCTAGCGCGACCTCCAGCGGGCTCACCCCCAGCCCCTCGGCCGCCGTCGCGCACGCCTCCACGATCCCGGCCGAGCGCTCGTCCAGGTACACCCCGGCGAACCGCGACCACTGCGACGAGACCGCCCGCGAGTCGGCCGGGCGCCCGAACCGGTACTTGCCCGTCAGCACCCCCCGGCCCAGCGGCGACCACGCCAGCACGCCCATCTCCAGCGCCAGGCACGCCGGCAGCACCTCCCGCTCGACGCCCCGCTGGAGCAGCGAGTACTCGACCTGGCTCGCCGAGATCGGGGTCCGGCCCGGCCACGCCGACTGCCACGCGAACGCCCGCGCCGTCTGCCAACCGGTGTGGTTGGACAGCCCGACATAGCGGACCTTGCCGCTCGAGACGGCCGCGTCGAGCACCGACATCGTCTCCTCCAGCGGCGTGTCCGGGTCGTACACGTGCAGGATCCACAAGTCGATGTAGTCGGTCCCCAGGCGCCGCAGGGACCCTTCCAGGGACCGCATGAGCCACCCGCGCGACGTGTCCCGCTTGCGCGGCGCCCCGTCCGTGCGCACTCCGGCCTTCGTGGCGATGTGCAGCTCCGAGCGCGCCACGACCTTGCCCATGAGCTGCCCGATCACCGCCTCGGCCGCGCCCTGCCCGAACACGTCGGCGGTGTCCACGAGCGTGCCGCCGGCCTCTACGAAGGTCTGCAGCTGGGCGGCCGCGTCCTCGAGGCCGGCCTCGTCGGTGGTCCACGTCATCGTCCCCAGGCCCAACGAGGAGACTTCGATGCCGCTGCGTCCAAGTGGTCGGCGTTCCATGGTCACTGAAGTTACATCGAACAACGTTCGCGTGAAAGCCTCAGGTGCGCTTGAGCGGACGGGCCGGACCGGTCGCCACTGGCCGGACGGCCGGTGTTCGGAATACGATCGCGGGCATGGATTCCTGGAGCTCACCGCCCGTACCCGCCCTGCCCGGCCACGGACCGGCCCTGCGCCTGCACGACACCGCCTCGGGCGCGCCGCGCGAGACGGTCAAGCCCGGCGCCGAGCGCGCCTCGATGTACGTGTGCGGCATCACTCCCTACGACGCGACGCACCTGGGCCACGCCGCGACCATGATCACCTTCGACCTGGTCCACCGCTACTGGCTCGACCAGGGGCTCGACGTCCACTACGCCCAGAACGTCACCGACGTCGACGAGCCGCTCTTCGAGCGCGCCGAGCGCGACGGCACCGACTGGCAGGTCCTGGGCCTGCGCGAGACCGCCCTCTACCGCGAGGACATGGAGGCCCTCCAGGTCCTCCCGCCCCGCCACTTCATCGGCGCCGTCGAGTCGATCCCCTCCGTCGGCCGGGCCGTCGCCGACCTGCTCGAGAAGGGCGCGGCCTACCGCCACGAGAGCGGCGACGTCTACTACGCCGTCGCGGCCGACGCCGACTTCGGCGGCGAGTCGAACTACGACCGCGACACCATGCTCGCGTTCGCCCGCGAGCGCGGCGGCGACCCCGACCGCGACGGCAAGCGCGACCCGCTCGACCCGATCCTGTGGAACGCCCCCCGCGACGGGGAGCCCTCCTGGCCCAGCGAGGTCGGCCCCGGCCGCCCCGGCTGGCACATCGAGTGCGCCTGCATCGCCCTCGACCACCTCGGCGCCCGCATCGACGTCCAGGGCGGGGGCAACGACCTCATCTACCCCCACCACGAGATGTCCGCCGCGCACGCCCAGTCCCTCACCGGCGAGCGCCCCTTCGCCCGCGCCTACGTCCACACCGGCATGATCGGCCTGGACGGCGAGAAGATGTCCAAGTCCCTCGGCAACCTCGTGTTCGTCTCCAAGCTCCGCGCCGAGGGCGTCGACCCCGCCGCGGTGCGCCTGGCCCTGCTCGCCGACCACTACCGCTCCGACCGGCAGTGGAGCGCGACCGCGCTGGCCGAGGCCGAGCTGCGCCTGGGCCGCTGGCGCGAGGCCGTCTCCCGCGAGCTGGCCGTCCCGGCCGGGGCGATGCTCACCGCCGTGCGCGAGCGCCTCGCCGACGACCTCGACACCGCCGGGGCCCTCGCGGCGGTCGATGAGTGGGCGAACGCGACTCTTGCCGCAGGTGGGGAGGATCCCTCAGCTTCCGCCCTCGCCCGCGACACGATCGGAGGATTGCTCGGCATACACTGCACGCGCTGATTGTGCGAAATGCCGAGTATCGGTACGCTGTGACAGAGCGTGGCCGACTCCCCATCCTCCTGGAGTCGAATTGAAGATCCTGCTGCTTGCGTCCGCTTTCAACGGTCTCACCCAGCGCGTGTGGTGCACCCTGCGAGAGCAGGGGCACGACGTCGGCGTGGAACTGGCCCCGGCCCACCCGACGCCGGAGTCGATGACCGCCGCGGTCGAGCGGATCGACCCCGACCTCATCCTGTGCCCGTTCCTGAAGCACCGGGTCCCCGAAGAGGTCTGGCGTCGCTGGACGACCGTGATCGTCCACCCCGGCCCCGTGGGCGACCGCGGACCCTCCTCCCTCGACCACGCCCTGCTCGGCCGGAGCCCCCGCTGGGGCGTCACCGCGCTCTCGGCGGTCGAGGAGATGGACGCGGGCCCGGTCTGGGCCTCCTTCACCTTCGACGTCCCCGAAGGCGTCACCAAGAGCGCCCTCTACAACAGCCGCGTCGCCGACGCCGCCATGGACTGCGTCGCGGCCACCGTCCGCAAGGTCGCCGCCGGGGAGCGGCCCGTGCCCGTCGACCGGCAGCCCCGCGCGGTGCCCGGCACCGGCGAGCTCCCGCTCCTGCGCCGCCCCGCCTTCGCCCTCGACTGGCGCGCTCCAGCGACCGACCTGGCCCGGCGCATCGCCGCCGCCGACGGCGCCCCCGGCGCCCCCGCCGAGATCAACGGCCGCACCTACTGCCTCTTCGACGCCGCCGCCACCGAGGAGCACACCGGTGCCGAACCCGGCACCATCGTCGGCCGCGACTGCGAGGCCCTCGCCTTCGCCACCGGCCGCGGCACCCTCTGGGTCGGCTACGCCGCCCTCCTCGAGAAGCGGCGCGGCCCCAAGCTCCCGGCCGCCATGGTCCTCGACGCCCGCCACGCCGCGTTCAAGCCCGCGCCCGCGGCCATCAGCGAGACCGCCTACCGCCGCGAAGGCGACATCGGCTACCTCACCCTCCGCTCCTACAACGGCGCCATGCACACCGAGCAGTGCCGCCGCCTCACCGGAGCGGTCGAGAAGGCCCTCACCGAGGACACCCGCATCCTCGTCATCACCGGCACCGAGCACGCCTTCTCCAACGGCATCCACCTCGGCGTCATCGACGCCGCGGAGGACCCCGCCGCCGAGGCCTGGGACAACATCAACGCCATCGACGAGCTGTGCCTGGCGATCGCCGAGGCCGACCAGCTCACCGTCGCCGCGTTCTCCGCGAACGCCGGCGCCGGCGGCGTCATGACCGCCCTCTGCGCCGACGTCACCGTCGCCCGCGACGGCACCGTCCTCAACCCGTACTACGACATGGGCATCTTCGGCTCGGAGCTGCACACCTGGTCGGTCGCCGACCGCGTCGGCGAGGACACCGCCGCCCGGCTCCTGAACGACAACCTCCCGATCTCCGCCGCCCACGCCGCCCAGATCGGCCTCATCGGCGCGGTCGGCCCCCGCGACTGGAACGAGTTCCAGCGCTGGCTCCGCGCCGTCGCCATCGGCTACAACGAGCCGGTCACCCGCGGGCGCATGTACGCCGCCAAGGCCCGCCGCCGCGCCGATGCCAAGCCCCTGTCGTACTACCAGACCCTCGAGCTCGCCGAGATGGCCCGGGACTTCTTCGACGACCGCCACGGCTTCGACGCCCAGCGCCGCGCCTTCCTCGCCAAGGCCGCGCCGACCGAGACCCCCGGGAGGCTGCGTTTCGCCTGACCGGCGGGGGACAGGGCTTGCCAGTCCCGCGACTGCGTTGACAGGCGGCGTCCCACCTGATGGACTGTTCTCATGTTCGAAGAAGGACAGTACTTCGCGCCGGTCAACACCGACGCCGACGGCACGGTCGTCGTGGAACTGGGTGAGAACCACCCGGGCTTCGCCGACCCCGAGTACCGCGAGCGGCGCAACGCCATCGCGGGACTCGCAATGAAGTGGGAGCCGGGCCTACCCATGCCCGAGGTCTCCTACACCGACACCGAACACGAGATCTGGCGCCTGGTCAGCGCCGAACTCGCGGTCAAGCACCAGGCCCTGGCCGCCCGCGAGTACCTGGAGGGCGGCGAGCGGCTCAAACTCCCCGCCGACCACATCCCGCAGCTCCACGAGGTCTCCGAGGCCCTCGAACCGCTCACCGGGTTCAGCTACCTGCCCGCGGCCGGGCTGGTGCCGCTGCGCGAGTTCTACGGGGTGCTCTCCGACGGGAGGTTCCACGCGACCCAGTACATCCGGCACCACTCGGTGCCGCTCTACACGCCCGAACCGGACGTCGTCCACGAGGTCATCGGCCACGCCAACGCGCTGGCCTCACCGCGCTTCGCCGCCCTCTACCGGGCCGCGGGCGAGGCGGCCCGCCGCGTCCACTCCGAGGACGCGCTCGAGTTCGTCTCCCGCGTCTTCTGGTTCACCCTCGAGTTCGGGGTCATGAGCGAGAAGGACGGCCTCAAGGCCTACGGGGCGGGCATCCTCTCCTCGTACGGCGAGATCGACGAGTTCCGCGACATGACGATCATGCCGCTCGACCTCTACGCGATGGGCACCATCGACTACGACATCACGCACTACCAGGACAAGCTCTTCGACGCGGGATCGATGGAGCAGCTGGAGGACGTGGTGGGGGAGTTCTGGGAGACCTGCGACGACGAGTCGATCGAACGCCTCTTGGCCGAGGGCCGGTAAGGAGCCGGTCCGAGCACCGCTCGGCACCGGCCCCGCCCGAGCGGGCTCCCGAGCGCGAACCGCGCTCGGCCGAGCCCCTCGGCGCAAACCCTGCTCGGCCGGGCCTTCTAGTGCAAACCCTGTTCGGCTGAGCCTCCTAGTACAAACCCTGCTCGGCTGAGCCTTTCAGTACAAGCCCTGCTCGTACTTGGGCCCGTACTTGTCGACCAGCTCCTCGTAGGTCTGCTCGATCACCTGCGTGTCCTTGACCATCCGCGCGTGCGGGGGCAGGGCTTCGGGCGTCCATGTCTCGGGCTTCCAGATCCCCGAGCGCATGGACGCCTTGCCGCAGTGGAAGAAGATCGTCTCGATCTCCACCACCAGCGCGAGCACCGGCCGGTGGCCCTTGACGACCATGTCCTCGAAGAAGGGCGCGTCCGAGACCACCCGGGCGCGCCCGTTGATCCGCAGCGTCTCCCGGCGGCCCGGCAGCAGCGAGAGCAGCCCGACGCGCGGGTTCGCCAGCACGTTCCGGTAGCCGTCGACCCGGTGGTTGCCCTTGCGCTCGGGGATGGCGACCGTGGCGTCGTCGAGCACGTGGACGAGCTTCCCGGCCGGGTCGCCCTTGGGGGAGGCGTCGCAGTTGCCCTCGGCGTCCGAGGTCGCGATCACGCAGTAGGGGGAGGCCGCCAGCCAGGCCCGGTCGTGCTCGTGGAGCGTCGCCCGCTCCTTCTGCGCCGCCTGAGGCATCACCTCGCCGACGATCTCCCGCAGCCTCGCGGGATCGGTCACTTCGGTCCACAGGCGATTGTCGACTGTATCCATATGGGCCCCTTCGGGAGAGACGGCCGTTACGACTCGATGCTACCCCCGTCGGCGCCGGATCCCGACCGTCGCTCGTCGGCGTCCGCAAGCGCGTGCCGCACCGCGTAGCGGACGGTCCAGTACAGGACGTAGAAGCCGACGGCGGCGAGGAACAGCAGAAGGAGGGTGTCCATACGCGCATCCTAGGCGGCCGCGCGGGCCGCCGCGCGACACGAGCGCCGCCGCTCAGCGCCGCCACATCGGGACCAGCTCCGGCCCGCCCCCGGGCAGCGCGATCGGCGCGCCCGCGGCGGCGAACCCGGCCCGCTCGTACAGCCGCGCCGAACGCGCCGTGCTCGCCTCCAGGTACACCGGCAGCCCCTCCTCGTCCGCGAGCCGCAGCCGCTCGGCCAGCAGCGCCCCACCCGCCCCCTCGCCGCGCAGCCAGGGCACCGTGGCGATCGAATGCAGGTGCAGGTGCGGGAAGTCCCGCGGGTGCGCCGCCGCCACCGTCCGGGCGACCAGCGCCGCCCGCTCCAGCACCGCCAGGCCGTGCTCCTCCGCGGCCGCGGCCAACTCCTCGGCGTCGGCCTCGATCCGCTCGGCCGAGTCCACCCGGACCCACACCGACACGGTCCAGACCTCCCCGCCCCCGCCCGCGAGCCACACTTCGTCCCGCTCGATCGCCGCCGCGACGTACGCGGAGAAATGCGCCTCGAGCAGCTCCGGCGGCACCTCCCCGGACCCCATGACCCAGGCGTTGACCGCCTCGTCCGCCGTGGCGGCCGCGTACGCCGCCGTCACCGCCGCCGCGTCGCCCGCCCCGGCCCTGCGCACCGTCACCGTCCCCATGCCGTTCCCCTTCCGCGTGAACCCCGTTCCGAACGAGACGAACCTAGCTGCGGAAGAGTAGAAGCACTATTATTACGTCACACCTTCCACGCGTGACGAAACGAGGCCGCCATCGCCGCGTGCGCCGTCTGCGGGACCGCGATCGCCCCCACCGGGCGCGGCCGCCCCCGCCGCTACTGCTCCCGGGCCTGCCAGGCCCGCGCCTACCGCGCCCGCAGGCGGGCCGCCCCCGAACCACGCCCGGTGCGCACCGGTCCCCTCACGCCAGCCCGGATCACCGCCGCCGCGATCGCCCTCGCCGACGCCGAGGGCCTCGAAGCGGTCACCATGCGGCGCCTGGCCACCGCCCTCGGTGTCGCCACGGCCGGCCTCTACCGGCACTTCTCCAGCCGCACCGCCCTCGTCGCCGCGATGGCCGACACCGCCGCCGGAGCCTCGCGGCCGCCGCCCGCCGCCGTCACCGGGTGGCGCGCCCGCCTCGAGCACGAGGCCCGCGAGGAGTGGCGCCTGTACCGCCGCCACCCGTGGCTCCTCCGCGTCCTGGCGACCACCCGCCCGCCCCTGGAGCCCGGCGTCCTCGCCGGGGCCGAGCGGTCCATCGCCGCCGCCCGCGACGCCGGCCTCCCCGCCTCGCGGGCCATGGCCGCCTACCTGGCCGTCTCCGGCCTGGTCCAGGGCCTCGCCCTGCTGCCCGCGGCCGAGCTCGCCGCCGCGGACTCGGGCCCGACCATCGAGGAGTGGTGGCGCCGCGAGGCCGCCGGCGCCGTGGCGGCGCTCGCCGAGGCGGGCGGCCTCCCGCACCTGTCGGACCAGTTCCCCGCCGCGCCCTTCGTCGAGTTCGACGCCCTGTTCGAGTCCGCGCTGGCGACCCTCCTCGACGGCGTCGCAGCGCAAGTCACACCTCCCAACAAATGAAACCTCCTTCCCACTTGTCGGCACCCGCCAGTACCCTTGACCACGTGTCTGAGAAGAGCCTGTTCCTCGATGTCCTGAGCCGCCGCGTCGTGATCGCCGACGGAGGCATGGGGACGATGCTCCAGGCCTTCGACCCCACGATGGAGGACTACGACGGCCACGAGGGCCTCTCCGACATCCTCTCCCTGACCCGGCCCGACATCGTCCTGGGCATCCACGACGCCTACCTCGCCGCCGGGTCCGACTGCGTCGAGACCAACAGCTTCAACGCCAACTACGGCGGCCTCGTCGAGTACGGCATCGAGGACCGCGCCCGCGAGATCGCCCGCGCCGCCGCGAGCCTCGCCCGGCGGAAGGCCGACGAGTACGCGACCCCCGAGTGGCCCCGCTTCGTCCTCGGCTCCATGGGCGGCGGCACCCGCCTGCCCACCCTCGGGCACGCGCCCTTCGCGCTCCTGAGGGACCACTACCAGGAGTGCTCCGCCGGCCTCATCGAAGGCGGCGCCGACGCCCTCCTCGTCGAGACCGCCCAGGACCTCCTCCAGGCCAAGGCCGCCGTCATCGGCGCCAAGCGCGCCAACGCCGACCTCGGCACGAACGTGCCGGTCATCGCCCAGGTCACCGTCGAGACCACCGGCACCATGCTCGTCGGCGGCGAGATCGGCGCGGCCCTGACCAGCCTCACCGCGCTCGGCATCGACGTCATCGGCCTCAACTGCGCCACCGGCCCGGACGAGATGAGCGAGAGCATCCGCTACCTCTCGCGCCACTCGCCCGTCCCGATCTCGGTCATGCCCAACGCCGGCCTGCCCGTCCTCGGCCCGAACGGCGCGGTCTACCCGCTCACCCCCGAGGAGCTCGCCGACGCCCACGAGGAGTTCGTCGGCAACTTCGGGGTGAGCCTCGTCGGCGGCTGCTGCGGCACCACCCCCGACCACATCCGGGCCGTCCGCGCCCGCCTCGGCGGCGCTCCTCAGGACCTCGCCGCGCCCCGGGAGCGCACGCCGGTCCTCGAAGCGGGCGTCTCCTCCTCCTACCACCACGTCCCGTTCCGGCAGGACGCCTCGATCCTCAACATCGGCGAGCGCACCAACGCCAACGGCTCCAAGGCCTTCCGCGACGCCATGCTCGCCGCCGACTACGACCGCTGCGTCGAGATCGCCCGCGAGCAGGCCGGCGGCGGCTCCCACCTGCTCGACCTGTGCGTCGACTACGTCGGCCGCGACGGCGCCGAGGACATGCGGGTCCTCGCCTCCCGCTTCGCCACCGCCTCCACGCTCCCGATCATGCTCGACTCCACCGAGCCGAACGTCGTCGAAGCCGGCCTCGAGGCCCTCGGCGGCAAGTGCGTCGTCAACTCCGTCAACTTCGAGGACGGCGACGGCCCGACCTCCCGCTACCAGCGGATGATGCCGCTCGTGGTCGAGCACGGCGCGGGCGTCGTCGCCCTGTGCATCGACGAGGAGGGCCAGGCCCGCGACCGCGACTGGAAGGTGCGGGTCGCCGCCCGCCTCATCGACGACCTCACCGGAACCTGGGGCATGAGGATCGAGGACATCTTCGTCGACGCCCTCACCTTCCCCATCTCCACCGGCCAGGAGGAGACCCGCCGCGACGGCCTCGAGACCATCGCCGCCATCCGCGAGATCGCCCGCCTGTACCCGGGCGTCAACTTCACCCTCGGCGTCTCCAACATCTCCTTCGGCCTCAACCCGGCCGCCCGCCAGGTCCTCAACTCCGTGTTCCTCCACGAATGCGTCGAGGCCGGGATGACCAGCGCCATCGTCCACTCCTCCAAGGTCCTGCCGATGGCCTCGATCCCCGAGGAGCACAAGCAGGTCGCCCTCGACATGGTCTACGACCGCCGAGCCGAGGACTACGACCCGCTCCAGAGGCTCATCGAGATCTTCGACGGCGTCAGCCTCGCCGGCTCCAAGGAGGCCCGCGCCGAGGCCCTCGCCGCCCTCCCGCTCGGCGAGCGCCTCGCCCAGCGCATCATCGACGGCGACAAGAACGGCATGGACGCCGACCTCGACGAGGCCCTCACCGGAGGCCGGCGCCCCCTCGACATCATCAACGACCACCTCCTCGAGGGCATGAAGGTCGTCGGCGACCGCTTCGGCGCGGGGGAGATGCAGCTGCCGTTCGTCCTCCAGTCCGCCGAGGCCATGAAGTTCGCCGTCGCCCACCTCGAACCCCACATGGACAAGGCCGACAGCACCGACAAGGGCACCATCGTCCTGGCCACCGTCCGCGGCGACGTCCACGACATCGGCAAGAACCTCGTCGACATCATCCTGTCCAACAACGGCTACACCGTCGTCAACCTCGGCATCAAGCAGCCCATCAACGCCATCCTCGACGCCGCCGAGGAGCACGGCGCCGACGTCATCGGCATGAGCGGCCTGCTCGTCAAGTCCACCGTGATCATGAAGGACAACCTCGCCGAGATGATGGCCCGCAGCCTCCACCGGCGCTGGCCCGTCCTCCTCGGCGGCGCCGCGCTCACCCGCGCCTACGTCGAGGACGACCTGCGCGAGATGTTCGAAGGCGGCCAGGTCCACTACGCCCGCGACGCCTTCGAGGGCCTCGACCTCATGAACCGGGTCATGACCGCCCGCCGCACCGGCGTGCCGATCACCGACCCCGAGAAGGAGGCGAAGATCGCCCTGCGCCGCCAGCGCCGCGCCAAGCAGGCCACGATGGTCGCCGAGTCCCTCCCGGACCTGGACGACACCTCCGTGCGCTCCGACGTGGCCGCCGACGTCGAGGTCCCCGTCCCGCCGTTCTTCGGCTCCCGCGTCGTCAAGGGCGTCGCGCTGGCCGAGTACGCGCCGCTGCTCGACGAGCGCGCGACCTTCCTCGGCCAGTGGGGCCTCAAACCCACGCGCGGCGACGACGGGCCCTCCTACGAGGAGCTGGTCGAGACCGAGGGCCGCCCGCGCCTGCGCTACTGGCTCGACCGCCTCGCCACCGACAACGTCATCGAGGCCAAGGTCGCCTACGCGTACTTCCCGGCCTACGCCGAGGGCAACACCCTCGTCGTCCTGGACGAGAACGGCCACGCCGAGCGCGCCCGCTTCACCTTCCCGCGCCAGCGGCAGGGGCGGCGCCTGTGCCTCGCCGACTTCTTCCGCGCCAAGGACGGCGGACGCCTCGACGTGCTCGGCATGCAGCTGGTCACCTTGGGCGCCAAGGTCTCCGAGTACACCGGCGAACTGTTCAAGGCCAACGCCTACCGCGACTACCTCGAGGTCCACGGGCTCACCGTGCAGCTGACCGAGTCGCTCGCCGAGTACTGGCACCGCCGCATGCGCCGCGAGTGGGTCCTGCCCGGCGGCGGCACCGTCGGCGACGCCGACCCCGGCGACCTCAAGGGCCTCCTCGACGTCGACTTCCGCGGCTGCCGCTACTCCTTCGGCTACCCGGCCTGCCCCGAGCTCGCCGACCGCGCGACCCTCGTCGACCTCCTGGGCGCCGACCGCATCGGCGTCGAACTGTCCGAAGGGGACCAGCTCCACCCGGAGCAGTCCACCGACGCGATCGTCCTCCACCACCCGGAGGCGAGCTACTTCAACGCGAAGTGACCCCGGGCGGTGCCCGGTGCCGTTGGGGCGCCGGGCACCGAACCCGCGGCCGCGTTCACCGGCCCGCCGCCCGCCCGGCACCATAGGGCCATGTCGCACGAACTCGTCGCCTATCTCGGCGTCATGGACGCCGGTAAGTCCACCCTGGCCCTCCAGTACCACCACTCGCTCGGCGGCGAGGGCGTCGTCTACACCTCGATGGACCGCGGCGGCGAAGGCGTCGTCTCCAGCCGCCTCGGGCTCAGCCACGAGGCCAAGGAGGTCAAGCCCGGCTTCGACATCTACGACGACCTCGCCGCGATCAAGCCCCCGTACGTCGTCGTCGACGAGGTCCAGTTCCTCGAGGCCCCCAAGCAGATCAACCACCTCGCCGACGCCGTCGACGGCCTCGACCTCGACGTGTACGCCTTCGGCCTCAAGACCGACTTCCTCGGCAGGCTCTTCCCGGCCGCGCAGCGGCTCATCGAGCTCGCCGACCGCGTCGAGGAGCTGCCGGTGCGCGTCAACTGCTGGTGCGGCGGTCGCGGCACGCACAACGCGCGCGTGCGCGAGGGCGTCATGGTCTTCTCCGGCGACGTCGTGGAAGTCGGCGACATGGACTCCTACACCGTCCTGTGCCGCCGCCACCACCGCGCCGGACTCGCCTGAGGCCGCGCTCCGCCGTGCGAGCCCGCCGCGCCGTGCGGGCCCGCCCGGCGGCTCCGTCCCACTGCGCGAGCCGCCCCGCCCCGTGAGCCGTCCCGCGACCGCACCTCGCCTTGCGGGCCGCCCCGCAGCTCCGCCGCACGGTGTGAGCTGCCCCGCGGCTCCGCCGCGAACCGGGCTCCGGCAACCGCGACGCCCGTACTGTTGACGGCGTGACTGATCGACCTACGCCTGCGTTCCCGCAAGCCGTGCTCTTCGACATGGACGGCACCCTCGTCGACTCCGAGCGGGTCTGGGACACCGGCATCGAGGAGCTCGCCGAACTCCTCGGCGGCAGGCTCGACCCGGCCGTCCGCGCCCGCATGGTCGGCACCAACGAGGACGCCTCGGTCCTCATGCTCCTCGAGAGCCTCGGCCTCCCCCTCAGCGAGGCCCCCGCGCGGCTGCTGTGGCTGCGCAGGCGCATGAAGGAGCTCTTCGCCGAGGGCGTCGACTGGAAGCCCGGCGCGCAGGAGCTCCTCCTCGAGGCCCGCGCAGCCGACGTCCCCACCGCCCTGGTCACCTCGACCCCGCGCGAACTGGCCGAGATCATCATCGACCAGCTCGGCCCCGGCAACTTCGACATCACCATCTGCGGCGACGAGGTCGACCAGCGCAAACCCCACCCCGAGCCCTACCAGACCGCCGCAGAGAAGCTCGGCGTCGACATCAGGCGCTCGGTCGTCGTCGAGGACTCGGTCTCCGGCGTCGGCTCGGGCCTCGCCTCGGGCGCGGTCACCCTCGCCGTCCCCAGCGAGGTCGAACTGCCCGCCGACCTCGAGGTCCTGCGCCTGGACACGCTCGAAGGCGTCGACCTCGCCTACCTGCGCACCCTCGCCGACGCCTAAACCCGTTGACCGCCCGGCCCGGCTGCACCAGTCTGTCCGGATGCCAGCAGCTTCCGCAGAACCGAGCCACGCCATCGTCAAAGCCCTCGCCGACCCCGAGCGGCTCCGGGTCTTCGCCGAGATCGTCCTCGCCGACCCGGGGCTCGGCGTCGCCGAGCTGAACGCCCGCCACCCCCGCGCCGAACGCGCCCTCATGCGCCTGTTCGAGGCGGGCCTGGTGGTCCGCGAGGACGGCAGGGTCCGCGCCGCCCCCGACGCGTTCCGCGACGCCGCCGCGGCCGCCCGCGCCGCCAGGCCCGACGCGCCCCCCGGCGTCGCCCCCGAGATCGCCCAGCTGTACTCGAACGGCCGCATCAGCGCCCGCCCGGTCAACCGCCGCACCCGCGTCGCGCTGCTCAAGGACCTCGCCGGGCGCCTCTTCGCGTTCGACCGCGTCTACACCGAGCGCGAGATCACCGAGGCGCTGGCGGCCGAGTACGACGACCCGCTCCAGCTGCGCCGCGACATGATCGACGAGCTCCTCCTCGAACGCACCGACGACGGCGGGGAGTACCGCCGCCGCGAGGCGCCCCCGATCTGAGCCGCCTCTAGCAGGCGGCGACACCGGACCGCGGCGCCAGCGCGTCGCGGTTCGCGTCCCCCCACACCTCCAGCGGCTCGAGCGCCTCGCTCAGCGACACGCCCAGCGGCGTCAGCGAGTACTCCACGCGCGGCGGCACCTCCGCGTACAGCTCCCGGTGCACGATCCCGCTCGCCTCCAGCTGCCGCAGGTTCTCCGCGAGCACCTTCTCGCTCACCCCGTCGAGCTTGCGCCTGATCCGCCCGAACCGGACCGGCCCCTCGGCGAGCACCCACATCAGGTGCATCTTCCACTTCCCGCCGACGACGTCGATCGCGATCGACATGCCGCAGGTTTGATCTACGTCACTCGCTGCCTGCATCGGACCCCTCCCGGCCATATTCCGAACCTCGACGTAAGCAACCCCACCTGGAGGTGCGGTCTTGCGAAGCCTACCCGCGGCGACCGACCATGGAGACCGCCGAGGCGACCAAGAACCCACCACTTCCTAAGGGGCGCAACATGTCCGATCACAAGTCCGTCACCGTCATGGGGCTCGGCCCCATGGGCCGCGCCACCGCCCGCGTCCTCCTGGAGGCCGGCGTCGACGTCACCGTCTGGAACCGCAGCCCCGGCAAGACCGAGGCCCTCGCCGAACTCGGCGCCAGGCCCGCCGCCACCGCCGCCGAGGCCATCGCCGCCAACGACACGATCCTGCTCTCCCTCATCCACTACGACGCCATGTACGGCGTCCTCGAGCAGGGCGACCTCGCCGGCAGGACCGTCGTCAACCTCTCCTCCGACTCCCCGGCCAACACCGCCAAGGGCGCCGGATGGGTCCTCGACCGCGGCGCCCGCTTCCTCACCGGCGCCTACATGACCCAGAGCGACGACATCCGGCACCCCGCGTCGCACCTGTACGTCAGCGGCCCCCGGGACCTCCACGAGTCCCTCCGCCCCCTGCTCGAACTGCTCTGCGCGAACGAGTACCTCGGCGCCGACTACGGGCTCGCCCAGCTGTACTACCAGGCGGAGCTCGCCATGTTCCACGCCTACCTCGCCTCCCTCCAGCAGGCGCTGGCCATGATCGAGCGCTCCGGCGGCGACATCGACACGTTCGTCGCGCTCAGCGAGGACGACGCCGGCAGCCGGCGCGACTTCACCCGCTACTTCGCCGGAGCCGCCAAGCAGGGCGGCTGGGACGACCTCGCGAGCCTCAGGATGATGCACGCCGGCGCCCAGCACGTCATCGACGCCAGCGAGGACGCGGGGGTGGACGCCGCCCTCACCAGGACCATCCAGGACTACTACCAGCGCGCGCTCGACGCCAGCGAGAAGGCCGGGGAGACCGTCCCGGTCTACCGCGTCTTCCGCGGCGACGCCGCATAGGAGCACGCCATGCCGCAAGGCAGCCTCACCGTCCTCGGCCTCGGCGATCGCCGCGCGCCTGCGCCGGCGCGGTTATGCGACGACCGTCTGGAACCGCATCATCGACCGACTCACCATCAACCCGTAAGGAACCACGTCATGACGAACCCGACCGCAGCAGTCCTCGGCCTCGGCGCCATGGGCTCCGCCATCACCGCCTGCCTCCGCGACACCGGCCACGCCACCGTCGTGTGGAACCGCACCGCCGCCAAGACCGAACCCCACGCCGAAGCCGGATCCCGCGCCGCCGCCACGGTCGCCGAAGCCGTCACCGCCGCCGACGTCGTCCTGGTCGTCCTCTTCGACCACGCCAGCGTCCGCGAGCACCTCGAACCGGTCGCCGCCGAACTCAAGGGCCGGACCCTGGTCAACCTCACCACGACCACGCCCAACCAGGCCCGCGCCACCGCCGCCTGGGCCGCCGAGCACGGCCTGACCTACCTCGACGGCGCGATCATGGCGACCCCGGACATGATCGGCACCCCCGCCTCCCGGCTCCTCTACTCCGGGGACCGGTCCGCCTACGACACCGCCCGCGCCCTGCTGGAGACCCTCGGCGCCGCCGACTACCAGGGGGAGGACGCCGGACTCGCCTCGCTCAAGGACATGGCGCTCCTGACCGCGATGTACCAGATGTTCGGCGGGCTCTTCCAGGCCGTCGCCATGATGCGCACCGTCGGCGCCACCGCGGCCGACACCGCCGGCGAGGTCGGCGGCTGGCTCGGCGCGATCCTGCCGCACCTGGGCCGCTTCGGCGCCGAACTCGACAGAGCCGCCCACAACAGCGGCGACCACGACCCCGCCCGCGGCCAGGACGTCGACTTCGCCCGGGCCGCGGTCGGAGCGCTCATCACGGCCGCCCGCGAGCAGGGGGTCGGCGCGGACCTCCTCGAACCGCTCATGCGGCACCTCGACGAGCTCGCCGCCACCGGCCGCGGCACCGCCGACTGGATCAGCGTCGCCGACCAGCTGCCCATCGCCTGACGCGCCGCCGGGGGCGGGAGGCTACCCGCCCGCCCCCAGCAGCGCCAGCTTCTCGTACCCGTCCGTCCCCGGCGCCGCCGTCAGCGTCACCAGCATCTGGCCCGACCCGTCGGCCACCCGGAACTGGTCCTTGTACAGCTCGAACGGACCCACCATCGGATGGTCGAACCGCACCGTCCCGATGTTGCAGTCCATCACCTCGGCCCGCGCCCACAGCTCCGCGAAGTACCGGTGCTCCACCGACAGCCCGCCGATCAGCGCCACCAGCTCCGGATCGTCGGGGAACAGCGCCGACATCTTCCGCAGCTGCGCCACCGCCTCCGGCGCGCACACCGTCTCCCAGTCCGGGAAGAACGGGTGCGTGTCCTCGTCGAACAGCATCCGCACGAAGTTCGGCCCGCACTCCAGATCCCACCCGAACCCGCCGTACAGCAGACGCGCCAGCCGGTTCGAGGCCAGCACGTCCTGCCGGTGGTTCATGATCAGCGCCGGGAAGTGCTCCACCGCGGCCAGCATCGTCTCCAGCGACGGCCGCACCTTGGCGCCGATCCGCCGCGGACCCAGCCGCACGTTCCCCGCCAGCCGGTGCAGATGCGCCCGCGTCGTCTCGTCCAACCGCAGCGCCCGCGCCACCGCGTCCAGCACCTGCTCCGACGGCCGCTTCGCCCGCCCCTGCTCCAGGCGCGTGTAGTAGTCCACGCTCACCCCGGCCAGCAGCGCCAGCTCCTCCCGGCGCAGCCCCGGCACCCGCCGCCGGTCGTTGTCGGGCAACCCCACCTCGGCCGGGTTCACGCGAGCGCGCCGCGCCTGTAGGAACTTCCCCAAGTCCACGACGTCCTCGAGCCTGTGGACCCCGGTCGCATCAGATGACATCACTCGAACCTCCGCGGCAAGTATCGCCGCCGCGAAGCCCCGATGCCTAGGTCTGTCAGTCCTAGGGTCGAACGACCCCAGGTCGAACAGACGTCTGGCAGCCCCCGCGCATCCGCCGCACGATGGTCCGCATGAACATCCACATCGTCTACGCCCACCCCCACCGCGCCTCGTTCAACGCCGCCCTGCGCGACGAAGCCGTCGGCACCCTCGAAGGCCTCGGCCACACCGTCACCGTCTCCGACCTCTACGCCATGAACTGGAAGGCCGTCGCCGACTTCGACGACTTCGGCCCCACCGAGAACGAGCACTTCATGGCCGCCACGGCCGAGGCGTGGGAGAAGGGCACCCTGGCCTCCGACATCAAGGCCGAGCAGGAACGCCTCCTCGCCGCCGACGCCGTCATCCTCCAGTTCCCCCTCTGGTGGTTCACCGTCCCCGCCATCATGAAGGGCTGGATGGACCGGGTCTTCACCCACGGCTTCGGCTACGGCTCCTCCCGGACCTGGAAGCGCTACGGCGACGGCGTCCTCGCCGGCAAACGCGCCATGATCGTCGTGACCACCGGCGCCGCCGATGCCCACCTCTCCGACCGCGGCGTCAACGGCGACATCAACGACCTGCTCTTCCCGATCCAGCACGGCGTCCTCTTCTACACCGGCATGCAGGTCCTCCCGCCGACGGTGATCACCGGCGCCGGCTGGCAGTCCGACTACGCCGACACGGTCAAACAGCTCAAAGAACGCCTCGAGACCCTCGCCGAGACCGAACCGATCGCCTACCGCAGGCAGACCGACGACTACGACGAGCACAAGCGCCTCAAGCCCGGCCTCGAACCCGAAGGCACCACCGGCTTCGCCCTCCACACCGCCTGACACGCGAAGAGCCGGAGCGGCGCGAGGCCGCTCCGGCTCACAGACACGTCCAGCCGACGAAGGACGGGTCTACTCGAACGGGAACCTGTCCGCGAACGCGGGCTTCAGATCGTCCACCCACACGGCGGTCTCATCGAACTTCGCGTAGAACGGAACCCCCACGATCGCGGGGTCCCGCGCCTGGAGCATCCGCAGCGCGAACACCTTCTCGTCGCCGATCTGCACGACCCCGTCCACCGTGACCTTGCCCGGCGTGGCCGACATCGACGGGCCCCGCACCGTCCGGCACAGGCCCGAGACCCGGCTGAACGCGTCGCGGTAGATCTCCCAGGCCCGCCACAGCGGCACCGAGAAGTAGTCACGCGGACCGGTGTCCCGCTCCACGAACATGTAGTAAGGGACCATCCCCAGCTTGTGCTGGGTCCGCCACATCCCCTCCCACTGCTCCGCGTCGTCGTTGATCGTCCGGATCAGCGGCGCCTGCGTCCGGATCACCGCGCCGGTGGACCGGATGCGGCGCACCGCCTCCCGCACGACCTCCGACTCGAGCTCCTTCTCATGGGAGAAGTGCGCCATGAACGCCAGGTTCCGCCCGGACGCCACCACGCGCTCGAACAGCCGCAGCGTGTCGTCCGCGTCGGGGTCCGACACGAACCGCTGCGGCCAGTAGGCCAGCGCCTTCGACCCGATCCGGATCGACTCGACGTGGTCGATCTCCAGCAGCGGGTCGATGTACCGCCGCAGCACCGGCTCGCCCATGATCATCGGGTCGCCGCCGGTCAGCAGCACACTGCTCACCTCGGGGTGGTCCCGCACGTAGCCGGCCAGCTGGTCCACGTCGTTGTTCGCCATCTTCAGGTCGGCGATCCCCACGAACTGCGCCCAGCGGAAGCAGTACGTGCAGTACGCGTGGCAGGTCTGGCCCTGCTGCGGGAAGAACAGCACCGTCTCGCGGTACTTGTGCTGGAGCCCGGGGATCGGCTCCGCGCCGGCCTTGGGGACGTTCAGCGCCAGCTGCCCCGCGGGGTGGGGGTTGAGCTTGTACCGGATCCCGTTGGCGGCGGCCGTCACCTCCGCCCTCGGGGCGTCCGCCTTGAGCAGGCCGGCGATGTGGTCGACGTCCGCCTCCGGAAGCATGTCCTCCTGCGGGAAGACCAGCCGGAACATCGGGTCGTCGAAGGGGTGGTCCCAGTCGATGAGCTCATCGACCACGTAGGCGTTCGTACGGAACGGGAGGACCGACGCCACGGCCCTCGTTCGGAGCCGCTGCTCCTCGGTCAGCGGCGCTCGTTGGAGCAACTCGTCGAGATGCCGGATGGTGTAGGCGGTGAACCGCCTACCAGTGCTGTCAGGAGCAGTCACGAGAACTCCCTCCTCTTCGCGATATCGGTTTGCAACTGGGCAGGCAGGCCTGGCTACAAACAAGTGCGCGAAACCAACGTCCACCGCGCCGCTCGCGAACGGACCGCCCGCGTTCGGACCGTGGCCCTGCGGCCACGGATGGTGCATCCGATGCTTTCGCGCACACTGTGCGTGAATATGAAATTCTCAGCGTTTGTTGAGGACCCTAGCCCAGGGTCGCCTCGAGCGAGATCGGGACCGCCTTGAGCGCCTGGCTCACGGGGCAGGCGTCCTTGGTCTCCGCCGCGAGCCGGTCGAACTCGTCCTTCTCGATCCCGGGGATCACGGCCCGCACGGTGAGCGCGATGCCGGTGATCCCGGTGCCCGGCTTGAAGTCCACGCCGGCCTCGGTGACGATCTCCTCCGCGGTGTAACCGGCCTTGCCCAGGCCGGCCGACAGCGCCATGGAGTAGCAGGAGGCGTGGGCCGCGGCGATGAGCTCCTCGGGGCTGGTCTTGCCCTCCGGGTCGTTCGCGCGCGACGCCCAGGTCACCGGAGTGTCCGGCAGGCCGGACGACACGAAGCTGGTGACACCCCCGCCGTCCTGGAGTCCGCCGGTCCAGCGGGTGCGTGCATTGCGAGTGACTGACATGCCTTCTCCTTTGATCGGAGTTCCTTCGCTCGCAGGCTAACAGTCGGAGCGGGCCCCGGCAGAGCGTCCGCGGCGAGGGTCCGGTCCGTGGCGCGGAGGCCGCTCCGCTGAGGGTTCCTTGACGTCTTCCCAGGTCAGGCGTATCGTCAGAACTCGGGTGACCCCCCTGGTTTCGGCCCCCTCGAGGGTGTGTATATTTGTCTCTGCCCGCGGGGGAACGGAACGGCCGAGGAAAACGAAGCCGGTCCGGAGATCACGGAAGTACGCGACAGGCTTGAAGCCATGGCGCGGCCCGGATCGAAGCGCGGGGATCACCTGAGACTTTATAGAGGCTCAATCGCTTGTGACGAGGGTCAATCGACCCGGGTTAGACAGCGCGGTTCGAGACGAGTAACGTTGTTCGGGTTGCTCCGACTGAGGTCGAATCCTGATATGGATGGTTGCTTCTGTTGGCGTGTTGTTTGAGAACTCAACAGGGTGTTTGGATGGTCAGCGTGCGGGCTGATCGCTATTGGCTGGGCTAGGTCCTGGTGGTAGTTGATCGGTACTGTTTTTGACTGTCTTTTCCTTGGGGCACTTCGGTGTCCCGTAGAAAATCGGTCAGGACATGCTTCGACACATACCGAAGTCGCTGGGTCCTTTTGGGGTCTGGTGCGCAACAAG
>NZ_JAJLQZ010000024.1 GCF_020991375.1 Glycomyces amatae | reverse complement strand
CCCTCATTTCCGGTCGAGCATCTGCTGGACCCGCGCCCGCACCTCGGGGGTGTCGAGGCCGCGGATCATCAGGGTGGTGCGGCGGCGCAGCACGTCGTCGGCCGTCTCGGCCCACTCCATGTCGCGCGCGTACACGACCTGGGCCCAGATCTCCGGCGCGTCCGGGTGGACGCGCTCGGCGAGCTCCGGGTGCTCGCCCGCGAGGCGGGCGACGTCGAAGGCGATCGAGCCGTAGTGGGTCGCGAGGTGCCTCGCGGTGTCCTCCCCCAGGCCCGCCAGCGGCGCGCCGCCCTCGGAGAGCAGCCGGTGCTCCACGGCGTGCGGGTTCGCGATCCCCGGCAGCGGCAGGCGCCGCGGGAGGTTCTCCAGCGGCTCCATCTCGTCGCCGAGCGAGTACCCGGGCATGGCCGCCAGCTTCTTCATCACGGTCCGCCCGATGTGGCGGAACGTGGTCCACTTGCCGCCCGCCACCGAGAGCATCCCGCCGCGGCCCTCGGTCACCACGGTCTCCCGCTTGGCCTTGGACGTGTCGCCCGGCCCGCCGGGCAGGACCCGGAGCCCCGCGAAGGCGTACGTGATGAGCTCGGGCTTGAGCTGCGCCGAGCGCACCGAGACGCCGGCCTCGTCGAGGATCTGCTCGAAGTCCGCCTTGGTGGGCCGCACCTCGCCGGGGTCGCCCTCGTAGATCTCGTCGGTGGTGCCGAGCAGGAGCATGTCCTCCCACGGCAGCGCGAACGCGATGCGGTACTTGTCGACCGGCGTCGCGAGGGCGGCCTTCCAGGGCGACACGCGCTTGAGCACGAGGTGCGCGCCCTTGGAGAGGCGGATCGACGGGTCCGCGCCGGGGTCCTCCATGCGCCGCAGGTGGTCGACCCACGGGCCGGTGGCGTTGAGGACGACGTGGGCGTCCACGCCGAACTCGGTGCCGTCCACCTTGTCGCGCAGGTCGGCGCCGCTGACGCGGCCGCCGGTGAAGCGGAGGCCGGTGACCTCGGCGTAGTTGAGCACGGCCGCACCGGCGTCGGCTGCGGCGCGCGTGGTCATCAGGGCCATGCGGGCGTCGTTCATCTGGCTGTCGCCGTACACGGCGACCGCCTTGAGGTCCTTGGTGCGCAGCTCCGGCACCGCCAGGCGGGCCTTCTCCGGGCTGAGGAGGTGGCCGACCCCGTCGCCGAAGGCGTTGAGCGCGGAGTACGCGAAGACGCCCGCGCCGAGCTTCGCGGCGCCGTGCGGGCCGCCCTTGTACACCGGCAGGTAGAACTTGAGCGGCCGCGACAGGTGCGGGGCGACCTGGCGGGTGACGGCGCGGCGTTCGAAGTGGTTCTCGGCCACCAGTCTCACCGCGCCGGTCTGGAGGTAGCGCAGGCCGCCGTGGAGGAGCTTCGACGAGGCCGAGGAGGTGGCCCCGGCGAAGTCCCCGGCGTCCACGAGCGCCACCCGCAGCCCCGACTGCGCGGCGTGCCAGGCGGTCGAGATGCCCAGGATGCCGCCGCCGATGACGAGGAGGTCGAACGTGACGTTCGACAGCTCCTCGCGCTGTTCGGCCCGGTCGGTCCGCTCGGTGAAGCGGATCGCGCCGGTCGGGTCCGCCTCCGGCGCGGAGGCGTGCTGCAAGGTGGTCATCGCGGTGCTCCTATTCGTCCTGCCAGCCCATGGTCCGCTCGACGGCCTTGAGCCAGTTCTTGTACTCCCGGTCGCGGACCTCGGCGTCCATGTCCGGGGTCCACTCGGCGGCGCGGCGCCAGTTGGCGCGCAGGTCCTCGACGGAGTCCCAGAAGCCGACGGCCATGCCCGCGGCGTAGGCCGCGCCGAGGCAGGTGGTCTCGGCGACCATCGGGCGCACGACGGGGGCGTCGAGCACGTCGGCGAGGAACTGCATGAGGAGGTTGTTGGAGGTCATGCCGCCGTCGACCTTGAGCGCGACGAGGTCGTCGCCGGAGTCCTTGATCATGGCGTCGGAGATCTCGCGGGTCTGCCAGGCGGTGGCCTCCAGGACGGCGCGGGCGATGTGGGCCTTGGTGACGTACCTGGTGAGGCCGGCGATCACGCCGCGGGCGTCGGAGCGCCAGTAGGGGGCGAAGAGGCCGGAGAAGGCGGGGACGAAGTAGGCCCCGCCGTTGTCCTCCACGGTGAGGGCGAGGGTCTCGATCTCGGCCGCGGTGCTGATGAGCCCCATCTGGTCGCGCATCCACTGGACGAGGGAGCCGGTGACGGCGATCGAGCCCTCGAGCGCGTAGACCGGGTCCTGGTCGCCGATGCGGTAGCCGACGGTGGTCAGCAGGCCCGACTCGGAGTGGATGAGCTTCTCGCCGGTGTTCATGAGCATGAACGTGCCGGTGCCGTAGGTGGACTTGGCCTCGCCGACGCTGAAGCAGGTCTGTCCGAACAGGGCGGCCTGCTGGTCGCCGAGGGCCGAGGCGACGGGGACGCCGCCGAGGAGGCCTTCGAGGGGGCCGCCCTTGACCTCGCCGTAGACCTCGGCGGAGGAGCGGATCTCGGGGAGGACCTGGAGCGGGACGCCCATCTCTGCGGCGATCTCCTCGTTCCAGGAGAGGTCCTCGAGGTTCATCAGGAGGGTGCGGGAGGCGTTGGTGACGTCGGTGACGTGGACGCCGCCGTTGACGCCGCCGGTGAGGTTCCAGATGACCCAGGAGTCCATGGTGCCGAAGAGGAGGTCGCCGGCCTCGGCCTTGGCGCGCAGGCCTTCGACGTTGTCGAGGAGCCAGGCGATCTTGGGGCCGGCGAAGTAGGCGGCCAGGGGCAGGCCGGTCTCGCGGCGCCAGCGGTCCTGGCCGGCGTCGCCGCCGAGCTGCTTGCAGAGCTGGTCGGTGCGGGTGTCCTGCCAGACGATGGCGTTGTGGACGGGCTTGCCGGTGCGCTTGTCCCACAGCATGGTGGTCTCGCGCTGGTTGGTGATGCCGATGGCGAGGATGTCCTCGCGGCCGGCGCCGGCCTTGACCATGGCCCCGGCCACGACCTCCTGGACGTTCCGCCAGATCTCGGAGGCGTCGTGCTCGACCCAGCCCGGCTTGGGGAAGATCTGGGCGTGCTCCTTCTGGTCGACGGCGACGATGCGGCCGTCGCGGTCGAAGACGATGCACCGCGAGGAGGTGGTCCCCTGGTCGATGGCGGCGATGAACGGGCCGGTGTGCGTGTCGGTCATGATGCGCTCCAAAACGTCGTTGTCAAAGCGGTGGTGTCTCGATTGTGTCGGTGCGTCTAGGCGAAGGCAACGTTGTACAGGAGTCCGGCGAGGGCGCCGCCGAGGAGCGGTCCGGCGACGGGCACCCAGGCGTAGCCCCAGTCGGAGCGGCCCTTGCCCTTGAGGGGCAGGAGGGCGTGGACGATGCGGGGGCCGAGGTCGCGGGCGGGGTTGATGGCGTAGCCGGTGGGGCCGCCGAGGGAGAGGCCGATGCTGACGACGACCAGGGCGGTGATGAGGACGCCGAGGGTGCCCAGGCCGTTGCCCTCGTCGTTGAGGCCCTGCGTGAGGATCGCGATGACGAGGACGAAGGTGCCGATGACCTCGGTGGCGAGGTTCTGGAACGGGGCCCGGATCTCGGGGCCGGTGGAGAAGATGCCGAGGACCGGTCCGGCCTTCGCGTTCGCGGCGGCGTCGGCGTCCTCGGGGCCTTCGGCGGGTTCGGGCTGGTGGGCGAGGTCGGCCATGTGGGCCTTGAACTGGCCGTAGTAGGCGACCCAGGCGAGGAAGGCGCCGATCATGGCGCCGACGAGCTCGGAGGCGATGTAGAGGGGGACCTGGTTCCACTCGGTGCCGCCCTGGATGGCGAGGCCGAGGGTGACGGCGGGGTTGAGGTGGGCGCCGGAGACGCCGGCGGCGAGGTAGGCGCCGGTGAGGACCGCGAAGCCCCAGCCGAAGGCGATGGCGAGCCATCCGGCGTTCTGGGCCTTGGACCGCTTGAGCGTGACTGCGGCGCACACGCCGGCGCCGAGCAGGATGAGCACCGCCGTGCCGGTGACCTCACCGATGATGATGTCTGCGTTGGACACACCGACTCCTTTGTCTGCGTCCGAGGCCGGAGTGGTGGCTCCGCCCTCGTGGGAAGGGCTTGTTCCGATCGGAGGCCATGGCGAGCACTGAAGCCGTTTAGCGTTCGACAATGTCGACCGACGTACGCAAAGTGTTCCTCTATGTTACCAGGACGTCAATAGCTATGTGACGACCACCACACTCTCCATCGCGAACCACGGGAAACACCTGCAAGACAGGCATATCAGGACCACAGCGGGCCCGCAGGAAAGCGGAGGAAAAGAGCGGGGAACTAGAAGGGCTTGGCGCCGAGGTCGCGCGAGACCGAGCGGGCCGTGTCGCGCACGGACGCGATGAGCTCCGGGCGCGGCTCCCCGTCCCGGCAGACGCGCTCGACCGCGCCGGTAATGCCGACCGCGCCGACCGCCATGCGGTGCCGGTCGAAGATCGGGGCGGCCACGGCGGCCACGCCCTCCCAGGTCTCCTCGGCGTCGGTGGCGTACCCCTGGGCGCGGGTCAGGTCCAGCGCCCGCTCGATGTCGTCCAGGCCGGTGACGGTGCGGGACGTGAACCGCTCGCGCTCGGCCTCGACCAGCTCGGCGTGCGCCACGGGGTCGAAGGCCGACAGGACCTTGCCGAGCGCGGTGGAGTGCAGCGGCTGCATCGCGCCGACCTCGAGGACCTGGCGGCTGTCGTCGGGGCGGAAGACGTGGTGGACCACCAGGACGCCCCGGAGGTGCAGGACGCCGAGGTAGACCGCCTCGCCGCCGGAGCGGGCCAGGTCGTCGGTCCACACCAGGGCGCGGGCGCGCAGCTCGTGGACGTCGAGGTAGGTGGTGCCCAGGCGCAGGAGTTCGGCCCCGAGCTGGTAGCGGCCCGAGTCGGGGTCCTGCTCCACGAAGCCCTCGTGCTGGAGGGTGCGCAGGATGCCGTGGGCGGTGGCCTTGGCCAGGCCGAGGGCCGAGGCGATGTCGGACAGGCCGAGGCGCCGCTCGCCGCCCGCGAGCAGCCGCAGCATGGCCGCCGCGCGCTCCAGCGACTGGATGTTCCTGGCCATCCGGACGCCTCCGTTCCTTCGAGGTCCGCGCCCGGCGGTGCACCGCCGCGCTCGGCGGCGTTCGGCACGCCGCCGTTCGACAATGCTAAACACTATCGGTCCTTGCCGACCATATGTGCGCGGACACGGCCCGGTCCGAGGCATGGGAAGAGGCGGCGGGCCGGGCCCGCCGCCTCCCGCCGTCCCTCAGCGGCCGGGGCTGATGGAGGAGCGCTCCTCAGTAGCCGTAGCGGCTCTTGAGGTGGCGCCACCAGTCGCGGAGCATCCACACGTCGAAATCGGTGATCGTGGACGAGGAGCCGGCCTTCATGATGAAGCAGCACTGGCCCGTAGGCGTCCAGTCGTAGAAGTCGTCGAGCCCGAACGTGTGGCCCAGTTCGTGGAGGTAGATCGTGATCTGGCTGGAGTTCAGGGAGTCCACGAAGTACTCCTGGCCCATGCGCTGGCCCCAGTCGCCGCCGGCGCCGCCGCCCATGCCCTGGGTGAGCCACAGGCTCTGGTCGTAGTGGTGCGCCTCGCCGCCGGGGCACTGCGAGTAGTCCCCGTCCTGGTGGAAGAAGCGGCCGCAGTCCTCGGAGCACTGGGGGGCGTCCTCGCGGATGTCCCCGATGTAGACGTCCACCGAGCCGTCGGACCACTGCAGGAGGTCGCGGTCGTAGGCGGCCCAGCCGACGACGTCCACCTCGATCCGGTCGAAGGGGAACTCGCTCCAGCCGGCCATGTGGTCGAACCAGAGGTCGTACTGCTGCTGGAGCTTCGCCTCGATCGCGTCGCGGGTCTGGGTGCCGACCGCGTTCTGCGAGTCCCAGCGGACGCAGTAGTCGACGGAGCCGTTGGTGGCCATGATCTGGTCCCACCCGAAGTTGCGGAAGTTGAGATCGTAGGTGTCCTCGACGTGCGACCAGACCTCGTTCAGCGGCTGGACCAGGTTCGAGGGCGGGTTCCACTCGTCCTGGCCGGGGCCGCCGGTCGGCTCCTCGGTGACCTCGGTGGGCGGGTCGGTCGGCACCGGGGCGGTGTCGCCGGTGCACTCCTCGCCGTTGAGCCGGAACGACTCCGGCGGCGAGTTCTCGTCGCCCGAGAAGGTGCCGGAGAAGCCGAAGCCCACCGCGGCGTCGGCGGTGAGGCGCCGGTTGTGCTCCACGCCCGAGGCCGTCACCCGGACGCCGGACTGGGAGGCCTCGGCGTTCCAGGCGTGCTGGACGCGCTGGCCGTCGGTGAAGTCCCACTCGAGGGTCCAGGGGTCGAGCGCCGCGTCGCCGAGGTTGGTGACCTCGACGTCCGCGTTGAAGCCGCCGGGCCACTGGGCGGTGATCCGGTAGTCCACCTCGCATCCGGCGGTCTGCGCCGAGGCGGAGGTCGTGGCGTACGAGGCGAGGCCGCCGGCGACGACGACGGACGCCGCCCCCGCCAGTACCGCGGCCAGTCGCCGTCTGCGGTTCGGGAGTGCCGGTCCCATGTCGACCCCCCCTCTGGTCGGTGCGGCCGGGCCCTTCCCGGCCGGCTGGTGAGGTGCGCGACTGGATATCGGTGAGAACTTATATCGATAAGCATTGATATCGGTCACATTCGACAGGGTAGGACCGGGCGCTTCGGGGCACAAGCGCCCGAACCCCTCTGGAGGTTTCGGAAACCCGCCGCAGGGGGGCGGGGCGCGGACCGCGGGGCGGAGGGCTAGATTCCACGCACCGGATGAGGAGGGAGTTACCGATGGGAAAGACCACCGCGCACTTCGAGGTCTTCGACGATCGTTTCAGCGTCGCCGGGGACGACTCGCTGGAGTGCCTGTTCGACGGCGGCAGGTGGACCGAGGGCCCGGTGTACGTGCCCTCGGGGCGGTACCTGCTGTTCAGCGACATCCCGAACGACCGGGTGATGCGCTGGGACGAGACCGACGGGTCCGTCAGCGTCTTCCGCTCCCCCGCGAACTACGCCAACGGCCACACCCTCGACCGGCAGGGCCGCCTGGTCTCGTGCGAGCAGGGCGGGCGGCGCGTGACCCGGACCGAGCTGGACGGCTCGGTGACGGTGCTGGCCGACCGCTGGCGGGGCAAGCGGTTCAACAGCCCCAACGACGCGGTCGTGGACGCCTCCGGCGCGGTGTGGTTCACCGACCCGCCCTACGGCATCACCAGCGACTACGAGGGGCACAAGGCCGAGCAGGAGATCGACGGCTGCCACGTCTACCGGATCGACCCCTCGGGCGGGGTCGAGCGCGTCGCCGACGACTTCGAGCGGCCCAACGGGCTCGCGTTCTCCCCCGACGGGAGCCGCCTCTACATCGCCGACACCCGCCGCGGGCACCTGCGGGTGTTCGACGTGGACGGCGGGCGCCTCAGCGGCGGCGAGGTCTTCGCATCGGTCCCCACCGGGAAGGACGGGGCGCCCGGCGGGAACTTCGACGGCCTGCGCGTGGACGTGGAGGGCCGCGTCTGGGCGGCCGCGGGGGACGTGCACTGCTTCGACCCCGACGGGACGCTCCTGGCGACGCTCGGCGTCCCGCAGCCCGCCGTGTCGAACCTGGTGTGGGGCGGGCCCAAGCGCAACCGGCTGTTCATCACCGCCACCGACTCGGTGTACTCGATCCTGCTGGGCACCAACGGCGCCTGGAAGCTCTAGGAACGGCGCCCCCGGGGCCGGGAGCAGCGGGGGCGCGCGGGACCTCATATCACAGCAATGAAAACTTTCTTCACATCGTTGACAACTCAAGAAGTGTTCCGTCATTCTGTTCGGTACATCGAGGACCCGGTGCGCCCGCCGGCGTGAGCGCGCCCGGCGCCCGGAACGAGAAGCGAGGAACGTGCACCCCATGAATCCCCATGCCCTGACGCGGCGGTGCCTCTCCGCCGCGGTCGCGCTGACGCTGTCGGCGGGGGCGCTCGCGGTCGCCGCGCCCGGCGCCGCCGCCCAAGAGGACGAGGTCGACACCCTGCTCATCGCCACGGACCAGGAGGTCGACACCTTCAACCCGTTCAAGCGGCGGTTCGTCATCACCTACAACACGAGCATCATGACGTACGAGACGCTCACGCGGATGGGCGCGGACGACTACGAGCCCGAGCCGGGCCTGGCCACCGAGTGGGAGGAGTCCGAGGACGGGCTCACCTGGACGTTCACGATCCGCGAGGGCGTGGAGTGGTCGGACGGCGAGCCGCTGACGGCCCAGGACGTGGCCTACACGTACGGCCTGCTCATCGAGAACCAGGCGATCCACGACTGGAACATCGACTTCGCGGGGAACCTGGTCGGCGCCGAGGCCCCCGACGACGCCACGTTCGTGCTGACGCTGGCCGAGCCCGCGCCCGCCGAGGTCCTCAGCCGCGAGGTGTTCGTCGTCCCCGAGCACATCTGGTCGACCTACCCCGACCCGTCCGCCGACGACGCGAACCAGCTGCCGCTGGTGGGCTCCGGGCCGTTCCAGGTCACCGAGTACGAGACCGGCGAGTTCCTCCGGCTCGAGGCCAACGAGCGCTACTGGGACGGCGCGCCCGGCTTCGACGAGGTCGTCTTCGACTACTACGCCGAGACCGACGCGGCCGTCGCCGCGCTCGAGGCCGGCGAGGTCGACATCGTCAACGGGCTCAACCCGGCCCAGATCCAGGCCCTGGAGTCCCAGGACCACGTCACCGTCAACAACGCGCAGGGCCGCCGGTACGTGTCGCTCACGCTCAACCACGGCACGGTCACGCAGGACGGCACCGAGTTCGGCAACGGGCACCCCGCGCTCAAGGACCCCGTGGTGCGCACGGCGCTGCACACCGCGATCGACAAGCAGGCGCTCGTCGACACCGTCCTGGACGGCAACGGCGACCCGGCCACCTCGCTGATCCCCTCGATCTTCGAGCAGTGGCACTGGGACGGGGGCGACGACCTCGTCGAGTTCGACATCGACGCGGCGAACCGGATGCTCGACGAGGCCGGGTACGCGCGCGGCGAGGACGGCGTCCGCACCATGCCGGACGGCGGCGAGCGGCTGAGCTTCCGCTTCTACCACCACGCCGACAACACCGACTACGCCACCATCGTGGACTTCCTGACCGAGTGGTGGACCGAGCTGGGCATCGAGATCAAGGCCGAGCCGATCGAGCAGGGCGCGCTGAACGACCGGGCCTACCTGGGCGAGTTCGACATCGCGTTCTCCGGCTGGGGCGTGGGCCCGAACCCGACCGAGCAGCTGGGCATGCACACCTGCTCGGTCCTGCCGACCCTCACCGACGGCTCGGAGCGCTCCAGCGAGAACTCCTACTGCAACCCCGAGTTCGACGCGCTCCACGAGCAGCAGAAGGTCGAGTCCGACCCCGCCGCCCGCGCCGAGCTGGTGAAGCAGCAGCAGCAGCTGCTCTACACCGACACCCCCGTGATCTGGCTGTACTACCAGAACGTGCTCGAGGCCTACAACCACGACAAGATCACCGACATGCGCGTGCAGCCGGCCGACGGCGGCATGATCACCGGCCAGCAGGGCTTCGCGTGGTCGTACTTCACCGCGCAGCCGGCCGCCGCCGAGGACGAGGGCGGCACCCCGGCGTGGGTGTGGATCGCGGTCGCCGCGGCGGTCGTGGTCGCCGCCGCGGGCGCGATCGTGTTCGTGCTCCAGCGCAGGAAGACGGCGGACGAGCGCGAATGACCGACAGCACGCCGTCCGAAGGCGCGGCGCCGGAGGGCGCCGCGTCCGAGGACGCCACGACTGCGAGCGGGGCCGCGATCCGGCCGTCCGACGTCGCATCACCCGCGGGCGGGGCCTCGACCGAGGCCCCGTCCGCGGGGCGCTCCGCGGGCCGCGTCTCCAGCGGGTTCGGGCGGTACCTGCTCCGGCACGTCGGCGGCGCGGCCGTCTCGCTGCTGCTGGTGCTGTTCTCCTCGTTCTTCATCTTCCGGCTCATCGCCGGGGACCCGATCGACCAGCTCACCAGGGAGCGGCCGGTCTCGCCCGAGGAGCGCGCCGCGATGCGCGCCGAGCTCGGCCTCGACCAGCCGATGTGGCAGCAGTTCGTCGACTACCTCACCGGGACGCTCACCGGGGACCTCGGCGAGTCGTTCCAGTACCGCAGGCCCATCTTCGACCTCATCGTGGAGCGGCTCCCGGCGACGCTCCTGCTCTCGGGCACCGGCATGGTGCTGGCGGTCCTGCTCGGATTCTGGATCGGGACGCGCTCGGGCTGGCGGCAGGGCAGCCGGTTCGACCGGGGCCACGTCGCCACGGGCCTGGTGCTGTACTCGGCGCCCACGTTCTGGCTCGGGATGATCGTCATCCTGGTCTTCGCCCGGTATCTGGGGCTGTTCCCCGTCAACGGGATGCGCTCGCCGAGCACCCCGCCGGACTTCTGGTCGCAGGCGGTCGACATCGGCCACCACCTGGTGCTCCCGGTGCTCACGTACACGGCGGTCGTCTACGCCGGGTACCTGATGATCATGCGGTCGTCCCTGCTGGACGAGATCGGGAGCGACTACCTCACGACGGCGCGCGCCAAGGGGCTGCGCGACGACGAGGTGCGGCGCCGCCACGCGGTGCCGAACGCGCTGCTGCCCACGGTCACGCTCGTGTTCCTCGCGCTCGGCTCGGTCGTCAACGGCTCCATCGTCACCGAGACGGTCTTCAGCTGGCCGGGGCTGGGGACGCTGTTCGTGAACTCGATCTTCTACCCGGACCGGCCGGTGCTCCAGGCGCTGTTCGTCCTGTTCTCGAGCTCCACCATCCTCACCGTGCTGTGCGCCGAGATCCTCTACTGGTTCATCGATCCCAGGATTCGCAGGTCATGACGACGACAACGGTCTCACCGCGCGCGCTCAGGCGGGCGCGCCGCAGGCAGTCCCTCGCGCGGTCGTGGGCCGCCTACCGCGCCCAGCGGACCGGCATGGTCGGCCTGGTGCTGCTGGGCGTCATCGTGGTCCTCGCGCTGGCCGCGCCGGTGCTCGTCCCCGAGTCGGCGCTCAGCGTCACGCAGGCCACCGGCGGGCGCATGGCGCCGCCGAGCGCGGACTTCCCGCTCGGCACCGACGAGACGGGCCGGTCGATCCTGGCGCTCACGCTCTGGGGCTCGCGCCTGTCGCTCCTCATCGGGCTGACGGCGACGGTGGTGGCCATCGTCATCGGCACCGCCGTGGGCATCACCAGCGGCCACATCGGCGGCTGGTACGGCTGGGTCGCCCTGCGCCTGTCCGACTGGTTCATGGTGCTGCCCAGCCTGGTCGTGGCCATCGCGCTGCTGGCCGTGCTCGGGCGGAGCATGGCGACCACGATCACCGTGATCGCGCTGGTCTCGTGGCCGGGCACCACCCGGCTCGTGCGGGCCCAGACCCTAACGGTGCAGTCCCGGCCGTACCTGGAGCGCGCCAAGGCGCTCGGGGCCGGGCACTGGCACCAGATGACCAAGCACATCCTGCCGAACGTCCTGCCGCTGGTGCTCGCCAGCGCCACGCTCCTGGTGCCCTCGGCGATCCTCATGGAGTCCTCGCTGGCGTGGCTGGGGCTGGGCGACCCGAGCGTGGTCTCGTGGGGCTCGATCCTCAACCGCGCCTCCGACAGCGGGGCCGTCTCGGCGCACGCGTGGTGGTACCTGCTGCCGCCGGGCCTGGCGATCCTGGTCGTGGTGCTCGCGTTCATGATGTGCGGCCGGGCGCTGGAGGCCGTGTTCAACCCGAGGCTGCGAGGTGAGCGGTGACGCTCCTGGAGTTCAAGGACCTGCGGGTGACCTACAACGGCTCGCGCGGGCGCGTCCCGGCCGTGCGCGGCGTGGACCTGGCGGTGGAGGCCGGGCGGACGCTCGGCATCGCGGGCGAGTCCGGCTGCGGGAAGTCGACGCTGGCGATGGCGGTGCTGCGGCTGCTGCCGAAGACCGCCGAGGTCACCGGCGAGATCCTGCTCGACGGCGAGGACCTGCTCACGATGGGCTGGGGCCGGCTGCGGGCCGTCCGCTGGACGGGCGCGTCGATCGTCTTCCAGGGCGCGATGCACTCGCTCAACGCCGTGCACCGGATCGGGCGGCAGGTGGCCGAGCCGATCCTGGTGCACGAGAAGGCGGTCACGCCCGGCGAGGCGGCGAAGCGGGCCGAGGCGCTGCTGGAGCGGGTCGGCCTGCCGCCCTCGCGGATGCGGTCCTACCCGCACGAGCTCTCCGGCGGCCAGCGCCAGCGCGTCATGATCGCGATGGCGCTCGCGTGCGACCCGGACCTGATCATCGCCGACGAGGCGACGACCGCGCTCGACGTGATGGTGCAGGCCCAGGTGCTGCAACTGATCTCGGGGCTGGTGACCGAGCGGGGCGTGGGCCTGGTGATGATCAGCCACGACCTGTCGGTGCTCTCGTCGGTGTGCGACGAGGCCGCGGTCATGTACGCGGGCAAGGTGGTCGAGCAGGGCCCGGCGCGCGAGGTGTTCGCGGACGCGCGGCACCCGTACTCGGCGGCCCTCGGCGCCGCGTTCCCGGTGATCGGCGACCCGGCCTCGCGGAGGAACCCCGGGGGCCTGCCCGGGGACCCGCCGGACCCGGTGCGGCTGCCCGACGGCTGCTCGTTCAGGCCGCGGTGCGCCGTGGCGGTCGAGCGGTGCGGCGAACAGGTTCCGGCGCTGCTGCCGGTGCCCGGCGCCGCAGGACCGGCGCGCGCGAGCGCGTGCTTCGTGGCGCAGGAAGGGGAGCCCGTTGCCGTCCGTTGAGACCCCGCTCGGGGAGAAGGTGCTGACCGCCAGGGGCCTGCGGGTCGAGTTCGGACTGCCGGGCGGGCGGACCGCCCGCGCCGTCGACGGCGTGGACCTGGACGTGGCGCCCGGCGAGATCGTGGCCCTGGCCGGCGAGTCCGGCTGCGGGAAGACCACCCTGGCGCGCACGCTCCTGGGCCTGGAGCGGGCCACGGGAGGGACCGTGGCGTTCGGCGGTGAGCCGCTGCGCTTCTCGACCAAGGCGCTCAAGGCCTACCGGCGGCAGGTGCAGCTGGTGCTCCAGGACCCGAGCGGGGCGCTGAACCCGCGCCACACCGTCTACGACGCCGTGGCCGAGGGCCTGCGCATCCACGGGATCACCGACGACGAGCCCGGCCGGGTGGCCGACGCGCTCGCGCGCGCGGGCCTGCGCCCGCCCGAGCAGTTCTTCCTGTCCTACCCGCACGAGCTCTCCGGCGGCCAGCGGCAGCGGGTCGTCATCGCCGGGGCGCTGGTGCTGGAGCCGAGCCTCCTCGTCGCGGACGAGCCGGTCGCGTCCCTGGACGCCTCGGTGCGCGGCGAGATCCTCTCGCTCCTGCTGCGGCTCAAGGAGGAGCAGGGCCTGGGGGCGCTGGTGATCACGCACGACCTCGGCCTGGCGTGGAGCATCGCCGACCGGATCGCGATCATGTACCTGGGCCGGATCGTGGAGCAGGGCCCGGTCGAGCAGGTGCTCACCGCGCCGCGGCACCCGTACACGCGGGCGCTGGTGTCGGTCCTTCCCGGCTCGCCCGTCCTGAGGGAGGCCGTGCCCGAGCCGATCGTGCTGGCCGGGGAGCTCCCGGACGCCTCGCGCATCCCCGGCGGGTGCCGGTTCCGGCCGCGCTGCCAGGAGGTCGCCTCCGGCGCCGCCGCCGCGGTGCTGCACCGGTGCCGGGGCGAGGACCCCGGGATCCTCGGGCCCGAGGCGGCGCCGCACCTGGTCGCGTGCCACCTGGACTGCGTACAAGACGGCGCCCGCGACGGCGGCGCCGGTGCGAGGATGGCCGCATGAGGATCCTCATCAGCGCCGACATGGAGGGCGCGACGGGCGTGACCTGCCCCGAGGACGTCCTGCCGGGCGGGCCCGGCTGGGAGCGGATGCGGCCGGTGTTCACCGGCGACGTCAACGCGGTCGTCGGCGGGCTCTTCGACGGCGGGGCGCGCTCGGTGCTCGTCAACGAGGCGCACTGGACGATGCGGAACCTCCTGCTGGAGCGGCTCGACGAGCGCGCCGAGATGCTCACGGGCCGCCACAAGGACCTCTCCATGATGGAGGGCGTGCAGCACGGCGACGTCGACGGCGTGGTCTTCCTCGGCTACCACGCCGGGGCCGGATCCGAAGGGGTGCTGGCGCACACGTACCTGGCGAACACCGTCACCGGCGTGTGGCTCGACGGCGTCCGCGCGAGCGAGGGCCGCCTCAACGCCGCGGTCGCGGCCGAGTTCGGGGTGCCGGTCATCATGGTGACCGGCGACGACAGGACCGTGGAGGACGCGGACGGCTACGCGCCCGAGGCGATCGGCGTGGCGGTGAAGGACTGCGTGTCCCGGTACGCGGCGGTGTGCCGGGCCCCGGAGCGCACGGCCGCGGACCTGAGCCGGGCCGCGAGCCTGGCGGCGCTGCTGGCGGTGCGCCGCGAACCGGTGGTGGCGGCGCACCGGGTCGAGGTCGAGTTCGACGCCGACCACCTCGCGCAGGCCGCGACCGTGGTCCCCGGGGTGGAGCGGTGCGGCGAGCGGCGGATCGGGTACGACTCGGCCACGATGTACGCGGCGATCCGCTGCTTCAAGGCCGTCACGACGATCGCCTCGCAGGCGATGGAGGAGCAGTATGGTTGACGCGCAAGCACTCGACGAGGTCGTCACGTTCACCTCGGAGCTCATCCGCATCGACACCACCAACCGCGGCGGCGGGGACGGGAACGAGCGCGGGGCCGCCGAGTACGCGGTCGCGAAGCTCACCGACGCCGGCGTCGAGGCCGCGATCCTGGAGAAGGCCCCGATGCGCTCCAACGTGGTCGCCCGCATCGAGGGGACCGACCCGGGCGCCGACGCGCTGCTGGTCCACGGCCACCTCGACGTGGTGCCCGCCGAGGCCGCCGACTGGTCCGTCCACCCGTTCTCGGGGGAGATCACGGACGACGGGATGCTGTGGGGGCGCGGGGCGCTCGACATGAAGAGCATGGACGCGATGATCCTGGCGACCGTCCGGTCCTGGGCCCGGGAGGGCGTGCGGCCGCGGCGGCCGATCGTCATCGCGTTCACCGCCGACGAGGAGGCCAGCGCCGAGTACGGCGCGGGGTACCTCGCCGACGCCCACGCCGACAAGTTCGCCGGGTGCACCGAGGGCGTGTCCGAGTCGGGCGGGTTCACCTTCCACGGCGGCACCGACACCGGCGGGAATCAGCTGCGGATCTACCCGATCGGGGCCGGGGAGCGCGGCACCGCGTGGCTGCGGCTCGCGGCCCGCGGCACGGCCGGCCACGGGTCGAAGGCCAACCCCGACAACGCCGTGAGCAAGCTCGCGGCCGCCGTCGCGCGCATCGGCGCGCACGAGTGGCCGGTGCGCCTGACGCCGACCGTGCGGGCCGCGCTGACCGAGCTGAGCGCGCTGTACGGGGTCGAGCCGGACTTCGGCGACGCGGACGGGACGGTCGCGAGGCTCGGCCCGGCCGCGCAGCTGGTGGAGTCGACGCTCCGCAACAGCGCCAACCCCACGGTGCTCCAGGCCGGGTACAAGGTCAACGTCATCCCCGAGCACGCGAGCGCCGAGGTGGACGGCCGGATGCTGCCCGGGGCCGAGGACGAGTTCGCCGCCACACTGGACGAATTGTGCGGTCCGGACGTGCGGTGGGAGTTCCAGCACCGCACCAGTCCGCTCGGCGCGCCCGTCGACTCGCCGACGTTCGCGGCGATGCGCGAGGCGGTCCGCAGGTTCGACCCCGAGGGGCACCCGGTGCCGTTCTGCATGTCCGGCGGCACCGACGCGAAGCAGTTCGCGGCCCTCGGCATCACCGGCTACGGCTTCTCCCCCCTGGGGTTGCCCCCCGAGTTCGGGTACGGAAGGCTGGCTCACGGCGTGGACGAGCGGGTCCCGGTCGAAGGGCTCCGGTTCGGCCTGCGGGTCCTGGACGACTTCCTGCGGCGCGCATAGCCACCGACGCCGACCTGAACAGCACCGGCGCAGACGAACAGCACTGAGGAGCCCGTCATCTTGCAGCAGTCCCCTTACGGCACGTGGGAGTCCCCGATCACCACGGCGATGGTCGCCGCGGCGGACGGCAGGCCGGGCCATCTCGGCGCCGTCGGCGGCGAGCTGTGGTGGACCGAGCCGCGGCCCGCCGAGGGCGGGCGCCGGGCCCTGGTGCGCCGCCGCGAGGACGGGACGGCCGAAGCGGTCCTGCCCGCGCCGTGGAACGTGCGCAACCGCGTCCACGAGTACGGCGGGCACCCGTGGGCCGGGACCGTCGGCGACGACGGCCCGCTCGTGGTCTTCACGAACTACGCCGACCAGCGGCTGTACCGGTTCGAACCGGACGCCGGGGGCGAGCCGGTGCCGCTGACCCCGGCCCCGGCGATCCCCGGGGGGCTGCGCTGGTGCGAACCGGTGTTCGCGGACGAGTTCGGCGAGGTCTGGGCGGTCCTGGAGGAGTTCACCGGAGAGCGGCCCACGGACGTGCGCCGCGTCCTGGCGGCGGTCCCGCTCGACGGCTCGGCCGCGGGCGACCGCGCGAAGGTCCGGGAGCTGACCGACGACGCCTACCGGTTCGTCACCGGGCCGAAGCTGCACCGCTCCGGGTCGGCGGTGGCGTGGATCGCCTGGAACCACCCGCACATGCCCTGGGACGAGACCGAGCTGCGCGTCGCCGAGATCACCGCGGACGGCCGCCTGGAGGGGGCCGCCACGGTCGCCGGGGGCGAGGGCGAGTCGATCGCGCAGGTCGAGTGGGCCGGGGACGGCACGCTGGTCTTCGCGGGCGACCGCACCGGCTGGTGGAACCTGCACTGGGTCGACCCCGAGAACGGGAACACCGGCGAGATCCACCCGGCGGAGGAGGAGTTCGCGGGACCCATGTGGGGGCTGGGGATGCGCTGGTTCCAGCTCCTCGCCAGCGGCGACATCGCCGCCGTCCACGGCAGGGGCGGGCAGCGCCTGAGCGTCTTCGACGCCTGGGACCGCGAGCTCAACCCGGTCGAGGGGCCCTGGACCGACTGGGCGCCCGGGCTCGTCGCCGTGGGCGACAGGGCCTACGGGCTGGCCGCGAGCGCCTCCAGCGGCTACGAGGTGGTCGAGGTCGACACCGTCGAGGGCACCGCCCGCGTCGTCGCCGCCGCGCACACCGACGCGGTCGACCCGGCGTACTACCCCGTCCCCGAGCACCGGACGTTCACCGGCCCGGACGGGCGCGACGTGCACGCCCACGTCTACCCGCCCCGCAACCCGGACTTCGAGGCGCCCGAGGGCGAGCGGCCGCCGTTCGTCGTGTGGGTCCACGGCGGGCCCACCAGCAACGTGCGGGCCGTGCTCGACCTGGAGCTGGCCTACTTCACCTCGCGGGGCATCGGGGTCGTGGAGGTCGACTACGGCGGCTCCACCGGCTACGGGCGCGAGTACCGCGAGCGGCTGCGCGAGCAGTGGGGCGTGGTCGACGTCGAGGACTGCGCGGCCGCGGCGCGGGCCCTCGCCGCGGAGGGCGCCGCCGACCCGGCGCGCCTGGCGATCCGCGGCGGCAGCGCGGGCGGCTGGACCTCGGCCGCGTCGCTCACCTCCCCGGCCGCGGCGGGGCTGTACGCGTGCGCCGTGGTCAAGTACCCGATCCTGACCCTGGCGGGCTGGACCGGCGACGACACCCACGACTTCGAGGCGCAGTACGTGCACTCGCTGGTCGGCCCGCCGGAGGTGCTGGAGGAGCGCTCGCGCGAGCGGTCGCCCGTGGACCACGCGGACCGGATCGCGGCGCCGTTCATCCTGCTCCAGGGCCTGGAGGACGAGATCTGCCCGCCCGCGCAGGCCGAGCGGCTGCTGGAGCGCGTCGCCGGGAAGGGCGTCCCGCACGCCTACCGCGCCTACGAGGGCGAGCAGCACGGGTTCCGGCAGGCGTCGACCATCGTGGACGCCGTGCTCGCCGAGCACGCCCTGTACGCGCGGGTCTTCGGGTTCGAAGGCCCCGACTTCGATCTGGAGCTGCACCCGTGAGCCTCGAGCCGCTGCGGCGGCCCCGCCGACTCGCCCCCGGGGACCGGGTCGCCGTGGTGTCCCCCTCGAGCCCGTCGCCGCCGGAGGGCGTGGACACCGCGCTGGAGGTGCTGCGGCGGTGGGGACTGGAGCCGGTCGAGATGCCCCACGCCCGGGACCTCCATCCGTGGTTCACCGCGCTCGCCGGGACCGACGAGGACCGCGCCGCGGACTTCCAGGCCGCCTGGGAGGACCCGTCGATCGCGGCGGTCGTGTGCGCCCGCGGTGGGTACGGGGCGAACCGCATGGTCGACCTGGTCGACTGGGAGGCGCTGCGCGGGCGCGAACCGAAGGCGCTCATCGGGTTCAGCGACATCACGACCCTGCACGAGGCGGTCGCGCTGCGGCTGGGCGTCGCGTCGGTGCACGGGCCGATGCCGACCTGGTCGGTGTTCCTGGCCGACGAGGGCACCCGCGAGCACCTGCGCCGCACCCTGTTCGAGCCCGAGGGGGCGCGGCGGGTCGAGTCGGTCGCGGGGCGGCCGCTCACCGGCGGGACGGCCGCCGGGGTCACCGTCGGCGGGTGCCTGTCGATGCTCGCCGCGGGCGTCGGCACCGCCGAGCACCGCGACGACCTCGGCGGGGCGATCCTGCTCATCGAGGAGACCGACGAGCGGCCCTACCGGATCGACCGGATGCTCACCCAGCTGCGGCGCGCGGGCTGGTTCGACGGGATCGCAGGGGTGGCGCTGGGGTCGTTCACCGACTGCGGCCCCTACGAGGAGGTCCGGCCCGTGCTGCTCGACCAGCTCGGCGGACTGGGCGTGCCGGTCGCCGAGGAGTTCGGGTTCGGGCACTGCGCGCCCGCGCTCACCATGATGCTCGGCGTCGAGGCCGTGCTCGACGCCGACGCCGGAACCCTCGAATACCGCGAGGAGCCGCTGCGCTGAGGGTGGGCAACGCCGATCGGTTGGGCCGCAGCGGGCTTGGGTTCGACGGGCGCGGGCGCCGGCGGCGCCCCGCCGAAACCAGTTACGAAAATTCTCTCCGTAGTCTTGCCTTCACCTGAAAGTTTCTGCCAGGATGAGCGGATCGGGCCATACCCGGTCGAAAAGGGACCCCATCCCCCGTTCACCCGCACAGAGTGGAGCCCTGTCAATGGAGACGCATCCCCGCCGGACCGTGCTCGCCGCCGCCCTCGGGGCCGCCGCCGCGGTCGCCACCGCCGGCGCCGCCCAGGCGCACGGCGACCGGGAGCGGCGCCGGTTCGTCAAGCGCCGCCTCAAGGCCATGAGCCTGGAGGAGAAGGTCGGCCAGCTCTTCACCACGTACGCGTACGGCCGGACCGCCGACACCGCGGACCCCGCCGACGTCGCCAAGAACCAGGCCGACCACGGCGTCGACAACGCCGTCAAACTCCTCGAGAAGTACCGCCTCGGCGGGGTCATCTACTTCGCATGGTCGAACAACGTCGCCGACCCCGACCAGATCACCGCGCTCTCCAACGGGCTCCAGGAGGCCGCCACCGCCTCGTGCGGCACGCCGCTGCTCATCGCCACCGACCAGGAGCACGGCCTCGTCACCCGCATCGGGCCGCCCGCGACCCAGCTGCCCGGGGCGATGGCCCTCGGCGCGACCCACGACCCCGAGGTCGCGCGCGAGGCGGCCGCCGTCGCCGGGGCCGAGCTGCGCGCCATGGGGCTCAACCAGAACTTCGCGCCCGACGCGGACGTCAACGTCAACCCGGCCAACCCCGTGATCGGCGTCCGCTCCTTCGGGTCCGACGCCGAGCACGTCGCCGGCTTCGTCAAAGCGCAGGTCGAGGGGTACCAGGCGCGGGGCGGCCTCGGGTCGTGCGTCAAGCACTTCCCCGGCCACGGCGACACCGAGGACGACAGCCACGCCGAGCTGCCGCGGATCGACCACACCTACGAGGAGTGGCAGGCGATCGACGCGCCGCCCTTCCGCGCCGCCATCGCGGCGGGCGTGGACGCGGTCATGACCGCCCACATCCAGTTCCCGGCCCTGGACGAGAGCCTGCGGCCCGCCACGCTCTCCGAGCCGATCCTCACCGGGCTGCTGCGCGAGGAGCTCGGCTACGACGGCGTCGTCTTCACCGACTCGCTCCAGATGGAGGGCGTGCGCGAGGGCTACGGCGACGACCGCGTGCCCGTGCTCGCGCTCCAGGCCGGCGTCGACGTGCTCCTCATGCCGCAGGACATCGGCCTGGCCTACGACGCGGTGCTCGCCGCCGTCGCCGGCGGCGAGCTCACCGAGCGGCGCATCGACGAGTCGGTCACCCGCATCCTCGACCTCAAGTACCGCCTCGGGCTGTTCCGCGACCCGTACGCCGACCCCGAGGAGGTGGGCGAGGTCGTCGGCGTCCCCGAGCACCTCGAAGCGGCGCAGGCGATCAGCGACCGGACCACGACCATGGTCGTCAACGACGGGACGCTGCCGGTGGTCACCGACGGCGGATTCGCGCTCGTCACCGGCTGGGGCGAGACCACCACGAGCGTCCTCGCCGACGAGTTCGGGCGGCGCGGCTGGTCCGCGACCAGGCTGGTCACCGGGATCGCTCCGACGCAGGCGCAGATCGACGCCGCCGTCGCCGCGGCCGAGGGGCAGGGGCTGATCGTCGTGGCCACCAACGGGGTCGCGGACAACCCGGCCCAGACCGACCTGGTGAAGGCCCTGGCGGCCACCGGCGTCCCGGTCGTCGCGCTCGGCGTCAGGAACCCCTACGACATCGCGCATTTCACCGACGACGTCGCCGCCTACCTGGCAACCTACTCGTACGCCGCGGACGGCCTCGAGTCCGCGGTCGGCGCCGTCCTCGGCGGCGCGCCGCCGCAGGGGAGGCTCCCGGTCGACATCCCGCGCGCCGACGACCCCGAAACGGTCCTGTTCGCCTTCGGCCACGGCCTGAGCTACTAGGAGGACGACATGCAGCGCAGAAGACTCCTCGGCGGCGCCGTCGCCGGGACCGCCCTCGCCGCCACCGCGGCCGCCGTCCCGGCCCAGGCGCGCGGGCGCCGGGTCGCCACGGGCATCGAGGTCCTCGCCGACGACGACTTCGCCGAACTCGCCGGCCAGAAAGTCGGCGTCGTCTCGAACCCGACCGGCGTGCTCCCGGACCTGAGCCACGAGGTGGACCTCATGCACGGCAGCGGGAAGGTCGACGTCGTGGCCGTGTTCGGCCCCGAGCACGGCTTCCGCGGCGTCTCGCAGGCGGGCGAGGGCGAGGACTTCTTCCTCGACCCGAAGACCGGCATCCCGGTCTACAACGCGTACAACGACAAGGACCGGATGGCCGAGCTCCTGGCCGAGGCCGGGGTCGAGACCCTGGTCTTCGACATCCAGGACGTCGGCTCGCGGTTCTACACCTACATCTGGACCATGTACCTCGCGCTGGAGGCGGCCGGGGAGCTGGGCCTGCGGTTCGTCGTGCTCGACCGGCCCAACCCGATCGGCGGCCGGGCCGCGAGCGGCCCGGTGCTCCACCCCGAGCACGCGACGTTCGTGGGCCTCAAGCCGATCGCGCAGCGCCACGGCATGACCGTGGGCGAGCTGGCGGGGCTGTTCAACGCCGAGTTCGTGCCCGAGCCCGCCGACCTCACCGTCGTGAGGATGCGCGGGTGGAAGCGGGACATGTACTTCGAGGACACCGGCCTGCCGTGGGTCGCGCCCTCCCCCAACATGCCCACGGTCGCGACCGCGGTCGCCTACCCGGGGACGTGCCTGTTCGAGGCCACCGCGCTCTCGGAGGGGCGGGGCACGACCAAGCCGTTCGAGCTGCTCGGCGCGCCCGGCGTCGACCACGCGTGGTCCGAGGCGGTCCAGGGCCTGCCGGGGACCCGGTTCCGCGAGGCCTACTTCACGCCGACGTTCTCCAAATGGGCCTCGGCGGTGTGCGGCGGCGTCGAGCTCCAGGTGACCGACCGGAGGGAGTTCGACCCGATCCGGACGGGCCTGGCGATGATCATCGAGCAGCGCCGCCTGTTCCCCGAGTACGGGTGGCGCTCGCAGGACGTCACCTCGTTCTGGCTGGACAAACTCACCGGCAACCAGGCGGTCCGCCTCGCGATCGAGGCCGGGGCGGACATCGACGAGGTCACACCTTTGTGGACTGACGAACTGGATGCGTTTTCCGAGCAAAGAGAGTCGCACTTGCTCTATCGCCGCACCGCTCAGTGATGGCACGATAACCAGGAGACACGATGCAGCGTCGAACCATGCTCGGGGGCGCGGCGGGGGCGATCTGTTCGGCGCTCGCGCTCGCCTCCCGCGCCAACGCCGAGGAGCTCCCCTCCATGCCCGAACTGACCGGCCCGCCGACAGCCGGACCCTACGACGTGACCTTCCCCGAACACCCGATGCGACTGCGGTACGGCTCCTGCGGCGAGGCCCGCCTCACCGCCGCGCACCTCGACCGGATCGCGCCCGGCCTGGAGGCCTTCACCGCCGGCCCGGCCCCCTCCTTCCCCGGCTACACCGTCCTGGCCGCCCGCCACGGCGTCGTCGCCCTGCACGAGGCGGGGGGCCACCGGCTCCGGTACGAGGGCTGGGACGAGGCGGCGAAGACCGCCGTCGAACTGCCCGAGGACCGGTGGGAGCCCGCCGAGAAGGACACCGTCTACGACCTCGCCTCCATCTCGAAGCTGTTCACCGCCACCGTCACCGGGAGCCTCATCGACGAGGGCCTGATCGACCTCAAGAGCCCCGTCGTGGAGCACCTGCCCGAGTTCGACTCCTTCGACCCCGAGAAGAGCCCGATCACCTTGGGGCACCTGTTGTCCCACACCTCCGGGATGATCGCGTTCATCAACCTCTACGACGAGCCCGACGAGCAGTCCCGCATGGCGGCGATCTACGCCCACCCGCTGCGGCGCCCGCCCGGCAGCGGCTACGAGTACTCCGACCTCAACCTCATCGTCCTGGCGAAGGTCCTGGAGGCCGCGGCCGGGAAGCCGCTGGACCGGCTGGTCGACGAGCTCGTGTGCGAACCGCTCGGGCTCAAGGACACCGGTTACAACCCGCCGGACCCCGGGCGCACCGCGGCCACGGAGTTCCAGCCGTGGACCGGGCGCGGCATGGTCCGCGGCGAGGTGCACGACGAGAACGCGTGGGCCTTCGGCGGCGTCGCCGGGCACGCGGGCGTCTTCGCGACCGCCTGGGACCTGGCCGTGTTCGGCCAGATGATCCTCAACGGCGGCCGCTACCGGGGCGCCGAGGTCCTCACCGAGTCCACCGCGCGGCTGGTCTTCACCGACCAGAACGCCGGGATGGGCGAGAGCGCCGCCCGGGGCCTGGGCTGGCAGCTGGGGCAGCGCTGGTACATGGACGCGATGAGCTCGCCGGTCACGGTGGGCCACACCGGGTACACCGGCACGTCGCTCGTGCTCGACCCGCTGGCCGGGACGCTGCTGGTGCTCCTGACCAACCGCGTGCACCCGACCCGCAACTGGGGCACCGCGAGCGCCTACCGGCGGGCGGCGAGCCGCCCGATGGGCCGGGCGGTGCCGGTGCGCCCGCGCACGGGCGGCCACGCCTGGTACTCGGGGCAGGTCGACGGCGCGTCCGCGACGCTGACGGCTGCGCTGCCGACCGCGAGCCTGGGCGCCGAGGCCGAGTTCGCGCTCTGGTACGACACCGAGGCCACCGACGAGGCGGCGCTGGAGGCGAGCCCGGACGGGCGGGACTGGGCGCCCGTGCCGCTGGACCTGCGCACCGACGACCACCACTGGCGGACCGAGGGGGCCTTCTCGGGCTTCTCGGGGCGCCAGTGGATCAAGGCCCGCGCGCGGGTGCCCGACGGCACCCTGCGGCTGCGGTGGCGGTACACGAGCGACCCGGCCTACCAGGGCCGGGGCGTGTACGTCGACAAGGTGAAGGTCCGCGAGGGCCGGTCCGTGGTGCACGACGGCACGGGCCTCGAGGCGGACGGCTGGGAGCTCGTGCGGGACTGACGGCGTGGGGGCGGCGGCCGGGGACCGGAGTCCGGTTCCCGGCCGCCGCGCGTTTCAGGGCCGTCCGGGGGGCGTCACAGGGGCCGGGGCGCGTAGCGCTCGGCCAGGCGGTCCATCAGGGCGTCCGTCTCGGCGTCGGCGACCTGGTGCTCGGGGTGGGCGTCGTACCAGGCGAGCACCTCGCGCGCGCCCAGCTTGTACGGAGTGGTGCTCCGCCCGAACTCGGGGACGAGGGCCTTGACCTTCGCGTTGTCGAAGACCATCGAGTGGGCCTTGTCGCCGAGGAGCCCCGCGCCCCAGTTCGCGTCCGCGGCGGCGATGGCGTCGGAGGGCACGTGGACCAGCTCCGGGTCGTCCACGCCCGCGGCGTCGGCGACGTGGCGGAAGATCTGGTTCCAGGTGGGCGCCTCGTCGCCGGTGATGTGGAAGGCCTCGCCGATCGCCGCCTCCTTGCCGAGCAGGCCGGTGAAGCCGACCGCGAAGTCGCGGCTGTGGGTGATGGTCCACAGCGAGGTGCCGTCGCCGTGCACGATGACGGGCTTGCCCTTGCGCATGCGGTCGACGACGGTCCAGCCGCCGTCGAACGGCAGCATGGTCTCGTCGTAGGTGTGGGAGGGCCGGATGATCGTCGCCGGGAAGTCCGCGTCGCGGTAGGCGGCGACGAGCAGCTCCTCGCAGGCGATCTTGTCGCGCGAGTACTGCCAGAAGGGGTTCTTCAGCGGCGTGGACTCGGTGACAGGCAGGCGCGCGGGCGGGGTCTGGTAGGCCGAGGCGGAACTGATGAACAGGTACTGGCCGGTGCGCCCGGCGAACAGGTCGATGTCGCGCTTCACCTGCGCGGGCGTGAAGTTGACCCAGTTGACGACCGCGTCGTAGGTCGCGTTCCCGAGCGCGTCGCGGACCGCCTGCGGGTCGTTGACGTCGGCGGTGACGGTGTCCACGCCGGGGGGCAGCGCCCGCTCGCCGGTCCTGCCCCGGTTGAGGACGGTGACGTCCATGCCCTGGCGGACCGCCTCCCGCACGCACGAGGTGGAGATCCGGCCGGTACCGCCGATGAACAGCACGCTGACGCTCACGTGAAACCCCTTTCAAGTCGAAGACGGTCCCACCCTACTCGGCGGTCCCGGTTCCCCGCCGGAGTCGAGAGCGGTTGCTAGCATTGGCGCGGGGCCCGGCGATCGGGCCCGCGGACGAGGGAGCTGTACCCGCACCACGACAAGACGGCCACGGAATCGAGGTCGCCATGGCATGGATCGTGCTGATCGCAGCGGGGATGATGGAGGCCGTCTGGGCCACCGCGCTCTCCGCCTCCGACGGTTTCAAGCGGCTCCGGCCCGCCCTCCTGTTCTTCATCGCGCTCGCGCTGAGCATGGCCGGCCTGGCCTGGGCGATGACCTCCCTGCCCACCGGCACCGCCTACGCGGTGTGGGTCGGCGTCGGCGCGTCCCTGACCGTGGTGTGGGGCCTCTGGCGGGGCGAGGAGCGGCTCACGCTCGCTCGGTCGCTGCTGCTGCTCCTCCTGATCGGCTCGGTCGTGGGCCTGAAGGCGGTGAGCTGACGTGCCGTCGGCGATCCTGCTCGCCAGCGCCGTGCTCGAGGCCGTCTGGGCCACCGCGCTCGGCCGGTCGGACGGGCTCAGCGAGCCCGTCCCGACCGTCGTGTTCTTCGCCGCCCTGACCGGCAGCATGATCGGGCTCGGCCTGGCCGCGAAGCACCTGCCGATCGGCACCGCCTACGCGGTGTGGGTCGGGGTGGGCGCGGCCCTGACGGTGGCGTACGCGATGGCCACGGGGGCCGAGGACGTCTCGGTCGGCAAGGTCGTCTTCCTGGCCGGCGTCATCGGCGCCGTCATCGGGCTGAAGCTCGTGTCGAACGGGTCCGAGGCTAGCGGAACACGCGGCGGCGCCGGAGGCGCTTGAAGGACCGGTGCTCGCCGCTGACGGCGGCGCCGACCGCGAACCCGATGAGTCCCAGCAGCAGCGCCAAGAGCACGCCGAGGCCCCCGCCCGCGACGATCGCGACGGCCAGCAGCATGCCGGCCAGGAGCCCGGTGAAGGACGCTCGCATGGCGTCTCCCTTCGTCGACTCCACTGTGGCTACCCGGTGGCGGGCGTTCGAACCGCGCTCGGCCGGGCCGGCGGGACGCGGCGGGCATAATCGGGCCGGTGCGCACACCTGATCCCGCCGTCCCGTGGGGGCGGCCCGTCGTGGCGTCGATCCCGCTGCCCCCGTTCGCGTCCCCGGCCGAGCACCAGCGCTTCACGCGGGCCCTCCAGCTGCATGTGGCGCTGGTGGACGACGCCGCGCCCTCGCTCGCGGCGAAGGTCCTCGGCGAGCAGCTCGCGGCGCAGGGGCGGGGGGCGGACCTGACGCCGTTCGAACTCGGCACGGCCATGGCCACGTACTTCCCCGCGCCGTGGACCCCCGGAGCGCTCGCGGCGGCGCTGGCGCAGGGGCGGCGCGACGCGCCCCGCCTCCTCGAGGACGGGCGCTGGAGCTGGCTCTACGACCCCGACTTCACCGCCGCGCCGCGCGAGGGCGGCGGCTGGGAGGTCGAGCGGCACGAGCGCGGCTCCCGCCGCGCCGAAGCGGTCCTGGAATCGGAAGGCGACCTGGTCCTGATGTGGATGGACCACTTCCACAGCCACTTCGACTACCCGTACGGGTGGCGGGTGGACGAGCCGGACCTCGACGCGTTCGCCGCGGCGGCGCGGGCGGTCCGCGCGGCGCACGCCGTCGACGCCGCGAGGCCGTACCTGGCGAACTGGCGCGCCGAACGCGAAGCGGCCCTGGGAGCGCCGGCCGCGGACTGAGCGGTCCGGTCCCGCCGGAGGGGCCGCGGACCCGTCCGGCGGGACCGCCGCCGGTTCAGGCGAGTTCGCTGATGCGGACCATGTTGCCCGCCGGGTCGCGGAAGGCGCAGTCGCGCACGCCCCACGGCTGGTCGGTCGGCTCCTGGACGACCTCGGCGCCGCGGGCGACGGCCTGCTCGAAGACGGCGGTGAGATCGGCGGCGGCGAGGTTGACCCCCGCGTAGGTGCCCTTGGCCATCATCTCGGCGATGACGCGCTTCTCGTCGTCGGTGACGCCGGGGTCGGCGGCGGGCGGGTGGAGCACGATGGAGGTGCCGGGCTGGCCGGGAGGGCCGACGGTGATCCAGCGCATGCCGTCGTAGCCGACGTCCTTGCGGACCTCGAAGCCGAGGATGTCGCGGTAGAACGCCAGGGCGGCGTCCGGGTCGTCCTGCGGGAGGAAGCTCGATTGAATGGTGATGTCCATGCCCGCAACGGTATGGCGGGGGCGCGGCCCGGGGCTTCTCGATTCCTGACCGATCAGACCAGTCCGGTGAGGACGCGGGAGACGACCCGGTCGAAGGCCTCGCCGGGGCCCTCGGGCGGGGCCGGGGCGGGGTCGGCGAGCGCGGCGGCCAGGTGCGGGCGGCGCCCTTCGGCGGCGAGGCGGGCGAGCGCCGCGGGGCCCGCGGCGTCCCGGTCCGCGCCGGCGGTCTCGGCGCGGACGAGCATCACGACCAGGGCGTTGAGCACGCCTATCGCCTCGAACTTGGTGCGGGTGTCGGTCTCGGCGGATTCGAGGACGCCGAGGGCGCGGTCGAGGTAGTCGGCGGCGTTGGGGCCGAGCGGGCGGGGCGTCTCGGCGACCTCCAGGAGCCAGGGGTGGCGCAGGAGCATGCGGCGGCTCTCGCGGGCGAGGGCGAGCAGTCCGGCGAGCCAGTCCCCCGCGGGCGCGGCCTCGCCGTCGATCTCGCCGTAGGCGGCGTCGGCCATGAGCTCGACCAGTTCGTCGCGGGTGCGGACGTAGCGGTAGAGCGAGGCCGGGCCGGTGCCGAGGGCCGCGGCGACCGCGCGCATGGTCACGGCGGCCAGGCCGTCCGCGTCGGCGAGCGCCAGGGCGGCCGCCGCGATCCGGTCGAGGTCGTGCTCGGGCGCGGGGCCGCGGCGCCCGCGCCGCGGCCGCTCCCAGACGCCCGGTGACTGCTCCACGATGTCTCCTTCCACACCGACCCCTTTTCTGCGAACGACGTGTGCAGTATAGTGGCGGCAAGATACTGCGAACATCGATCGCAGTAAAAGGAGGGAAACCGCCATGGACCGCGACACGACACGACGGGGACGCGCCGGCTGGACGGCCACCGCGTACGCCCGGAACGGCGGGGCCGACCTGGCCTACGACCGCCGCGAGGGCGCCGGGTCCGAGCCGCTGCTGCTCATCATGGGCCTGGCCACGTCGCGGTTCTGGTGGCCCGAGGGGCTGTGCGACGCGTTCACCGGGGCGGGGTTCGACGTCGCGCGGTACGACCAGCGCGACGCGGGCGAGTCCTCCCGCATGGCCGAGACCGCCGTGGCCAATCCGTTCAAGGCGCTGCTGCGGCGCCAGGGGTCGCCGTACACCGCCGAGGACATGGCCGACGACGCCGCCGCGGTGATGGACGCGCTCGGCTGGGAGCGGGCGCACCTCTTCGGACACTCGCTGGGCGGGGCCGTCGCGCAGCGGGTCGCGCTGCGCCACCCGGACCGGACGCTCAGCGTCACGTCCTCGGGCGCGGCCCCCAGCGACGCGGCCGGGCTCGGCGTCCTGCGCCACCTGCGGTTCGGGCTCCTGGCGAAGCTCGCGCGGACGCGGTTCCCGGAGGGCCGCGAGGGCGACGTCCAGGCCTCGCTCGCCGTCTGGCGCGGGATCGCCTCCCCCGCCTACCCGTTCGACGAGGCGGCCGCGCGCGCGTGGATCGAGTCCGAGGTCGACAGCGGGCCGAGGGACGCGAAGGCGCAGAGCCGCCAGATCGGGGCGCAGTGGAGCGGCCCGCGGCTGCGGGAGCTCAAGGCGCCCATGCTGGTGCTGCACGGCGAGGCCGACCCGATCCTCAGGGTCGGCGCGGCGCGGGCGACCGCGGGGGCGGTCGAGGGCTCCCGGCTGGTGACGTTCCCGGGCGTGGGCCACGACCTCCCGGAGGCGATCTGGCCGCGGATCGCGGCGGAGGTGCGGCGGAACGCCGCGAGAGGCCGATGAGGGACGCCGGTTTCGAGCGCTGGGCGCTCGGCGTGCACCGGCTGGCCGCGCAATTGCGATTGACGCCCCGGAGCGGGCGCGGCTACGGTCGGCCGGTGCAGACGCCGACCGAAGACGTCCTCGCCGCGTTCGGCGCGAGCGGCGGGCCCCGGCCGCTCGACGGCGGCCAGGGCCGGACCTGGCTCGCGGGCGCGACCGTGCTCAAACCGGTGGACCTCGCGGTCGAGTCGCGGTGGCGCGCCTCGGTGCTCGACGCGCTGCCCGAGACGGACCGGCTGCGGATCGCCCGCCCCGTCCGCGCCGCCTCGGGCGACTGGGTGCACGGCGGCTGGGAGGCCTCGCGCCACGCCGCGGGCCGGACCGACCCGACGCGGTGGGACGAGGCCCTCGAAGTGGGCGACGCGTTCTGCGAAGCGCTCGCCGCCGTGCCGAAACCGTCCTTCCTGGACGAGCGCGACAACCGGTGGACCCGGGCCGACCGCGCCGCCTGGGACCTGGCGGCGAGCGCGGACGAACCGCTCCTCGACCGCCTCATGCGGGCCCGGACGCCCGTCGCGGCCGATTCGCAGCTCGTCCACGGCGACCTGCTCGGCAACCTCCTCTACGAGCCCGGCCTGCCGCCCGCGGTCATCGACTGGGCGCCGTACTGGCGCCCGGCGGCGTGGGCCGCGGCGGTCACGGTGGTCGACGCGCTCTGCTGGCACGGCGCCGACGCGGCCCTGGTGGAGCGCGGGTCCCGGCGGGAGCAGTGGCCGCAGCTGCTCCTGCGGGCCCTGCTGTTCCGCATGGCCACCGACCGGGAGGCGGTCCGAGAGGGCGGCGGAGCCTGGCGGCCGCACCCGGCGCACGGGCCGGTCGCGGACCTGGTGCTCGCGGCCGTCTGAAGCCGCTCCGCGCCGGACACGCGCGCACCGGAGCTGCGCGACGGGCCGCCCCGCGGCTACCGTTGTGAGTGTCCACCATGTGGCGCAACGACCCTCGAAACAGTGAAGGACCACTGCTCATGGCCAGTACCGCAGAGATCAAGGCGCAGATCCAGGCAGCGATCGAACAGGCGAACGAGGCATCGGGGGCGATCGGCTCGTCGATGACCCAGCTGGAGACCGCGGTGGCCTCCGGCATGGAGGCCACCCAGGAGACCTCGAGCTCGCTCCCGCCCGAGGCGATCGGCCAATGGCAGCAGGCGCGCGAGCGCCTCGAAGAGGTCCTCGGCCTCATCCAGGCCGCCAACGGCACCTTCGAGCAGTACATGAACACCATCTGAACGGGCCCCGGCCTGCGGCCGGGCCCGTTCAGGGCGTCCGCGGCGGAATGCCGCGGGCGGCCAGCAGCCCGCCGGCCCCGGGTATCAGCGCCAGGAGCCAGACCCGGTGGCGGCCGGCCGCCAGCAGCGCGGCGGCGACGACGGTGCCGGTGTAGACGAGGCCGTGGAGCGGGCCGACGACGTCGGTGACCACGGGGTGGTGGACGGTGCCCAGGTTCAGCAGCATCAGGGCGAGCGTCGCCAGTTCGGCGGTTCCTGCGATGTGGAGGATGCGGCGCGGGTCCACGGTCAGACTCCCGTCGTCGAGCCGGGCCGGTAGATCATCAGGACGACCACGATCGCCCAGAGCAGGTTGAAGACGCCCGCGTGCATCGCGAGCCGGCCGGACGGCGGCGCGGCGCCGTCCTCCTCGGCGGCGGCGCCGAGGTCCGCGAGGGCGCGGCGCTGGGCGGGGAGGACCAGGGCGATGAGGACCGCCGCCGCCCCGGCGGTGAGGACCATCGAGGCGATGAGCCACGCGTCGCCGAGGACGCCGAGGCTCGCGCCCGTGGCGAGGCCGAAGACGGGGACGACCGCGCCGATCGTCGCGTAGACGCGCGTGACGCGGTGCAGCACGGCGGCCGCGGCGGCCTTGCGCGCGTTCGCCGGGTCCTGCGCGGCGGCCCGCCACGCCGGAGGGAACATGCTGGCGGCGACGGCGACCGGGCCGACGGTCAGGATCGCGGCGAGGACGTGGACGGAGAGCAGGAACGCGGTCACCGGCCGGCCCGCTTCCCGTCGGGGCGCCGCCAGGCGGTGCCGCGGCGCTCGTACTCGAAGAGCTCCTCGACCGCGAGGGCGGCCTGCGGCCCGAAGTCGCGGTCCAGGAGGTGGAGGGCGAGGTCGAGGCCCGAGGTGACGCCTCCAGCGGTGACGAGGTCGCCGTCGTCCACGACGCGGGCGCGCACGACGCGCGCCCCGGCGGCCTCGAGCATGGCGAGGCCCATCGCGTTCGTGGTGGCGCGGCGCCCCGCGAGGAGCCCGGCCATGGCCAGCGCCAGCGAGCCGCCGCAGACGGTCGCGACCGTCACCGCCGGGTCGTCGACGACGCGGCGCAGGAGCGGCGCGGCGGCGCCGGAGGCGAAGCGCGCCAGGAGGTCCGGGATCGTGTCCGCGCCGGGTTCGGGGGCCGCGGGCCCGGAGGCGCCGGGCACGACGACGTAGGCCGCGGTCGGGTCCAGCGCCGCGGTGGCGGTCAGGGAGACGCCCGGGGTGCCGGAGGCGACCTGGCGCGGGCCCTCCGCGGTCACGAGCGCGACGTCGAGCCGACCGAGGCGCTCGTTCGCGGCGGTGAGGACTTCGAGCGGGGCGACCACGTCGAGCGGGTCGAAGCCGTCGAAGAGCACGAATTGGGCGCGGATGTCGTCCATGGTGTTCCTTCCTTCAGGAGGTGCCACCATGTTCGCCCGGCGCCCCCGGGATCGTCAGTGTCCGTCTCGCCAACTTCCTCCTGGATCCGGCCATCGCCGCGACGACCGGTCCGGCCGTCTCGGAGCGCCGGTCGACCGGCTAGCATCGGGTCGTGCACACCGTCGCCGTGCTCTCGCTCGAGGACTCGATAGCGTTCGATCTGGCCACGCCGGTCGAGGTCTTCGGGCGCGTCCGCCTGCCCGACGGGCGGCCCGGCTACCGGGTCGTCGTCGCCGGGGAGGCGCCCGTCGTGTCGGCCGGTCCGCTCCGCATCGCCACCGACGCGGGGCTGGAGGCGTGCGAGCGCGCCGACCTGGTCGTCGTGCCCGGGCGCAACGAGCCGACCCGGCCGACCGCGCCCGCCGTGCTCGACGCGCTCCGCGAGGCGGTGGAGCGCGGCTCGCGCGTCGCCTCGATCTGCGTGGGCGCGTTCACGCTCGGGGAGGCGGGCCTGCTGGAGGGCAGGGAGGCGACGACGCACTGGCTCGCCTCGGACGAGCTCGCCCGCCGCCACCCCGGCGCCCGCGTCGACCCTGACGTGCTCTACACCGACAACGGCGACGTCCTCACCTCGGCGGGCGCGGCGTCCGGCCTGGACCTGTGCCTCCACATCGTGCGGTCCGACTACGGGGTGGCCGTGGCGGCCGACGCCGCGCGCCTGGCGGTGACGCCGCTCCAGCGCACGGGGGGCCAGGCGCAGTACATCCTCCGCAACCGGCCGACCTGTCAGACCGCGACGCTCGAGCGGGTCCTGGCGTGGATCGAGGAGCACGCGCACCGCGGCCTCTCGCTGGCCGACATCGCCGCGGCGGCGGGGCTCAGCCCCCGGACGCTCACGCGGCGCTTCGCCGCCGAGACGGGGCAGAGCCCGATCCAGTGGCTCGGGGGCGTGCGCATCCGCCACGCCCAGGAGCTGCTGGAGACCACCGACCACACCGTCGAGCGGATCGCCGCCAGGACGGGGTTCCCCAGCGTCTCCAACTTCCGCGCCCAGTTCGCGCAGACCGTGGGCGTGACGCCGGGCGCCTACCGGAGGGCGTTCCGGACCTGACGGCCCCCGCACGGTCTGCCCCTCAGGGCCGTTCAGCTGGCGTTTCGAGCGCTTCAGCAACCGCTGGCCGCCTGGCGGGGCACCTCCCGGGACCACTGCGCCACGGGGTTCGCCGTGACCGGCGGCGGAAAAATTCGAACTTCTAGGCAATCGGTTGCAGATTTCCCTTGACTCCTTGAAAGCCCTTGCCTTAAATTCATTCAAATACCTCAATGTCTCCCTCAAGAGAGGTACTCAATGATGAGACGAAAACTCCTACTCAGAGTCGGAACGGCGGTCGCGACCGCGGCCGTCGTGGTCGCGGGCGTCGCGCTGTCGATGACGACGGCCGCGGCGCAGACCACCGGGGCCACCGGTTACGCGACCCAGAACGGCGGGACCGACGGCGGCGCCGGCGGACAGGTCGTCCAGGCCAGCTCCGGCACCGACATCCACGAGGCCCTGTGCAACCGGGCCTCCACGGACACACCGGTCATCATCCAGGTGTCGGGCACCATCAACCACGGCAACACCAGCGACGTCGACGGCGACAGCTGCGACACCGCCGACGACGTCATCGAGCTCAAGGGCGTCAGCAACATCTCGATCATCGGCGTGGGCGGCGGGGCCACCTTCGACCAGATCGGCATCCACATCCGCGACTCCAGCAACATCATCATCCAGAACGTCACGGTCAAGAACGTCAAGAAGTCGGGCTCGCCCACTTCGAACGGCGGCGACGCGATCGGCATGGAGAGCGGGGTCCGCAACGTCTGGGTCGACCACGTCACCCTGGAGGCCTCGGGCGGCGAGTCCGAGGGCTACGACGGCCTCTTCGACATGAAGAACGACACGAAGTACGTCACCCTGTCGTACAGCATCCTGCGGGGCTCCGACCGCGGCGGCCTCATCGGCTCCGGCGACAGCGACACCGACAACAGCTTCGTCACGTTCCACCACAACCTGTACGACAACCTCAAGTCCCGCGTGCCGCTCCTGCGCGCCGGCACGGCCCACACCTACAACAACCACTTCACGGGCATCTGGGACTCCGGCATCAACTCCCGGGTCGGCGCCAAGGTCAAGGTGGACAACAACTACTTCGAGGACTCCAAGGACGTCCTGGGCACCTACTACACCGACTCGATGGGCTACTGGCAGGTCAGCGGGAACGTCTTCGACAACGTGACCTGGTCGGCCGAAGGCAGCGACAGCCACCCCGCCGGCCCGAACCCGACCTCGACCACCACGGTCAGCATCCCGTACTCGTACCCGCTCGACCAGGCCAGCTGCGTGCCGTCCATCGTGGCGGAGACCGCGGGCGCCAACAAGGGCCTGAAGGTCTCGGACGGGAACTGCTCAGCAGAGACGCCGTCGGAGGACCCGGACGACCCCACCACCGACCCCGACGACCCGACCACCGACCCCGGTGAGGAGCCCGGCGGCGAGAACCTGAGCCTCAGCTCCGACGCGGGCGCCGACGGCTCCGGCAAGGCGAGCGGCACCAGCTACGGCAACGTCATCGACGGGGACATGGGCACCTACTGGTCGCCGAGCGGCTCGACCGGGCGCGTCTCGGTCAAGTGGGACAGCGCCAAGACGGTGTCCGCCATCGTCATCCGCGAGGCGTCGGGCGCCGAGGGCAACATCGGCTCCTGGCAGGTGGTGAACCACGCCAACGGCGACGTGCTGGCCTCCGGCAGCGGCGCGGGGACCATCACCTTCTCCGCGACCTCGCTGAAGAAGATCAACTTCGTGATCACCAGCGCCAGCGGCACGCCCAGGATCGCCGAGTTCGAGACCTACGCGAGCTCGGCCCCCGGCGACGGCGACCCGACCGACCCCGACGACCCGACCACACCGCCGGACGACGACGACCCGACCGACCCGCCGGCGGGCGGCGACGAGCTCTACGTCGCCCCGAACGGCAGCTCGAACGCCTCGGGCACCCAGTCCGACCCGACCTCGCTGGTCTCGGCCATCGACCGGATCGACCCGGGCGGCAGGATCTACGTGCGGGGCGGGACCTACAACCTCTCCTCGACCGTGCACATCGAGCCGGGCAACGACGGCTCCTCCGGGAACCGCACCGAGCTCTTCGCCTACTCGGGCGAGACCCCCGTGCTGAACTTCTCGGCGCAGTCCGAGGACTCGGCCAACCGCGGCCTCGCCATCGGCGGCGACTGGTGGCACATCAGGGGCATCATCGTCGAGCACGCCGGCGACAACGGCATCCTGCTCGGCGGCAACAGCAACATCATCGAACGGGTCGTCACCCGCCACAACGCCGACACGGGCCTCCAGATCGCCCGGTACACCGCCGGGGCGCCCAGCAGCGAGTGGCCGTCGAACAACCTCATCCTCAGCTCGGAGTCGCACGACAACGTCGACTCCGACGGCGAGGACGCCGACGGCTTCGCCGCGAAGCTCACCTCCGGCGACGGGAACGTCTTCCGGTACTGCGTGGCCCACAACAACATCGACGACGGATGGGACCTCTACACGAAGGACGACACCGGCCCCATCGGCGAAGTGACCATCGAGGACTCGCTCTCCTACGACAACGGCACGCTCTCCAACGGCGGCCAGGCCGGCAACGGCGACCGCAACGGCTTCAAGCTCGGCGGCGAGGACATCGCCGTCGACCACACGGTCGTGCGGTCCATCGCGATCGACAACGGCAAGCACGGGTTCACCTACAACTCGAACCCGGGCTCGATGACGATCTCGAACAACCTCGCCATCGGCAACGGGGAGCGGAACTTCAACTTCGACGAGGGCAGCCACGTCTTCCGCGGCAACACCTCCTGCGACAGCGGCTCGAACGACCGCATCGTGGGCAACTCCGACAGCTCGAACCAGTGGGACACCGGCTCCAACGGGTCCCGGTGCTCCCAGTACTCCGGCAGCCTCGGCTGGAGCTTCGGCTCCGGCGGCGCGCTGACGGTGACGCTGGGCGGCGACGTGGTCGACCTGTGACCGACCCGGTCGGCGGTCCGTGAGGCGCCGCCGACCCCTCACAGCGCCCCCGGCGGCCCCGCCGCCGGGGGCGTCTCCGTGCCCGGGGGCGGGCGGGGGCGGTACGCTCACGGTCAGCATCGGGCGAGGGATCGCACGGGGGGCCGCACCGCGGCCGCGAGGCCGTGCGGCCCCGTGCGCGGCAAGGAGAACATGATGGCCGAGGGCCGGATCGCGATCGTGTGGAACCCGTCGAAGACGTCGCGGGAGGACCTCGAGGAGGTGCTGCCCGAGGACGCCGCCGAAGCGTCGGTCTCGTGGTACGAGACGAGCGTCGAGGACCCCGGCGGCGGGGCCGCCGGGGAGGCCCTGGCCGCGGGCGCCGACGTGGTCGTCGCGGCGGGCGGCGACGGGACCGTGCGCGCGGTCGCCGAGCGGCTCGCGCGGGACGAGGCGGCGGCCGACCTCGCGATCGTCCCGCTCGGGACCGGGAACCTCCTCGCGCGCAACCTCGGCGTCCCGTTGAACGACGCCGCCGGCGCGCTCGCGCGGGCGTTCGGGGGCGAGCCGCGCGCGATCGACCTCGGCTGGGTCGAGGCGGACGTCGACGGTGAGCGGGTGCGGCAGGCGTTCGCCGTCATCGCCGGGTTCGGGATCGACGCGCACATGATCGTCGAGACCGACGAGGACCTCAAGAGCAGGATCGGCTGGCTCGCCTACGTGGAGTCGCTGGGCCGCGCCCTGAGCGCGAGCGAGGTCGTGGAGATCGACCTCGCCGTCGACGGCGGGGCGGCCGAGTGGGTCTCGGGGCACACGCTCATGGTCGGCAACTGCGGGACCCTCCAGGGCGGCATCATGCTCCTGCCCGACGCCGACCCGGCCGACGGCGCGCTCGACCTGCTCCTGCTGAGCGCCGAAGGGCTCGACGAGTGGACCGACACGCTCCGCTCGTTCGTGTGGGACAACGGCATCCGCAGGCTCCTGGGCGGCGGGGAGCCCGCGCGGAGCGCGGACACGACGACGCATGCCAAGGTGCGCCGCCTGTCGGTGTCGCTGTCGGAGCCGCGCGTGCTGGAGATCGACGGCGAGGACCTGGGCGAGACCGGGGGCTTCACCGTCGAGGTGCAGCCGAACGCCGTGCGGGTGCGCTGAGCGGCGCTCAGGACGGCCGGGCGCGGTTCACGACGGGCCGCCCGCCCGGCCTACCACCGGGCGCCTGCCGGTCCGGGTGAGCACCAGGTCGATCAGGCGCATCGGGAGCAGTCGCGCGAGGACCACGATGATCTTGTACCGCCAGCCGGGGACGCTGAGCGCCTTGCCCCTGCGCGAGTCCCGCAAGGCCCTCGCGACCAGGAAATCGGGCTCCAGCCACAGGAAGCGCGGGATTCCGGACATGTTCATCCCGGCGCTGCCGTGGAAGTCGGTGCGGGTGAAGCCGGGGCACAGCGCCGTCACCGCGACGTTGCGCGGCCGCGTCTTGACGGCGGCCGACCGGCTGAAACTGATGACCCAGGCCTTGGTCGCGGCATACGTCGAGCTCGGAAAGAATCCGAGCACTGAGGCGGTGTTGATGACGCCTCCGCTGCCGCGTTCGATCATCGGCGGCAGTGCGGCGAGCGTGCAGCGGAGGACGGCCTCGATCTGGAGCCGGGACATCGCGGTCTCGGCCTCGACGGGGGTGTCGAGAAAGCCCGTGGGATGCCCGAAGCCGGCGTTGTTCACCAGCAGGTCGAGGCCTTCGGCGCACCGCTCCTCGACACGGGCGACCTCCCCGTCCACCGTGAGGTCGGCGGTCATGAGCTCGCATTCGGCGGGCAGGGCGCCCGCGACGGCTCGCAGCGCCTCGCCGTCGCGGTCCACGAGGACGAGTCGGTAGCCCTCCTGCGCCAGCGCTCTGGCGAAGGCCGCGCCGATGCCCGCTGCGGCGCCGGTGATGAGGGCCGTCGGTTGCGAGGATGGTCGCCCGTCACTCATCGATGGAGCCTACTAAGCGAGTCCTCGGTTCCGGTTCGGAGTGTCGATGGGAGGCGAACTCTGCAAAAAGCGGCAGCGACGACGAAGTGAGTGGGGCTGATGCCGTTGTGCGGGGCCGGGGCGGCGGGGCTTGCGCTGAGGGTGGCGGCGATGGAGGGGTGGGGTGGCGCCGGGGGTGGGTCGGTGGGTTGCCGGTGGTGCGGGGGTGGTGGTCAGGGCGGCGGCGACGAAGCGGTGTGTGGGGCTGGGGTCGGTTGGCGGGCTCGGGGGCCGGTGTGGGCCGGGCGGGCGGAGCGCCATTGTGGATCTGGTGGTCGGTGTCGTTGCGGGGCAGGGGGTCCGGTGGAAACATGAGGGTTCTCTACCCGTGTGGGTGTTGCCGCCAGGAGGCCGATGGGAGGAGAATTGGGGTACGTACAGGGTTACGGAATCAGTGCAAGCGAACGAGATGTGTTCATTTAATGCAGACTACGACAGCCTCTGGCCGCTCGTACCGCCCACTGGTGTCGGGGCCGCCCTCGCAGCTAGGACGGGGGTTGCTTGTCCCGCGTTCCGGTCCTGCGCTGGTACCACCGTCACCGCGGTCTACGGGCATGTGACGGGAGCGCGGCCTCCTTGAGGAGGTACCGCCGGCCAGCACAGTCGGAGTCCCGCACACACCCCCAGGCGTATCCAGCACACCCACCCGACCACCACCGACAGAAAGGACAGGACGAACCGAGCCACATCCGGCACGCCGGATAGGACCGGCAGGCCGCTACGGCGACTACTCGACGGCGATGCGAGACCCCGCTGCGAGACAGCACTGCTCAGCGACGCCACCGAGCAGCACGCTCACGACCGCGTGCCCGCGACCACGCCTTTGGAAGGAGGTGAACCCACCATGACCACCACGACCACGACGATGCCCTGCGCGAGCACTGCCATGACACGCACCGCGCGCAAGGCCGCCCGGCGACAGGCCGCTGCGACGAACCCGGCAGCCACCGACCCCGCAGCGACGACCGGCCCCGCCGCACCAGCGCTCACCGACCCCGCCGCCGCAGCGAGGACCGGCCGAGCCGCCACCGCACCGGCAACCACCGGCCCCGCCACCACCGGAGCGCCGTCGCCCGGTCCCGGCGCGACCCACACCGCCCCGGCCCCGGCGACCACCGCAGGACCGACCCCTCCGCCACACCGTCGCCGCCGCCCGAACTTCACGTGAGCGCCGACCCGGCCCCGGCAGGCCACCCCGGCCCCGGCCTCCACGCCTCCGTCGCCGCCCGCCCGAACACCGGACACGAACCACCCCGGCCCCGGCGACCACCGCAGGACCGACCCCTCCGCCACACCGTCGCCGCCGCCCGAACTTCACCCGAGCGCCGACCCGGCCCCGGCAGGCCACCCCGGCCCCGGCCTCCACGCCTCCGTCGCCGCCCGCCCGAACCCCACCCACACACCCGCCCGGCCTCAGCAGCGCACGCAGCACCAGCCACTCCGCCGCACCGTCGTCGATTGACTGCCCCCCGAGCACCAGCCCCGCCCCGGCAACACCGCCACCACCGATCCCTCCACCACGCCGTCGCTGCCACCCGAACCCCACCCGCGCACCAGCCCGGCCTCGGCGATGCACCCAAACCCGCTCCGCCGCCTTGTCGCCGCCGACTGCTCGAACACCGCTCGAGAATCCGCCCGGCCCCGGCGACGCATGCCGATCGGCATTCCACCTCGTCGTCTACTGCTCGAACCTCACCCGAGCACCGGACCGGCCTCGGTGACACACCGGAGTCCGCCACCGCTCGTCTCGGTCTGATAGCGGTGCCTGTCAGCGGCCGAAACCGGGCGGCACGAACGTCACCGCGGACCGCCGGGCGACCGCGCCGCGGTCGTCGAACTCGACGCGCTCGTTGGGGGCCAGCGACAACCGCTCCGCCTCGCCGCGCACGCGCAGTTCACCGGACACCGTGGACGGGCTCATGCCGACGACGGCCCGGACGGTCCCTTCAGGGCCGGTCTCGACGCGCCAGCCGCGCGGGAAGGCGAGCCAGGGGGCGCCGTCGCGGTGGACCTCGGCGCGCTCGTCGTCGGCCGCGAGCTCGTAGCGCGCGCCGCCGACGCGCCGCGCGTAGGCGGTGGCCTCGGCGGCCGCGCCGTGGTCGAGCCGCGTCGGCGCCAGGCCCGTGAACCAGACCCGCCCGTCGGGGCGCGGCAGGACGCCGCAGGCGCGCTCGACGGCGTCGAGGAACCACAGGATCGACGGCGAGTACACCGAGGTGAAGCCGGGCGCGCCGGACCAGGGGTCGAGGCACTGCGGGAAGCGGTCGGCGACCGCCAGCGCGGCCAGCGCGGGCGCGGAGGCCACGGCCAGTTCGGCGACGTGCCCGTGGTGCTCGAACGCCTGCGGGGCGCGGAGCATCGACAGGAGGTTGACCGGGCCGCCCCAGGAGTTGCGGGAGGCGTCGGCGTCGAACCGCGGGTCGTCCATGGCGAGCGAGGTGAACCCGTAGTGCGACAGGAACTTCCGGGTGTTCATGAGATGGGCGCGCAGGGCCCGCTCGAAGAGCGCCCCGTCGCCGACCTCGCAGGCGAGGACCCGCAGCAGGACGTCCGACTGGACGCGCACGTGGGCGCCGCTCCGGTCGCGGTCGTAGAACGTGCCGTCGGCCTCGTCGAAGCACTGCTCGTAGAGCGCCGCGGTGGAGGCCGCCGCCTTGCGGCGCCAGGGGTCCGGGTCCTCGCCGAGGGCCTCGGCGATCCGGGCGAGGTAGGCGCGCTGGCAGGCGACGTTGGCGGTGAGGTCGGGGGCGATGTACGGGAGCGTCGGCGAGTCCGGGTCGCAGTGCCGGGCGTCGCCGCGGAAGGCGCGGTCGGGCGCGAACCAGAACCGCGGTGAGAGGTCGTGCCCGGTGTCGAAGGCGCAGAACGCCTCGACGGCGCCGGTGCCGCGGGTGTCGCGGTAGCGCGCGAGCCAGTCGTCGTAGCGGGCCATCGCGCGGTACATGCGCTCGAGGAGGGCCGGGTCGCCGCCGGTGAGGCGGTGGTGGTGCCAGACGGTGCGGGCGAGCGGGGTGACGACCTGGATCTGGCTGAAGGCCGGGCCGGCGGCGGTGACCTTGTAGGGGATCATGCCGTCGTCGCGCTGGTGCTCGGCGAACAGGAGCTGGGTGTCGCGGGCGGTGCCGGGGGCGAAGCGGGCGAGGACCTCGGCGTTGACCGTGCCGGTGCTCTCGATCCACGTGCCCTTGTAGACGCCGCCTTCGTTGAGGACCGGGACGGTGCCGTCGAGCGGCCTGATGCACTGCGCGAGCTGGGCCAGGGCCCGGTGCCAGCGGTCCTCGAGGGGTCCGCCGACGGCGGCGAAGCCGAGGCCCCGGTCCTCCAGTTCGGTGCCGAGGGCCGCGCCCCCGAGTCGGGCGCGGTGCACGGTGTCGTTGTCGCGCAGGCGGTGCAGGGCGGCGTCGATCGGCGTCGTCATGGTGCCTCTCGTCAGGGTCGTCCTTCGGCGGCGCCGCCGGGGGCGGTGCCGTCCGCGGTCAGGAGGGTCCGCCGCCGAGCGGCGGCGGCCTCCGGCGCGGCCGAGGCGGACGGTCCGCCTCGGCCGCGCGGGCCGTTCACCGGGATCGCCGCGGCGGACCCGGACGAGCGGCCGCGGTCCGCGCGGGCCCGGGTCACTCGAGCGCGGCGCCGAGCTCCTCGGCCCACTGCTCGGCGGCCTCTCCGGGGGAGAGTCGTCCGAAGAGGACCTCGGTCTCCATGCGCTGCGACAGCTCGTTCATGATCGAGCCGCCGGCGGGCTGCGGCGGGGCCACGACGCCTTCGTCGAAGATCCGCCCCACGTAGTCGGCGGCGGTCAGCGCCGGTCCTTCCAGGTGCGGCGAGACGACCTCGAGGGTGTCGGGGTTGAACGGGACGCCGCGGGTGTCGAGGATGAGCTCCGCGGCGGCGGGTTCGTGCAGGAACCAGTCGACCAGCATGGCCGCGGCCTGCGGGTGCGGGCTGGCGGCGTTGACCGACCAGTACGCGGAGGGCAGGAGCGCGACGCCCGAGAGGTCGGTGTCGGTCGGCGGCAGGAGCATCCGCACGTCCCCGGCGGCGCTGTAGGCGGTCATGAGGTTGGTGTAGCCGAAGGTGACCGCGGCCTGCCCGAGGGTGAAGGGCTGCTGGTCGGGCGGGAGCTGCCAGTTCGCGGTGACGATCGACGGGTCGGGGAGGCCGCCGCCCTCCAGGAGCCGCTCCTCGATCTCGTACCACCCGGCGATGTCCTCGGCGTCGACGCCGAGGCTCCCGTCCCAGTCGTACATGCCGACCTCGCTGACCTGGGCGGCGTAGGTGCCGAGGATGTCCTGGACGCGCAGGTCGATGCCGTAGACCGGGTCGCCGGCGGCGTTGGCGAGTCCGGCGGAGCCGATCTCGTTGGCGGCGGCGACGAGGTCGGGCCAGGTCCAGCCCTCCTCGGGGAGGGGGACGCCGGCCTGGGCGAAGACGTCGGCGTTGACGAACGCGGCGGTGGCGTTGCCGCCGGTCGGCAGCCCGTAGAGGGTGTCGTCCACGATGGCACTGGTGAGCGAGAAGTCGGGGTAGCCGGCGGCGTCGAGTTCGCCCTCCACGGTGGAGAGGTCGAGCAGGGCGCCGAGTTCGCCGTACTCCTGGGGCTTGGCGCCGCCGAGCGCGAAGACGTCGGGGCGGTGTCGCCGCCGCCGGCGAAGTCGGTGGCGAGGCGGTTGAAGAGGTCGTCGGGGGCGCCCACGGGCGTCTCGACGATGGTGATGTTGGGGTGCTCGTCCTCGAACCGGTCGATGACCTCGCCGAAGAGGCGGGCGCGGTCGTCATCGCCCCACCAGGAGATCTCGAGCTCGATCTCCTCGTCGGGGTCGTACTCCCCCGCCGCTCCGCCGTCGCCCGAGCCGAAGCACCCGGAGAGGAGGAGCGCCGACGCGGCGATGGATCCGACGGCCGCGCGCGAGCGTGCTGTACGCGTCATGGCGCCTCGATTTCGTTGTCGTGGTGGCGAACCACCGGGTTGCCGTTGATCCGGACGGGCGAGGGGCCATCCGAGTGGTGGTCCGGTCGAGCCTGCCGTGGACTGCAACCGCTTGCGCGGGAAATTAGCACTCACAGAGAGGGTTGTCAATATTCCACTTGCTCGATGTGTCCGCCGTGGACGACGAAACAGTTTCCCTTCGAGACTTCCACACGTCAGCGCCCCCATCGGCCGCTAGCTGGGAACAAGTCGGCTTCGCTCCTTGACGGAGACATCGACGACCGTCATAATCTATTCCATCCAGAAAACGTTTACTCCATTATGGTCGGACAACGGCGGTTCGGCTCCCCGAAGGAGACTGCATGAGCAGCCTTGGCGAACTGCGCCGACTCGCCGTGCGCCGCCGCGAGGGCGCCTCCCGCACCAAGGAGCGGTACCCCGACAACAAGGCCGCGTACCTGTTCCTCCTCCCCTGGCTCATCGGGCTCCTCGGCCTCACCGTGGGCCCCATGGTCGCCTCGCTCTACCTCTCGTTCACCGACTACAACCTGCTCCAGCCTCCCGAGTGGACCGGCCTGGGGAACTTCACCGCGATGTTCCAGGACGAGCGGTTCTGGAACTCCTTCCGCGTCACCGTCGTCTACGTGCTCGCGGGCGTGCCGCTCCAGCTCGCGCTGGCCCTGGCCCTGGCGCTGCTCCTCGACAAGGGGATGCGCGGCCTGCCGTTCTACCGCTCGGTGTTCTACCTGCCCAGCCTCCTCGGCGGATCGGTCGCCATCGCGATCCTGTGGCGCCAGGTCTTCGGCAAGGACGGCCTCGTCAACGGCGCCCTCGGCTGGTTCGGGATCGACGCGCCCGGCTGGATCGGCCACCCCGACTTCGCGCTCGGCACGCTCGTCGTCCTGCACGTGTGGACCTTCGGCTCCCCCATGGTCATCTTCCTGGCCGGGCTGCGGCAGATCCCCGAGATGTTCTACGAGGCCGCCGCGATCGACGGCGCCGGGCGCGCCAGGCGGTTCCTCCAGATCACCCTGCCGCTGCTCACCCCCATCGTCTTCTTCAACCTCGTCCTCCAGGTCATCTTCGCCTTCCAGGCGTTCACGCAGGCGTACGTCGTCTCCGGCGGCACCGGCGGGCCGGGCGACGCGACGATGTTCTACACGCTCCTGCTCTACAAGGAGGCGTTCACCGAGCTCGACATGGGCTACGCCTCGGCGATGGCCTGGTTCCTCGTGCTCGTCGTCGCCGCCTTCACCGCGTTCAACTTCTGGCTCTCGAAGTACTGGGTGTTCTATGACGACTGAAACGGCCGCCCTCCCGCGCTCCCCGGCGCGCCCGCCCCGGCGGCGCGCCCGAACCGCCTGGCAGCGGACGCGGTCGATCGCCAAGCACGCGCTCCTGGCCGCCGCCTGCGCGGTCATGGTCTACCCGCTGCTGTGGCTGGTCGTCTCGAGCTTCAAGCCCAACGCCGACATCTTCCGCGACCTGAGCATCTTCACGACGGACCTGACCGCCGAGAACTACGCCAACGGCTGGAACGACCTCCAGTACCCGTTCGGGGTGTTCCTGTTCAACTCCTCGGTCATCGCGCTCGGCGCGATCGTCGGGAACCTGGTGAGCTGCTCGCTCGCGGCGTACGCCTTCGCGCGGCTCCGGTTCCGGGGGCGGAACCTCCTGTTCGCGGTCATGCTCGGCTCGATCATGCTCCCGTTCCAGGTGCTCATGGTGCCGCAGTTCATCATCTTCAAGGAGCTGAACTGGCTCAACTCGTTCCTGCCCCTGATCGTGCCGAAGTTCCTGGCGACCGAGGCCTTCTTCGTGTTCCTCATGGTGCAGTTCATCCGGAGCCTGCCGAAGGAGCTGTTCGAGGCCGCCCGCATCGACGGCGCCGGGCACTTCCTGTCCTACACGCGGATCACGCTGCCGCTCATCACGCCCGCGCTGGCGACGACGGCGATCTTCACCTTCATCTGGACGTGGAGCGACTTCTTCGGGCCGCTGGTGTACCTGCGGGTCCCCGAGTCGTGGCCGGTGTCGGTGGCGCTCAAGGGGTACCTGGACGCGCAGTCCAGTTCGGACTACGGCTCGATGTTCGCCATGAGCGTCGTCTCGCTGCTGCCGATGTTCCTCGTCTTCGTGTTCGGGCAGCGCTTCCTCATCAAGGGCATGGCGACCACGGGCATCAAGTAGCCGCGGCCGCCACGGTCACGGTGTCGGACAGGCGGTCGCTCGACCGCATGAGGCCCTCGGGGCGCTCGGTGTACCAGCCGATGCCCTCGAGCCCGTGGGTCTGGTCGAACACGGTGACGTCGAACAGGCGGGCCTGCCCGTACAGGGTGAGGGTGAAGCCCTCGTCGGGGACGTTGTAGAACCAGACCCGGCTCGGGTCGCCGGGCTCGGCGGGCGGCTCGATCGCGAGGTCGGCGGCGGTGCCGTCGGCGAGCCGGACCTCGGCGCGCTCGGGCAGGCCGTAGACGGCCAGCCACATCGTGTCGGCGCCGCGCGGGGAGGACACCTGGAGGGTCGCCGAACCGGCCGAGCGGGACGTGTACACGGCGCCGGGCGCCTCCAGGTCGACCGCCTCGGCCACCCCGTAGCCGGCCTCCGGCGGGGCGGACTCGATGTAGGCCCTCGGCAGGCTCGACGTCTCCAGGCCGTCCTCGGTGACGTAGTCGTCGGTCCAGTCCGACCGGTCGCGGTCGTGGGACACCCAGACGGCCAGGCCGGTGTCGGCGTCGAGCACATAGGACAGGTACGCCTGGCGCGGGTGCTCGGCGTCGAAGCGGTCGGCCACCAGCCCGGTGAACACGAGGGCCAGCGCGGTGACCGCGGCGGCGGCCGGGACGAGGCGCCCGGCGCGCCCGTCGAGCCGGCGGCACAGGTGGAGGACCGGCAGCGCGGGGGCGGCGAAGAGGACGATGAGGACCGCCGGGACGGCCGCGAGCCCCATGCCGAAGGCCTCGACGAGGTTCGACGTCCAGCTCAGCTGGACGGCCGCCGGGACGAGCCCGATCGCGAAGAGCGCGTAGCCGAGCAGGCGCGGCCGCCGCGACCGCGGTTCCAGCAGCATCGCGGCCAGGAGTCCGGCCGCGGCGAGCGCGGGGAGGGCGAACACGAACGACACGCCCGGTACCGCGAAGGCGGTGGCGACGGCGAGGAGGGCGAGCCACGCGAGCGGGGCGAGCGCGGCGGCGGCCGGGCCGAGGCGGCGGCGCACGAGCACGTACCAGGCGGTGAGCAGTGCGAGGCCGAAGACCAGGAGCGCCAGGTAGTACCAGGTGCGGTCGAACAGGAGTCCGCCGGTGTCGGCGTAGCCGGGGCGCATCGCCTGGAGCCAGGGCCAGAGGCCGACCGCGGCGGCCCCGGCGAGCGCCACGGGCGCGGGGAAGGCGAGGATCGCGAGCCCCAGGCGCGGGAGGCTGAGGAGGCGCCGGGCCCGGGCGAGGGCGGCGGCCGCGGTGACGGCGGCGAGGCCGACGAGCGCCACGGGCAGGTTCCAGGCCTCGCCGTAGTGGACGAGGAGGCCGAAGAACCCGAAGAAGGTCTGGTCGTGGTCGGACTCGAGCGACGCCAGGTCCATGCCGGCGAGTTCGCGGGCGGTGCCGAGGGTGTTCTCGCCGTGGTGCTGGAGGCTGGCCGGGTCGAGGTGGCCGGTGTCGTCGTGCGGGGTGTGGTACCAGGAGGCGCCGCCGATGAAGGCGTTGTTGAGGCCGATGTACCCGGCCTCGTGGAAGCGGGTGAAGTCGGTGTCGTTGGGCAGCTGGCGGTACGCCTCGATCGCGGACGAGTCGCCGTGCGGGTGCGGTGCGGCCGAGGCGAACACGTCGATGAGCGCGGCGTTCTCCCGCGAGGTCTCGAACATGAGCGAGGGCCCGGAGACGCCGCGGGCCTCGAGGTTGAAGACGACCGTGGGCGCCTCGGAGGCGGGGTGGGACCGGGCGTAGGCCTCGGCGCCGAACAGGCCCATCTCCTCGCCGTCGGTGAGCAGCACGACGAGGTCGTTGCGGTGCGGCCCTTCGAGGCTCAGGGCCCGGGCGGTCTCGACGATCGCCGCGACGCCGGAGGCGGCGTCGGCGGCGCCGGGACCGGACGGGACCGAGTCGTAGTGCGAGGTCAGCAGGACCGTGCCGGTCGAGTCGGCGCCCGGGAGGGTGGCGACGATGTTCTCCACGACCCCGAAGCGGGCCAGGCCGTCCGCGCCGCCGTCGCGGGCCAGGTCGGTCTGGACCTCGACGTCGAACCCGAGGGCGGCCAGCTCCGAGGCGAGCAGGTCGCGGACGCGCTCCTTCTCGGGCGTGCCCATCGGGTGCGGCTCGACCGCCATGGCCTCGACGGTCGCCCAGGCGCGGTCGGCGCTGAACTCGGCGGCGGGGGCGTCGGCCGGGGCGGGATCGGGCGAGGAGGCGTCGATCCGCCAGTTGGCGACGCCGAGGGCGGCGAGCACTGCGAGCAGGGCGACCGCGGCCCAGGGCCGGTCGGGCGGGTTCAGGATGCGGCCGCGCATGTTCGGTCCTCGGAGGTCGGGGCGGGTGGGCGCCCCTCACTCTACGACCGGGTAACCGGCGTCACTCCCCCGGTTCGGCGCGGCGGGAAGAGCAGCATGTCCGGCAGCGAGGTCGCGAAGTAGTCCACCGCGCCGTCCTCCGCCTCGGCCGGGGGCTCCTCGGGGAGGGCGTCGCGCAGCGCCTGCGCTTCGGCGCTCCGGCCGAGGCGTTCGAGGAGGTCGGCCCTGCGGGCCAGGAGCCGCACGGGGTGCGCGGTCTCGATGCGGGCCTCGCCGAGGCTGGAGGGCGGGTCGAGCGCGCGGTCGACCAGGTCGAGGGCGGCGGCGAGGTCGCCGTCGTCCTCCGCGGCGGCGCTGGACGCGAGCATGAGCGATTCCCAGGCGGCGAGGGCGCGGCCTTCGCCGCCCTCCCACGGCGCGAACGCGCGTTTCTCCATGATGGACAGAGCTTCGCCGAGGCGGCCGGCCTCGGCCAGCAGCTCGCAGTAGGCCACGGTCGCGTCGTCGCGTTCGAGCACGAGGTCCCTGCACGGGTCGAGCCCGGCGAGCCGCTCCTCGGCCGGGGCGCCCCGGCGGGCCAGGAACTGGTCGAGCTCGTAGACGAGCCGGGCGTCGCGGCGCAGCCCGATCGCGGTCTGGAAGTACCGCGGGATGCGGTCGTCGTCGCCGTACACGGCGTAGGCGGCGAGGGCGGCGTTGCGGTACAGCACCGGGTCGTCGAGTCCGGCCGCGATCGCGAGCTCCCAGTGTTCGAGGGCCTCCTCGGAGCGGCCCCGGTCGAACAGGAGCATCCCCAGGAGGGCCGCGGCGCGGGCGTCGCCGGGGTCGGCGGCGAGGGCGGCGCGAAGCGCGTCGTGGTCGTCGAGCCCGGCGGGGAAGCAGCGGTCGGCAGGGGCCCGCCGGGCCGCTTCGCGGGCGCGTTCGGCCTCGTCGGGGCGGCCGAGGGCGTCCAGGAGGCGGGCGCGGTGGTATGCGGCGACGGGCCGGACCTCGCCGGCGGGGGTCGGCTCGCGGGTCCCGGCCTCGGCGAGGAGCGCGAGCGCTTCACCGCGGGCGCCGGTCTCGGCGAGTTCGAGGGCGACGTCCACGAGGGTGCGGGCGTCGCAGTCGAGGGCGCGGCCGTCGAGGGCCTGCGCGACCTGGTCGAGCGGGTCGTCGGCGAGCCTGGCGGCGAGGGCGTCGGCCGCTTCGGCGGCGCGGCCGAGGCGGCGCAGGACCACGGTGCGGACGGCGTGGGCGCGCGAGTCGTCCGGGGCGAGGCGCAGCGCGGCCTCGGCGCGGGCGAGGGCCTGCTCGAGGCGCCCGGCGCGGGCGTCGATGCGGGCGATCTCGAGCGAGGCGGGGGCGAGCCACCGGACGTCCCAGGCGGCCTTGGCGAACGCGTCGACCGCGGCCTCCTCGCGGCCGGTGCGCCGGAGGACGAGGCCGAGCAGGTAGGACGCCTCGCCGTCGCGGGGGTTCAGGTTGCGGCGGGTGAGGCGTTCGAGGGCGCGCCTGACGTGGCGTTCGGCGGCGTCGTACTCGGCGCGGCGGTAGGCGTCGTCGGCGAGCGCGAGGCTGCACCGGACGTCGCCGGGGTCGCGGCGCAGGCCCTCGGTCCAGTACGGGATCGGCGAGCGGCTCGGATGGCGGTACTGGGCGAGGTGGACGCCCGTGTAGTAGAGCTCGTCGACGCTCTCGACCGACTCGGGCGGCGGGGGCGCGGTGGCGGGCCGGGGTTCGGGCGCGCCCCGCTCGGGGCGGGGCCGCCAGCGGATCAGCTCGGCGCCCTCGTGGGTGACGACGAGTTCCACTTCGGTCGGCCGGCACGGCTCCGCCGTGTCGAAGGCCTCTTGGAGCGGGGCTCCGGGTTCGAGGTCGGCGGTGCGCGTCCAGACCGCCTCGCCGCCGCGGCGGACCGCGACGACGGCGCCCTCGCGGGGGCGGCTGACGCAGACGCCGACGGTGACGCGGGCCCCGTCGACGTCGAGCCGGACGGCGGCCTCGTCGTTCGCCTGGTGGGCCGGGCCGATGCCGTGGATCGGGTACCAGCACTGCGTGAAGGACTTCGTCTCGCCCGGCTCCAGCCAGGAGAAGTCCGGCTGGTTGTCGGTGTAGACGCCCGCCATGAGCTCCACGTAGGGGCCGTCGCCGTCGGTGAGGTGGCGGTCCCAGGCGTGCCCGAAGGGGGCGTCGCCCCAGGTCCACTGTTTCTTGCCGGGGGCGATGCGGCGGTCGGCGACGTGGACGAAGCCCGCCGCGGCGGCGTGGTCGTAGCCGCCGAAGAAGTCGTCCTGCGTGTCGGTGACCATGTAGGAGGTCGGGACGGTGATGTTGCGGTACAGGTCGAGCCGGTCGCGGCCCTCGCCGCGGGCGGGGTAGTCGACGCCGTAGTAGGGCCGGTCGGCACGGGGGAAGGCCGTCACGGCGCGGCGGGCGTGGTCGGCCACGTAGCGGACGTCGGTGGGGAAGAACGACTGGTAGTCGTCGTGGACGCGGGCGGCGACGTTGGCCCACCACAGGAACGTCTGCGTCTCGCTGGTGCGGTTGTGCAGGCGCACGACGAGTTCGACGACGGCGCGGTCGGGGTGCAGGCGGACGCCGTGCATGCCCTTCATGCGGGTGAAGGGGTCGTGGTCGGCGCACCAGACGGTGACGGCGCCGTCCGCCTCCGCCTCGATCGCGGTCTGCACGGGCAGGAAGGTCGCGGGGCGGTGGTGCTGGGGCCAGTTGAACTCGACGCCGCCGGAGATCCAGGGCCCGGCGAGGCCCACGAGCGCCGGTTTGACCACGTTGTTGCGGTAGAAGAAGTCGTAGCCGGCGGTCTTGTCGAAGCCCACGTGGATCCTGCCGCCGAGTTCGGGGAGGACCATGAGGCGCAGCCAGCGGTTCTCGAGGTGGACCGCCCGCCACTGGCGCGGCGCGCCCTCGCGCGCGATCCGGTCGATGAACGGGATCGGGTAGACGCGGCCGCTGGAGCCCTGGTAGACGCGCCGGTCCAGGAACATCGGGTACGGGTCGGGCTCGGCCGGCTCGTAGGTGGTCATCGAGACCGGTTCGCTCCAGGCCACGGCCTCGCCTGCGGCGAGCCGTGCGGCCAGGTCGGTCGGGGCGTCGGGAAGGTGCAGTCGGTCGGTCACGCCTCCAGTGAAGCCGGTCCGGCGGCGTTCGGGAATGGCCGATGGAGCAAGGGGCCTGGACGATCCGCCGGTTCTGGTGGATGATGGGCCCATGCCGATCGAAGAGGGCTTCCGCGGGCAGCGCCTGGTCGTCGTCCCTCGCCCGCAGGTCGCCGAGGCGCTGCGGCGACCGGTGACGCGCCGGCTCCTGGTGACCGACGCGGGCTACTACCCGGCCGCCGCCGACCACAGGATGCAGCGGCCGCGGGGCACCGACGAGGCCATCGTCATCGTCTGCGCCTCGGGGACGGGGTGGGCGCGGGTGGGCTCCGGCGCGCACCGGCTCGGCGCCTGGCAGGCACTCGTGATCCCCCGCGGGGTGCCGCACTCCTACGGGGCGGATGAACGCGACCCCTGGACGATCTGGTGGGCGCACCTGGCGGGCACGGACGTCACGGAGCTCGTGGAGAGCCTGGAGGCCTCGGCCGAGCGGCCCGTGGTCCCGGTCCGGGCGATCGACCGGGCGGTGGCGCTGCTCGACGAGATCGTCTCGGGGCTGGAGCGGGACCAGTCCCCGATCCGGCTGCTCGGCGCGGCCGGGGCGGCGTGGAAGCTGCTGACGCAGATCAATGTGGACCGGATGCTCCCCGAACCGGGCGACCCGCTCCAGCGGGCGATGAACTACCTGGCCGAGCGGCTCGACGGGAAGGTGAAGGTGCCCGAGCTCGCGAGCCTCGTGGGCGTCTCGCCCTCGCACCTGAGCACGCTGTTCCGCAAGGCTACCGGCGGCGGCGTGCTCGCGCACCACACCGCGCTGCGGATGGCGCGGGCGCGGCGGCTCCTCGACGCGACCGACGCGACGGTCACCGAGATCGCCTTCGACGTGGGCTTCGACGACGCGTTCTACTTCTCGCGGGTGTTCCGCAGGCACCACGGGATGAGCCCGAGCGAGTTCCGCAGGCGCTACAGCGGTTAGGACCTGGACGACATCCGCCCCGAGGAGCCCCGCCGCCGCCGGAGGTCCTGGCACAGTGGGTCCATGTCCTCCTCCTATGCGCCGATGTCGTTCCACCTGGAGACCGAGCGGTTGATCCTGCGGCCGTGGGCCGCCTCGGACGCCGACGGCCTCTACGCCCTCCACACCGAGCGCGGCGGCGACCCGGCGTCGCTCGAACGGGCCCGGGAGGTCATCGCGCGCGGGCTGTCCACCGCGGCCGCGACGGGGATCGCGCTGCTGCCGATATGCCGCCGCGCGGAGGGCGACTTCATCGGCTACTGCGGACTGACCGTCGGCCGCTCCACCCTCGACGAGCCCGAGATCGCCTACGAGCTCTTCCAGCGCGTGCACGGCAACGGCTACGCCACCGAGGCGGCCCGCGCGGTCCTGGACGCCGCGGTCGCGACCGGCCGCAGGCGGCTCTGGTCGACCGTCCGCACCTGGAACACGGCGTCCTTCCGGGTGCTGGACAAGATCGGCTTCGAGCGCGACCACGTCACCGCCGACGACCGGGGCGAACTGGTGTGGCTCACCCGGACGCTGCCCTGACCGCGGGCGTCCGCCGCGAAGGCCCGCCCGCCGCCGGTGCCGCGCGGGCTCATACGAGCCGCAGCCCCCAGCGGACCGTCCACGTCTCGTCGGGGTCGACCCAGTGCAGGCCCTCGCCGGTGCGCAGGGCGTTGGGCGGGGCCGTCATCGGTTCGAGGGCGACCGCCCGGCGCGGGCCCTCGTCCGTGTCGAGGGCGTCGTCGATGTAGAGCTGGAACCAGCGGTGGTGCTCGTCGGCGCGGAGTTCGACGGCCGCGCCGTCCGGTGCGGACAGCCGGTGCCGGGACGGAGCGGCGGTGGTCCGCTCGTAGGTCGAGTGCCTGGGCAGCTTCGCGAAAGGCGCCCCGGCCCGCAGGTCGTACGGCGTGCCGGCGACGTCGAGCGGCGGCCCCGGCAGGTGGGTGGGGCCCGGCACGCGGAAGGCGTCGGCGTCCAGGCGCAGCGTCAGCGCCTCGGCCGGGGCGGCGCCGACCCGCGGGTACGGGTGGGCCCCGGCGGCGACCGGCGCGGGCAGGGCGCCCCGGTTGGTGAACGCGGTCGCCACGTCGACGCCGTCGGGCCGGAGCCGGTAGGTCACGGCCACGTCGAGGTCGAACGGGTACCCGGGGTGGCCGTTGACCGGCGCGGTGAAGGTGACCGCGTCGGCCGAGGCGGCCCGCACGGTGAAGTCGTGCGCGGCGAGCAGCCCGTGGTTGGCGTGCCCCAGTTCGGGTTCGGTCACGGCGAGGCGCTGCTCGCCGCCCAGGTAGCGCCAGCGGGCGTGCGCGACCCGGTTGGGCCAGGGGACGAGGACCGCCCCGGCCATGCCGGGCGGGTCGACGGCCCGCGTAGTGGGCTCGACCAGGTCGAGGCCGCGGACGCGGAGCGCGCGCAGGGAGGCGGCCCGCGGCGAGACCTCCGCGCTGGAGGAATCGCCGGCGAGGCTGACGAGCCCGCCCGGGCCGCGCTCCGGTCCGTCACCCGACATCGCTGAGGCGCAGCAGGACCGAGCGGTCGACGTCGAGGGACGGGGCCTCGATGCCCGTGGCGGCGAGCGCGCTCCCGGGGAGGACGAGGCCGGTCGCCATCCACGGCGGGCGCTGCCCGGCGGGGACGGGCTCGGTCACGGCGAGCTCCTCGACGCGGTAGCGGCGCCCGGGGTCCAGGCCGGGGAGGCGCAGGCGCGGCGGCGGCCACGCGGCGGGCCGGGCGAGGACGGCGAACTGGAAGAGCGCCTCGCCGCCGTCGGCGGCCACGACGCCTTCGAGCCGGAACTCGGGGTCGGTGTCGGCGTGGACGACGTCGCCGGTGTGGAGCAGGTCCCGGTGCTCGCGGTGCGCGGCGACCCAGGCCTTGAGGTCGGCGAAGGTGCGGTCGTCGGCGCGGGTGAGGTCGATCTCGACGCCGAGGTGGCCCCAGATCGCGGTGGCGGCGCGGAACGGGAGGGTCGCGACGCGGCGGGTGGTGTGGGAGGTCTCGGCGCCGATGTGGGTGCCCTGGAGCTCGGGCGGCAGGAGCAGGCCGGTCCAGCGCTGGATGTCGACGCGCTCGTGGGGGTCGTTGCAGTCGGAGGGCCAGACCCGGTCGGTGTGCTCGAGGACGCCGAGGTCGACGCGGCCGCCGCCCGAGGCGCACGACTCGATCTCCAGGCCCGGGTGGGCCTCGCGGAGCTCGCGCATCATGCGGTAGGCGCGCTCGGTCTGGCGGTGGACGCCGGGACGGCCGTCGGCGCTGTGCCCGGCGTCGGTGAGGTACCGGTTGTGGTCCCATTTGACGTAGGCGATGCCGAGGCGCCCGACCAGGGCGGAGACGCGGTCGCGGACGAGGTCGTAGGCGCCGTCGTGGCCGAGGTCGAGCACGTGCTGGTGCCGGGAGGGCGCGCCGGGGCCGTGGCCGCCGTCGAAGACCCACTCGGGGTGGGCGCGTGCGAGCTCGGAGTCGAGGTTGACCATCTCGGGTTCGAACCAGAGCCCGAAGTCCATGCCGAGTTCGCGGACGCGGTCCGCGAGGGGTTCGAGGCCGTCGGGCCAGACCTCCGGGTCCACGAGCCAGTCCCCGAGGGAGGTGTGGTCGTCGCGGCGGCCGAGGAACCAGCCGTCGTCGACGACGAATCGCTCGGCGCCGAGTTCGGCGCTGCGCTCGGCGAGGCGCATCAGGCGCTCGGGGTCGTGGTCGAAGTAGACGGCCTCCCAGGTGTTGACGAGGACGGGGCGGGCCGTGCGCGGGTGGCCGGGCCGGGCGCGGAGGTGGCGGTGGACCTGGGCGGCGAGGGCGTCGAGGCCGGTGCCGCGGGCGCCGTACAGCCATGGGGCCGTGTAGGTCTCGCCGGTGTCCAGGACGATCTCGCCGGGCAGGAGGAGTTCGCCGCCGCGCAGGGCGCGGGTCCCGGCGGGGGTGCGTTCGGCGGCGAGGACCTGGTTGCCGCTCCAGCCGAGGTGGGCGCCCCAGGCGTCGCCGCCGCGGAAGCCGAAGCCGGGCTCGCCCGCGACGAGCATCGTGGGGGCCTCGAGGCCGGGCTTGCCGCCGCGGCTCTCGCGGACCCACGCGCCGACGGGGAACGGGTGGCGCTGCGGGACCCGCTCACGGGCCCAGCGGCCGGTGAGGTCGAGGAGTTCGCCCGCGCGGTCGGGCAGGGGCAGGGCGAGTTCGAGCGCTTCGAGGCGGTAGGGCCCGCCGTCGTTGCGGAGGGCGGCGCGGGCGCGCAGGAGCCCGCTCGGCTCGAGGCGGAGTTCGACGGTGAGCGCGAGTCCGCTCGCGTCGTCGGCGGCGTCCACTTCGAGCACGGCCGCTTCACCCGCGGTGTCGGTGAGGCGGGCGCCGGTGGCGGTGAACAGCGGGGCCCAGGCGCGGCCGTCGCGGGAGCCCGCTATGCCGGGGCGGCCGAGCCAGCTCTCGGCGAGCTGCGGGACGACCGGGACGGGCTGCGGGTAGGTGACGGCGCTGTCGCCGATGGTCGGCAGGGTCGCCGTCCGGAGGGCGTCGAGCTCGGCGTCCGCGAGGTCGCCGAGGTCCTCGCCCCAGTGGAGGATCCGCGGGAGCCGGGCGTCGGTGAGCGACACGACGACGCTCGTGCCTGCGCGCCGCAGGTGGACGACGTCCGCGGTGGTGTCGTTGGCGGTCATGGGTCTCAGCCTTTCAAGCCGCTGCTGGCGATGCCGTTGAAGAACTGCCGCTGGAGCACCAGGAAGATGACGATGAGCGGCAGCGACGCGACGAGCGCGCCGGCCATGAGGGTCGGGTAGTCGGTGCCGTACTGGCCCTGGAGCCCGGCCAGGCCCACGGTGAGGGGCCGGTTGTCGCCGCGGGGCGACACGATGAGCGGCCACAGCAGGTCGTTCCAGGAGTACAGCGAGGTGAGGACCGCGAGCGCGCCGAGGGTCGGCTTGACCATCGGGAGCATCACGGACCAGAAGGTGCGCAGCGGCCCGGCGCCGTCGAGCCGCGCGGCCTCCTCGTAGGCGGTCGGGATCGACATGAACGCCTGCCGCATCAGGAAGATCCCGAACGCCGAGAACATGCCGGGGATCGCGAGCGCGGGGATCGTGTCGAGCAGCTCGAGGTCGCGGATCAGCTCGAACTGCCCGATGAGGAACAGCTGGCTGGGGACCATGAGCATCGCGATGAACAGCCCGAACAGGAGGGTCCGGCCGGGGAAGCGCAGCCGCGCGAAGGCGTACCCGGCGAGGGCGGCGACCGCGAGCTGGCCGAGGACGCGCAGTGCGAGCGCGGAGGCCGAGACGGTGAACTGGCTCCAGACCGGCACCGAGTCGAAGAACGTGGCGAACGCGTCGCCGGTCGGCTCGGCGGGCCAGAGCGTCGGCGGCGACTGGGAGGCCTCGCCGGTGGTCTTGAACGCGGTGACGAGCTGCCAGGCGAAGGGCGCGACCATGAGGACGGCCGTGACCGTCAGCGCGAGGTGCAGGACCCATTCGCCGCGGTGGGACGGCTTGGCGCCGTTCGCCTTACGGGGCCGGAGGGCGGACTCAGTCATAGAACACCCACCGGCGTTGGAGGCGGAACTGGAGGACGGTGGCGAGCATGATCACCAGGAGCAGCACGACCGCGATGGCGGCGCCGTAGCCCTGGTCGAACTGGACGAACGCCTTCTCGTAGAACAGGTAGACGATGGTCTTGGAGCCGTCGAGCGCGGTGTTGTCGACGCTGCGGAGCATCACGAAGACCAGGTCGAACATCTGGAGCGCCGAGATCACGGTCAGCACGGTCACGAGGAAGACGCTCGGGGACAGGAGCGGCAGGGTGATCTTGAAGAACTGCCGCACCCGGCCCGCGCCGTCCATCGAGGACGCCTCGTAGAGCTCAGGCGGGATCGACTGGAGGCCCGCGCCGAGGATGATGAGGTTGACGCCCAGGCTCATCCAGATGCCGACGACCCCGATCGCGTAGATCGCGTACGCGTCGTCGGCGACCCAGTACTGGCCCTGGACGCCGAACAGGGACAGCACCCAGTTCAGCAGGCCGAAGTCGCCGTTGTAGATGAACCGCCACACCATGCTGATCGCCACGGGCAGGGTGACCACGGGCAGGAAGTACAGGACGCGGTAGACGGCGCGGCCGCGGCTGATCTGCTGGATGAGCGCCGCGAGCACCGTCGCGATCGGAACGCCGAGCAGCAGGATCGCGGTGTAGATCCCGGAGTTCCCGAAGGCCTGCCAGAAGTCGCCGTCGCCGAGCAGATCCGTGTAGTTGTCGAGGCCGGTCCAGGTGCCCGGCCCGAAGGCCGGGGTGTCCATGAAGCTCTTCGCGAAGGTCTTCAGGAAGGGCCACAGGTAGAGCGCGGCGAGGCCGATGAACGCCGGGGCGATCATCGCGTAGCCCCACCACGGGGAGGGGCCCAGCCCGCCCGCGCGGCGGCGCCGCGCGGGGGGCGGGGCGGTCCGGGCGGTCACTCGGCGAGGACCTCGTCGATGGCCGCGTTGTACGCCGCGGCGGCTTCGGCGGCGGTCTGCTCGCCGTTCCAGGCGGGGGCCAGGTACTCGGTCTCGAGCCCGGTCCACTCGGCGGCGTTGCCCGCGATGGGCAGCGGCACCGAGTACTCGACGGCGTCGACGAAGACCTGGAGGTCGAACTCGGGCATGGCGTCGAGCCAGGTCTGCTGCGTGCCGTCGTAGGCGGGGAGCACGGCGCCGCTCTCGCCCTGGAGGCGGGCGGCCTCCTCGCCGCTGGCGAAGATCAGGAACTCGGCGAGCTCCTCGGGGTGCTCGCTGCCGGCGTACCCGGCGTTGAGGATGCCGCTGATCATCGAGGCCCGCTGCTCGCCCATGGGGAGCGGCGCGACGCCGACGTTCGGGCGCAGCGCCTCGTCGCCGTAGAGGCGCTGGGCCCAGAAGGACCCGGAGAAGTACATGGCGACCTTGCCGTCCATGAACATCTGCACCGCTTCGGTGTCGGAGAGCTGCTGGAGGGTGGGCGAGGAGCCGTCGGCCTGCATCCGGGTCCAGAACTCGATGCCGGCCACGGCCTCGGGGGTGTCGATGGCGGCCTTGCCGTCGTCGCCGATCACCTGGCCGCCGGCCTGGTAGATCGAGTTGTAGTAGCCGCCCTGGCGGTCGATGGGGGCGGCGATGCCCCACACGCCGGCGTCCGCGTCGGTGAGCTCCTGCGCGGCGGCGCGGGCGTCCTCCCATGTCCAGGTGTCGTCGGGGTAGGCGACCCCGGCGGCGTCGAAGAGGGCCTTGTTGAACCAGACGGCGTTGGTGTCGAAGTCCTTGGGCAGGCCGTAGAGCGCGTCGCCGGTGTCGTAGAGGTCCATGACGGACTCGGGGTAGGCCGAGAGGTCCACGTCCGCGTCGGCGACGGCGTCGGCGATGTCGAGCAGCTGGCCGCCCTCGGCGTAGGCGGGGAACTGGTCGGCGAGCATCCAGAACGCGTCGGGCGCGGTGCGTCCGGCGGCGCCGACCTGGAGGGTGGACCAGTACTCGGGCCAGGGCAGGACCTGGACCTCCACGTCGACGTCCGGGTGGTCGGCCTCGAACGCCTCGGCGATGGCCTCCATCGCGGGCTTCTGGTCGTCGCTCCAGGTGGCGTAGGTCAGGGTGACCTCGTCGCCGTCGCCGCCGCCGGAGCACCCGGCGAGGACGAGGGCGGTGGCGGCGACGGCCGCGGCGGCGGACCGTCTCTTGCTGTGTCGCATGGTTACTCCTTGTTCGCCGACCGGGCGTCGTCGCCCGGTTCGGTTTCGGCGCTGGGCACGGTGCCGACATGGGATCGGGCGGCGGTGTCGTCGGGGCGGGGTCGGGCGGTGTCGGTGTCCGGGCGACCGGTGGCATCGACGTGCAATCGGCCTGCGGCCCAGTCGACGTGCGCCGGTTCGGGGTGCTCGGGCAGGGGGTCCGAGCGGAGGCTGAGCGCGGTGATGCCGCGCAGGTCGAGAGCGACGTCGAGCGCGGGTTCGCCGGAGCGGACGTCGGCCGCGAACAGTTCGCGGCCGTCGCCGTGGACGCTCACGCGCGCGGCGGTGCCGGGCGTCTCGTCGTCCACGCCGACCCGGACGGCGAGGCGGTCGGCCCCGCCGCCGGGGTGGAGGTCGATGCGGGAGGGGGTGGAGGCGCCGAGGCCGTCCTCGAAGGACTCCCCGGCTATGGACATGGCCGTGCCGTCGGCGGGGTTGCCGCCGCCGTTGGTCATGTCGCGTTCGACCGGGCCGCTCTCGTTCGCGAACGCGGTCATGGACAGCGACGAGAGCCGGTGCGCGCCTGCGGTGAGCGGGCGCACGACGCGGGCGTGGGCGACGACGGGCACCGCGGGCCCGCCGGAGCGGGCGCTGGTGTCGGAGCCGGAGGTCTCGACGGTGACCACGCCCGCGCGGCCGGGGGCGAGGGAGCGCGGCGCCCGGATCCTCCAGCGGCCCGCGCCGAGGTCGTCGGCGCTCCAGCCGGGGGCGAGCCTGAGGAAGGCGCCGGGCGCGGTGCGGATCTCGGCGGTGCCGTCGGCGGCGGCGAGCTGCACGGCGGGCTCGACTGCGGGGGCGGGCAGTTCGGGGCGCTCCTCGGCTCGGAAGAGCGGTGCGCCCACGGGTGCGAGGATCGCGGCGAAGCCGCCGTTCTCGGCGAGGTCCGCGGTGAGTTCACGGTGGACGGTGCGGTGCTCGGCGGTGAGGCCGTCCGGTCCGTCGGTCACGATCCACGCCTGGAGGCCGGTGCGGCCTGGTCGCGCGGTGCCGTCCGGTTCCGCAGTGCTCCCCTCCGACGCGGTGCCGTTCGGCGGCGCGCCGTCCGGTCGGGCGACGCGGTCGAGCGGGACGGTGATCGTGCGGGCCTCGCCGGTGGCGACGGCGCCGACGAACCAGCGGTCCCCGGAGCGGCGGGCGAGGACCGCCTCGCGGTCGGGGTCGCCCGCGAGCAGCAGGGTCTCGTCCCATGCGGGCGCGAGCTCGGCGAGGAACCGGGCCGCGTCCGGGCGGGCGAGGTAGGCGTCCACGTCGTCGGCGAAGTGCGTGACGCCGCACTCGAAGGCGGCGCTGAGCGCGAGCTCGTGAGCGTCGCTGGTGGTGCGCCCGGGGGCGGTGAAGGCGACGGGCGTGTAGTCCATGGCGCCGACGACGTTGCGCGTGAACGGCTGGATCACGTTGTGGGCGGCGGTGAGCGGCGTGTCGTCGTAGAAGACGTAGTACTCGCTGCCGCGGATCGCCTCGTACCCGATCACCTGCGGCCAGGTGCGGGCCCAGCCGCGCGGGACCACCGAGCCGTGGAAGTTGACGTGCAGGCCCAGGCGGGCGGTCTCGGCGAGGATCGCGTCGTACCAGCGGTACCGGTCCTTGGACTCGGACTCCATGAAGTCGACCTTGACGCCCGCGACGCCCCAGGAGCGCCAGAGCGCGAGCTTCGCGAGGCCCTCGGGTCCGTCGAGGTCGTGCCAGACGGCCCACAGGTGGACCTGGACGCCGCGGCGGCTCGCGTAGGCGACGATCTCGGGCACCCAGGTCTCGTCCCAGCCGCAGTCGATGAGCAGGTGCTCCCAGCCGAGGCGGGCGGCGGCGTCCACGAAGTGCTTCTGGCGTTCGAACTGGGCGCCGGAGTAGAAGTCGGACCACCAGGACCAGGCGGCGCGGCCCGGGCGGACCCAGGCGGTGTCGGCGAAGGCGTCGAGGGGCGCGGGGGCGAGCTCGTCGACGAAGCGGCTCTCGACGATCGCGGCGAGGTCGCCGTGGAGGAACACGCGCCAGGGTGTGAGGGGGCCGCGCGTGACCTCGGTCGAGGCGTCGGCGGCGGTGAAGGAGAGGACGCCGTCGGCGTCGACGTCGGCGTGCGCGCCGCTGAAGCGGCCGTCGATCCCGGCCTCGGTGACGAGGAGGTACCGGCCGGGGCCGGTCCTCGCCAGGAGCGGGAGGCCGTAGGCGCCGGCGTTGAGGTCGGCGAGGTCTGCGCCGAAGCGGGGCGTCTCGTACCAGGTCTGGTAGTCGAGGGCCCAGACGCGGGGAGCGGTGTCGGCCTGGACGGCGGTGGCGCCGCCGGCCTGCGGGCCGGCGTCCGAGGCCGCGCCGGACGGCGGGCCCGCGTCGGAAGCGCGGTTCTCAGAAGTGCGGTCGGGCCGCAGGCTCGTGTCCGAGGCGCCGCCCGGCTGAGCGTTCGCGTCCGAGGCGCCGCCGAGGCGCAGGCGCGTGTGGTCGGCTTCAAGGCGGCCGTGGCCCTCGAGGCGGGCAGCGGCGTAGCGGACGGCGAAGCCGTCCGCGCCGGAGCGGACGTGGACCTGCCACTCCAGGCCGCTCTCGTGCCGCAGCTCGTGGACCTGCTCGCGGTGGACGTACCGGTGGGTGCCGACGGCCTTGCCGGAGCGGGCGGTCCACTCCTCGGCGATCTCGCGCTCGGTGCTGCGGACGAGCGCCGAGCCCGTGCCGAGGTCCGCCCCGTTGAGGCGGATGCCGAGCCCGAGCCCGCCGACGCCCGGCGCGCGCAGGACGACGCCGTCGCCGCGCACCCCGATCTCGGGTGCCGCGGGCCCGCTGCTGCTCTCGTTGACCACTTCGTCTCCGTGTTGCCTGTGGGACCGGTGGGCATGGTGCGCACCGGCAGTTTCGAGGCTAACGGCCGAAGGGCCCCTCGGGAATGTTCGATCGCACGGGTCGCCTGGACGATTCGCCGCAACGCGGCGGGGCCGGGGAGCGGCAAATGCTTGCCCCCCGGCCCCGGGCTGGGACGATCAGCGCACGACGGTCAGGCCGTCGACGCCGACGCCGGGCGCGGACGCGCCCGACACGGTGACCGCGCCGCCCGAGGCGGGCAGGTCGAGCCCGATCGTCTTCGTCGCGACCGCGGTGTCCGATCCGGTCGCGGGCAGCGCGACCTCGACAGGCGCGCCGCCGCCGACGCCGACCAGGACCGTGGCGTCCACGGCGCTCGCGTAGTGGAGCCGGACGGTGTGGTTCCCGGCGGCGGCGGTGCCCAGGTCCGCCACGGTGAGGGAGCCGGTGCCGTCGAGGCCGGTCACGAGCGAGCCGCCGGAGCACTCGTCGCAGGTCGCGACCGCGGCGCCGCCGTTCAGCGTGTTCCCGGGGTCCTCGGCCTCGGCGGTGGCGCTGACGGTGATCGCGTCGATGTCCGGGGCGTACTGGTCCGGGTTGTCGAAGCGAATCGTGTTGGACCCGGCTTCGAGCGGGACGTCCACGGTCCACTGGTTCACGAACTCCCAGCCGCCCGAGTCGGTCAGTGCCTCGGTCGAGAGGACCTCGCCGTTCACGGTGATCCGCACGTCGCGCGGGTCGCCGGAGGTGTAGGTGAAGGTCATCTCGTGGGTGCCGGCCTCGGTCGCGGTCACGTCCGCGAACTCGACCGAGCCGCCCGCGCCGAGGTAACCGACCTTGGCGCCTTCGGAGCAGCCCTTGCACGCGCCGACCGCGGCGGAGCCGCCGAGGACCTGGTCTTCCGCTTCGTAGCGGGTGTCGTCGGCGCCGATCTGCTCCAGCGGCGTGCGCGACAGGTGCACCGAGACGCCGCCGGTGGCGATCATCGGCAGCGACAGCGTGTCGCCGCTCGTCACCTCCTGCGTGCTCACCTCGACGCGGCCGTTCGCGTCGTCGGCGAAGACCGTCGCCGTGTAGGTGCCGCCGTCGTCGGAGGGACTGTCGAGGAAGTCGAGCGGGACGGTCGCGGTGCGGGCCCCGTCGGTGAGCGCGCCGATGAACCAGTCCTCGCCGCTGCGGCGGGCCACCGTGACGTGGTCGCCGGGGAAGCCCTCGACGACGTGCGACTCGTCCCAGACGGTCGGCACGGCCCGCAGCAGGTGCCGCCCGGGCCACTGGCCGTAGGCGGCGGCCGAGTCGGCGTAGTTGACCATCGCGGAGGTGAACACGATCGACTGGGCGAGCGTGTGCGCCTGGGTGAGGATCGAGTCGTTCTGGGAGATCATCGCCGGGGTGTAGTCCATGCTCCCGAGCGGCCCGCGCGTGAACGGCAGGGTCGCGTCGAGGCGCGCGGTCGTGGGCGGCGGGTACTTGTAGTGCTCGGTGCCCGCGACGGCCTCGGTGGTGAGGACCCACGGCCAGGTTCGGTTCTCACCGCTCGGTTTGGTGGAGCCGTGGAGGTCGAGCATGAGCTCGTTCTCGCCCGCGGCGTCCCCGATGGACTGGTACCACTCCTGGACCTCCTGCGAGTCGTTCAGGAAGAAGTCCACTTTGAGCCCCGCGACGCCGTACGCCTTGTGCTCGGCCGCGAGGGGGCCCGCGAGCTCGGGCGTGGCGAACGGCTCGGCGGTGACCCACGCGAAGATCTCCACACCGCGCTGGGCGGCGTACTCGCTGATCTCGGGGAGGTCGGCCGCCGGGTCGTAGCAGCAGTCGACGGTGACGTACTCCCAGCCCATGGAGGCGGCGAAGTCGACCATCTGCTTCTGCTTGTCCATGTCGGCGGCGCTGTCGTCGTCGGTGTACCAGGTCCAGCCGGCGCGGCCGGGCGCGACCCAGTCGGGCTGCTCCTGCGCCGCCGGGTTGAGGTTCTGGACCAGGTCGGTGTTGTAGAGGGCGTCGAGGTCGGCGGCGACCACGGCGGTGCGCCACGGGGTCTGGAACGGGTAGGCGCTCGCGATCGGGAAGGCCTGGTCGGGCGTGCGGGCGACCTTCAACAGGCCGGTGCCCTGGCCGTCGCCTTCGAGCATCGCGGGCGCGTAGCCGGCGTTCGCGTTGTAGACGTTCGCCTCGGTGATGAGCGTGAAGTACTCGTTGTCGCTGATGGACGCGAGGAGCGGCATCGTGAGGTCCGCGCCCGAGTTCAGCTGCGCCGCGCCGCGGTAGACGTAGTCCTGCTCGTAGTTGCCGTTCCAGTCGGCGGCCCAGCCGCCGGTGCCGGCGGGGAGGCGGAAGCCGCTGGCCTCGTCGGTGATGGTCAGGTCGCCGTCGCCGGGGAGGCGGTACCGGTAGGCGACGCCGTCGTCGTAGGCGCGGACGACGAGCTCCACGGCCTCGCCGTCCTTGGTGTACTCGAGGACCAGCTCCTCGGCGTGGTCGCGGTAGCTCGGGTCGGTTCCGGCCGGGAGCGTGTAGGTCTCGTCGATCGAGGACCGCTCCTCCCCCGCGAACGCGAGCCCGGAGCGGAAGTCGACGCCGTCGGTGGCGATGCCGAGGGGCGACTCCTCGAAGATCGTGGTGGACCCGGCGGTCACCTCGTAGGTGAGGGAGCCGTCGGGCTGGTCGGTGACGGTGAAGGTGATGGACCCGTCCGGCGACGAGACACTGTGCGCGGCGGCCGCGTGGGCCGGGCCGCCGGCCACGACGGTCGCCGCCGCGGCGGCCGTCACGACCGCCGCCGTGAACGCGCCGATGGGACGCCGTCGTCCCCTCATACTGCTCATGGACCACTCCCTGGATCGAGGGCTCCGGGAACCGGTCGGGCCCCGGGCACCCCCGACGCTAAGGCGCGGCCCGATCCGGGGAGAAGCCGAAAAACGCTTCCGCACCTGGACGTTCTGACGCAACCCGGGCGTCGCACCGGTCCGCGAGGCCGCGGCCGGAACGCGTAGGCGGCCCGCTCGCAGTCGCCCGGGTCTCGAACGCGCGGGCGCCTCTGCGGCGCGCGGGTGTTCGAACCTCCTTGCGGGGCAGACGAAAAGGCCGGGCCTGGTCGACATGGTCGGCCGGGCCCGGCCCTCGGCGGCGGTCGGGACGCGTCAGACGGGCGTCCACAGTGCTGGGACGTTGGGCGGTTCCCAGCCGGTCAGCGCGGTGTGCGACTGGACGCAGCGGTAGGTCGCGCCGCCGTAGGAGGCGAGGTCGCCCGCGGCGTAGTACTCGCCGGCCCGCCAGGTGCCGGTGTCGCCGGTCGGGTCCTCAGTGGGCTCCTCGGTCGGGTCGTCGGTGGGCGGGGAGCTGGGGCCGCCGCCCTCGAGGATGCGGTCGCGGATCCACTCCCCCGCCTCCTTCAGGTTGCCGCCGTCGCCGTCGAACGGGCCGCCGGGGCAGGTGCCGGGCTCGAAGACCGCGCCGGAGCGGTGGTCGTCGGAGTAGTTCCAGTTGACCCAGCTGATGCCCTTCTCCTCCATGAGGTCGAGGTAGCGCTGCGACATCGCGAAGTCGTTCGCGCCCTCGCCGGAGTAGTTCTGGGTGCCGAACTCGGTGACGAACATGGGGATCTGGTCGGCCGCGCGGGCGAGGCCGTCGAGGTGGTAGTCGTCGTGCGAGGCCGCGTAGAAGTGGAAGGTGTACATGATGTTCTCGGCGTCCACCTGGTCATTGATGACCTCCTGCTCGTTCGAGCCGTCGGAGAGGCCGAGGGAGGACCAGTGGGGGGTGCCGAGCAGGATGATGCCGTCGTCGTCGTACTGCCTGATCACGGGGATGATCGCCTCGTGGTAGGACTTGATGCGCGACCACGAGACGCCGTTCGGCTCGTTCGCCACCTCGTAGAAGATGTTGTCCTGGTCGCCGTGCTCGCGGGCGATCTCGGTGAAGAAGGTCTCGGCCCGCTCCAGGTTGTAGTGGGGGTCGCCGGGGGTGAGCATGTGCCAGTCGACGATGACGTACTGCCCGCGGGCGGTGACCTCGTCGATGAGCTCGTGCATCCGGGCGGTGAAGCCCGCGGGGTCGGTCTCGTAGCCGTCCTCCTGGATGTACATGGAGAGGCGCACGACGTCGGCGCCCCAGTCGTAGGCGAGGGCGTCCAGCGAGGCGTCGTTGAGGCACTGCGAGTACCACTGGAGGCCGTGCGTGCTCATGCCGCGCAGCTGCACGTGGTCGCCGGAGGCGTCGCAGAGCCTGGTGCCGCACACGGACAGCTGACCGTGCTGGGCGGCGGGGGCGGCGGACTCGGCGGCGGGCGCGGGGTCGTCGTCGGCGGGGTCGCCCGAGGCGGCGTTGACGCCGAGCGGGCTGAGGATCGCGACGGCGGCGAGGGCCGCCAGGAGGCCCAGTAGCCGTTTGCGTCGGGGCAGGAGCGCCATGAACATCTCCTCAATAGTTAGGCAGTGTTACTATCTATTGCCCACAGTACGAGGATCGCGAATCCGAGTCAATAGATTCATTAAGGTCAATATTGTCGGATTCGCGGGAGGATGGGGACCGCGCCGCGGCGACCGAGGGGCCGCCGAGGCGGACGTGCAGCGAGTTAATGGTTAGGTAGTGTTACCAACTATTGCCGCCGATAGTATGTTCAGCGAGCCTCCGGGTCGACATCGGCGCGAAGAGACTTCCCGCAGGCCCGGCCGCCGGGCACGTTCAAGAAGGGCGCTCATGCGAACCAACGGTCCGCCCGACCAGCCGGTCCCCTCCGGCTCGTCCCACCTGCTGCGCACCATCAACGAGCGCGCCGCGCTCTACCACCTGCTGGAGCACGACACGCTGACGCGCGTGGAGCTGCGCAAGCTCACCGGCCTGGCCAAGCCCACGGCCTCCCAGGTGATGCTGCGGCTGTTCGAGTCCGGCCTCGCGGTGACGCTGGGGCGCACCACCGCCAGGCAGGTCGGACCCAAGGCGGAGGTCTACTCGGTGAACGCCGACTACGCGTTCGCCGCCGCCGTGACGCTCCGCGAGCCGGACGGCGTCACGGTCGCCATCGCCGACCTGAAGGGGCACGAGCGCGTCTCGTCCACCAGGAGGATCGACTTCACCGCCGTCTCCCCCGACCGGGCGGTGCAGGACATGCTGTGGCACACCGCAGAGGACGCCGGGATCGACCGGGACCTGATCTCGGTGGTGCACCTCGCGGTGCCGGGCGCGTACGACGCCGAGAACGACGAGATCGGCTACGCCGACATCCCGGGGGCGGAGGACCTGCGGTTGCGCGCCGCCGTCGAGGAGTTCACGGGCTGCGCGGTGACGGTCCACAACGACGTCAACGCGGCCACCGTCGCCGAGCGGCGCAACCCGGCGGTCTCGGGCGGGCTGGTGCTGCTGTGGCTGGGCCGCGAGGGCATCGGGACGGGGATCGATCTGAGCCACGGCCTGGTGGTCGGCGCGCGGGGGGCCGCGGGCGAGCTCGGCTACGTGCCGGTCTTCCCCGACCGGACGGGCCCGGACGACCCGACGTACCAGGACTGGATCGGCGCTCCCGCCGTCATGGAGCTCGGCCGGGAGCACGGAGTCGAGGGGGCGAACGCCGCGGCGGTCGTGGCCGCGGCGGTCAAGCGCGGCGCGGCGGGGTTCCTGGAGGCGTACGCGGACCGGGTGGCGGGGGCGCTGCACCTGCTCGCGTGCCTGTTCGACCCGCCGCGGCTGGTGCTGGGCGGGGAGATCGCCCGCGCGGGAGGGGAGACGCTGGTGGAGCACGTGCGGCGGCGGTCCGGGGCGCTCGGGGACCTGGTGCTGCCGTCGGCGGTGTACGGCGACGCCGTCGCGATCGGCGTCCTGGACCTGGCGTACGCCGATCTGAAGGGCCGCGTCCTGGACGCGGCCCTCGAAGGCCGCGAGGGGCGATCGGGCTCCTAGCGGTCCGGACCGCCGCAGCGGCAGGCCGACTTCCGAAGACGCACCGGTGGCCGGAGGCCTCCCGAGGCACAGGCGAGCCGGCGGCCTCCGCTCGCCGATGACGCCGCACCGACCCGCCGGCGTCGGTCACCCCAGCGCGGCCGCAGGCGGCACCACGCCGCCTTGCCGGGCCTCCGGAGGCGCATCGGCGCCCGGAGGCCTTCCGCCTCGCAGGCCCACCGGCGGGGTCGGGCCTCGACTCGCCGATCACGCCGCACCGACTCGACGCCGCCTGGCACAGCCACAGGCCGCGCCACGCCGTCTCGCCGGGCCTCCGGAGGCGCACCGGCGCCCGGAGAGCTTCCGCTCCTCAGGCGAAGCTCGCGGGCTCTCGGTCCATCGGGTTCGCGGGCGCCGCTAGGCGATCCGCAGCGGCTCCCTGACCGCGAGCTCGGCGGCCAGCCGCCGGTGGGCCGGGCCGTCGACCTCTCCGGTGAGGGCGTCGAGCGCGGTCCACGCGGCCCCGAGCACCGGCGGCCGGTCCAGGGCGGTGTACGTCGCGAGCGGGAACTCCGCGGCCAGCCTCGGCGACAGGTGGCGGTGCAGGGCGGGCGGCGCGGCCGCGAGGACCCCGCCGCCGCCCACGATCGTGAACGGCGCCCCGCCGAGGCCGAGCCGGCGCGCCGAGACGCGCACCATCGCCGCGATCTCCTCGGCCTGGCGCTCCACGATCGACTCGGCGCAGGCGTCCCCGGCGTCCGCGGCCGCGAACAGGAGCGGCACCAGGCCGTGGACCAGTTCGCGGCCGAACGTCCCCAGGTGCAGGCCGATCGCGGCCTCCTCCACCGTGTCGGTGCCGAAGCGGGTCCGCACCGCGTCGCACAGGGCCGTCGCGGGGCCGCGGCCGTCCTCGGCGCGGGCGGCGTGGAAGAGCACGTTGTCGCCGAGCTCCTCGCCGCCGCCCCAGTCGCCGGTGATCGGCCCGAGGGCGGGGAAGCGGGACCATTCGCCGCGCTCGTTGCGCCCGATGCTGTTCATGCCCGCCCCGCAGATCACGGCGACGGCGTTGCGGTCGGCGGTCCCTGCTCGCAGGAGCGCGAAGGTGTCGTTGTCGACGTTGACGCGCTCGGCCCAGCCCCGCGAGCGCGCGTCGGCGTTCAACCGCTCCACCTCGACCGGGAGGTCCGCCCCGGCCAGGAGGGCGTCCACGCGCGCCGGCGGGGCCGCGCTCCCCCAGCCGGCCTCGGCGCTGACGGTCTCGACGAGCTTGCCGATCAGGTCGATCGCCTCGCGGTAGCCGAGCCGGTGCGGGGAGGAGGTCCCGGTGCGCACGTAGGCGCGGACGCGGCCGTCGGCGGTCGCGGCCACCACGTCGGTCTTGGAGTTCCCGCCGTCGACGGCGATGAAGCCGCGGTCCTCGTTCACGCCCAAGGCAGGTGTTCCCGTCCGGTCGCGATGAGGCGGTGCGTCAGGCCCTCGGCCAGGTCGTGCTGGCCGACGAGCGGGTGCGCGAGCAGCGCCTCGTAGACGCGGCGCTCGCCGCCGCGCACGGCGGCCTCGACGCCCAGCTCCTCGTAGGCCGAGACGGCGGCGACGAGGCCGCGCTGCCGGGGCCCGAGCGGGGCCCGGGCGGAGGGCGCGATGTCGGCGCCGACGCGGGCCGACACCTCGATGACGGCCTCGTCGGGCAGGTACGGGAGGAACCCGCGGTTGCGCACGTTCACGGCGTGGACCGCGCCGTCCTCGGTGAGGAGGGAGCGCATCAGGGCCACCGCCGCCTCCGAGTAGTAGGCGCCGCCGCGCCGCGAGAGGAGGTCGGGTTTGCGGTCGAGGGCGTCGTCGCGGTAGATGTCCCAGAGCTCGGCCTCGATGCGGGCGACCTCCCGCCCGCGCGAGGGCTCGGTGCGCAGCCGCTCGACCTCGGCGTCGTGGGCGTAGTAGTAGTGCAGGTAGTAGGAGGGGACGCGGTCGTCGGCGAAGGCGGCCTCCGGGAGGCCGACCTCCTCGGCCACCGCGGCCCGGTGCTTCTCGAGGAGTTCGGGGAGCACGTCGCGGCCGTCGAGGCGCGCCGCGGTCTCCCAGGTGAGGTGGTTGAGGCCGACGTGGTCGAGCACGACCTCCTCGGGGGCGCGGCCGAGGAGGCCGGCGAAGCGGCGCTGGAAGCCGATGGCGACGTTGCACAGGCCGACGGCCCGGTGGCCCTCGTCGAGGAGCGCCCTGGTGACCATGCCGACGGGGTTGGTGAAGTCCACGATCCACGCGCCGGGGGCGGCCAGGCGGCGGACGCGCTCGGCGATGCCGAGGACGACCGGGATGGTGCGCAGGGCCTTCGCGAGGCCGCCCGCGCCGGTGGTCTCCTGGCCGACGCAGCCGCACTCGAGCGGGAAGGCCTCGTCCTCGATGCGGGCCTGCTGGCCGCCGACGCGCAGTTGGAGCAGGACGAGGGCGGCGCCGTCGACGCCGCGGTCGAGGTCGGTGGTCCATGCGACGCGGGCGGCGCTGCCGTGGCGGCGCATGATGCGCTGCACCAGGGGGCCGATGACGTCGAGCTTGTCGGCGGCGGGGTCCACCAGGACGACCTCGTCGATGCCGAGGGCGGCGGCGTCGGCGCCGAAGCCTTCGGCGAGCTCGGGGGTGTAGGTGGATCCGCCACCGACCACGGCGATCTTCATGCAGGTCCTCTCGATCAGCGGCCGAGGGCAAGGCCATAAATAGTCAGATTAACTAACTAACAAATTCCTGTCAATGAGCGCGGCCGCTCCGCGCCGTCGGACCCGGGCGCAAGGGCGCCTTCGGATCGCCGTTTCAGGGCCCGGACCAGGGGTAACCCGCAGTGCCCGACTGCGGAGGAGGACGCCATGGACAAGACGGCCGCCGAGGAGACGCGCACGCCCTCGCACGCCGGGACCGCCGACACGCTCGGCGTCGCCGCGCGGGTCTTCGCCCCGATCGTCGCCGCGGGCGCCGTCAAGCGCCGCCCGAAGGCGATGGCGTTCGCCGAGCGCCGCCAGACCGACCGGGCCGCGATCGACCTGCTGCGGCGACTGCGCGGCGAGCACGGGCCGGGGCCGCTGGTCCTGTCGGTGCCGAAGCGGACCGTCGCGGTCCTGCTCGACCACGGGGACGTCGGGCGCGTCCTCGACCAGACGCCCGCGCAGTTCACGCCCGACACGGTGGAGAAGCACGCGGCGCTCGGCCGCTTCCAACGCCACGGCCCGCTCCTGTCGCGCGGCCGCGACCGCGAGCGCCGCCGCCCGTTCAACGAGACCGTCCTCGATCAGGACCGGCCGCTGCACCACCTCGCCGAGCCCTTGTGGCACAAGGTCACCGAGGAGTGCGACCGCCTCGCGGAGGCGGCGGGCCGCTCAGGGCGGCTCGCGTGGCGCGACTTCGAGCCGGTGTGGGCGCGGCTGGTGCGGCGCGTCGTGTTCGGCGACGCCGCGGCCGACGACCGCGGCCTCACCGCCCTCCTCGACTCCCTGCGCCGCGAGGCGAACTGGGCGTATCTGCGGCCGCGCCACGAGTCCGCGCGCGCCGAACTGGCGGACCGCCTCCTGGCGCGGCTCGAACCGGCCGATCCGGGCAGCCTCGCGGGGGCGGTGGCCGACGCCGCGCCGGGGCCGGAGGTGCACCCCGAGGACCAGGTCGCGCACTGGCTCTTCGCGTACGACGCGGCCGCGCTCGTGCTCATGCGGACCCTGGCGGCGCTGTCGGCGCACCCGGGGCCGCGCCACGGCGTCCGGACCGAGCTGGCCGCGGCCGGCGCCTCCGGGCCCGAGGAGCTGCCGTACCTGCGAGCCTGCGTCCTCGAGTCGCTGCGGTTGTGGCCGACGACGCCCCTGCTGCTGCGCGACGCCACCGCCGACACCGAGTGGGGCGGCGAGGTGCTCCCGGCGGGGACCTCGTTCGTGGTGTACACGCCGCTGTTCCACCGCGATCCCGAACGGCTGCCCTACGCCGACCGCTTCACCCCGCGGGTCTGGCTGGACGGGACCGCCGACGCCGAGCCGGCGATGACGCCGTTCAGCGGCGGCCCGGCCCGCTGCCCGGGCCGCAACCTCGTCCTGTTCACCGTCACGACCGCGCTCGCGGCCCTGCTGCGCCGCAACGAGTACCGGCCGACCGCCACGGGGCCGCTCGTGCACGGGCGGCCCGAACCGGCCACGTTGAACCCGTACTCGATGGTCTTCACCCCCACCGCGGCCTGAGGCCGGGCCAGTACCGGTGCGGGAGGGCGCGGACGGCAGCGAGGAGCGGTCCGAGAAGGACCGCTAGGCCCGCCGGCGCGGTCGGGGGCCCTGCTGCCGAAGGAAGCGTGAGGCGGTGCGCTCGCTGAGGCCCCCGCGCTCACACGGGCCGAACCCGCTGTTCGGGTGCGAGGCGGTGTGCCCGCGGAGGCCCGGATGAAGTAGCGCGGGCGGCGCAGGTCGGTGCCGGGTTCAGGAGGCCGCGGGTCGGCGGTCGGCTACCGCCGCCGCGACGAGCAGGCCGACGGTGGCGTAGAAGAGCATGAAGCCGCTGGGGCCGATCAGCCAGAGGCAGGCGGAGGCCCATGCGAACAGCGCGAGCGCGACGCCGAGGCCCACCCGCTCCCGGCGCCGCGCCGTCCGGATCGTCAGCAGGCCCGCCAGGAGGCCGGGGATCACGAAGCCGCCGGGGAGCGCCCAGAAGACGGCGACCGACTCCATGTCCGGTTCCGCGGTCCGCAGCGACCCGCCGGTCCAGTCGCCCCAGGGCGCCTGCGGGATGAAGACGGCGGTGTGGAGTGCCGCGATGGCGATGAGGGACCAGCCTGCGAGGCCGGTCAGTCGGGCGGCGGCCTTGGAGGCGCGCCCGGTGCGCTGGTGCTCGGTATCGGTCATGGTCCCGAACCTATGGGCGCCGCGGCCCGGCCTCCTCCCGCTGCGGGGTCGGGCCCCTCCCCCGCGAGGGGGATTGTGATGCGGGGAGCGGTGCGCGGCGGGGACCGCCGCAGGTCTGGAGCAGGGCCGCAGTCGGGCGCGGACGGCGGCGGTGAACGGGCAGGCGCGTTCGGCGGTGTGCGGCAGGCCCGTCCTCGACTACGGGCCTCAGCGCGGTGCGCAGTCGAGGAGTGCTGCGCACCAGCGGAAGTGGCCGTCGCTTCCATCGGAGGCGAACAGGTCGTACGTCGTCAGGGCGTAGGCCCGCTGGTAGAGCGCCAGGGTCTCCGGGGAGTGGTGCAGCTCGGCGGCGAAGCGGTCGGTGAGGAGCGCGGCGTGCGCCTCGGCGTGCGGGCCGTACATGTCCCAGACGGCGGCGGCGACCGCGGCGTCGAAGGCGGGATCGCCTGCGGTGGTGAAGAAGCCGAAGTCGAGGACGGCGACCGGGCGGCCGGTCTGGTCGACGTGGACGTTGGGCGGGACCAGGTCGCCGTGGACGAGGGAGGCGGGGGCGTCGGGCAGCGCCCTGAGCGCGCGCACGGTCCGGGCGACCGTCGCGGCGAGGTCGGGGACGTGGGCGGCGAGCAGGTCGCGGTGGCGGCCGACGGCGCGCTCGACGAGGTCCGCGAGGGCGTCGGGGAAGCGCGCGCGATCCTGCCAGAGCGGGCGGTCGTCGCCTTGGACCGTCAAGCGCCGCATGGACTCCGTGGCGGGAACGGCGGCCAGGCCGCGCAGGACGGCGAGGAGGGCGTCGATCTGCTCGGCGGGCACTTCGCGGGCCGGGGGCCGGTGCGCGGAGTCGGGGGCGAGGGGTGCCCCCGCCAGTTCGCGCTCGTAGGTGACGAGGACGCCGTCGACCTCTTCAGCCTCCAGGACCTCGGGGGTGGCGAAGGGCGGCCGGTGGCGCGCGATGTCGGCGTAGACCCGGCGTTTCAGGTCGAAGTCGGCCGGGGGTCTGCCGCTCCACACCTTGGCGACCGTGCCTGCTTCGAGCCGGTAGACGGCGCCTTCGACGCCGCTGGCGAGAGGGCGGGCGGCGGGGTGGCCGCGGCTCGTGAAGTACTGCACCCATGCCGCGGTGTGCTGCTGCCGGTGATCGACCATGCGGGAAGTAAAGCCGTCGTCCGCCGCGGTCGCAACCGAATTCGGGTACCGGTCCGGGCCGCTGCCCGGGATGCGGCGGGCGGTGCCGCCGCCGCGGACGAATCCACGTCGGGGCGTGGTCGCCGCCCGCGCATGGGTGGCACGGGTTCAACGGAACCGCCTGAGCACCCGCGCCGTCTCGCCGCCCGCGCGGGCGGCATGGGACTGACGCGCGCGGTGCCGTCTGCGGTCGGGCGGCGTCCTCGGCGGTCCCGGCCCAGGGGGAGGGCCGGGACCGCCGAGCGTTTCAGCGGACGCCGTAGAGGTGTTCGAGGGCGAGCTGGTCGAGCCGCTCGAACGCCATCCCCTTCGCCGCCAGGG
>NZ_JAJLQZ010000023.1 GCF_020991375.1 Glycomyces amatae | reverse complement strand
ATTCGTCGTGCCGGCGCGGACCGGCCGGCGCGGGCGAAGCGTTCGCGCACTCGCGTCAGCGCCTCCGACTGAACGGCATCGCGCTCAGGCCTGCGGGCGGCCGATGCCCAGGGCCTCGAAGTCGATCACCAGGTCGGCGCGGTCGCGCCCGGCGCGGATGCGCTCGGCGTTGCGCTCGTCCACCTCCGCCACCCACGAGCGGGCGTGCTCCGGCGACTTCCCGAACCGCTCGTGCCTCGCGATGAGCCGCTCCAGGCGCAGCGGCTCCGGCGTCTCGCAGTACCAGACCTCCGTCAGCGCCGCGCGCACCCCGGGCCACGGCCCGGTCTCGTCCAGCAGGTAGTTCCCCTCCGTGACCACGACCTCGGCCTCCGGGGGCACCGCGATCGAACCCGCTACGGGCTCCTCCACGCGCCGGTCGAACTCGGGCGCGTACACCGTCTCGTCGCGCCCCTCGGCGATCCGCTCGAGCAGCGCCCGGTACCCGGCGCCGTCGAACGTGTCGATCGCGCCCTTGCGCCCGCGCCGCCCCAACCGGACGAGCTCGGCGTTCGCGAGGTGGAAGCCGTCCATCGGGACCTGCACGGCCCGGCGGCCCGCAGGGTCGAGCGAGCGGGCGAGCCAGGCGGCGGCGGTGGTCTTGCCCGCTCCGGGGCAGCCCGCGATGCCGATGAGCACGCGCCCGCCGCCGAGCGCCTCGACGCGGTCCAGGAGCGCTTGGGGGTCGTCTGCGATGTCCACGCGCCGAACCTAGCCCACGGCCGGGCCGCCCGCCGCGGCGTCCCTCCCGGCGCCGAGCGGGCCCGCCCCACCGCGCCGCGAGCCGGCTCCGGCAGCGCCCGAACGGCCGCTCCGGCACCCGCCGCAGTGCCGCGATTCGGGCTTCGGCACCCCCGATCCGGGTTACGGTGACCTGGTCAGGAGGCCCTGCCGACTGCGGATGCGGGGTCCGTCGGCCCACCGCACGGAGGCGTCCATGAAAGCCCTGCAGTACCGCACGATCGGCGCGGCCCCCGAGGTCGTCGAGATCCCCAGGCCCGAGCCGAAGCCCGGCGAGGTCCTGCTCAAGGTCACCGCCGCCGGGGTGTGCCACTCCGACATCGCGGTCATGTCCTGGCCCGAGCAGGGCTTCCCGTACCGGCTGCCGCTCACGCTCGGCCACGAGGGCGCGGGCACCGTGGAGGCGCTCGGCGACGGCGTCGCGGGCCTGGAGATCGGCGAGTCGGTCGCCGTGTACGGCCCGTGGGGCTGCGGGCTCTGCGTCAAGTGCGCGGCGGGCGAGGAGAACTACTGCCAGAGGGCCCGCGAGCTGGACATCAACCCGCCCGGGCTGGGCGCGCCGGGCGCGATCGCCGAGTACATGATCGTCGACGACGCGCGGCACCTGGTGCCGCTGCGCGGCCTCGACCCGGTGCAGACCGTGCCGCTGACGGACGCGGGGCTCACCCCCTACCACGCGATCAAGAAGTCGCTGCCGAAGCTGGTGCCCGGCTCGACGGCGGTCGTGATCGGCACCGGCGGCCTGGGGCACGTCGCGGTGCAGGTCCTGCGGGCGATGACCGCGGCGCGGGTGGTCGCGCTGGACGTCTCGGAGGACAAGCTGGAGCTGGCCCGGAAGGTGGGCGCGCACGAGGCGGTCCTGTCGAACGCGGACGCGACCGAGAAGGTCATGGAGCTGACCGGCGGCATCGGCGCGCAGGCGGTGTTCGACTTCGTGGGCGCGGCGCCGACGGTGTCGACCGCGGGCGCGGTCGCGGCGGTGGAGTCGGACGTGACGATCGTCGGCATCGGCGGCGGGACGCTCCCGGTCGGGTTCGGGGAGCTGGCGTTCGAGGTGTCGGTGAAGGCCCCGTACTGGGGGTCGCGCGACGAGCTGGTCGAGGTGTTCGAGCTGGCGCGCAGCGGGGTGGTGGACGTGCACGTGGAGACGTTCTCGCTGGACGAGGCGCCCGAGGCCTACGAGCGGCTGCACGCGGGGACGATCAACGGCCGGGCGGTGATCCTGCCGAACGGCTGACGTCCCGAGCGTTCTCGGCCCGGTCGGACCTCCCGGCCGGGCCGTTCCGCGTCCGGGCGCGGGGGCGGCGCTCCGGCCCAGGGCCGCCGCCCGGCCGTTCGCCGAGGTGACGGCGCAGGCCGGGGGCCTGCCGCGGCCGGTCCGGGCCGCTTCGCGGGGCGCGGTTGACGATCCGGGAAACCTAGAACTATGATGCATAGAAGTTCAAGGCATAGAGGTACTAGGGTTAGGAGGCCCCCCATGCGCATCGCCAAAGACCTCGTTGCTGCCTCGTCCACCCCCCTCGTCCTCGGCATCCTCGCCGAGGAGGAGAGCTACGGGTACGCGATCCTCAAGGAGGTCAGCGACCGGTCGGGCGGGCAGCTGGAGTGGACCGAAGGGCTGCTCTACCCGCTGCTGCACCGCCTGGAGCGGACCGGGCACGTCGAGTCGAGCTGGCGCACCCCCGAGGGCGGGCGCCGCCGCAAGTACTACCGCATCACCGAGGAGGGCCGCCGCGAGCTGGCCGAGCAGCGCCGCCAGTGGGCCGCCGTCTCAGAGGCCTTGCAGGACATCTGGAAGGCCACGCGGTCGGCGTCCCCGGCCATCAGACCGGCATTGGAGGGGTGAGATGACCACGGAGACCGAACTCGAGGGCCAGATCGCCGAATGGCGCCGCTACATGCTGCGCCGCAAGGGCGTCGAACAGGCCGACGTGGACGAGCTGGAGGACCACCTGCGCGGCCGCGTCGCCGACCTGGCCGAGACGGGCCTGCGCGAGGACGAGGCGTTCCTCATCGCCGTCAAGCGCATGGGCAGCGTCGACGAGGTCTCGCGGGAGTTCGCCCGCGAGCACTCCGACCGGCTCTGGAAGCAGCTGGTGCTCACCGGCGACCCCGACTCGCCCGTCGACGCCGCCCGCCGCGGCGACCTCCTCGCGATGGTCGTCTGCGCGGCCGCGGCCGCCCTCGGCATGAAGCTCCCGGCCCTGTTCGGGCTCGAATGGGAGGGCGACCAGATCTTCTACGCCCGCAACCTGAGCCTGTTCGCCCTCGTGCCGCTGGCCGGCTACTTCGCCTGGCGGCGGCGCGTCGGCCCCCGCACCGCCGGGTCCCTGGCCGCCCTGTTCGCGCTCGGCGCCCTGGGCGCCAACGTGTACGGCCTCGACGAGGACTCGCAGTCGATCGTGCTCTCGGCCATCCACCTGCCGCTGGCGCTGTGGCTGGTCGTGGGCGTCGCCTACGCGGGCGGCGAATGGCGCTCGGCGCAGAAGCGCATGGACTTCATCCGCTTCACCGGCGAGTGGTTCATCTACCTCGTCCTCATCGGACTCGGCGGCGGCGTGCTCACCGGGTTCACCTTCGGCGTGTTCGCGGCCGTGGGCGTCGACGCCGAGCCGTTCGTCACCGGGTGGCTGCTCCCCTGCGGCGGCGTGGCCGCCGTGGTCGTGGCCGCGTGGCTCGTGGAGGCCAAGCAGAGCGTCATCGAGAACATGGCGCCGGTCCTCACCCGCGTGTTCACGCCGCTGTTCGCCCTCACGCTCGCGGCGGTGCTCGTCGCGGTCGCGGTGACCACCAACGCGATCGACGTCGAGCGCGACATGCTCATCCTGTTCGACCTGCTGCTGGTGGTCGTGCTCGGGCTGGTGCTCTACTCGATCTCGGCGCGCGACCCGCTCGCGCGGCCCGGCCCGTTCGACTGGATGCAGCTCGCCCTGGTCGTGAGCGCCCTGCTCATCGACGTCCTGGTGCTCATCGCGATCACCGGCCGCATCACCGAGTTCGGGTTCACGCCCAACAAGAGCGCGGCCCTGGGCGAGAACCTGATCCTCTTCGTCAACCTCGCCTGGACGGCCTGGCTGTACGTGTCGATCATCAAGGGCCGCAAGCGCTTCTCGACACTGGAGCGCTGGCAGACCGACTACGTGCCGGTCTACGCGGCCTGGGCGTGGATCGTGGTCCTGGCCTTCCCGCCGGTCTTCGCCTTCGCGTAGGGCCGGGCGCCCGAAAGGGAACCGCCCCGGGTCGCACTGCGTTCGAGATGCAGTGCGGCCCGGGGCAAGTCGCGCGCGGACCTCAGTCGGAGCTGAAGGCCGCGTCGAAGGAGCCCTCCGGCCGCTCGAAGTTGAGGTTCCGCACGAAGTCCACGGCCTCGGCCGCGCCCCGCAGGCGGTCCATGCCCGCGTCCTCCCACTCGATCGAGATCGGGCCCGCGTAGCCGATCGCGTTGAGCACCCGGAAGCAGTCCTCCCACGGCACGTCGCCGTGGCCCGTGGACACGAAGTCCCAGCCGCGCCGCGGGTCGCCCCACGGCAGGTGCGAGCCGAGGCGGCCGTTGCGCCCGTCGAAGCGCTTGCGGGTGTCCTTGCAGTCCACGTGGTAGATCCGGTCCCGGAAGTCCCACAGGAACGCGGCCGGGTCGATGCCCTGCCACACCATGTGGCTCGGGTCCCAGTTGAGCCCGAACGCGGTCCGGTGCCCCACGGCCTCGAGCGCGCGGTGCGTCGACCAGTAGTCGTAGGCGATCTCCGAGGGGTGCACCTCGTGCGCGAACCGGACCCCGACCTCGTCGAACACGTCCAGGATCGGGTTCCAGCGCTCGGCGAAGTCGTCGTAGCCCGCCTCGATCACCGACTCGGCCACCGGCGGGAACATCGCCACGTACTTCCACACGGCCGAGCCGGTGAAGCCGATGACGGTGTCGACGCCGAGCTTCGCCGCGGCCCGCGCGGTCGTCTTGATCTCCTCGGCGGCCCGCCGCCTGACCCCCTCGGGGTCGCCGTCGCCCCACACATGCGCGGGCACGATCGCCTGGTGGCGGTGGTCGATCGGGTCGTCGCACACGGCCTGGCCGACCAGGTGGTTCGAGATCGCCCACAGGCCCAGCCCGTGCGACTCGAGGATCGCCTTGCGCTCGGCGACGTACTCGTCGTCCTCGGCGGCGCGGCGCACGTCCAGGTGGTCGCCCCAGCAGGCGACCTCCAGGCCGTCGTAGCCCCAGCCCGAGGCGAGGCGGCACACCTCCTCGAACGGCAGGTCGGCCCACTGGCCGGTGAACAGCGTGACGGGTCTAGTCATCGTTGAGGCTCCTCAAGAAGTGCAGGCCTTCTACGGCGATGGCGTCCTGGGTCGGCGCGAGCGGCCGCCAGATCGAGGCGGCCGTCGCGATGGTGGCATTGTGCGCCGTGAACGACTCGATCGCAAGGGGTCCGGCGTAGCCGGCTTTATCGAGTGCACGCAGGATCGACGGCCAGTCGAGGTGGTCGCGGCCCGGCGCGCCCCGGTCGTTCGCGCTGACCTGGACGTGGGCGATGCGGCCCGCCGCGCGGCCGATCGCGGCCGCGATGTCCGTCTCCTCGATGTTCATGTGGTAGACGTCCAGGGCCAGCGCCGCGCCGTCCAGGCCGTCGAGCGCCTCGAGGGCCTGGTCGACGGTGTTGATCAGGCTCGTCTCGTAGCGGTTGAGCGGCTCCACCGCGACGGTCACGCCGCGGGAGGCCGCGTACTCGCACACCGGCGCGAGGCCCTCGCGCAGCTCCCGGTAGGCCGCGGCGCGGTCGTCGACGCGCCAGGTGCGCCCGACCGAGGCGTAGGCGGGCCCGGCGACGACCGCCGAGCCCACCGCGGCGGCGGCGTCCACGACGCGGCGGAGGTAGTCCCGCGTCGCGTCCACCGTCTCCTTCGGGGCCGCGACCAGTTCGCGGCCGGGCCCCATCACGAGCACCACGGTGGCGGCGAGCCCGAGTTCGCGCAGCAGGTCCGCGGCGCGGTCGGGGTCCCAGTCGCCCGGGGACTCCACGGGCAGCTCGATCGCGTCGAACCCCCAGTCGCGCACGCGGACCGCGAGCCGGGCCAGGGCCTCGTCGTCGAGCGGCGAGGCCCAGACCCAGGTGTTGACCCCTACGGGACGGATCAACGGTCGCGCCAGGCGTCGGGGAAGCCCGGCAGGTCCTCGCCGCCGAACTTGGCGTAGTGCAGCGAGGGCATGTCGGCGTTGCGCTCCAGGTAGTCGCCCAGTTCCGCCTCGGTGATCGGGTCCTGCGGGAGGACCCACTCGGACGGGACCTGCTCGCCCGCGAGGATCATCGTCGCGGCGATGACCGGGGTGCGCCACTGGAAGTTCGAGTAGACGGGGGCCAGCGCGGTCATGCCGGTCTCCTCCCACTTGCGCATGAACGACAGCTCGTCCTCGCCGGTCATGACCGGGTAGGGCTGGCCGGCGTCCTCGAACGCCTCGATCGCGGCCACGGCGCCGTCGCCGGCGTCCATCCAGATGCCGTCGACCTCGCCGCGCTCCAGGTACTGCGAGACGATGTTCTTGATCTCGGCGGCGTCGCCGCCGGTGAACTCGTTGCCGAGGATCTCCAGCTCGGAGTCACCGAAGATCTGCTCGGCGGCGGCCCAGCGGTTCTCGAGGACGTCCACGCCCGGCAGGATGCGCAGGGCGAGCACGGTCGAGCCCGGCTCCAGGTTGTCCACCAGGAACTCGGCGGCGTCGGCGCCGAAGGCGTAGCCGCCGATCGGGTGGATGAAGGTGACCGCGCAGTCGGTGTTGACGCCGCGGTCGAACACGACCACCGGGACGCCCGAGGCGCAGGCCGCCTCGACCGCGGGCGTGAGCGTCGCGGTCGTGGACGGGGAGATGATGATCGAGTCGCAGTCACCGGCGTCGATGAACGCCTGGATGTCGGAGATCTGCTGGTCGTCGTCGTCGCCGGCGTCCGAGACCCGGAACTCGCCGATCTGGCCCGACTCCTGAAGCACCTCGACCTGCTGCTGCATGGTGATCCAGCCGGTGACGCGCCACGGGTTGGAGACCGAGGCGTTCGAGAAGCACAGGGTGGCGTCGCCGCCCTCCTTCGCGTACTCGGTCGTGTCGATCCATTCGGGCTCGATCGCCTGGAGCCAGGGCGTGTTCGGGTCGCCCTCGGGCTCGATGTCGCGCTGGGCGAGCTGCTCGTCGTAGTCGGCCTGGACGAACCACTCGTCGCCGGATTCGGCGGCGGTGGTCTCCTCGTCGGGTGTGTCGGCGGGGGTGTCGGTGGTGCAGCCGGTCGCCAGCAGCAGCCCGAGGGCGGCGACCGACGCGGCGGCGAGGCGCTGTGTCTTCATGGTGTCCTTCTTCTATGAGGGAGTTGCGGTTGCCGTGGCTGTCGGGGTGGCGGGGGCCGGGGCCGGGCGGGCGCGCTGCCTGGCGGCGTAGGCGACCGCGGCGATGAGGATCGCCCCCTGCACGGTCGGCCGGAGCGTCGCGGGCAGCGCCATCTGGTTGAAGAGGGTGAAGAGGGCCTCGATGGTGAGGGCCCCGGCCATCGCGGCGAGCACCGTGCCGCGCCCGCCGCCGAGGACGACGCCGCCGAGCACGACCGCCGTGATGACGGTGAACTCCAGGCCGTCGCCCACCTGGGCGCTGACCCCGGCGTAGCCGCCGATGAGGATGCCGGCCACCGTCGCGGAGAGTCCCGAGAGGACGAACGCGGCGGTCCGGGCGGCGTCGACGCGGGCGCCCGAGAGCGCGGCGGCCCGCTCGTTGTCGCCCGAGGCCATGAGGACGCGCCCGAAGCGGGAGCGCATCAGCGCGATCGCGCCCGCGCCGAGCCCGATCATGATGAGCAGCGCCCACGGGACCTGCCCCAGGACCGGGACGTCCTCGATGCCGAAGCGCCCGGCCTGGCGGAACGCCTCCGAGAGGCTGCCGGTGGGGGCGCCGCCGGTCCACAGCCGGATGGCGCCGTACAGGACCAGGAGCATCCCGAGCGTGGTGATGAACGACTGGACCTTCAGGACGGTGGTGATGAGCCCGTTCACCAGGCCCACCGCGACGCCGAAGGCGATCATCGCGAGGATCACCGGCAGGGTGCGGGACTCCTCGCCGTCGATGAGGCGCGCGGCGATCACCACCTGGGCGCCGACGAGCGCCCCCACCGAGAGGTCGAAGTTGCCCGAGACGATCACGAAGTACTGGCCGGCGGCCAGGATCACCAGGGGCGCGGCCTGCTTGAGGAACGCCATGAGGGAGGGCCCCTCGAAGAAGCCCGGGTTCATGGCGAACACGCCCACGAGGATGAGGGCGAGCAGGATGAAGACCGTGCCGGTGGGGTTGGCGGCCTTGGCGATCAGGTCGCGGAAGCGGGTCATCGCAGCCTCCCTTCGAGGGTGAACCGGGGCCGGCGGGCGGTGCGGTCGAGCTGGCGGCGGGCGTAGAGGGCGACGGCGGTGATGATGACCGCGCCGCGCAGCACGTCCTTGGCGAACGGGTCGACCTGCATGACGTTGAAGACGGTGTCGAGCACGGCCAGGATGGCCACGCCGGCCACGGTCCCCGCGACGCCGCCGCGGCCGCCGAGGAGCAGCGTGCCGCCGAGGACGACCGCGGCGATCGCGTCGAGCTCGTACAGGTTCGTGTAGGCCTCGGCCGAGCCGGTTCCGAAGCGGGCGGCCAGGAGGAGGCCCGCGACCCCGGCGAACATGGCGCACAGGACGTGCGCGGCCAGGAGCACGCCCTTGGTGCGGATGCCGGACATGCGGGCCACGTCGACGTCGCCGCCGACGGCGTACATGTGGTGGCCGGTGCGCGTCGAGCGCAGGAACCACACGGCGGCCGCGGCGAGGACGAGCATGACCACGGTGGAGACCGGGATGAACGCGATGCGCGTGTACCCGAACTGCTGGAAGACCGCCGGGACGTCCCCGGCCGGGCCCTTGTACTGGGTGTCCAGGTAGCCCTTGAGGATCAGGCCGGTGCCGAGCGTCGCGATGAACGGGTTGACGCCCAGGACGGTGACGAACGCGCCGTTGGCCGCGCCGATGAGTCCCGAGACGAGCAGGACCAGGCCGATCGCGACCGGGATGTTCCCCGGCTGGCCGTCCATGGTGGTCGCCGCGACGAGGCTGGAGAGGGCCGCGACGTACCCGACCGACAGGTCCAGGGACCGGCACAGGATCACGAAGGTCATCCCGATGGCGAGGAACCCGGTGAGGCTGGTGCGGGTGAGCATGTCGACGAGGTTCGCGGTGGCGAAGAGGTTGCCGCCGTCGAGCGCGACGGCCGCGCCGCCGAGGGCGAGGACGCCGACGAGGGCCAGGTAGATGAGGGCGGTGGTGGAGAGGCGCCGGGCCGGGCGGCGCCCGGCCCGATCGCGCTCGGGGGCGAGGAGGGTCATGCGGGCCTCGATTCCTCGGCGCGGCGGCCGGTCGCATAGGCCATGACGTCCTGCTCCGTCGCGCCGCCGGGCAGCTCGCCCGCGATGCGGCCGTCGTGCAGGACCACGATCCGGTCGGCGAGGCCGATGACCTCGATGAGCTCGGAGGCGATGAGGAGCACCGCGAGGCCTTCGGCGGCGAGCTCGCGGATCACCGAGTACAGCTTGTGCTTGGCGCCCACGTCGATGCCGCGGGTGGGCTCGTCCAGGACGATCACGCCCGGTTCGGCCGCGAGCCACTTGGCGACCACGACCTTCTGCTGGTTGCCGCCCGAGAGGTAGCGGACCTCCTGGTCCTCGCCGCGCGCGACCAGGTCGAGGCTGGAGAGCAGGCCCGGGATGCGGTTCAGGCGCTTGCGGGAGTGGACGCGCGCGTTGGCGTCCAGGACCATGCGGGCGTTGGCGCGCACCGACTGGCGCAGCGCCAGGCCCTGGGCCTTGCGGTCCTCGGTGACGAGCGCGATCCCGGCGCCGATGGCCTTGCGGGGCCTGGTGATCCGGATCGGCTTCCCGTCGACCTTGACGGTGCCGCGGGTGAAGGGCGCGATGCCGAAGACCGCCTCGGCGATCTCGGTGCGGCCCGAGCCCTGGAGCCCGGCCAGGCCCACGATCTCCCCGGCGCGCACGTCGAGGTCGATCCCGTCGACCCAGGCGTTGCCGCCGCCGCGAACCTCCAGGCGGACCTCGCCGGCGGCGGTGCCCTCCAGGCGCTCGGGGAAGACCGCCTCGATGCGGCGGCCCACCATCGCGGTCACCAGGTCGTCGGGGGTGATGTCGGCGGTGTCGGCGCACTGCACGAGGCGGCCGTCCTTGAGGACGGTGATCCGGTCGCACAGGTCGAAGATCTCCTTGAGCCGGTGGGAGACGTAGAGGACCGAGACGCCGCGCTCCTTCAGGCGCCGCACGAGCCGGTAGAGCAGCTCGACCTCGGCGTCGGCGAGGGCGGCGGTGGGCTCGTCCATGCAGATGAGGTCCGCGCCCTGCGAGACGGCCTTGGCGATCTCGGTGATCTGCTGGTGCGCCACCGAGAGCGAGCCGACCTTCGCGGTCGGGGCGAGGTCCTCGACGCCGAGGTCGGCGAGGACCTCGGCGGTGCGCTCGGCCATGGCGCGGCGGTCGATGAGGCCGCGGCGGCGCGGCTCGCGTCCGAGGTGGACGTTCTCGGCGACGCTGAGCTCGGGCAGGAGGTTGAACTCCTGGAAGACCGAGGCGACCCCGGCGTGCTGGGCCTGGAGCGGGTGGGTGAAGGAGACCATGCGGCCGCCCGACTCGCCCGTGTTCAGTTCGACCGTGCCGGCGTCGGCGCTGTGGACGCCGGCGAGGATCTTCATCAGCGTGGACTTGCCGGCGCCGTTCTCCCCGACCAGGGCGTGGACCTCTCCCTGCTCAATGGTGAGGTCCACGCCGTGGAGGACCGGGACGCCGAGGAAGGACTTGCCGATGCCGCGCATGGACAGCAGCGGGGTCTCGCTCATGAGGGCACCTCCACCCAGGTGCGGTCCTGCGCGGAGGCGGCGACGGCCTCGGCGATGCGGGCCGCGCGCAGGCCGTCGGCGAAGACCGGCAGGCCGTCGGGGGCCTCTCCGGCGATCGCGGCGCGGGTGTCGGCGACGAACCCGTTGAAGCAGTCCTGGTAGCCCTGGGCGTGGCCGCCGGGGACGGTGACGTAGCGCGCGGCCTCGGGGCCGAGGACCTCGGCGTCGCGCAGGAGCTCGGCGTTCTGGGCCCGGCCGCCGACCCACAGGGTCTCGGGCCGCTCCTGGTCGAAGGCCACCGAGGCCTCCGATCCGGAGATCTCCAGCAGGAGCCGGTTCTTGCGCCCGGCCGAGACCTGGCTGATGACGGTGGAGCCGATCATGCCGCCGCCCGTGGCGAACTGGAGCGTCACGATGTCCTCGGTGGACACGTCGCGGCCGGAGCGGCGGCGGTTCGCCGTCGACAGCTGCGCGGAGACGGCGGTGATGCGGTCGCCGGTGACGAACTCGAGCAGGTCGCACCAGTGGGAGCCGATGTCGCCGAAGGCCCGCAGCGCCCCGCCCTTGTCGGCGTCGACGCGCCAGTTGTCGTCGCCGGGGCGCAGCAGCCAGTCCTGGAGGTAGGAGCCGTGCGCGAGGGTGAGGCGGCCGAGCCCTCCGGCGGCGACGCGGGCGCGGGCCTCGCGGACCATCGGGTGGAAGCGGTAGACGAAGGGGACCGCGGCGACCACGCCCGCCTCGGCGGCGGCCTCGGTCATGGCGCGGGCCGCGTCGACGTCGGTGGCGAGCGGCTTCTCGCACACGACGTGCTTGCCGGCGGCGACGGCCTTGAGCGCGATCTCGGCGTGCAGGTGGTTGGGGACGCAGACGTGGACGACGTCGGCGGCCTCGATGACCGCCTCGACGTCCTCGTAGACCGCTTCGGCGCGCAGCGAGGCGGCGGCGGCGCGGGCCCGCTCGGGCGACGAGCCGACGATCCCCGCGACCGATCCGCCGGCCACGGCGATGGCGTGGGAGTGCACCCGCCCCATGAAGCCGGTGCCGATGATCCCGGCCCGATAGGTCGTCGACCGAGTGTCCGTGACGTAAGCCATATGACGACGGTAAGGCAGACTTATGTCGAAGCACAAGCAAAAGTTGTTCGTGTTATGAAACAGTTATGTCACCGAGTCAACAAAACCGATGTGCTTCACTAGTTGCTGTGACGGATGACCCTGACGCGAGGCGCAAACCGGTCGCCGGGGCCGCGACCGGCGCCGGGACCCTGCTCCAGCTGCTGCGCGACGGCGTCCCGCGCACCCGGTCCGAGCTCTCGGCGATCACCGGGCTCGCGCGCTCCACCGTCACCGCCCGGATCGACGCGCTCCTGGCCGCCGAGCTCATCGCGCCCAGCGGCGAGACCGCCTCCACCGGCGGCAGGCCCCCCGCGACGTTCGCGTTCAACCCCGCCGCGCGCATCGTCCTCGGCGCCGACCTCGGCGCCACCCACGCGCGCCTGGCCGTCACCGACCTCGCCGGGAACGTCCTCGCCGCCGTCAACGCCGACCTCGACATCGCATTGGGGCCCAAGGCGGTCCTGGACTGGACCGTCGAGCACGGGCAGCGGCTCCTCGCCGAGGTCGACCGGCCGCTCGCCGACCTCATCGGCATCGGCGTCGGCCTGCCCGGGCCCGTCGAGCACTCCGCGGGCCGGGCCGTGAACCCGCCGATCATGCCCGGCTGGGACGGCTTCGACGTCCCCGCCTACGTGCGCGAGCGCCTCCCCGTCCCGGTCCTGGTCGACAACGACGTGAACATCATGGCCCTCGGCGAGCACTTCACCGCCTGGCCCGAGTACGAGCACCTGCTGTTCATCAAGGCCGCCACCGGCATCGGCTGCGGCATCATCGCCTCCGGGCAGGTCTACCGGGGCGCGCAGGGCGCGGCCGGGGACATGGGGCACATCCAGGTCGCCGGGGCCGGCGACACCCACTGCCGCTGCGGCAACACCGGCTGCCTCGAGGCGGTCGCCTCCGGCGGGGCCATCGCCGCGAAGCTCACCGCCGAGGGCATCCCCGCGGGCGGCTCGCTCGACGTGGTCGAGCTCGCCCGCTCGGGCTCGGTCCCCGCGCTGCGGCTGGTCCGCCAGGCGGGCAGGGACATCGGCGAGGTCCTCGCCGGGGCCGTGAACTTCTTCAACCCGTCGATCATCGTCATCGGCGGCTCGCTCGCCCTCGCCGGCGACCACCTCATCGCGGGCGTCCGCGAAGTGATCTACCAGCGGTCCCTGCCGCTGGCGACCAGGCACCTGCGCATCGCGGCCGCCCGCACCGGCGAGTCCAGCGGCGCGATCGGCGCGGGCGTCATGGTCATCGAGCACGCGCTCGACCCCGTCCGCCTCGACGCGGCCTCGGGCGAACTTCTCAGAACGAACGGATGATCATGCAGCGCAACACCCTCGGCAAGACCGGACTCGAAGTGACCCCGCTGTGCTTCGGCACCAGCACCCTCGCCGGGTTCACGGAGACCTACGGGTACGACGTGGACGACGAGCGCGCGGTCGAGACGGTCCTCGCGGTCTTCGACAGCGAGGTGAACTACCTCGACACCGGCAACAACTACGGCGAGGACGGGCTCGCGGAGCGCCGCATCGGCGAGGCCGTCCGCCGCCGCGGCGGGCTCCCGGAGGGCTTCGTCCTCCAGACCAAGGTGGACGCCGACCCGAAGACCGGGGACTACTCCGGGGCGCGCGTGCGCCGGTCCCTCGAGGAGAGCCTGGAGCGCCTGAACCTCGACCGCGTCCCGATCCTGGCCCTCCACGACCCGGAGTTCATGTCCCAGGACGGCTTCGCCCCGGGCGGCGCCTTGGAGGCGCTCGTCGCGATCCGCGACGAGGGCCTGGTGGACCACCTCGCCGTGGCCGCCGGGGACGTGGCCGTCACGCAGCGGTACCTGGACACCGGCGAGTTCGCCCTGGTCCTCAACCACAACCGCTACACGCTGCTCAACCGCGAGGCCGAGGGCCTGTTCGAGCGCGCCCGCGCCGCGGGCCTCGGCGTCCTCAACGCCGCCCCGTACGGCGGCGGGATGCTCGCGAAAGGCCCCGCGCAGCAGCCGAAGTACTGCTACGGCGAGCGCGACGGGGCGTTCGCGGCCGCGGCCGCCGCGATGGGCGAGGCCTGCGAGCGGGCGGGCGTGCCCCTGATCGCGGCGGCCCTCCAGTTCTCGACCCGGTCCCCGCTCGTGGACTCCACGGTGGTCGGCGTCTCGAAGCCCGAGCGGGTGCGCCAGACCCTCGACCTCCTCGCCGTCGAGATCCCCGAGTCCCTGTGGGAGGAGCTCGAGTCGCTGGCGCCCGACGCGCGGATCTAGGTCCCTGGCGGCCGCTTTCCCGTCGGCCGGCCGCCGCGCGGCGGCCGGCCGAGGACCCGCGTCGCCGGCGCTCCGGAGACGACACCGGTATCGGGAGCGCCTGCCGCCTGGCAACCTGAAACGACCGACTCGGATGCCGACTTCGCCGGGGGTTCGTCGACGCCCCCTGCGGCGGCGCCGCTGTGGAGCGGCGCGATGCCGAAGCGGCTCCCGGGCGAGGGCCCGGGAGCCGCGGCGCTCACGCGGTGCGGGTCAGCCTCGCGACGACGCCCAGCGCCTCCGAGAGCACGACCGGGTCGATCCCCTTCCGGGGCAGGGCGATCGCGATCTCCAGGGTCTGGTCCCCGCCCGGGTCGTAGCCGGGGTAGACGCCCGGCGAGGGGTGCAGCGTCAGGTGGCCGCCCTCGGGGAACTCCAGGAAGACGTCGCCGTAGGCGCTCCTGCCCGGCGGGCTCCCGTACTTCCAGCCGCGCTTGAGCAGGCCCACGATCGCGCCCGCGCCGACCTTCCCGTGCTCGAACCGGGCGAGGCGCCCGGACTCGCGCTCCTCATCGGTCAACGCGTACACCGTCCGGGCCAGCTGGTCGAACGGCTGGAGGATCTCGTAGTCGGCCAGGACCGTGGACCACTCCTCCACTTCGGAGCCCAGCGAGAACGGGTGGGCGAGGCGGACCGCGGCGTCCTCGGGGAGGTCGAACGGCTCGTCCTCGGCGTCGGCGAGGGTGCGGTCCTCGGCGAGGCGGAACGACCGGAGGCCCGCCGCGGTCTCGGCCTGCCACACCAGGCGGCTCGAGAGGTGCCACACCAGCGGGTGGTCGACCAGGTAGGTGCGGAACTCGGCGGCGGTCCAGGTCCGCCCGGCGACCATCGCGGCCTCGAGGCGCTTGACCTGCTCGGCCGAGGTCGCCTTGAGCTCCTTGCGCAGCAGGGCGAACCGCTCGTACGCGGGCTGGGCGAGCTCGGGGTCGTCCTTCGCGTTCGGCTTGGGCGCGCTCGCGCGGCGCTTGCCCGCCTCGTCCACGACGTACGGCTTCAGGCCCTCGTCGAAGCGGATCGTGAACCGCCTCGGGCCGTAGTCGAGGACGGTGGCGTCCTCGGCGTCCAGGCCGAAGTCGGGCACGAGGCGGTCGGCGAGCTGCTCGAGGCTCAGCTCCAGGCGCTCGGCGATGACCTCGATCTGCTCGGTCGCGGTCTTCTTGAGCGCCTTGAACTTCGCCTTCTGCGCCAGCGTGTGCACGGCGCGCAGCGCCGCCTCCGAGCCGGTCGCGCCGAGGATCTCCAGGCCCCGGACGGCCCTGCGGCTCTGGCTCTGGCCGGGCCATTCGCTCACCAGCGCGGTCAGGCGCCGCACCGTGCCGTCGTCGGCGAAGCGGCGCAGCTGGTCCATGGCCCAGGCGTCCTTGGTGGGCGCCCCGGCCGCGAGCCACAGTTCGAACAGGCCCCAGGAGAACGCGGTGAGCGACGCGGGTTCGCACTCGGCGACGAGGAGGTCCGCGCCCGGATAGAGGCGTTCGGCGTCGTCGAGGGCGAGCGCGGTCAGGAGCGTGCGGACCGCGGCGTCGGGCAGGGCGTCGCCGGAGTCCTTGAGCCGCACCTGCGGCAGCATCTCCGGGTCGGCCCAGGCGCCGGGCTTGGGCAGGCGCGCCAGCTGCGGGTCCAGCGGGTCGGCGTCGAGGATCGCGGTGACGGCCGCGGCGGCCTCGGGGCCGTAGGCGGCGGCCCGCTCGTCCACTGCGGTGCGGTGCCCGTTCGCGAGGTGCCGGAGCGCGTCGGCGGCGGCGCGGCGGCGCTTGGCGTCCTTGCCGACCGCGTCGGGGATCAGGAACGCGGCGGCGTCCGCAGGGTGGCGGTCGAACCAGGCCCTCGCGTCGGCGCGTTCGGTGCGGGACCGGGAGAGCCAGACGGCGTTCGACCTGGCCGCCTCGAGGTTCACGACGGGCAGCAGCACGCTTCGGGACGAGGTCTTGGACTTCACGGCGGTCAGCAGCTTCGCCACGGCGTCCTGGCCGTAGCGGGCGAGGATCGCCTTGATCGTCTCGGGCGCCGCGTCGTGGCCCGAGCCGTTCCAGATCGGCAGGGCCTTCACGGTGCGCTCCTCGGGCCCGTAGGCGAGGTACTCGGGGAACAGGCCGTGGTCGGGCGCGGGGTCCCGGTCCCGGTAGATGCGGGACCAGCACATCGGGTTGCGGAAGTACGTCTCCCTTTCGAGGCCCTGCATCCAGGCCTCGCGTTCGCCGGGAGCCCAGCGGATCTCGTCGACCGCCGGCGGTTCGAGCCCCGTGACGGGCTTCGGCTTGGCGGCCTTGGCGAACGGGGCCCACGGCGGGGTCGCGAACACCGGCGGGACCTCGGCGGCCACGGCACGGCGGCGGGTCGCGGACAGGAGCGCCTCGACGCGTTCGCGGTCGGCCGCGTCCAGCGCGTCGAGGCGTTCCAGCAGGCCGTTCGCGCGGGCGAACCCGGCCAAGCGGGCCTTCTCGGCGGGGTCGGCGGCGGGCGCGATCGCGGCTGCGGCGCGCAGGGCCCTCGTCGGGAACCGCCGCACGGCCTCGCGGGCGGCGGTGAACGCCGACGGGTCGGTCAAGCGGTCGAGGAGGTAGCCCAGGGCCTCGTCGGAGGGCAGGCGGCCGATGGCGTCGAACGCGACCCGGCGGAGCTCCGCGGACGGCTTCTCCTGGTGTTCGAGGGTGTTCACCAGGACCGGGAGGGCGTCGGCGCCGAGCGCGTCCACGAGCCGGGCGACGTGCTCGGTGCCGGAGTAGTAGTCCGACAGGCGCTGCACGCCGCCGCGGTCGCGGTGCGCCGCGGTCGAGGCCACGGACCAGATCAGGTCGCCTTCCGCGGCCCAGTGGGTGGCGGCGTGGAGGTCGCAGGCCTCGGCGGCCCACGCCTCCTGCTCGGGCATGAGCACGGCGCTGACGAACCGCTTCGCGTCGCTGGTGCGGCGCGCTGACACCGCCTCGCGGACCGCGGCGTACTCGGACTCGGGCAGGGCCGCGAGGATCGAGCGCAGCGGGCCGAACCTGTCGGGGAGCTCGCGCATGCGCACGAGCGCCTGGACCTCCAGGTCGTCGATGCTCGCGTGCGGAGGCCAGTTCGACCGGCCCTCGCGCCAGTAGACGCTGTGGCCCAGCTGCTCCATGAGGGCCTCGGCGGCGAAGACGACACCGTGCTCGGTGATCCAGGCGTCCAGGCCGATGCGATGGATCTCGGCGCGCTCGCCGTGGTAGCAGCGGGCCAGGAGGACCAGGGCGAGGCCGGCGGCGAGCGGGTCGGCCTTCCCGGCGATCCCGTCGCGGAGGAGCGCCGCGTCCGCGGGGTCCTCGAACACCTCGAGCGGGCGTTCGAGGTTCTTGCGGCTGTCGCGGAAGTACTTCCGGAGCCGTTCGGGGGCATCGGGGTCGACCTCGACGGGGCGGGCGCTCCCGCGGGAGCGCCAGTCGAACGTGTGCTCGCGCCAGGCGTCGGGGAAGTCGACGCGGTCTTCGTCGAGCGGCGATGAGGAGTCATTCGGGTTCACGGGGACGAGCATAGGGACGGGGTGCGACACCGCGAGAAATCCGTCCCATTCACCGGGCGGGCCGCCCTCGGCGGGCCGGGCGGCTGGAATGCTTGCAGCCGCGCACGGCACCCGCCGTCGGAACGGAGGAACACCATGGAAACCGCACTCGTCACCGGCGCCTCGCGCGGCCTCGGGGCCGCCATCGCCGAGCGGCTCGCCGCCGACGGCTTCGCCGTGGCCGTCAACTACGCCTCCAGCAGCGCCGGGGCCGAGCAGGTCGTGGCCCGCATCCGCGAAGCGGGCGGCACCGCCGGGGCGTTCCAGGCGGATGTCACCGACGAGGCGGCCGTGGCCGCCCTGTTCGAAGAGGTCCGCGGCGCCCTCGGCCCCGTGACCGTGGTCGTGGCGAACGCCACCGGACCGCAGCCGGAGATCCCCGCCGACCAGGTGGCCTGGCGCGACCACCTCGACCAGCTGGAGTTCTTCGTCAAGAGCCCCACGCTGCTGCTCCAGGCCGCGCTGCCGGACATGCGCGCCGCGCGGCGGGGCCGGATGATCCAGATCGGCTCGGACGTGTTCGAGCGCGCGCTGCCGCACATGTCCGCGTACACCGCCGCGAAGGGCGCGCAGTGGGGCCTGACCCGGGTGTGGGCGAGCGAGTTCGGGGCCCATGGGGTCACCGTGAACCTGGTCGCGCCCGGCTGGATCCCGGTGGAGCGACACGGCGAGCTGACCGACGCGGACCTGGCGGGCTACCTCGAGGACCTTCCCTTGGGGCGCATCGGAGTCCCCGCCGACGTGGCGGCGGCGGTGGCCTACCTCGCCTCGGACGACGCGGCGTTCATCACCGGCCAGCGCCTCACCGTCAACGGCGGCCACAACATGGACTAGCGCCCAGAGTCCTAGCCCTCCTCGACCTCGGCGAGGATCGCGTTCAGCGCCTCGGCCATCTCCCGGCAGGCCTTGCGGCCCGCCTCGGTGATGACGCAGTAGGCGCCGCGGTTGTCGTCGGCGCACAAGTCGCGGTAGGCGAGGCCCTCCGCCTCCAGGCGCGGGACCATCCGCGTCACCGAGCTCTGGTTCACGCCGAGGGCCCGGGCGAGCTCCTGCATCCGCAGCTCGCCCGCCTCGGCGGCGGCCACGGCGCGCAGCGCCCGGTAGTCGAGCATCCCCAGGCCGAACCGCCGCTTCAGGCCGTCCGCGAGGCGCTTGTCGATCCGGGCGCGGTGCTCGGCGGTCGCCAGCCAGGTCTCGATCGTTGCCATCGCCCAACCTTAGTGATATGTTCTTGCTTGCGCAAACAAAATTTGCTTGCGCAAGCAACTAAATCCTCAAGGAGACCACCATGCCAGCACACATCACCGCGGTCGACGTCGAACCCGACTGGTACGAGCCCTACGCCATCAGCCAGGCGCTGCGCGCCGGCGACACCGTCTACGTGTCCGGCCAGGCCGGCATCGACCACGAGGGGGGCACCGTCTCGGAGGACTTCGAGGACCAGATGCGCCAGGCCGTCGCCAACCTCGAGTACGTGCTGGCCGCGGCGGGAGGGACGCTGCGCGACCTGGTGAAGGTCACCATCATGGTCACCGACATGGCTCACCTCGACACCATCACGAAGCTCCGCCGCGAGCTGTTCGCGAAGCCCTACCCCGCCGACACGCTCATGCAGGTGGCCGCGCTGGCCTCGCCCGAGTGGAAGGTCGAGATCGACGGCGTCGCGGTGCTGGCGGGCGACCGGTCGGCCTGAGCCGCCGCAGGCCCGGCGGGCGGGGGCCGGTTCGTCGCCGACCGGCCCTCCGTCCTTCGGGCGCAGGCGGGTCCGCCCGAGCGGGCACTTCAGACGATGCCGCGGCCCGGGCCCTCAGTGCTTGGAGAGGTCCGCGGCGTCCTCGGGGCCGCGGAGCGGGGGCAGCGGGTTCTTGCTCCCCAGGATGTCGATCAGCTCCGGCTGCCCGTGCACGGGCTCAGGACGGTCGGTCGACAGGACGGTGGACCCGTCGAAGTCGAACCGCACGATCCAGATCGGGTACCCGTACCGGTAGCCGGTGGCCGTCGCCAAGGTCCCGTCCTGCCGGAACTCCCGGGTGATCCCGTGCAGGTGGTTGCCCTGGTACCACTCCTCCTCGATGAGGTCGCCGTCGGGCGAGATCTGGCCGCTGGGGCCGTCGAGCCAGCCGTCCCGGTAGCTCTGGAACTCGTAGACGCCGCCGTCCAGCGTCTCCCCGATGAAGCCGGTGAAGCGCTCCTGGCCGCGCCAGGAGCACTGGTCCCGGTCGACGCGGACCTCCTCGTCGGGCACCGACAGCGCGATGGGGTCGTAACTCGGTCTCATACGGAGAAATCACCATTCCAGCTCTCGTCCACCCGGTGGCTGCCCGCGCCGTCGGACTCCCAGCCGGCCTTGGAGCCGTGGGCGCCGTCGCACATCTGCGTGCAGTTGCCGCAGCAGCGCATCGAGTCCTTGGACTTCGGGTTCCCATTGTGGATCATGAAGTCTTCCATGAACGGCTCGCGGCCGTCCGCTCGCGCGTCCTTGAGCGCCTGGTTCGTCGCCCGGGTCTCCGAGTGCGTGCCCGGAGCGCCGTGCCTGCCCTGGTCCTCCTGGAGCTTCCAGAACGGCCCGTCCTTGTCGAGGGACTTGTTGTACCGCTCGCGCAGGATCGGGTCCAGGTCGTCGGGGTTCATGTTCCACTTGTCCCGCTTGTGGACGTTGTGATCGTAGTAGACCCGCCCCGACTGCCGGTCCCACACGGCGCTGACGCACGGCGTCCGCTGCTTGTTGCTCCAGCCGCGGGGGTTCTCGTCGATGAACTCGTTCCAGCGCTCCTTGAGCCGCTCGTGGTCCCTGTTCCTGTCGCCGGAGGGCTCCATGTAGTCCCATCGGCGGGGCTTGGGCTCCCTGCCGATGTCGTCGAGCTTGTTCTCGAGGTTCCGCACGTCCGGATCGGGGTGCTCGGACCGGCCGCGGGGCTCGGGCTTGCGGAACACGCCGTCGACGTTGACGACCTTGTTGATGATGGTGCTCTGCGCTTTCGAGCCCGACTTCGGTCCCGACTTAGGCATGCTTCATCACCGCGTTCAGCGCCTGGTCCAGGAGCTGGTCGATGACCAGCCCCGCGATCTGCTTGAAGATCGGGATCTGCGCCAGCGAGGCCCCGAACGTGACCGGCGCCGTCGCGATGGCCCACGCGATCTGCACCGCCAGCACCGCGAGCTGCACGATCACCGCGATCTTCAGCGCCAGGATGACGCCGGCGGTGATCGTCAGGCCGATGTTGATCTCGTTGGACGGATCGCCGATGTCGGCGATGTTCTTCACCGCCGACTTCTCGTCCTCCCAATGGGCCTGGAAGGCGTCGATGTCGCCTCCGGCGTTGTTCTCGATCAGCGTCCTGGACGCCGCGCTGAGCGACTCGACCCGACCGGAGATCTGATCGGCCATGCCGGTCCACTCCCCGGCGAGGTTGAAGATCTTCTCCTCGTCGGACTCGGGCCAGTCGTATCCGAGCACGCCCAGCAGGGTGATCAACTCGGAGGGCAGCTGCATGCCCATCTGGGGGACTCCTTCGTGTCCGGGTCGAGGCCGGTCAGGCCTTGAGCCCACCTTGGAGGGACTTGAAGACCTCGGCGATGTCGCCGTCGGCGGCCTCGTGCTCGTCGGCCATCTCGCGGATGTCCTGCGCGTACGCGGTGAGCGCCTCGATGTTGGAGGTGAAGCACTCGGTCGCGGTGGTCACGCACTCCTCGTGCGCGGGACCCGCCAGCGAGCCGATCATGTCGCCGCCGAAGCCGTCGGCGAACTGCTGGAGTGCGGCGGTGAACTGGTCGAGGAGCGCCTGGACCTCGTCGCGGGCCGCCTCGATCTCATCGGCCGACTGGCGCATCGTCTCAGGGGTGATGTTCAGACCCGACATGGTCGCCTGCCTCCGCGGATTCGGTCCATGGGGCCGCCGGTCGCGGCCCGCCTCTGAGTGAACTGCCGGGGGCCGGCGCCGACCAGGGCCTTGCGGCACGACTCGCGCACCGCGACGACCTGGTCTTCTCCGAATGTTCAGATACCCCCGTTCCGACACGATACCGGAGGAATGCGAACGAGAACCGAGCAGTGCTCGCCACCTCCCGGCTCGCTTCAGCGCCATGAACGCGCGGAAGACTCGCGCCGAGGCGGCGGCAGGTGCTTGCCATGCGTTTGCCGGCGGCTTGTTGCCAGGTCGACTGCACAGGGCGGCTTTCCGCCCGCCTGCCCATGGCCACCCGGCTGATCATCTGGAAGGCGGACGGATCAGCGTGAACTTCACGCTTTGGGCGATTCGATCGGTCATCGCACTGGTCGCTCATTCATCGAGCCGTCGATACCCGGTGCGTCTTCCACGCCCTCCGACCTGTTCGATCAGCCCGTCCGATCGCATGCCTCGCAGGGCGAGCCGAATGGTCGCCGGGTTCAATGCCAGCTCGGCTTCGAGCTGGGCGACCGTCTTCAGCTCTGTGGAGAGCGCGTCATAGACCCTCGCCTTGGTGCCCTTGAGTTCCGGCTTCGGGGCCGCGGGCAGTGCCGACAGCGCTGCGGTGAACCTGATCGCCGTGTCGGTGTAGTGCGCTGCGGGCAGGCCCGCCTCGACCAGCGCGCCCGCGACCGCGGGGATGCCGGTGGCCAGGGCCTCCACGACCCGTCCGCTTTCCGGAGTGCGAAGGTACTGGCAGATGCTCAGCAGCTGCGCATTACGCGCCGAGCTCACCGCTTCTCTCCCCAGCCGATCGAGCGTGATGCCGTGCAGTCCGCCGGGATTGGACACGATGAGTCGATCCGGGCAGAGCCGCACCTCGGTGGCCAGTCCGGCCGACCACGAGGAGAGGTCCCTGTGGATCAAGGCGTTCGCGACCAGCTCACGGAAAGCGACGAGCGGGTAAGCAGGCCGATCGATCACCGAGCCGTCCGCCCGGGCCACGATGTCGGTGGAGAAATTGGTTCTGGCCCATGCCATCGCCTGATCGATCATGTGCGGGATCGGCCCGGTGATCAGTTTCTGGTTGCGGACGCGTGCCGCCTGAGCACCGGTGCGACCGGAATCCACGGCCGCCTGGATGGCGAAGCGCGGCAACCACTGCTGCGGGTAGGCGCCCATCGCGAGGATTCCCGCGACGGTCGGGGTGCCGTCGCCGTCGACGACGCCGGCGCGGCGCATCAGTTCGGTCCGGTCGGAGAACCGGCCGAGTCCCTGCGGGTCGCGCTCCCGGACGGTGCGGAGGAACGACTCGGTCAGCTCCCCGTCCAGATCATCGATCGTCGCCCCGCGGCAGGGCTCGCGATCGGACATCGGCGCGGTGCGCTGCGAGAGGAACGCCTGCTCTTCCAGCGTCGACATGCGATAGTCGCCGTCCCAGCCACGGAGGTACGCCGCTCCGGACTTCGCCGCACGACACGGCTTGGAGGACGGATCGCACTCGTGAACCCGTGCCAGCACCAGGTGGGCACCGTCGACCTCGGCGTCCTCGAACGCCACGCGGACCGGTGGGACGAAGTTCCGGGCCTTCGAGGCCAGCGCCTGTTTGAGCCCTTGCGGATCCGACAACCCGACAGGGCGGAATCCGGTGCGCTCGTCGAGGCCCAGTACGATCAGCCCGCCCCCGGGCAGGTTCGCGAGCGCGCTCAACGTCGACGTCAGCGACTCCGGCAGGCCGCCAGCGGCGGATTTGACCTCGATGGAGGCGGTGTCGCCGCCGGAGGTTCGAAGCAGGTGCAGGATCTCGTCGATGTCTTCAGTCACGAGGCAAATGTAAGCCAAACATCATTACATTTCCGGTACCGACACTTACATTTGATGCCATTTCAGCGTTCACGGGCACGACGGCAGGCGCGGCAAGGCCGGCAGGGTGCTGGCCATGCGTTTGCCGGCGGCTCGCTGCCAGGTCGACTGCACGGGGCGGCCTTCCGCCCGCCTGCCCATGGCCACCCGGCTGATCATCTGGAAGGCGGACGGGTCAGATTGAACCGCACGCTCTGATCGAATGACGCATCTGATGCTATTTCCACGCTCTGATCATTCACGGGCCCGATGAGGAGCACGCCGAGCCATGTAGGGCGCCAGAGCCCTCCCCAGGGCTCGCCGACGATCCGGCCATTCCATCGCTAAAGAGTGGCGATGTTGGAGCTCAGGTCTGCTCGCATCGCCTGTTTGACCTCCTTGAAGGTGGCGAACACCGCTTTGAGCAGATCATCGTGTGCGGCCTCGCTCAGAGGTTCCCCAGAGACGATGGCTTCGCGCAGATCGCGCACAGCATGAAAATAGGCGACCGCAGGCCGGGCCACGTCGGGGGCCGCGAGCACCTCCATCTGGTGACCCGGAACGTAGCAGCGGCCCCAGGCTTCGTTCGCCCTGGCGATGCGCTCCTCCGCGGGCATCCGCGTCTCGAGGAGCAGTACGCGGAGTTCGTGCCTCGCTTGGGAGAGTGTCGCCAGAAACGACCCGTACAGTTCTCGCCGGACCTGCCGCCACTCCGCCTCGGCGGCTCGGCGCTCTCTGCGCCGCTCGACGAGGATGGTGGCGCCCGTTGCGATGACCGCACCGAGAAGCGTCGCCAGAAGGGTAGTCCACATACCCGTAGCGTAATTTCTATCGATCACCCTGCGCAACAGACGATCTCATGACCACCTCTGCACCCTCCCGCGGATGGGTGAGCGGTCGCGCAGACCTCCGGAGTCGCCGCCGCTCGCTGCGGCAGACGGGCCTGCGGCAAGTTCGGTGATCTGGAACCCCGAACCCCGGCGGCGAGAGCACGCGCGGGCCGCGCGCCGAGTCGGCGGTAGGGTCTTCGGCATGCGTTTGTTGGTGGCACGGTGCCAGGTTGATTACACAGGTCGGCTTTCCGCCCATTTGCCCATGGCTGTCCGTTTGATAATATGGAAGGCTGACGGGAGCGTGCTCGTCCATGCCGACGGGGGGTCGTACAAGCCGCTCAACTGGATGACGCCTCCCTGCACCGTGGTCGAGGGCGCCACCGAGTGGACCGTGACCTCGAAGAAGACCGGCGACCAGCTCAAGATCACCATCGAGGAGGTCCTGCACGACTCCAGCCATGAGCTGGGGATCGACCCGGGGCTCCAGAAGGACGGGGTCGAGGCGCACCTCCAGGAGCTGCTCGCGGCCGACACCGGGCCGCTCGGCAAGGGGTGGACGCTGGTCCGCCGGGAGTACCCGACCGCGATCGGCCCGGTGGACCTCATGTGCCGCAACGCCGACGGCAGGAACGTGGCCGTCGAGATCAAGCGCCGCGGGGAGATCGACGGCGTCGAGCAGTTGACGCGGTACCTGGAGCTGCTCAACCGCGACCCGCTGCTGGCCCCGGTCGACGGCGTCTTCGCCGCGCAGGCGATCAAGCCCCAGGCCCGGGTCCTGGCCGAGGACCGCGGCATCCGCTGCGTGGTCCTCGACTACGACGACATGCGCGGGGCCGTGGACGAGAGCCAGCCCCGGCTGTTCTAGCGAACGGAGAGGGCCGCGGCGATGCCGCGGCCCTCTCCGGTTGAAACCGCTACATGTTCTCGAGGTCGGCGCACTCGGTGGAGCCGTAGACCGCCGAGTCGGGGTCGTTGCACTGGTCCTCGGCGATGCCGAGGAGCACGAAGTAGATCGCGATCGAGGCGATGAGGGTCAGCACGCCGAGGATGATGCCGGCGAGGCCGGTGCCCTTGCCCTTGCCGCCGCGCGAGCCGGCCTTGACCATGGCGACGATGCCGAAGATGACGGCGAGCACACCGAGCGGAAGTCCGGTGATGAGGTTGATCCCGGGGATCCAGGAGAAGACGATCAGGCCGACCAGGCCGAGGACCAGGGCGGTGACGCCGAAGGCGTTGCCCTGCTTGGCGGGCATGGGCTCGGGGGCGGGGGCCGGGGCGGGCGGGTAGGACACGGCGTACTCCAAATGGTTCGCGATCGATGTTCGATCCGGGCAGAACTGCGGCGAGTGTATGCCATCGGCACCACCGCTGTCATGCCGTAACGGATGACGGCGCCCCGGCGATGAGGGCCGCTCGGGCCTCGGCGGCCCGAATCCGTTCCGCCGCAAGCACAAGGGCCGCGGCGTCGCCGCGGCCCTTCGACGTCCGACCGGTCAGAGGTTCTCGATGTCCTCGATCAGCTGGTCGCACTCCGCGGTGGTGAGGCCCTCGGCCTCGCACTGGGACTTGTACTCGTCGTAGTACTGGTCGACCGTGTCCTGGACGGCGTTCACGACCATGATGTTGATGACGATCGCGACGCCCACCGCGAGGACGCCGAGCACCAGGCCGGCGCCGCCGGTGCCCCTGCCCTTGCCGTTCCGCTTGCCGGCCGTGGCCAGCGCGACGACGCCGAAGATGAGGGCGAGTACGCCGAGGACGATCCCGACGATGTTCAGGAAGGGGATCACGGCCAGCACGATGCCGATGATGCCGAGCACGAGAGCCGTCACGCCGAAGCCGTTGCCCTGTTTGACGGGCATGGGCTGGGCGACGGGAGCCGGAGCGGGCGGGTAGGCCACGAAGGAACTCCTAGGGATGGTGATGAACGATTCCTTGGGCGGAACAGCGGTGAGTCTAGGACAGCGGTGCGAGCCTCCGCCGTTCGCATACCGGGTCGATGTCCGAGACGCCCGCCACCGCAACAGGATCGAGCAGCGCCGCTACCGAAGGCATCCGTCCCATGAGCACTCATGGCGTTCGGCGAGGCCGCCGATCCCCCGCGGCGGACCGGCTCTGGCGCGAACCGTCGGCAAGCGATATCATGATCCGCGGGCCACCGGGGATCGGTGCATTCTTCACGCGGCCGTCGCGACCGCGTCACCTGCGCTGCCCCGCCGCAGGGGTGAACGGGCACGTGGGAGCGGCGTGCAAGACTATTGGCATGCTTCACGCGGTGGTCCCCGCAGGCGGTTCCGGAACCAGGCTCTGGCCCCTGTCTCGCGCGCAACGACCCAAGTTCCTGCTGCCCTTGACCGGCACGGGCTCCTCGCTGCTGCAATCGACGGTGGAACGGGTCCGGCTCCTGTCCGACCCCGGCCGCGTGTACGTCGTCACCGGCGCGGCGCACGCCGTCGACGTCGCCCGCCAGCTCCCCGAGGTCCCCGGCGACAACATCCTCGTCGAGCCCTCCCCGCGGGACTCCGCGGCGGCCATCAGCCTCGCCGCCGCCGTCATCGCCGAGCGCGAGCCGACCGCGGTCATGGGCGCCTTCGCCGCCGACCACCTCGTGCTGGACGGCGAGGCGTTCGCCAAGACCGTCGAGCGCGCCATGGAGCTGGCCGAGACCGGCCTGCTCATGACCATCGGCATCAACCCCACCGGCCCCGACACCGGCTTCGGGTACCTGCGCCTCGGCGCGCCCGTCGGCCCCGGCTACCAGCTGGAGGCCTTCGTCGAGAAGCCCGACCAGGTCTCGGCCGTGGAGTACGTCTCGGCCGGGAACTACCTGTGGAACGCCGGGATGTTCGTCTGGCGCGTCGACGTCTTCCTCGCCGAGCTCAAGCGCCACCGCCCGGCCCTCCACGACGCGGTCCGCACCCTCGCCGCCGCCTGGGACTCCACCGGTCGCGAAGCGCTGTTCTCGCAGCTGTGGCCGACCCTGGAGAAGATCTCGATCGACTACGCCGTCATGGAGCCGGCCGCCGCCGCGGGCAAGGTCGGCGTCGTCCCCGGCGACTTCGACTGGCACGACGTGGGCGACTACCACACCCTCGGGCAGGTCCTCACGGCCGCCGACAAGGTCGGCAACGTCATCGTCCGCGGCTCGGGCGAGACGCTCCTGACCGAGTCCAAGCGCAACGTCGTCGTCCCCGCCGCCGGGCGCCTCGTGGCCGCGGTCGGCGTCGACGACATGATCATCGTCGACACCCCCGACGCGCTCCTGGTGTGCCCCAGGGACCGCGCCCAGGAGGTCAAGGCGCTGGTCGAGGAAGTGAAGCAGGCCGCGCGGACCGATCTGGTGTAATGGCGCCCATGCAGCTCGCCCCGCGCCACCGCACCGTCGCCGCCGCCGTCCTGCTGGCCTGCGCCGCGGCCTTCGTCCTCGTCGCGCTCTCCCAGTGGCTCTTCGGGATCGGCCTCGACCCGCGCGACGACACCCTCAGACGCGCCGCCGGGATCGGCTTCACCGACGACGCCCGCGGGACCCTCTTCTCGATCGTCCCCGTCGCGCTCCCGGCGCTCGCGGCGCTCCTGGCGCCCGACACGCGACCCGGAAGGGTGATCGGCCGCCTCACCCGTCTCCTCTACGTCGCCTACCTCGTTATCGGAGTGCTGCTGATGTTCTCGGCGGCTCGGTACGGTTTCGACGATGCCAGGCAGCTGGCCGAGGAGGGACAGGTCTTCATCGACACCCGCACCGCGGTGGAGCGACTGGTGCTCGACGCGGTGTGGCTGACGCTGGCCGGCGTCGGCCTGTTCCTTTCGCGCCGCCGCGGCGATCGCGAGCGATCCTCCACTACAGAGGAACAGGACGAAGCCTAGACACTCCTGTCAAGACAAGTCCCCCGCAAGCGTGAGTCTGAGGGGTCCTTCCATCAATCAGATCACTGTGCGCTATCGTCTGACATCGAACCGTTATCGGATTAGCGATGAAGACTCATCGTCCATAGAGATGAGCAAGGCGGCGCGGCCCCATCTACAGGCCGCCCGCGGGCACCGGGGCTTCCGAGAAGAAGCCGCAGACATGCAGGACTGACGCACCGGCGGACCACCTGGTGGCCCGCAGCGGGGCCGTACGCGTCTCAGGGGAGGCGACGCGTCCGCGCCCGGTCCTCATGCCGTTGCCGCGCAAGTGATTGCAAGGGGGGAGCACCGGTTCGACCGGTGCGCGAACGAGGAGGCGGACGCATATGGACGGCCGTGACTACTTGGCCGACCTGTTGGGTAACGTTCCGGAGTGGCAGGCTCGCGCATTGTGCGCGCAGACCGATCCGGAGGCGTTCTTCCCCGAAAAAGGGGGCTCCACGCGGGATGCGAAACGCATCTGCGCGCGGTGCGAGGTCAAAGAGAACTGTCTGCAGTACGCGCTCGACCACGACGAGCGGTTCGGGATCTGGGGCGGGCTCTCCGAGCGCGAGCGCCGCAAGATCAAGCGCCAGGCGCGCGAAGCGGCACGCCGGCGCAGCGAGCGCATCCCGGTGGTGGTGTGCCTGCCGACCCCGATGATCAACCCCGCGGTGGCCGCGGAGGCGGCGTTCGCGCAGGAAATGCGCCACGCCGAGCCGTACGAGCGACTCAGCGTCGCCACCGGCGGACAGGGCGGCGCCCTGATGGACGAGCTCGTCGGCGCCCGCATGGGCGCACCGGCGGAGGAGCTCGTCGAGGAGGCGGCGCGCGACCGGATCCCGGTCGCCGCATAAGAGGACATCTACGATCGCACGACACGGCGAGAGGGCGGGCCAGCGAAGTCCCGCCCTTCCGCCGTGCCCGGGGCCGGACGCGGTCCAAGGGGGCGGCAACGGGGCCTAGGACTCCAGGTCCTCGGGCGGCAGGTTGAGCAGGGACGCGAGCTGCTCGGCCAGGATCGAGCGCACCAGCGACTCGGCGTCGGCCTTCGAGTCGTACCGGATCTCGATCGGCCTGCGGTACAGCACGATCCGGGGCGCGGCCGCGACCGTGCCCGGCTGCGCCGGGTACAGCTTCGACAGCGGCACCCCGCGGTCCTCGACCACGTCGGCGTCGTAGTCCTGCGAGTCCGGCGGGACCTCGTCGACGGCGAACTCGACGTGCCGCAGATCGGTGAAGTTCGAACCGAGGTTCTCCGCGAGGCGCTGCTCGAGCACCGCCACCGCGTCCATCACCAGCGCGTCGAACTCCTCCACGGCCGTGCGCCGCAGCGGCAGGGCGCGGGGCGCGAGCGGCCCCCGCATCCCCCGTCCGTGTCGATCTCTGCGCATGGGGCCACCTTAGCGTCCGGGTCCGACCGAAACGGCCCCCGCGATCCGCGGCGACACGAATCCGTGAGAGGCCACTGCTCAGCGCCGCTGACTTCGCCACAGCGAGTGGTAGTTTCGTGGGGTGAGGTCGGATCGGCGTTGCTCCCGGAACGGCTGCCGCCAGCCTGCGGTGGCCACTTTGACATACATATACTCGGATTCGACCGCTGTGGTCGGCCCGCTCTCGACGGCGCGGGAGCCCCACAGCTACGACCTGTGCGACGCCCACGCCCGGCGCCTCACCGTCCCCCACGGCTGGGAACTGGTCCGCCACCAGGGCGACTACGCCGTGCCCATGCCCACCGACGACGACCTGGTCGCCCTGGCCAACGCCGTCCGCGAGGCGGCCGTCGGCGAGCGGCACGAACCCGAGACCGAACCGGCCGACGCGGCCACGCTCGCGAGCCGCCGCCTGGCCGAGACCGAAACGGCGCAGCGGCCGGGGCACCGCCCCGCGGGCCCCCAGTTCGGTGCCCGGCGTCACCTCCGGGTGGTGTCCGGCGACGAGGACCCACAGCGCTAGTCTCGTCACGGAGGCGGCCCCGCACGCCGCAGCTGCGGTCCCGGCGCCTCCCACCGGCCCCGTAACCCGGAAAGGCGGCATCTGACCCGTGGCTTCCCAGCTCAGCGAATTCGTGAAGGCCTACGACGTCCGCGGACTCGTCGGCTCGCAACTCACGCCCGAGGTCATGGAGGCCATCGGCGCGGCCGCCGTCGCCGTCACCGGCGAGCGGACCTGGGCCGTCGGCCACGACATGCGCGACTCGGGGCCCGGTTTCGCCGCCGCGTTCGCGCGCGGCGCCACCAGGGCGGGGGCCGACGTCATCGAGACCGGCCTGTGCTCGACCGACATGCTCTACTTCATCGCCGGCAGCCGCGACGTCGCCGGCGCGATGTTCACCGCCAGCCACAACCCCGCCGAGTACAACGGCCTGAAGATGTGCCTGCCCGCCGCGCGGCCGATCGGCCTCGACACCGGCCTGGCCGACATCCGCGACAGGGCCCAGGCGATCCTCGACGGCGAGCCCGCCCCCGCCGCCGCCGAGCCGGGCAGCGTCGTGAAGGAGGACTTCCTCGCCGCGTACGCCGCGTACATGCGCGACCTCGTCGACCTCGCGAAGATCCGCCCGCTCAAGATCGTGGTCGACGCGGGCAACGGCATGGGCGGCCACACCGTCCCGGCCGTCCTCGGCGACCAGCTCCTGGACGGGCTCCCGCTGGAGATCGACCCGCTCTACTTCGAGCTCGACGGCACCTTTCCCAACCACGAGGCGAACCCGCTGGAGCCGGCGAACCTCGTCGACCTCCAGGCCCGCGTCAAGGAGGTCGGCGCCGACCTCGGCCTGGCCTTCGACGGCGACGCCGACCGCTGCTTCGTGGTCGACGCCGACGGCGAGCCCGTCACGCCGTCGGCCATCACCGCGCTCATCGCCACCCGCGAACTCGCCAAGCACCCCGGCAGCGCCGTGTGCCACAACCTGATCTGCTCCAAGGCCGTCCCCGAGATCATCGCCGAGCACGGCGGCCGCCCCCTGCGCACCCGCGTCGGCCACTCCTACATCAAGGCCGTCATGGCCGAGGAGGACGCGGTCTTCGGCGGCGAGCACTCCGGGCACTACTACTTCCGGGACTTCTGGTTCGCCGACACCGGCATGCTCGCGGCCATGCACGTCCTGGCGGCGGTCGGCGAGACCGACCGGCCCCTGTCGGAACTGGCGGACCGGTTCGTCCGCTACACGCCCTCCGGCGAGATCAACTCCGAGGTCGCCGACCCGCACGCCAAGATCGAAGAGGTCGCCGACCACTTCGCGGGCCGGGACGGGGTCGAGACCGACCGGCTCGACGGCCTCACCGTCTCCCTCCGGGACGGCTCGTGGGCCAACCTGCGCCCCTCGAACACCGAACCGCTGCTGCGGCTCAACGTCGAAGGCCCCGACCAGGCCTCGATGGAACGGCTGCGCGACGACATCCTCCGCATCGTAAGGAACTAGCCCATGCCCGCCACCGCGCCCAAACCCGTGCTCCTGGAACTGCTGCGCTGCCCCGAGCCCCACCACGCGCCGCTCGCCTACGACCGCGAGGAGAACGCGCTCACCTGCTCCGAGTGCGCGAAGGTCTTCCGGGTCGAGGACGGCATCCCCGTGATGCTCCTCGACAGCGCCTCCGGCGGCGGCGCTTCCGGCAACGGCGCCGCGCACCACGGCGAGTAGGCCCCCGACCAGCGGCCGCCCCACGGCGGCCGGCTCCCCCGCAACCGAAGCGAACCGCCCAGGGGCGCGGCCCCGCAGGCCAGAGGCCAAGGAGGAACACAGCATGGGTCCTGAGGACGACGGGCTCGCCGGGATCACCGGCGACCGGCTCCCCGACGAGCGCCGCATCGAAGGCGACCTGAGCGACGCGATCCGCCCCGGCGGCGCCCTGTGGGCGCTCGCCTCGGCCGGGCCGCAGCTGCGGGAGTCCGCCGCGCTCGCCGCCGACGCCGGGCTCGGCGCGCTCGCCGAGGAGGGCCGCCCGCGGGCGGTCGTCGTCGCGGGCGTCGGCACCGCCGCCCGGACCGGCGACATCCTCGCCACCGTCGCCGGGCCCCGCTGCCCCGTGCCGATCCTCGGGCACCGCTCCGCCGGCGTCCCCGGCTGGGTCGGCGCCGCCGACGTGGTCATCGCCGTGTCCGCGTCCGGACGCAGCCCCGAGGCGCTCGCCGCCGCCGAGGCCGCCGCCCGCCGCGGCGCGCGCCTGGTCGCCATCGGCGCCCCCGACTCCGAGCTCCAGGCCGTGGCCGAGCGGGCCCGCGCCTCGTTCGTGGCCGTCCCGCGCCGGGCCCCGGCCCGGCTCAGCCTGTGGGCCCTCACCGTCCCGGTCCTCATGGCCGCCAGGGAGCTCGGGCTCGTGAGCCTGGTCGAGGCCGACATCGCCGAGACCGCGCGCCGCCTCGACGAGGACGCCGAGCGCTGCCGCCCCGACGCCGACGCCTACGTGAACCCCGCCAAGGAGCTCGCGATGAACCTGGCCGGGTCGATCCCGGTCGTGTGGGGCTCCAGCCCGCTCGCGGGCGTCGCCGCCCGGCGCTTCGGCGACATGCTCGCCGCGAACTCCCGCTACCCGGTCGTCTCCGGGGAGCTCGGCGAGGTCGGGCGCGGCCGCGTCGGCCTCCTCGACGGCGTGTTCGGCTCGCTCGCCGAAGGCCGGAAGGACATCTTCGCCGACCCCGGGGAGGACGAGCTGACGCGCCTGCGGATCGTGCTCATGCGCGACGACGGGCTCGACGGCGACGACTCCACCCCCAAGCCCGACACCCGCCGCGCCGACGCCGTGGCCGACCTGGCCGCCCGGCGCGGCGTCCGCTGCGACGTGCTCCCGGCCGAGGGCGGCTGCGCGCTCGAGCGGCTCGCCTCGCTCATCTCGGTGCCCGACTTCGCGTCCGTGTACCTCGCGCTCGCCCACGGGCTCGACCCGATGCGCGTCCCGGCGGTCTCGGAGATGAAGGACCTGACGCTCGGCGGCGAGTAGCCGTCCTCGCAGCTCACGGGCATTGCGGGAGGCCGCGGCGGGCGGTGCCCGCCGCGGCCTCCCGCGTTCCACCGGGCGGCGCCGCAGGAGACGGGCCGGGGTATCGGGGCGCGCGGGCCGTACCGATACAGTTGAGTCCTCCGACCTGAACAACACCCGAACAACAAGAGGAGCGGCGGTGCAGGGGCTGTACGGCGTCATCCGCAACTACGCCTGGGGGTCGCAGGTCGACCTCGCCCGGCTCCAGGGCCGGGAGGTCCCCGCGGACCTGCCAGAGGCCGAGGAGTGGTTCGGCGCCCACCACAGCGCCCCCTCGACCCTCCACGACGGGGGGCCGCTGGACGACGCGATCGCCTCGAACCCCGCCGCGATGCTCGGCGAGCGCGCCGCCGAGCGGTTCGGCCCGAGGCTCCCGTTCCTGCTCAAGCTCCTCGCGGCCGCCAAGCCGCTGTCGCTCCAGGCGCACCCGAACGCCCGCCAGGCCCACTCGGGCCACCAGCGGGAGATGCGCATCGGCATCGACACGGCCTACCGCAACTACGTGGACGACAACCACAAGCCCGAGATGCTGGTGGCGCTCACCGAGTTCCGCGCCATGTGCGGCTTCCGCGACCCGCTCGCGGCGGCCGCGGACATCGAGGCGCTCGGCGTCCCCGAGCTCGAAGGGCTCACCGCCACGCTGCGCGACCGGAAGGCCGGGCTCCGCAAGGCCGTCCCGGACCTCCTCGGGCTCGCCCGCGAGGAGTGCCGCTCGATCATCGACGCCGCGGCGAAGGCCGCCTCCGAGCTCGCGACCGAGGACGGCGCCGACCTGGTGTCCCTGGCCCGCTCCTACCCCGACGACCCGGGCGTACTGGTGAGCCTGCTGCTCAACCACATCACGCTCCAGCCCGGCGAGGCCGTGTACATGCCCGCGGGGAACCTGCACGCCTACCTGCACGGCTTCGGCGTCGAGGTCATGGCCGCCAGCGACAACGTGCTGCGCGGCGGCCTCACCAACAAGCGCGTGGACGTGCCCGAGCTGCTGCGCGTCCTGGACTTCCAGGCGATGACCGACCCGCGCACGGGGGCCGAGGACGACGGCCCGGTGCGCTCCTGGCCGGTCCCCATCGACGACTTCGCGCTGCGGCGCGTCACGCTGACGGGCGAGGCGGTGACCGTCGAGCTCGACGGCCCGCGGATCTGCCTGTCCACCGGCGGCGCCGTCACCGTGGCCGACGGCGAGGGCGAGGTCGCCCTGTCGCCGGGCCGCGCCGCGTTCTCGGCGGGCACCGCCGGGCCGGTCACGGCCTCGGGGATCGGCGAGCTGTTCATCGCGAGCGCCTGAGCGCCCGCGAAGACCGGCCCGACCGCATCGCGGTCGGGCCGTCTCCCGTCGCAGGGCCGGTCTCAGGCGAGCTTCTTCTGCACGTTGAGGTCGCGGCACAGGGGCCGGTAGCCCATCATCTCGTTGATCTCGATCATGCGGTCGTTGGCCTCGGCGTTCCAGGTGTGCACATGGCGCATCGCCGGCCGGTGGCGCAGCAGCTGGCGCTGGTTGGCGATCTTGAGGATCGTGCCCAGGCGGCGGCCGCGGTGCTCGGGCAGGACGATGGTGTCGTCCTGCCAGGCGTGCTCGTCGTCGCCGGGGTTGACGAGGATGAAGGTGTACCCGGCGACCACGCCCGTCTCGATGTGGCGGACGGCCGTGATGACCTGCATCTGGGCGCGCCGCTCGCGGGTGCGCTCGTAGTCGCGCAGGCGCGCGGCGTCGAACACGGCCGGCCTGATGTCCAGCTCCTCCCCCATCGGCGGGTCGGTGTACATGCGCTCGCACAGGTGGGCGATGCCCTCGACGAGGTCGTCGGGGACCGCGCGGGCGACCGACTGCACGAGTTCGTACCCGTCGGCGTGCTCCCAGGCCTCGTCGTAGCGGCGCGCGAGCGCCTCCTCGTCGGTGAGCGCGAGGTCGTTGCGGCGGTGGACGTCCCGGTCGACGACCCGGTAGCCGCGGGCGGCGGCGAAGCGGCGCCCGGCCTCGTCGAAGGCCGGTCCGCCGTCGAGGCGCTCGACGGCGTAGCCCAGGAGCGTGTCGCGGCCCAGTCCGGCGGCGCGGCGCTCGGCGAAGCCGAGCAGCGCGGTCCCGACGCCGCGCCTGCGGTGGTCGGGGTGGACCTCGAGCGCGAGCTCCACCAGGTGCCGGTTGTCCTTGACGGGCATCGAGAGCTCGAGGGCGCCGACGACCTCGGCGCCGACGCGGGCGACGTGGCGCTCGACGTCGACCGCCTCGGACCACAGCAGCAGGTTCAGGCGTTGCAGCGCGGGGTTGACGTGCGCTTCGCCGGGCCTGTCGTGGGTCGCGACGGCGTGCCGCATGTCGATCCAGGCGTCGACCAGGCCGCGGTCGAGCGGGTCGATCGGGGTGATGTCGATGTCGTTGGTATGCATGTCATCGACGATCAGGCACGGGCCTCTCGGGGCGCAACGTCATTTGCGGAAAACGAACGGCCCGACCGCTGCGCGGTCGGGCCGTCTCCCATTGCAACGCGGGAACTCGGTGTCAGGCGAGCTTCTTCTGCACGTCGAGGTCGCGGCACAGGGGCCGGTAGCCCATGGCCTCGTTGATGAGGATCATGTGGTCGTTGACCTCGGCGTTCCAGGTGTGGACGTAGCGGATCTCGGGGCGGTAGCGGCGCATGAGCCGCTGGTTGGCGATCTTGAGGATGATGCCGAGGCGGTGTCCTCGGTGCTTCTCCTCGACGATGGTGTCGCCCTGGTAGGCGTGGAGCTCCTCGCCGGGGATGAGGCCGAGGTCGGTCATGCCGGCGACCTCGCCGGACTCCACGTGGACGACGGCACTGCAGAAGCGGGTCTCGGCCCGCTCCTTGCGCGTCCACTCGGTGTTGCGGATGCGGGCGGCGTCGTACTCGGCGGGGCGGATGTCGAGCTCCTCGCCCTGGGGCGGGTCGGTGTACATGCGCTCGCACAGGGCGGCGTACCCGTCGACGATCTCCTCGGGGCAGTCGTCGATCCACTGCACGAGCTCGTAGCCGGCGGCCTTGGCCCAGGCGTCGGCGTAGAGCCGGGCGAGTTCGTCGTCGCCGACGAGCGTGATGTCGTTGCGGCGGTGGATCTCCTGGTCGACGGTCTTGTAGCCGCGGGCCTTCGCGAACTCCTGCCCGGAGTGGTCGAAGCGCGGGCCGTCCTCCAGGGAGTCGACGGCGAAGGCGAGGATCGTGTCGCGGCCGAGTTCGGCGGCGCGGCGCTCGGTGAACTCGAGCAGCGCGGTGCCGACGCCCTGGCGGCGGTGCTCGGGGTGGACCTCGAGTTCGAGTTCGAGGAGGTGCTGGTTGTCCTGGTTCGGCATGGAGTACTGGAGCGCACCGACGACGGTGCCGTCGCGGCGCGCGACGTACCGCTCGACGTCGAGGGCGTCGGGCCACAGGAGGAGCCGGAGCCGCTGGAACGCGGGGCTGGGCAGCGGCTCGCCGGGCAGGTCGTGCTCGACGACGGCGCGCTGGGTGCGGATCCAGCCGTCGACCAGCTCGCGGTCGAGCGGGTCGATCGGAACGATGTCGATGTCAGAGTTGCTCACGTAGGGACCCTCTCGCGGATCGGGACGAGGCGCAATCGAATTAGCGGGAGGCGGTTCGATCCGCGGCTCGGGCCCGGAGGCCGCGGGCCCGGGGCACGCGAAGGCGGGTAGTCCCTGGGGGACCCCTTGGTTCAAGGGTATTCGCGGAGTACGACAAAAGGCCCCGGCCGCGATGCGGCCCGGGCCTGTGGTCCGGCGCAAAAATTAATGTGCCGGGCAGCCACCCCAGACTGCCCGGCACTCCCCCCGGTTTGGTTTCCCCGTGGCGCCGGCGGTGATGGTTCGAGACCCTGTGGATCTCCGCATCTCCGTGACGCTGCGTATCTGCAATATTACCCATAGCCTCGGCAGTGTCAAGCCGAAACTCGGGTTCCACGGATATTTTTTCCGTGACTTCCGCCGCCGCCCGTCACGGTGGCCCCGACCACCCCTTTCGCGGCCGCCGCGTGGCCGCCGCCACGGGCCCGTTCGACGGGCCCGCCCGGGGGCACCGCGTAGCATTTCAGGCATGACGAACACGCTGCGAGCCGACGACTACAAGGTCGCCGACCTCAAGCTGGCCGACTACGGCCGGCACGAGATCCGACTGGCCGAACACGAGATGCCCGGCCTGATGGCCCTGCGCGAGCGCTACGGCGCGTCCCGTCCCCTGGAGGGCGCCCGCATCACCGGGTCCCTGCACATGACGATCCAGACCGCCGTCCTCATCGAGACGCTCACGGCGCTCGGCGCCCGCGTGCGGTGGGCCTCGTGCAACATCTTCTCCACTCAGGACCACGCCGCCGCCGCGATCGCCGTCGGCCCGGGCACCCCCGACCAGCCGCAGGGCGTCCCGGTCTTCGCCTGGAAGGGCGAGTCCCTCGAGGAGTACTGGTGGTGCACCGAGCGGGCGCTCGACTGGGGCGACGAGGAGCCGAACCTGATCCTCGACGACGGCGGCGACGCCACGATGCTGGTCGTCAACGGCGCCAAGTTCGAGGCCGCCGGGGCCGTCCCCGACCCGGGCTCGGCCGACAGCGAGGAGGAGGCCGTGGTGCTCTCGCTGCTGGCCCGCTCGCTCAAGGACGACCCGGGCCGCTTCAGCCGCCAGGCCACGGCGATCCGGGGCGTCACCGAGGAGACCACCACCGGCGTGCACCGGCTCTACGAGCTCGAGCGCGACGGGCGCCTGCCGTTCCCGGCGATCAACGTGAACGACTCGGTCACCAAGTCCAAGTTCGACAACAAGTACGGCGTGCGGCACTCGCTGCCCGACGGGATCAACCGGGCCACCGACGTCCTCATCGGCGGCAAGGTCGCGGTCGTGTGCGGCTACGGCGACGTCGGGAAGGGCTCGGCCGAGGCGCTGCGCGGCCAGGGCGCCCGCGTGATCGTCACCGAGATCGACCCGATCTGCGCGCTCCAGGCCGCGATGGACGGCTACCAGGTGCTGACCCTCGAGGACGCGGTCGAGTACGCGGACATCTTCATCACCACCACCGGCAACCGCGACATCATCTCGGTCGACCACATGCGCCGGATGAAGCACCAGGCGATCGTGGGCAACATCGGGCACTTCGACAACGAGATCGACATGGCCGGCCTCGCCGCCGAGCCGGGGATCAAGAAGCTCGAGGTCAAGCCGCAGGTCCACGAGTGGCAGTTCGCGGGCGTCGACGGCGCCGCGGGGCACTCGATCATCGTGCTGAGCGAGGGCCGGCTGCTCAACCTGGGCAACGCGACCGGCCACCCGAGCTTCGTGATGAGCAACAGCTTCACGAACCAGGTGCTGGCAGATGGAGCTGCACACCAGGCTCGAGTCGTACCCGATCGGCGTGTACACGCTGCCGAAGCACCTCGACGAGGAGGTGGCCCGCCTGCACCTGGACGCCTTGGGCGTCAAGCTGACCGAGCTGTCCAAGAAGCAGGCCGACTACATCGGCGTGAAGGTCGAGGGGCCGTACAAGCCCGACCACTACCGCTACTAGGCGAAGACGAAGGGCCCGGACTCCGGTCCGGGCCTTTCGCATGTCCGTGCCGTTGCGCCGCAGGGCTATTCGGTGTCGATGACCTCGCGGGTGATCCGGGCGACCTCCTCGACGATCGGGATGCCCTCGGCGTCGTCGACGGCGCCGCTGGTGAGGATCGCCATCGTGACCGGCTCGTCGCCGTCGCCGTCGAGGACGCCGACGGAGTTGACCACCCATAGGCCGTCGAGCTGCGACTCGACGTCCCAGCCGTTCTTGAGCCAGACCGCCTCGCCCTCCTTCGCGGCGGCGGAGACGCCCCACGCCTGCTCCTCGACGACGGCGCCCATGAGCTCGCGGCCGAGGGCGACCTGCTCGGCGTCGAGCACCCCTGCGAAGAGGTTGAGGTCGGTGAGGACCAGCTGGTCGGGGGCGCTGGACCAGCCCACGCCCCAGCGGCCCTGCGCGTCGACCGCGGTGTCCTGGAGGCCGTACCGCTCGTGCGCGGCCCGGAGGGCCTCGGCTCCGCCGAGGTAGTTGTAGAGGGACGTGGTCGAGTCGTTGTGGGACTCGGTGATCATGCGCTCCAGCAGTTCCCGGTGGTCCTCGGGGATCGCGTCGACCGAGCCCCAGTACTGCTGGACCATCGCGAGGATCTCGACCTTGACGACGGAGGCGGTGATGTGGGTCTGCGCGGGGTTGTAGTCGAGGCGCATGCCGGCCTTCTCGACGGCGACCGAGGCCTCGACCAGAGTGTCCGTGGAGGCGAGGTAGGCGTCGATCCGGGTCTTGAGGTCGGCCTCGAGCTCTTCGCGGGAGACGCCGAAGACGGTGTCGAGGCCGAGCTCGGAGGCGTTCGCGGCCACCGTGGCCACGGCACCGCCGCCGACGAGGACCGCGGCGGCGGGGACGCCGAAGCGCAGGACGGTCCGGCGGGAGGAACGCACGCGACTGGAGGATCGTTCGCTTTTGCGGGTCATGGAGCCCAGGCTAGGGAACCGGTCAACCGGGAGTCAACGCCTCAGGAAGGGAATTCCTTGATGAACCGAGTCTGAAATCTCATAACGACTCGAAGCAACCCAAAGCGCGACGAAGGGCGTACGGCCCGTGGCCGCACGCCCCTCGCGGACGCCCGCTAGTAGGCCGGCAGGCTCGGGTCGACCTGGTTGATCCAGCCGAGCACGCCGCCCTGGACGTGGACGGCGTTCTTCAGCCCGGCGGCCTTGGCGGCGGCCAGGGCCTCGGCGGAGCGCACGCCCGCCTTGCAGTAGAAGACCGCCTGCCGCTCGGTCGGCAGATCGCTGAGCGCGGCACCGGAGACGATGTCGCCCTTGGGGATCAGCCGCGAACCGGGGATGCGCACGATCTCGTACTCGGCGGGCTCGCGCACGTCGATGAGGTCGATGTCGCGGCCCTCCTTGAGCCACTCGGCCAGCTCGCGCGCCGTGATGGTCGAGCCGACGACGGCCTCGGCCGCCTCGTCGGTGACCGACCCGCAGAACTCCTCGTAGTCGATGAGCTCCTTGATCGTGGCGTTCGGGCCGCAGACCGCGCAGTTGGGGTCCTTGCGGACCTTGATCTTGCGGTAGCTCATCTCCAGGGCGTCGTAGACCATGAGCGAGCCGACGAGCGGGTCGCCGATGCCGGTGAGCAGCTTGATGGCCTCGGTGGTCTGGATCGAGCCGATCGAGGCGCACAGGACGCCGAGGACGCCGCCCTCGGCGCAGCTCGGGACCATGCCCGGCGGCGGGGGCTCGGGGTAGAGGCAGCGGTAGCACGGGCCCTGGTCGGCCCAGAAGACGCTGGCCTGGCCGTCGAAGCGGTAGATCGAGCCCCACACGTACGGCTTGCCGGAGAGCACGGCCGCGTCGTTGACCATGTAGCGGGTCGCGAAGTTGTCGGTGCCGTCGATGATGAGGTCGTACGGCTCGAAGATCTCGAAGACGTTGTCGTTGTCGAGCACCGCGTTGTGGATGACGACCTCGACATGCGGGTTGATCTCGCGGATCGTGGCGGCGGCCGACTCGGACTTGGGGCGGCCGATGTCGGACTGGCCGTGGATGATCTGGCGCTGGAGGTTCGATTCGTCGACGGTGTCGAACTCGGCGATGCCGATCGTGCCGACCCCGGCGGCGGCCAGGTACATCAGCGCGGGGGACCCGAGGCCGCCCGCGCCCACGCAGAGCACCTTGGCGTTCTTGAGTCGTTTCTGACCGTCCATGGCGACGTCGGGGATGATGAGGTGGCGCGAATAGCGGCGCACCTCGTCGACCGACAGCTCAGAGGCTGGTTCGACCAGCGGCGGCAAACTCATATGTCCAATAATGCATGTCCACGGTGTGGATATTCCACCGGGAAGCGCGGTGTGCGGTTCTTCACGCCCGTGGGACGGTCCGTCCCATTCTGTGGAATGCGGGTCTAGCGGTCGACGAAGTCGTCCGGGGGGAGCTCGGGGCCGTTGTAGTCCCCCGCGGGCCCCGACACGTACGTCTCGCCGTCGGGGAAGGGCCAGGAGTTGCCGACGCAGCCGGCGAGCCGGTAGGTCTGCTGGGCCATGACCGGGGAGGTCTCGCCCTCGGCGGGGCACACCTCGTGGCCGTGGCCGAGCCGGTGCCCGACCTCGTGGTTCACGGCGTACTGGCGGTAGCCGTCGAGGGTGCCGTCCCAGTGGTCGACGGCGGTGATCCAGCGGGCCGAGTTGATGACGACGCTGTCGCCGTTGCGGCACGAGACGGTGGTGTTGGTCGAGCCGCACAGCAGCGCGCGCTGCTCGGGGCTGGCGAGGTAGACGGTGAAGTCCGCGCCGCCGCCCTCGCCGACCTGCTGGAAGCGCCAGCCGCCGCCCGCGGTCCAGGAGCGGGGGTCGGCGAGCGTCGCGTGGACGAACCCGCTGAACTCCTCCGCGTCGAGCTCGAGGCCGTTCTCGACGGCGACGTCGTAGGTGAGGAGCGTGCCAGCGGTGCCGAGGACCCCGGTGTCCGCCGGTTCGGCGTAGGTCCAGGTGCCGGTGCCGGAGAAGTACAGCGGCGGGACGACCGCGGCCTCGGGGCTGGGAGAGGGCGGGGCGTCGGGGGACGGCGCGACGACGGTGCTCGGGGCGACCTGCTGCTCGTCCAGGGCCTGCGGTTTCTCGGCGTCGGCGGCGTCGATGGCGAAGTAGGCACCCGTCCCCGCCATGAGGACGAGGATGGCGAGCAGCACGAAGCGGCGCCGCCTGCGGAGCCTGCGGTTGCGGTCGAGCCGTCCCTCAGTCACACCGGCGAGTCTAAGACAGACGGAGCCGCGATTGGCCCAGCCCCGGTTTTCATGTGGCCCGATTCGAGTTCACCATGCGGACACGCCGAGGCCGCACGGGGCGGGCGGGTCCCCTGGTCTCAATACTGCCCGGCGGGTCCGACACTGCTCGCGGCCGCGGTCACGACACCGCCGTCTCGGGCTCGGCGACCGGCTCGACCGCTTCGCTGTGGAACTCGTCGAGCATCGCGGCCATCGCGCGGGCGGTCGCCTGCGGGCGCTCCATCATCGCCACGTGCCCGGTCTGGTCGAGGATGAGCAGGCGCGAGTCGGGGATGGCCAGGGCCGCGGGCGGGGCCTGGCGCACGTCGATCACCCGGTCCTGCTTGCCCCAGATGACCAGGGTCGGGCACTGGATCTCGGCCGCGAGGCGCCACAGCGAGTGCGTGCCCGGGACGAACGACTGGAAGAAGGAGGCCATGAGCCCCCGGTAGGTCTGGATGTAGGCGCGGTTGTTCCAGGGGACGGCGAGCCGGTGGCGGGCCTCGGCGATCGCCTCGCGCCGGCGCTGCGGGTGGATGAGCTCCGGGACCGCCCAGGTGCCGAAGATGATGTCGTCCACGACCTGCTCGGGGGTGCGCGAGCGCATGGCGCGGTCGGCGAACCAGGCCATGTTCGGCACCGCGAGCATCGGCAGGTAGCGGGACTGGTGCGAGCGCCGGGGGTTGGCGAAGGGCATCGCCGGGGACACCAGCGTCAGCGTGCGGACCAGGCCCGGCCGGGTCGCGGCGAGGTAGACCGAGACCGCCCCGCCCAGGGAGTGGCCCGCCAGGTGCACGGGCCCGCGCCCGGACTCGACGATCCAGGCGGCGACGTCCTGCGCGAGCAGTGGGACGGTGACGCGCGGGGCGGGCGCCGAGTGGCCGAAGCCGGGCAGGTCGACCGCGTCGACGGCGAGCCGGTCGGAGAGGGCGTCGGCGAGGTCGGTCCAGTTCTGGGCCGAGCCGCCGAGGCCGTGCACGAACACCGCGGGCTCGGCGCCCTTGGCGGTCGGCGGGGTGTGCCGGATGAACAGCCGGCGGCGGCTCAGCTGGTGCTCGATGCCGGGCCACGGCGGGTGCGGGCGCCGGGGGGTGCGAACCCCGCCGGCGTCGACCAGCCGCGCCCGTTTCATGGGTCCTAGTGTGACACTTCGGCAGCGAGTGCGCCCAAAGTAGCCGAAACCACGGCGCGCGAACGTTCGGCGGTGACCACGGCGGCGCCGGAGAGGCGCCGCACGGCCTGGCCGTCGAGCCACAGGATGACCACGACGGCGGTCTTGACCGGCCCGGTCGGCACGATCGAGGCGTGCTCGACCTCGACGCGGACGTCGCCGGCGGCGAGCCGCGGGCGCAGCGCCTCCACTGTGGCCGCCGCGGCGGCGTGCTGGATGTGCCAGTCGATGGGCGGGACGGCGACCTTCCCGGTCGACTCGTCGCCGCCGAGGGAGAGCGTGACGCTGACCTCGGCCTCGAGGCCGGCCGACTCGATGTCGACGCGGCGCAGCTCGACCGGGCCGACCTGCGCGACCTCGACGTCGGTGGAGGGGGCCTCGACCTGGGCGCTGATGTCCTGGCCGGGCTCGTCCGAGGACTGCGGGCCGGGCTCGACCGCGCGCTGCTCGGCGACGACGGCGGAGACGACCGCGTGGACCTCGTCGGGGTCGACGCCCTCTTCGAGCTCGAGCCGGAGGCTGGAGGCGCCGTCGGGGGCGGTCACGTGGAACGCGTCGCGGACGCCGGGAACCTGGCGGACCGCGTCGACCAGGCGCTCGGACTCGGTGTCGCTCCCCCCGGACGGGCCGGGCGCGCCGGGCAGGTGGCCGGGCTGCTCCACGGTCGCGGGAGGGGTGGGCTCGGCGAGCGGCGGCCGGTTCGCCGGGGCCGTGCGCAGCGGGGCCTGCTCGGTGACGGGCGGGCTCGGGACGGCCGCGGGCGACACCTCGGTGAGCGGCTGGCGCTGGACGATCGGGAACTGGTCGGTCTGCTGCTCGCCGACGGGGATGGGCCCGGGGGCCGCCGGGGTGGGCGGCACGGGCGGGGCCTGCTGCGCCGGCGGCTGCGGGACCTCGATGGGGCCGGTGTGCTGCGGCGCGGGCTGCGAGTACTGCTGGGGCGGCTCAGGCGCGGCGGGCGGCTCCGGCGGCGTCGGAGGGAGGGGGCGGTCCTGGCCCGGGGCGGGTGTGGCGAACGCCGGGTTGGCGGGGGGCGCGCTCGGCATCGCGCCGGCCTGGGGCGGGGCGCTGAAGTGCTGCGGGGCGCCGTGCTCGGGGTTAGGGGCGCTGTACTCGTGGTTCGCGCCCGGCGCGCCGAACTCCTGGTTCGGTCCCGGGTGCGGGGGGCCCTGCTGCTGGGCGTAGTCGCCGGGCGCGGGCGGGGCGCTGTAGCCGGGGTGCTGCTGGGGGGCGCCGAAGTCCTGCGGCGCGCTCAGGTGCTGCTGCGGCGGGGGCGTGGCCTGCTCGTGGTTCGCGGTCGGGGCGCCGAACTCCTGGTTCGCGCCCGGCGGCGCACTGCGCTCATGGTTCGCACCCGGCGGCGCACTGCGCTCATGGTTCGCGCCCGGCGGCGCACTGCGCTCATGGTTCGCACCCGGCGGCGCACTGCGCTCATGGTTCGCACCCGGCGGCGCACTGCGCTCATGGTTCGCACCCGGCGGTGCGAACGGCGACGGCGGCTGCTGCGGAGGCTGGGGCTGCTGGTTCGGGTCGTTCGGGAATCCTTGGGGGCCTTGCGGGGTCTCGGGGGCCGCGGGGAGCGGGGCGAACTGCTCGCCGGGCGAGGGGCGCCTGGTGGCCGGGACCATCGGCCCGGTCTCGGCGATCTCGACCGGCACGTTCGGGACCTGCCCGGTCGGGTCCTCGCTGTAGCGGTGGCGGCGCCCGCGGTCCGGGTCGAACCGGTACTGCTCAGGCGGCTGGGCCATCCCCTGGCGCGCCTCCTCGGGGGCCTCGGGGGCCTCCTCGGCGGGCGGGCCCCAGGACCTGCCGATGCGCCTGCGAGAGGTCCGCTCCTCTCCGCTCGGGCGCGACGGCTCATCCGGCCGGTTCTGGTCATACACCACTGGACAACTCCTTCATATTCCCGGTCTCAAGGTACCGTGGCGCGCCCAGTGACTCGAAGCCGCGTTTGTCGCCCCCGTACGCTGGGAGACTGTATTCAGGTTTCCGTAAGCTTCCTTCAGGTCGCAAGAGCCCGCGACTGACGGATGGGCGACATGACGCGAGGAGAGGTGCCCTGTGAACAGCGCCGGAGAGGGCCGGATCCGACTGCCCAGGAGCGAACGCCGAGCCCAGCTGCTGCGGGCCGCGCAGGACGTCTTCGTGTCCAACGGTTACCACAACACCTCGATGGACGACATCGCCGAGAACGCCGGGGTCTCCAAGCCGGTCCTGTACCAGCACTTCGCGTCGAAGCTGGAGCTGTACCTGGCGCTGCTGGACGGCCGGGCCGCCGAGCTGGTGGGCCAGGTCAGGGACGCCATAGCGTCCACGGACGACAACAAGGAGCGGGTGAACCGCGCCATGCGGGCCTACTTCGACTTCGTGGACGCCCAGGGCGAGGCGTTCCGGCTGGTGTTCGAGTCCGACCAGCGCAACGACCCCGAGGTCGCCGAGCGGGTGCTGCGCATGGAGGCCGAGTGCGTGGCGGCGATGGCCGACACGATCATGGCCGACGCCCACGTCGACAAGGCCCGCGCCGAACTGCTCGCCACCGGCCTGGTCGGGACCGCGGAGGTCGCGGCCCGGAAGTGGATCGCCTCGGGCCGCGTGATCCCCAAGGAGGAGGCCGTGCAGCTCATGAGCAGCCTCGCCTGGCGCGGGATTTCGCACTTCCCTCGCGAAGCCGAAGGCGAGTGAGGGAAGCGGAAGGCACGGCCCGAGAGAAGCCGAAGGCGAGTGGGGGGCGGCTTAGTTCGCTCTCGGCGCACTCCTCGGTGCCCTGCGCGGAGGGCCGCCGCTAGTAGTCTTGCATGCGTCTAGACGTCAGAGCATTTCGATTGAGGAGGGCCCGTGGAGGTCAAGATCGGTGTCCAGTACGCCCCACGCGAACTGGTGTTGGAGAGCAAGCTGTCGCCGAAGGACCTGTCCGAGACGATCGAACAGGCCGTCGGCAAGGGCGGAGTCCTGCGGCTCGAGGACGAGAAGGGCCGGCAGGTGTACATCCCCGCCGAGAAGATCGCGTACGTCGAGGTCGCCGCGACCAACGTGCGGTCGGTCGGCTTCACGGTCGACTCCTGAGCCTGCGAAGGGGTCGGGCCGGGAACGGGCAGCACAGCACGGTCGACTCCTGAGCCTGCGAAGGAGTCGGGCCGGGAACAGAAGGCGCAGCACGGTCGACTCCTGAGCCTGCGAAGGGGTCGGGCCGGGAACAGAACGCGCAGCACGGTCGGCTCCTGAGTTTGTGAGCGAAAGGCCCGGAGCATCGGCTCCGGGCCCTTCGCTCACTGCGGCACCGTGAACGGGGCCGTCGCGGCCACCGCGTGGTTGCCGTTCTCGACCTCGACCGGCCCGGAGAAGTGGACCCGGTACAGCGTCGCGTTCGCGACCACGAGCACCGGTTCGCCGCGGTTGAGGCTCGACTCGACCGGGTCGGCCGGGTTGGCCGCGACCTGCGCGATGTCCAGACCCAGCGTCCAGTCCTGGACCTCGGTCCGCGAGTTGTCGACGGCGACCATCAAGAGCCGGTCGTCGCCGCGCACCCCGGCCACCCACAGGTAGTTCTCCGAGCTCCAGGCCACGTCCGTGACGTCGGTGATGTCCAGGCCGATCGGCTTGGGCTCCCCCGCCTGGAGGTTCCCGTCGGCGTTGACGCTCAGCGGCGCGATCCACGCGAGGCCGTCCTCCACGAAGGCCAGGCGCCGCCCGTCGGCGGCGAGCGCCAGCGAGGTCACCGCGTCCCCCACCTCGAGGGTCTGGACCGCCCCGGTCCTGGTGTCGACCGCGGTCGGCGTGCCGTCGTCGATGACCATGACCGTGGTGTCGGAGAGCCACTGCGGGTCGGCGAGGCTCCCGCTGAGCTGGGCCATGACCTGCATCGCGTCGTCCCTCGTGCCGACCTGGAGGGTGTCGGTCCCGGCGCCCTGCACGACCGCGGCGATGCGGCCGTCGACGCCGACCGCGACCTGCCGCAGACCCGCGAGGGTGAACCCGACCCAGGTGTGGTCGGCCGAGGCGGTGGTGACCTCCTCGTTGCTCGTGTACTCCCACACCGTGTCCTCGGCGATGAAGTAGCCGGTCTCGGAGAGCGCGTCGGAGGCGGGGATGGCGTTCCAGGCCCGCCAGTTGTCGAGGCTGCCGTGGAAGGCCTCGCCGCCGTCGACGGTGAGGGTGAAGTCGCTGTCGAGCCCGAGGCTCCAGGCGACCTGCGCGGCGATGGCGCGGGACGTGTCCTCGTCGACCGCGTCGCCGAGGGCGGTGGTGAGCTCGATGCCGACCTCGCCGTCCTCGTCGCCGACCCGTCCCGCGGTGCCCTCGGGGACGGCGTTGCGGGCGGCGACGCTCACGAACTCGGAGGGCCCCAGCAGCAGCCAGCCCAGGCGCAGCCGCCGGTCGATCTCGGGGTCGAGGTCGGCGAAGATCCAGCGCAGGTCCGGCACGAGGAGGTCGCGCTGGCCGGCCTGGAAGTACAGCGGGACCTCTTCGTAGGCGGTGGTGAAGTAGGAGTAGTCGAGCATCGCCTGGTTGGGCGGCACCGTGATCTTCCAGTTGTCCTGGAGGCTCTCGCGCTGGAGGGTGAACGACTCGTCGTAGTCGCGGGGGGCGGAGTTCATGCGCACCGACCCGTTGGACAGGTAGGTGCCCACGACCGAGCCGGTCACCTTGACGGTGGCGGAGCCGACGCCGGCGTTGGAGTCGATGGCCACGTGGGCGCCGGCGAGCAGGTCGAGGCCGGTGGACGGGTCCGAGAACTCCTGCTCGCCGCCGACGGTGAAGGCGTTGAGGCGGTCGTTGCGCCCGTCGGGGTCGCCCGCGGCGGCCTTGAGGTAGTTCTGGACGGTCTCCTCGGGCTTGTCGGTCGGGCCGTACACCTCGGCGCTGGTGCCGGAGGACTGGTCGAAGTCGCTGGGGGCGTCGCCGATGACCTCGGGAGCCTTGCCGGAGGGGATGCCGCAGGCGCTCGCGGCCCAGGTGACGCCGAGGGCGAGGACGGCGGCGAGGCTAGTCCTGCGTCGCATGCGGGGCCTCCTTGCGTTCCAGGGGTTGCAGGATCGGCGCGTCGAAGCGCAGCGGGATCGGCGAGGTGATGACCCGGTTCCCGGCCTGGAGCGGCAGCGTCAGCACGAAGAGGGTGCCCTTGCCGGGCTCGCCGGCGGCCTGGAGAGTGCCGGAGTGGAGTTTGGCGTCCTCCAGGCTGATGGCCAGGCCCAGGCCCGTGCCGCCGGTCTTGCGGTTGCGGGAGGGGTCGGCGCGCCAGAAGCGGTCGAAGACGCGGTCGGCGTGGCCGGGCTTGAGGCCCACGCCGTGGTCGCGGACGGCGACGGCGACGGCGGTCTCGGACTCGGCCACGGTGACCTCGACGGGGCCGCCCTCGGCGTGCTCGATGGCGTTGGAGACGAGGTTGCGCAGGATCCGCTGGACCCGGCGCGGGTCGACCTCGGCGATGACGCGGCGCCCGGGCTTGGCGACGGCGACCGGTACGCCGCACTCGCTCGCGAGGTGGGACAGGCCCGCCACGACGTCCTCGGCGATGCGGGCGACGTCCACGGCGTCCACTTCGAGCGAGGCGAAGCCGGAGTCGAAGCGGGAGATCTCCAGAAGCTCCTGGAGGAGGTCCTCGAAGCGGTCGATCTCGTGCTGGAGCAGCTCGGTGGAGCGCTTGGTGACCGGGTCGAAGTCGTCGCGGTTGTCGTAGAGCAGGTCGGCGGCCATGCGGATGGTCGCCAGGGGCGTGCGCAGCTCGTGGGACACGTCGGAGGTGAAGCGCCGCTGCATCATCGACATCTCCTCCAGGCGCCGGATCTGGCTCTGGAGGTTCTCGGCCATGAGGTTGAAGGACCCGGCCAGGCGGGCGAGGTCGTCGGAGCCGCGCACCTCCATGCGCTCGTGGAGGAGCCCGGCGGCCAGGCGCTGGGAGGTGCGGGCGGCCTCGCGCACGGGGGTGACGACGAGCCGGGTGACGAGGGCGGCGATGACGCCCAGGAGCAGCACGAGCGCGACCCCTGCGAGGGCGAGGTTGGTGCGCAGCAGGCTGATGGCGTCCTGCTGGGAGTCCAGCCGGTAGAACGCGTACAGCTCGTAGTCGACGTTCAGGTCGATGTAGGAGCCGACGACGAGGTAGGGCATGGGCTCGTCGCTGTCGAGGGCGAAGTCGCCGTACTGGACGGCGATCTTGTGGTCGGCCACGACGTCCTGGAGCGCCTCGGAGGGGAGGGCTTCGCCGGAGACGGCGTGGGACTTGGTGACGACGCCGTCGGCGGTGCGCAGGACGATGACCGGCGCGTAGACCGGGTCCTCGGCGAGCTCGTTGACGATGCGCTGCATGGTCGTGGCGAGTACCTCGTCGGAGGTGGAGCCGTAGGGGGCGAGCTGCTCGGCCGCCTGCTCGACGGCGTTCTCGGTCTCCTCGACGGCGGTCTCCTCGCGTTCGGCGAGGAGACCGGAGGTGACCGATCCGGCCACGACGAAGCTGAAGATGAGGACCAGGACCGTGGAGGCGATGAGGGTCGAGGCGACGACGCGCAGCTGGAGCGAGGCGCGGAAGCGGTCGACCAGGGGCCTGGCGGCGCGGCCCGCCCAGCGGGCGAGGGCGCCGCCGGACCGCCGGAGCCACACCGGCCTCTCACGGGGCCGGTTCCGCTGTTCGGTCAATCTAGGTCTCCGCCAGGGTCCGCCGGGGGCGCATCAGCCCAGTCCGGCCTTGTACCCGACGCCGCGCACGGTCTGGATGAGCTGTGGGCGCTCGGGGTCGGGTTCGATCTTGGCGCGCAGGCGCTGGACGTGCACGTTCACCAGGCGGGTGTCGGCCGAGTGGCGGTAGCCCCAGACCTGCTCGAGCAGGACCTGGCGGGTGAAGACCTGCCGGGGTTTGCGGGCGAGGGCCACGAGCAGGTCGAACTCGAGCGGGGTGAGCTTGACTTCGGCGCCGTTGAGGGTGACCTGGTGGGCGGGGACGTCGATCTGGACCTGGAGGCCGGGCTTGCCGATCTCGAGGCGCTCGGGGGTGACGTCGTCGCCGCGGCGCAGGCGCGCGCGGATGCGGGCGACCAGCTCCTTCGGTTTGAACGGCTTGACGATGTAGTCGTCGGCGCCGGACTCGAGGCCGAGGACGATGTCGACGGTGTCGGACTTGGCGGTGAGCATGACGATGGGCACGCCGGACTCGCCGCGGATCGCCTTGGCGACGTCGATGCCGCTCATGCCCGGGAGCATGAGGTCGAGCAGGACGATGTCGGGGCGGTGCTCCTTGAACGCGGCGAGCGCCTTCTCGCCGTCGGTGACGAACGTGGGGGTGAAGCCTTCGGTCCGGAGGATGATGCCGAGCATCTCCGCCAGCGCGGGGTCGTCGTCAACGACGAGTACACGTGCTCTCATGGACACCAGTTTTCCACCTCGCAAAAGCCGAGAGCACCACGGGTGGATACCCGTGGTGCTCCCACTGTAACGACTATCCGACGGACTTGACGGCCCGCGCGGGGTCGGTGCCTGCGGCGATGGCCTCGAAGGGCTCGCGCCCCGCCTGGATTTCACCGAGCTGGACCATTTCGCGCTTCGTGAAGAAGCCGACGATCCAGTCCGCGAGGACGCGGCCCTTGCGGCCGGTCCCGGGCACGCGCGACAGGTGGTAGCCGCGGTGCATGAGCCAGGCGAGCAGGCCCTTGGCCTTGAAGCCGTAGGTGTTGGCGACGCCCTTGTACAGGCCGAGGCCGGCGACCGAGCCGATGTACTTGTGCTCGTACGGCGTGAGCTCGCGCCCGACGTGGCTGCGGTAGACGTTGTCCGCGAGGACCTTGGCCTGGCGGACGGCGTGCTGCGCCGAGGGCGTGCACCAGTCCATCGGGAAGTCCGAGGTGTCGGGGACCTGCGTGGAGTCGCCGGCGCCCCAGGCGCCCGCGACGACCTCGCCGACGATGTCCGTGCCGGCCTCGACGCCGGTCGCGACCTGGAGGCGGGTGTTGCACTCGAGGTGGCCGCGGGGGCCGATCGGCAGGTCGGACTGCTTGAGCAGCGGGTGGGGCATGACGCCGGCGGTCCAGATGATGGTGTCGGTGTCGAACTCCTCGCCGTCGGTGAGGACGACGTGCCCGCCCTCGCAGGACTTGAGGGTGGTGCCGAGGCGGATGTCGACGCCGCGCTTGGTGAGCTCGCGGGCGGCGTAGGCGCCCATCTCGGGGCCGACCTCGGGGAGGATCTTGTTGGCGTACTCGACGAGGTACCACTTGATCTCGGAGGCGTCGAGCATCGGGTAGTTCTTGACGATGTTCGCCGTGAGGTCCTCGAGCTCGCCGAGGGTCTCGGCGCCGGCGAAGCCGCCGCCGACGGTCACGAACGTGAGGGCCTTGCGGCGCACGTCCGGGTCCTCGGTGGTGGCGGCGATGTCGAAGCGCTGGAGCACGTGGTTGCGCAGCCAGATCGCCTCGCCCATCGACTTGATGCCGATGGCGACGTCGGCCAGGCCGGGGATGGGCAGGGGCCGGGAGACGGAGCCGGGGGCGACGATGACCTCGTCGTACTCGACCTCGCGGGTGGGTCCGGCGAAAGGCTGCACGGTGAGCTTGCGCTCGGCGTGCTTGATCTCGGTGACGGCACCGGTGAGGATGGTGCAGTGCTTGAGGGCCTGACGGAGCGGCACAACACCGTGTCGCGGGGAGATGGAGCCAGCGGCCGCCTCGGGCAGGAACGGCTGGTAGGTCATGTGCTGGTTGGGGTCGATGACCATCAGTTCAACTTGGCCGCGCTTGATGTCGCCCTTCAGCAGTTTGCTCAAGCGTTCGGCAACGTAAAAACCGACGTGACCGGCACCTATCACGACTATACGTTTCACATGTTCAATTCTGGCCCTGTTCAGGGGTTCTTGTGTAGTGAACGCGCAAGGACGTAGATCACGGTGACCGCGGCGACGATGCCCGCAGCGATAGCGACACTCGCGGTGAGGCCCGTGAAATAGGCGGTGAACAGGGCCAGGGTGAGGGCGGCGGCCACAGTCGACGCCAGGACCAGCCCCAGGTGGCGGGCCCAGGTGAGGATGATCTCACCGTCCACTGCGGTAGTCGTCCGGAGCCGCTGCGTGACGGCGGCCGTGGCGTGGGCGGTGTACAGCAGGCAGGCGAGGGCGGCGGCCGTCCACAGGGAAGGGTCGCCGCCGCCGTCGGCCCGTTCGAGGGCGCCGCTGAGGAGCCAGGAGGCCAGGACGAACAGGATGGCGAAGAGGGGGGCCATGCCGGCCGGGAGCAGGGCCGCGGCGAGCGCGAAGAGCGCGGCGGCGCCGATGTAGAACCCGGCGGCGGCCCACTCGGGCGGGACGGCGAGCTCGGCGGCGAGGAAGAGCGACAGCGCGATCGCGAGGCGCAGCAGGAGCACGGCGGGGGCGACGCGCCGGACCCAGCCGGCGGTGCCGGCCCGGCCGGCCTTGAGGCGTTCGCGGGCGCCTTCGGTGAGGGCCCGGACGAGGCCGCGCTGGACATCGCTCATTTATGACTCGCAGGCTTCGTCGGGAGCGCTCATCCACGCCTCGCAAGCTTCGTCGAGGGTGCTCATCCATGCCTCCCAGGCTTCGTCGAGGGTGCTCATCGGTAGCGCCTCCGGTTCAGGTCGGCGAGCACGGTGTCGAGGGAGGCCCAGCCGCGCCAGGGCTCGACGGCGACGCCGAGGTCGCGCAGCTCCATGACGGTGTTGGCGCGGTCGAGGCGCCACAGCCGCTCCGCGTACGGAGTCCAATGTGTCCTGGCGGGCGGGGAGACGTGCGGCGGGAGCGTGTCGACGCACAGCACGGGCCGCCCGGCGCGGGCGAGCGCGGCGATGAGCTGCACGGCGCGGTCGGTCAGCAGGGGCGTGAAGACGACGTTGAGGCTGCGCTGCCCGGCGAGCTGGCGGCGGAGCATCTCCGGCGAGGGCGGGAGCGGGTCCGGCGGGATGTCCACCGAGGCGAGCCAGCGCAGCGTGGCGGCGGCGTGGCGCCGCCCGGCCCCGGCGCGCATCCTGCGGCCGCGGGCGCCGAACTCGACGCAGGCGACCCGGTCGCCCTGGAGGGCGTAGTGGGAGGCGACGGCGCCCGCGGCGCGCACGGTCAGGTCGGCGATCGAGGCGGGCCCGTCGACGCCGCCGGAGGCCCCGGCCTCCACCTGGAGGTCGAGGACCAGGGTGACGTCGGTGTCGCGCTCGGACAGGGTGGCGTTGACGTAGAGGTCCCGCGTGCGCATCGAGGTGCGCCAGTCGATGCGCCGGAGCCGGTCGCCGGGCTGGTAGAGGCGCACCTCGGCGAGCTCGCCGGAGTCGCCGCCGCGGCGGGACCGGTGGACGCCGGTGACGCCGTCGGCGAACGGCAGGGACTCGGCCGACTCGAACCAGTCGGGCACCGGCAGGACCCACACGGTGGTGCCGGGCAGACGCTGCACGGTGGTCTCCAGCAGGCCGCCGCAGGCGGTGGAGCGGACGTGCACGGGCCCGAGGTGGTGCCCGCCCCAGCGGCGGGCGCGCCCGGCGACGACCATGTCGCGGCCAGTGGAGGGGGCGAGCGCCTCGGCGAAGTCGCCCTTGCCGGTGTGCAGGTCGATCCAGGGGTCGGCGGTGGCGGTCACCAGCGTGGTGACCGGGACCGGCTCGGGGTTGACGACGACGAGGCTCGCGGCGGCGGTGGCGCCCTCCGCGCAGGACGCGTCGTCGACCGAGGCCATCCGGGCCTCGGGGGGCCGCACGGGCCGGCGCTGGAGCAGCAGGGTCGTGCCGAGCGCGAACGGCGCCGCGATGAGCACCAGGTCGACCCGGCCGAAGGCGACCGCCACCAGCAGGCACACCGCGACGAGGGCGACGGCCCTGGTCAGGGCCGGAGTGCGGCGCCAGGTGACCGGGGGCTCGACGTGGGCCCGCCGGACGGGCCGGGCGTTGTCGGTGCGCAGGTTCAGCGCGGGGTCGCCGGCGAGCGTCATTGCGGCTGGACGCTGTAGGTCGGGGCCTGCGCGGTCTGGGGGGCCTGGACGCCGCGGCAGATGTCGGCGACGACCGAGGCCGGGTCGATGCGGCGCATCCACAGCTCGGGCTTGAGGGTGATGCGGTGCGCGAGGGCGGCCCCGGCGACGCCCTTGACGTCGTCGGGGGTCACGAAGTCGCGCCCCGAGAGGACGGCGAGGGCGCGGGAGGCCAGCAGCAGCGCGAGCGACCCGCGAGGGGAGGCGCCGACCTGGACCTGGGCGTGGCCGCGGGTGGCGGCGGTGATGGCGACCATGTAGCGCCCGACCGAGTCCTCGACGGTGACCTGCTCGAGGGCGCGCTGCATGCCGACCAGGGTGGCCGCGTCGATCACGGGGTCGAGCTCGACCGCCTCGGCCCGCCGGGAGAGGCGGCGCTGGAGCACCTCCCACTCCTCGTCGGGCGTGGGGTAGCCGAAGGAGACCCGCAGGAGGAAGCGGTCGAGCTGCGCCTCGGGGAGCTGGTAGGTGCCCTCGAACTCGACGGGGTTGGAGGTGGCGAGCACCGTGAACGGCTCGGGCAGCCGGTGCGTCTCGCCCTCGACCGAGACCTGGCGCTCCTGCATGGCCTCCAGGAGCGCGGACTGGGTCTTGGGGGGCGTCCGGTTGATCTCGTCGGCGAGCAGCAGGTTGGTGTGGACGGGGCCCTTGCGGTAGACGAAGTCGCCGGTCTTCTGGTTGTAGAGGAGGGAGCCGGTGACGTCGGCGGGCAGCAGGTCGGGGGTGAACTGGAGGCGCCGGAAGTCCAGGCCGAGGCTCTGGGCGAAGCACCGCGCCGTGAGCGTCTTCCCGAGGCCGGGGAGGTCTTCGAGCAGGACGTGCCCGCCCGCGAGGATGCCGGCGAGGACCAGCCGCAGCGGTTCGTCCTTGCCGACGATGACCGACTGGACGGACTTCAGGACCGCGCCCGCGTGGTGGGCGACCTGGTCGAGGCTGATGGTCGGGTGCTCGGTCATTCAAATCTCCTCGATGGCGTTCAGGTGTTCGCCCAGCCGCCAGGGGGCGGGGCAGTCGGGCGTCGGCCGCGTCAGGAACAGGAAGGTCTCCTCGCCCAGGAGCTCACGGCACTGGTCGGGGTGGTGCTCCAGGGAGAGGCCGCGGCGCAGCCGCAGCCGCTCGGAGGCGAGCTCGACCAGCTGCCGCTGGGCGTTGGAGCCCTCGAAGCGCCCGGGTTTGGTCTCGGCGAAGATGAGCCGGTCCTCCCAGCGGTTGACGTCGGCGAAGGGGCGCCAGCTGGGGTCGTTCACGGTGCGCACGATGAGCTCGGGGGCCGGCTCGGTGTCGGCGCGCATCCCGTCGACCACCGAGAGGACCAGCAGCCCCGCGAGGGCGAGCAGGACCAGCTGCCACAGGGAGAAGTCGACCCCCGAGACCATCGCGACGGCCCAGAAGGACACGGCGGCGGCCACGGCGCCGACCGCGGGCCAGAGGCGGACGCGCCCGAACGGCGCGAGGAGCTCCCTCATCGGGCCTCCCTGAGGCCCAGCTGCGCCTGGAGCGCGACGAGGGCGTCACGGGCCTGGTCGCGGTCGGCCTCGACCACGTCGTGCGGCGAATAGCGGGCCCGGAGGTAGGCCGCGGAGAGGCGCGTGAGGGCGGCGCCGTCGAGGCGGTGGCGCTCGAGCAGCCGCCGGACGAGGTCGGCGGGCGTGTCGGAGGACTCCCGCTCGATCCCGACCGCCTCGGAGGCGCGCTCGAAATGCACCCAGCAGGCCATGATGGCCGAGCGCGGGTCGTCGCCGAGGTCCATCTCGGCGAGCGCGGCGGCGACGGCGTCCTCGACCAGCGCGAAGTCGCGGTGGAGGTACTGCGGCTCGGGTTCGGGCACGCCGTCCGAGGAGGGGGCGTGGACGAGCCAGTCCATGAGGCGCCGGGCCAGGAGCAGGAGGATGAGGCAGAGCGGGGTGCCGATGAGCAGGCCGAGGACGAGCCAGGTGACCCAGGAGGGCATGGTGAAGCCGTCCTCGGGCTCGCCGGTGGGAAGGTCGCTGGGCTGCTCCATCGGGGACTCGGAGGGGATCTGCTGCGGCAGCTCCCCGCCGCCGGTCGCGCCGGGCAGCTCGGCCTCCTGCCAGGAGACCCCGGAGCCCTGGGCGGCGATCCCGACGACCAGGAGCGCGGCCGCGACGACGACCACGGGCAGCCAGCGGCGTCGCGACGCGCCGCGCTGCGGATCGGGGTGGGCCATGCGGAACCTCAAGGGGAGTCATGTGACCAGGGGTACGGGCCCACCCTATGCCAAGGGGCGTGCAACCGCCTACCGGTACATCTCAAATCTCAGACGCGAGTCTTGAGATTCGACACTACACGACAACGTCAGTTGAGAGGTTCGCGAACATCTCAACTCTCATCGCTAAGATTTGATATGTGGATCTGAATGTGTTCGCGCAAAGTCCAACCGGTCATCTGACCCCGATCACCGGCACTGACGGTCGCATCGGTCGACCGTTCCAACACATGGCGTTCGTCCCCGCGCCACTCGGCACCCCGATCGAACTTCAGCAGCGCACCTGGCAGGAAGTCTCCCGTGCGAACCGGGCACTCGGCCGCCTCGACCAGGCGTCGTTGCAGATTCCCAATCCGGGACTTCTGCGAAGGCCGACGCTCCGCCGAGAGGCGCAGAGCACCTCGGCGCTGGAGGGGACCTTCGCCCCGCTCGAACGCGTGCTCTCCGACGACGAAGAGCCCGATGAGAACAGCCCACTCGGCACCGCGCTGATCGAGATCCTCAACTACGTGTACGCCGCCGAAGAGGCGTTCGCACTCATCGAGGACGGCCATGCGATCACGGTCGGGTTGCTGGAGGAGGCGCAGCGGACACTGGTCCGCGACACCCCGTCGGAACGGCGCGACCCCGGCCGTCTGCGAACGATCCAGGTCGCCATCGGGAACGGCGGCTCCTCGATCGAATCGGCCCGCTTCATTCCGATGCCGCCCGGCATCGAACTGCGCGCCGCGGTGCAGGACCTCGTGGACTGGGTCAAAAAAGACAGTGACTGCGATCCCGTGGTCTCGGCGGCGATGGGGCACTACCAGTTCGAGACGCTGCACCCGTTCGCAGACGGCAACGGCCGCATCGGGCGGATGCTCATCGTCCTCCAGCTCATTACCCATGGAGCACTGAGACAGCCGCTGCTGAGCGTCTCGCCTTGGTTCGAAGACCACCGGGATGAATACCAAGAACGTCTTTACAGCGTCTCCGCCAAAGGCGAATGGGACCCCTGGGTCCGCTTCTTCAGTTCCGGACTCGCCGCTGCGGCCGAAGACACGCGTTCCCGAGTCGAGGACCTCTTGCAGCTTCAAGGCCTCTACCAGGAACGGATCCAGACCCTGTTGCCTCGGAGCGGGCTGGCCCGGGACATCGCGAGCAGTCTGACGGGGTATCCCCGCTTCACCGTCCCTTCCCTGGCGAAACGACTCAACAAGGCCACCTCGCAAGGCATTGCCAACGCCGTCAACCAGCTCGTCGACATCGGAGCGTTGGAAAAACTCACCGGCAAGTACCGCCACCAGTACCAGGCACCTGAGGTCATGAAGGTCCTGACTCGCGCGAGCAGCTGGGAATAGCCGGTCGCCCGTACCGGCGGATTCAGCCGAAGCGGCTGACGAAGCGCTTCTGCCAGGGGGTCTCCACCGCTCGCGGCGAGTAGCCGGCGCGCACGTAGGCGACCGCCTCGTCCGCCGGGACGCCGTCGAGGACCGCCATGCACGCCAGCGCCGTGCCGGTGCGGCCGTTGCCGCCGTGGCAGGCGAGCTCCACCCGCTCGGTCTCGGTGCGCTGCCACGCCTCGCGGAGCGCGGCCGCGAACGCGGGCTTGTCGGCGGGGAGCCGGAAGTCCGGCCACCGCACCCACTGCGACTCCCACTCGACCGCCGGCGGCTCCTTCCCGTACAGGTACAGCGCGAACTCCGGCTTCGGCCCCTCCGGCAGCGGCCTGCCGAGCCCGCGCCCGCGGACCAGGCGGCCGGAGGGGAGGCGGAGCACGCCGGGTGCGTCAAGATCCCACGTCATGGCTCGACTCTACTGCGGCGCAGCGAGAGTCAGTGGACTTCCCGCAGCCCGGTGCCCTCCTCGGGGAGCTCCTTGAGGGTGCGGATCGGGGTCCGCAGCAGGACGAGGCACCCGGCGAACAGCATCCCTGCGGCGATGAGCAGCACGTACCGGGCGCCGATGGCCTCGCCCGCGAAGCCGCCCAGGATCGAGCCGACCGCCATCGAACCCCAGGTGATCACCCGCTGCGTGGCGTTGACGCGTCCCTGGATCGGGTCCGGCGTGATCGCCTGCCGGTAGCTCACGACGTTCACGTTGAACACCACGATCGACGCGACGTACAGGATCTGCCCGAGGAAGGCGAGGGCCGCGCCCCAGCCCGGTCCCGAGGCGGCCACGACCGCCATGCCCGGCCCCGAGAGCGCCAGCGCGACCAGCGCTGTCGGACCCATCCCCGCCTTCGCCGAGATCTTCCCGACCAGCATCGCCCCGAGCACGCCGCCGATCCCGGATCCGGCGAGGATCAGGCCCACGACCGCGCTGGCCTGCTCCGCGTCCCGGATCAGGAACACGACGAGCATCGCCTGGAACGCGCCCACCGACAGGTTGCACCAGGCGCTCGCGAACGCCACGGTCCGGATGATCGGGTCCTTGAGGATGAACCTGACCCCCTGCGCGATCTCGGCCCTGAGGTTCGGCTTCTCCCGGCGGACCGGCTCGGCCTCCTGGAACCGGATGCGCCGCAAGCTGAACGCCGACACCGCGAAGCCCGCGACCGCGGCCGCGATGGCGATCGGGGCGGTGAGCAGCGAGACCAATGGCCCGGCCGCGAGCGGGCCGCCCGTGTCGGACGCGGACCGGAGCCCCTGGATGCGGGAGTTGGCCCCCGCGAGCCGGTCGTTGTCGATGAGCATCGGGATGTAGCTGGCCTGCGCCACGTCGAAGAACACCGAGGCGAGACCGAGCAGGAACATCACCGCGTACATGTGCCACATGACGAGCGAGTCGAGCATCCAGGCGACCGGGACGCTCAGCAGCACCAGCGCCCGGACCGTCTCGCTGACGACGATGATCGGCTTGCGGCGCATCCGGTCGACCCAGGCGCCGACCAGGAGGCCGAACACGACCAGGGCGATCTGGTCCATGGCGTTGAGGATCCCGATCTGCGCCTCGCCGAGCTTGAGGACGACGACGGCGATGATCGAGACCGAGAAGTACGCGATCTGGAGGCCGACCTGGCTGGAGGCGACCGAGATGAGCAGGAGGCGGTGGTCGGGGTTGCGGAACATCAGCGCGGGCAGGGGGCGTCGGTCACGGGGGCGGGCCTTTCCTCGTACAGGGGGGCTTGTCCGAGTTTAGGCGCCGAACGCGACGAACGGGTGCCACGGACGCCGCTCCCCCACGGCGGCAAGCGCTTCGGCGGGGGTCGCGCCCTTGGCGCAGTGCTGGTGGTACTCGATCATCATCTCGGCGGCCATGTCGTCGGGGACGCGGCCGAGACTGGAGACGACGGTGGAGGTCCCCGCATGCAGGAGGGCCGCGGTGAACCCGAGCGTCTCGTTGCCGACCGCGACCGTGGAGCGGCCGAGGTCGCAGGAGGAGAGGACGACATGGCTCGGCGGCTGGTCGAGGCTGAGCAGTTCGTAGGCGTTGAGCGGGCCCAGTCCGAAGTCGAGGCGTGAGAACAGGACGTTGTCGGGCTCGTGATGGCCGTGCGCCGCGATGTGCGCGACCGAGGCGCCGTCCAGGGCGCGGAGGACGAGCTCGGGATCGGACTTGTCCGCGGTGATGAGGTGCGCGCCCGGATAGAGACCGGCGATCACTTCGATCTCGCCTCCTGCCCTCGACAGCGCCGGGCCGGCGGCGACGAGGGCAGGGCCCGTGGCGGCGCTCCGGTGAACCGACCGCCACCAGGCCTCAGCGGAGGGCGACACCGTGACCGGGCGACCTCGGAGCTGCGGGAGCAGCGGCCAGGGCACCCAGGCCAATCGGCTGTGCGGGACGATGACCACTTGACGGTCGGCAACGTAATCGGCGATCGGCTCCCAGATTCCTTCAGCAAGGGCGGCGGCGTTCCGGCGGAGCGATCCCTCGACGCTCGTTTGGAGACGGGGCGGGAGGCGGAAGGGCTTTCCGAGGGCATCGAGGTCCGCGCCGAGACGGCGCCCGAGTTCGGCGGCGGCATCGAGCGGCATGAGCCGAACGTGCTTGAGCCCCTTGCCTCCCGCGAGAATGGCGCGGATATCGCCGCCGGCTTCGTAGAGGTTCACCACGACGGTGTTGCGGGATTCGGCGAGATCATGGATGTCCTCGGGAGCGATCCGCTCGGCCCGCTGCCCCGGGCCGGGCGTGGTTCGTTCGTACGCGCGAATCTCCTCTTCGAGCACCTGAACGCGCGCGAACTCCTCAGAGCTCTCCTCGCCTTGAACTTGGAGGTCCCAGAGCCGCCGCCGAGCCTGTCGGAGACGGCCGAGCGCCTCTCTAGCTCCAGGGTCGGTCGCCGACTTGACGGGCGGGATGCGCAATCCCTGAGCCCTGCTCCGCTCGACCCACCAGAGCATCTCGGCGGGAGAGCCGTTGTTCGTGGTGTGGATCAAACCCCGGTTGGCCAGCTGGACGCCCAGAGCGGAGACCCCTGCCTGGAACTCGACCGAGCCGAAGGTCATGCGGTACTCGTCGAGCAGGTCGAGACCGGTCTGGAGTTCCGGCATCGGGTCCTGCTTGCGAATCATGGCGAGCTCGGCCCTGGCGAGATGCCGGGCCAAGGCTTCGGCGAGCGCTTCATAGCCCGGCCCACCCGGTTCCTCGTCGAGCACGGCGTCGACGTCGTCGAGGTCCCCTGCCTTGATCCGAGCCCGGGCGGCCAGGATCTTGGCCTGGTTCAGGCGAAGGGTCCATCCACGCTGCTCGAGTGCGTCGCACAGTCGGGAGACCTTGTCCGCGAAGTTCGGCCCGGCCTTCCCTGAGTCGAACTGGCCCTGGAGGATCAACAGGCGGGCGAGGAAGGCCATCGGTTCGTTGCCCTGCTCGTAGAGCGAGTCCATCGCCCGCTCGGCCCAATCGCTCGCGAGGTCGAACTGATCGTTTTCGAATGCGGTCACCGCACGCCAGAACTCGAAGATCGCCGCGCTGCGGTGGTCCCCCGCGAGTCGCAGGGCCGCGATCGCCTCAGCCCAGTGGTCGATCGCCTGCTGGTACATCCCCACGTAGAGAAGCGCATCCGCGTTGGAGCTGTGCACGAAGGCCTCGAGTTCGGGGGCGTGCTCGCGGTATTCGGCCCGTACTTCCTTGAACTCGGCGAGGGCCTTGGTCACGTCACCGAGATCGAGCAGCAGCAGCGCCTCCACATGCTGCGCTTTGATCTGGTTGATGCGCCGACCGAGTTTTGCGAACAATGCCCTCGCACGCCTCGCGCTCTCGAGGCCTTTGCTGAGTTCGCCCAGGTCCCGCAACGTGTTCGCCCGATTGAGGAACAACCCCGCATAGATGAAGTCGGGGCCGTGCTCGGCCAGCATGGGCTCCGCGCGATCGAAATGCGCCAGTGCGTCCACTGGCCGCCCGTTCTGCTGGAGGATGAGCCCTCGCTGATGCGTCAGCAGTCCGCGGTCCCGCTCGTCCACGAATCGGACGGCTTGCTGGAGCAGCGCCAATCCCGCCGGCGCCTCGCCCGAGTACGTGTACGTCAGCGCCCGGGAATTCAGAATCCGGGCCGTGAGCCGCGCCCGAGCGGTGCCCGGAGGCGGCGGATTCGCGGGGTCCCATCCCAAGAGGCGCAACGCCTCGTCGAACACCGCGGCGGCTTCAACGATTCGCAGTCTGCTCTGGAGCCGGTGTCCACGGGAGAACAACCTCCAGGCACGTTGAAGCATTCTTCACATGCTACAGCCGCACCGCCGGCGTGACGACGACCGCCGGTAGCCCTTCCCGCTGCAGTGTCTCGTCCGGCCGGATCACCAATTGGAACATCTGCCCGTCGGGGAGGCCTTCGAGTACGAACCGACCGGTCTCGTCGGTGGAGGCCCTCCGCGAGCCCTCCGGACTCCTGAGTTCGACCTCGTAGCTCCCCTCGGGACCTATCCATCCGTCGAGCCGCAGCTCCCGGAGCGCCGCGGGCCTCGGCGTCACCATCACGGTGACCGACTCGCAGTCGAAGGTGACCGATGCGGGATCGTTCTGCCCCACCACCAGGTCGGCGTCGCCCCTCATGAGCACCAGTTCGTTCTCACGCGACACCCTCGCCACGCGGGCGTCGAGCTCCGCTTCGAGTTCGAGGATGAACTGCACCCGCTCGTTGAGGTCCTCCGGCATCGGATCGTCCCGGTGGTGCAGTTCGTTGATCACCGAGAGAATCCGCTCATCGCAGGAGTCCAATGACTCGAATTCACCCTGATTCTCGTATTCAGGTCGCATCTTCATCCCGCTCCTCACCTCCGCTCCAGGACGGATCGTCCAGGAGCGTCCTCCTCAGTTTGTCCAAGCAACGGCCCCGGGTGGGTCCGATGCTCCCCCTCTTCATCCCGAGTGCCCCGGCGATGACGTCGTAATCGGGCCGGGAGACCGTCGCCACGAAGGCGAGCAGCCGCCGACACCGCTCTGGCTGGGCAAGGAAGGCGCGGCGCACGGCTTCACACTCGGCGTCGCGGACGAGGCGGTCCTCGACGCTCTCGGTGGCCTGCTCCTCCCTGAGGTCGATCGGATCGGCGACGACCTCGCGCCGGTGGTGGCCGATCTGCTTCCAGGCCTCGCGGCTGACCGTGGTGAGCAACCACTTGGTCAGCGCACGAGGTTGCTCCAGCTCTTTTTCGATGTGCCACAGGCGGAGCCAAGCCGTCTGAACGACGTCCGAAGCGGTCTCCCTGTCCAGCCCGGTGCGGCGGGCCGCTCGCCAGAGGAGCTCGTTGAGCTCCACGACGAGGGTCTGCTGCGCAGCGCCGTCCCCGGCGCGCGCAGCGAGATAGAGCTGCGCGCGCCGGTCGTAATCCACGGCGGCCACCGAATGAGCCGAAGTCGCATTCATGATTTCAGGCTAGCTGTTTCTTCAACCGCTTCAGCGCTTCGTGAGCACGAGCCGACGCCTGGGCCGCGTCCCCCACTGTCATCGCCTCCGATTCGGCCATGGCGTTCACCAGGAAGGCCGCCGCCAACGGCGCCGCGAACGAAGTGCCGCTCCAGACGGCGAACCCCGATGAGAAGTCGTCGGGGTCGTGGCTCTCGCGGTGCCGGTTCAAGATCGTGGACTTGGCTTGGCGGTCGGGCATCCGCGAGCCCTTGGCCTCGCACGGGTACGTGCTCACCAACCCGGCCCCGGTGGCGTAGCACGAGACCCACGGGCCCTCGTTGGAGAACATCGCGATGTGGCGATTGGGGTTGAGCGCACCGACGCTGAGGATCGGGGCGCTGGTCTCGGACTGCCCGTGGGCCGCGAACGCGGCCGGGTAGAAGGGGCGATCCGACGACTGGTTCCCGGCCGCCGCGACCACCGGGACGCCCAGAGCGGCGAGACGGTTGACCGCGTCTCCGATCCAGCCACCCGGCTGGTCGTAAGGGTTCTCATCGACGTAGCCCATCGCCAGGACCACCACATCGGCGCCGATCGCCTCCTCGTCGCCGCCCCGAGCCGCCTCGACCTGGTCGGCGACATGGTGCAGCGCCCCGATGACCTCGTGCTCGTACGCCAGCCCGTCGTTGTGGACGACTCGCAGCGAGTACACCTGCACGTCCGGCGACATCTGACGGAGCAGCCCGGTCATGAACGTGCCGTGGCCGAAGTGGCTGGCGACCTCGCCGATGAGCGTCGGCTCATGGACCGGCCCCTCCCACGGGTCGTCGAGCGGCGGCGCGGGCGAGTCGGAGTGCTCGCCGATCTTGGTCTGGAAGGCGTGGTCGACCACCACGAAGGTGTCCTCCCCCTCGGAGCGGTCGGACACGTCGAAAGACGGATGTCGATGCGGAACACCGGTATCCAGAATGGCCACTCGTAGGCGCCGGTCGCGTTTCCTGCGGTCCGGCATCGGGTTGACCATGTCGACCGGGATGCGGCCGAGCGAGAACGCTCGCGGATCGCCGACGGGTGGCTCACCGCCGCCGACGCTCGGCCCGCCCTTCGAGCAGATCATCAGGTGCTCCAGGCGCACCTTGTCGATGAGCTCCGCGGAGAGGCCGGACTCGTCGGCGTCGGTGCGCAGGCGCTGAATCAAGGCCCAGGCGTCGACGGCCGCGTGGTCGCCGCGGTTACTGAAGACCGGGACGCGGTACGAGCCCTGACCGGAGATGATCGCGCTGGCCGCGTGGCTCTTGAGTCTCATGCCGCTGTGGAGGACCGCGCCTTCGAGCGCGTCTCGGGCCTCCTCGTCGCGCATGACCGATTCGTCGATGAGCAGACGGTCGTAGCGGTAGACGGTGCCGACGGGCGCGGGCTCGCCAGGACTGCGCACGACCTGGCCGGGGGCCAGGACGCGGCCGCCGTGGCGGTCCAGAGTGGAATACGACAGCTCGGGCACGCCGCTCATGTGGTCGCGGCGGGGGTTGGGCTTCAGATGGGGTTCGTGATCGGCGAACACCAATCGCATGGGAGCTCCTCTGCTTGTCTCTCGGGGGGTTATGCGGTTGTGCGGCGAGGAGGGGGATCCTTCGCGATCCATTCTCCCCGCCGGTCGCAACGCGTGGGGTACACGCGGGTTCCGACAGGTCGGGAGGCACTCGGGCCCGGAATGCCGCGAACGCCACGGGCTGGACGGTTATCACGGCATTCACCAGGGAAGAGGCCGCGGCGTCCGATGGGATACACCCCGCGCCCCGGATTCTGAACCTGGCACGTTCGCACCGACCCTGAAACCGGGCCGCGCAGCGCGCGACCGCCCCGGGACGGTGCCCCGGGACGGTCGCGGAAGTTCGTATTCGGTTGCGGCCCTTGCGGTTACCGTTTCGCCGGCTCGTCGTCGTCCTCGATGACCTCGACGATGGGCTCGTCGTCCCAGGTCTCGAGGTCGAACTCGCCGTCGCGGACGCCCTCGACGAAGGCCTCCCACTCGGCCGGGGTGTAGATGAGGATGTCGCCCTCGGGGTCCTCGGCCATGCGCAGGGCGACCAGGCCGTTGTCGGCGTAGCCGATCTCCAGGGCCGCCGGGGTGCCGTCCTCGTGGGTGGTGCGCTCCCAGCGGGCCGCGCCGGTGTCGAACTCGCCCTTGAGCGGATGCTCACGCTTCGTCATGGACCAAGCATAAAAGGGCCCGGGCCTCGCGGTCCGGGCCCCTCTCGTCGAGCGGTCAGCCCTGGTGCGGGTAGCGGTACTCCGTCGGCGGGACGAAGTTCTCCTTGATCGACCGCGGGCTCACCCAGCGGACGAGGTTCTGCCACGACCCGGCCTTGTCGTTCGTGCCCGAGCCGCGCGCGCCGCCGAACGGCTGCTGGCCCACGACCGCGCCCGTCGGCTTGTCGTTGATGTAGTAGTTGCCCGCCGCGAAGCGCAGCGCTTCACTCGCACGGGCGATGGCGGCCCGGTCGGTCGCGAAGACCGCGCCCGTCAGCGCGTACGGGGCGATCTCGCCGGCCTGGGCGATCACCGCGTCGAAGTCGGCGTCCTCGTAGACGTACACGGCGTTGATCGGCCCGAAGTACTCGTCGACGAACATCTCGTGCTCGGGGTCGGTCGCCTCGATGAGCGTCGGCTGCACGAAGAAGCCCTCCGAGTCGTCGGCGGTGCCGCCGGTGACGACGGTGGCCTTCGGGTCGTCCCGGAGGCGGTCGAAGAGCGCGGTGTGCTTGGCGAAGGACCGCCCGTCGATGACCGCGCCGCCGAAGTTGTCGAAGTCGGCGACGTCCCCGTAGGAGATGTCCTCGGTCATGCCGACCACGGCGTCCTTCAGGCCGCCGCGCCACAGCGAGGCGGGGACGTAGGTGCGCGACAGCGCCGAGCACTTCTGGCCCTGGTACTCGTACGCGCCGCGGACCATCGCCACCGCGAGCTGCTGGAGGTCGGCGCTCGGGTGGGCGATGATGAAGTCCTTGCCGCCGGTCTCGCCGACCAGGCGCGGGTAGGTGCGGTACCCGGCGATGTTCGCCCCCACCGTCTGCCACAGGTGCTGGAAGGTCCTGGTGGAGCCGGTGAAGTGGATGCCGCCGAGGTCGGGGTCGAGCAGGGCGGTCTCGGAGTGCTCGCCGTAGCCGGTGACCATGTTGATCACGCCCGGCGGCAGGCCCGCCTCCAGGAGCACCTTCATCACGAAGTGCGCCGCGAACTGCTGGGTCGGCGAGGGCTTCCACACCACGGTGTTGCCCATGAGCGCCGGGGCGGTGGGGAGGTTCCCCGCGATCGCGGTGAAGTTGAACGGGGTGATCGCCAGGACGAACCCGTCGAGCGGCCGGTGGTCGGTGCGGTTCCACAGGCCCTTGGAGGAGTTCGGCTGCCGGCGGTAGAGCCACTCGGCGAAGCTCACGTTGAAGCGCAGGAAGTCGATGAGCTCGCACGCGGCGTCGATCTCGGCCTGGGCCGCGGTCTTGGACTGGCCCAGCATGGTCGCGCCGTTGAGCACGTCCCGGTAGGGCCCGGAGATGAGCTCGGCCGCGCGCAGGAAGATCGCGGCGCGGTCGGCGAAGTCGGTGCGGGTCCAGTCGTGGCGGGCGGCCTTGGCCGCGGCCACCGCGTCGGCCCACTCGGCCGCGGTGGCCTCGCGGGTGGTGCCGAGGACGTGGGCGCGGCGGTGCGGCTGGACGACCTGGATCTCCTCGCCCGCGCCGCGGCGCCACTCGCCCGAGACGTGCAGGTCCAGTTCGAGCTGCGTGCCGGCGAGTTCGGCGAGCTTCTTCTGGAGGCTCTCGCGCTCGGGGCTGCCGGGCGCGTAGCCGTTGACCGGTTCGTTCTCCGGCGTCGGTACCGTAAACAAGGCGTCCATCGCACCCTCCCATTGATTCGATGGCTACTGTGATTTCAAGTCTTTGATTTCTAGGCTACCAGTTTTCCGGAGAGGGCTGCGTCGTTTATGGCGGAGATGCATCCGGGTGATCGCCTGCTCGCAGTCCCGCACCAGCGGGACTGTTCGAGCCTGAGGTCAACGGCTTTGTCGTACCCCTGGTCTAGCCTTGAAGTGTGCTCCTTCGATACCGGTATCGGGTCTATCCGACAGCGCCGCAGCGGGTGTCGCTTGCGCGCGCATTCGGGTCCGCTCGAGTCGTGTTCAACGACGCGGTGGCCGCGAGGAAGCAAGCGCACGAGCAGGGGCTGCCGTATCCGACGACGGCGGTCTTGTCGAAGGCGTTGATCACCGAGGCGAAGCGCACCCCTGAACGGGCATGGCTTGCCGAAGTGTCGGCCGCGATACTCCAGCAGGCGCTCGCGGACGCTGACCGGGCGTACCGAAACTTCTTCACGTCGATCAAAGGCAAGCGGGCCGGGGCGCGGATGGGCCCGCCGCGGTTCAAACGCCGTACGCACGCCCAGTCGATCCGCTTCACCCGCAACGCCAAGTTCAGGGTGCTCGACAACGGTCGGCTGCGCCTGCCGAAGATCGGCGACATGCGGGTGGCGTGGTCGCGGGAGCTGCCGTCCGCGCCGTCCTCGGTGACGGTCGTCAAGACCCCGACGGGCAAGTACTACGCCAGTTTCGTCGTCGCCGTGGATGATGGTGCGGACCTGCTCGAACCGCTCGCCGATCCTGAGGCCGAGACCGGTATTGACCTCGGGCTCAAGGATTTCGCGGTCTTGCGCGGCGGGAAGGTGATCGAGAACCCGAAGTTCTTCGGGAAGCTTGAGCGGAAGCTGAAGAAAGCGCAGCGGGTTCTTGCCCGGAAGGCGAAGGGCTCGGTCAACCGGGCGAAAGCCCGGATTCGGGTCGCGAAGGTCCACGAGAAGATCAAGCACACCCGGTCTGATTGGATCGACAAGCAGGTGAAGACGTTGGTGGGCGAGAACCAAGCTCTCTACGTTGAAGACCTCAATGTCAAGGGCCTGGCACGGGGTAGGCACGCGAAGTCGATCCATGACGCCGCGTTCGGCATGTTCTTGGTCCGGCTGGAGTCGAAGGCGTCCCGTGCGGGGCGGACGTTCGTGAAGGTCGACCGGTTCTTCCCCTCCACCATGTTGTGTTCGTTGTGCGGGGTCTCGGACGGGCCGTCCGGAGTTCAGGGCCTGAGGGTCAGGTCTTGGATGTGCGGGTGCGGAGCGGTGCACGACCGGGATCAGAACGCCGAGATCAATATTCGCCGTGAAGGCAAGCGTATGGTGGCCGAGGGGCGCTCGGACACCCTAAACGCCTCTGGACAGGACGTCAGACCAGGGAGACCTGGCAGACCTGGAAATCCCCGTGAGGGGCAGAACGAGGAACCCACCCGTAGCGGCGCCGCGCAAGCGGCGCCCGAGCCGGGAATCGCCGTCCTTTAGGACGGCGAGGATGTCAAAAGACGGGTGTCGCTATGTTCGGGGCCTGCGACCTGCTGCGACGGCAACAAGACGTACAGGAGGAGTCCAAGCCACAATCGCGGCGCCGCGAGCGCCGCGGAGGCGCGGGGTCCGTACTCTGAGCCTCGTGACGAACTCGCAGAAAGCACCGGAGCAGGAGACCGAGCCCCGGGAGGCGCCGGCCGCGCCCGCCGACGAGGCCGAGCCCGTGCGCGAGGCGGGGCCGCGGCCGGGCCGCCCCACCCTGTGGGTGCTCGGCCTCACCGCCCTCGCGGCCCTGGGCGGGGTCCTCTACTCCCTCTACCGCCTCACCGGCATGGCCGACGGCCTCGACCAGACCGGCGTCATGATCCTGGCGCTCAGCCTGTTCAGCCCCATCATCGTCGCCGCCTACGCCGGAGCGGTCGCCGGCCTCGTGGCGCCGCGGCTCGTCAAGGGCCCGCGGAAGGCGGTCGCGGCGCTGGGCTTCACCGTCACCGGCCTCGCCACCGCGACCGCCGCCTACCTGCTCTTCCAGGTCGACGGCGCCATCGCGCTGACGCTGGGCCTGATCCTGCTGGGGTCCGCGCTCGCCGGCGGCCTCATCGCCCTCCCCCGGCACCCGCTGCCGGTCGCGGCCGGGCTGTGGGCCACGCTCCTGCTGCTGGTGTTCATGTTCGCGCGAGGGCTCCTGGAGTCCTCGATCGAGCTGTCGAACGACCCGCTCGAGGAGTACGGCATCCTCGGCCGGTACGCGCCGTTCCTCATGGGCCTGGTCTGCGGCCTGTGCGCCTTCCTGTACCTGTGGAAGCGCAAGGGCCGCACGAAGATGCTCGGCTACCTGCTCGCGGGCGCGCTCCCGGGCGGGATCTGGCTCGCCTGCACGGTCGTCGCGCAGATCGGCGTCGAGGTCCTCATCGGCGTCGGCGTCGACGAGCTCTCGTTCCTCGACGAGGGGTACCTGGCGCTGGCGTTCCAGACCCAGTACAACGGCTCGATGACCGCGATGTTCGTCGGGGCGTTCTGCTCCGTGCTGGCCTACGGCCTGCTCCTGCCCAAGCCGCCTAAGGCCAAGGCCGCCAAGAGCTCTTGAAGCTCCGAGGGGGCGTACCAGTCGAGGACGTTGGCCTCGATCGCCGCCGGGTCCGGAGCGCCCGAGGCGAGCTCGGCCGCGATCTGGGCGGCCGCGTCCGCGTCGTCGACGTGGATCGCCGCGACCTGCTTCAGGGCCACGGCGCCGTCGAAGTCCGCCTCGGTGCCCTCGGCCCGGTCGATCACCAGCGCCTCGGGCACGTCCGCCGAGATCACGACCCGCCGCGGGACCTGGCCCGCCAGGAGCGCGACCGACGCCGCGGCGGCGTCGGCGAACGCCGTGTACTCCAGGTCCTCGACGTCCGCGCCCGGCGCCGCGCCGACGAGCCAGGCCGTCACCGCGTGCACCGTCGCCACCGGCCGCACCTCGCCGCTCTCGGCGAGGTGGGCCAGCATCGCGACGTCGGCCGGCAGGTAGACGCGGGTCAGCGCCGCCCGCGGACCGGCTGGGGAGTTCGCCATGGTCCCTACTGCGCGGCGGCGCCGGGGGCGCCGTGGCAGCGCTTGTACTTCTTGCCCGAGCCGCACGGGCACGGCTCGTTCGGCCCCACCTTCGCCGACTGGCGCTGGCCCGGGTTCGCCTGCTGCGCCGGGGGCGCGGTCGAGGCCTTGCGGGGCCCGGCCGAGCGCGCCGACTTCGAGGCGACCTTCGCGGCGCCCTTCGAGCCCGCGCCCGGAGTGCGCTTGACGTCGCGCTTCTGGCCGGGGACCGGCTTCGGCGGGCGCTTGAAGACCGTGCCCTCCTCGGTGGTGGCCTGCTGCTGGACCGCGCCGCTGCCGTTCGCGCCGTCGATCGACGGGGCCGACTGGAGCAGCATCTCGGGCTTGCGCAGCGGCTCCAGGCCCCGGATCTGGGCCTCGGGCTCCGCGGCCGCGCCGCCCTCGGCGGGCTTGGCCTTGAGCTCGGCGTTCATGAGGAACCTGACGGTGTCCTCCTTGATGCCGTCGAGCATCGTCTGGAACATGTCGAAGGCCTCGCGCTGGTACTCGATGACCGGGTCGCGCTGCGCGTAGGCGCGCAGGCTGATGCCCTGCTTGAGGTAGTCCACCTCGTACAGGTGCTCGCGCCACTTGCGGTCGATCGTCTGGAGCAGCACACGCCGCTCCAGCTTGCGCAGGACCTCCTCGCCGAACTCCTCCTCGCGGGCGGCGTAGGCGGCGCGCGCGTCCTCCTTCACGGCCTTGAGGAGCGTCTCGGGGTCGAGGTCGTCGAGGCCCCCGGCCTCCTTGGCGAGCTCCTTGTGGGACAGGGAGATCGGGTAGAGCTGCTTGAAGGCGCTCCACAGCTCGTCCAGGTCCCAGTCCTCGGCGTAGCCGTCGCTGGTCGCGCCCGCGACGTAGGCCTCCAGGACGTCGTCCACGAAGTGCTCGATCTGCTCGGACACGTCCTCGCCGTCGAGCACCTTGCGCCGCTCGTCGTAGATGACCGAGCGCTGCTTGTTCATGACCTCGTCGTACTTGAGGACGTTCTTGCGGATCTCCGCGTTGTGGCCCTCGATCTGCGACTGCGCCGACTCGATCTGCTTGGACACCATCTTGGAGACGATCGGGACGTCGTCGGGCACGCGCAGGCGGTTCATCATGGCGCGCACGGCGTCCGCGTTGAACCGCTTCATCAGGTCGTCCGAGAGCGAGAGGTAGAACCGCGACTCGCCCGGGTCGCCCTGGCGCCCGGCGCGGCCGCGCAGCTGGTTGTCGATGCGGCGCGACTCGTGGCGCTCGGTGCCCAGCACGTAGAGGCCGCCCGCGTCCTTGACGTCCTCGGCCTCGGCGTCGCAGGTCTCCTCGAACTTCGCGAGGGCCTCCTGCCAGGCGGCCGAGTAGGTCTCCTCGTCGGCCTCGTCGATGCCGCGGTTGCGCAGGTCCGTCGCGGCCAGGTACTCGGGGTTGCCGCCGAGCATGATGTCGGTGCCGCGCCCGGCCATGTTCGTGGCGACGGTGACCGCGCCCCGCTGGCCCGCCTGGGCGATGATGTCGGCTTCCTTCGCGTGGTTCTTCGCGTTGAGCACGTTGTGCGGGATGCCGCGCTTCTTCAGGAAGCGGCCGAGCATCTCCGACTTCTCGACCGAGACGGTGCCGACGAGGACCGGCTGGCCGCTCTCGTGGCGCTCGGCGATGTCGTCCACGACCGCCTGGTACTTCGCCTCCTCGGTCTTGTAGATGACGTCGGACTGGTCCTTGCGGATCATCGGCTTGTTCGTGGGGATCGGGATGACGCCCATGCCGTAGACGTTGTTGAACTCCGAGGCCTCGGTCTGGGCCGTACCGGTGATGCCCGCGATCTTGTCGTACATGCGGAAGTAGTTCTGGAGGGTGGTGGTCGCGAAGGTCTGGTTCTCCTGCTTGATCTCCACCCCCTCCTTCGCCTCGATGGCCTGGTGGATGCCCTCGTTGAAGCGGCGCCCGGGCAGCACGCGGCCGGTGAACTCGTCGACGATGAGGACCTCGTCGGACTCCGAGACGATGTACTCGCGGTTGCGCTCGAACAGCTCCTGCGCCTTGATCGCGTTGTTGAGGTAGCCCACCAGCGGGGTGTTCACCGAGTCGTAGAGGTTCTCGATGCCCAGGCGGTCCTCGACGCGGGCGACGCCCGACTCGGTGATCGCGATGGTCCGCTTGCCCTCGTCGACCTCGTAGTGGTCCTCGCGCTTCATCGAGCGCACGATCTTCGCGAACTCGGTGTACCAGCGCTTGGAGTGCTCGGCGGGGCCGGAGATGATGATCGGGGTCCGGGCCTCGTCGATGAGGATCGAGTCGACCTCGTCGACGAGCGCGAAGTTGTGGCCGCGCTGCACCAGGTTCTCGGCCGAGGCGGTCATGTTGTCGCGGAGGTAGTCGAACGCGAGCTCGTTGTTGGTCGAGTAGGTGATGTCCGCCCGGTAGGCCTCGCGGTGCTTCTCCGAGCCCTCGCCGGGGAGCACGACGCCGACGGTGAGGCCGAGGAAGCGGTGGATCTCGCCCATCCACTCCGCGTCGCGGCGCACCAGGTAGTCGTTGACGGTGACCTGGTGGACGCCCTTGCCGGTCAGGCCGTTCAGGTAGACCGGGAGCGTGGAGACGAGGGTCTTGCCCTCACCGGTCTTCATCTCGGCGATGTTGCCCTGGTGGAGGGCGGCGCCGCCCATGATCTGCACGTGGTAGTGGCGCATCCCGCGGACCCGCTTGGCGGCCTCGCGGACCGTGGCGAACGCCTCGGGCATCAGGTCCTCGGTGGTCTCGCCGTCCCCCAGGCGCTCCTTGTACTCGTCGGTGAGCGCGCGGAGCTCCGCGTCGGTCATCGCCTCGTACTCGTCCTCCAGGGAGTCGACCGCGTCGGCGATCGCATTGAGCCGTTTGAGCGCGCGGCCCTCACCGGCCCGCAGCACCTTCTCGAACATCGACACGGAAGATCAGCCCCTAGCAGCGTCTTGACCAGATCGGGTGGATTTCCCGCTCAATACTACGCGCAGCCAGCGGCTGGTCCTGACGGCCGCCGGTGCGGCAGAATCGATGTCCATGGAACCCGTCACCCTCCAGGCCGAGGGCCTGCGCCTGGTCGCCTGGGAGCAGCGGCACATGGCCGACCTGGCCCGGATCTACGCCGATCCGCTCATCGAGCGCTACCTCGTGATGCCCCTGCCGTGGGCCGGCCCGGCCCGCGACCGGTTCGTCGGGACGCAGCTGCGGCACTGGCACGGCGGCAACCCGCGCTGGGCGGTCGTGGAGGCCGACGGGTCCCTGGTGGGCTCGATGGCGCTGACGCGGTCGTTCCCGTCCGAGATGACCATCACCTATGTGACCGCGCCGTGGGCGCGGGGCCGCGGCGTCGCGCAGCGGGCCATCCGGGCCGCGGTGGGCTTCGGGTTCGCGAACCTGGGCGCCAAGCGCATCGCCTGGGACGCCATCGTCGGCAACCACGCCTCGCGCCTGGCCGCGGTCCGCACCGGGTTCACCGTCGAGGGCGTCGCGCGCTCGGGCGTCAACCAGCGCGGGACCTCCCGCGACTGCTGGGTGGGGGGCCTCCTCCCCGGGGAGCTGCGCGGCGCGGACGACCCGCCCGAGCACTACGGCCTCCTGAAGCGGCAGGCCCGGTTCTTCATGGCCGAGCGGCGGTCGCTGGCGACCGAGGCGGCCGGGCTGCGGCTGCGGCCGCTCATGGAGCGGGACCTGGACGATCTGGCGGCGACCTGCGCCGACGACGAGACCCAGCGCTGGGTGAGCCTCCCCCGCCCCTACACCCGCGCCGACGCGGAGGCGTGGCTGGAGGTGGCGCGGCACCGCTGGGACCTGGGCCGGTCGGTGCTGTTCGCGCTGGCCGACGAGCGCGACCGGTACTCGGGCTCGGTGGAGCTCTCGCTCGGCGAGCCGGGCGAGGCCGAGCTGGGTTACTTCTGCTCGCCGTGGGCGCGGGGCCGGGGCTGGGCGACGGCCGCGGCGAAGCGCCTGTGCCGCCTGGGCTTCGAGGAGCTGGGCCTGGAGCGGATCGCGTGGCGCGCGGTCGTGGGCAACGAGGCGTCGCGGCGGGTCGCGGAGAAGACCGGGTTCACCGTCGAAGGGGTCCGGCGGCGGATCCGCCACGGCGCGGACGGCCGACTCGACTCCTGGTCGGGGAGCCTGTTCCCCGAGGAGTTGCAGTGACCCAGATCCTATAGGATCGCTCTCCGAAGAGCGGCGGCGACCGCCTGAACGCCCGTGCGGGCGCGGACCGCGCGCAACGGCGCAAACCAGGCATCCGGGAAACCTTGACGCACCGCGGCCGACCTGCTTGTCTGAGTGCGTGCATTTCTTCGAACCCGTCGAGACGACGGCGTTCACGCTGCGTCCGGCCGCCGAAGGCGAGAAGGTCGACTGCGGGTTCGAGCCGGGCGCGGTGGCCGTCGGCCCCGAGGACGGGGCGGCCTGGGGCGTGCTGGGCTTCGAGGGCTCGGGCGTCGTGGAGGTCCGGTTCTGGGTCGCGCCGGAGCGGCGGGGCGACCGCCTGGCGTCGGCGATGCTGCGGGAGGCCGTCCCGAGCCTGTTCGCCACGGGGGCGCGGCGGGTCGAGGTGCGCGCGCCGGTGCGCGACCAGGCGGCGATCCGCTCGGCGCTGCGGGCCGGCTTCCGCCCCGACGGCGGGATCGCGCGGGCCGCGGCCTGGGACGGCACGGAGGCGCTGGTGCTCGGGTTCATCCCAGGCGACGGCCCCGGTCCCGCGCCCAGGGTGCTGCCGGACCTGCCGGGCGGGAAGCTGGACGACGGCGTGATCGCCTTGCGGCCCTTGAGGTCCGACGATTTCGAGGCGCATCTGCGGCACCGGTCGAGCCCGGACGTGTACGCGGGGGCGGCCCTGCCGCTGCCGCCGAGCGTCGACGAGGCGCGGGACTTCTGCGAGTGGCGGGCCGCGGTCGACTGGCTGCGGGGGCGCAGCGCCCTGATGGTGATCGACGACGGCGGGGGCTACCAGGGGACGATCGGGCTCTACGACGTGGCGCGCGTGGTCGGGACCGGGATGATCGGGTACGACCTGCGCGCGGAGGTGCGCGGCCGGGGGTACGCGACGCGGGCGGTGGCGCTGATGCGCCGCTGGGCGTTCGGGGCGGTCGGGCTCGACCGGGTCTGGGCCGGGACCGACGTCCACAACGCGGCCTCGCAGGCGGTCCTGCGCCGCGCCGGTTTCCGCCTGGAAGGGGTCGAAAGGGGCGGACTGCCCACCCTTTCCGGGGAGCGGCGGGACACACTGCTGTGGGCTGCGCTATCCGACGACTGACGTGCAACCCAATGGGTGGTACTGCGCGTCGAAGATATAGTGGTCGCGTCATTTCGCCCTGTGGAGGAACCCCCTTTGAAGCTCATGCCCGTGCGCGCCTTGGCGGTGCTGTCCCTGCTGCTCATGGCGGGCGCCTGCGCGGCGCCCCAGACGGGGACGTTCACACCCGCCCCGATCGTTCCCGTCGTCTCGCTCGACGCCGCCGCGGAGGCGCAGGACCCCACCGCGCCGTTCACCCTCTCGGTGGTCGACGGCATCCTCGAAGAGGTCAACGTCACCTCCGACCGCTCCGAGACCATCGAGGGCGCCTTCTCGGAGGACCTGACGTCCTGGACCTCGGACGGCATCCTCGACGCCGGCTCGACCCACACGGTCGTGGCCAAGGCGGTCAGCACCGACGGCACGGTGACCCAGTTCGAGCAGCAGTTCACGACCGAGGCGCGTGAGAGCTCGGGCTTCGAGGTCGCCGACGTCACCCCGGTGGTCGACGGCGAGGAGGTCGGCGTGGGCGCGCCGATCATCGTGACGTTCACCGAGGACGCCCCGGACCGGGCCGCGGTCGAGCGGCTCCTGCTCGTGGAGTCCGAGAAGGGCCACGAGGGCGCCTGGAACTGGATCAGCGACAACCAGGTCATCTACCGGACCAAGGAGTACTGGGAGCCGCACCAGACGGTCACGTTCACCGCGGACTTCGAGGGCGAGCACCTGGGCGACGACGTGTGGGGCGGCGAGGACTACGACGCCGAGATGGTCATCGGCGAGTCGCAGATCTCCCACGTGGACCTGGACGCCCACACCATGACCGTCGAGATCGACGGCGAGGTCGCCAAGGAACTGCCCATCAGCGGCGGCTCGGGCGCCGAGTGGGAGTACTACACCGCCACGGGCGTGCACCTGGTGATGGAGAAGTTCGCGGACAAGACCATGGTCTCCCCCGGCCGTGAAGAGGGCGACGAGGGCTACTACTCGACCGACGTCAAATGGGCCACCCGCATCAACTCCACCGGCGAGTTCGTCCACGGCGCGCCGTGGAACGGCAGCCTGGGGTCGGCGAACCTCTCGCACGGGTGCGTCAACGCCAGCGACGCGGACGCGAAGTGGTTCTACGAGATCGCCCAGCGCGGCGACCCGGTCGACGTCGTCGGCTCCCCGCGCGAGATGCCGTGGAACAACGGCTGGGGCTTCTGGATCCTGTCCTTCGACGAGTGGAAAGAGGGCTCGGCGCTCTAGGGGGCCGGTCGACACCCCTGCCGGACCGCATGCGCAGAACGAGGCCCCGGGCTCGAGCCCGGGGCCTCGTTCCGGGTCCGGACGCCTTCGTCAACGCGTCCGGACCGCGGAGGAGGGTTCCCCCTTCATCACTGCCGCGGGCCTTGCGCCGCGGCGACGTCCGTTCCGGTGTCTAGAGGTCGAGGCGCAGGAGGCCGTAGTCGAAGGCCCTGCGGCGGTACACCACGGACGGGCGGCCGCTCTCCTTGTCGTGGAACAGGTAGAAGTCGTGGCCGACGAGCTCCATGTTCTGGAGGGCGTCGTCGACGCTCATCGGCTCCCCCGGGTGGATCTTCTCGCGCACGATGCGGCCGGGCAGGTGCTCCTCCACCAGGCCCTCGTAGTGGTCGACGTCCTCGGAGACGAAGCGGGCCTCCTCGCGGGAGAGCTTCGCGCCGGGTTCGACCAGGAGCGTGCCCCCCTGCGGCGAGACCCGGGAGCCGTTGCCGTTGGAGGTCGCCTCGGCGACCGACATGGGGGTCTTGGAGCCGCCGCGGTGGATCCGCTTGCGGTCGGAGGTCTTGCGGAGCTGGTGCCCGAGCTTGGTCACCGCCAGTTCGAAGGCCGACCTGAAGTCGCCGGCGCAGGCTTCGGCGCGGATGACCGCTCCCTTGGGACGGCAGGTGATCTCGACGCGCTGAGCGTGGTCGTTCTGGCGGGGGTTGGGCTCGTGATAGAGCTCGACGTCGATGGCGATCGCCTCCCCGTCGTAGCGGGCCAGGTACTTGGCGATCTTCGATTCGATCTTCTCGGCGACGAGCTCGCGGTAGTGGTCGGGAACCTCCACATTGCGGCCCTTGACGACGATGTCCACCTCTGAACCTCCCAGGTGCCCCCCGCGCTGCCAGGCGGGAGAGCTGTCGTAGTTGTGCATGCTGGGTCCGGAGCCGAAGTTCCGGTACGGCGGATGGAACTACCTCCTCTCACGGATGGGACGACCTGGGGTGGGACACCTCTCGACATGGGGGCGTTCACCTTTGGGCCATCTGGCCTCTGTCGTCTCGTTACCGTTCCGAGATTTCGAGACTATCCCCTCGGTCACCGAAAGTCGACCCTTCCGCTACCGGAATTCTCCAATGCGCTCGGGTGCGCGCGCGCGGATATCGGCGGACTCGGATAACTATTCGCATTTACGGTCGAATACTCGTCGGAACGGCTGTCGGCTTGTCGACATTCGCGTGAGTACCCGCCGCCGCGCCACATGAACCCCGTCCGTCACGTTCATGCGGCGGCGATCGCGATCGCGGCGGGGACCTGGAGTCCCGCCGCCCGCAGCGCCGCGGCGGCCGCCGCGAGCGTGGCCCCGGTCGTGACGACGTCGTCGACCAGGACGACGGGCCGGCCGGCGGCGGCCAGGGCCGCGGCGGGCCGGGCGGCGACGCGCAGGCTCCGCTTCGCGGCGAGGGCCCGCCGGCGCGGGGACAGGCCGACCGAGTCGGGCCGCGGCAGCGCCCGCAGGCAGGGGCGCAGCGGGGCCGCGGGGCCGGGGATGCGGGCGCAGGCGGCGGCCACGTGGTCGAAGCCGCGGGCGCGGCGGGCGGCCCGGGTGGGCGGGATCGGGACGAGCACGGCGCCGGGGACCTCGGGGGCGACGGCGGCGAGGGCGCGGCCCAGGAGCGCGCCGAGGGCGGGCGCGAGTTCGCGGCGGGCGCGCTCCTTGTACTCGTTGAGGGCCTCGGCGAGCGCCCCGGCGTAGGGTCCGGCGGCGACGACGGGCGGGGCGGGGTGCAGGGGCGTCGCCAGGAGCGGCCGGAGGGCGGCCAGCGCGGCGGCGCAGTCGGCGCACAGGCCGCCGCCCGCCGCCGGCGCGCTCCGGCAGGAGGCGCAGGCGGCGGGCAGGAACAGGGCTCTGGCGTCCGCGGCGAGGTTCGCAGTGCTACTCCACACGCGGGACTAACGAGCGTCAGGCCCTGAGGGTGACCGCCGGGGGGACGCGGCTGGCGCGCCAGGCGGGGTAGACGCCGGCGACCACGCCGACGACGGCGCCGATGACGGGCCCGGCCGCGAACAGGGCCGGGTCGAACACGATCTGCCAGTCGCGGTAGAGCGAGACGAGCGCGGTCACGTTCACGCCCAGGACGGTCCCGACGAGGCCGCCGATGAGGCCGATGAGCGTGGACTCCCAGACGAACTGCATCGCCACCGCCCGGCGGGCGGCGCCGACGGCGCGCCGCAGCCCGATCTCCGAGCGGCGCTCCATGACGCTGACGAGCGCGGTGTTGGAGACCGAGACGGCGCCGATCACGAGCGAGACGGCGGCGAGGCCGAGCAGGAGGGCCTGCATCTCGTTCTCGACGCCCTTGCGGAAGCTGCGCAGGTCCGAGGGCTTGGAGACCGAGAGGTTCTCGGCGCCTTCGGGGAAGACCGCGGTGGGCGCGGTGTCGGCGACCTTGTCGGCCGCGCCGAGGTCGGTGCGGATGAAGACCTGCGCGGCGTCGAAGGACGCGTCGGCCTCGGTGCACGGGGTCGGCGGGACGATGACGGCGCCGGTCAGCTTGGCCTCGCCCTCGGGCGCGCGGTAGATGCCCACGAGGGCGTACTCCTCGCCGTCGAGGTAGACCATGGGCCCGCCTTCGAGGGAGGAGAAGCCGAGGTCGCGGGCGGCCGACTCGTCCATGACGGCGACGCGGTCGTCGCGGGCGACGTGCCCGGCGTCGAAGGACGCGCCGTGGGCGAAGGTGAACCCGAAGGCGTCCATCGCGCCCGGCTCCATGCCGAAGACGGGGACGTCGCGGACGTAGTCCTGGCCCTCGGTGCGCGAGGCGCCGCGCTCCTCGCCCGCGGCGCAGTAGATCCCGGCGTCGATCACGCCCTTGATGCCGCGCACCCGCTCGGAGGAGTCCAGGGTGGGCGCGTACCCGGCGTCGCGCATGTTGTTGGAGAAGGAGACGGTGACCTGGGTGGCCTCGGTGGCGTCGAAGCGCTCGGCGATGGCCGCGGCCGAGGTGGACGAGAGGCCGACGGTGGCGACCGTGGCGGCGATGCCCAGGGCGATGCCGATCGCGGTCATCCAGGTGCGCATCGAGCGCCCGCGCAGGGACTGGAACGCCTCGTAGGCGATGCCCATGCTGCGGATCCCGAAGCGGCCCTTGGCCTTCGGGAGGTCGTCGCCCTCCGCGGCCCGGCGCTCGGCCTTGGCCGCCCGCTTCGCCTCCCGGCGGGCCGCGCGGCCCCGCGGCGCGTCCTCCGGCGCCCCTCCGGCGGGGGCGCCCGGGACCTCCCCGGCGGGGAGGTAGTCGAGCATCTCGGTGTCGGTCTCGGGCTCGCGGGGTTCGCGGGGCTCGCGCGCCATCAGCCGTTGCCCCGGTCGCGCCAGGCGATCACGACCTCGTCGCCCTTCGCCAGCTCGCCCTCGACGGGGACGACCACGCCGCGGCCCTCGTGGCGCAGGGTCACGTCGACCTCGATGTGGCGCTCGGACCCGCCCTCGCCCTCGAGGACGGTGAGCATGGTGCGGTCCTCGGCGTCCGTCCACAGCGCCGAGAGCGGGACGATGAGCGCGTCCTCGGCCGAGCGGGCCCGGACCAGGGTCACCTCCTGCTCCTCGCCGGGGGCGAGGTCGTCGAGGCCCTCGATCTCGTCGGCGTCGAACTCGAAGACCGCGTAGGTCTTCTCGACCGGCTCGCCCTCCTCGCCGGTCCACTCGTCGGTCTCGCCGGCCTCCTCGCGGACGTCGAGCTCGAACGCGCCGACCTCCTGGCCCTCCAGGGGCCCGGAGCCGTACTCGAGCTCGGCCTCGTCGCCGAGCTTGGACAGCTCGGAGGCGGTCTCCTCGTCGAGCTCGGCCTCGAGCTTCCAGTCGCCCGAGGCGAGGGTCATCACGGCGCCCTCGACGGGCGCGGACTGCTTCGCGTCGATCTTCGAGACCTGCATGGGCAGGTTCGGCAGGAACACGACCTCGGAGGCGGGCAGCGCCGCGCGCTCCACCGTCGAGGCCTGGGCGCCGCCGGCGTTCTCCCCGCCGTCCTCCTCGCCGCCGCCCTCGTCCCCGGTCCCGCCGCCCGCGTCCTCCTCGCCGCCGCCCTCGTTGTACACCTCTTCGGTGTTGACGGGCGGCTCGTACCCGGCGTGGTCGTAGAGCTTCTCGAGGTCGTCGGCGGTGCGCGAGTCGAAGGTCCCGGTCTTGGGGGTCCCGTAGAGCTGCTGGAGCGCGAGCTGGAGCTGCTCGACGTCCGGCCCGGTGTCGCCCTCCTGGAGGTCCCGGTAGGCCGGGACGTCCCCTTCCAGGGCGATCATGGGGCGGCCGGAGACCTCCAGCAGGACCGTCCCGGCCTTGACCTCGTCGCCCACCTCGAGCGGGAGCTTCGAGGCCAGCGCGGTCTCGATCCCCTCGGGGGCGGCGGGGGCCTGCACGGCGAAGTCCCCGGTGCGGTCGAGGACCGCGTCGAATTCGAGCGTGTCGATGAGCTGGTCCTGGTCGACCCGGACGGTGATCACACTGTCGTCGGGTTCCTCGGTCTCCTCCGCCCGCTGCGCCGGCGTGCGCGCCTGCGCCGCGAAGTACCAGGCGGTACCGGTCGCCCCCAGCAGTGCCAGGGCGAGCACCCCGCTGACGACATGGCTTTTCGTGAGCCGCATGTTGTGTCCTCCTCCGCCCCCAAGACGCGGGAGGAGAACGCCTGCGTTGCGGCCGAATCATCTCGATTCGGTAACACCCCTTGCGGGGCGGGCCCTCAGTTGTTCAGGCCGACCGACTTCATGCGGTCCTGGTGCGCCCGGGTGAGGCGCCGCAGCAGCCCGTCGAGGGTGCCGCCGTCCCCCACGATGAGCCCGGTGAGCCGCTCGTTGGCGGCGGCCACGCCCTGGGCGCGGTTGATGCCCTCGCCGACGAGGCGGCGGGCCCACAGCGACAGGCGTCCGGTGACCGACGGGTCGGCCTCGACGGCGGCGCGGAGCTCCTCGGCGGCGAGGTCGGCGGCGCCGGTCTGGGAGAGCACGGTCTCGATGAGGGCGCGGTCGCCCTCATCGAGCCCGGAGGCGACGGCGCGGAAGAAGTCGTCGGCGACGGCGTCGCCGAGGTAGACCTTCACGAGCGCCTCGAGCCAGTCGCGCGGCGAGGTGGAGGCGTCGAAGGAGCGGAAGGCCTCCTTGAACGGGGCCATCGCCTCGGCGGGGTCGGCGCCGAGCTCGGCGAGGCGGTCGGCGAGGAGCCGGTAGTTGCGAATCTCACCCACGGCCGCCTCGGAGAGGGCGGCCCGGCGGCCCAGGTCCGGGGCCAGCCGCGCGTCGAAGACCATCCGCTCGAACGCGAGCAGCTCTCCGAGGGCAAGCAGCCCAAGGAGGTCGATGACGGATTCGCGGCCGGGGGCCGGGACGGCGGGGACGGTGGCGTCGGCTCCGGCGGCGGGATCAGTTGTCTCGGACACGGGGGCAGGTTATCACTGGGCCGGAGCGGCCTTCGCCTTCACGGGGTTGTCGCGAACCGGACGATCGGGCACGTCTTCGCAGGCCAGGACTGCCGCTTTCGGGTGAGAACGGCCACCTCCGCGCGGGGCGCCGAGCGGCGCTCCGAGACGATCGCGCATGGAGAGCGTACGATGGACAGGAGCGACCGCGGCCTTTCACAAGGCGTTCCCCTATGGCGATGCTTGCAAGCCGGGCATCAGCACAGTGCGAGCGGTCCTCAACGCGGCACCGGCGCGAAGCGCCGGACCGCTCCTGCGAAGCGGCGACTCTCCGAATCCGGCGGTCGTCGCCGCTGTGTACCGAGACATGAATGTGGCGCCGAGTTCCCCGGATCTGGTGACGTCCTCCGCCACGAGGTGAACAGAGTGAACGAAGTGAACAACGACCGGCCCAAGAACGACGGGCCGACATTCGCGGCCCTGGGCATTCGCGAGGAGACCGTCGAAGCGCTTGCGGCGCTTGGCATCGAGCGGGCCTTCGCCATCCAGGAGTACGCGATCCCGATCGCACTGCGCGGCTCCGACATCATCGGCCGCGCCCCCACCGGCACCGGCAAGACCTTCGGGTTCGGCCTGCCGATCATCGACCAGATCACCTCCGCGGAGGAGGGCGCGAGCGGCAGACCGCAGGCGCTGATCCTGGTCCCGACCCGCGAACTGGGGCTCCAGGTCTCGCGGGACCTCGAGGACGCGGGCAAGACCCGCGGCGTCCGGGTCCTGCCGATCTACGGCGGCCGCGCCTACGAGCCCCAGGTCGACGCGCTCAAGGCGGGCGTCGAGATCATCGTCGGCACCCCCGGGCGCCTGCTCGACCTCTACAAGTCCAAGCACATCAAGCTGGACCAGATCGCGCACTGCGTCCTCGACGAGGCCGACCGCATGCTCGACCTCGGCTTCTCCGAGGACGTCGAGAAGATCCTCAAGCTCCTGCCCGAGCAGCGCCAGACGATGCTGTTCTCGGCGACGATGCCCGACACGATCATGTCGCTGTCGCGGCGCCACATGAACCGGCCCATCACCGTGGCCGCCGACGTGAGCGCGCCCGACCTGGAGGCCGCGAACAACACCCGGCAGCTGGTCTACATGACCCACGCGATGAACAAGGTCGAGGTCGCGGCCCGGATCCTCCAGGCCAACGACCGGGGCCTGACGATCATGTTCTGCCGCACCAAGCGCGCCGCGCAGAAACTCGCCGACGAGCTGGACTTCCGCGGCTTCGCGGTCGGCTCGGTCCACGGCGACCTGGGCCAGAACGCGCGCGAGCGGGCCCTGCGGGCGTTCCGCTCGGGGAAGATCGACGTGCTCGTGGCGACCGACGTGGCCGCGCGCGGCATCGACGTCCCCGACATCACGCACGTCATCAACTACGACGCGCCCGAAGAGGCCGAGACGTACGTGCACCGCATCGGCCGCACCGGCCGCGCGGGCGCGACCGGCATCGCGGTGACCTTCCTGACCTGGGAGGACCTGCCGCGCTGGAAGATCATCGTCAAGGCCAACAACCTGGACCTGGGCGAGCCGCTGGAGACGTACCACACCTCCGACCACCTGTACACGGACCTGGACATCCCCGAGGGCGCCCCGTCGTCGCTGCCGAGCGAGCTGCGCAAGCGCGACGGCCTGAGCGCCGAGCGCGAGGAGAACGTCGAGGGCGAGGGCCGCAAGAAGTCCCGCAGCCGCGGTCCGCGCGGCAAGGGCCGCGGCGAGAGCGACCGGCGCGGCGGAGGCCGCGGCGGCGACCGCCGGGGTTCGGGCCGCGAGGCGTCCGGCGAGGGCGAGGCGCCCGCGCCGCGCCAGCGGCAGCGGCGCCGCATCCGCCAGGAGGGCGACGAGAGCGCGGCCGCGCGCGAGTCGAACCCCGCGGCCGAGCAGCAGACCCGGCAGGGCGGGAGCGGCGCCGAAGGCGACGCCCCGGCCCGCAGGCGCCGGCGCCGCCGTCGCCCCACGGGCGACAGCGACCGCCGCACCAGCGAAGACTAGGCGAGCAGCACGGCGGTGGGGGGGGGGCCCCCCGGGGGGGGGGGCCCCGCCCCCCCCCCGGGGGGGGGCCCCCCGGGGGCCCGCCCCCCGGGGGGGGGGGCCCCGCCCCCCCCCCC
>NZ_JAJLQZ010000022.1 GCF_020991375.1 Glycomyces amatae | reverse complement strand
GCGCCCCCCCCCCCCCCCCAAGGGGGGGGGGCCCCCCCCCCCCCCCCCCCCCCCCCCCCCCCCCCCGCCGCGTCGGAGGTCAGCCGAGCGAGCGGATCGCCAGGGCCGCGCCGAGGGCGGCGACGACCGCCTCGTAGCCCTTGTCCTCCGCGGACTCGGGGTAGCCGGCGCGGGCGAGCGCCTGCTCCTGGTCGTCGACGGTGAGCACGCCGTGGGCCACGGGCGTCGACTCGTCGAGCGCGACCCTGGTGAGCCCTTCGGTGACCGACTTGCACACGTAGTCGAAGTGGGCCGTGCCGCCGCGGATGACGGTGCCGAGGGCGACCACGGCGTCGTACCGGCGGGCCAGCGCCTGGGCCGCGACCGGCAGTTCGACGGCCCCGGCCACGTGCAGGACCTTCACCTCGGCGACCTTGGCGTCCGCCGCCGCGTCGAGGGCCCGCTTGAGCAGCTGCCCGACGACCTCGGCGTTCCAGTCGGTGGCGACGACGCCGAGGGTGAGCCCGGCGGCGTCCGGCACCTTGATCTCGGGTGCTCCGTGTCCGGCCATGTCAGGCTGCTCCCAGCGCGTCGTCGGCGGGCGCGAGCCGGGGCAGGTCCGCGAGGAGGTGCCCCATGCGGTCGCGCTTGGTGGTCAGGTAGGCGATGTTGTCGGGCGTGGCGTAGGTCGGCAGGGAGACCCGGTCGATGACCTCGAGGCCGTGGCCCTCGATCCCGGCGCGCTTGTCGGGGTTGTTGGTCAGCAGGCGCATCGACTTGATGCCGAGGTCGGCGAGGATCTGCGCGCCCACGGCCCAGTCGCGGGCGTCGGCGGGCAGACCCAGCTCGAGGTTCGCGTCCACGGTGTCGCGGCCCTGGTCCTGGAGCTGGTAGGCCTGGAGCTTGTGGACCAGGCCGATGCCGCGGCCCTCGTGGCCCCGCATGTAGAGGACGACGCCGCGGCCCTCGGCCTCGACCTCGCGCAGGGCGGCCTGGAGCTGCGGGCCGCAGTCGCAGCGCAGCGAGCCGAAGGCGTCGCCGGTGAGGCACTCGGAGTGGACGCGGACGAGGACGTCGCGGCCGTCGCCGATGTCGCCCTTGACGAGGGCGACGTGCTCGTTGCCGTCGAAGGCGGCGCGGTAGCCCACGGCCTTGAACTCGCCGGCCTCCAGCGGGAGGCGCGCCTCGGCGAGGCGCTTGACGTGGGTCTCGTTGCGCTGGCGCCACTCCACGAGCTGGGCGACGGTGATGAGCGCGAGGCCGTGTTCGTCGGCGAAGTCGCGCAGCTCGGGCAGGCGCATCATGGTGCCGTCGTCGTTCATCATCTCGGAGATGACGCCGACCTGGCGCTTGCCCGCGAGGCGGGTGAGGTCGATCGCGGCCTCGGTGTGGCCGCGGCGGACCAGGACGCCGCCGTCCTTGGCGCGCAGGGGGACGATGTGGCCGGGCCGGTTGAGGTCGGTCGCGACGGTCTCCGGGTGGGCGAGGACGCGGACGGTCTGCGCGCGGTCGGCGGCCGAGATGCCGGTGGTCACGCCCTTGCGGGCGTCGACGGTGACGGCGAACGCGGTGCCCTTGAAGTCCTGGTTGACGTGGTAGGCCGGGGGCAGCTCGAGCCGGTCGGCGGTGTCCTCGGGCATGGCGACGCAGACGTACCCGCCGGTGTGGCGGATGGTGAAGGCCATGAGCTCGGCGGTGGCGTCCTCGGCGGCGAAGACGATGTCGCCCTCGTTCTCGCGGTCGACGTCGTCGGCGACGATGACGGGCCGGCCTTCGGCGACGGCGGCGACGGCGTCCTCGATCGTGTTCATAACGACGCTGTCCAGGCGGATGTCGTTCACAACTGGCTCCCGGTGTGCTGGAGGAGTTTCTCCACGTGCTTGGCGACGACGTCGGTCTCGATGTGGACCGTGTCGCCGACCTGCTTGCGGCCCAAGGTGGTGGCTTCGAGCGTGGTGGGGATGAGGCCGACGGTGAACTCGTCGCCGTCGATGGCGGCCACCGTCAGGGAGGTGCCGTCGACGGTGATGGAGCCCTTCTCGACCACGTACTTCGCGAGGCCCGCGGGGAGGCGGAAGGTCACTTCCTCCCACTCGGCGGCGGGGGTGCGCTTGACCAGTTCGGCGACGCCGTCGACGTGGCCCTGCACGAGGTGCCCGCCGAGGCGGGTGGTGAGGGTGGCGGCGCGCTCGAGGTTGACCCTGTCGCCTTCGCGGAGGCCCCCGATGGCGGTGCGGCGGTAGGTCTCCTCCATGACGTCGGCGTGGAAGACGTCGCCGTCGACGAGGATGACGGTGAGGCAGACGCCGTTGACGGCGATCGAGTCGCCGAGGTGCGCGTCCGAGGTGACGATCGGTCCGCGGACGGCGAGGAACGCTTCACTCGCCTTGACGACTTCGCCGAGTTCTTCGACGATTCCGGTGAACACGGGATGGAACCCCCTACCTGCTGCAACTGGTGTACGGCACGCAGGCGGGGCAGAAGAACGGTTCGCAGGGGCCGCCAGTGGCCTCCCGCGTTGCGTCTGCTCCCATCCGGACTTTGACCGTCGGTCCTGGATTCCCACCAGGTCAACCGTCCGCTGGATGCGGACGGGTCGCGGACTCGCGGCTGATGCCGCTCACCGCCGGCTCGGAGTTTCACCGACCCCGCTGACGCGCGTTTGCTACAAGGAATTGTGCCACGGGGTTATTCCGCCGCGGCCCGGACTGTGACGCACCCTACTGCGCGGCGCGGGCCGGTCACCGGTCGTTCCGCCAGAAGACGGGGCGGCCGCCGGTGCGCCCGGGAGCGCGGCCCTCGGGGAAGGCCACGTAGTTGCCCGAGTGGGACTTGGCGACGCTCTTGAGGGCGGTGGCCTCGGCGACCGCCTCGTAGGCGTCGGCGAAGCGGCGCTGGGTGGAGAGGGCGACGCCGGTCGAGAGCGTGGGCAGGCGCGAGCGGGACATGCGCCGCGAGGTGCGGTCGGCGTGCTCGATGTAGCCGCGCTCGACGTCGCCCGGGTCGCACAGCAGGCGGACGCGGCGCGCGAAGTGGTCGTTGAGGAAGCCGGTGACGGCCTCGGCGTGCTCGGGCAGGCACAGGATGGTGAAGTCGTCCCCGCCGACGTGGCCGAGGAAGACCGGGGCGGCCCCGGCGTCCCCGGCGGCGGCGTAGACGCACTCGGCGAGGGCCCTGATGAACTCGTCGCCGCGCACGAACCCGTACACGTCGTTGACCGCCTTGAACTGGTCGATGTCGATGTAGCACAGGGCGAACGGGTCGCCGCGCTTGATCCAGGACTGGAGCTCGCGCAGGATGCGGTCGTTGCCGGGCATGCCGGTGAGCGGCGAGGACTCGCGGACCTCGCGGTGGCGGCGGATCGCCGAGTCGATGCGGGCGGAGACCTCGGCGGGGTCGAAGGGCTTGGCGATGTAGTCGTCGGCGCCGGCCTTGAGCCCGGCGATCTTGTCGGCCGAGGAGGGCTGGGCGCCGAGCAGGATGATCGGGAGGCTCGCGGTGGCGGGGTCGGCCCGCAGCTGCCGGGTGAGGGCGAGGCCGTCGATGAACGGCAGGTCGGACTCGAGCAGGACGATGCCGGGCCGGCGCAGGGCGATCCCGGCGAGGGCCTGGTAGCCGTCGCGGGCGAGGGCGGTGTCGAAGCCGTCGGCGCGCAGCCGGGCGGCGAGGAACTCGGCGATCTCGGGATCGGCGTCGGCGATCAGGACCAGGTCAGGGGTGGAGGCTGCCATTTGGGCTCAAGCTGATGATCGTGCCGCGTCGGCGCGGGCGCGCAGGCGCCGGGCCGCATCGGCAGGGTCGTCCGCGCCGTAGATCGCGGTGCCGGCGACGAACGCGTCGGCTCCGGCCTCGGCGGCGGCGGCGATGGTGTCGTCGGCGATCCCGCCGTCGACCTCGATGCGCAGGTCCAGGTGCCCGGAGGCGGCGTGGGCGCGCGCGGTGCGGACCTTGTCGAGCAGCTCGGGGATGAACGACTGGCCGCCGAAGCCGGCCTTGATCGTCATGATCAGGAGCGTGTCGAACTCGGGGAGGATCTCCAGGTAGTCCTCGACCGGGGTGTCGCGGTCGACGGCGAGGCCGGCCTTGGCGCCCGCCGAGCGCAGGTCCTTCGCGAGGGCGACGGGATCGTCGCTGGCCTCGGCGTGGAAGGTGACGTTGTGGGCGCCCAGTTCGGCGTAGCCCACGGCCCAGCGGGCCGGGTCCTCGATCATGAGGTGGCAGTCGAGCGGGATGCCCGTGGCGGCCTTGAGGGCCTTGACCACGGGCGGGCCGAGCGTGAGGTTGGGGACGAAGTGGTTGTCCATGACGTCGACGTGGAGCCAGTCGACGGCCCCCTCGACGGCCTCGGCCGCCTCGGCGAGGCGGGCGAAGTCGGCCGCCAGCAGACTCGGAGCGATGACGGTGTCGGCCTGCGCCGCTTGGAACTGTGCCACACGGACAGTGTAGGTCGCGAAACCGCGACGCAGGCCGGACACCTGGTGCCTTCTGTGACCTCAGGTCAGCAATGGACGGAGCCGGGTCAGCAGGCGACGTCGAAGTCGGCGGCGGGGCCGGAGGCGACGAAGCCGAACAGCTCCTTGGTCTGACCGGCCGAGACCGAGGCGTTCCAGCCCACGTCCGAGGCCGTGACGGTCGAGCCCGAGGAGCTCAGCTGGGTGTTCCAGCTGCTCGTGACCGACTGCGAGCCGGGCCAGGTCCACGAGACGGTCCAGCCGTTGACGGCCTGGTCGGGGGTCATCGAGACCTTGCCCTGCCAGCCCGAGCCCCAGTCGCTGACGACGTCGACGTGGACGGTGCAGTCCCCTTCGCCCGGGCCGCCGGTGGTGGGGTCGTCCGAGGTCGGGTCGTCCGAGGTGGGGTCGTCGCTGGTGACCGGGTCGGTCGGCTCGACCTGGCCGGGCCAGTCGGAGCCGGCGGCGTTAGCGAGCTGGTAGGCCAGGTCGGGGATGAACTGCCCGGCCGAGCCGGCGCAGCCGTCGGCCTCGCCGACGAGCTTGACCCACAGGAAGGCGTCGATGCCGGCGATGCCGGTGGAGGTGGTCGGGTAGGAGCCGATCGCGCGCCCGGTCGGGTCGCACCACTCGCTGCCCAGGGGGCCGTTGCCGTTGCGGCTGGTGTCGAGGACCGCGCCCTTGTTGGAGCCGATGATGTTCTGGATCTGGTGGGCGTAGTCGGACGACTCCTGGGTGGTGCGGTAGTTCGAGACGTTGAGCGCGAAGCCGTCGGCGTACTGGACGCCGGCGTCCTGGAGCCGCTGGGCCGCCGTGGAGGGGGCGAGCCAGTCGGAGTTGCCGATGTCGATGTAGACCTTGGCCTGCGAGTCGGCGTTCTTGATGGCCTGGGTCGCGTGGATCAGGGACTGGTTGATCTGCTGGCGCTGGTTCTGGTCGGCGCAGTCGTGCGGGAGCGTGTCCGGCTCGAGGATGATGTAGGCCGGACCGGAGAGCCCGGCGGCGAACGCGTCCACCCACTGGCGGTAGGACTGGTGGTCGGGGGCGCCGCCGCCCGAGTGGCCGCCGCAGTCGCGGTTGGGGATGTTGTAGACGACCATGATGGGCGCGGCGCCGTCGGCGGCGGCCGCGGAGACCACCCCCTGCACCTGGGACTGGATCGTGCTCGGGTTGTGCTGGGTGAACCAGGTGCCCGCGGGGGTCTCCGCGACGCGGTCGCGGATCATGGCCGCGCGCCAGTCGTTCGGATTCTCCGCGACCCACTCGGCCGCCTGCGTGTTGGGGTTCGTCCACAGTGCTTGTGCCTGGGCGGTGACGCCGTCCTGCGCGCCCGCGTTGGGGCTGAGGAGGAGTCCCGCGCCGAGCGCGGTCGCGACGGCGGTGGCCGTGCCCGCGACGATCGCCGCGAGGCGCTGTCGTCGTTTCATCTGATGCTCCTTGGGGTCTTCGTGCCGGTAAACCCGAAGTACATTTACCTATGTCAATGCATGGTAGCGCTCCCGAGGAGATGGATTAAGTGAGTACACCCGTCAAAACGGGCGCGACCGCCCAGCTCCGCCCGGCGCACCGGGCGGAGCTGGGATGATATCGCTTACGCGTCCTTGCGGATCAGCGCGAGGAACATGGCGTCGGTGCCGTGGCGGTGCGGCCACAGCTGGGCGAAGTCGCCGCGCGCCGAGTCCGGCACCCGCCCGGTGAGCCAGCGGGGCCGGACCGGCTCCGCTCCCCCGTCCTTGAGCACCGCCGCCACGACCTCCTCGGTCTCGGCGGTCACCGGCGAGCAGGTCACGTACGCGACGAGCCCGCCCGGCCGGGCCAGGCGCAGCCCGGAGGCCAGGAGCTCCCGCTGGAGCGGGACCAGGTCGTCGAGGTCCGAGCGCTGCCTGCGCCAGCGCGCCTCGGGGCGGCGGCGCAGGGCCCCGAGCCCCGAGCAGGGGGCGTCCACGAGCACCCGGTCGAAGCTCCCGGCCTCGCCGAACTCGCGGCCGTCGCCGGTGTGGACGGTGACCGGCAGTCCCTTGGCGGCCTTGGCGACCAGCTCGGCTCGGTGCGGCTGGACCTCGACCGCGTCCACGGCCGCGCCGCGCTCGGCCGCCAGAGCGCCGAGCAGGCCGGTCTTGCCACCGGGGCCGGCGCACAGGTCGAGCCAGGCCTCGTCGCGGCCCTCCAGGGGCGCCTCGGCGAGCGCGAGGGCGACCAGCTGGCTGCCCTCGTCCTGGACGTGCGCGAGGCCGGTGGCGACGGCCTTGACGCGGCCGGGGTCGCCGCCGGGCAGGTAGACCGCGTACGGGGACCACTGGCCGTGGCGGCCGCCGCGCGTCTCGCGCGAGAGGTCGCCCTTGGTGATGCGACCGGGCTTGGCGCACAGGTGCACCGGCGGGGCGACGTTGTCGGCGGCGAGCGCGGCCGGGAGCTCGTCGGGGCCGACGACCGCCGCGAACTCGGCGGCGATCCACTCGGGGTGCGCGTGGCTCAGCGAGAGGTCGGCGAGGCGGTCGCCGGTGGCGAGCTCGGCGGTCCACTCGTCCAGGTCCTTGGCGGCGACCTTGCGCAGGACGGCGTTGGCGAGCCCGGAGACGCGCGGGGAGACGGCGGCCTTGACGAGGCTCACGGTGGTCGCCACCGCGGCGTGCGGCGGGATGCGCATGTACAGCAGCTGGTAGGCGCCCAGGCAGAGGGCGTCGACGAGGTCCTGCTGGAGTTCGCGGACGTCGCGCCCGGAGGCGGCGGCGAGGATCGCCTCGAGGGTGCCGAGGCTGCGGAGGGTCCCGTAGGCCAGCTCGGTGGCGAGCCCGGCGTCGCGGCCGGTGTTGCCGGTCTCGGCGAGCATCCGGGGCAGGACGAGGTTGGCGTAGGCGTTGTCGGCGGTGACGGCGCGGATCGCGTCGAAGGCGACGCGGCGCGGGTTCACGGTCGGGCGGGCGGGCGCCTCGTTACGGCGGCGGTTGCGCTTGTCGCTCATGCGAACCGCACCTCCCCCGCGTGCTGGAGGCCGCGGCCCCACGCGGCGGCGTCCATGGGCTTCTTCCCGGCGGGCTGGACCTCGCCGAGGCGCACCGGGTCGGTGGCGGTGCCGACGTGGACGGCCTGCTTGGCGAGGGCGACCTCGCCGGGGGCGAGCGCGGGCCCGCCGGGGTCGACCGAGACGGGCCCCAGGCGCAGGCGCTGGCCGTCGAACTCGGTCCAGGCGCCGGGCGCGGGGGTGACGGCGCGGACGCGCCGGTCGACGGCGAACGCGGGGTCGCCCCAGCGGACGCGGGCGTCCTCGACGGTGACCTTGGGGGCGTAGGAGACGCCGTCCTCGGGCTGCGGTTCGGGGACGAGCGCGCCGACGTCGAGGGCGTTCACGACGTCGAGGGTGAGGCGGGCGCCGGCGACGGCGAGGCGGTCGAGGAGCGCACCGGAGGTGTCGCCGGGCTCGACGGGCTCGGTGAGGCGCCCGTAGACCGGGCCGGTGTCGAGGCCCGCTTCGAGCTGGAAGACGCAGGCGCCGGTCATCGCGTCGCCGTTGAGGACGGCGTGCTGCACGGGGGCGGCGCCGCGCCACGCGGGCAGGAGCGAGAAGTGGAGGTTGATCCAGCCCAGGCGCGGGATCGCCAGGGCGGCGGGCGGCACGAGCGCGCCGTAGGCGACGACGGGGACGATGTCGGCCTCGAGGTCGCGCAGGCGCTCCAGGAACTCGGGTTCGCGCGGCTTGGCGGGCGTGAGCACTTCGACGCCGTGCTCGTCGGCCCAGGCGGCGACGGGCGAGCGGGAGACCTTGCGGCCGCGCCCGGTACGGGCGTCGGGCCTGGTGAGGACGGCGGCGACCTCGTGGCTGGAGCCGTGGAGGGCCTCGAGGGTCGGCAGGGCGACCTCCGGGGTCCCGGCGAAGACGATCCTCATCGCTTGAAGAACACACCCTTGGAGTCGTGGGGGGTGACTTTGACCTTGACGTCCTCGTTGTACCAGTCCTGGGACTGGATCTCGGACATCGCGGCCTTGCGGCGCTCCGCGTCGAGGCGGTCGATGAAGATGATGCCGTCGAGGTGGTCGGTCTCGTGCTGGAGGCAGCGGGCCATGAGGCCGGTGCCGACGATCTGGAGGGGGTCGCCGTACTCGTTGAAGCCCTTGGCGACCACGTTCTGGCGGCGGACGGTGTCGAAGTAGAGGCCCGGGAGGGACAGGCACCCCTCGGGGCCGTCCTGCTCCTCCTCGTCGGGGAACTCGAGGACCGGGTTGACGATGTGGCCGATGACGTCGTCGACGTCGAACGCGAAGACGCGCTTGCCGACGCCCAGCTGCGGGGCGGCAAGCCCGGCGCCGCCCTCGTCGCGCATGGTGTCGAGGAGGTCCTTCACGAGGCCTCGGAGTTCCTTGTCGAAGGTGTCGACTTCATCGGCGGCGGTGCGCAGGACCGGGTCGCCGAAGATGCGGATGGGCTGGATCGACAATGTGCTGACCTTCCGAAGCGTGTGCTGACCGTCCTCCAGTGTCCCACTCGTCGGGCACTCCCTGTGAGGGGTCGGGGGAGGGTGTGGTGCGGCCCGGGCGCGTCTCGCCGGGCAGGGGCCTCGGCGGCGCGGGCGGCTCGGCGGTCAGCAGCAGCCCGGCGACCATGCAGGCCGCGATGCACGCGGCCAGCACGGCCATCGGGAAGGGCACGTCGACGCCGAAGAGGCCCATGCCGGTCACCGCCTGCTGTTCGGTATGGGCGCCTTCGCCAGCGCCGCCCACACGACGAGTGCGAGCAGCGCGGCCAGGACCGCGTCGAGCGGGGCGAGCAGCGCCTCCTCGGAGGGGAGCTCCAGGACGGCGGAGCCGCCGAAGTACTCCGAACGCGCCAGTTCCAGGGGCACCTGCCGGAGCAGCACCGCCCCGAACACCAGGCCCGCGAGCAGGCCGCTGAGCCCGCGGCCGCCGAAGCGGGCCATGAGCGCCCCGGCCGCCGCCCCGGCGGCGAAGTAGACCGCCGAGCGGGTCAGGGACTCGAGCGGGTCGGCGCCGTAGGCGTCGATTCCGGCGCCGGCGGGGACGAGCAGGTCCTGGAGGATCACGAACAGCTGCATGAAGGCGAACCCCCCGGCGACGACGATCGCCCCGAAGACCGCGTAGGCGGTCAGGAACTCCTTGCGCGTCATGCCGGCGGTGACGGCGAGCGGGAAGGACCGGTAGAGGTGGACCCAGCCGACCGCGGCCAGGATCAGCGGCAGGACGGGGAAGAGGTAGTGGCTGAAGTCCCCTTCGAAGGGCGTGAGGGCCCGGGCGGCGGCCGTGACGGCGTGGACGACCGCGAGCGACATCAGGATCCACAGGCCGAAGGTCATGCCGACCTCGGACGACAGCTGCATCGCGAACCGGTACTTGCGCTGCGCGAGTGGGGTGCTCATGTCAGGCTCGTTTCGGTTGCACGGCGATGGACCGCAGGATCAGGGCCGAGGCGGCGGCCAGGATCGCGATGACGCCGAGGGAGATGGCGGCCCAGGCGGCCAGGAGGCCGTCGCCGCCGAAGAGGCCGAACTCCAGGGCCAGGACGCCCGCGTAGTGGCCGGTGGAGGCGACGAGGACGATCACGGTGAACAGCGTGCTGCCGTTGAAGCGCACGGCCGACGCGCCGATGAAGGCCCCGGTGAAGAAGTAGATCGGGGTGATCAGCACATAGCGGGCCCCGGCCGCGACGGCCTCGCCCCAGGTGCCGAAGGGGTCGCCGAACAGGTCGAGGAGGGCGTGCTCGGCGACGGACCCGGCCGTGGCGAGCACCGCCACCGCGACCGCGGCGAGCCCCCCGAAGAGGAGGTAGGCGACGGTGGCCTCGCGGCGGGTGACGCCGCGGGCGATCAGGACCGGGAGGTTGGTGTAGATCCAGCCCCCGGCGGTGATGGCGACGAACCACTGGAACACCGAGGTGGAGATCGACCACAGCCCGGTCTCGAGGGCGCCGCTGAAGACGACCGAGAGGATCGGGACGGCGACGACCCACAGGAGCAGCGGCCAGCGCAGCCACCGGCCCGAGCCGAGGAAGAGGGAGACGCCGATGCGGTAGCGGCGCTTGGCGAGTGCGGTGGACATGGTCAGGCCTTCTTCGAGCGCAGCGGGATGTCGGTGAGGATGCGGTGGGTGGCGAGCGCGAGGCCGGCGAGGACGAGGGCGATGCCGGCCAGGACGACGCCGCGGCCCCAGTCGTCGATGAAGCCGCCGAGGAAGCCCGCCCAGCCCGGGCCGAACGGCTCGGTGTTGTACAGGGCGTTGTCGAGGCTGAAGACGATCGGGATCACCGGGACCAGCAGGAGCCAGCCGGTGCCCTCCCAGCGGTAGGAGGCGGCGCCGATGAGGGCCCCGGCGGTGAAGTAGACCAGGTAGACCAGCGGGTAGACCGCGGCGAAGCCGAGGGTCTCGCTCCAGGAGCCGATCGGGGCGACGACGTCGTTGGCGTCGATGCCCTGGGACCAGCCCATGGCGTGGTAGTAGGCGCGTTCGAGCGCGATGCCGGCGAAGACGACCGCGCCGAGGGACAGCGACCACAGGAGGCCGAAGATCCCCATGGAGACCGACAGCTCGCGGCGGGTCAGGCCGACGGCGATCATGTTGGGCACCAGGACGGCCAGGAAGCCGCCGCCGATGAACGCGGTGAACCACTTGGCGACGTTGGCGGTGTAGAACCAGGTCGAGAGGTCGATGTCGTTGTAGCGGGAGAGGGCGAGCGGGCCGAGGAAGGAGATCGCCACGGCCGCGAGGATCCAGTACCTGAAGTACTTCAGCGCCTCCCCCGGGAGGCTGACGCCGAGGGCGTAGCGGCGGGTGGGCAGTTGGAGGTTGGCGAGGGCGGCCATCGTCAGGCTCCGTTCTTGCCGGGCTCGGTGAGGTGGATGAAGAGGTCCTGGAGGCCGACGGGGCCGATCTCGATCCCGGCCGCGGCGGCGCGCTCGCGGGTCGGGGCGTCGAGGCGGGTCGCGACGGTGACGCTCTTGGTGCCGCCGAGGCGCTGCTCGGCGAGGACTTCGAGGCCCGCGGCGACGGCGTCGACGGCGTCGGCCTGCCCGGTGAGGGTGGCGCCCATGCCCTGGAAGGTCTCGACGTCCTCGTGGCGCAGGATGCGGCCGCGGTCGACGATGACGACCTCCTCGAGGTAGTTGGCGACCTCGTCGATGAGGTGGGTGGAGAGGATGACGGTGTGCTGCCGGTCCATGTACTCGGCGAGGAGCTCCTTGTAGAACGCGTCCCGGGTGGGGGCGTCCATGCCGAGGTGGACCTCGTCGAACATGGTGAGCTCGGCGCGGGCGGCGAGGCCGCAGACGGCGGCCAGGGTCGAGCGCTTGCCGCGGGAGAGCTCGCGGACCCGCTTCTTCAGCGGCAGCTCGAACCGGTCGGCGAGCTTGTAGGCGTAGTCGGTGTCGAAGCCGGGGCGGATCTGGCCGGTCTCGATGGCGGCCTTGACGTAGTCGGAGTCGTCGAAGTCGCCGCCTTCGCGGATGAGGGCGACGCGGGAGACGATCGGGGCGTTCTCCCAGACCGGTTCGCCGCCGACGAGGATCTGCCCGGTGGTGGGCTTGCGGAACGCGGCGATGAGGCTGAGCAGGCTGGTCTTGCCGGCGCCGTTGCGGCCGAGCAGGCCGTAGATCTTCCCGGCCTCGAGGGTCAGGTCCACGTCGGCGAGGGCGTCGGAGTCGCCGTACTTGAGGGTGACGTCGCGGAGGTTGACGGTGAAGCTCATTGGAGGGCGCCTTTCTCGGTCTGGTCTACCGCGCCGCCGGCGTCGTGGCTGGCGCGGAGGTAGTCGATGATGTCGGTCAGGGGGATGCCGGCCTGGCGGGCCTCGCGGACCAGGGGGGCCAGGACCCGTTCGAAGAAGCGGTCGCGGAAGTCGGCGGCGAGCTTGTCGCGGGCGTCGTCGGCGACGAACATGCCGACCCCGCGCTGCTTGTAGAGGACGCCCTCGTCGACCAGCTCCCGGAACGCCTTCTGAGCGGTGGCCGGGTTGATCTGGTAGAACGCGGCGTACTGGTTGGTCGACATGACCTTGCCTCCCGGTTCGAGCGATCCATTCATGATCTCGGCCTTGATCTGATCGGCGATCTGCCGATAGATCGGTGCGCCGTCATCGAACATCTCGCCTCCTTCGTGTCAGTCGGTTCGTTGGTTCAGAGGTTCATTACTTGACTAATGAACCATAGCACGAGGAGGGCGCGCGGTGTCAACTCCGATGGAGAGGCGGCTTTAACAGGGCTGTGAGCTGCGATTACGCGGCGTCGGGGAGTTCGCGGGCCGTGAGCGCGGCCGCCCGGCCCTCCCACAGTCGGTCCCCTGCGGCGCGGAACCGGTCCCGCGCGAGGCGGGCTCGCTCGGCGGTCCGGGGGTCGGCCGGGGGGACGGCCCTGGCCCGGGCGTAGGCCGCGAAGCCGCGCACCCAGGTCCCGCCGTCGCGCTCGGCCAGGGCCGCGGACCGCTCCGCGCACTCGCGGGCGCGGTCCCGCTCGCCGAGTTCCCCGTAGGCGATGCTCAAGTAGCCCAACGAGACCGCCCGTTCGAACGCGCCGCCGCGCCGCTCGGCGGCCGCGAGCGCGGCGCGCTGGACCTCGAGCAGCTCGCGGCCCGCGCCGCGGTCGGGCAGCCGCTCGGCCAGGAGCCAGCCGAGCTGCCAGACGCGCAGGTCGGCCTGGAACCCCGACTCGGTGCGCAGCAGCCCCGACAGGACGCGGCGCTCGGCCGCAAACCAGGCGGCGGCGCCCGCCGCGTCCGCGACCGGTTCGAGGTGGACGCCGGGCGCGGCCGGACCGAGCTCGATCCGGTGGCCGCCCGCCGGGAACCGGTCGGCACCGTGCGCGGCGTACAGGTAGTGCTCCACCATGCGCAGCGCCGCGGCGCGCCGCTCGGCGTCGAGCACCTCGTCGGCGAAGCACTCGGCGGCGTACTCGCGCAGCAGGCCGTGCATGGCGTACCGCTCCCCCGGGAGCCGCTCGACCAGGTTGGACTCGGCGAGCCCGGCCAGCGCGGCCCGGGCTTCGCCGGGCGCGGCGCCCATGAGGCTGGCGGCCGCCGCGGGCGTCAGGTCCGGCCCGGGGTGGAGGCCGAACAGGCAGAACGCGAGCGCGTCTCGCTCCCCCAGCAGCTGGTAGGAGCTGTCGAAGACGGTGCGGAGGTCCGAGGCGGTGTCGGAGGCGGCGAGGACCCCGAGGACGTCGGGCGAGGCGGCGAACCGGTCGGCGAGGACGCCGACCGGTTCGGGCCCGGCCGCCCGGGAGCCGGCGAGCGTGAGCGCCAAGGGGAGTCCGCCGCACGCCCCGGCGATCCGGGCGACGGCCGCGCGGTCGGCGGCGGCCCGCTCGGGCCCGATCCGCCTGGCCAGCAGCGCCTCGGACTCGGCCGCGGACAGCGGGCCGAGCGGGACCGTCTCGGCCCCCTCGTGCGTGTCGAGGCCGACGAGCCGGTCGCGGCTGGTGACGATCGTGAAGCTGCCGGGGGCGGTCGCCAGGAGCGGCCGGACGTGGGCGGCGTCGCGGGCGTTGTCGAGCACGATCAGGACGCGCCGCCGGGCGAGGAGGGTGCGGTACAGGCCGACCCGCTCGTCCAGGCCCGGGGGCGGCGCCGCGCCGAGGGCGGCGAGGGCCTCGCCGAGGACGGCCTCGGGGTCGGCGGCGGGCGCGGCGGGGTCGAAGCCGCGCAGGTTGAAGTAGAGCTGGCCGTCGGGGAAGCGGTGGGCGACCCGGTGGGCCCAGCGGACGGCGAGCGCGGTCTTGCCGACGCCGCCCATGCCGGTGACGGCGGCCAGTCCGGCCTCGGACCCGGCGTCCATGAGGAAGCGGTCCAGGGCCCGGACCTCGCGCTCGCGGCCGGTGAAGCGGGGCGTGGCGCGCGGGAGCATCGCGGGGGCCGAGGGCGCGGGTTCGGGGAGGGCCGCGGGAGCGGGCGCGGCGGTCTGGTCGCGCAGGATCGCGGTGTGCAGCTCGACCAGTTCGCGGTTGGGGTCGGCGCCGAGGGCGTCGGCGAGGCGCTCCTTGAGGTCGGCGAAGGCCGCCAGGGCCTCGGCGGTGCGCCCGCACTCGTGGAGGGCGCGCATCAGGAGGGCGACGAGGCGCTGGCGGGTGTCGTGGACGGCGAGGATCTGGCGCAGCTCCTGGACGGCGCCGGGGGCGCGGCCGGCGTCGATGTCGGCGTCGATGCGCTGCTCGAGGAGGGTGAGCCGGTACTCGTCGAGGCGGCGGCCGATGGCCCCGGCGGCGCGGCCGGGCAGGTCGGCCAGCGCGGGCCCGCGCCACTCGCCGAGGGCCTCGCGCAGGACCTCGGCGGCCCGCCCGCTGCGGCCCTCGCGGCGCAGCTCGCGGGCCTGGGACTCGCTCGCCTTGCAGCGCAGGGTGTCCAGCTCGGTCTCGTCGATGCGGAAGCGGTAGGCCCGGCCGACGGTCTCGATGCGGTCGCGGGCGGGGCCGAGGCGGCCGCGCAGGACGCCGACGGTGTTCTGGATCTGGGCCTCGGGGTCGAGGGGCAGGTCGTCGGCGTAGACGCCGGCGACGAGGCCGCTGACGGGGACCGCTTTGCCCGCGTCGTCGAGCAGGAGGGCGAGGACGGTGGTGGCGTTGCCCCGGGGGATGGCGGTCGTGCGCCCGTCCACGCGGACCTCCAGGGGCCCGAGGAGGCGCACGTCGAGGGTCATGGCGTCGTCGCTTTCAGCACCGCGGAAAGGGGGACTCCAGTGTCCCACAAGGACGGGCGGGGCCCGGTCGGCGAGGCGTGACGATTCGAGGGCGGATCTGGGGAGGCGTGGGCGAGCATCCGGGGAGGCCGTATCGAACGAGTCGAAGAGGAGGCCCCGATGGACAGGATCGCGATTCCGGAGGGATACGAGGACCGTCTCGCGGCGGCGCGCGCCGCAGCCGCGCAGCTGCCCGAGGGTCCGATGCGGGACCACGCCGTGCGGGTGCTGTCGGAGGCGCCGACGCGCGAGCGGGTCGCGGCGGCGGCAGAGGCGGCGGCGCGGGCGGGGGCGATCGCCGGGCAGCTGATGGGCGCCGGATTCGACGGCACCGACGCGGGACGGGTGGTGTGGCTGCGGCTGGACTACACCGGGCGGCTGGGGTCGCTGGCGCTGAGCCCCACGGTGGACCGCATGAGCGGCAGGGCGGTGGCGAAGGCGATCGAGGCGGCCTGGGACGCGGCCGAGGAGGCCCGGGCGGAGCACGTCATGCGCGTCGAGCGGATCGGCGCGGACCTGCTGGCGCGGTGCGCGCCCGATCCGCGCTCGGCGGACCTGCGGGAGTGGACGGCGCGCTCGCCCGAGCGGTTCGCGTCCGGCGGCGGGGAGGACGACGTGTGCGAGGCCGAGGTGACCTTGGCGGGGCGGTTGACCGCGTTCCGGTTCACGGTCCCGAACATCACCGTGGACACCGAGTACGAGCAGCTCGCCGCGGAGGCCTCCGCGGCGATCGGGCTGGCGCAGCGGCGCGCGGCCGACCGCTTGGCGGCGCTCGTGGACGCGGTGCCGCGCTGACGGGACCGGCCCGCCGCCTGCGGAGTCGGGCGGCGGGCCGGGCGGGCGTCCCGGCGGCGCCACTGCAACGGACGCTGCGCGGCGGCGGACCCCGCCGAAGCGGTGTCCGCCGACCCGGCGGGATGCGGCCCGGCCGCCTCATCGAGCCGACCGGCGCGCCGTGGAGGACCGGGCGCGGCCCGGTCCCCCACGGCGTCAGGGCTTGTCGGCGGGCAGGTCGAAGCCGGGGAGGGTGAACGGGGGGATCTCCTCGACCGGCGGCAGGGGCGGCAGCTCGCTCTGGGCGGACTGCTCCTCCTGGTAGTCGACGTAGGGGTTGCCCTCGGCGGTGCCGATGCCCCACACGTCCTCTTCGGGGTCCTCGACCAGGAACGACTCGCGTTCGACCTCGTCGTCGGGGACGGCCGCGCCGCGGGCGCCGGGGGCGCCCATGAAGCCGCCCGCGCCGGGCCTGGCACCGGAACCGGTCCCCGCGGCGGGCGCCCCGCCCGCGGCCGTGGACGCGAAGACCCCGCCGGGCGCGGTGCCCGAACCGCCGGAGGGCAGGTCCGCCGCACCGGCGCCGCCGCTGGGGAGGCCGCCGCCGATGCCGCCGCCGGCGGCCAGGCCGCCGGACATAGGTTCGGCGTCGCCGAGTTCGCCCGGGTCCCAGGTGCTCTCGTACTCGGGGATCTCGGGCGCGGCCAGGTCGGGGCCCTGGTAGTCGGGGACCTCGGGCGCGGCCAGGTCGGGGCCCTGGTAGTCGGGGACCTCGGGCGCGGCGAGATCGGGCTGCTCCATGCCGGGGACCTGGCCTTCGGGCCGGTCGGCGTCCGGTTGCGGGGCTTCGGTCCGCTGTTCGGGGTCGGGTCGGTCGTCCCGCTGCTCCCTGTCGTCCTCGGTCCTGTCGCCGTCCCCGTCATCGTCCTTTCCGGACTTGTCGTCGTCCTCGTCCTTCTCGCCCTTGCCGTCCCGGTCCTCGGCGGTCTTCTCGCCGGACTCGTCCTCGCCCTTGCGGCCCGGCTCGTCCCGGCCGGGTCCGTCGTCCTCGCCGACGACCGGCGGGCAGATCGTGTTGTCGGGGCCGCCCTTGTCCTCCAAGGGCTTGAGCTCCTGCGCCGCCGCGGTCAGGGCGGCGCCGGTGATGGCGTCGGTCGCGGTGAGCATCGCGAGGCCGAGCCGGAGCCGCCTCGTCCCCTCGTCGGCGCGGGCCTGGTAGACGGCCTGGAGCACGGGCCCGAACGGCCCGGCGGCGGCGATCGCCGCCCAGTGGACGGCCCCGAGCTCGACGCGCGGCTCGGCCTGCACGTTGAACCCGGCGCCGCGGTAGGCCGCGTCGGCGGCCTGCAACTGCTCCACTTGCGACGCCATCTGCCCGCCGCCGGTCCCCAGCAGCTCGGCGGCCTGGTCGACCTGCGAGACCACCTCGTCCACATGGGCGTCGACGGTGGCGACGTCGTCGTTGAACGCGGTGTTCGCCCGGTCCCGCCAGCCCGTGTTGATGGCGGCGACCAGATCGTCGTACTCGGCCCGGTGGTCGGTCAGGTCGGTCCCGGCCGAGGTCATCTCCGCGGCGTAGTCGACGAACCCGGACGGGTCGGCGGCCAGCGCCTCCGCATACGTGGGCATGGGGGCCTCCTATCCGCGCCGCGCGGGCATGGCCCGCTCGATCGCCGCGAGGTCGCCGCCGACCCCGCGGTCGGCCCCGTCGAAATCGTCGGCGCTGCCGGTCACCTGCACGCCCTGCCAGGCGAGGCGCCGCTCGACGCCTTCGGTGACGGCGCCGAGCGCGGCCTGCCACTGGACGCCCGCCTCGCCGGTGAAGAACCCGGCGTTGGCCGACGCGGCGGTCTCGGCGGGCGCCTGCACGCGCTCGGAGGCCCGGCGGGCCCCCGGCGCGAGGCTCTCCAGGTCCGCGCCGCCGCCGCGCACCCGCTCCACTTCCATGAACACGTCCATGCCGTTCCTCCTCCGACGTGCCGCGCCCGGGGCGTGCCCGGGGCCTCCACTGCAATGTGCCCCGGGCCGCCCCAGCCCCGTCCCGACCCCGCTGGAGCGAAGTCGGGGCGATTCCGTGGCGGGCCGTTCTTCCATTGGCGCACCACCAGGAGCGACCAGGGAGGTGCACCGGCATGACCGACGCGGGTTTCATCGAGGGCTCGGCCCCCGCGGGCGACGCGGGTTCGGAGTACGTGACGGTCTTCGAGGCCGATCCGGCGGCGTACGCCGAGCCGGCCGTCGAGGACGCCGTCGTCCTCGACGGGGGCGCGGCCTACGACGACGCGCTCTACGGGTACGACGATTCGGCCTACACGGGGATGGAGACCGCGACCGCCAGCTCGGAGATCGCCTTCGGCGACACGGGCGGGTCCGGCGCGGAGCGGGCCGGGTGCGCGGCGGGGACCTGCCCGCATCCGGTGGCGCACCCGGCCGAGGCCGACTGGGAGCAGCTGGTCTCGGCCGTGCCGGTCGAGGGGCAGCTGGGCCGGTTCACACCCCGCTGCGAGGGGATGTCCTACCCGACCGAGGACGACTTCCGCTCGGCGGTCGGCGCGGTGCGCCCGCTGGACCCGGACGCGTTCTCGGTGCGGCGCCTGCGCACCGGCTGGGACGAGGAGGTCGCCGCGGTGATGGGCGACTGGCCGGGCCTGATCAGGACGAAGCTCGCCGAGCTGTCGTCCGGTTGGGCCGGAACGGACTTCGACGCTTTCGCCGACCAGGTCGACCAGGTCCGCGGGCTCGTGCAGGGCGTGCTGGACGACATCGAGGACGCGACCGGGGAGCTCGAGCACCGCGAGGAGGCGATCTACACGCTCCAAGGCGGGGACTCGGGCGAGCTCCCCTATCCGGCGCCGATGGTCGGCGCCGAGGGCGGGTGGACGAACCTGGTCGCGGTCCATGTCAGGCCCGGCTGGTGGCACGGCGACTGCATCCTGATGACCTGCGAGGAGGCCGAGCGGGCGCTCGGGCTCGGCGGCGCGGACGCCGCGCTGGCCGCCGAGGTCCGGGCCTTCATCGAGCAGCGGTCGGGGCCTTCGGCGGCACCGGTCGCGGGGGTGCTGCCGCAGGACCGGTTGCAGGCGGGCGAGGAGGCCGCGGCCGCCTTCGGCGACCGCATCGCGTCGGAGCTGGCCGGGTACGCCGAGCGGCACGCCGCGATCGACGAGGCGATCGGCGAGAAGCGGGCGGGCCAGAGCGAGCAGTTGGCGGCGTTGAGCGCGGGCGGGGCGGACCGGCCCTGCCCGGACGTCGCGGACGCGTCCTACATGGACTTGGAGCCGCCTCCGATGGAGCAGCCCGCGCCGCCGGCGGTCCCGCAGGCGACGCAGGACCCGACCCCGGTCCCGCCCGGCGGGGACGGCTCGGTGCGCACCGAGGAGGTGGCGGCGGAGGAGAAGGCGTCCTCGGACGGGCCGGCCGCGGTGGACGGCGCGGTCTCGGGCGGCCTGGCCGCCGGGGGCGGGCTCGGCTTCGGCGGCGGTGGCGGTGGCGGCGTCCCGGTCGCGCCCGCGGCCGCGGGCGGGGCGGTGACCGGCGGCGGCGCGGTCTACGGCGCGACGGCTCCGGGGGTGTTCGGCCCGGCGGGGACGGCCGGTCCGGCCGGGTCGACCGGCGGCTCGGGCGGCGGTGTCGGCGCCAGGACCGCGGTGGTGGGCGGGCAGCAGGCGGCCGACGCCCGCAAGCGCTCTGAGAAGTCCGAAGAGGACGAGGAGGCCGAGGAGGAGGACCTCGCCTTCCGCGAGACCGAGAACGTCTGGGGCTACGTCAGGCCCGGCGACGACCCCTACAGCTAGAGGAGGCGCGCGATGGCGCAGGAGCGGGTGTTCGACCCCGAGGCGATCGAGGAGTACCGGCAGTTCCTGCTGGGGCTGCTCGAGACGCTCGAGAACCAGGTGGTGCCCGTGCTGGGCACCGGGACGCTGAGCCGGGCCCCGGCGTTCGGGACCGCGCCGGGCGCGGCCGACGCGGCGGGGCGGTACCTGGAGTTCCACGCCGCCACTTGGCGGAACCTCCAGTACCTGCGGGGGACCCTGCACGGCATGGAGGCGGCGCTGGCGGCGGTGGCCGCGAGCGGCGGCGAGGCCGACGAGGAGGCGACGACGGCGTTCGCCGCCGCCGAGTCCGACGCCGGGTCGACCGGAGGCGGCGCGTTCGCGGACGGCGGCGTCCTGACCGACGGCGGCGCGGTCCCGGGCATCGCCTCCGACGGCTTCACCGCGGAGGACGCCGCGGTCGAGGGCGCGACCGTCTTCGACGCCTAGGAGGCGGTGGCGGGCGGCGGAGACGTATGCGGCGCGGCCGTACCGGTCCGAGTGGCGCGACGGGAGGCGGGCCGGACGACGGCCGTCAGGGATCCCCCGCCGCCTCCTAGGTGTGATGTTCAGGGACGCTACCGGTCGGCATCCGGCCGCCCTCCCGCGACCACCCGGGCCGGACGCCGCTGCGTGGCGTCCGGTCGATGGCTCGCACCACCGCGTCGTCGGCCCTCCGGATACGACACCGGTATCCGGAGCGCCTGCCGCCTTGCGGCCCGAACCGACTCATGGACTCGGACCCCGCCACCCCGGGAGTTCGTCAACAGGGCCTCGGGGCGTCCGCAATCTCTGGGCCGGGGTCCGGCCGCGCCGCCGGGGCCTGCGCTCAGACGAGGCCGCCTTCGTAGGCCGCGATCACGGCCTGCGTGCGGTCGCGGACGCCGAGCTTGGTGTAGACGCTGCTCAGGTGGGTCTTGACGGTCTCGCGGCCGAGGAACAGCTCGGCCGCGATCTCGGCGTTCGACAGGCCGCGGGCCGCGAGGGTGAGGACCTCGCGCTCGCGGTCGCTCAAGTCATTGATCCCTTTGGGCGGCTTGCGTTTCGGTGTGGCCGCGGCGAGGCGCCGGACGGCCTCGGGGAACAGGAGCGCGTCGGTGCGGGCCACGAGCCGCACGGCCGCCAGGAGGTCCTCGAGGCGGGTGCGCTTGAGCAGGAACCCGTCGGCGCCGGCCCGCAGCGCCTGCCACACGTAGTCGTCGTTGTCGAAGGTGGTGACCACCAGGATCTTCGGCGGATCGTCCAGTTCGGACACGATCCGTTCGGTGGCCTGGATGCCGTCCACCTTCGGCATCCGCACGTCCATGAGCATCACGTCGGCCCTGCCGGAGCGGGCGATGGCGAGCGCGTCGACCCCGTCGGCCCCTTCGGCCACGACCTCCAGGTCGGGTTCGGCGCCGATGATGGCGGCGAACCCGGAGCGGATCAGGGCCTCGTCGTCGATCAGCGCGATGCGCAGCGGTGCGGTCATTCCTCGGCCTTCCCGGTCTCGAGCGGAACGGCGGCCCGGACGGTCCACCGCCCGGGGGTCCAGTCGGTTTCGGCGGTCCCGCCGAGCACGGCGGCGCGCTCGGCCATGCCGATGAGGCCGCGCCCGCCCCTGCCGGTCCGGCGGCGGGGCCTGCGGGCCGCGGGGCTGGTGACGGTGACGGTGCACTCCCGCTCCCCCACCGCGACCGCCACGGCCGCGCGGGGCTCGTCGGCGTGGCGCAGCACGTTCGTCAGCGACTCCTGGACGATCCGGTAGATCTCGCGGGAGGCCAGGCGGCTCAGGGCGCCGGGGTCGCCGGTGACCTGGAGGTCGGCGTCGACCCCGGACTCGGCCGCGAGCGCCTCGAGGTCGGCGAGGTCGCGCTGCGGGGCCCGGGAGCCGTCCCGGTCCTCGCGCAGGGCCCCGATGACGGCGTCGAGTTCGGCGAGGGCGCCGCGGGCGGTCTCGCCGACGGCGGTCATGGCCTCGGCCGCGAAGGCGGGGTCGGCGGCGATGAGGCGGGCGGCGGCCTCGGACTGGACGACGACGACCGACAGGGCGTGGCCCACCGAGTCGTGCAGTTCGCGGGCGATGCGATTGCGGGCGGCCAGGCGGGCGGACTCGGCCCGGGAGGCGGCCAGGCGGTCGGCGGCGCTCTGCCCCAGCAGCCTCGGCGCGAGGGCCTTCATGCCCGCGGTGGCGGCGGCGACGAAGCCGATGAGGGCGGCCAGCAGCAGCGGCCCGGTGACCGTCCCCCACTCGACGAACCAGCCCCAGTAGGGGTCCGGGGGCTCGGCGAGCCCGCCGGTCGCCAGGAGGGTGCCGTAGTAGGCGAGGTAGACGGTGAAGGGCACCGTGGCCAGCGTGACGCCGCTGACGAGGCCGCCGACCGCGGCGTGGAGGGTGAACCAGCAGCCGGTGCGCCAGCGCGCGTTCCAGGTGCCGTCGTCGGGGGAGGCGAACCGGGCGTCGAGGAGGCGGCGGGCGGCGGTGCGCTCGACCTCGCGGTCGGGCAGGAGCAGGGAGACGGCGGCGACGAGCGGGAGGACGCCGAGGTAGACGGCGGGGTGGAGGATGCCGTCGAAGCCGCTCTCGGGGCGGCGCCAGTTGTAGAAGACGGCGCCGACCATCATGAACGGCATCATGAGCGCCCCGCCGAGGATCATCCAGACCCACCCGCGGTAGGTGGCCCGGGACCAGAGCGGGGCGATCAGGCGCATGGGGCCATTGTGCCAGCGGTCGTTCACGGCTCCAGTGTCGCCGAGGCGGGCCCCGGGGGCCTCCCTCCGCGGCGTGGCCCGGGTCCCCCGGGCGGGGGATCCGGGACCTGCGGCGCTACCGGCCCTCGTAGGCGTCCTTGAGGCCCTGGAGGTCGATCTTCTTCATCTTGTACATCGCCTCGGTGGCGCGCATGGCGGCCTCCTTGTCGGGGCCGCCGACGTAGTCGTCGGCCGCGGAGGGCCAGATCTGCCAGTTGACGCCCCACTTGTCGGCGACCCAGCCGCACTCGATCTCCCTGCCGCCGCCCGCGAGGACGGCGTCCCACAGGCGGTCGACCTCGGCCTGGTCGTCGCAGTTGACCAGGAGCGACATGGCGTGGTCGTGCTTGGCCGAGTCGTCGCCGTTGATGGCGGTGAAGGACTGCCCGGCGAGCTCGAAGTTCACGACCATGACCTTGCCGGGGGTGCCGTGGGCGTCCTCGACGAAGGGGATGGTGCCGGTGACCTTGGCACCGGGGAACAGGGACACGTAGAAGGCGACGGCCTCTTCGGCGTCCCCGTCGTACCAGATGTTGGTGACGATCTTCTGCATGGTGGTGACGTCCTTCCGAACGGTTCCGATGCGTTGGCTGCACCAGTCGAGACGAGGCGGCGCGCCGGGATTCATCGGTCGCCGCGGAGGAAGTGGCCCGGCCGCCCCGCGCAGCGGATTCGCGGGGCGGCCGGAGCGGTCGGACCGGAGCGTTCCCACATCCCCGGCCCGGGTCTCCTGAGGGCGCGGCCGCGCCGCGCTACGACGCCGCCGCTTCCTGGGACTTCCGGGTCACGTACGTGCCGTCCTCGTAAGGGTCGGTGTCGGCTCCTGCGGGGCGCTGCGTGTCAGCGGCCTCGGCCTCGAGGTCCAGCTCGGAAGTCTTGTCCATGGTCTTGCGCATGTCCGGGTCCCCCATGATCCGCTCGAAGTCCTGGGCGGCGTTCCCATCGGCCTCGTCGTAGTCTTCGGCCGCCTCTCTGATCTGGTCGCGGGCGAGGTAGTACCGCGCGGTCGCGGTCCGCATGTACTGCTCGAACTCCCGGTTCAGCGCCATGACGTCGACGTCGGCCGGGCGCGCGATGCCGTCCTTGTCGGCGAGCTGCCCTTCGGCCTTGTAGGCGCCTTTGAAATGGGCCAGCAGCCCCTCATAGCCGATGGCGATCTTGCCGCACTGCTCGGCGAGCGACATGACCATGTCGACCGAGACCGAGAACTTCTCGGACTTTCGGGCGTCGTCGCCGGACGCGTGGTTCTCGGTCAGGTCGTACAGTTCCAGTTCGAAGCCGCTCTTGCCGTTGATGCGGTCGCGGAGCTCGGACACCGCCGCCGCGTACTCCCCCTCTTTGGACTCCACCTCGGTGCGGACCTCGTCGATCTTGGCACCGAGGTCGACGACGATCTTCTTGAAGTCGCCGCTGAAGTCGACCTGCTTGACGGGCACGGGGAACATCTGCTCGCCGAGGAAGCCGATGAGCGAGATCGCGCCGCCCGCGGCGGCGCCCTTCGGGCCGCCGACGAGCGCCAAGAAGTCGCCGACGCCCTGCATGGTCTTCCAGCCGGCGGTCCCCTCCGAGGTCGTCGTGCTCGTCGCGTACAGCGCCCGGGTCGCGCCCTCGATCGCGCCGATGACGTTGTTGCGGCCGAACTCGATGATGCCGGCGCGGAGGTGCACGCGCATGGCCAGCGAAGTCGCGAGGTCGTAGTGGCTCCTGCGGGTCGGCTTGGGCGACACCATGAACCCATGGCGGAGCGCGTCGGCGGCCAGGCCGGTCCAGGCCTCCCACCACTCGTCGAACACCGAGGCGTCGCTCGGCAGGTCCTCGATCAGGGCCGACAGGTCCCCGGCGCCTTTCGAGCCCTTGCCGCCGTCGTCGGAGTCACCCGCGTACAGCGCGGTGCTGATGGCCTGAAGGGCGGCGTAACCGGCGCCGAGCTCCTCCTGCTTCTGGTGGTCGAACAAGGGGATGCGCCGGTAGAGCGCGCTGCACTCCGCTTTCGCCCACTGCGGGACCTGCTCCATGACCTGCGGCATGGGGCACTGCACCTGCGCCGGCAGCGGTGCGGTGCGACCGGTCCGCTTGTCCGTGACCTCCACGCCCGCCATATTCGGCGGGAGCCTCCCGCTACAGGTGGACGGCGGCGCCTTGTCCGCGTCGCCCTCGGCCCAGAACCCGTAGTCGCAGAACCCGCGGTGGTAGAACACGTCCGGGTCGCTCAGTCGCGGCCACACGAGCACACAGGACTTCACGTCCGTCGCGGACAGCCGGTTGACGATGTGCCGGTTCCCGCGGAAGTCCAAGGCCGCCTGCCGCTTCCACCGCACCGTCAGGATGTCCTCGAAGACCGCCAGGTAGTCCTTGACCATCTCAGCGTGCTTCGGGCCGGGGAACTGCGTCGGAGCGACCATGGGGCATCGCCTTTCTCATGGGGAGGCCGCGAAGGCGCACGGCCTTCGGGGACGGTTCGAGTGCACCATCGATGCGCCAGTGCCGCAAGGGTTGCGGGCGTCCCGGAACGTCCGGGACAGGAGCCCCCCGCCTGGCGGATCCTCTGTAGAATCGTGAGGTGCGCCATTCCCCCGACGGCCTGGACCCCTCCGCGGCGGCCTCGGCCCCCCAACTGGTCGCCCTGCTCCGCGAGCTGCGCGCCGCCTCCGGCCTGAGCATCCGCGAGATCAGCCGCCGCGCCCGCGACCGCGGCGACTGGCTCCCCACCAGCACCCTCGCCGCCGTCCTCAACCGCGACGCGATCCCCCGCGCCGAAGTCGTCGCCGCGCTCGTCCGCGCCTGCGGCGGCGACGAGGCCGCCGTCGACACCTGGCTCGCCCAGTGCGGCCGCATCGCCGCCGCCGACGTCACCGACACCGGCCTGGTCCCCCGCCAGCTCCCCTCCGCGCCCCACGCCTTCATCGGCCGCGAACGCGAACTGCGCCTCATCGACCGGCACGCCCGCGAGGCCTCGCCCCGCGCGGTCGTCATCGCCGGCCCCGCCGGCGTCGGCAAGACCGCCCTCGCCCTCCACTGGGCCCACCGCTCCCCCGACGCCTTCCCCGACGGCCAGCTCTACATCGACCTCCGCGGCTTCTCCGGCAGCGCCCCGCTCGGCCCCGCCCCCGTCCTCCAGCGCTTCCTCACCGCGCTCGGCACCGACCCCGAAGAGGTCCCGCAGGACGGCGACGAGCGGGCCGCGATGTACCGCTCGCTCCTGAGCCACCGCCGCGTCCTCGTCGTCCTCGACAACGCCCTCAGCCCCGAGCAGCTGCGCGACCTCCTGCCCGGCGCCGGCGGGTCCACCGCCCTCATCACCGCCCGCACCGACCTGTTCGGCCTCACCGCCACCCACGGCGTCCCCCACCTGCGCCTCGCCCCGCTCACCCGCGAGGCCTCCATGGACCTCCTGGGCGCCATGATCGGCCGCGAACGCGTCGCCGCCGACCCCGAGGCCACCCGCGGCCTCGCCGCCGCCTGCGGCGACCTCCCCCTCGCCCTGCGCCTGGCCGCCTGCCAGACCCTCGCCCGCCCCGAGCAGCCCCTCGGCGACCTCCGCGACCGCATCGCCGGGGCGCCCCTGGCGAACCTCGACCTCCCCGGCGACGAGGCCGCCGGACTGCGCGCGTGCCTCGACCTCACCCGCGACCGCCTCGAGCCCGCCGAGCGCCGGGTCCTCGACGCCGTCGGCCTCCACCCCGCCACCGAGTTCGAACCCGCCGGGATCGCCGCCCTCACCGGCACGGACACGGCGGCCGCCGACGCCGCCCTCCACCGGCTCGCCGCCGTCCACCTCGCCGCACCGGCCGCCGAAGGCCGCTGGAGCGTCCACGACCTCGTCCGCGCCTACGCACGCGAGCAGGCCGAACGGCTCCCCGGGAGCGAGCGGGACGCCGCACTCGACCGCCTCTACGACTGGTACCTGGCGACCCTCGCCCGATGCCACCGGCTCGTGCACGGATTCGACGCCGAGACCACTCCCGACACCGACGTGCCGGTGCCCGAGTTCGGCGACTCCCGCGACGCCGTCCTCTGGCTCGACGCCCGCCACGACCTGATCGGCGAGATGATGCGCCACGCCGCCGCGGCGGGGCACCCCTGGCACGCCGGCCGGCTCGCCGCGACCATGTGGCGGCACCTGAGCACGCGCGGATTCCACACCGAGGCCCTCGCCAACCTCGACATCGCGTTCACCGCCGCCCGCGCCCTCGGCGACCGCGCCCACGAGGCCAGGCTGCTGCGGCAGATGGGCAACACGCTCAGGGACCTCAACCGGTACGACGAGGCCGAACGCCGCCTCGACGAGGCCCGCGGCCTGTCCCTCGAACTCGGCCACGGCCTGGGCGCGGTGTCCTCGCTGGCGGCCATCGGCTGGTGCCACTTCGAGCGCTGGCGGCTCGCCGAGGCCCGCGCCTGCGCGGCCGAGGCCGCCGAGGGCTACCGCGACCTCGGCGAGGCCGGACTGGAAACGAAGTGCCGCACCGAGATCGCCCACCTCGACATGCTCCTGGGCGCCCACGGGGAGGCCAAGGACGCCTTCGAGGGATCGCTGAAGATCTTCACCGACCTGGGCTGGCACGTCGACCTCGGCGGGGCGCTGCTGGACCTCGGGCGGCTGCGGATGCGCGCGGACGACCTGGATGCCGCCGCCGCACTGCTCGAACAGGCCCTCGACGCCTACAACCGCAGCGGCAACCACTACGGGCTGACCGTCGCCCGCAGCCTCTTCGCGTGGATCCAGGCCCGCCGGGGCCGCCGCGCGGAGGCGGCCGAGCTGGCCGAGGCCGCCCTCGACGCGACCGCGACGACCGCGCGCGCCGAGCAGCGGCTGATCGCCCTCAACGAGGCCGGCTTCGCCTACCTGGCCTCCGGCGACCCCGACGCGGCCGAGCGGCTCCACCTCGAGGCCCTCGAACTCGCCGAGGCCCTCGGCAACCCGTACGAGGAGGCCCGGGCCCGCCACGGCCTCGGCGACACGCTCGCGGCCCGCGGCGACCAGGCCGGGGCACGGACCCAATGGGAGCGCGCCCTGCACCGCCACGAGGCCCTGGGGACCTACGAGCGGCTCGAACTGGCCGACCGCCTCGGCTGACGGCCGCGACCGCCCCGCGCCGGACGGCGAACCGCCTGAGACGGGCCCGATCGCCGCGCCCCTGGTATACAGGAACGGTGACCGAGCAACGGGAGAGCCGCATCCGGACCGCCATCGCCGCCCTCGCCTACCGCGCGCAGTCGCTGACGATCTTCGGCTACATGGGCGTCGCGACCCTGATCGGCGTGGAGTCCCTCATCGTGGTCCTCGGCTTCACCACGGTCTTCCCGATCGCCATCCCGTTCGTCCTCATCGCCGTCGCGGCCGTCTACTTCTTCCGTGAGCGCCTCCGCGCCCTGTGGCGCGGCGTCCTGGGCAGGTTCGGCAAGCCTCGCGACGAGGCCGCCGAAGCCGAGCGGTAATGCCCCTGCCGCGGCCGGGACCTCGCGGCCGAGGCCGCGCATCAACCCGGCGAAGCGCAACGCGTTCAGCACCGGCGCCGGCCCCGGGTCGTTGTTGAAGTAGACGTGGCAGTCGGCCGACCGCGGCCAGGCCTCGTCGACGCGCCGGCACCACGACCGCAGCGCGGCGTCCCCGTAGCTCGGCACCGGCCGGGCCCGGCCCTCGTGGAGCCGCAGATACCCCCACGAAGCGGTGCGCCACAGCGGCGCCACCGGCCGACCGCCCCGATCGGCCCAGCACAGGGCCGCGTCGCGCTCGGTCAGCAGCCCGCGCACCTCGTCGTTCCACCACGACCGGTGCCGCGGCTCCACCGCGACCCGCGCGCCCGCCGGAAAGCGGTCCAGGCACGCGGCCAGCCGCTCCGGAGCGGCCCGCAGCCACGGCGGCAGTTGCAGCAGGAACGGCCCCAGCCGGTCGCCGAGCCCGGCCGCCGCCTCGACGAGCCGGTCCACGTGCCCGGCCGGGTCGCGCAGCCGCGCGACATGCGTGAGCTCGCGGTTCGCCTTGACCGCCATGATGAAACCCGGCGGGAGCCGCTCGCGCCAGGCCTCGAACCGCTCGCGGCCCGGCAGGCCGTAGAACGAGCTGTTGTTCTCGACCGTGGCGAAGTGCCCTGCGTACCGCTCCAGCCAGCGTCGCTGCGGGACGCCGGAGTAGAACGCGTCCCGCCACTCGCGGAACTGCCAGCCGGACGTGCCGACGAACACGGGCATCCACCCATTGTGCCGCGAAGGGGCCCGCCGGTCAGGCGATCTCGCGGGGGTCGATCTGGACCCGCACCTGCTCGGCCCTGGCCCCCGCCCGCTCGGCGGTCGCCCTCGCCAGCGTGCCCGCCAGGGCCGCGCCGTCCCGGCGCCGGACCCGCAGCAGCAGCCGCTCGGTGCGCTCGTCCACGGGGATCGGCCCGATCGCCTCGACGCCCAGGTCCGCCGGCAGGTCGGCCGCCAGCTTCTCCGGCTCGCCGTTCGGCCCGGTCAGCGCCGCGAACTTCATCACCGGCGGGAAACCGAGCTCGGCCCGGTCCTCGAGCTCCTGCCCGGCGAACCACGCCGCGTCCCAGCGGATCAGCGCCTGCACCACCGGCAGGCCGCCGTCCGCGGTGACCACCGCGGTGCCGCCGGGGGCGCACAGGGCCACCGCGTTCATCCAGATCCGCAGGGCCTCCTCGGAGGCGGTGAGCTCGGCCCGGGTCAGCTGCGCCCACGTGTCGACCAGCAGCACCGCGCCGTAGCCTCGCGGCGCGACGGGTTCGACCCCCGGCGTCGACACCACGACCCTCGCTCCCTCCGGGACCGAGTCGAGCCGCTCCGACGCGTTCGACTCCACCACCTCGACGCCGGGGAACGCGCTCGCGACCTCCTCCGCCGTGCGCCCGGCCCCGATCACCACGGCCCTGATGCGGTCCGACCCGCACTCGGCGCAGCGGTGCGAGCCGTCGACCCGGCCGCACCAGGTGCACACCGGGGGCCGGCGCGGCCCGGTCAGCCGCAGCGGCCCGGTGCACTCCGGGCACAGCGCGCGGGCGCGGCAGCGCTGGCACGAGACCGCCGGGACGTACCCGCGGCGGGGCACCTGGAGCAGCACCGGCAGGTCGGCGCCGAGGGCCTTCCGGGCGGCCTCCCAGGCGACCGAGGGCAGCCGGGCGGTCGAGCTGGAGGGGTCGATCGCGAGGTCGGCGTCGTCGCCGATCGGGACCACGCGCGGCGCGGCTGCGCGCAGCGCGTCGCGGCGGCCCGCGGCCGAGACGGCCCAGCCGGTCTCGACCAGCAGCTGCGCCTGCGCCGTCCGCGCGAAGCCGCCGACCGCGCAGGCGGCCCCGGCGAGCTCGGCCCGGGTCAGCAGCACCTCCCGGGCGTGCGGGTGCGGGGCGTGGAGGCTGACGAGGTTCTGGTCGCCGTCGTCCCAGACGGCGACCAGGCCGAGGTCGTCCACGGGGGCGAACATCGCGACCTGCGTGCCGGCGACGATGCGGACCTCGCCGCGGAGCGCCTTGAGGAAGGACCGGTACCGCGGCGTGGGGCCCATGGCGTTGGAGAGCGTGACGTGCCGGTCCGGGCCGAGCACGGCGGTCAGCGCGCGGTCCAGCCGCTCGAGGTCGTACTGGTCGGGGACCACCAGCAGCGCTCCGCGGCCGGCCGCGGCCGCCGCCGCGGCGGCCTCGGCGAGGCGGGAGGTCCAGTCCTCGCCGGGCAGGGCGCTCCAGACGATCCTCGGCGCCTTGCCTTCGCGCACCGCGCGCAGGAATGCCTCGCCTGCGTTATATCTATCCCAGTGAGTCGAGGTCGGGGGGTCCACCGGCAGGCGTTCGGCCGGGGGCTCCTTCTCGACGCGGACCTTCCGCTCGGGGAGGGCCAGGCGGAGGACGTCCGCGAGGTTGCCCGCGTAGCGGTCGGCGATCCGCTGCGCGAGCCCGGCGACCTCGGCGGTGAGCACCCGGCCGGGCGGGAGAACGTCGAGGATCGGCAGGATCGTCCCGGAGAAGTCGGCGTGGTCGCGGACGGCGAGGACGGTGCCCTTGAGCCTGCGGTTGCTGAACCGGACCGCCACGCGGCACCCGGGCTCGACCCGGTCGAGCAGTTCGGCGGGGATGCGGTAGTCGAACAGCTGGTTGAGCTGCGGCAGTGGGTGGTCCACGCAGACCGCGGCATACCTGGCTGGGGACTCGTCCATCCGAATAAAATACCGGGCGCCCCCGACCGTCGGGGGCGCCCGGTGCGAAGCCGTGGGGCGCTAGTTGACGGCCTCCTTGAGGGAGGCGGCGCGGTCGGTGGCCTCCCAGGTGAACTCCGGGAGTTCGCGGCCGAAGTGGCCGTACGCGGCGGTCTTGGAGTAGATCGGGCGGATCAGGTTGAGGTCGCGGATGATCGCGGCCGGGCGCAGGTCGAAGACCTCCAGCACGGCGCGCTCGATCCGCGAGGGGTCCACGGTGCCGGTGCCGAGGGTGTCGACCGCGATGCTCACGGGCTTGGCCTTGCCGATCGCGTAGGCGACCTGGACCTCGCAGCGCTCGGCGAGCCCCGCGGCCACGACGTTCTTGGCGACCCAGCGGGCGGCGTACGCGGCCGAGCGGTCGACCTTCGACGGGTCCTTGCCGCTGAAGGCGCCGCCGCCGTGGCGGGCGTAGCCGCCGTAGGTGTCGACGATGATCTTGCGGCCGGTCAGGCCCGCGTCGCCCATGGGGCCGCCGATCTCGAAGCGGCCGGTCGGGTTGACCAGGAGCTTGTAGTCGGCGATGTCGAGGTCGAGGCCGGAGACGACCGGGGCGATGACGTGCTCGGCGATGTCGGGGGCGAGCAGCGAGTCGAGCGAGATGTCGGGCGCGTGCTGGCTGGAGACGACCACGGTGTCCAGGCGCACGGGCTTGAGCCCGTCGTACTCGATGGTGACCTGGGTCTTGCCGTCCGGGCGCAGGTACGGCACGGTGCCGTCCTTGCGGACCTCGGTGAGGCGCTGGGAGAGGCGGTGGGCCAGGGCGATCGGCAGCGGCATCAGCTCGGGGGTCTCGCGGCACGCGAAGCCGAACATCAGGCCCTGGTCGCCCGCGCCCTGGAGGTCGAGCTCGTCGAGCTCCCCGGCGTCCAGCCGGGACTCCCAGGCCTTGTCGACGCCCTGGGCGATGTCGGGACTCTGACCGCCGATCGAGACGTTCACGCCGCAGGAGGCGCCGTCGAAGCCCTTCTTGGAGGAGTCGTAGCCGATCCGCAGGATCGTGTCGCGCACGATCCGCGGGATGTCCGCGTACGCGTGGGTCGTCACCTCGCCCGCGACGTGCACCTGGCCGGTGGTGATGAGGGTTTCGACCGCGACGCGGCTCAGCGGGTCCTCGCCCAGGAGGGCGTCCAGGATCCCGTCGGAGATCTGGTCGGCGATCTTGTCCGGGTGGCCCTCGGTGACCGACTCGGAGGTGAACAGGCGACGTGCCACGGCACTCCTCAACACACATATCCACGCCGCCGGGCGGCGCTCTCAAATGACTTCGCAGCTCACAAGTCTATGCGGTCCCGATCTTGCCACCAACTCGGCGCGCGGGGCCCAGGCGGTGCCCCGGGCGTCCACTGAGCGGGAGCGGCGTCAGGGCAGCGCTGCGGAAACGGCGTCCCAGATGGCGTGGGCGACCGATTCCTTGGAGGCGTGGGCGAGCGCGTCGACTTCGCCACGTTCGTCGAAGAGGGTGACCGAGTTCTCCGCCGAGCCGAACACGGCGCCGCCGGAGACGTCGTTGAGGACCACGAGGTCGGCGTTCTTGGCCTCGCGCTTGGCGCGGGCGTGCTCGGGGCCGTCGTGGGTCTCGGCCGCGAAGACGACGAGGACCTGGCCGGGGCGCTTGGTCCGGCCGACCGCGGCGGCGATGTCCGGCGTCGAGGTCAGGGCCAGGTCGAGGTCGCCCTTGCGTTTGAGCTTGCGGTCCGAGGAGGACTTGGGGGTGAAGTCGGCCGGGGCGGCGGCGAGCACCGCGGCGTCGGCCCCGGCGGCGGCCTCGACGGTGGCGTCGTAGAGCTCGGCGGTGGTCGCGACGCGCTCGACGCGGACGCCGGCGGGCAGGGGGGCGTCCACGTGGGCGGCGATGAGGGTGACGTCGGCGCCGCGCGCGGCGGCCGCGGCGGCGAGGGCGATCCCCTGGCGGCCCGAGGAGTGGTTGCCGATGAAGCGGACCGGGTCGATCGGCTCGCGGGTGCCCCCGGCCGAGACGACGACCTTGCGGCCGACCAGGTCGCGTCGGCCGGTAACGGATGGAGCGTCCGCTCCGGTTCGGGGGTCGGCGTCGCGCAGCGGCGCCGGGTGCCGGAGGAAGCCCTTGAGGAGGACGAAGAGCGACTCGGGCTCGGGCAGGCGCCCGGGGCCGGTGTCGGCGCCGGTGAGGCGGCCCGAGTCGGGCTCGACCACGTGGGCGCCGCGCTCGCGCAGCAGGGCGACGTTGGCGCGGGTGGCCGGGTGCTGCCACATCTCGGTGTGCATCGCCGGGGCGAAGACGACCGGGCAGGTCGCGGTCAGGAGCGTGGAGGTGAGGAGGTCGTCGGCGCGGCCGTGCGCGGCGCGCGCGAGGAGGTCCGCGGTGGCCGGGGCGACGACCACGAGGTCGGCCTCGCGGCCGAACCGCACGTGCTTGACCTGGTCGACGTCGGTGAACACGCCGGAAGCCACCGGGTGGCCCGACAAGGCCTCCCAGGTGGCTTCACCGACGAAGTTGAGCGCCGCCGCGGTCGGCACGACGCGGACGTCGTGGCCGGACTCCTTGAGCAGGCGGAGCAGTATGCAGGCCTTGTAGGCGGCGATGCCGCCCGACACGCCCAGGACGACGTTCAAGGCCTACGCCTCGGGGTCGTCGAACGCCTTCGTTTCGAGGAGGCCCTTGTCGAGCTCGCGCATGGCGATCGACAGCGGCTTCTCCTCGGGCGTGGTCTCGACGAGCGGGCCGACGTACTCGAGCAGGCCTTCGCCCAGCTGCGAGTAGTAGGCGTTGATCTGGCGCGCCCGCTTGGCCGAGTAGATGACCAGCTGATACTTCGACTGGCTCTTCTCGAGCAGGTCGTCGATCGGCGGGTTGGTGATGCCGACGGGGTCGGCGACAGTCCCTGGCACGTGTAATCCTTCGTGTGCGACTTGTGGTTGCCTCAGAAGCTTCCGGTCTTGACGATGGCCGGAGAACTGAGCAACTCTACCAGCTCAGCGGCCGCCTGCTCGATCGACACGTTCGTGACTGTGTGATCGAACTCGGCTTCCGACGCGAGCTCGGAGCGGGCGGCGTCCAGGCGGCGCGCGATCGTGGCCTCGTCCTCGGTCCCCCGCCCGGTGAGGCGGCGGACGAGCTCGTCCCACGACGGCGGCGCCAGGAACACCAGCTGGGCGTCGGGCATGGCCCGGCGGACCTGGCGGGCGCCCTGCAGTTCGATCTCCAGCAGCGCCGGGAGTCCGGCGCGCAGGCGCTCCTCGACCGGGCCGCGGGGGGTTCCGTAGAGGTTCCCCGCGTAGGAGGCCCATTCAAGGAACTCCCCCGCGGCGATCATCGACTCGAACTGCTCGGTCGACACGAAGTGGTAGTCGGCGCCGTCGACCTCACCCGGGCGCGGCTTGCGGGTCGTGCAGCTCACGGAGAGCCAGACCCACGGGTAGTACTCCTGGATGAGGGCCTTGACGCTGCCCTTGCCCACGCCGGACGGGCCGGAGAGCACTGTCAGGCGCTGGGCGAGGGCGGCGTGGTGGTGGTCGATGCTCACGCGACTACTACTACCCGAACTTAGGCCTGGTCGCCCTTGAATTCATCCAGAAGCGCGGCGCGCTGGTGCTCGCCCAGGCCGCGCAGCCGACGGGAGTCGGCGATCTTGAGCTTCTCCATGATCTGGGCGGCGCGCTTGTCGCCGATGCCCGGGAGGGCCTTGAGCACGGCCGAGACCTTCATCTTCCCGGAGATGTCGTCGGTGGCAGCGGACTTGAGGACCGCTTCCAGGGTGGTCTCGCCCGACTTCAGCTTCTCCTTGAGCTCGGCGCGGGCCTTGCGGGCCGCGGCGGCCTTCTCAAGGGCTGCGGCGCGCTGTTCCGGAGTCAGTTTAGGGAGCGGCACGGGGTCTCCTTGCAGTCGATGGTTTCGTCCCTGTGGACCTTGACGTGCGGGTATCGGTGAAGCATACCCAGCTCGGGAACGGTAACCCCAGGGTCCGACACGCCTGCGACCGGGGGTGGGGCATTTCCCGGAGGCGGAATGGGGCGGTTCATTCCCCGGTCGCGGCGCGGCATTCCTCCTGCAACGCCTCGACGGCGGTGCGAATGCTCGCCACGGCCGGTCCCGGCTGTGCAATTTGTCGGGAATAGGACGGTATTGCGAAGTTTGCAGCCGGGCCGAGGACGCGCGGAAGATCACTCGGGCGACCACCCTGGGCGCCCATGCCCGGGACCAGGATAGGGCCGTTGAACTGGGACAGGTCGTGAGCGGAGTCACGTTGGCTCACGGTGGTGTGGGTGATTCCGTAAGTCGACTCACGCAGGCGCGCCTCGCCCTCGCTGACGCAGGCGCCGATGGTCGCGCCCATGACGATGCCCAGCGAGCCCATCGGCTCGGCGTCGCCGTTGCGGGCGGCCACCTCGTCGATGATCCCCTGGGCGACCGACTTGCCGTCGCGGCGCTTGGCCATCTGGACCTGCTTGCCCTCGGGGTTCGAGGTGCGCGCCAGCACGAACACGCCCTTGCCGTGCGCCGAGGCGAGGTCGAAGGCCGGCTGGAGGGAGCCGGTGCCCAGGTACGGGCTGACTGTGATCGCGTCGACCGCCAGCGGCGAGGCCGGGTCGAGGTAGGCCTGGGCGTAGGCGGCCATCGTCGAGCCGATGTCGCCGCGCTTGACGTCGAGGATGACCAGGGCCCCGGCCTTGCGGGACTCGGCGATCACCCGTTCGAGCAGCGCGATGCCGCCCGAGCCGAAGCGCTCGAAGAACGCCGACTGCGGCTTGACGAACGCGCACTGCTCCGCGACCGCCTCGGTCAGGGTCAGCGCGAACCGCTCGGCCCCCGCCAGGTCGTCGTCGAGGCCCCAGCTCAGCAGCTGCGAGCCGTGCGGGTCGACGCCGGCGCACAGCGGCCCGCGCTCGCGCGCCAGGCGGTGGGCGCGGGCGCCGAAGTCCTTGGTGGTTGACATGTGGAGGCTCCTCAGGGGCGGGCGGTGGCTCCGCGGCGGGCGGTGGACTTCTTGTAGCGGCGCACGCTGCGGCGCACCACGCCGGGCCCGTTGAAGACGAGCCCGGAGTAGAACTGGACGAGGCTGGCCCCGGCGTCGAACATCGCCTGGGCGTCGTCGGCGGTCATGACCCCGCCCGAGCCGATGATGGGCAGGCGGCCGCCGGTCTCGCGGTGGACGAAGCGCACGATCTCGCGGGCGACCGCGGACAGGGGCCTGCCGGACATGCCGCCGGGCTCGGCCGCGATCGCGTCCTCGACCGGGTCGACCCCGTCGCGCCCGAGCGTGGTGTTCGTGGCGATGACGCCCGCGACGCCGGACTCGAGGCAGACCTCCAGGAGCTGGGCCATGGCCGGCTCGGTGAGGTCGGGGGCGATCTTGACCAGGACCGGGCGCACGGGGCGCCCGGCGGCCAGGCGCGCCCCCTCGTCCCGCAGCGCCCCCAGCAGGGCCCTGAGGGCCCCGGCGTCCTGGAGGCTGCGCAGGCCCGGGGTGTTGGGCGAGGACACGTTGACCGCGAAGTAGTCGGCGAAGGGGTAGAGGAACCGCATCGACTGGAGGTAGTCCTCGACCGCGCCCTCGAGCGGCACGTCCTTGGACTTCCCGATGCTGATCCCGAGGGGGCAGTTCACGGCCGGGGCGGCCGAGAGGCGCATGGCCAGGGCCTGGGCGCCGTTGTTGTTGAAGCCCATGCGGTTGACGATGCCCTGGGAGCGGGGCATCCGGTACATGCGCGGCTGGGGGTTGCCGGGCTGGGGCAGGGCGGTGACGGTGCCGATCTCGGCGAAGCCGAAGCCGAGGGCGGGCCAGGCGCCGACGGCGACGCCGTTCTTGTCCATGCCGGCGGCGAGGCCGACGGGGTTGGGGAAGGGGATGCCGCAGACGGTGACGGGGGCGCTGACCCGGTTGAGCTTGATGAGGGCGTTGCGGGCCTGGCGCTGCCCGGACAGCCTGGTGAGCCAGCGCAGCGTGAACTCGTGCGCCCGCTCGGCGTCGCCGCGTCCGATCCGGAACAGGACCGGGCGGGCCAGATTCTGGTACAGCATGGTCATTCCTGTATACGTCAACGCGCCGGGTGAGCGACTCGTGGCCGCTCACCCGGCACTGCCTTAGGCCGTTGCGGACTCGCGGGTCGCGAGCGCCGCCGGGGAGGTCTCGGCGCCGCGCAGGCGCCGGTGGAGCTCTTGGAGCGAGGCGACGCGGATCTCGCCGCGGGAGGCCGACTCGATGGCCTGGGTGGCCGCCGCGGCGCCCTGGATGGTGGTCACGCAGGCCACGTCGGCGACGACGGCGGCCGAGCGGATCTCCCAGCCGTCGGTGCGCGGCCCCGAGGAGGCCGAGGGCGTGGTGATGACCAGGTCGACCCCGCCGGAGGCGATGAGGCCGACCGCGTCCTGGACGTCGCCGTTGTTGCCGCTGTGGCGCGCCACGGGCGTGAAGTCGATGCCGTGGCGCTTGAGGACCAGGCCGGTGCCCTCGGTGGCGTAGACGGTGAAGCCGAGGTCGACGAGGCGGCGCACCGGGAAGACCACGGCGCGCTTGTCGCGGTCGGCGACGGACACGAAGAGCCTCCCGGAGGCCGGGAGCCTCCCGTAGACGGCGAGGGTGGCCTTGGCGAAGGCCAGGCCGAAGGACGAGTCGATGCCCATGACCTCGCCGGTGGACTTCATCTCCGGGCCCAGGACGGCGTCGAGCCCGGCGCCCTCGACGGTGCGGAAGCGCTTGAACGGCAGGAGCACCTCCTTGACGGAGATGGGGACCTCGGGCCCGGCGTCGGAGCCGTCGCCCTCGGGCAGGAGCATCCCCTCGGCGCGCAGCTCGGCGATCGTGGCGCCGAGGGCGACGCGCGCGGCGGCCTTGGCGAGCGGGACGGCGGTGGCCTTGGAGACGAACGGGACGGTGCGGGAGGCGCGCGGGTTGGCCTCCAGGACGTACAGCTGCTCGTCCTTGAGGGCGTACTGGACGTTCATGAGGCCGCGCACGCCGATGCCGAAGGCGAGCTTGGCGGTGTAGTCGCGGATCTGCTCGATGACGGCGGCGCCGAGCGTGATGGGCGGGAGCGCGCAGGAGGAGTCGCCGGAGTGGACCCCGGCCTCCTCGATGTGCTCCATGATGCCGCCGAGGTAGAAGTCGGTGCCGTCGCAGAGGCAGTCGACGTCGATCTCGATCGCGTCGTCGAGGAACCGGTCGATGAGGATCGGGTGCTCGGGGCTGGCCTCGGTGGCGCGGGAGATGTACCCGGCGAGGGTGTCCTCGTCGTAGACGATCTCCATGCCGCGCCCGCCCAGGACGTAGGAGGGCCGGACCAGGACGGGGTAGCCGATCTGGGCGGCGACCTCGCGGGCCTCCTCGTAGGAGGTGGCGGTGCCCCCGTCGGGGGCGACGAGGCCGAGCTCGTCGAGCAGGCGCCCGAAGACGCCGCGGTCCTCGGCGTTGTCGATGGCCTTCGGCGAGGTGCCGACGATGGGCAGTCCCGCCTCCTCGAGGCGCTCGGCGAGGCCGAGGGGGGTCTGGCCGCCGAGCTGGACGACGACGCCGACGACGCCGGGGCCGCCCGCGGCCTTCCCGGACTCGTGCTCGGCCTGGAAGACCTCGGTGACGTCCTCGAAGGTGAGCGGTTCGAAGTAGAGCCGGTCGGCGGTGTCGTAGTCGGTGGAGACGGTCTCGGGGTTGCAGTTGACCATGATGGTCTCGTAGCCGACCTCGCGCAGCGCCTGGACGGCGTGGACGCAGGAGTAGTCGAACTCGATGCCCTGGCCGATGCGGTTGGGCCCGGAGCCGAGGATCATGACCTTCGGCCGGTCCGAGGGCGCGACCTCGGTCTCGTCCTCGTAGGTCGAGTAGTGGTAGGGCGTGTGGGCCTCGAACTCGGCGGCGCAGGTGTCGACGGTCTTGAAGACCGGGCGCAGGCCGAGCCGGTGACGCAGGCGGCGCACGCCGGCCTCGCCGGCGAGCTCGGGGCGCAGGGCCGCGATCTGGGCGTCGGAGAACCCGTTGCGCTTGGCGCGCAGCAGGAGCGCCTCGTCGACGACGGCGGCGGCCTCGATCTCGCCGCGCAGGTCGATGAGCTGGGCGACCTGGTCGAGGAACCACGGGTCGATCTTGCAGGCCTCGTGGACCTGGGCGACCGTCGCGCCGAGGCGCAGGGCGCGCTCGGCGGTGTAGAGGGTGCCGTCGTGGGCGGTGCGGAGCGCCTCGAGCGTGTTCTCGAGGGTCGCGCCCTCGGGGTCGGGGCGGGTCCAGAACCCGGCGGCCTTGGTCTCGGTGGAGCGCAGGGCCTTCTGGAGGGCCTGCTTGAAGGTGCGGCCCAGGCTCATGGCCTCGCCCACGGACTTCATCGTGGTGGTCAGGACCGGGTCGGCGCCGGGGAACTTCTCGAAGGTGAAGCGCGGGACCTTGACGACGACGTAGTCGAGGGTCGGTTCGAACGCGGCCGGGGTGGCCCTGGTGATGTCGTTGGGGATCTCGTCGAGCGTGTAGCCGATGGCGAGCTTGGCGGCGATCTTGGCGATCGGGAAGCCGGTGGCCTTCGAGGCGAGCGCGGAGGAGCGGGAGACGCGCGGGTTCATCTCGATGACGATCATGCGGCCGTCGGCGGGGTCGATCGCGAACTGGATGTTGCAGCCGCCGGTGTCGACGCCGACCTCGCGCAGGATGGCGATGCCGATGTCGCGCATGTGCTGGTACTCGCGGTCGGTGAGGGTCATCGCGGGGGCGACGGTGACGGAGTCGCCGGTGTGGACGCCCATGGGGTCGACGTTCTCGATGGAGCAGACCACGACGACGTTGTCGTCGCGGTCGCGCATGAGTTCGAGCTCGTACTCCTTCCAGCCGAGCACGGACTCCTCGATGAGGACCTCGGTGGTCGGGGACTCGGCCAGGCCGTTGCCGGCGATGCGGTCGACGTCCTCCCAGGTGTGGGCCATGCCGGAGCCGAGGCCGCCCATGGTGAAGGAGGGGCGGATGACCACGGGCAGGCCGAGGTCCTTGACGGTGTCGTGGACCTCGTCCATGGAGTGGCAGACCGCCGAGCGCGGGACCTCGCCGCCGACCCTGAGGACGACCTCCTTGAACTGCTGGCGGTCCTCACCGCGCTGGATGGCGTCCATGTCGGCGCCGATGAGCTCGACGCCGTGCTTCTCGAGGACGCCGGCCTCGTGGAGGGCGACGGCGGCGTTGAGGGCGGTCTGGCCGCCCAGGGTCGCCAGGACCGCGTCGGGCTTCTCCCTGGCGATGATCTGCTCGATGACCTCGGTGGTGATCGGCTCGACGTAGGTGGCGTCGGCGAACTCGGGGTCGGTCATGATCGTGGCGGGGTTGGAGTTGACGAGGGTGACCCGCAGGCCCTCCTCGCGCAGGACGCGGCAGGCCTGGGTGCCGGAGTAGTCGAACTCGCAGGCCTGGCCGATCTGGATGGGCCCGGACCCGATGACGAGGATGTGCTCGAGATCGTCGCGCTTAGGCATCGGCCTTGGCCCCCTTGCTGTTCACGGCTCCGCCGTGTTGAGTGTCGATGAGTTCGATCAGGCGGTCGAACAGGTAGTCGGCGTCGTGCGGCCCGCCGGCGGCCTCGGGGTGGTACTGCACGGAGTAGGCGGGCACGTCGAGGCAGGTGAGGCCCTCGACGACGTCGTCGTTGAGGCACACGTGGCTCACCTGGACGCGGCCGAACTCGGTCTCGAAGAACTCCCCCGACTCCGGCGCCGCCAAGGCGAAGCCGTGGTTGTGGGCGGTGATCTCGATCTTCTCGGTGTGGCGGTCGAGCACGGGCTGGTTGATGCCGCGGTGCCCGTACTTGAGCTTGTAGGTGCCCAGGCCGAGGGCGCGGCCGAGGATCTGGTTGCCGAAGCAGATGCCGAAGACCGGGACGCGGCGGCGCAGCAGCTCGCGGGTGAGCTCGACCTGGTGGTCGGCGGTGGCCGGGTCGCCGGGGCCGTTGGAGAGGAACACCGCGTCGGGGCCCTCGGCGAGGAGCTGGTCGACGGTGGCGTAGGCCGGGTAGACGGTGGTGGTGATGCCGCGGGCGGCGAGGCGGCGCGGCGTGTTGCGCTTGATGCCGAGGTCGAGGGCGGCGACGGTGTACTTCGCGGTGCCTTCGGCCGCGTAGGTGTACGGCTCGGAGGCGGTGACGGCGCCGACGTGGTTGGCGCCGGCCATCTGCGGGCTGATGCGGACCTTCGCGAGGAGTTCCTCGACGTCGGTCGAGCGGGAGGAGATGCCCACGCGCATGGCGCCGGCCTCGCGCAGGTGCCGGGTGAGGGCGCGGGTGTCGACCTCGCAGATGCCGACGACGCCCTGGGAGGCGAGCTCGTCCTCCAGGCCGCGCTCGGCGCGCCAGTTCGAGGTGATGCGGGAGGCGTCGCGCACGACGTACCCGGCGACCCAGATGCGGCGGGACTCGTCGTCCTCGTCGTTCCAGCCGGTGTTGCCGATCTGCGGCGCGGTCTGGGCGACCACCTGCCCGTAGTAGGACGGGTCGGTGAGGGTCTCCTGGTAGCCGGTCATGCCGGTGCTGAAGACGGCCTCGCCGAAGGTCTCGCCGACCGAGCCGAACGCTTCGCCGCGGAAGACGCGGCCGTCCTCGAGGACGAGGATCGCTGGTGCCCTGCTGCTCATTCGGTCGTCTCCTCTTCGCTGTCGTTCGGAAGCACTGCGCCGTTCAAGACGGTGGCGCGCCCGCGCAGGAACGTCGCCTGGACGGTGACCGGGAGTTCCATCCCGGCGTAGGGGGTGTTCCGCGACAGGGACGCGAGTCCTTCGGGGACGACGGTCCAGGTCGCGGCGGGGTCCACGAGGGTGAAGTTGGCCTCGGCGCCCGGCCGGGGGTCGCGGCCGTGGGCCTCGAGCCCGGCGATGCGCGCCGGGGTGCGCGAGGTGCGCTCGGCGAGGACGTCCCAGTCGACGCCGGCCGGCCCGCCGAGGGCGAGCACGCTGATCGACAGGGCGGTCTCCAGGCCGAGCATCCCGGGCCGCGCGGCGGCCCACTCGCACTGCTTGTCCTGCGGGGCGTGCGGGGCGTGGTCGGTGGCGACGGCGTCGATGACGCCCTCGGCGAGGGCGGCGCGCAGGACCGCGACGTCGGCTTCGCGCCGCAGCGGCGGGTTGACCTTGTAGACGGGGTCGTAGCTGCGGGCGGCCTCGTCGGTCAGCAGCAGGTGGTGCGGGCAGACCTCGGCGGTGACCTTGGCGCCGCGGGCCTTCGCCTCGCGGATGATGTCGACGCTCCGGGCGGTGGAGACGTGGCAGAAGTGGACGCGCGCGCCGGTGTACTCGGCGAGGAGCACGTCGCGGGCGATGATCGCCTCCTCGGCGACCGCGGGCCAGCCTGGCAGGCCGAGCTCGGCCGAGACGGCGCCCTCGTTCATCTGGGCGCCCTCGGTCAGGCGCGGCTCCTCGGCGTGCTGGGCGACGAGCCCGCCGAAGGTCTTGACGTACTCGAGGGCGCGGCGCATGAGGACCGGGTCGGACACGCAGTGGCCGTCGTCGGAGAACATGCGCACCTTCGCCGCCGAGTGGGCCATCGCGCCGATCTCGGCGAGCCGCTCGCCTGCGAGGCCGACGGAGACGGCGCCGATGGGCTGGACGTCGGCGTACCCGGCGGCGCGCCCCAGCGCGGCGACCTGCTCGACGACCCCGGCGGTGTCCGCCACGGGGTGGGAGTTCGCCATGGCGCACACGGCGGTGTAGCCGCCCTTGGCGGCGGCGCGGGTGCCGGTGTGGACGGTCTCGGCGTCCTCGCGGCCGGGCTCGCGCAGGTGCGTGTGGAGGTCGACCAGGCCGGGCAGGAGGACCAGGCCGTCGGCGTCGACGGTCTCGGCGCCCTTGGCGTCGATCGAGCCGATCTCGGCGACGCGGCCGTCGCGGACGAGGACGTCCTGGCGTCCCCTGCCGATCAGGTCGGCGCTCTTGATGAGGAGGTCGGTCACCGGGCTTCTCCGTTCGTGAGGAGGAGGTAGAGGACGGCCATGCGGACCCAGACGCCGTTGGTCACCTGCTCGGTGATGGTGGCGCGGGGCGAGTCGGCGACGGTGGCGGCGATCTCCATGCCGCGGTTCATCGGGCCGGGGTGCATGACGATCGCGTGGTCGGGCAGGAGCGCCAGGCGGCGCTCGTCGAGCCCGTAGAGGCGGGAGTACTCGCCCGCGGTCGGGAAGAACGCCGCGTTCTGGCGCTCGCGCTGGACGCGCAGCATCATGACCGCGTCGACGCCCTTGAGGCTCGCGTCGAGGTCGTAGCCGATCTCGACCGGCCACCCGTCGATGTCCTTGGGCAGCAGGGTGGGCGGGCCGATCAGGCGCACGTTGGCGCCCAGTTTGGACAGCAGCCACACGTTGGAGCGGGCGACCCGCGAGTGGAGGATGTCGCCGACGATCGCGACGGTGCGGCCCTCGACGCCGCCGAGGCGCCGCTTCATGGTGTAGGCGTCGAGCAGGGCCTGCGTCGGGTGGGCGTGGGTGCCGTCCCCGGCGTTGAGGACCGCGCCGTCGAGCCACTCGGTGAGCCGCTGCGGGGCGCCCGCGGCGGGGTGGCGGATGACGACGGCGTCGGCGCCCATGGCCTGGAGGGTGAGCGCGGTGTCGCGCAGGCTCTCGCCCTTGTTGACGCTGGAGGTCTTGGCCGCGAAGTTGACGACGTCGGCGCTGAGGCGCTTGGCGGCGGTCTCGAAGGAGGTGCGGGTGCGCGTGGAGTCCTCGTAGAAGAGGTTGACGACGGTGCGCCCGCGCAGCGCGGGGAGCTTGGGGACCTCGCGCCCGGTGACGGCCTCGGCCATCTGCTCGGTGACGTCGAGGATGAGCTCGGCCTCGTCGCGGGTCAGGTCCTTGGTGGTGAGCAGGTGCTTCATCGCTCCCGGCCTCCGGTCAGCACCACCGCGTCGAGGCCGTCGTACTCGACCAGGCGCACGGCCACGTTCTCGTCGCGGGCGGTGGGGATGTTCTTGCCGACGTAGTCGGCGCGGATGGGCAGCTCGCGGTGGCCGCGGTCGACCAGGATGGCGAGCTGGACGCTGGCGGGCCGGCCCAGGTCGTAGAGGGCGTTGAGCGCGGCGCGCACGGTGCGCCCGGAGTAGAGGACGTCGTCGACGAGGATGACGCGCTGGTCGTCCACGCCGCCGGGCGGCAGCTCGGTCGGGCCGAGGGCCCGGAGGGCGTTGCGGCGCAGGTCGTCCCGGTAGAGGGTGATGTCGAGCGTCCCGGCGGGGACGTCGAGGTCGGCGAAGCGCCTGATGCGGTCGGCGAGGCGGCCCGCGAGGGCGACGCCGCGCGTGGGGATGCCCAGGAGCATGGTGTCGGGGGCGCCCTTGGTCTTCTCGAGGATCTGGTGGGCGATCCGGTCGAGGATGCGGCCGATGTCGTCGGCCGCGAGGATGTGCTTGCCCGACGGGTCTTCCTCGTTCTGCCTGAGGGCAGGGGAAACCACGCGAACCTCCTTCTCCGCCTCACTGGACGGTCTGTTAAAGAACGGTTTCGTCGCGGGCCATCCTACGTCGCCGGTGACGGAGCGTAAAGACCGATCCCAAATGCAGGGCGCCGATACGCGGCATGATGACGGGTTTAGTAAGGTTTGCCTGGCGGTTGCGAGGGGTCCACGCGACGAAGAACACTGTTTGGGGGCACCCCAACGGCCGATGGTCACCGACCGTAGTCAACAATAGGATTCCTCTCGTACCGAAAATTGGAGTTGATCCCAGCATGGCGACATCTGACTACGCCAAGGCGCTCGGCAACCGGCTGCGTGACATCCGCATGCAGCAGGGGCTGTCGCTGCAAGGCGTCGAGGACAAGTCCGGCGGCAAGTGGAAGGCCGTCGTCATCGGTTCCTACGAGCGGGGCGACCGGTCCATCACGGTCAGCCGCCTCGCCGAGTTGGCCGACTTCTACCGGATCCCGGTCTCCGAGCTGCTCCCCGAGGGCGTGCCGCTGCCGGTCGAGCAGGCCGAGAAGATCGTCCTCAACCTCGAGGCGCTCTACGACCACCCCGACCCCGAGCTGGAGCACGTGGCCAAGCTGGCGCGCTCCATCCAGCAGCGCCGCGGCGACTACAACGGCCGGATCCTCTCGATCCGCGCCGACGACCTCTACACCCTCGCGGTGGTCTACTCGACCACGCCTTCGGGCCTGATCGAGAAGCTCGAGGACTACGGCGTCCTCGTGCACGACCTCCAGGCGTTCTTCGCCTCGGACGGCGAGTAGCGCCCCACCCCTCGAAGACGAGGAAGCGGCCGGGCCCCGGATCGGGGGGCCCGGCCGCTTCCACTTCGCCTGCGGCACCGACGCGCCCGGACCCCGACCACGCTCACCGGAACGGGCCCCGGCCGCTTTCACTTCGCCTGCGGCACCGCATGGCCTGACCGGGCTCAGGGGGCCCCGGCCGCCTTCGCTCTAGAACTCGTCCCGGTCCTCGTCCAAGGCGACCCGGTTCCAGCCCGGCACGTCCTCTTCCGGCTTCGGGGCGGCCTTGGCGGCCGCGTCGAGGACGGCGTTGACGAACGAGGTGTCGTCGGAGGAGCCGATCTGCTCGGCGACGCGCATGGCCTCCTTGATGGCCACCGCCGTGTCGACGTCGTCGACGTGGCGGATCTCGTAGAGGCCCACGCGCAGGACGTTGCGGTCGACGGCGGGGAGTCGCTCGACGGCCCAGCCGGAGGCGGCCCGGCCGATGGCGTCGTCCAGCTCGTCGAGCTGCTCGGCCACGCCGCGCACGAGCGTCTCGGCGTAAGCGGGCAGACGCGGGGCCTCGGGATCGTCGAAGGCCCGGGACGCGCGCTCGGCGAGGACCTTCGAGGGCTCGACGTCGCGGCTCTCGGCCTCGTACAGGATCTCGACGGCGCGCATCCGCCATTTGGTGCGGGCGGAGAGTCGTGAGGGTCCGTGCTGCTGGTTCCCCACGCCTATGCCCGGGAGAGGTATTTGCCGTCGCGGGTGTCGACCTTGATCTTCTCGCCGTTGTCGATGAACAGCGGCACCAGGACCTGGGCGCCGGTCTCGACGGTGGCGGGCTTGGTGCCGCCGGAGGAGCGGTCGCCCTGGAGGCCGGGCTCGGTGTAGGTGATGACGAGCTCGACCGAGGCGGGCAGCTCGACCGAGAGCGCCTTGCCGTCGTGCCAGGCGACGGTGACCTCGGAGTTCTCCAGCATGAACTTGGCGGCGTCGCCGACCAGGGCGGGGCCGAGCGGGAACTGCTCGTAGGACTCCATGTCCATGAACACGAAGTCCTCGCCCTCCTTGTAGAGGTAGCTCATGGTGCGGCGGTCGACGTTCGCGGTGTCGACCTTGGTGCCGGCGTTGAAGGTCTTGTCGACGATCTTGCCCGAGGGGATCTGCTTGAGGGTGGTGCGCACGAACGCCGGGCCCTTGCCGGGCTTGACGTGCTGGAATTCCTGGACCTGCCAGAGCTGGCCCTCCAGGTTGAGCACCATGCCGTTCTTGAGGTCGTTCGTGGATGCCACGGGCGTTCGTCTCTTTCGGTAGAGGTTCTGACTTGACCGACCGTCAATGGTAGCGGGCGGGCGGGCACCGGCCCTTCCCGCCCGCACCGGCTGTGAACAGCGGCGCAGCGCTCCTGCTCAGGAGGCGGCGGCGCCGAGCACCAGGAAGGCGCAGACGAGCACGAAGAGGATCAGGAGCAGCGGGGCGACGAAGCGCAGGTAGCGGTCGTAGCGGACCTTCGCCAGGGCGAGGCCGCCCATGACGACGGCGGTGGTCGGGGCGATGAGGTTCATCCAGCCGCTGGCGGACTGCCAGGCGGTGATCACCAGGGAGCGCGGGACGCCCGCGAAGTCGGCCAGGGGCGCCATGATCGGCATGGCGAGCGTGGCGTGCCCGGAGGTGGAGGGGATGAGGAACGCCAGCGGGATGTTCACGACGAAGACCGCGACGGCGAAGACGCCCGAGGAGGTCCCCGAGACCACTCCTTCGAGGGAGTGCAGGACCGTGTCGGTGATGTGGGCGTTGTTCATGATGACGGTGACGCCGCGGGCGAGGACGATGACCAGGCCCGCGCCGACGAAGTCGCCGAACCCGGCGACGATCTTCGACGTCAGGCCCTCCTCGCCGAGCCCTGCGACGATGCCGGTGACCACCGCGGCGACCAGGAACATGGCGGTGAGCTCGGGGAAGTACCAGTCGAGCTGCCACGGGTAGGACGCGGCGTCGGGCCCTTCGACCACGGAGGCCCACGGGATGATCGCGAAGATCATGAACAGGAACGTGAGGGCGACGAACCAGAGCGCGAACCGCTGGCGGCCGGTGAGCGGGTCGGGCACGGGCGCTTCGGAGGCGCTCGCCTCGCGGTCGCCGTCCTGCCAGCCCGAGAGGGACTTGGCGGGGTCCTTCTTGACGCGCCGGGCGTACCAGAGGACGTAGCCGATGGTGGCGGCGGTGAGGACGACGAGCATCGCCAGGCGCAGGCCGATGCCGTCCCCGATGGCGACGCCCGCGGCGGAGGAGGCGGTGCCGGTGGCGAAGGGGTTGACGGTGGAGCACAGGACGCCGACGCCCGCGCCGAGGATGATCGCGCCGACGGCGGTCATGCGGTCGTAGCCGAGCGCGAGGGTCAGGGGCACCAGCAGGGCGTAGAAGCCGAGGGTCTCCTCGGCGAAGCCCTCGACGGTGCCGGCGATCGCGAAGACGACCATGACGCCGAGGACGAGGAGGATGCCGCGGTCGCGCAGGCGGTGGGCGAGGCGGCCGATGCCGCGGTCGAGGGCGCCGGTGGCGAAGGTGACGGTGATGAAGGCGCCCACGGCGAGCACGAAGAGGAACACCGAGACCGCGCCGTAGAGGTCGCCGGTGTTGCCGGGGGCGACCAGGCCCGTGGCGGGGTCCTGGACGCCGTAGAGGCCGTTGACCGGGGAGAGGAACAGGTCGTAGAGGCGGTCGCCGAAGGACTGGTCGCCGTCGATCCGCTCGTAGGAGCCCTGGACGGGGCGGCCCTCGTCGTCGAGGGCGTACCGGCCGGGCGGGATGACGAAGGCGAGGGCCCAGACGGCGAGGGTGACGACGGCGAGCACGGTGTAGGCGGTGGGGAACTTCCACTGCCTGGACTCGGGTTCGCCGGTGCCGGTGCCATCGGTACCGGTGCCGTCGGTGCCGGCCCCGGCGCCGCTCGTCTCGGCGCTCATCGCCGGGCCGCCTTCGCGTACTCGTCGAAGAACGCGGCCTCGGCGAGGACGGTCTTCTCGACCTCGTCGAGGAGGACCCTCTCGTTGGGGCCGTGGAGGCCGCATTCGCCGTCCTCGGCGCCGAACATGAGGATCTCGGCGTCCGGGTGGGCCGCGGCGAGCGCGTTGACGAGCGGGATGGACCCGCCGGAGGCCATCTCGACGACCTCGGTGCCCCAGGCGGCGCCCATCGCGCGCTGCATGGCGCGGTAGGCGGGCCCACCGGTCTTCGCGGCGAACCCGGCCCCGGCGTCCCCGGCAGTGACCTTGAGCTCGATGCCGAAGGGCCGCAGGGACTCCAGGTGGCGCATGACAGCGGCCCGGCCTTCCTTGACGTCCTGCTCGGGGTGGACGCGGACGTTGAGGTAGGCGCGCGCGTAGGGCACGACGGCGGAGGCCGCGGTGTCCACGGCGGGCGCGTCGAGGCCGATCACGGTGATCGCGGGGCCGTGCCAGAGGCGCTCGCCGATGGGGCCGGTGCCGAGCTGGGCGGTGCCGGGGAGCATCCCGGTGAGGTCGGCGAACTCCTCGTCGGTGTAGGCGGTGCCGTCCCAGGCGTCGCGGCGCAGCTCGGGGACGGCGACGTTCCCGTCCGCGTCGTGGAGGCTCGCGAGGGCGGCGACGAGGGTGAGCAGGGCGTCCGGCGCGGCGCCGCCGAACTCGCCGGAGTGGACCGGCCGCGCGAGCGTGCGGACCTCGACGAAGACGTCGGCCGCGCCGCGCAGGGCGACGGTGAGGGTGGGCGAGCCGGGCCGGACGTTCCCCATGTCGCAGATGAGCATGGCGTCGGCGGCGAAGCGGCCGGGGTCGGTGGGCGGGTAGTCGTCGAAGGCGGAGCCGTACTCCTCCTGGCCTTCGAAGGCGATGCGGACGCCCACGGGCGGCCTGCCGCCGTGGGCGCGGAGGGCGCCGATGTGGGCGATGAGGTTGCCCTTGCAGTCGGCGGCGCCGCGGCCGTGGATCGCGCCGTCCCTGCGGACGGGGGTGAACGGCGGTGTGTCCCAGGCTGTTTCGTCGCCGGGCGGTTGGACGTCGTAGTGCCCGTAGAGGAGCACGGTGGGCGCGCCGGGCGGGGCCGGGATGCCGCCGGTGATCACGGGCGCGGTGTCGGGGAGGTCGAGCCGCTCGATGTCCTGAACACCCGCGTCGCGGAGCAGTTCGACCACGTGGTCGTGGGCCTGCTCGACGGGTTCGCTCGGATGGTTCGGGAAGGCGATCGACGGGATGGCGACGAGCCGTTCGAGGTCGTCGGCGAGCCGCGGCATGAGCCCGGCGACGGTGTCCTTGAGTTCCACCAGGTCATATAACCACCGCGGCGGGGCGGTCACGCCCGGTTTCGGCAGCTCCGCCGCGGTCGGCGCCTCCGGGCCGCCGCGGGGTTCAGCGGGCGGCGAGGTGCCGCAGCGCGGCCGTGTAGCCGTCGGGGCCGAGGCCCGCGATGACGCCCTCGGCGTGGGCCGACACGAACGAGTGGTGCCTGAACGCTTCGCGTTTGTGGACGTTGGAGAGGTGGACCTCGATGAGCGGGGCCGTGAGCTGGGCGCACGCGTCGCCGACGGCGACGGACGTGTGGGTCCAGGCGGCGGCGTTGAGGACCACGGGGCAGGCCTCGTCGGCGGCCTCGTGGAGCCATTCGAGGAGTTCGCCCTCGTGGTTGGTCTGGCGGAAGTCCACGTCGAGGCCCAGCTCCTCCCCCGCCTTGGCGCAGAGCGCCTCGAGGTCAGCGAGCGTCTGCGACCCGTAGATCGCGGGCTCGCGCTTGCCGAGCCGGTTCAGGTTGGGGCCGTTGAGGACGAGGACCTTCATGCCGTGAGCCTCTCGTAGGCCTCGCGCTGCTGCTCGGCCGTGACGTCGTCGACGACCACGGGTTCGGCGAGCGCGTCGAGGAGCACGAACCGCTGGGTCGCGCCGACGTTCTTCTTGTCGATCTTCATGACCTTGAGGAGGTCGTCCCAGCGCCCGGCCTCGTACGCGGTCGGCAGCCCGAGCGAGGCGAGCACGGCCTTGGTGCGCTCGACGAGGTCGACGCGGCCGGTGATCGCGTTCAGGTGGGCGGCGTAGACCATGCCGACGGCGACGGCGTCGCCGTGGCGCCAGCGGTAGTGCTCGAGCTTCTCGATGGCGTGGGCGAAGGTGTGCCCGTAGTTGAGGACGGCGCGCAGGCCGCCCTCCTTGAGGTCGGCGGCGACCACGGCGGCCTTGACGGCGATGGCGCGCTCGACGAGCTCGGCGACCACGGGGCTCGCGGCGTCCAGGGCGGCCTCGGGGTCGGCCTCGACGAGGTCGAGGATGACCGGGTCGGCGATGAACCCGGCCTTGACGACCTCGGCGAGGCCCGCGGCGAGGTCGCGCACGGGCAGGGTCGCGAAGTTGTCGAGGTCGACCAGGACCGCGCGCGGCGGGTGGAAGGCGCCGACGAGGTTCTTCCCGGCGGCGGTGTTCACGCCGGTCTTGCCGCCGACGGCCGCGTCGACCGCGCCGAGCAGGGAGGTCGGGACGTGGACGACGCCGACGCCGCGCAGCCAGCAGGCGGCGACGAACCCGGCGAGGTCGGTGACCGCGCCCCCGCCGACGCCGACGACGAGGTCGGTGCGGGTGAAGCCCTCGGCGCCGAGCGCCTCCCAGCACTGCTCGGCGACGGCGACGGTCTTGCCGTCCTCGGCGTCGGGCAGCTCCATGAGGGTCGCCTCGACCCCGTCGGGGACGAGGGCGCCGACGCGTTCGGCGAGCTGGGCGGTGCTGGCGGTGTGGAGGACGGCGACGCGGGCGGCCTTCCCGAGGAACTCGGAGAGGCGGTCGGTCGTGCCGTGTCCGATGAGGACGTCGTACGGCGCGTCGGCGTCGTTCACGGTCACGATCCGCACGGCCAGGCGCACGGTGATCTCGTCGGTCACGTCGGCCACGTCCCTTCCGGTGGTGTCGATCTCGATGTCGGCGACCTCGCGGTAGAGCGGCAGGCGCTCGTCCATGAGCCGGCGCAGGGTGGCGCGGGGGTTGACCTGGAGGAGCGGGCGGCCCCGGTCGAGTTCGGTGCGCTTGACCGCTTCGGCGAGGTCGACCCGCAGGTGGACGACGGTGACGTCGGCGAGGAGCTTGCGCGTGGACTCGGCGAGGACGGCGCCGCCGCCCAGGGCGAGGACGCCGTCGTGCTCGGCGACGGCGCGGCGGACCGCTTCGCGCTCGAGGAGGCGGAAGTGGTCCTCGCCGTCGTCGACGAAGATGTCGGGGATCGGCTTGCCCGCGGCGGCGGCGATGTCGGCGTCGGCGTCGCGGAAGGGCGCGCCGAGCGCCTCGGCCAGGGCCTGGCCGATGGTGGTCTTGCCCGACCCGGGCGGCCCGACGATGACGACAAGACTCATCAGTGTTCACTCCGGTTCGGGGAAGGCGAGCGCAGCGAGCCGGCTGGGCGGGGCGGCGGGTGCGGGCTCATCGGCGTTCACTCCGGTTCGGGGAAGGTGAGCGCAGCGAGCCGGCTGGGCGGGGCGACGGGTGCGGGCTCATCGGCGTTCACTTCCGTTCGAGGGAGGCGGGTTCCGGGAGGGGCCGCCCTGCGGCGGCCCCTGCGGGCGGGTCTACTTCACCCGCAGGTGCTCGAGGTAGCCCTCGAAGTTGCGGCGGGACTCGGCGACGGCGTCGCCGCCGAACTTCTCCAGGGCCGCCTCGGCGAGGACGTAGGCGACCATGTGCTCGGCGACGACGGCCCCGGCAGGGACGGCGCAGACGTCCGAGCGCTGGTTGATCGCCTCGGCGGCCTCGCCGGTGGCGGTGTCGACGGTCCGCAGGGGGCGCGTCAGCGAGGAGATGGGCTTGAGCATGGCCGAGACGCGCAGCGGCTGGCCGGTGGTGATGCCGCCTTCGAGGCCGCCGGCGCGGTCGGTGAGGCGCTCGACGCCGTCGGGGCCGGGCACGATCTCGTCGTGGGCGGAGGAGCCGCGCACCGAGGCCTGCACGAGGCCGTCGCCGATCTCCACGGCCTTGACCGACTGGATCGACATGAGGGCGGTGGCGAGGCGGGCGTCGAGCTTGCGGTCCCACTGGACGTGGGAGCCGAGCCCGGGCGGGAGGCCGTAGGCGAGGACCTCGACGACGCCGCCGAGGGTGTCGGCGTCCTTCTTGGCGGCGTCGACCTCGGCGACCATGCGGGCCGAGGCCTCGGGGTCCATGCAGCGCAGCGGGTCGGCGTCGACGGCCGCGGCGTCGCCCGGGGCGGGGACGAGGCCGTCCTTGGCGCGGACGGGGCCGAGGGCCTTGACGTGGGAGACGATCTCGATGCCGAAGGCCTGCTTGAGGAAGGCCTTGGCGACGGTGCCGCCGGCGACGCGGGCGGCGGTCTCGCGGGCGGAGGCGCGCTCGAGGATCGGGCGGGCGTCCTCGTGGTCGTACTTCTGCATCCCGGCGAGGTCGGCGTGGCCGGGGCGGGGCCGGGTGAGGGGGGCGTTGCGGGCGACTCCGGCGAGTTCGGCGGGGTCGACCGGGTCGGCGGCCATGACGGCCTCCCACTTGGGCCACTCGGAGTTGCCGACGCGGATGGCGACGGGCGAGCCGAGGGTGCGGCCGTGGCGCAGGCCGCCGATGAAGCTGACGACGTCGGCCTCGAACTTCATGCGGGCGCCGCGGCCGTAACCGAGCCGCCGGCGGGCGAGCTCGGCCGCCACGTCGCCGGTGGTCAGCTCGATCCCGGCGGGCAGGCCGTCGAGCGTGACCACGAGTTCGGGGCCGTGGGATTCTCCAGCTGTCATCCATCGCAACACGCCGTCAAGTCTGCCACTGGGGCGGGTGTGATTCGGCACCTGGTGGACGTGGCGTCCCACCGGCTGGGCGGCGCGGTGCGGCGGCGGCACGCGGGGCCCGCGGCGCGGGAGTGCCGGCAGTGGCGCGGGAGGCCCTGCGGGGCAGCGGTTCACGCGTCCGGCCCGGTTTCCGGGGTCCGGTCGGCGGGACGGGGACCGCTAGACTCGAACGATCATGTTCGCAGGTCAACCGCAAGATAGTGAAGATTTCAACAAAGCTGCGTACGGAAGGACGGCGGTGCGATGACCCCTCGACCCGCACGGCGATCCGCAGACCGCTCCCCGGCACCGCGGTCGCGCAAGCCCACGATGGCGGACGTGGCCGCCGAGGTCGGCGTCTCCCGCGCCCTGGTCTCGCTGGTCTTCCGCGGCCGGCCGGGCGCGAGCCCCGAGACCCGCGAGCGGGTCTTCGAGGCGGCGGCCCGGCTCGGCTACGAGCCCGACATGGCCGCCCGGCTGCTCGCGCGCGGGCGCAGCCGGGTGCTCGGCGTGCTGTTCACCGCGCGCAACCCCTACCACGTGGACCTGGTGGAGGCGATCTATCCGGCCGCCGAGGAGCTGGGCTACGACCTGGTGCTGAGCGCGGCGGTGCCGACCCGGGACGAGCGCAAGGCGATCGAGGCGCTGATCGGGCACCGCAGCGAGGCGCTGCTGCTGTGCGGGCCGAACATCCCCGACGCCGAGGTCACGACGCTGGGCGGGCGGCTGCCGACGGTCGTGATCGGCCGCCACATCAAGGACGCGGGGGTGGACGTGGTGACCTCGTACGACCGGCCCGGGGCCCGCGAGGTGGTCGACTACCTGGTGGGGCTGGGGCACCGGGACATCGTGCACGTGGACGCCGGGAGCCAGCCGGGCGGTCCGGAACGGCGGCGGGCCTACCGGGACGCGATGCGCTCCCACGGGCTCGGCGAGCGGATCAGGGTGATCCCCGGCAGCCACTCGCAGGAGGGCGGATCGGAGGCGGCGCGGCTCCTGCTGAAGGAGGAGCGGCCGCTGCCGACGGCGGTGTTCGCGGCGAACGACCAGTGCGCGCTGGGGCTGCTGGACGTGTTCACCAGGGCGGGCGTCAACATTCCCGAAGAGGTCTCGATCGTGGGCTACGACGACAGCCACATCGCCGGGCTCAGCCACATCGACCTGACGACGGTGCGCCAGGACGTGCCGCGCCTGGCGCGGCTGGCGGTCCAGGCGGCCGACGAGCAGCTGCGCGGCGCCCGGCGGCCGGGGGCGAGCCTGAAACTGGAGTCGCGCCTGGTCGTGCGCGGTACGAGCGGGCCGCCGAACGCGGGATGAGGCGGCCGACGCCCGAAATGAAAGCGCTTGCGGCCGTAGGGATCTCAAACGAACGCGAAACCGATTGCCGCAATTCCTGCGGAAATGGCTTATTGACATTCATAAATTTCAATGACAGGATGTGCGTGGTAACGCTCCCAAAATCCTTGCAGGAGGGCATTCCCATGCCGCTGTCCGCACCCGAACGACCGCCCTGGTCCCGGCGCCTGGCATTCGCCGCCGCGACCGCACTCGCCGTGGGGATGGCCGCGGCCGCACCCGCCGCGCAGGCCCAAGAGGAAGAACCGACGAACCTCGTCACCAACGGCGACTTCGCCGACGGCACCACCGCCTGGTGGACCACCGCGAACCTCACCGGCGCGGTCGCCGACGGCGAGTGGTGCATCGACGTGCCCGGCGGCACCCTGAACCCCTGGGACGCCATCGTCGGCCAGGACGGCCTGCCGCTGGTCACCGGCGAGTCCTACGAGCTCCAGTTCACCGCCCGGGCCTCGGCCGACGTGAGCGTCCGCGCCCTCGTCCAGCAGCCCGTCGACCCCTGGGTCACCGCGCTGGAGGAGTTCCCGGCCCTCACGGCCGAGCCGCAGTCCTTCAGCTACGCCTTCACCGCCGGCGCGGACTTCCCCGCGGCGCAGCTCGCGTTCCAGATCGGCCGCAACGACGAGCCCTGGCAGTTCTGCCTCTCGGAGGTCGCCTTGCTCACCGGAGCCGAACCGCCCGTGTACGAACCCGACACCGGCCCGCGCGTGCGGGTCAACCAGGTCGGGTACCTCCCCGACGGACCGAAGCGGGCCACGCTCGTGACCGAGGCGACCGACCCGGTCCCGTGGCAGCTGCACGACGCGGCGGGCACCCTCGTCGCCGACGGCGAGACCGCGGTCCACGGCGACGACGCCGCCTCGGGCGAGTCGGTCCACGTCATCGACTTCTCCTCGGCCGCCGCGACCGGCGAGGGCTTCACGCTCACGGCCGACGGCGAGACCTCCTACCCGTTCGCGATCGGCGGTGACGCCTACGGCGCCATGGCCGTCGACGCGCTGTCGTTCTACTACCCGCAGCGCTCGGGGATCGCGATCGACGACGCGATCGCCCCCGGGTACGGCCGCGAGGCCGGGCACGTGGACGTCGCGCCGAACCAGGGCGACGGGGCCGTCACCTGCTACGGCGGCGCCTGCGACTACGCGCTGGACGTCACCGGCGGCTGGTACGACGCGGGCGACCACGGCAAGTACGTGGTCAACGGCGGCATCTCGGCCGCGCAGGTCATGTCGGTCTACGAGCGGGCGCTCCACGCGCCCACCGGCGACGCGGCCCGGTACGCGGACGGCTCCCTGCGCCTGCCCGAGCACGGCGACGGCGTCCCCGACGTCCTCGACGAGGCGCGCTGGGAGGTGGAGTTCCTGATGTCGATGCAGGTCCCCGCGGGCGAGGAGCTGGCGGGCATGGCCCACCACAAGATCCACGACGAGAACTGGACCGGCCTGCCGCTCATGCCGGCCGACGACCCGGAGGCCCGGTTCCTCGAGCCGCCGTCGACGGCGGCGACGCTGAACCTGGCGGCCGCGGCCGCGCAGGCCTCGCGCCTGTTCGAGCCGTACGACGCCGAGTTCGCGGCGCAGGCCCTGGAGGTGGCCGAGACCGCGTTCGCTGCGGCGCTGGAGCACCCCGAGATCTACGCGGTCGACCGCGGCGCCGGCGGCGGCCCCTACGGGGACGACAACGTCACCGACGAGTTCTACTGGGCCGCGGCGGAGCTGTTCCTGACCACCGGCGAGCAGGCCTACCAGGACCAGGTGACCGGTTCGGAGCTGCACGAGGGCGACGTCTTCGGTCCGGGCGGCTTCTGGTGGGGCGAGGTGGCCCAGCTGGCCAAGATCGACCTCGCCACCGTGCCGAACGCGCTGCCCGACCGCGACGACGTGATCGCGCAGGTCGTGGCCGGCGCCGACGCCTACCTGGCCCAGCAGGACGCCAACCCGTGGGACCTGGGCTACGGGGCCTCGGGGACCTTCGACTGGGGCTCGAACAGCGCGGTGCTCAACCGGCTCGTGGTGCTCGGGACGGGCTTCGACCTCACCGGCGACGCGAAGTACCGCGACGGCGTGCTGGCCGGCCTGGACTACATCCTGGGCCGCAACGCCCTCGGGAACTCCTATGTGACCGGCTACGGCTCGCACTACTCGCAGAACCAGCACTCGCGCTGGTACGCCAACCAGCTCGACCCGAGCCTGCCGAACCCGCCCGTCGGGACGCTGTCGGGCGGGCCGAACTCGGCGGCCTCGACCTGGGACCCGGTCGCGCAGCGCTGGCTGACCGGCTGCGTGCCGCAGCGGTGCTACATCGACGACATCGGGTCGTGGGCGACCAACGAGCTGACGATCAACTGGAACGCGTCGCTCGCGCAGGTCGCGGCGTTCGCGGCCGAGCAGGAGGCGGCCGTGCAGGGCACCCCGTCGTGCTCGGTCGAGTACCTCGTCAACGGCCAGTGGCCCAGCGGGTTCAACGCGCAGGTGGCGGTCACCAACACCGGTGACGAGCCGCTGGAGGGCGTGACGCTGCGGTGGACGATGCCCACCGGGCAGTCGATCGTGCACTCGTGGAGCGCGGCCCTGGACCAGAACGGCCACACGGTGACCGCGACCGAGCTGGGCGGCGGCTACGCGCTGAAGCCGGGCCGGACGTTCACGTTCGGGTTCATCGGGGCGAAGGACGCCCGGGCCGCGGTGTCGCCGGCGACGGTGACCTGCACCGTCGGGTGAGGCCCGGCGCGAAGGTGACGCGCGGCGGCCCGTGACGGGGCGTCGGCGAACAGCACGAGGGCGGCCACAGTGACACTGTGGCCGCCCCGTCAGTCTTTCATGCCGCCGCATGAGGGACTTGCAGAGTCGGGACCGGCGCTGCGACGCGCCGCCCTAACTCCGGGTCGAGGACCTTAGTCGTCCCAACCGTGGTGCTTCTTGTGGTCCCAGTGGTGACCGCCATCGATGTCGGCGTCGGTGTCGTCGACCATCGTGTTGATGTCGGTGTCGTTCATGTCGCAGGAGGCGCCGCCGAGAGCGGTGAGCACGTCGACGTCCACCAGGTCGACAACGTCGGCGACGTTGACGCAGAGGTTGGACAGGATGTCGATCCCGAAGTCGTTCTGGCTCAGGTCGTAGTTCGACTCCGCCATGGCGGGCGAAGCCGCACCGACGGCGAGCAGCGTCGCGGCCCCGGCGACCACGGCGCCCTGAACTGCTTTGCGAAGCATAAAGGCTCCCTTGGTTTGATGTGACTGAACAGTCCTGATTGACAGGACTGACACGACCTTAGGTGATTTCACGGTGATTTTGAGTGATTTCTCCTGGCGCGTCGAAAAAATTACATTGATCCGATTTCGCAAGGATTTCGCATGTTCCTGCCGGGCGAGAGCGGTCACGCCCAGAGCGAAGGTGCGGCGGCGAGGCCCGCCGCCGCACCGAGCAGCATCGCCGGCCCGAACGGAAAGTCCTTGCGGCGCAACAGCAGCACTGCGACGGCCTGCACTCCTCCGATGAGGACGGCCGCGAGCGCGGCCAAGACCGCGGACTGCCACGACCCCCAGCCCAGCACCAGGCCGAGGAGACCGGCCAGCTTCACGTCGCCGAAGCCGAACTGCCCCGCGGCGCAGCCGATGCCGTAGAGCGCCATGCCGGACGCCGCGCACAGCGCCGCCCGCAGCATCGCGTCGCCGTCGCCGGTCGCCAGCAGCAGCGCCCCGACCGCCGGGTACGCCGGCAGGACGAGCACGTCGGGGAGGCGGCGCTCGTACGCGTCGATCCAGCCCGCCGCCGTCCCGGCGAGGGCGACCAGCGCCAGCGCGCAGCCGTACAGGAGTCCTTCGGCGCGCCAGGCGATCAGCAGCGCCGCGCCGACGCTGACGGCGGCGAGGAGGCGCGGGTCCGGGCGCCTCGCGGTCGCCAGCGCGACCCCCCGGATCAGACCGGGGACGGCGAGGATCGCGGCTGCCGCCGCACTCACGAGGACCATGCTGCCGAGGACCATGCCGCCGATGCTCGCACCCGGTTGCGGCGCAGCACGAGAGCGACGCGGCCGAAAACGGCCGCGTCGCTCTCGTCGATGTGGCGATCCGCCGCCCGGCCCTGCGGCCGCCGGCGGTGCGCTACTGCTTCTTGCGTCCGTTGCCGGACTTGGCCCTGCGGGCCGCCGGGCCGTCCCCGTTGCCCTCGCCGTCGAGGCCCAGCAGCGGGCGCAGGTAGGCGCCGGTGTGGCTCGCCGCGATCGCGGCCACCTCCTCCGGCGTGCCCGCCGCGACCAGGGTCCCGCCCTTGTCGCCGCCCTCGGGGCCGAGGTCGATGACCCAGTCGGAGCACTTGATCACCTCGAGGTTGTGCTCGATGGTGATCACCGTGTTGCCCTTGTCCACCAGGCCGTCGAGCACCCCGAGGAGCTTGCGCACGTCCTCGAAGTGGAGGCCGGTGGTCGGCTCGTCCAGGATGTACACGGTCTTGCCCGTGGAGCGCTTCTGGAGCTCCGAGGCGAGCTTCACGCGCTGCGCCTCGCCGCCCGAGAGCGTCGGCGCGGGCTGGCCGAGCCGCACGTAGCCGAGGCCGACGTCGTTGAGGGTCTTCAGGTGCCGGTGGATCGACTGGATCGGCTCGAAGAACTCCGCGGCCTCCTCGATCGGCATGTCGAGCACGTCCGAGATGGTCTTGCCGCGGTAGTGGACCTTGAGCGTGTCGCGGTTGTAGCGCGCGCCGCCGCACTCCTCGCAGGGCACGTACACGTCCGGCAGGAAGTTCATCTCGATCTTGAGCGTGCCGTCGCCGCTGCACGCCTCGCAGCGCCCGCCCTTGACGTTGAAGGAGAACCGGCCCGGGCCCCAGCCGCGCACCTTCGCCTCGGGCGTGCCCGCGAAGAGCTTGCGGACCTTGTCGAACACGCCGGTGTAGGTGGCGGGGTTCGAGCGCGGCGTGCGCCCGATCGGGGACTGGTCGACGCCGACCACCTTGTCGACCCCGTCGAGGCCGGTGATGGTGCGGTGCTTCCCGGCGACCAGCTTGGCCCCGTTGATCTCCGCGGCCAGCGTGTTGTACAGGATCTCGTTGACCAGCGTGGACTTGCCGGAGCCGGACACGCCCGTCACCGAGACCATGCAGCCCATCGGGAAGGCCGCGTCGATGCCCTTGAGGTTGTTCTCCCTGGCGCCCTTGACGACCAGTTCGCGGCCGGGATCGACGGGGCGGCGCTTGCCGGGCACCGGGATGTGGCGGCGGCCCGCGACGTAGTCGCCGGTGATCGAGCCCTCGGCCTCGGTGAGCCCGGCGACGGGCCCGGAGTAGATGACCGAGCCGCCGTGCTCGCCCGCGCCGGGGCCGATGTCGACGATGTGGTCGGCCACGCGGATGGTGTCCTCGTCGTGCTCGACGACGATGAGCGTGTTCCCCAGGTCCCGCAGGCGCTCCAGGGTCGCGATGAGCCGGTTGTTGTCGCGCTGGTGCAGGCCGATCGAGGGCTCGTCGAGGACGTACAGCACGCCGACCAGGCCCGCGCCGATCTGCGTGGCCAGGCGGATGCGCTGCGCCTCGCCGCCCGACAGGCTCCCTGAGGCGCGGGCCAGGGTCAGGTAGTCGAGGCCGACGTCGAGCAGGAACTGGAGGCGCGCGGTGACCTCCTTGACGATCGGCGCGGCGATCATCGTGTCGCGGTCGGAGAGCTTGAGCGCGTGGAAGAAGACGGCGCACTCGGCGACCGAGAGGGTGCAGACCTCGTGGATCGACAGGCCCTCGACGGTGACCGCGAGGACCTCGGGCTTGAGGCGGGCCCCGGCGCAGGTCGAGCACGGGATCTCCCGCATGAACTGCTCGTACTTCTCGCGGGTCCACTCCGAGTCGGTCTCGTGGTGGCGCCGCTCGACCCACGGGACCAGGCCCTCGAAGCGGGTCTCGTAGGAGCGGCGCTGGCCGCGCTTGTTGCGGTAGGAGACGTGGAGGGTCTCGTCGTAGCCGTACAGGACCGCCTTCTGGGCCCGGTCGGGCAGATCGGCCCAGGGCGTGTCGACGTCGAAGCCGACCGCCTCGCCGAGGGCGACGATCTGGAACAGGAAGTAGTCCCCCATGCCCACCGAGGACCACGGCGCCAGCGCCCCGTCCCGGATGGTGGCCTCGAGGTCGCGGATGACCAGCTCGGGGTCGACCTCCTTGCGCACGCCGAGGCCGTGGCAGACCGGGCAGGCGCCGAAGGGGGCGTTGAACGAGAAGGTGCGCGGCTCCAGCTCGTCGAGGGTGAGCGGGTGGTCGTTGGGGCACGCGAGCTTCTCGGAGAAGCGCCGGGTGCGGGCCGGGTCGCCCTCGGGGACGTCCACGAAGTCGAGGACCACCACGCCGTCGGCGAGGCCGAGCGCCGACTCGACCGAGTCGGTGACGCGCTGGATCGAGGAGGGCTTGACGACGAGGCGGTCGATGACCACGTCGATGTCGTGCTTCTCCTGCTTCTTGAGCTTGGGGACGTCGGTGAGGGCGTACACCTCGCCGTCGACGCGCGCGCGGGCGTAGCCCTGCTGCTGGAGGTCGGCGAACAGGTCGAGGAACTCGCCCTTGCGCTTGCGGACCACGGGGGCGAGCACCTGGAAGCGGGTGCCCTCGGGCATGGCCATGATCTGGTCGGTGATCTGCTGCGGGGACTGGCGGCCGATCTCCTCGCCGCAGACGGGGCAGTGCGGGACGCCGACGCGGGCGTACAGGAGCCGCATGTAGTCGTAGATCTCGGTGATGGTGCCCACCGTCGAGCGCGGGTTGCGCGAGGTGGACTTCTGGTCGATGGAGACCGCCGGGGACAGGCCCTCGATGAAGTCGACGTCGGGCTTGTCCATCTGGCCGAGGAACTGGCGGGCGTAGGCCGAGAGCGATTCGACGTACCGGCGCTGGCCCTCCGCGAAGATCGTGTCGAACGCCAGGGAGGACTTGCCCGAGCCGGACAGGCCGGTGAAGACGATGAGGGAGTCGCGGGGCAGGTCGAGGTCGACGTCCTTGAGGTTGTGCTCGCGCGCGCCGCGCACGACGATCGCGCCGGAGGCGTGCGTCTCGGTGTCAGTCATGTGCGCTGCTGAAGAAAGCTGCTCGTTCGCCACGGTGGGAATCTAACGTTCGGGTCCGACAGTTCTGGGAGGCCCGCTGTTCGAAGCCGTCGCGGTCGCGGGCCGCCCGTCGAGGCTACCTCGCGCGGAGCTGCGGGTTCCGCCGCCGGTGTGACCTTTCCCTCAGCGTTCGCGCAGAGCGCAGCGGCCCGGGGAGAACCCGGGGCCGCTGCGCCGTCGCCCGGCCGCGTCAGTCGAACCGGTAGAGGTCGTAGTCGTCCATGATCCCGATGAGCTTCTCGGCGTACTTCGGGTCGGTGGCGTACCCGGCCTTGTGGATCTCCTTCGCGAAGCGCCTCGGGTCGTCGGCGTGGTCCATGGCGGTGGCGTAGCGCGACCAGTTCGACAGCAGGTCGCCGTGGTCGCGGTAGGAGTCGGCCACCGTCTTGTAGGCGCGGAAGGTCGCGTCCATGTCGAAGCACCCGCCGGTGGGGCTGCACTCGAAGGTGGCGTAGTCGCGGCAGCCCACGGCGTGGTCGCCGGGCGAGCCGAAGCACTTCATGCCGAACAGGTTGTGGTCCTCGCGGGCCAGCGCGCCCCTGCCCCAGCCGGTCTCGAGGATCGCCTGGGCGAGGGTCACCGAGGCGGGCACGCCGGTGGCGTCGTCGCTGGCCTGGGCGGCGGCCGCGTGGGCGTCGATGAAGCCCTGGTTGCCGCCGCGCGGCACGGACGGCGGGTCCTGGCCGCACCACGGCAGCCACGGCTCGCCCCGGCTCCAGCCGACGTAGGCGGCGCTGACGTAGCGCTTGTCGCCGATCTTGTACCAGACGCCGGTGGTGCGGGCGGTGCCGTCGACCTCCTGGCCCCAGACCTGGCACTGGACGAGCAGGCCGGCGCCGTTGGCGTAGGCGCCCTGGTGGCCGGCCGTGGAGTTCGCCGCGGCGCGGACGTTGAGCTCGCCGCCGCCGGTGGTGACGCGGGCGGTGGTGGCCTCCTGGGTGGACGCGGCGCACCAGGGGACGTCCTGCGAGGGCGACCAGGCGACGTAGGCGTTGGCGATCCAGCGGTCCTTGCCGATGCGCAGCCAGGTGGAGGAGTTCCGCACGTGCCCCTTGATGAGCTCGCCGCGGACCTTGCAGAAGACCTCGGGGTTGGCGCCCTTGGCGAGGGTGCCGACGGTCTTGCGGTCGGTGGCGGGGCCCGAGCGCACGTTGACCGGGCCCGAGTCGGTGGAGACGACCGCTCCTGTGATCTTCGCGTAGGTGGGCAGCGCGCCGACGAGGATCGCTCCGGCGGCGAGTGCGAGAACCATAACGAATCGGATGGATATATGGAATACGCCCATAAATCGCAGTGTAAGTGTCGTCAGACATTCGATCATGAAAAGGCATAATGTGAGCGTTGTTTCCGTAGTGTTCGCCCACTTGGTGTCCGCGATCACCAGGGTTGACGCCAGGCCGGTCATGTGCTTAGGCGACAATGGTCGTCGTGTCTACACGCTCTGATCTGCGAAACATCGCCATCGTCGCCCACGTCGACCACGGCAAGACCACGCTCGTCGACGCCATGCTGAAGCAGGCCGGCGCCTTCCGCGAGGGCGCCGCGGTCGACGACCGCGTCATGGACTCGGGGGACCTGGAACGCGAGAAGGGCATCACGATCCTCGCGAAGAACACCGCGGTCCACTACACCAACCCGGCCGACGACTCCGCGATGGTCATCAACATCATCGACACGCCCGGCCACGCCGACTTCGGCGGCGAGGTCGAACGCGGCCTGTCCATGGTGGACGCGGTGGTCCTCCTCGTCGACGCCTCCGAGGGCCCGCTGCCCCAGACCCGCTTCGTGCTGCGCAAGGCCCTCACCGCGCGGCTCCCGGTCATCCTGTGCATCAACAAGACCGACCGCCCCGACGCCCGCATCGACGAGGTCGTCAACGAGACCTACGACCTGTTCCTGGACCTCGACGCCGACGAGGAGCAGATCGAGTTCCCGATCGTCTACGCCTGCGCCCGCGACGGCGTCGCCTCGCTGACCAAGCCCAAGGACGGCACCGTCCCCGAGGACTCCGACAACCTCAAGCCGTTCTTCGACACCATCATCGAGCACGTGCCCGCGCCCGAGTACACCGAGGGCGCGCCGCTCCAGGCCCACGTGACGAACCTCGACGCCGACAACTTCCTCGGCCGCATCGCCCTGTGCCGCGTCGAGGAGGGCGAGCTGCGCAAGGGCCAGACCGTCACCTGGATCAAGCGCGACGGCACCATGTCGAACGTGCGCATCACCGAGCTGATGATGACCGAGGCGCTCACCCGCAAGCCCGCCGAGAAGGCCGGCCCCGGCGACATCTGCGCCATCGCGGGTATCCCCGACATCATGATCGGCGAGACCCTCGCCGACCCGGAGAACCCGGTGGCGCTGCCGCTGATCACCGTGGACGAGCCGGCCATCTCGATGACCATCGGCACCAACACCTCGCCGCTGGTCGGCAAGGGCGGCAAGGGCCACAAGGTCACCGCGCGCCTGGTCAAGGACCGCCTCGACCGCGAGCTGGTCGGCAACGTCTCGCTCCGCGTCCTCCCGACCGAGCGCCCCGACGCCTGGGAGGTGCAGGGCCGCGGCGAGCTGGCCCTGGCGATCCTGGTCGAGCAGATGCGCCGCGAGGGCTTCGAGCTCACCGTGGGCAAGCCCGAGGTCGTCACCAAGCAGATCGACGGCAAGACCCACGAGCCGGTCGAGCGCCTGACCATCGACTCCCCCGAGGAGCACCTGGGCGCGATCACGCAGCTCATGGCGGCCCGCAAGGGCCGCATGGAGACGATGACCAACCACGGTTCGGGCTGGATCCGCATGGAATGGCTCGTGCCTTCCCGCGGCCTCATCGGCTTCCGGACCGAGTTCCTGACGCAGACCCGGGGCACCGGCATCGCGCACTCGATCTACGAGAAGCACGAGCCGTGGTTCGGCGAGCTGCGCACCCGCAACAACGGCTCGCTCGTGGCCGACCGGGCCGGGGCGGTCACCGCGTTCGCGATGATCAACCTCCAGGAGCGCGGCACGCTGTTCGTGGGGCCGACCACCGAGGTGTACGAGGGCATGATCGTCGGCGAGAACTCGCGCTCGGACGACATGGACGTGAACATCACCAAGGAGAAGAAGCTCACGAACATGCGCGCGGCCTCGGCGGACTCGACCGAGAACGTGGTCCCGCCGCGGGCGCTGTCGCTGGAGCAGTCGCTGGAGTTCTGCCGCGAGGACGAGTGCGTGGAGATCACGCCCGAGACCGTGCGCATCCGCAAGGTCGTGCTCGACCAGAAGGAGCGCGGCCGCACCGCCTCGAAGGCGAAGTACAACAAGTAGGCAAGTAGTTCGTGGAGTAGCGAGGGCCGGGGCCTGGCGGGCCGCGGCCCTCGCTCGTATTCAGTTGTGCGCGGCGCGGTCTGGTGGAGGTGCCCGGGCGCGGGAGCCACCCCGCGACCCGAGTCTTGCGGCGGTCCGCGCGGTCCCCTACTAACCGCCTACCTACACCAAAACTGGGGCAAGCTTTACGCAGAAAGTCAATGCGCTCAAGACATTCTTTTTGCCTGTGGATAACTCTGCGAGCAGGGGACGCGTTCGTTCGCGGGGCTGTGGACAACTGGTCGTCCTCGCCTCGCCGGCGTTCGGGCAGACGCTACTGGTCGTCCTCGCCCCGGTGAGGCGGTGGGCGGCTTGTCGTCTTTGCCTTGCTAACACTCGGCCAGGCCCTACTTGTCGTCCTCGCCTCGCCGGCGCTCGGCCAGGCTCTACTTGTCGTCCTCGCCTCGCTGGCGCTCGGCCAGGAAGTGCTCGAAGGCGGCGCCGAGTTCGTCGGCGGTGGGCATGCGGCCGTCCTGGAGCATCTCGTCGGCCTCGGCGGCCTCGGTGAAGGAGTCGTACTGGTCCTCGAGGGTCTTCACCACCTCGCCGACCTCTTCGGACTCGGCGACCTGCTCGGCGATGTCCGAGTCGACTTGGGAGCGTTCGAGTTCCAGTTCCTCGTCGTCGGGCAGGTCGAGGCCGGTGGCCTCGCGGATGCCTTCGAGGAGGCGCATGGTGGCGGCCGGGTAGGTCATCTGCATGACGTAGTGCGGCACGTGGACCGACAGGCCGATGGCGTCGCGCCCGGACTCGCCGAGGCGGTACTCCAGGAGCCCCGCGGCGTTGCCGGGGACCGTGACCTCGTTGAAGACGGGCCGGTTGTCGAAGACGAGTTCGGGGCGGGTGGCGTGGACGGTCATCCCGAGCGGGCGCGTGTGCGGGACGCCCATGGGGATGCCCTGGAAGCCCAGGGTCAGCGGCACGTGCCAGTGCTCGACCAGGTCCTCGACCGAGTCCACGAAGCGTTCCCAGGCGAAGTCGGGTTCGGGGCCGGTCATGAGCAGGAAGGCGCGGTCGGACGCGTCCCGCATGAGGTAGACCACCAGCTGGGGGGCTTCGAAGTCGGACCAGCGGTCGATCGAGAACGTCAGGTTGGGGCGCCGCGAGCGGTAGTCGATGAGCTGGTCCACGTCGAAGGACGCGATCGGGGTGTGCTCGCAGATCTTGAAGAGGTGGTCGACGACCCCGCGTCCCGCCTGCCCCGCGTCCATGTAGCCGTCGAGGAAGTGCAGCAGGACCGCTCCCCGGGCCTCCGGCGGCTCGGCGAGGACTTCACACAGTGCCCAAGGGTCAACGTTCAAAACAATCGGCTCCTTCTTCCTTGACGCCTTCGATGCTAACGCCCTGAGCCGACCCCCGATTCCCCCTCGGGGAGAACTTCGGAGGAGCGTCACTCGCCCCGTCTGCACCTGAGCGCGAGCGGGTTCGGTGCGCTTCGCCCGTGCCTGCCGCCGTGTCCTGGGCGCGGGTCGGGGCGGGTTCGCGGCGGTTCGGCTCCGCGCGCCCGCCGCCCCGCTCCGGAGGGGCTTCGCCGCGACTCACCCCCACACGTCGAACACCGGGGCGGGTTCGGTGGCGGGGCGGACCCCGAAGTAGCCCAGGGCGAACTCGTTGATCTCCTTGAACGCCTCGCCGGTCGTCGAGCCGCCGCCGCCCCCGCCGGGGACGTAGACGCTGACGGCCACCACGTACTGGGGGTCCTCGGCGGGTGCGAAGCCGACGAAGGAGGCGACGTGGCCCTCCGCGTACTCGCCGTCCACGACGAGGCCGCCGGTGCCGGTCTTCCCGGCCAGGTGGTAGTGCTCGAGGGCGGCGTTGCGGCCCGTGCCGGTCTCGTCGACGATCGGGGCCTGGAGCAGGTACTGGAGGTTCTCGGCGGTCTCGGTGGAGATCACCCGATGGGTGTCGGGTTCGGGGCCCTCCTCCTCGACTTCGCCGCTGGAGTCCAGGAGGTGGTCGATGAGGGTGGGTTGGACGTAGACGCCGTCGTTGGCGATCGCGGCGTACATGGCGGCCATCTGGATGATGGTGGCGGTGCCTTCGTGGCCGATCGGGACGGAGCCGTAGGAGGTGCCCGACCAGTTGTCGGGCGGTTGGAGGATGCCGGCGGCCTCGCCGGCGACGCCCACGCCGGTGGGTTCGCCGAGGCCGAAGGCGAGCTGGTACTCGTAGAGCTTCTCGGGGCCGAGGCAGTCGGCGAGTTGGATGGTGCCGACGTTGGAGGACTGGGCGATGATGCCGGCGAGGCTCAGGACGGCGTCGCCGTGCGGGTAGCCGTCCTCGTAGATCTCGCCGCCCTTGTTGATGGTCTGCGCGACGGGCATGGTGCCGTCCGGTTCGATGCAGCCCTCTTCGAGGGCGGCGGCGAAGACGATGGCCTTGTGGATCGAGCCGGGGTCGACGGTGGCCTGGGTGCCGTAGTCGCGGTAGGCCTCGTCGCCGTCGACGTCGAAGGGGTTGGCGGCGTCGTAGGTCGGGGTGGAGGCCATGGCGAGCATCTCGCCGGTGCCGACCTCCATGACCATCGCGGAGCCGAACTCGGCGTCGTGCTCCTCGACGGTGTCCTCGAGGATGTTCTGCACCTGGAACTGGAGGTCGGCGTCGAGGGTGAGCTGGACGTCGTTGCCGGGGACGGCCTCCTCTTCGCGGTAGAACGCGCCGGGGATCGGCTGGCCGGACTGGCTGCGCTCGTAGGAGACCTCGCCGTCCTCGCCGGAGAGCCATTCGTCGTAGGCGGCCTCGAGGCCGCCGAGGCCTTCGCCGTTGTCGCCGCCGGTGAAGCCGATGACGTTGGCGGCCAGGTCGTGTCCGGGGACGATGCGGCGCTCGTCGTCGCCGATGATGAGGCCGGGGTCCTTCATCTCGCGGATCTGGTCGCCGATGGCGAGGTCGACGCCGCGTTGGAGGTAGGTGAAGCGGATGGCGTCGCCTTGGGGGGTCTCCTTGGTGGCGATGAGGGGTTCGAGTTCGGAGGCGGGGCGGCCCAGGAGGGGTCCGAGTTCGGCGGCGACGGCGGCGGGTTCGCCTTTGAGCATGACGGGGTCGACGGCGATGTAGTTGGCCTCGATGGAGTAGGCGAGGCGGTTGCCGTTGCGGTCGAGGATGGAGCCGCGTTCGGCGGGGAGGGGTTCGGTGGTGAGGCGCTGGTTCATGGCCTCGGCGGCGTAGGCGGCGGAGTCGGTGACCTGGAGTTGGATGAGCCGGGCGCCGGAGACGGCGAGGAGGACCATGACGAAGGCCGCGGCCATGCGCATGCGCCGTGAGGAGCTGCCGAGGCGCGGGAGGCGCGGGGCGGGGCGGACGGGGACGGGCCCGGTGGTGCGGTTCGCGGGGCGGCGCTGGGAGGCGATGGTGCCGGTGCGGCGGGTCCGGGCGGGTCGGGGGGCGGTGGTGCGGCGGGTCTGCTCGCGGGTGGCGCCGGTGCGGCGCACCGGTTCCGATTTGACGGTGCCGGTGCGCCGGGTGCCGGTGGCGCCGGGTTCGGCGGTGACGGCGCCGGTCTCGCGTTGGCGCCGTTCGCGGGAGCGGGCGGCGGCCTCGCGGCGGCGTTTGGCCGCGAGGTCGCCGGTCTCCTCCTGTTGGGCCCGGTTGCGTTCGCGGCGCGCGGCCTCGCGGTCGCGCGCCCCGTTCTCGCGGGCCCGGTTGTCCTCCGGCCCCGCGGCCTCGCGGACGGTGCGTCCGCGGGGCGTGTAGCGGCGCGCCCGGCTGATCGAGGAGGGGTCGCGCCGCCTGCGGGGGTCGGACTCGGTCATCGGCGTCCCTACTCCTTGGTCCAGGGCAGCTCGACGGTCTCGCCGCCGGGCAGGTACAGGTAGGTCACCTTCTCGGGGCGGACCATGCCGTACTCCAGGGCCCGGGCCTCGAGGTTGTTGGGCGAGTTCAGCCTCGTGAGGTCGTCGGCGAGGGTCTGCTCGGCCTGGTCGAGCTCGCCGGCCTGGGTCCGCAGCTCCTGGAGCCGGTAGGCGTCCTGGTTGATGACGGTGTTGAGCAGGAGCAGGCCGACGATGCCGGCGACGACCAGTGCGATCACGCCGCCGACGAACGCCGGGCGGGGCACCTCGACCGGTTCGGGCGCGGGGTTCGCGGCCGGGCGCTCGGCGGTCCTGGTGCGGGGGATGACGACGGTCTCGCGCTGCGGCGCGGCGGGGGCCGGGGCCTCCACAGGGGATTCGACCGGGGCGGGCTGGACCGCGAGGTTCCCGTCGAAGACGGGGGCGTCGGCGGGCTCGCCCACGAGGGACCTGCGGCGCGAGGACGCGGCGCGGGCCCGGCGGCGGGCGGCCTTGATGATCTCCTCGGGGTCGGCTTGAGCACGGCGGTACTGGTCGCTCATGGTGCGCCTCCTGGTCCTGTGGACGGTGCGATGCGTTCCGCGGCGCGGAGCCGGGCGGGCGCCGATCGCGGGTTGCGGTCGAGTTCGTTCTGGGTCGGTTGCTGGGCCTTCTTCGTAAGGAGTCGAAAGGTGGGCTCGGTGCCGGGGAGGTCGACCGGGAGGCCGGCCGGGCTGGAGGAGCTGGCTCGGCGGGCCAGTTCCCGTTTGGTGATGCGGTCTTCGAGCGAGTGGTAGGACATGACCACCACGCGCCCGCCGGGGGCGAGTCGGTCGAGGGCGGCGGGCAGGGCCCGCTCCCAGGTGTCGAGTTCGCCGTTGACCTCGATGCGGAGGGCTTGGAAGGTGCGTTTGGCGGGGTTGCCGCCGGTGCGGCGGGCCGCGGCCGGGATGGCGTCCCGGACGAGGTCGGCGAGGGCGGTGCTGGACGTGATGGGTGCTTTGTCCCTCGCGTTCGCGATGGCCTTGGCGACGCGGGGGGCGAACTTCTCCTCGCCGTACTCGCGCAGGATGCGGACGAGTTCGGGTGTGTCGTAGGTGTTGACGACGGTCTCGGCGGTGAGGTCGTCGTCGGGGTTCATCCGCATGTCCAGGCGCGCGTCCTGGCTGTAGGCGAAGCCGCGGTCGGCTTGGTCGAGCTGCATCGAGGAGACGCCGAGGTCGAACAGGACGGCGTCGGCCTCGTCGAAGCCGTTGTCTCCCAGTACCTCAGGGATCGCGTCGTAAACGGCTCGGGCCGGGATGAATCGCCGGCCGAAGTCGACGAGCCGCTTGGAGGCGAGTTCGAGGGCGTTCGGGTCGCGGTCGACGCCGATGACCGTGAGGCCGGGGTGAGCGGTCAGGAGGGCCTCGGTGTGGCCTCCGGCGCCGAGGGTGGCGTCGACGGCCACCGCGCCGGGGCGGGCCGCGGCGGGTGCGAGGTGGTCGAGCACCTCGTCGAGCATGACGGGGATGTGCGGTGCGAGCATTTCGCTCACCTCCTTCTCTACAGTCCTTCGGGCAGGTCGCCCTCTTCGATGTCGGCGAAGGCCTCTTCGGAGGCCTCCAGGTATTCGTCCCAGGTGGCGGTGTTCCAGATCTCGACGCGGTTCGAGGCGCCGATGACGGCCAGGTCGCGGTCGAGGCCGGCGTATTCGCGCAGGCGGGGCGGGATGGTGACGCGGCCCTGCTTGTCGGGGACCTCGTCGTGGGCTGAGGCGAAGAACACCCGGCTGTAGGCGCGGGCGGTCTTGCTGGACATGGGGGCCTGCTGGAGGGCTTCGGCGATACGCCCGAACTCCGCTTGGGGGAAGACGTAGAGGCACCGCTCCTGGCCCTTGGTGATCACGACTCCCTCCGCCAATCCCTCCCTGAATTTGGCGGGGAGGATGACGCGGCCCTTGTCGTCCAGGCGGGGGTTGTGGGTACCGAGGAACATCGGCGCCACCCCCCGTGACTCTCAGGCTGCGCGGCCTCCCCGACCGCGCCGGCGGGCCACCAGTCCCGCCAGTGCGCCCCACCTTACTCCACTCTCCCCCACCTTTGGGGGTTGTTTCCGCGCGGCTTTCATGGTGAGTGGGGTGTATCGGCTGGTCATCATCTGTGGAGGAGAGTGGAGTGACGGGTGGGCGGCAGGGGGGCTCACAAGTGAGATTCATTCGATGTTCACCGCTTCGGGTGCCAAGGGCGGCAACCGGAACGGCGGCGAGGGCGACGGTCCGGCCACGCAGGGCCACGACGGTCGGCACGGTCCGAGAGCGAACGATCACTGTGGAGTGAGTGCGCGGCGGGCGGCGGGGCGCGGGCGCGGCCCGGGGGGCGGGAGCGGCGGCGGCGCCCGGGGCGCGGGCGGGGCGGCGGGTGCGGGGGCATCGGCGTTCGTCACTGCGGCCGGAGCGGGGCCTGTCGCAGCTCACGGACCGGTGCCACGCATCACCGGTTCCGGGGGCCGTGTGACAAACTCTTCTTCGTAGTCGTCGCGTCCGATCAAGCCGAAAGCGAGTCCGCATGAGCGCGAATCTGACCCCACGCGCGAAGTTCGCCACCACGCTGCTCAGGACCGCGGCCGCGCTCTCGCGGGCGACCGGCCGGGGCGACGGGTCGGTGATCGGCGGGCGCGTCGGGTTGATCGTCGAGCCCCGGCTCCTGGAGCTCCTGGCCGAGGGGCGCCATGTGGTGCTCGTCTCGGGCACCAACGGCAAGACCACGACCACGCGCTTCGCGACGGCCGCACTGGAGGCGATCGGGAAGGTCGCCACGAACTCGTTCGGGGCGAACATGCCCACCGGGCACACGACGGCGCTCGCGAAGGCCCCGAAGGCCGAGTACGCGACCCTGGAGTGCGACGAGCACTACCTGGGGCAGCTGCTGGACGCGGCGAGCCCGAAGGTGGTGGCGCTGCTGAACCTGTCGCGGGACCAGCTCGACCGGGCCATGGAGGTCACGGCGCTGGCCGCGAAGTGGCGCCAGACGCTCCAGGCATCGGCGGGGCAGACCACGATCGTCGCGAACGCGGACGACCCGCTGATCGTGTGGGCGGCCTCGGTGTGCCAGCGCGTGGTGTGGGTCGCGGCGGGCCAGAGCTGGACGGCGGACTCGGCGATCTGCCCGAACTGCGGGGCGCACCTGGACCGGTTCGGGGAGTTCTGGCGCTGCACGAACTGCGGCCTGAACCGCCCGAGCCCGCAGTGGTCGGTGGCGCAGCAGGGCGAGGCCGTGGTGGGTCCCGACGGGCGCCGCTACGAGTTGAACCTCCAGCTGCCGGGGCGCGTGAACCGGGCGAACGCGGCCACGGCGCTGGCGGTGGCGAGCCTGTTCGGGGTGGACCCGGCGCAGGCGGCGCCGCGCCTGTCGGAGGTGGCGTCGGTCGCGGGCCGGTACGCGAAGGTCGAGCGCGAGGGCCGGCAGCTGCGGCTGCTGCTGGCGAAGAACCCGGCGGGCTGGCTGGAGTCGTTCGACATGATCGAGCAGGGCCCGCCGGTGGTCCTGTCGCTGAACGCGCGGGAGGTCGACGGGTTCGACACCTCCTGGATCTACGACGTGGACTTCACGTCCCTGGCGGGCCGGAAGGTGGTCGTCACGGGCGACCGCCGCACCGACCTGGCCGTGCGGCTGGAGGTCGACGGGGTCGACTTCCTGGTCGTGGACGACGTCAGGGCCGCGATCGCGGCGGTGCCGCCGGGCCCGGTGGAGGTCGTGGCGAACTACACGGCGTTCCAGGACATCCGCGCCGAATTCAACCGGGTCAACTGAGAGAGCGAGTCTCCCATCGTGGCACTGAGCACCCTGCGCATCGTCTGGCTCTACCCCGACCTGCTGTCGACGTACGGGGACCGGGGGAACCTCCTGGTCCTGGCCCACCGGGCCCGCATCCGCGGGATCGACGTCGAGCCGATGCAGGTCCGCAGCGACCAGCACGTCCCGCACACCGCGGACATGTACCTCATCGGCGGCGGCGAGGACGGCCCGCAGGCCGTCGCGGCCGAGCGGCTGCTCCAGGACGGAGCGCTGGGGCGCGCGGCCGAGGCCGGGAAGCCGATCCTGGCGATCTGCGCCGGGTACCAGCTGCTCGGTTCGTCGTTCTACGCGAACGGGCGGGCGTACGAGGGGTTGAACATCCTGGACCTGCGCTCGGACCGGGGCCCGTCGCGGGCCGTGGGCGAGATCGCCGGGGAGTCGGCGCCGCAGCTGGGGATCGGCCCGATCACCGGGTTCGAGAACCACGGCGGCCGCACGCACCTGGGCGAGGCGGTGCAGCCGCTGGCGCGGGTGTCCTCGGGGGTGGGGAACGACGGCGCGACCGAGGGGGCGTGGGCCGGGCACGTCATCGGGACGTACATGCACGGTCCGGCGCTGGCGCGGAACCCGAAGCTGGCGGACCTGCTGCTGGCGTGGGCGGTCGGGGTGCACCCGGCGCAGCTGCCGCCGGTGGACGACACGTGGCCCGAGCGGCTGCGCCACGAGCGGTTCACCGCGCTGAGCGCGGCCCAGTAGATCCGAGTCCGATTCGCACGCATTAGGCTGGCCGAACCACCCGAGAACAGTTAGTTTTGTCAGGCAACTAACTGTTCCCCCACCGCGCCGCCGCGCGCTGTGAACGTGCACCTCGGAGGACCCCCATGGACTGGCCCAAAGGCGTCGACGGCTTGAGCTACGGCGGTGACTACAACCCCGAGCAGTGGCCCGAGGAGGTCTGGGACGACGACGTCATGCTCATGCGCGAGGCGGGCGTCAACCTCGTCAACGTCGGCGTGTTCGCCTGGTCGCGGCTGGAGCCGCGCGAGGGCGAGTACGACTTCGGCTGGCTCGACCGGGTCATGGACAAGCTCCACGCCGGGGGCATCGGCGTCGGCCTCGCCACCCCGACCGCCTCGCCGCCGCCGTGGTTCGGCATCGCCTACCCGGACGCGCTGAACACCCGCCCCGACGGGGTGCGACAGGTGCACGGCTCGCGCGACACCTACGACGTCTGCGCGCCCGCCTACCGGGAGGCCTCGCGGCGCATCGCGGGAGCGCTCGCCGAGCGGTACGCCGGGCACCCGGCGCTGGCGATGTGGCACGTCCACAACGAGTACGGCTCGGCGACCTACTCGCCGCACGCCGAGCGGGCCTTCCGGACCTGGCTCCAGGAGAAGTACGGGAGCCTCGACGCGCTCAACGAGGCGTGGTGGGGCTCGTTCTGGAGCCAGCACTACGGCGAGTGGGAGCAGGTCCTCGCGCCCCGCGCGACCCAGTACCTGCCCAACCCCGCGCACGAGCTCGACTACAAGCGCTTCACCTCGGACGCGATGCTGGAGCACTACAGGGAGCAGCGCGAGATCCTCCGCGAGGCGAACCCCGAGGTCCCGATCACCACGAACTTCGTGTTCGGCCAGTGGGTCCCGGTCGACCCCTGGAAGTGGGCGGGCGAGGTGGACCTGGTCGCGTTCGACTCCTACCCGTCGGCGCCCGACGAGCGCGCCGAGCAGCAGAGCGCCCTCCACGCCGACCTCTCCCGCTCGTGGGCGGGCGGCGGCGACTGGCTCCTGATGGAGCAGGCCGCCGCGACGGTCCACTCCAAGGACGGCGCCATCGCCAAGGCCCCGGGGCGGATGGCCCGCCACTCGATGATCCACATCAGCCGCGGCTCCAAGGGCGCCATGTTCTTCCAGTGGCGGGCCGGGCGCGGCGGCGCCGAGCAGTGGCACTCCGCGCTGGTCCCCCACGCGGGCAAGCACACCCGCATGTTCCGCGAGGTCGTCGAGTTCGGCGGCGCCCTGCCGGGCATCGCGCACGCCGCCGGGTCGCCCGTCGAGGCCGAGGTCGCGATCCTGTGGAGCCCCGAGTCGTGGTGGGCCACCGCCGGCGCGCACCTGCCCGGCCCGGTCGACTACCTGGAGAACGTCGCCCAGATCCACCGGGTGCTGCGCGACCGCGGCGTGGTCGTCGACTTCGCCGCCCCCGAGGGCGACCTGTCGAAGTACTCGACGGTGATCGCCCCGACCACGTACATGCTGAGCGGGGCCGCCGCCGAGAACCTGCGCTGGTTCACCGCCGGCGGCGGGCGCCTCGTGGCCTCCTACCTCACCGGGGCCGTCGACGAGCACTGCCAGGTGTGGCTCGACGGGTACCTCGGCGGGCTCACCGACCTGTTCGGCATCCGCGTCACCGAGCACCTGCCCCAGCCGGGCGGCGAGCTGCGGGCGCTGTGGAACTTCGGGGCCGCCGAGCGGTTCTGCGAACTGGTCGAGCTGCGCGGGGCCCAGTGCGTCACCCAGTACGCCACCGGGGACGTGATCGAGAACCAGCCCGCCGTCACCGTCAACCCCTTCGGCGAGGGCGAGGCCTGGTACGTCTCGTGCAAGCTCGTCGACGAGGCCTGGGACCGGCTGTTCGAGGAGCTCCAGCTGGCCGGCCCCGGCTGCGCGGGCGTCGACGTGGTCGACCGCGGCGAATGGCGGTTCATCGTCAACCACACCGAGCGGGAGGCGCAGGTCGGGCAGGTCGTCGTCCCGGCCGGGGCGTGGACGGTCGACAAGAGGCCCTAGGCGGCGGGCGGGGCCCTTAAGCGCCGTTTCGGCCCGCCTGCGCGCAGGCGGGCCATACGCTCGGCGGTATGAGCGAACGGACCGGCGCCGCGGACATGAGCCGCAGGGAGCTCTACACGCTCTTCGGCGCGCTCATGCTCACGATGCTCCTGGCCTCGCTCGACCAGACCATCGTCGGCACCGCCCTGCCCACGATCGTCGGCGACCTCGACGGCATGGGCGACTACACGTGGGTCGTCACCGCCTACCTCATCGCCACGACCGCCTCGACGCCGCTGTACGGGAAGCTCTCCGACCTCTACGGCAGGCGGCCGGTCATCCTCACCGCCATCGTCATCTTCCTGGTGGCCTCCGCGCTCGCCGGGCTCTCGCAGAACATGCTCCAGCTCATCCTCTTCCGCGGGCTCCAGGGCCTGGGCGGCGGCGGCCTCATCTCGCTGGCGTTCACCGTCGTCTCCGACGTCGTCTCACCGCGCGAAAGAGGCAAGTACCAGGGGTTCTTCGGCGCGGTCTTCGGGATCTCGTCGGTGGCCGGGCCGGTCCTCGGCGGCTGGCTCGCCGAGGTGGACTGGCGGTGGATCTTCTACATCAACCTGCCGCTGGGCTTCGCGGCCATGATCGCGGTCGACCAGATCCTGCGCCGCCACCACTTCCCGACCAGGCGGCGCAGGATCGACTACCTGGGCGCGGCCTGCCTCGTCCCCGCCGTCGTGTGCCTGCTGCTGGCCGTCACCTGGGGCGGCAACGACTACGCGTGGGACTCGGGCGTGATCATCGGGCTGTTCGCTGCGGCCGCGGTCCTGACCGCCGCGTTCCTGGCCGTGGAGACGCGGGCCGAGGAGCCGATCCTGCCGCTGCGCATGTTCCGGCAGGGCACCTTCGCGCTCGCCGCCGTCATCGCCCTCGTCTTCGGCGTCGGCATGTTCTCGGGGATCGTCTACATCCCGCTGTTCTTCCAGATGGTGCGCGGCTACTCCCCCACCGCGTCGGGCCTGCTCATGATCCCGATGATGGCCGGGATGGTGCTCACCTCGGTGTCCTCGGGCTTCGTGATCTCCCGGATCGGGCGCTACAAGTGGTTCCTCGTCGCCGGATCGGTCGTGATCACCGCCGGGCTGGCCCTGTTCACGCAGCTGCGCGTCGACACGCCGCTGTGGCTCAGCGGGATCTACCTGCTCGTGCTCGGCGTCGGCATGGGCATGTTCATGCAGCCGCTCGTACTGGCGATGCAGAACATCGTGAAGGTCGAGGACCTCGGCGCGGGCACGAGCACCAACAACTTCGCCCGGTCCCTCGGCGGCGCGATCGGCACCGCCGTGCTCGGCGCGGTCATGACCACCAGGCTGAACGGCGAGCTCGCCGCGAACCTGCCCGGCGCGGTCGCGCAGCTCTCGCCCGAGCAGGCCGCGGGCTTCGGCGAGACCGACCTCTCGGCGGTCATGGAGTCGCCCACCGTGGTGGCGCACCTGCCCGAACCGGTCAGGCTCGTGGTCCAGCAGGCCTTCACCGACGGCCTCGACCTCGTGTTCCTCGTGGCCGCGTCGATCGCGGCCGTCACCATCGCGCTGGCCCTGTTCATGCCGAACCTGACGCTGCGCGGGACCCAGCGCCCGGTCGAGGACCCCGACGCGAAGGCCTGCGAGGTCCGGGCCGAGACCTCCCCGTGAGGCGGCGGACGGGAGTGGCGGGGCGAATGTCGTTGTGCGCGTGCGCGGTACGGGGCACAATGGTCCGATGCGCACCATAGGGTTGATCGGCGGCATGTCCTGGGAGTCCTCGGCCGAGTACTACCGGCTCGTCAACGAGCACGTCCGGGCCCGGCTCGGCGGGCAGCACAACGCCGCGAGCGTCATGGTCACCGTGGACTTCGCCGAGATCGAGGCGATGCAGCGGGCGGGCGACTGGGACGCGGCCGGGAAGCGCCTGGCCGAGGCCGCCGTCGCGCTGGAAGGCGCCGGGGCCGACATGATCGGATTGTGCACCAACACGATGCACCTGGTGGCCGACCGGATCGAGGCGGCCGTGTCGGTGCCGTTCGTGCACCTGGTGGACGCGACGGCCGAGCGGATCCTCGCCACCGGGCTGCGGCGCGTGGGCCTGCTCGCCACGCGGTTCACCATGGAGATGGCCTTCTACACCGAGCGGATGGCGCGGCACGGCGTGGAGGTGCTGGTGCCGCCGCGGATCGACCGGGACTTCGTGCACGAGGTCATCTACCGGGAGCTGACGCTGGGCGTCGCCGAGGAGTCCTCGCGCGAGGGGTACCAGCGGGTCATGAACGACCTGGCCGAACGCGGCTGCGAGGGGATCGTCTACGGCTGCACGGAGATCACGCTGCTGGTGGACGAGACGGACAGCCCGGTGCCGGTGTTCGACTCGACGCGGCTGCACGCCGAGCGGCTCGTGGACCTGGCGCTGGAGGGCTAGTCAGTCGGTCAGGCGGATCTGGAAGCCGATGGCGCGGTAGGCCGTCTCGGTCAGGAGCGCCGCCTTCGGCTCGGCGATGTCGCCGAAGTGGACGGCCGGTCGCAGCTCGGCGAGGCGCGGGTCCTCCAGGACGCCCTCGACCGGGCCGCCGGTGGCCAGGGCGTCGAACGCGGCGCCGCCGAGGACCGCGAAGGCCGCGTCCCGGGCGCGCTTCTCGGCGGCCTTGGCCTGGCCGTCGCGGCGGCGCGCGAAGCGCTGCTGCGACTGGCCGCCCGCTTTCGTCTTGCCTTGGACGTAGGCGGTGTCGGTCTTGGAGGCGAGGATCCGGCCGTCCTCGACGACGCCGACCGAGTAGGCGCCCTTGCGGACCAGGAGGACGGCGATGCGGCGGGGTTCGAGGGCGTAGTCCCGGAGGCGTTCGGCGGCCTTGACGGGGTCGTCGTCGAGGAGCCACGCCGACGGCAGGCCGCCGGCCAGTGTCCAGGTGACACCGGCCGACGGCCCGTCGTTCGATTCGACGGTCCAGGCGTCGCCCTCGGCGTGGTGGCCGGCGATGCCCCCGTTGCGGGCCGCGAAGTTCGCGACCCACTTGGGCAGCCGCTCGGGCTCGACCTCGACGATCCGGCCGCCGCCTGCGGCGGGACGGCCCTTAGACGTCGCTGCGCTCACCGTTCGAGTCCGACTTCGTCAGACGTTGCTGCACTCACCGTTCGAGTCCGACTTCGTCAGACGTTACTGCACTCACCGTTCAAGTCCGACTTCGTCAGACGTTGAACCCGAGCGCCCGCAGCTGGTCGCGGCCGTCGTCGGTGATCTTGTCGGGGCCCCACGGCGGGATCCACACCCAGTTGATCTTCAGGTCGGCGGCGAGGCCGCCCTCCGGGCCCGAGCACAGGGCCGAGCGGGACTGGTCCTCGATGACGTCCGTCAGCGGGCAGGCCGCCGAGGTCAGGGTCATGTCGAGGGTGACCACGTTCTGCTCGTCGACGTGGACGCCGTAGATCAGGCCCAGGTCGACCACGTTGATGCCCAGCTCGGGGTCGACCACGTCCTTCATGGCCTCGAGGACGTCGTCCTCCTTCGCCTTCACCGTGTCGGTCATGCTTCGGTCCTTCCTGGGGTCGAGGCGCGGACCAGGGCGTCCTTGAACGCCATCCAGCCCAGCAGCGCGCACTTGACGCGCATCGGGTACTTCGAGACGCCCGCGAACGCGACCGCGTCCTCCAGGGTCTCCTCGTCGCCCTCGGCCTGGCCCTTGGAGTTCATCAACTCGGTGAACTCGGCCAGGCGGGCCAGGGCGTCGTCCACCGTGGAGCCGTTGACCAGCTCGTACAGCACGGACGCGGAGGCCTTGGAGATCGAGCAGCCGACGTTCTCGTAGGAGACGTCGGCGACCTTGTCGCCCTCCACGTGGACCCGGAGGGTGATCTCGTCGCCGCAGGTCGGGTTGACCTGGTGGGACTCGCCCTCGAAGGGCTCGCGCAGGCCGGCGCCGCGCGGGTGCTTGTAGTGGTCCAGGATCACTTCCTGGTACAGCTCGTCGAGATTCATCAGCCGAACACCTTTCGCACCTGGCCCAACGCCTCCACGAGCCGGTCTATTTCCTCGCGGGTGTTGTAGACGTACCCGGAGGCGCGCGTGGTGGCGTTGACGCCGAAGCGGTCGCAGACGGGCTTGGCGCAGTGGTGGCCGACGCGGACGGCGATGCCCTCCGCGTCGAGGACCTGGCCGACGTCGTGCGGGTGGACCCCTTCGAAGGTGAAGGAGACCGTGGCGCTGCGCCCGATCGGCACGCGGGGGCCGACGACCTCGAGGCCGTCGACGGTCTCCAGCTGCTCGAGCATGTACCCGGCCAGCTCCTTCTCGTGGTTGCGCACGTTCTCCATGCCGAGCTTGTCGAGGTAGTCGACGGCGGCCGCGAGGCCCACGGCCTCGGCGATCGGCGGCGTCCCGGCCTCGAACTTGGCCGGTGCCGGGGCGAAGACCGTCTTCTCCATGGTGACGGTCTTGATCATCGAGCCGCCCGTGAGGAACGGGGGCATCGCGTCGAGCAGGTCCGCCTTCGCCCACAGGACGCCGATGCCGGTGGGCCCCAGCATCTTGTGGCCGGTGAAGGCGATGAAGTCGACGCCGAGCTCGGTCACGTCCACCGGGATGTGCGGCACGGACTGGGAGGCGTCGAGGCCGACCAGGGCGCCGACCTCGCGGGCGCGGGCGGTGATCTGCGAGGTCGGGTTCACGGTGCCGAGCAGGTTGGACACGGCGGTGAACGAGACGACCTTGCAGCGCTCGGTGATGACCTCGGGAACGCATCCGAGGTCGAGGCGGCCGTGGTCGGTGACGCCGATCCACTTCAGGGTCGCGCCCGTGCGCAGCGCGAGCTGCTGCCACGGGATGAGGTTGGCGTGGTGCTCCATCTCGGTCACGACGATCTCGTCGCCGGGGCCGAGCTTGAAGCGCGGGTCGGCGGACGGGTCGAACGCGGCGTTCTGGAACGCGTAGGCCAGCAGGTTGATCGCCTCGGTGGAGTTCTTGGTGAACACCACCTCGTCGGGGCTCGGGGCGCCGATGAAGGCCGCGACCTTGGCACGGGCGCCCTCGTAGGCCTCGGTGGCCTCGGAACCGAGCGTGTGGACCGAGCGCGAGATGTTCGCGTTCGAGTGGTCGGTGAAGCGGCGCATCGCCTCGACGACCTGGACGGGCTTCTGCGAAGTGGCGGCCGAGTCGAGGTAGGCCAGCGGCTTGTCCCCGATCATGCGGCGCAGGATCGGGAAGTCGGCGCGGATGGACTCGACGTCGAGCTTGCTTGCAGCCTCCACGGGCTCCTTCTTCCTGTTGGCTAGGCGGCCTTGGTGCCCACGTAGGACTCGTAGCCCTCGGCTTCGAGCTTGTCGGCGAGCTCGGGGCCGCCCTCCTCGGCGATGCGGCCGTCGACGAAGACGTGGACGAAGTCGGGCTTCACGTACCGCAGGATGCGCGTGTAGTGGGTGATGAGCAGGACGCCGGACTCGCTGGTGGCCTTGGCGTGGTTGATGCCCTCGGAGACGACGCGGAGGGCGTCGACGTCGAGGCCGGAGTCGGTCTCGTCGAGGATGGCGAACTTGGGCTTGAGCAGCTCCATCTGGAGGATCTCGTGGCGCTTCTTCTCGCCGCCGGAGAAGCCCTCGTTGACGTTGCGGTTGACGAACGCCTCGTCCATCTTCAGGTCGGCCATGGCGCCCTTGAGGTCCTTCATCCAGGTGCGGATCTTGGGGGCCTCGCCGTCGACGGCGGTCTTGGCGGTGCGCAGGAAGTTGGAGACGCTGACGCCGGGGACCTCGACCGGGTACTGCATGGCGAGGAACAGGCCTGCGCGGGCGCGCTCGTCGACGGTCATCTCGAGGACGTCCTCGCCGTCGAGGAGGACCGTGCCGCCGGTGATCTCGTACTTCGGGTGCCCGGCCAGCGAGTAGGCGAGGGTCGACTTGCCGGAGCCGTTGGGGCCCATGATGGCGTGGGTCTCGCCGGAGTTGATGGTCAGGTCGACGCCGTGCAGGATCGGCTTGGCGCCCTCTTCGGTGTTGACCGAGACGTGCAGGTCGCGGATCTCGAGCTTGCTCATGACTGTTTCCTTCGGGCGTTCAGGCGTTTTCGGTGGTCTTGGGTTTCAGGCTGAGGTAGACGTCGCCCTCGCGCAGCTCGACCGGGTAGGTCGGGACCGCGACGGTGGCGGGCGGGCCGGACGGCTTGCCGGTGCGCAGGTCGAAGCTCGACCCGTGCAGCCAGCACTCGATCGAGCAGTCCTCGACGTCGCCCTCGGAGAGCGCCACGGCGGCGTGGGAGCACTCGTCGTAGAGGGCGAACACCTCGTCGCCGCGGCGCACGAGCACGATCGACGTGCCGTGGATGTCGGCCGCGACGGGCTCGGCCTCCGGCAGGTCGTCGAGCGCGCAGACGCGCAGGAAGTCGGCGTCGGTCGCGGTTTCACTCATGCTGTGGCACCCGCCTCGGCAGGGGCGACGAAGGCCCCCGAGTCGAGGCGGGCGACGACGAGCTCGGTGAGCTCCTCGCGCAGGCCCTCGTCGGGGAGCTTCTGGAGGACCTCGTTGAAGAAGCCCTTGACGACCAGGCGGCGGGCCTCCGGTTCGGGGATGCCCCGCGACTGGAGGTAGAACAGGTGCTCCTCGTCGAAGCGGCCGGTCGCCGAGGCGTGGCCGGCGCCGGCGATCTCGCCGGTCTCGATCTCCAGGTTGGGGACCGAGTCGGCGCGGGCGCCGTCGGAGAGGACGAGGTTGCGGTTGATCTCGTACGTGTCGGTGCCGGTGGCCACGTCCTGGATGAGGACGTCGCCGACCCAGACGGTGTGCGCGGTCGCGCCCTGGAGGGCGCCGCGGTAGTTCACGTTGGAGCGGCAGTCGGGGACGGAGTGGTCCACGAGCTGGCGCTGCTCCAGGTGCTGCCCGGCGTCGGCGAAGTAGAGGCCGTAGGCGTCCACGGAGCCGCCGCGGCCGGCGTAGTCGATCGACAGGTACTGGCGGACCAGGTCGCCGCCGAGCGTGACGGCGATGTGGTCGAGCCTGGCGTCGGTGCCGAGGCGGGCCTTCTGGTGCTCCACGTGCGTGGACTCGCGGTCCCATTCGGCGACGACGACCAGGCGCAGGTGCGCGCCGTCGCCGACCGAGATCTCGACGTTGTCGCCGAGGCGGGCCTGGCCGGTGTGGCGCACGATCAGGGTGACGTCGGCGTGGCGGCCGACGTCGATGAACGTGTGGGCCCAGGTGGCGCCGTCGAGGCCGCCGCCGGTGACGTCGATCCAGACCGGTTCGGACACCTGCACCTCGGGGGCGACGGCGACGAGGAGGGCCTTCTCGCTCTTGGCCCAGGCGACGGCGCTGGGCCGGTCGAAGGGCGTGAGGATGGAGCCCAGGCGCTCGTCGTCCTTGCCGACGGCCTCGGCGGTGACCCCCTCGGGCAGGCTGCGGATCGCGTACTCGGCGGCGCGGGCCGCCGGGGCGGTCTCGTCCGAGTCGAGTCCGGCGAGGCGCTTGATCGGCGTGAAGCGCCAGTCCTCCTCGCGGCCGGTGAGGGCCGGGAAGTCGGCGGGCTCGAACGAGCGCAGCAGCTGCGACTTGGTCTTGGGGGGCACCTCGCCCTTGCCGTGGGTGTGCGGCTTCGGCGAAGTCGCCAATTCGATGCTCATGAAGTCTCTGGTTCCTAGTCCTGGTCCCGGTCGCTTACCCGACCGCGCCTTCCATTTGCAGCTCGATGAGTCGGTTGAGCTCCAGGGCGTACTCCATCGGGAGCTCCTTGGCGATGGGCTCGATGAAGCCGCGCACGATCATGGCCGCCGCCTCGTCCTCGGTGAGGCCCCGGCTCATGAGGTAGAACATCTGGTCCTCGCCGATCTTGGAGACCGTGGCCTCGTGGCCCATGTCGACGTCGTCCTCGCGGATGTCGACGTACGGGTACGTGTCGGAGCGCGAGACGGTGTCGACCAGGAGCGCGTCGCACTTGACGGTGGACTTGGAGTGGTGCGAGCCCTCGTCGACCTTGACCAGGCCGCGGTAGGAGGTGCGGCCGCCGCCCCGGGAGATCGACTTGGAGACGATCGTCGAGGAGGTGTGCGGCGCGGCGTGGGTCATCTTCGCGCCGGTGTCCTGGTGCTGGCCCTCGCCGGCCATGGCGACCGACAGGACCTCGCCCTTGGCGTGCTCGCCGACCATGACCACGGCCGGGTACTTCATGGTGACCTTGGAGCCGAGGTTGCCGTCGACCCACTCCATGGTGGCGCCCTGCTCGGCGATGGCGCGCTTGGTGACCAGGTTGTAGACGTTGGACGACCAGTTCTGGATGGTCGTGTAGCGGACGCGGGCGTCCTTCTTGACGATGATCTCCACGACCGCGGAGTGGAGCGAGTCCGAGGAGTACACGGGGGCGGTGCAGCCCTCGATGTAGTGCACGAACGAGCCCTCGTCGGCGATGATGAGCGTGCGCTCGAACTGGCCCATGTTCTCGGTGTTGATCCGGAAGTAGGCCTGGAGCGGGATCTCGACGTGGACGCCCTTGGGGACGTAGATGAACGAGCCGCCGGACCACACGGAGGTGTTGAGCGCGGCGAACTTGTTGTCGCCGACGGGGATCACCGAGCCGAAGTACTCCTTGAAGAGCTCGGGGTGCTCCTTGAGGCCGGTGTCGGTGTCCATGAAGACCACGCCCTGCTCCTCCAGGTCCTCGCGGATGGAGTGGTAGAGGACGGTGGACTCGTACTGGGCGGCGACGCCGGAGACGAGCTGCTGCCGCTCGGCCTCGGGGATGCCCAGCTTGTCGTAGGTCTTCTTGATGTCCTCGGGGAGGTCCTCCCAGGACTCGGCCTGCTTCTCGGAGGCCTCGACGTAGTACTTGATGTTGTCGAAGTCGATGCCCGTCAGGTCCGCGCCCCAGTTGGGCATGGGCTTGCGGCCGAAGAGCTTGAGGCCCTTGAGGCGCAGGTCGAGCATCCACTCGGGTTCGCCCTTGCGCGCGGAGATGCCGCGGACGACCGCCTCGGTCAGGCCGCGCTGGGCGTTCGCGCCGGCGATGTCCGGGTCGGCCCAGCCGTACTCGTACCGCTCCAGGGAGGCGAGCGCCTCCTCCTGGCTCAGCGGCTCGGTCTTCTGCGTGTCGGTCATCTCAAGTCTCACCTTTGACCTGTCGGGTTATCGGTCCGCGCGTTCGGGGTCGGGCAGCGGCACCGGTCCGCTTCCCCCGTCGGCGCCCGCGGCGCTGCGGCCGCGCTTCGTGCCGGGCACGTGGGTGGTGCACACCCCGTCCCCGTTGGCGATCGTGGCCAGCCGCTGGACGTGGACGCCCAGCAGGCGGCTGATCACCCGCGTCTCCGCCTCGCACAGCTGCGGGAACTCCGCGGCCACGCCCGCCACCGGGCAGTGGTGCTGGCAGATCTGCCCGCCGGAGGCGATGACCGACGCCGTGGCGGCGTAGCCCTCGCTCGACATGGCGGTGGCCAGCGCCTGGGCGCGGGCCATCGGCTCGTCCGAGTCGACCGCGTCGAGGGCGGCCCGGCAGCGGGCCTCCAGGCGCGCGACCTGCTCGGCGGCGAAGCCGCCGACGGCGTCCTCGCCTTCGAAGCGGCGGATCCAGCGCAGCGCCTCCATCGCGAGGTCGTCGTAGGTGTGGCCGAAGGTGGTGCGGGCGGCGGGCGTGAGCTGGTAGCTCCTGGCGGGCCGTCCGCGGCCGGCGGTCTTGACCACGCGGGTCTCGACCTGGCCTTCGGCCTCCATCGCGTCGAGATGGCGGCGGGTGGCGGTGGCGGTGATGCCGAGGTCCTGCGCGAGGTCGGCGGCCGTGGCGTGGCCGCGTTCGAGCAGCAGCCGCGTCACCCGGCGGCGGGTGTCCCCGTCCGTCGAGTGGCTGGTCGCCCTCGTCACCATTTCCACAAGATAAATGTTACTTAATTCGTTCCGAGCCGTCGAGACGCCTCGCGGTGAGACAGGGCACGCAGGTTTGCCTAACCTCACACGCCGCACAAGGCGCGGCCCACACCTGGCCACCCGGGGAAGAGCGTTGCGAGCGCTCAGGGATAAGTTCGCCGGGTGAAGCTCTTGCAGCGGTGGTTCGCCCAGCCGAAGGCGATTCGACGGTGGGCGTTCGCCAGCATCGTCGCGAACGTCGGCATCATCGTGACCGGTGGCGCGGTGCGCCTGACCGAGTCCGGCCTGGGCTGCCCCGAATGGCCCAAGTGCACCGAGGACTCCCTGGTCACGACCCCCGAGATGGGGATATACGGGGTGATCGAGTTCGGGAACCGGGTCCTGACGTTCGCGCTCGTGGCGATCGCGCTGGGCGCGCTGGTCGCGGCGTGGCTGCGCGTCCCGCGGCGCAGGTCGCTGGTGAGGCTCGCGGTGCTCGGGATGCTGTACGTGCCCGTGCAGGCGGTCATCGGCGGGATCACGGTGTGGACGAACCTGAACCCGTGGGTGGTGGGGCTGCACTTCCTGGCCTCGATCCCGCTGGTCGCGCTGTCGGTGGCGCTGTACGTGCGCGCGGGCGAGGCGGACGGGGCCGTGGTGCCGCTGGTGCCGCGCGCGGTGGCGCTGCTGAGCCGGTGGCTGGTGGCCGTGGGGGGCGCGGTGATCGTGCTCGGCGTGATCGTGACCGGCTCGGGCCCGCACGCGGGCGACGCGGACACGCCGCGCAACGGCCTGGACCCGGCGCTGATGTCGCAGCTGCACGCGGACCTGGTGTGGCTGCTGCTGGGGATGACGATCGCGCTGATCGCGGCGCTGCACGCGGTGAAGGCTCCCGCGAGGGCGAAGCGGACGGCGTACGTGCTGCTGGCGGTGGAGCTGGCGCAGGGGGTCGTCGGGTACGTGCAGTACTACCTGGACCTGCCGGTGCTGCTGGTGGGGCTGCACATGCTGGGCGCCGGGGTGCTGGTGGTCGCGGTGATGGCGGTGCCGTTCAGCCTGCGGCGGCGCGAGCCGCTGGTCGAGGGCGTGCAGGTGCTGCACTACGAGATCCACGGCGAGCGCGAGGGCGACCGGATCGTGGAGAAGGAGCCGGTCGCCTGATCCGAGGCTGCGGCAAGTGCCGCGGCCTCCTCGACCACCATGCGCCGCAAGTGCTCTTCAAGGCTCATCCGCTCCGCTGCGGCTCCAGCGCAGCTTCTTGTACACCGCTTCGGGTATTTCCGGAATCTCGACCGCGCCCATGGGCCGATCGCAAGGGTCGCGACCAGCGCCTCTGCTCAGGTATCATGATGATATCCACCATCTATGGATATTACAGGGAGAACAAATGTCGCTTACGCAGGTCGACATCGACGACGAAACACTGGCCGAAGCCATGAACCTGATGGGCACCAAGACGAAGAAGGAGACCGTCAACCGAGCTCTCGAAGAGTACGTGTTGCGCCTCAAGCGAATCAAGGCATCTGAGGAGCTGGCAGAGATGGGCGCAAGAGGCGATTTCGACACCGCGGAACAAGCGCACTGGGCTGCGAAGAAGGCGTGGAAGGCCGCATTCGAAGAACCCGAGCCGGGAATCGAGCAGACTGCCTGACCAGATGAGCTACCTGATCGACAGTTCCGCCTACTGGTTCCTCTACAAGCACCCTGAGGTGTTCGAACGCTGGGAGAACGTAATCCACTCGGGCCAAATGCGGTCGTGTGAGCCGACCAGGATCGAGCTGCTCTACTCCGCGAAGAGCCCGCGCGAACGCGATCTTCTATCCGAACGGCTGGACCTGCTGTTCCCGCTGAGCCCGGTTCCGAAAAAGGCGTGGGCGTGGTCCGAGACAGCGCAATATACATTGACGCAGCTGGGTCAACATCGCAGTGCAGGCGTGGTCGATCTGCTCGTCTGCGCGACAGCGGTCCACCACGGCTCGATAGTGCTCCATGTCGACAACGACTTCCGAACAGTCTCCTCCGTTCTCCCTGAG
>NZ_JAJLQZ010000021.1 GCF_020991375.1 Glycomyces amatae | reverse complement strand
CACCACTTGGGCGCCCCCGCCCCCCCCCCCCCGGGGGGGGGCGCGCCGGCGGGCGCGCCCCGCCCCTCTCACCATGGAGACCTCCCATGACCGTCAACACCTTCAGGCGCGGGCGCGCACTCGTCGCCTTCGCACTCGCCGCCGCGCTGGCGGCGTTCGGCCTCGTCGCGGCCTCGTCCGCTCCGGCGCAGGCCGCCGTCACGCCCGGCGTCTGGTACACGATCACCAGCGCCCACTCCGGGCTCGCGCTCGGCATCGACGGCACCGCCGCCGGAGCCGAACTGCGGCAGTACAGTCCCACCGGAGCGACGAACCAGCAGTTCCGGTTCGTCGACTCGGGAGGGGGCTACTACCGCATCCAGGCCCGCCACTCGGGCCTCGTGCTCGACGTCTACGAGTGGAACGCCGAGGACGGCGCCACCATCGCGCAATGGACGGACCTGAGCGGCACCAACCAGCAGTGGTCGGTCACCGAGCACTCGGACGGCACCCACAGCTTCGTCAACCGCTTCTCCGGCAAGGCCCTCGACCTGTGGGAGTGGGCCACCGCCAGCGGATCGCGCATCTCGCAGTACACCTACAACGGGCTGAACGCCCAGAAGTGGACGCTCACCCAGGCCGGCGACGGCTCCCAGTCGACCCTGACCAACCCGATCCGCAGCAACGGCGCCGACCCCTGGATCGAGTACTGGGACGGCTACTACTACATGTCCACCACCACCTGGGACTCGACGGTGATCATGCGCCGCGCCGCGACCCTGGCCGGGCTCAAGACCGCCTCGGACACCGTGGTGTGGAACGACGCGAACACCCCGGGCCGCTGCTGCTCGCACTGGGCGCCGGAGTTCCACCGCATCGGCGGCACCTGGTACCTGATGTACACCTCGGGGAACTCGCAGACGAACTTCGACGGGCAGAAGCTCCACGTGCTGCGCTCGACGGGTTCGACGCCGATGGGCCCGTACGAGTTCATGGGCACGCCGCTGCCGAACCAGTGGAACATCGACGGCTCCTATCTGGAATTGAACGGCGAGCTGTACCTCCTGTGGTCGGAATGGGTCGGGGCCGACCAGTCGATCCGGATCGCAGAGATGTCGAACCCCTGGACGGTGACCGGCTCCCACTCGACGATCTCGCGGCCGTCGCTGAGCTGGGAGACCGTGGGCGCGCGCGTGAACGAGGCCCCCGCGGTGCTCCAGCACGACGGCGACACGTTCATCACGTTCTCCGCCTCCTCGTGCAACACGCCGGACTACAAGCTGGGCCTGCTGACCTACAACGGCGGGAACCCGCTGTCGGCCTCCTCGTGGAACAAGCGGTCCACGCCGGTGTTCCAGCAGGGCAACGGGGTCTACGGCCCGGCCCACAACGGGTTCTTCACCTCGCCGGACGGCACCGAGCACTGGCTGGTCTACCACGGCAACCCCGGTTCGAGCGACGGCTGCGGGTCGACCCGCCAGACCAGGGTCCAGGAGTTCACCTTCAACGCCGACGGCACCCCGAACTTCGGGTCGCCGATCGCCAGCGGCGTGGCCTTCCCGGCGCCCTCGGGGGAGTGACCGCCTGAACGGGGGACGGGCGGCGGCCGACCGGGCCGCCGCCCGTCCCCCGTTTTCCAGTGCCGCAGGGGTGTTCACCATCCGCCACATTCGATCGCCGGGACCCGTAACTCGCGCGCTCCAGGGTCGTTAGACCGTCCACTCCGGTGGCCGGAACCGACGTCTCGGCCTTTCCCCGGAACGCGCCGGACCGGCGGCCCGCAGCCTCCCACCGCTCGCCGCCGCCGGTGTCCGACCGCGAATCCCACCGTTCCGATCGAGACTTTCTCCGATAGCGAGGCCACAGTGAACAATCTCGTGGTGTGCGTGCACACCTCCCAAGCGGCGGAGGCCATATCGACCTACGCCTCCCGGATCGGGCTCGGGCCCGCCGTCCGGACCGTCGACTGCGCCGCGGCGCTGTTCGTGGAGCTGCGCCGGCGCCCGGTCGGCGCCGTGCTCGTCGACTTCGGGCTCGCCGCGCCCGATCCCGTCAAGTTCACCCAGGCGGTCCGCACCCGCTTCCCGCAGACCGGCGTCGTGCTGTGCGGCACCGCCGACCCCCGCACGGCGGCCATGTCGATCCTGGCCGGGGCCCGCGGGGTGCTCCAGGTGCCCGTGATCACCGGCGAGGAGCTGATGGTCGCCTTCGCGCAGACGGTCATGCTGGTCCGCGGGGCCGTGGCCGACGCGGTCCGGCTCGTGGCGCGCCAGCGCCAGCCCGAGGGCGCCCGGCTCACCGTGCGCGAGCTGGAGGTCCTCAAGCTCATGAGCGAGGGCATGTCGAACGCCGAGATCGGGCGCGACCTCGCGGTCGCCGAGGACACGGTGAAGACCCACGCGAAGCGCATGTACCGCAAGCTCGAGGCGCACGACCGCGCGCAGGCCGTGGCCATCGCGCTGCGCACGGGGCTGCTGCGGTAGGCGGCTCCCGGTCGTCCCGCGGGGGCGTCGGCGCCTCCGCGACCGGGAGCGGCGCGAGGGCGCGCGAAGGCCGGACCCGGCCGCCGCGCGCCCTCGCGGCCGCGGTTCAGCAGCTCCAGCCGTCTCCGGCGTCGAACACGATCGGCCTCGTCTGCGAGACCGTGCCGTCGGTGACGTGGAGGGTGGCCCGGTGCTCGCCGTACTCCAGGCCGGGCAGGACCACGAAGAACCCGATGATGTAGACGTAGTCGTCACCGTTGTCGCCCGGCGGGACCGACCGGGTGGAGCTGGAGACGGCGGCGCCTTCGGGCAGGCCCTGGAGCTCGGAGACGAGCGGGGCGTCCCAGGAGCCGGCGACGGCGCCGAGGACGAAGTAGCGGTGCGGCCGTTCGGCCGGGACGCAGAGCCGCTGCTCCTCGTCCGCCAGATCCCAGGCGGCCGTGGCGGCCGCGGCGGGCGAGGCGCTGAACGACAGGCACATCGCCAGTCCGACCACCGCTGCGAGCATCAACCTGATGGAGCGAGAGACCGTTCTCATCATGAACGTCCTTCGGGGCGTGGTACCTCACGGCCTCCCCGTCGGGGCTGGTACCGGTAGCCCCTGAGACCCGGTGCGAGGGACGTTACCGCAAACCCGACACGAACTCAATTGGTTGACGCTTCAATTAATAAATTCCTCCGCGGCGGCGCCGTGGTCGCCCGGACGATGAGCTTGGGGTCGAGCGCGACATCGCGCCCGGGGAGGGCCGCGTGCTCCAACCGCTCGACGGCGCACCGCACGGCCTGCTCGGCGATGCTCTCGGTGTCCTGGCGGACCGTGGTCAGATTGATGTGCGAGAGGTGCGAGAGGTGGGAGTCGTCGTAGCCGACGACCGAGACCTCGCCCGGCACCTCGACCCGGCCGCCCCGCAGGGCGTGCATGAGGCCCAGCGCGCAGCGGTCGTTCGCCGCGAGCACGGCGGTGGGCGGCGACTCCTCGCCCAGCAGCAGCGTTCCCGCGGCTATGCCCGCGTCCTCGTCGTGCGCGCCGGGGATCACGCGGACCTCCTCGGCGAGGCCGCGGCGGCGCATGGCGGCGCGGTAGGCGCTGCGCCGGTCCGAGGAGCCGGGGCCCTTGCCGCCGTCGATGTGGACGATGCGCCGGTGGCCGAGCTCCACGAGGTGGTCCACGGCCTGGCGCACGCCCTTGGTCTCGGCGGTGCGGACGCTGTCGACGCCGGGCGCACCGGCCTTGCGGCCCACCACGACCGTGGGAGCGGACTCGGCGAGCGAGGCGAGCAGCCGCGCGTCCGCGTCCGACCCGAGCAGGACCAGCGCCTCGCAGCGGTGCCCCAGGAGGGCGCCGAGGGCGCGGCGCTCGTCGCGGCCGGGGGCGACCGCCGAGAGCAGGACGTCGTAGCCGAGCCGCTCGGCGATCGGGTAGACGGCCTTGACCATCTCGGCGTGGAAGGGCTGGTCGAGGTCCAGCATGACCCCGAGGGTGCGGCTGCGCCCGCGCGCGAGCATCTGCGCGGCGCTGTCGGGGCGGTAGCCCAGCTCATCGGCGGCGCGCAGGACCCGGTCGCGGGTCGCGGCGCCCGCGCCGGGCTGGTCGCGCAGGATCAGCGAGACGAGGGTGCGCGAGACGCCCGCCTTCGCGGCGACGTCGGCCATGGTCACGCGCTGGGCCCGGCCGGCGCCGGCCTGCCGCGCCGCGGGCCGCGGCCCGAGCTGTTCGCTCAACACTCCTCCTTCTCCGGGCGGGGGCGGTGCCCGGTGGATCGCCATGAGTCTATTTCCGATCTGCCGGTCGGCTTGACGGGCGGGTCGCCGATGAGTATATTCCAAGTCACTGTCGCGCGACAGTGAAGCGCGACAGTAGCGCGTTCCGCGACACGACCCGGAGGAGGTGCGCCCATGCCCTTGACACCGCCCGCGGCGCCGCGACCCGGCGCCGAGCGGTTCGACGTGGTCACGATGGGCCGGGTGGGCGTCGACGTCTACCCGCACCAGGCCGGCGTCGGCCTGGAGGACGTCGAGTCCTTCGGGAAGTTCCTGGGCGGCAGCCCCACGAACGTCGCCGTCGCGGCCGCCCGGTACGGGCACCGCGCCGCGGTGGTCACGAAGACCGGCGCCGACCCGTTCGGCCGGTTCGTGCGCCGCGCGCTCCGGGGCTTCGGCGTGGACGACCGCTTCGTGGGCACCGCCCCGCACCTGCCCACGCCCGTGACGTTCTGCGAGCTCTTCCCGCCCGACGACTTCCCGATCTACTTCTACCGCCTCCCCAAGGCCCCCGACCTCGACCTCCGCCTCGACGAGCTCGACCTCGACGCGATCCGGGCCGCGCGGGTCCTGTGGGTCACCGGCACCGGCCTGTGCCAGGAGCCGTCCCGCTCCGCGACCCTCGCCGCCCTCGAAGCGCGGAGCGAAGGCGCGGCCCGCGAGGGCGGGCCTGGCGTCACGGTCCTCGACCTCGACTACCGCCCGATGTTCTGGGACTCGCCCGAGGCCGCCCGCGAGCAGGTGCGCCGGGCCCTCCCGCACGCCACCGTCGCCGTCGGCAACCGCGAGGAGTGCGCGGTGGCCGTGGGCGAGGGCGGCACCCCCGCCGACGCCGCGCTCGCGCTGCGCGAGGCGGGCGTCGCGCTCGCCGTCGTCAAGCAGGGCCCCGAAGGCGTGCTCGCCCTCGACGGCACCGGTGCCGTCGAGGTCCCGCCCGTGCCCGTGGACGTGGTCAACGGCCTCGGGGCCGGGGACGCCTTCGGCGGCGCCCTCGTCCACGGCCTCCTCTCCGGCTGGCCCCTGGAGCGGACGATCCGCTTCGCGAACGCCGCCGGAGCGCACGTCGCCGGAGAGCTCGCCTGCGCCGACGCCATGCCCACCGAGGCCCAGGTCCGGCACCGGCTCGACACCGCCGAAAGGGACCCCGTTGCGAACTGACGCCTTGTCGATGCTCGCCGAGACCCGGCTGCGGCGCCCCGGCGCCATCGCCGAACTCGCCGCCGCCCGCAAACCGGCCGACGCCCCCGTCGGCCCCTCCGGCAGGTGCCTCGTCATCGCCGCCGACCACCCCGCGCGCGGCGCGCTCGGCACCGGCGGCGACCCGATGGCCATGGCCGACCGCGGCGACCTGCTCGACCGCCTCCGGACCGCCCTGGAGCACCCCGGCTGCAACGGCGTCCTCGCGACCGCCGACATCCTCGAGGACCTCCTGCTCCTGGGCGCCCTCGAGGGCAAGACCGTGTTCGGGTCCATGAACCGCGGCGGCCTCGCCGGGGCGTCCTTCGAGATCGACGACCGGTTCACCGGGATGACCGCCGAGGGCATCGCCCGCATGGGCTTCGACGGCGGCAAGATGCTCACCCGCGTCGACTACGAGGACTTCCGCACCGCCCCCACCCTGGAGGCGGCCGCGCAGGCGATCGACGCGCTCGCCGAGCGCGGCCTGATCGCCATGGTCGAGCCGTTCCTGTCCCGCCGCGAGGGCGGCCGGCTCGTCAACGACCTCTCGACCGAGGCGGTCGTCACGTCCGCCGCGATCGCCTCGGGGCTCGGCACCACCTCGGCGCGCACCTGGCTCAAGCTCCCGACCGCCCCCGGCATGGCGCGCGTCGCGGCCGCCTCGACACTGCCGGTGGTCCTGCTCGGCGGCGAGGTCGACGACCTCGGCGCCCGGCGCGACCAGTGGGCCGAGTCCCTGGAGCTGCCCAACGTGGTCGGACTGACCGTGGGCCGCTCCCTCCTCTACCCCCGGGACGGCGACGTCGCCGGGGCGATCGAAGCGGTGGTGAACCTGCTGTGAACGCGAACCGGTACTTCCAGCCGGCCGAGTCGACGGCCTACGGCGAGTTCGCCGCGATCGTCACGCCCGACAGCGCCGGGTGGGCCCGCTCGGGCCTGCGCGTCCTCGAACTCGGCCCGGGGGAGGACTGCACCTTCGCCACGGACGACGCCGAGACGCTGGTGCTGCCGCTGAGCGGCTCGTGCACCGTCGCCTGCGACGCCGAGTTCTTCGAGCTCCAGGGCCGGCGCAGCGTCTTCAGCCGCGTCACCGACTTCGCCTACGTCCCCAGGGACGCCACGGTCACGGTCGTCAGCGCCGGAGGCGGGCGGTTCGCGCTGCCCTCGGCGCGGTGCGAGACCCGCCTGCGGCCCCGGTACGGCCCGGCCGAGGACGTCCCGGTCGAGCTGCGCGGCGCGGGCCGGGCCTCGCGGCAGGTCAACAACTTCTGCACCCCCGAGTCGTTCGCGGCCGACCGGCTCATCGCCTGCGAGGTGCTGACCCCGGGCGGGAACTGGTCGTCCTACCCGCCGCACAAGCACGACGAGGCGGGCGAGGGCGAGGCCGAGCTCGAGGAGATCTACTACTTCGAGGTCGGCGACGGGCCCGACGGGCCCGGGTTCGGCTGGCAGCGCGTGTACGGGACGCCGGAGCGGCCGATCGAGCTCTCCGAGGAGGTCCGCAGCGGCGACGTCGTGCTCGTCCCGCACGGCTGGCACGGCCCCAGCGCCGCGGCCCCCGGCTACGACCTCTACTACCTGAACGTCATGGCCGGCCCCGGGGCGGACCGGGCCTGGCTCATCCGCGACGACCCCGCCCACGCCTGGGTCAGGTCCACCTGGGAGGGGCAGGAGGTCGACCCGCGCCTGCCGATGTCCTCGGCCGCCGAGGACGGCACCGCCGCAGAGGAGGGCGACGATGCCCGCTGAGACCGTCCGGCTGACCACCGCCCAAGCGCTGGTGCGGTTCCTGGCCGCGCAGTACTCCGAGCGCGACGGCGCCGAGCACCGGTTGATCCCCGGCGTGTGGGGGATCCTCGGCCACGGCAACGTCGCCGGGCTCGGCCAGGCGCTGCTCCAGGCCGCCCGGACCGGCGAGGCCGACCTGCCCTACCACCCGGCCCGCAACGAGCAGGCCATGGTCCACGCCGCGGCGGCCTTCGCGAAGACGCGGAACCGCTTGCAGGCCTTCGCGTGCACGGCCTCCACCGGCCCCGGCTCGACCAACATGGTCACCGGCGCCGCCCTGGCGACCACGAACCGGCTCCCGGTGCTGCTGCTCCCGTCCGACATGTTCGCGACCCGCGTCGCCGAACCGGTGCTCCAGCAGCTGGAGGACGCCCGCGCCGGGGACGTCAGCGTCAACGACGCGTTCCGGCCGGTCTCCAAGTACTTCGACCGGATCTCCCGGCCCGAGCAGCTGATCCCGGCCGCCCTGGCCGCGATGCGGGTCCTCACCGACCCGGTCGAGACCGGCGCGGTCACGCTGTGCCTGCCGCAGGACGTGCAGGCCGAGGCGTTCGACTGGCCGGTCGCGTTCTTCCGCGAGCGCACCTGGCGCATCGGCCGCCCCGTCCCCGAACCGGACGCGGTGGAGCGGGTCGCGGCCCTGCTGCGCAACGCGAAGCGGCCCCTGATCGTCGCCGGGGGCGGCGCCGTCTACGCCGAGGCCGGGGCCGAGCTGCGCGCCTTCGCCGCCGCCACCGGCGTCCCCGTCGCCGACACCCACGCGGGCAAGGGCGCCGTGCCCTGGGACCACCCGCAGGCCGTGGGGGGCATCGGCTCCACGGGCACGAGCGCCGCGAACGCCCTCGCGGCCCGGGCCGACGTGGTCCTCGGCGTCGGGACCCGCTACTCCGACTTCACCACCGCCTCCCACACCGTGTTCGGCGACCACGCGGTCTTCGCGAACCTCAACACGGCCCGCCTGGACGCCGCGAAGCACTCGGCCGAGATGCTCCTCGCCGACGCCAGGACCGGCCTCAAGGCGCTGCACCAGGCCCTCGAAGGCTGGTCCGTCGCGGACGGCTACCGGGCCGAGGCCCGCCGCCTCGCCGACGAGTGGCGCGAGACCGCCGACCGCTGCCTCCGCCCCGGCCCCGGCCCGCTGCCGGCCCAGACCGAGATCCTCGGCGCGCTCAACGAGGCGCTCGACGACGCCGACGTGGTGGTCAATGCCGCCGGGTCCATGCCCGGCGACCTCCAGATGCTCTGGCGCGCAAGAGACCCCAAGGCGTACAACGTCGAGTACGCCTACTCGTGCATGGGGTACGAGATCGCCGCCGGGGTCGGCACCAAGATGGCCGCGCCCGACCGCGAGGTCGTCGTCCTCGTCGGCGACGGCTCCTACCTCATGCTCTCCTCCGAGATCGCCACCGCCGTCGCCGAAGGCCTGAAGCTCGTCATCGTGATCGTCCAGAACCACGGCTTCGCCTCCATCGGCTCCCTCTCCGAGTCCCTGGGCTCCCAGCGGTTCGGCACGAGCCACCGCTACCGGAGCGACGAGTCCGGCCTCCACGACGGCGACACGCTCCCGGTCGACCTCGCCGCCAACGCCGCCAGCTTCGGCGCCGACGTCATCACCGCGAACGGCACCGCCGAGTTCCGCGAGGCGATCGCCGCGGCCAAGGCCAGCGCGCGCACCACCGTCGTCCACGTCGAGACCGACCCGACCGGCCCCAACCCTCCCGGCAGCGCCTGGTGGGACGTCCCCGTCAGCGAAGTGTCCGCCCTCGACTCCACCCGGGACGCCCGCGCCGTGTACGACGACCGACGGCGCGCCCAGCGCCACTACCTCTGAGGAACCGCCATGACCACCATCGAGCACTGGATCGGCGGCGGCCCCGCCGCCGGGGGCTCCGACCGCCTCGCCCCCGTGTGGAACCCCGCCACCGGCCGCGAGCGGGCGCAGGTCCGCCTCGCCTCGGCCGCCGACGTCGACGCGGCCGTGCAGGCCGCCGCGACCGCGTTCGACCACTGGCGCGGCCAGTCCCTGTCCACCCGCGCCCGCGTCATGTTCCGCTTCAGGGACCTCGTCGAACGCCACGAGCGCGAACTCGCCGAGACCATCGCCGCCGAGCACGGCAAGGTCGTCGACGACGCCCGCGGCGAGATCGCCCGCGGCCGCGAGGTCGTCGAGTTCGCCTGCGGCGTCACCGCCGCGCTCAAGGGCGGGTTCTCCGCGGAGGTCTCCACCGGCGTCGACTCCTACGACTTCCGCGAACCCATCGGCGTGTGCGCCGGGATCACCCCGTTCAACTTCCCGGTCATGGTCCCCATGTGGATGCACCCCATCGCGATCGCCACCGGCAACACGTTCGTCCTCAAACCCTCCGAGCGCGACCCCTCCGCGAGCCTGTCCATCGCGGCCCTCTACGCCGACGCCGGACTCCCCGACGGCGTGTTCAACGTCGTCAACGGCGACAAGACCGCCGTCGACGCCCTCCTCGACCACCCCGGCGTCGCCGCGGTCTCCTTCGTCGGCTCCACCCCCGTCGCCCGCTACGTGCACGAACGGGCCACCGCCTCCGGGAAGCGAGTCCAGGCCCTCGGCGGCGCCAAGAACCACGCCGTCGTCATGCCCGACGCCGACCTCGACTGGGCCGCCTCGCAGCTCACCGCCGCCGCGTTCGGCTCCGCCGGCCAGCGCTGCATGGCGATCTCCGTCGCGGTCGCCGTCGGCGACACCGCCGACGCACTCGTCCCCCTGCTCAAGGCCAAGGCCGAAGCGGTCGTCGTCGGCCCCGGCGACGACCCCGCCGCCGAGATGGGCCCGGTCGTCACCCGCGCCTCCCGCGACCGCGTCGACGCCCTCGTCGCCTCCGGTGTCGACCAGGGCGCCGAACCCGTCGCGGACGGCCGCGGCCTCCGGGTCGAGGGCCACGAGGACGGCTTCTTCACCGGCCCCACCGTCCTCGACCGCGTCACCCCCGACATGGACGTCTACCGCGAAGAGGTCTTCGGGCCCGTGCTCGCCGTCGTCCGCGCCGAGACCCTCGAAGCGGCGATCGACCTCATCAACGCCAACCCGTACGGCAACGGCACCGCGATCTTCACCTTCGACGGCGGCGCGGTCCGCACCTTCGAACGCGCCGTGGACGTCGGCATGATCGGCGTCAACGTCCCCGTCCCGGTGCCCACCGCGCACTACTCCTTCGGCGGCTGGAAGGACTCCCTGTTCGGCTCCAGCCACATCCACGGCCACGAGGGCGTCCGCTTCTACACCCGCGCGAAGACCGTCACCGCCCGCTGGCCCCGGCACGCCGAGTCCCGGGCGGCGCCACTGAACTTCCCCGCCTCCAGCTGACACCCACCGCGAAGGAGACCGCCGATGACGACGCAGATCCCGAACCTCAGGCTCGGCTCCGCCCCCGACTCGTGGGGCGTGTGGTTCCCCGAGGACGACCGCCAGCCGCCGTACGCGCGGTTCCTCGACGAACTCGCCGAGGCCGGCTACGAATGGCTCGAACTCGGCCCCTACGGCTACCTCCCGACCGACCCCGAGGTGCTGCGCGACGAACTCGCCTCCCGCGGCCTGAAGGTCTCCGGCGGCACCGTCTTCGGCAACCTCCACGACCCCGGCAGGTTCGCCGAGACCCGCGCCCTCGTCGGCGAGGTCGCCGCGCTGACCGCCTCCCAGGGCGCCGAGCACGTCGTGCTCATCCCGCCGCTGTTCCGCGACGAGAAGACCGGTGAGGTCGACGACGTCGTCGAATGGGACGCCGACCAGTGGGCCACCGTGCACGCCACCGCGAACCGCCTCGGCCGCGAGATGCACGAGGAGCACGGCGTCCGCCTCGCCCTCCACCCGCACGCCGACTGCCAGATCATGACCCAGCCGCAGATCGAGACGTTCCTCGACGGCACCGACCCCGAGCACGTCTCGCTGTGCCTGGACACCGGGCACGTCGCCTACGGCGGCGGCGACAACCTCGACCTCATCCGCCGCTACGGGCCGCGCATCGGCTACGTGCACATCAAGCAGATGGACCCCGAGATCCTCCGGCAGGTCCGCGACGAGGGCCTCGGCTTCGGCGAGGCCGTCAAGCGCGGCGTGTGCGTCGAACCGCCCGCCGGGGTCCCGAACCCCGCCGACATCGTCGCCGAACTCGCGACGCTCGACGCCGAGCTCTTCGTGATCGTCGAGCAGGACCTCTACCCCTGCGAACCCGACGTGCCGCTGCCCGTCGCCGTCCGCACCCGCCGCTACCTGGGCGGCTGCGGACTCGGCGCCGGCCGGCGGACCGAAGCCTGACAGCGAAGAGGAGCTGAACCCATATGAGCATCCGCATCGGCGTGATCGGCACCGGCTGGATCGGCGAGCAGCACGTGCACCGGCTGACGGCCACCGTCGCCGGGGCCGAGGTCGCGGCCGTCTCCGACATCGACCCCGTCCGCGCCGCCCGGATCGCGGACGCCGCCGGGGCCCGCGCGGCCGACTCGGCCGAGAAGCTCATCGGCGACCCCGACGTCGAGGCGGTCGTCATCGCCTCCTCGGCGGCGGCCCACGCCGAGCAGGTGCTCGCCTGCATCGAAGCGGGCAAGCAGGTGTTCTGCGAGAAGCCGCTGACCACCGACGCCGGCGACGCCCTCCGCGTCATCGAGGCCGAGACCGCCCTGGGGCGCCGCGTCGTCCAGGTCGGCTTCATGCGCCGCTACGACGCCGGGTACCGGCAGATGAAGCGCGTCATCGACGCAGGCGACGTGGGCGTGCCGCTCATGGCCCACTGCGTGCACCGCAACCGCAGCGTGAGGGAGCACTACACGACCGAGATGGCCGCGCGGGACACCGCCGTCCACGAGGTCGACGTGCTCCGCTGGCTCCTCGGCGAGGAGTTCGTCTCGGTCCAGACCCTGGTGCCGCGCAAGACAGCCAGGAGCAGGCCCGACCTCCAGGACCCGCAGATCTTCCTGTTCGAGACCGCCTCCGGCGTCCGCGTCGACGTCGAGGCCTTCGTCAACTGCGGGTACGGCTACGACATCCAGTGCGAGATCGTCGGCGAGGAGGGCGCGGTGCGCCTGCCCGACCCGGCCGCCCCCGCGCTGCGCCGGGACGGCCGGGCGAGCGTCCCGGTCCTCCCCGAGTTCGGCGACCGCTTCGCCGACGCGTTCGACGTCGAACTCCAGGAGTGGGTCGACCGGCTCCGCGCCGGCGAGGGCCCCGCCGGGCCCTCCGCGTGGGACGGCTACGCCGCGACGATCGCGACCGACGCCGCCGTCCGGTCGCTGCGCTCGGGCGCCGTAGTCCCGATCGACATGGGCGAGCGCCCCGCGCTGTACGCCTAGAAGCGCGCCTCCGCGCGGGTCGAGACGCTCGTTGTCGCGGAGGCCGCGGGGGAGCGCGTCTCCCGCCGCGAAGGCCCCGGCCGGTAAGCTGGGGCCTTTGCCGTGTCCCCGGAAGTTCGAAAGTCGCCCGATGCAGCAGTACGCCATGTTGATATCGCCCTCCGCCAACCGCGTCTACGCACGCACCGCCGCGAGGATGACCGCGAACGAGACGGCGGTCTTCAGCGCGGGCGCGCTGGACGGCCGGATCGAGGACCTCCGGGAGGCCGAGCTCGGCGGCGTCCCGTACCTGCTCTTCCGCTCCGACACGCTGACCCCCCGCGACCTGCGGCTGCTCGCGAACCTCTCGTCCCTGTACGCGCTGTTCAAGGTCCGCGAGGGGATGCTGGAGCCGCTCCCGGTCGACCGGCTCGACCGCTACGACGACGACCTGGTCTCCATCCTCAAATACGCCGGCAAGACCAACGAGCAGTTCACGAAGCTCCTGCTCAACGTCACCGCCGCGAGCGCCTTCGGCGCCGACCGCCTCCTCGCCGGGGGCCTCAAGGTCCTCGACCCGATGTGCGGTCGCGGCACCACCCTGAACCAGGCCGCCATGTACGGCTTCGACGGCTACGGCGTGGAGGTCGACAAGCGCGACTTCGAGACGTACGGCGCGTTCATCCAGCGCTGGCTGAAGGACAAGCGGCTCAAGCACAAGGCGCTCACGACCCGCGTGAAGCGCGAGGGCCGCGGCGTGGGCCAGCGGACCCGCGTCGAGTTCGCGGCCGACCGGGAGCGCTACCGCGCGGGCGACCTCCAGGTGCTGGAGATCGTCAACGCCGACACGGTGCGCAGCGGCGAGGTCTTCAAGAAGCAGAGCTTCGACCTGGTCGTCACGGACGCCCCGTACGGCGTGAAGCACGCGGCGGTGAAGGAGACCAGGGCCCTGACCAGGAGCCCGACCGAACTCCTGGAGACGGCGGTTCCGGTCTGGGCCGGCCTCCTGCGCCCCGGGGGCGCGATGGGCCTGTCCTGGAACACGGTCACGACCGGCCGCGACGACCTCGCCGCGATCCTCGCCGGAGCGGGCCTGGAAGTCCAGGAAGCGGAACCCTACCGGCACTTCGAGCACCGGGTGGACCAGGCCATCACCAGGGACCTCATAGTCGCCCGCAAACCGCGCTGAGGACGAGGGATGCGCCTCGACCGCGCCGGCACGTCGCCGGTGCAGCGTGTACGGGCCGCGCTGGAAGAGCACTGCCGCGTCGGAACGGGCGACCGTCCTCGGGCCGTTCAGCGGGTCCGCGGCGAGATCAACGGCGAGCGCCTGGAATAGTCGACTGACTTCGGCCGCACCGGCTCTGCCGGTGCGGCCGTTTCTCGGTCGCCTTTAGCGGTGGCCTCTCGCGGTCCTCAGGTCGAGGCCGCTGTCGTTCGCCACCTCGTTCCAGGACACGAACTTGAAGTTGGTGCTCGACTCGTCCGATCCCTCGGGGGTGTTGTCGCCGTCCTGGACCACCAGGAGGCCGCCCCGGTAGCCCGGCAGGCTCACGTTCACCACGTCCGCGCCGTCGCTGTGCTGCGTGCCGTCCACCCTGCCGTCCTCGATCGCGAAGCCGCCCAGGTAGTCGTTGCCGCCTTCGAGCTCGTAGACGGCAAACGAGTCGTCGCCCTGGCTGGAGGCGAGGAGGTAGCCCTTGTTCCGGTTCGTGTGGTAGATCGTCAGGCCCTCGATGTCGGTGTGGAGGTGCTCGCCACCGTAACCGGGGTTCTCGCCGTACTCGCACTCGTCCGTCTCGGGGTCGTAGACGCCCGGCAGTCCGAACTCGATCGCGGTGTCGACCAGTTCGGGCTCGCCCTCGAGATCGGCGCCGATCTTCCAGATGCCCACGAGCTCCTGGCCGAGATAGGCCGTGCCCGTGGTCTCGTCGACCACCATGCCCTCGACCTGCGCCTCCTGGCCGGTGTCGTCGCACGGAGCCCACTCGGTGCCGTCCGGGAGCGTGAAGGAGGCCGGGAGGTGCAGGGTCCGGATCTTCTCCCAGGTGACCTCGTCGCCGTCGGCCCTCAGTTTCAGCAGGGCCACTTCGGTCTCGGCGTTGCGGCTCACCAGCGCGTAAGCGCCCGTGCGGTCCTGCCACGTCGCCAGGCCGTACGCGGTGCGCTCGCCGTTGATCTCCTCTTGGTCCGCGCTGAAGATCAGCGGCCCGTCGTCGGCGGTGACGTCTTCGAGCTCGCCGTCCTCGATCGCGAAGACGCCCAGCGTGTCCATGCCCCGGTCCGAGGCGACCGCCAGGTCCACCCGCTCGCCGTCGAGCCTGAAGTCCTCGACGAGGTCGACGTTGTTGTAGCGGCCCGGCGCGTCGTCCTCGCCCGGGGCCGGTCGGGGCTCGATGTGCTGGACCTCTTCGCCTTCGAGGTCGTAGACGTAGATCCCCGCCTCTTTGGCGGTGGTGATGACGAGGCTGTCCTCGCGGTCCTCCTCGTCCACCCAGATGGCCGGGTCGTCCGCGTCCGCGCCGTTCTCGTCGTACAGCGCCGGGGTCTCCAGCTTCGCGGTCACGTCCTCGTCGCGGTGGGCCTGCGCGGGAACGGCCACCAGTACGGCCGCCGTCGCCGCCGCGGTCATCAAGCCGAGTAGTCGGGGGAGCACTCGTCCTCCTACGGGAGCGGGGTTCATCTGTCGGATCGATTCTCGATCCGGCCGATGAACCCCCGGTTAATCCCGTTCGTCCTGCGCCGCAACGCTCAGGCGGACCTCGCCCGCGTCCGCCACATCAGCCAGACGAAGTACGGTGTCCCGATCAGCGAGCACACCAGGCCCGCCGGGATCTGCGCCGGGGCGATCACCGTGCGGCCCAGCGTGTCCGCGAGGCTCACCAGGAGCACGCCCAGCAGGACCGACACCGGCAGGACCCTCGTGTGGCGGCTGCCCACGAGGCCCCTCGCGAGGTGCGGCGCCACCAGGCCCACGAACCCGATCACGCCCACCACGGCCACCGCCGCCGCCGTGAGCAGCGCGGCCGCGCCGAGCAGCAGGAGCCTCGTGCGCTCGAGCTTCACGCCGAGCACGCGCGGCGTGTCGTCGTCCAGCGCGAGGAGGTCGATCTCCTTGCGGTGGGCGAGGACCAGCGGCAGCACGACGACGAGCGCCGCGATGAGCGGGACGAGCCGGTCCGCAGTCCGGCCGTAGGTCGTCCCCGACAACCATGTCATGGCCTTCGGGGTGTTCCACGGGTCCGACGCCAGGATGATCAGCGTGATCGCGGCCATGCCGATCGACCACACGCCGATGCCCACCAGGACCAGCCGGGACGTGTCCAGCCCGCCCCGCCAGGCGAGCGCGTACACCAGCGCGAACGCGCCCAGGCCGCCGACGGCGGCGATGCCGGTCACCGCCCACGGGCCCGAGTCGGGGAGCCAGGTGATGAGCGCGACCGCGCCGATCCCGGCCCCGGCGGTGACGCCGAGCAGGCCCGGTTCGGCGAGCGGGTTCCGCAGGATCCCCTGCGTCACCGCCCCGGCGCACGCGAGCGCGGCGCCCGCGAGGATCGCGGCGAGCACGCGCGGGTAGCGCTGGTCGATGATCCACGTGTAGCTCGCGCCGGTCTTGCCCGCGATCCAGTTCACGAGGTCGCCGCCGAGGAGCATCGTGTCCCCCGAGAGCATCCCGGCGAACAGGGCCGCGACCGAGGCGGCGAGGAGCCCGGCCACGATGAGCAGGAACGCGGTCCGGCCGCGGTTCGCCGCGCCGTGCAGGATCGCGGGCCGGTCCTCCGAGCCCGCGCTCGTCACCGAGCGCGCCAGCCACACCATGACGCCCGCACCGAGGATCGTGGTCGTGACGCCGACGGGGATCTCGATGCTCTTGTCGGCGCCCAGGATCGCGCGCACGGCGAGGTCGGCGCCGACGACCACCAGCGCGCCGCACACGGCGCTGAACGGGATCAGGAGCCGGTGCGCGAGCAGCCCGGGGAGCCGCCGCGCGATCTGGCGGGCGATCACGGGGGCCGCCAGGCCCACGAACCCGATCGGCCCGGCCAGCGTCACCGCGCACGCGGCCAGCAGCAGCGAGCAGACGACCGCGATCAGGCGGGTGCGCCGCACGTGCACGCCGAGGCTCGAGGCGGTGTCGTCGCCCAGGCGCAGCAGGTCCAGGCGCGGGGCCGCGAGCATGGCGGCGGCGATCGCCGCCAGCACGAGCGGCGCGGCCTGGGCGGCGGTGTCGAAGCCGGTGAGGTTGAGACTGCCCGAGCCCCAGGCGAACAGCCCGTTGGTCTCCTCCTGGAACAGCAGGATCAGCAGCGACACCAGGGAGTTCCCGGCCATCGCGGTGGCGGACCCGGCGAGGATGAGGCGGGTCGTGGAGGACTCGCCGCCGCCCGCCGACAGCGCGAGCACGAGCCCGGCGGTCAGCACGGCGCCGGTGAAGGCCACGCCGATGCCCGACAGGAACGGCAGCGTGATCCCGAAGGCCGCCACGGCGGTCACGGCCAGGTACGCCCCGGCGTTGACCGCGAGCGTGTCGGGGCTGGCGAGCGGGTTGCGGGCCACCGACTGGAGCAGGACGCCGGAGGCGCCGAGCGCGACGCCGACGAGCACCGCGCCGGTGAGGCGCGGCAGCCGCGCGCCTTCGAGGACGTTCCACACGCCCTCGTCGGCGCTGCCGGCGACCAGCCGCAGCAGGTCCCCGGCGTCCACTTCGGATGTGCCCTGGGCGAGGTGGAGCGCCGCCAGCGCGACCAGGGCTCCGACCGCTATGGCGAAGACCGCCGCGGCGGGGAGGAGGCGCGGAGCCCGCTCGGCCGGAGCCTCCGGTCGCGTCAGCGTGCTCAACTCGCGTAGACCTCGGCGAAGTGGTCGAGGATCGCCTCGGAGGACTTCGGGCCGCCGAAGGTCCAGGTGCCGGCGGGCAGCTCGTACACGGCGCCGTTCTCCACGAAGGCCAGGTTCTCCCAGATGGCGTTGCCCGCCACGCCCTCGGTGAAGATGTTGCTCCCGTCGGCGTTGTTGTGGATGAACTTCATCTCGGTGTCGGTGTACTGGGCCATGCCCTCGAGGTCGGTGGCGCCCAGGCCCCACACCTCGTCGGCCTCGCCGGTCCAGGCGTTCTCGAGGCCCACCGCGGTGCCGAGGGAGCCGACGAGGGAGCCGGGGCCGAAGGGCCGCACGGAGACCGCGTCGCCCTCGATCCAGCCGTCCGCGAAGAGGTAGGGGACGTCGCCGGTGCCGGCGGCCTCGATGGCGGCGGTGGTCTCGCCGATCTTGGCCTCGAACTCGCCCCAGAGGGCCGCGGCCTCGTCGGTCTTGCCGAGGAGCTCGGCGATCATGTCGACGTCGCGCTTCATGCGCCCGAGGTTGTCGGTCGCGTTGGAGCCCTCGGCGACCAGGACGGGCACGAACTCCTCGATCGAGGCGATGAGCGCCTCGTCGTCGGTCTCCATGACCACGAGGTCGGCGCCGAGCCCGGCGATGGCGTCGATGGACGGCTCCTGGCGGGTGCCGACGTCGGCGACGGTGTCGTCGAGCGGCACGGTGGTGCCGACCCAGGTGTTGTAGCCCTCGATGTCGGCGACGCCCACGGGCATGACGCCCAGGCTGGCGACGATCTCGACCTCGGCCCATTCGAGCGCGACGACCTTCTCGGCGGGCGCGTCGAGTTCGACGGTGCGGCCGAGGAAGTCGGTGGTCGAGACGGGGCCGGTCTCGGCCGCGGACTCGTCGGCGTCGCCGCCCTCCTCGGTGGTGCCGCACGCGGCGGTGGCGAGGAGGGCGGCGGCGAGCGCCGCGGGCACGGCGGATCGCCGGAGGCGGGGAAGGTGCATCGGGTTCCTTGTCAATCGGCGGCGCTGCCCGCGAAGCGGCGGCTGTGTCGGCCGATGGGCTTCGCGGTGAGCTGTCCGGTGGTGGGATCGGCGTCGACGCGGATGTCGATGCCGTAGGCGGCGGTGAGGTTCTCGGCGGTGAGCACCTCCACCGGGCTCCCGGCGGCCTTGACGCGGCCGTCGTGGAGCAGGACGGCGCGGTCGGCGACGGCGGCGGCCTGGTCGAGGTCGTGGAGGACGACGCCGACGGCGGTGCCGTGGTCGTCGGCCAGGTCGCGGATGAGGTCGAGGATCTCGACCTGGTAGCGCAGGTCGAGGTGGTTGGTGGGCTCGTCGAGGAGCAGCACGGCGGTGTCCTGGGCGAGGCAGGAGGCGAGCCAGACGCGCTGGCGCTCGCCGCCGGAGAGGGCCTCCATGCCGCGGTGGGCCATGTCGGCGACGCCGCAGATGTCCATGGCCCGCTGGACCTTCGCGGGGCCCTCGGCGTCGCCGTGGCGCCAGCGCCCGCGGTGGGGGTGGCGGCCGTAGCCGACGACGTCGACGACGCGGATGCCGCCGGGGACGGGCCGGGACTGGGCCAAGAGCGAGACGCGCCGCGCGAAGTCCTTGGGGCTCAAGGCGGCCGCGTCGGTGCCGTCGGGGAAGCCGACGGTGCCGTGGTCGGCCTTGTGGAGGCGCGCGAGGGAGCGCAGGAGGGTGGACTTGCCGGACCCGTTGGGGCCCAGCAGGGCGGTGACCTCGCCGGGGGACAGGTCGATGTCCGCGTCGTGGACGACGGTGGTGCCGAAGTAGGCGAGGCGGAGTGCGCGGCCGTTCAAGCCGTCGTCGTCAGGCATGTAGGCAAGGCTAACCTATCTCTTTTTCCTTCGCATCTTGCCTGGTGAAAGGTCACGGAGAGGAAACGGCGCAGCTCAGCGGCCGGTCCGGTTCGGGCGGTGCATCCGGTTCGCTCCCGAACGGCCGCCTTGCCGGTGAGGACCCGCACACCACGCGTAAGAGTGAAAACCGGCGCGCCGGTCTGGACGGGGCCGTGCCGGGTGGGGTCGACTGGTCCTAGGCGGCGTCGCCCCGATGCACCCCGTGTCGGGACGGGACGCCGGAAAGGACGAACATGACACCGAATGCGAAGGTGGGGCCTTCGAGTGTCGTCATCGACGAGATATGGACGGTCGAGCGCGTCAAGTCGCTCGGCGTGATGACGAATGTCGAGACGGCCGCGCAGATCCTCGGGATCGGCAGGACGGTCGCGTACCGGCTGGCGAAGGACGGCGACTTCCCCGTCCAGGTGCTGCGCATCGGCCACAGCTACCGGGTCCCGGTGCTGCGGCTGCTCGAGCTGCTGGGCGCGCCGGACGCGGCGGGGGACCGCGACCGGGTGATGGCCGACTAGCGACGCGACGGCGGCCCCGCACTTCTCGTGCGGGGCCGCCGTCGCGCGTCAGCGCTTCCTGCGCTTGCCCTTGTGCCGGCCCTGCTCTTTATGTTGAAAGTGGACGAAGAGCCGCCCGAAGTTCTTCGAGTCCTTGTCCACCCGGTGGTACAGGGCCTTGACCTCCTTCTGGTCGAGGAACCTGAGCACCTTCTTCTTGAGCTGGCCCGAGCCCTTGCCGGGGATGATCTCGACCAGGTCGATCCGCTTCGCGACCGCCTCGTCGATGACGTCCTTGAGGGCCCTCTCGATCAGGTCGCCCTTGTTGTAGATGTCGTGCAGGTCCAGCACCAGTTTGGCCATGGTCCGACCTTAAGCGCTCACGCGCGGGATGTCCGGCTCGATGTAGATGAGCTTCGCCTTGGGGACGGCGGCGCGGATGCGCGCCTCGGCCGCGTCGATCTCGGCCGCGACCTCCTCGCCGGTCTCGGTGCGCTCGATGCCGACCTTCGCGGCCACGAGCAGCTCGTCGGGGCCGATGTGCAGGGTCTTGAGGTGGATGAGCAGGCTCGTGCCGTCCTGCTTGATCGCGCCCTCGATCGCGGCGATGTCCTCCAGGGTCGCCGACTCGCCGATGAGCATGGAGCGGATCTCGATCGCCAGGACGATCGCGATGCAGACGAGCAGGACGCCGATGCTCATGGTGCCGAGGGCGTCGAAGACCGAGTTCCCGGTGACCCAGGTCAGGCCCACGCCGAACAGGGCGAGGATGAGGCCCACGAGCGCGCCGATGTCCTCCAGGAGGATCACGGGCAGCTCGGGGGAGCGCGAGCCCTTGATGAACCGCACCCACGACTGCTTGCCGCGCACGGCGTTCGACTCCTTGACGGCGGTGCGCAGCGAGAACGACTCCAGGACGATCGCCACGACCAGCACGATGACGGCCACGAGCGGCGTCTCCAGGCCGTGCCCGTGGTCGGTGAGCTTGTGGTAGCCCTCGTAGAGGGCGTAGACGCCGCCGATGGAGAACAGGACGATCGAGACGATGAACGCGTAGATGTAGCGTTCGCGCCCGTATCCGAACGGGTGGGCGGGGCTCGCGGCCTTGCGGGAGGCCTTGCCGCCGATCAGGAGCAGGACCTGGTTGGCCGCGTCGGCCACGGAGTGGACGCCCTCGGCGAGCATCGAGGCCGAACCGGTGATCCCCGCCGCCACGAACTTGCTGATCGCGATGCCCGTGTTGGCCAGTAGCGCCGCGACGATCGCCTTGGTGCCGCCTTCTGTTGCCATCTCGTCGTCATTCCTTCCGGTGAAACCGCGCCCCGCGTAGGGGGCGGGGGCCTGAACGAGTCTGTCATGGGCCCGCAACCCGCCGGCGGGGTCTCGGCCGCCGTCCCGCATGGTCGTCGAGGCGACACCGCTCGCGCTACCGGGAGGGCCGCGAGCGCTGCTAACCTTGGAGGCAAGGCGACGCCCCGGGGCTCCGGCTCCGGACAGGGCGAAGGAACGCACACCGCCAGGGGGAGCAGCCGCTCCCCGGCCGAAGGCCCGATCCGGGCCGTCAGCCCCTGTGCGGACCCAGCCCGCGTCACCGAAGCGCGGACCGAGTGGTGGACCGGTTCCGGCATTGAAGGGCCCTTGCGGGCCCCAGCCGCGAACCCACCGCTCGAAAGGCCGCCAGTGACCACGCTCGACCGTCCCGTCCCCACCGTCGCCGCGCCCGAACGCGCCACGCTCAAGCAGTGGCTCGCCGTCGCCGCCGTCGCCCTCGGGGTCTTCGTCGTCATGACCTCCGAGGTCCTCCCCGTGGGCCTGCTCACCGAGATCGGCTCCGACCTGGGCGTCAGCGCGGGCACCGCCGGGCTCATGGTCACCGTCCCCGGCCTCGTGGCCGCCGTCTCGGCCCCGCTCGCGGTCGTCTTCACCCGCAGGCTCGACCGCCGCCTCGTCCTCATCGGCCTCGCCGTGCTCGTCGCGGGCGCGAACGTCGGCGCGGCCACCGCCGCCGGCTTCGGGCCGCTCCTGGCCGCCCGCGTCCTCGTCGGCGTCTCGATCGGCGCGTTCTGGGCCGTCGCGGGCGGCATCGCGATCCGCCTGGTCCCCGAGCGGGACGTGCCGCGCGCGACCGCCGCGGTCTACGGCGGCATCGGCGCGGCCACCGTGCTCGGCGTCCCGGCCGGGACGCTCATCGGCGACCACTTCGGCTGGAAGGCGGCCCTGTGGGCCCTCGCCGGGCTCGCGGTGCTTGCCATGGCCGCGATCGCGCTGCTGGTGCCGCGGCTCCCGTCGAACACGGCGGTCTCCTTCGCGTCGCTGCCCCGGCTCGTGCGCCGCAACAAGCAGGTGCGCACCGGCCTGGCCTTCACGTTCTTCATCGTCACCGGCCACTTCATCGCCTACACGTTCATCAGCCCGATCCTCCAGTCCAACGGGATCGCCGGCTCGCAGGTCAGCGGCCTGCTCCTGGCGTTCGGCGGGGCCGCGCTGGTCGCCACCGTCGCCTCGGGCTCGCTCATCGGCCGCCACCTGCGGCCCACCCTCGCCGGGCTCGGCGTCGCGATGGCGGTCGGCATGGCGCTCATGGCGTTCGCCGTCGGCGACCTGTTCTCCGCGACCGCGGTGCTCCTGCTGTGGGGCGCGGGCTACGGCCTGGTCTCCCCGGCCGTCCAGACCTGGTTCATGAAGGCCGTCGAACCCGGCGAGGTCGAGGTCGCGACCTCGCTGAACACGGTCATGTTCAACCTGTCGATCGCGGCGGGCTCCTTCGCCGGGGGCTTCGTGGTGGACGCGACGGCCCCGGGCGGCGTCCTGTGGATCGGCGCGGCCCTGCTCGTCCCGGTGGTCGTCCTGGCCGCCAAGGGCGTCCGGAACCGCGCTCCCTAGGCTCGGCCGCGCAGGTGGAGGCCGACCAGGAACCAGGCGAGGCCCGCTTGGCCCTCGGTGGCCGCCCAGGCGACGGCCGGCGCGAACGGTTCGCCGAGCGCCAGACCGCAACCCACTCCGACCAGCAGCACCGGCAGGCCGCCGGCCAGCGGGAGCGCGACCCGGCGCGGCACCTTCGCCCGTAGACACGCCAGGCCGAGCACGGTCGCGCCCGCGTACATCAGGTGCGCGAGCGACCAGGCGGGGATCCCGGCGACGGCCGCCACGGCCTGGGCGCGATCGGGCAGCAGCGGACCGATCAGGTTCACCGCGTACCCGAGCACCGTGGCGACGAGGCCGAAGCGCACCAGTCCGGCGCCCCAGGCGCCCGGGCGGCCCAGGCGCGGGCCGTGCCTCCGGTGGAAGGCGCCGATCCCGGCCAGGACGAGCGCCACGGCGATCAGCCCGGCGGTGTTCGACACCAGGTAACCGGCGGTGCCGGGCGGTTCGTCGGCGAAGTACCCGGTGGCGGCGAACACGACCGCTCCGGCCATGGTCGCCGGGCCCGCGAACCGGGCGGGCGGCACCGCCGGGCGGTCGGCGCCGTCGAGCGCGTCGAGTGCGGGCGGGGCCTGCGTCATCGTCGGTCTCCTGCCGTCCAAGGGGAAGGGCCCGCCGCGCGACGGCCCCGTGCCCGATGCTGCCGTTCCCGCCGTGCGACGGCCTCCCCCGCGCGGTCCGGCCGCCTCCCCCGCGCGGGGGATCTCCGGCGGGCGAACCCGTTGGAGCCGTTGGCCGGTCGCGATTCCGCCGGTGAGTCGGCACCGCGGCGCGGGCGGCGGCCATGGCGCACGGCGGGGCGAACACGCCCGGACTGAACGCCGCGGCGGCGGCCTGGAGCTCGACCGTGCAGGGTTCAGGCCGGGACCGGCTCGCGCCGGAACGGCTCGGCGGCCGGGTCGCAGCCGGGGGCGGCCTTCCGGAACTGCCCCGGGGGGGTCCCGAAGTCGCGTTTGAACGCGGCGGCGAACGCGAACTCGGACGCGTACCCGACCTGCCGCGCGACCGACGCCAGCGGCCGGTCCGTGTCGGCGAGGAGCCGCGCCGCGAGCGTGAGCCGCCACGAGGTCAGGTATCCCAGCGGCGGCTGGCCCACCAGGTCGGTGAAGCGGCGCGAGAACGCCGACCGCGACAGCCCCGCGACCTCGCCCAGCGACGCCACGGTCCACTGCCGCGCCGGGTCGGCGTGGAGCGCCTCCAGCGCGGCCGCGATCGCGTCGTCGGCCAGGGCCTGCGCCCATCCGCTGAAACCGCATTCGGCATGCCGAGGCCCGTGGATCGCCCGCAGCAGGTACATCAGGACGGCGTCGAGCAGCGCCGGCACGAGCGTGTCCCCGCCGCGCCGCTCGGCGGCGAGCTCGGCGTCCAGCATCGCGATCGCCTGGGCCAGCTCCGGCCGCGCGACCGGGTCGGCCTTGACGTGCACGAAGTCCGGGAGCGTGACGACCAGCGGATGGGCGCGGTTCGGGGCGAGCTCGTAGGCCGCGCACAGCGCGACGTGCGTCGCCGCGGGGTCGTCGGAGCGGAAGACCGACCCGGCCCGCTCGGCGTCGGCGCGGCACGGCGGCCCCGGCGGCGAGTCGGCCGCGTCGGCGATGACGTGCCCGGTGCCGTGGGGCGTGAGCAGCGCGTCGCCTTCCGCGAGCGCGACGGTCTCACCGGTCTCGGCGGTGACGACCGCGGCGCCCCGGACCATGACCTGGAGGCCGAACCCGTGGGGGCGGGGGAGGCGGTGGTCCGACCAGGGGGCGGTCCGGGCGAAGCGGCCCGCGAAGGGACGCCCGGTCCGCAGCACCGTCATGACGTCGCTGAGCAAGTCCATCGCCCCAGCGTATCCGGGCCGGGACGATCGCGCATGAAGCGAGGACGCTCGCGGATTGGCCTGCGGCGCTTCCGGAACTACCGTCGATGCAGTTCCCCGAAGGCGGGGCCCGAGACGATGGAGACACCGCATGTCCGAAACGGATACCGAAGCCCGCCCGACCGCCCCCGTGTGGCGCGCCAGGCTCATCGCACTGGTCGCCGCCGTGGCCGGGGCGGCGCTCACGGCCGCGATCGCCGCGGCGGCCGGCGCCGAGATGGAGGTGACGAACCCCGGTCAGGAGCCCATGGCCGTCGGGCCCGTGGCCGCCGTGTTCGCGACCCTCCTCGCCGGGGGCGGCGGCTGGATCGCCAGGGCGCTCCTCGACCGGTTCGCCCCGCGCAGGGCCGTGGCGCTGTGGCTCGTCGGCGCCGCGGTCGTGTTCCTGATCGAGATGTTCCCGCCGTTCCTCACCGAGGCCACGCCCGGCACGAGGGCGGCGCTGATCGCCATGCACGTGGTCGTGGCCGCGATCCTCGTCCCGGTCTTCGCCAGGCGCAGGCCCGACCGCGAGGCCTGAGCCCCTGGGGCGGCCTCCCGCCGGGAGGCCGCCCGGGCGGGCCGTCGTGCGCGCTCCTCGTACGCTGAGGGCCGTCGACGGGAAGGGAGCGGCGATGAGGTACCGGTTCTCGCAGGAGTTCATCAAGCGGTGGGAGAGGCGGCTCGTCGCGATCCTGTGCATCGGCGTCGCCGCCGCCTTCGCGCTGGCGGGCGGCGGGCTGCTCGTGGCCGACGGCATGGGGCTGGAGGAGTTCGGCTCCACGGCCTCGTGGGTCGTCGCCGGCGTGGTCGGCCTCGGCCTGCTGGTCGGCGTCCTCGCCGTCGTCGGGGTGATCTTCACGGCCGCCGTCATGGGCGGGCTGTCGCTGCACCCGCTGGGCTGGATTCCCGGCCTGCTCCTGGCCCTGTGGATGTTCGGCGGCTTCGTCCTGTACGGGCCGCTGTCGGGAGGCGCGGCCTTCGCCCTGCACGTGCTCGGCTTCGCACCGGTCGTCGCGATGTTCCTCTGGATGCGGCGCGCCGCGAGGACGCGGGCGGCCGGCCCGCGGTGACCCCGGGCGCCGAGTCGCCCGCGGCCGCAGGTGGACCGCTTGTGGCACACTACCGCCAAGAGCCACGGACGACCCCCACTCCCAGCGGAAAGCCCTCATGCCGGACACGAACTCGGAACTGCGCCAGACCTTCGGCCGCATCTGCGCCCAACCGTCCGGTGAGACCCGGACCGTCGCGCTCGAGACGCTCCTGGAGGCCGTCGACGCGACCGGCGACCAGCTGCTGCTCAACGAGATCCTCTCCGAACTCGTCAACGACTTCCGCTGGTCGGAAGACTCCTCGGTGCGCCTCTCGGCGTACGGGCGGCTGCTGCGCAACTACGACACCGCGCCCGAGCTGTTCGACGAGCAGAGCCTGTTCAAGCTCCGCTGGGGCCTGCACACGACCGGGCTGAAGATGCTGGACCGCCCCGACGTGCCGGTCGCGTCGATCGAGGCGTACCTCGTCCAGATGCGACGGCACTACGCCGAGGCCGGCCACTCCGCGCACCCCGCCCACCAGATCGAGCACGGCCTCGCCGTCCAGCTCGGCGACGCCGAGCGCGCCGCCAAGGCCCTCGCGGCGCTGCACGCGACCGAGATCAACCGCCTCGACGACTGCGAACCGTGCGCCCACAGCATGATGGGCTCCGCCTACGCCGCGGCCGGCGACCACGAGCGGGCGATGGAGCAGTGGGCGCCGGTCCTCCAGGAGGGCCAGAGCTGCCTGAGCGAGCCGCACCGGGCCCTCGCGAACTCGCTGATGCCGCTGGTCGCGCTCGGACGCCTCGGCGAGGCCCGCGCGAACCACCTGCACGGCTACCAGATCATCCGCGACAAGGACGAGATGATCCTGCCGTTCGCCCAGCACGTGCGCTTCTGCGCGCTCACCGGCAACGAGGCCCGGGCGGTCGAGCTCGTCGACGCCCGGGCGGGCCTGCTCGTCCTCGCCCTCGACCCGATCTTCCGGCTCCGGCTGCTCGAATCCGTGCAGCTCACCTGCGCGGCGCTCATCGCCCGCGGCGCCGGCGACGTCCGAGTGCCCGGTCCCGACGGCCTCGGCGCGCGCGCCGACGCGGCCCGCGACCGGATCGACGCCGAACGGCGGGACCTCTGCGACCGCTTCGACCGCCGCAACGGCAACGACCTCATGTCGCGCCGCTCCGCCGAACGGGTCGCGTACACCGCGGCCCACCCGCACGTGCCGCTCGGACTGAAGGCCGCGATCGCCGAGGCGCCCCCGATCCGCGAGGTCCGCGCCGAACCCCCGGCGTCCACCGCCGCGGACGTCGAACGCCTGCTCGCCGAGGCGCGGGCGGCCGGCGCCGCCTTCGCGGACGACCGCCTCGAACGCTGGGGCCGGGTCGGCGAGGCGGCCGCGCGGCTCGGCGTCGCACTCGACCCGGCCGACGAGGCCGACGTGCTGGTGTCCCGGCTCGACGGCACCGGTGACCCGGACCGGAAGCGGGAGCTCGCCCGGCAGGCCGCGGACCTGTTCCGCGGGGCCGACCGCGAGGGCCGGGCCCTGGCCTTGGAGGCCTCCATGCTGCGGTCGGGCAGGGACGCCGATCCGGAGGACGTGCGCGCCGAGGCCACGCGCCTGCTCGCGACCGCCGAACGGTTGGCCGGGGCCGACCCGGTCCACTCGCTGCGGGCGAGGGTCGCCGTCCACTCGGCGCTCGCCGAACTCGGCGAGCTGCGCGGCGAGGAGCCGGATGCGCGACTGCGCGAGGCGTTCACCGCGCTCGACGCCGACCTGGCCGCGCGGCCCGACGAGCGCGGGGTCACCGAGGTCCGCGCGCGCCTGCTGCTGGCCGCCGCCAGGATCGCCGAGTCCGACGAGGACCGGAACGCCGCGGTCGAGGCGGCGTACGAACTCGCCCGCGCCGCCGACCACGCGCTGGAGACCGTGGTCAGCGCCATCTGGTACAACATGCTCCTCAGGAGCCAGGGCCGGCCCGAGGAGGCCCTCGCGGTCGCCGAGAACGGCATGGCGGCCGCACGGCCCGGGATGAGCGACGCCCCTGTCGGGGCGGTCCATTCCGCGGCGGCTGAAACCGCTGCCGCCCTTGGGCATTGGCCTCGAGCCGAGCTGTACGCGGTCCAGGCCGCCCGCTACCACGACCGCGCCGGAGCGGGCGACCGCGCGACCGCCGCCCGGCGCGTGGCCGGGATCGCCATGGCAGAGCAGGGACGCCACGAGGCCGCGGTCCACGTCCTGTGGGCGGTCCTGGAGGAGCTGTCGGAAGCGGGCGAGCCGCAGTGGCAGACCGTCGACGTCAGGATCATGCTCGGCGACTGCTATGAGCGGCTGGGCGATCCGGAGGAGGCCGCCGAGCAGGCGCTCGAAGCGCTGCGGCTCATGGACGGGGGCGTCGCGCATCCGAACGCGACCCAGTACGCGCGAACGGCCCACCAGGCCGGCGGGCTGCTCGAGGCGACCGGGGACGTCGAGTCCGCCGTGCTCGCCTTCGGCCGCGCCGAGCAGGCGTGGCGCGAGCTCGGGGTGGTTCCGGCCGCGGCCCTGTCGGTCCGGGCGGCCGTGTGGGCCCGGGTGAACGTGGACGTGGAGTACGAGATGTCGGAGGCCGACGAGGAGGCCGCCTCCGAGGCGTTCGCCTCGCTGGCGGCGGAGCTCCGCGCGGCATGGCGCGACGAGGAGCTGCATCCGTCCTATAGGGAGTCCTGCCGCGGCGAGCTCGCCGAGACCCTGCTCCAGCACGGCGGCTACCTGCGCCAAGGGGCCGAGGCGATCCGGCTGCTGCGCGAGTCGATCGCCGTGTTCGCGGAAGGCGGGTTCACCGACCGGGAGCTCGCGGCCGCGCGCAGGCTGATGAGCCTCCTCGCCGGATCGGGCGACGCCGAAGGCGCGGCGGCGGTGGCCGAGCAGACCCTCGGGCGGCTCGAACCCGACGAGGACCCCGACTTCCGCAAGAAGGTCGAGAAGGCCGTCGCCGAACACCGCGTGCCCTGACCACGGGATTCACTGCCGCGCAAGGGGCCGCCGCCGCGGTGCTCGCCCCGTTCCTCGGCGGGGGCCGCGCCGGCCGCGAGCCCTGAGCGGCCGCGCGGCCCCTCTGTCGCCAGAGGGGCCGCGCGGAACGACCGTCACCGGTCCGCGCGCTCGCGTCGGCCTCCGGTGATCACTCGCAGGTCCAGGTGACCGCGTTCGTGAGCGGCTGCTCGTCGGCGTCGTACGCACCGGTGGAGACGTCCCCGGCGAGCAGGGAGCCGTCGGCGCTGATCGCGACGACGTTGTCGCCGCTGGTGTTGTCGGCCGGATCGATCAGGCCCGGCAGCTCGACGAGCGTCTCGCCGGACTGGTAGGCCGCGATCGGTGAGCCGCGCAGATGGCCGGCGACGACCCCTTCGGCGCTGACGGCCACCCAGTCGCCGAGTTCGACGGTCTCGGCGGTGCCTTCGGCGAGGTTCCAGCGGACGCCCCCGTAGGCGGCGCCCGGGGCGCTCAGCCAGCCGGAGGCCCAGCCGCCCTTGATGTCGGTGACCTCGGCGGCGGCGTCGGCCAGGTCGACGCCCTCGGGCATCGCCAGGTAGTCGCCGGTGCCGTCGGCATGCCACACGTACGGCTTGGGATCGCCGGAGTTGTCGCCCTCGACCTTGACGTAGCCGACGATGGTGCCGTCGTCGCCGATGTCGGTGGCACTGCCCAACTCGTTGCCCTCGGGCAGGGCCAGGTCGACCGGCCCGGACCCGTCTGCCGGCCAGACGACGGGGATGTACGTTCCGTCGCTCTCGCGGCTGCCGACGATGTCGCCCTTCGCGTTGATCGCGTAGGCCGAGCCGCCCTCCTCGGTCGGCAGCTCGGTCAGCTCGCCGTCGCGCCAGACGTACGGCACATAGCCGGACATGAACGTCCAGCCGACGCCGACTCCGTCGGCGTTGACGTCTTGGAGCGTGGCGTAGTCGTTGAGCATCGGCGCTTCGGTGACTTCGCCGCCGGCGTACAGGAGCTGCCGCGGTCCGGGGCCCTCCTCGTCAGGTGATTCGGCGAGGTAGGCGATGACGGAGCCGTCGTCGCTCATGCCGGTGACGCTCGTGGACTGGTAGCCCTCGGGGATCGGCAGGGCATCGAGGGCGCAGGTCTGCCGCGCTACGGCGTCGGCGTCGGCTTCGCCGGCCGAGGCGAGCTGGACCGAGGCCACCGTCGCCGCGGCGACGGCCCCGACCGCGGCCGTGGCCGCGATCGCCCTGCGGGCCGTGGACCTTCGCTTCACTCTGGTCTGCATCGCATCAAGTTCCTAGTCATCCGGTGGATTCGTTTGCCGGTGGCGAATCGCGATTCGCCCCAGCGTCACTTTGTCCGAAAGCAGGGGAATTCTCCAGGCGATGCACCGGCGAGACACCGGCGGGGGCGTCCGCGCTCGCCGGATCGGCGCCCTGCCCGGGGGTTCGCGGTCCCACTCCGCATTCATTACGGTTCCCGAAACAACTCGACGCTTCTTTGATTTCCGTTCGAGCGGACGATGCGGTGGCCCGAATGCTAAGGATTGTGCAGCGCCGCGAACGCGCCCGGCGGAAAGGTCCCCCTGCTGTTCGGACTGCTGCTGGACGAGGCCTCCGCCACGGAACGCGCGCCGTTCAAGGAAGTCCTGGGCGGTCCGTTGTTCACGGTGATGTCCCGGCTCGGTCCGATCGTCTTGAAGCGTTACCGGCGCAAGGTGTTCGCCCCCCGGTGACCCGCGAACGACGACCGCGCGGCTGACGAACCGATACGCCTTGCGGACCTTTCCCGGAGGGAACGGAGATGTTCCCGGTGGTCGCGCGAAGCACCCTCTCTGAATATGGTGAGCCATCGCCGAGATAGAGCCTTCCCTCGGCCGTGCCTGCCTCACCATAGCGTCGCAACCCGGCGAGTTTGCTCGCGTCGAACCGCCTGGGGTTGAACTCGGTCGACCGGTCGGACGGGCTCGGACTGTTGGGCGTAGGCGATGCAGGGGCGCTTCCGCTGCTCGTGGTGCCTCCGGCGATTGATGCGATGTAGTCGCTCATTCGCTGTGTTCCGCCGGCGATGAGGGTGGGGGCTTCAGACAGGCGCTCGCGCGCAGCGCCCCACTTTGCGAGTCCTTCCTCGGCGAGGGGATTCGCTGACGCGGTGAGGTCGTCTTGGACTTGTGCGTGCGCACCGCTCATCTGGTCGTCGGCTGCTTTGGCGCCGCGCGTGGCACCTTCGACCAGTGCCAGGACCGCTCTGAGCCTGGCGGCCACGTCGCCGATCGAAGTCATACGGTCCTCGTTGTCGGGGGATCGGCGGTCGATGTGGAAACAAAGGCCGCCGTCGCGAACCCCGCGACGGCGGCCTTTGAGTCTGTTCGCGAGGTTACGCGGCGGCGCTGATCAGGGCCTTGAAGTCGGTCGTGGTCAGGTCGAAGATCGGGGAGTCGTGACCGAGCTTCGAGTCCCGGACCTGGAACGCGTCGGCCTGCTGGCGGGCCTCAACGCAGTTGCTGTCGGAGACGCCGGAGCTGTGGGTGCTCTTGCGCCAGGTCACGCGGCACTCGACGCAGTTGCTGTCGTCGCCTCCGCCGCTACGTGAGCTCTTGCGCCAATTACCGTATCCAGTCATTGAAGCGCCCTCCGAAATCTCGGCCTGGTTGCCAAATGCTCCTGACCCGGTCATAGTACAAGTCGATCTTCTCGGGCTCCTCGATGTGTCGGCTCTGATCGATGGCCTCGACATAGACGAACGGCGGGGGCGCCGCGAGGAACCCGGCCGGACGATAGTGGTCGTGTGCGTGCTCGAAACCGTAGATGAGGCCATCGACGATCCGAATTTCGGAGTTGGGCCATCTGCCGATTTCGAGGAGGTGCTCGAACTGCTCCTCAGCGCCGTCCCAGCCTTGCATCACCCGAAGTGCGTTGGCGTGCATGATGGTTCGTATAGCGGGCGCATTGCGGCGGTTCTTGAGGGTCGTATAGCGCTGGAGCTTGCGCTGCCAGTTCTGCATCGGGTTCTGACCTTGTTCGGGAAGCATCTCCAAGTGGTATCGCAGCGTCTGGAACGGGCCGGGGACGTACATCGGCTCGAACTTCCAGATCTCGCCCGCGGTGGCCTCGCCTCGCTCGACTATGAAGATGTTGCGCTTGTTGAGGTCGGAGACGATCACGCCGCTGTCGAGCTGGCTGATCACGTGCGTCAGGAAGTCGATGCGCTTCTCAGCGGCGCCGCATATCTGGGCGAGCCTGGCGGCCATGCCCGCTTTCGGCCGGGTATCCCCGGACACATAGTTCTGCACGGTCCGCGTGCTCACGCCGAGAGGCTCCGCGATCTGCGCGTAGGTGAGGTCCGATTCCGTGATGAGTGCTGCGAGTTCGGCGAGGACATACCATTCCGCGACTCTTGAAAGAGGCATCGGACCCTCCGGAGTTCGTTGGTGGAAACGCACTGTAACGAGACGGTACACGCGCCGACTGATTCGGTTCAAAAGGGATCGGGGGTAGGAAAGTTTGGGGCGCAAAACTTTCCGGTCAATCTTGCGCGGGTCTCTTACCTGCAAGGAGTGCTCTCGCGTCGAACCTTCTGCCTCCCAAGTCCACCGCTTAGATTCATTGCATCGCGGGCCACCTTGTACGACTCGCGATCGGTGGGGAAGTCCGGGGGTCGCTCCTCCCAGACCTCATTGCGATCCCCGGACGAGAAATCTGTCGGCAATCCGACAGTCTGAAATGGAGGCGCATGATGAGCGACCCGAATGCGGCCGGTGACTCCGGTCGGAGTCCACTCGACCGAGGGGTCTTCCGCGACGAGTACCGGTCCTACACGGTCCGCGCTTCGGGGCCCGACGCGCCGGACTCGTTCCAGGTGCTCACTGGGGAGCGGCGGGACGACGTCGTACTCATCGTCTCCGGGCTCAACTCCGGGAACCTGAAGGCGACCTGGGGCCGGTTCTGGTCCGGCCTGAAGCCCCACTCGAAGATCTGGATCGAGGAGCAGGCGTTCCGCGCCTTCTACTCGGGCCACCGCATCATCGCCGCGGCCCCGGCCTCGGTGCGCTTTTGCAATGGCTAGCCGCGCAACGGGACCCACGGTCCCTGACGACGATCCCTACAACCTCCGCTCCGACGGCAAACCGGGCGTGGACGGCCACCTCGGCGACTTCCGGAGGGGCCCGGCGGTCTTCTCCCTCTACCGGCTCGACTCGTTCCCGGCCCGCGCCCGCAAGATCACCGAGTACCTGCTCGACGTCGAGGACGGCGCGGGGCCGCGCGAGTGCTGCCGGTTCACCGACGATCCCGAGGACGTTCCCGAATGGAACGGCAGGTGGAGCGGCGACGAGTGGTGCGGTTGGATCATGCAGCAGGTCCAGGAGCTCATCGCCGACCCCGACATCCATTGACGCACAAGGCGCTCCGCGGCCCGGCGACTGAACCTCGGGCGGTCCGCGGAGTCTGAAGGGCACGCCTCCCCAGAACGGCCGGTGCCCGCGAAGGGCCGGTCGGGGATTGGTGGATCCCCGGCCGGCCCGCGTTCCTCTTTCAGCCGATCAGCAGTAGAGGTTGCCGCCCGGGGCGACGCCCAGGATGCCGGTGAAGCTCTGGTACTTGCTCACGCGGCTCTGGACCTGGGCGGGGTTGCCGCCGTTGCACTCGATGGAGCCGTTGATGGACCAGATGGACTGGCCGAAGCCCGTGCCGGTGGTCATGGCGGTGTGGCCGGACATGGTGCCCGGGCCGCTCTGGGTGTTCCAGTACCAGAGGGCGGCCTGCCAGGCCACGGTCGCGTCCTGCTCGACGAGCCACGGGTTGTTCAGCAGCGGCAGGCCGAGGTGGTCGCCGGCGGCCTTGTAGTTGAAGTTCCAGCTCAGCTGGATCGGACCGCGGCCGTAGTAGGCGCTGTTGCCCGCCGGGCAGCCGTAGGGCTGGCCCGCGTCGCAGTAGTGCGGGTAGTTCGCCTGGTTCTGCTCCACGATGTGGACGAGCCCGCCGGTCTCGTGCGACGCGTTCGCGAGGAAGGCCGCGACCTCCTGGCGCTGGACGGTGTCGCTGCCGGTGTTGCCGAAGGCCGGGAACGAGGCGGCGGCGTTGACGAAGCCCTGGTAGGTGTAGAAGGAGTTCCGGTTCGGGAACATCTGGTTGAACTGGGCCTCGGTGACGATCGCGCCGGACGGGTCGGGGTCGCCGGGGTCGCCCGGGTCGGTGCCGCCGCCGCAGGCGACGGCGCCTCGCCACACGCCCCACTCGCCGGTGGTGCCGGGGGTCTCGCCCTGGGTCCACCACTGGGCGGTCCAGTTCTGGCCGTTGTACGACGCGACGTTGCCCTGGGTGTAGACGGTGCCCGCGTTCCACGGTGCGGCGCAGGCGGCCTGGGCGTTCACGTCGGCGTTGGCGACCGACGCGGAGACGCCGGTGGCGAGGGCCGCGGCGAGGATGAAGGAGCCGAACAGCGCGAGGAGCTGCCGGCGGGGTCGACGGAGCATGGGCTCACCTCTTATCGATAAGGAAGCTTTACTTATAGATAAAGGTAACTTTCTCAGTCGAACCGCACAAGACTCCGGAAGGGACTGTTTCCCCGAATTCCGGACGCGGACCCGGTGGGAGCGTTCGCGCGCACGCCGAGTGCCCGCGGGGGCCGGTGCCGTGACGAAGCGCGCTCAGCGCGCGGCGAACGGCCCGCCGGGGGCGAAGGCGTGCTCGGCGAACCGCTCGCCGATCAGCCGGTGCGCCTCGGTGTCGGGGTGCAGCGCGTCCGGCAGCGGATGCGCGGCGGCGTCCCGCTCGCCGTAGAGGCGGGTCCCGTCGAGGTAATGCAGGTTCGGGTCGTCCTTGCGGCGCTCGGCCACCGCCGCCAGGGCCTCGCGGACGACCCGCAGGGTGAGCCGCCCGTTCCGCTCGTCCCCTCGGGGGCCGGTCGCGGTGAAGCGGACCCGGCCGGTCCCGATGCTGTCGGGATCGACGGCGCCCGGCCCCGGCGTGTCCTCGTGGATGCCGCAGAAGATCGGCGAGACCAGCAGCAGCGGCGTCTCGGGGTGCCCTTCGCGGATCGTGTCGAGGAAGCCCTCGACGGCGGGCGTGAACACCCGCAGCCGCATCCCGTCGAGGTTCACCACGTTGATGCCGAGCTTCACGCTGATGAGGTCGGCCGGGGCGTCGCGGACGGCGCGGGCGGTGAACGGGTCGACGAACGCGTTGCCGCCGAGGCCGAGGTTGCGCAGCTCGACGCCGCCCAGGCGGCTCGCCACGGCCGGCCAGGTGCGGGCCGGCGAAGCCGCGTTGGACCCCTGGCTGATCGAGCTGCCGTGGTGCACCCAGCGGCGGCCGGCGGCCTCGGCCGGGCGCACCGGCCCGTCGGCGCGCAGCTCGATCAACTCCACCGCCTCGTTGTGCGGCAGCCACATCTCGATGCGCTTGTCGCCCTCGGGAAGACCGTCGAAGACCGCGGTGTGCGCGCTTCCCGGCCGGAACTCGGTCGCGCCGGTCCGCAGGTCGGTCTCGACGAGGTCGCCGCCGTCGAGCGCGTCACTGGCGAACAGGCCGCCGTCGACCACGAGGTCGATGCCGCCCCTCGGGCGGTCGACGCCCCGGAACCCCCGGTGCACGGGGTGGACGACGAGCCGGAGCGTGCGCGCGCTCGTCCTCATCGCCAGGCGCACGCCCGCGGGCTGCTCCTCCATGGCCAGCAGGTACGGGTCGGGGAACTGCTCGCGGGCCCGTGCCGGCAGGCGGTGCGGCCGCAGGCCGCGGTCGGTCGCCTCCAGTTCGGCGGCGCCTCGGACGAGCGGTGCGACGGGCACGGTGATCACAGTGGGGCCTTTCGGTCTCGTGGAGCGGCGGGCCAGGCCAGGAGCAGGGCGTCGAGGGCGTCGACGGTCCTCGACCAGGACGCCTCGGGCGAGGGTTCGCTGTGGTCGAAGCCGCCGATGCGCTCGAGCGCGAGGAAGCCGTTGATGGTGCTGCCCAGCAGGCGCACGGCGTGCACGTGCTCGGTCTGCGGGACGGGGTAGCCCCTGAGCACCGCGCGGGCCAGCGCGACGGTCTCCCGGGCGGCCTCGGAGCGGACGACGGCGTCGCCGGCGCGCCGCTGGAGCGACTGCCACCGGCCCGGCGAGTCCCGCGCGTACGCCCGGTGCGCCGTCGCGTACCCCTCCAGGGCGGCCCGGCCCGCGCGGCCCGCGACGGCGTCGGCGACGCGGGCGGCGAGTTCGGCGAGCGCGAGGGCGGCGACGCCGTCCAGCAGCGCCTCCAGGTCGCGGACGTGGGAGTACAGGCTAGGCGTGCGCACGCCGAGGCGTCGCGCGACCGCCGAGAGCGTGACGGCGTCGAACCCCGCCTCGTCGGCGAGCGAGGCCGCGTCGGCGACGACGGCGGACGCGGTCAGGGCGGCACGGTTCACCCGCCCAGCCTATAGCCTTTAGGCCTTCACCTACAAGCTATAGGCGCATCGGTGACCGGCCTCTCTGTTCCGGGGGAGCCTCAGTCGCTCGGGTGCCAGTCCGGGTTCTTGTCGGTGATGCAGTACGTCAGCCCCGCGGGGTCGCGCATGACCTGCCAGTACTGGTGGCGCCGGAGGGCCTCGGCGCCCAGCGCCACGTGCCGCTCGGTCTCGGCCTCGACGCCGACGCAGGACAGGTCGATGTGCGCGGCGGTGCTCTGCCCCTGCTCGGCCGAGTCCAGCCGCTGGAGGAGGAAGTGCAGCGGGATCTCCCGCGGGGGCACGAGCCGGCGGAACTCCCGCCAGTCCTTGCCGGTCTGCGGCCAGCCGGTGAGCGACTGCCAGAACATCAGCTCGTGGTCGAAGGCCTGCGGCGGGACGTCGATGCAGAGCTGGTCGGTGCGGCTGCGCTGGCCGCCGGGCCATGTCAGCGGCGGCGGTACCTCGGCTTCGCCCTCATGCTCGACCAGGCAGAACGCGAAGCCGCCGGGGGAGCGCAGGACCACGAGGCCCTCCTCCCGCGCCACGAGGGTCGCGCCGAGCTCCCGGGCGCGCTCGGCCTCGGCCTCCACGTCGTCCACGTGCAGGTCGAGGTGGTTGCCGCCCTTGCCTTCCCGGACGCGCTGCACCCGCAGGCACGGGTCGCCCTCGGCGGGGACCAGGGTCGCGAACGCGCCGTCCGGGCCGCGGCGGGGTGAGAGCGTCGTGTCGGTGACCTTGAGCCAGAACGCGATGCCCGCCTCGAAGCCTTCGGCGGGAAAGTCCCAGAACGCGGTAGTCCATCGGATCGCCATCCCACGAGACTAGTACGAATCGCGAGTGTGTTTCGGGATTCGTGCCGCTTACGGCCGCAGGCCCGGCATGACCGCGGCGACGAGCATGGCCGCCAACGTCTTCGGGATGTCGGCGCCGCCGTTGAAGTAGGCGAGGAACCCCTGCTGGAAGCACGCGCCCATGAGGAGCGCCGCTGCGGCGTCCGGGTCGGCGGTCGCCGCCACGCGCCCGAGCCGCTGCTCCGCCGCCAGGTAGTCGGCGACGGCGTCGACCGGGCGGCCGGGCCCGGCCCCGTGCTCGGCGAGGGCGTCGCGCAGCGCGGCCAGGAGCTCGGGCTGGGCGACCGCCGAGGCCATCATCGGGAAGCCGCGCAGGTAGAAGCGCGCCGCGCTGCGGGCGACGGCCTCGAGGTTCGCCTCCACGGTCGCCTCGCCGGGCACGGCCTTCGCGCCGAACGCGGGCATGCGCTCCTGGAGCACGTGGAGGAGCAGTGCCGTCTTGCTCGGGAAGTGCTTGTACAGCAGCGCTTCCGAGCAGTCGGCGACGCGGGCGATCTCCTTGGTGGTGGCGTGGGCGACGCCGCGGTCGCGCATGACCGAGGCGGCGGCGTCCAGGATGCGGTCTCGTGTGCCCATGATCTCCCTTGACGGGTGAGTGAATACTTACCTAGTCTAATGGTTAGTGAATACTCACCAACCTTCGAGGGGTATCATGAAGCTGACTGTTCTCGGCGCGACCGGCGGCACCGGACGGGAGGTCGTGCGCCAGGCGCTCGCCCGCGGGCACGAGGTCGCGGCCGTCGTGCGCGATCCGGCCCGCCTGCCCGACGACCTCCGGGCCGCCGTCACCGTCGTGGTCGCCGAGGCGACCGACCCCCAGTCGCTCGCACCCGCCGTCATCGGCAGCGAGGCCGTGGTCAGCGTCGTGGCCCCGCGCGACCAGAAGCGGCCCACGACCGTCTGCGCCGATGCCGCCCGGGCGGCCGCCGCCGCGGTGCGCGAGGCCGAGGGCGGTGCCCGGCTCGTGGTCGCCAGCAACAGCGCCCACAGCCCCGGCCCCGGGGACGACCCGTTCACCAGGTACTTCGTCAAGCCCGTGATCCTCGCGCGGGTCCTGCGGCACGCCAACGCGGACGCCCGCCGGGCCGAGGAGCTCGCGCGGGCCTCGGGCCTGCCGTGGACGATCGCCCGCGCCGGGATGCTCACGGACCGCCCGGGGAAGGGCCGCTACCGGAGTGCCTTGGACCGCAACGTCCCCGGCGGCTTCCAGGTCACCAGGGCCGACTTCGCGAAGGCGCTGCTCGACGCGGCCGAGGACCCGGCCGCCGCGGGCCGCGTCGTCTCGATCGCGAACTAGGCCGAGTCCCACGGCCCGGGCACGGCCGCCGAGTCGGTTCGCCCGCGAAGCGGGAGTCCGGCCACCGCGGCCGCGCTTTCCGGTGACGCGGCCGGCGGGCGCACCTCGCCGCAGCGCGGTGGGGCCGGTCCGGGCGGTGGAAGCCGTGGGCGATGCGGCCGTGCCGGTTCAGGCGGCCTGCCGCCCGGCGGCAGGAGAGGCGGGCAGCGCGGCCGTGCCGGTTCAGGCGGTGCCAGGTGAGCGGGAGGCGGCCTGCCGCCGCCCGGCGGCGACCGGTTCGGACGCGGCTGACGGCGCGGAGCGCACTGCGGCCGCCTCCTACCGGTGGAAGGTCAGCGAGGCCGAGTCGAGGTTCACCGCGTCGGGGCACACGAACGGGCCCTCGACCTTCTCGCCCCGGTACGGCCCGCCCGTGTACGTCCGCGTCGCGCCGTCGCGCTCGAACACGACCCGTCCGGACTCGTAGCCGCAGGTGAAGCCGAACTTGGTCGCGTCCACCCGGATCGCGCCGATCGCGGCGGTCCCCTCCGCGTCGTCGAAGACGACCGCGAGGTCGCCCTTGAGGTCGAGGCGGACGGGCCCGGTGCAGCCCAGGGGCGCGTCGCTCGCCTTGACGGTGACCGCCGCGGGCGGGGCCGCGCCGACCGGGACGTCGTTGGCCTCGCACCGGCCCTCGCCCTCGTTCAGGGCCACGTCCGCGTAGAAGCCGCCGGCCTCGCCGTCCCGCGTCGAGGCGGTCGAGGCCGACCCGGACAGGATCAGCGCGGTCGCCGCCGCGGCGAGCGACAGAGAGCGGTACGGCATCGGATCGGCCCCTTCCCACGCGCGGCGCACCCCGTGCCGCGTCCCGGATCGAACGCTCTGGATCGTAGCCAGCGTGAATCCTGTTCGTACCGGTTTCGCCTGAATGAGCCTCGGATCGTTCGGACGGAGGTAGGGCCGCACTGCGACTTTGGTATCGGCCGCCGCCCGCGGACGGCGGCTTTGGTATCGCGCACCGCTCCCGTTCTCCTCCTTGCGGAGTAGTCCTTCAGTACAGTGTTTTCCCTGGTGAAATGGTGTGCCTATGCTGGGGGCGTTCGCACTCGACGGAAAGGCGGCGAGCCCATGTCCACCGATCGCACCGCCGGCGGCGCCCGCACCACCGTGGCCGACCCGGCCTGGGCCAGGCCGGCGCTCCTCGCGGGCCTGCCGCTCGTGGGGGCCGCCCTCGGATGGGGGCTGTCCCTCGTCGCCGAGTGGATCACCGGGCTCTCCTGGTTCCCCTTCCAAGGCCTGTTCGAGCTGTTCACCGATCTGCCCGAGACGGTGCGGCTCATCGTCGCCCTCGCGCTCGGCCTCGTCGTCGGCGTCCTCCTGGCCCTGTGGGCGATCCACGAGATGCTCACCGTCACCGTCGGCTCCGCCCGGCTCGAACTCGAACGCGGCGACTACCGGCGCGGCGTCGACCGCGCCGACACGGCCTCGGTGTTCGTGCAGGACAAGCAGCTCGTCGTGCTCGGCCACCGCCGCCAGGAACTCGCCCGCGTCCCGTTCGACCTCGACCGCGACGAGCTCGCGGCCGCCCTGCGCCGGCACGGATACGCCTGGCTGCCCGACGGCGACCCGTACGCCGACGAGTTCCGCCGCTGGGTCCCCGGCGCCGAGGGGCTCCCGAAGGGCGCCGACGCGGTGCTCAAGGCCCGCGGGCAGGCCCTGGAGAAGTCGAAGGAGGACGACCTGCGGGAGCTGCGCGACGAGCTCGCCGTCCTGGGCGTCGTCGTCTACGACAAGGACAAGAAGCAGTACTGGCGACGCAGCGACCCCGCCTGAGCAGGTCCCATGGGAGCGGCGCTGCGGCGACCCCGCGCCCGGACCCGGTCGGTGAACCCGGTCATCATCCTGATGCGACCGGCCCCCGGCGGTGCCAGTATCGACGGGTCCCCACCCGAACCGAGGAGACCCGATGACCGTGCTGCTGCTCTTCGCGCTGGCGATCCTCATCGCCGCCATCGTCCCCGGACCCGACTTCGCGATGGTCGTGCGCAACACGGTCCTCGCCGGGCGCGCCAGCGGGATGTGGACCGCGATCGGGATCGGACTCGGCGTCTCGGTGTGGGTCTTCGCCGCCTCCGCAGGGATGGCCGCACTCCTCGCGGCCTCGGCGGTCGCGTTCGCCGTCGTCAAGTTCGCGGGCGCGGCCTACCTCGTCTACCTGGGCGTCCGCTCGATCCGCGCCGCGATCAAGGAGCGGCGCACGCCCGCCGACGCGATCGAGCTCGACCACGGCATGAGCCGCGCGGCCGCGTTCCGCTCCGGCCTGCTGTGCAACGTGCTCAACCCCAAGGCCGCCGTGTTCTTCACCGCGCTCATGCCCCAGTTCATCGGCTCCGGCGCCGAATGGGGGCTCATCGGCGAGCTCGCGGCCGTCGCCATGACCGTTGTCGCCGTATGGTTCCTGTTGCTGGCCAACCTGATCGGACTCCTGCGCAAACTGCTCGACCGGCCGCGCGTGCGCGCCTGGATCAACGGGGTCACCGGCGCGGTGATGGTCGCCCTCGGCCTGCGGGTCGCCGCGGGCTGAGGCCGCCCGGCCCGCTTCGCGGGGGAGCCGCGCGCCGGGCCTCGGAGGCGATGAGGTGAGATAGCACAGCGGCGGCCAGCCGACCGGCCCCATGCGCTTGCGGGAGTGCACGGGCCCGGCAGACCGGCCGCCGTTCGCGTGTCCCGGCCGTAAATCGGTGGCGGTCCGCAAACGCTTCCCGGACCATCGACGGATGAGCGAATGGGAACTCGAAACCGAGATCGCGGCCTACTACGAGCGCGGCGGCGAACGCGAGCGGCTGACGCGGAACGCGCGCGGCCGCCTGGAGTTCGCGCGCATGCAGGACCTGCTGCGCCGCATACTCCCCGGCAAGGACCTCGACGTGCTCGACGTCGGCGGCGCCACCGGGATCCACTCGGCGTGGCTGGCCGCCGACGGGCACCGGGTCACCCTCGTCGACCCCGTCGCGAGCCAGGTCGCCGTCGCCGCGCGGCTGCCCGGCGTCGAGGCGGTCGTCGGCGACGCGCGCGAACTCCCTTGCGGGGACTCGAGTTTCGACGCGGTGCTGCTCATGGGCCCCCTGTACCACCTGACCGACCGGGCCCAGCGGGTGCAGGCGCTGGCGGAGGCGCGGCGGTGCACCCGGCCCGGCGGGGTCGTCGCGGCCGTGACCATCAACCGCAGCGCCGCCTGGAACGACTACCTGCTGTTCGGGGCGGGCGGCGAGGACAAGGGCCTGTCCCCCGACGGCAGCCTGCGCATCCTGCGCGAAGGCGACCTGCGGTACTACGAGCAGGACGTGTTCACGACCGCGTACCTGGCGCATCCGGGCGAGGTCGCGTCCGAGTTCGCGGACGCGGGCCTGGCCGGGGCCGCTCAGTACGCTGTGCAGGGCTTCCCCGGCTACATCCCCGAGCTGGAGCGCCTCATCGACGACGAGCGGCTGCGCGGCCACCTCATGGAGGGCCTGCGGGTCATCGAGTCCGAGCCCTCCCTGCTGGGCGCGAGCAACCACCTGCTGACGGCGGCGGGCCTCCCCGCGTAGCGGACCCGCCGCGGCCGGTCTCGGACGATGCCGAAGCGGTCGCCAGCCCGGGTGCTCGACCGCTGGCGGCGGGGCGCCTCTCCGCTCGGCGGTTCGTCCAGCGGCGCGCCCTGGTCGGCGCCGCGGCCGATCCCCGCCTAGCGGACCCCACGGCCGGTTCGCTTCGACGGCGGGTCTGGGCCGACGCCGAAGCGGTCGCTCGACCGCCGGGGGTTCGACCGCTGGCGGCGGAGCGCTTCTCCGCGCAGCGGGTTCGTCCAGCGACGCCCTTGTCCGACACCGCAGCCGAAGTCGATGCCTTCGTTCGACCGCTGACGGCGACCGCGGTGAAGGGCGCGAGGGCTTCACAGGGCGCGGCCGCGGTGCCAGACTGGACCGGTCCGCGGCGGGGAGCCCGCCGCGCCGTCGACGGCTCGATGAGGAGGCGCCGTGCGCTGGGCCCGGATCGGCATCGTCGGAGCGTTCCTCCTGGCCGCCATGGCCGCCGGGCTGGCCGGGCACTCGGCCCGACCCGAGCCCGCCGCACCGGTCGCGCCGTCCGCCGCCCCCGACCTGAGCGCCACCGCCGAGATCCGGCGCTCGTTCATGGAACCGGGCGTCGTGGCGGTCGCGGTGACCAACCACGGGGACGCGCCGGTGCGGGTGCTCGGCGTCGAGCTGGTCACGGAGTCGTTCGCGCCCTTGGGGGAGCAGGCGTTCGACGCGGAGGTGCCGCCGAGCGTGAACCCGCGGGACCTGATGACCGAGTACGGGGAGGCGCGGTGCCCCGACGGGACCGCGTCGACGGCCGCGCCCGCGACGGCGCTGCTGAGGGTCGCGACCGAGGACGGTGCGGTGCACGAGGTCGCGGCCGCGCTGCCTCACCCGAACGGGACCCTCGACCGGCTGGTGCGGGAGGCGTGCGCGGCGCAGGCGGTGCGGGCGGCGGCCGAGGTCGAGCTGGGGGCGCTGGCGGAGGCCGGGGACGGCACGCTCGCGGGGGAGCTGGCGGTGCGGCCGCTGGCGGGGGCGGTGCTCGCCGTGACCGAGGTGCGGGGGAGCGTGCTCTTCGAGCTGAGCGCCGGTGATCCGGTGCCGGGGCCCGGCGGCGAGGTGGTGGTGCCGATCGGCTTCGACGCCTCCCGGTGCAGCGGCCACGCGGTGGGCGACGCGAAGCAGCCGTTCGGGTTCATGGTGTGGATCGCGATCGACGGCGCCGAGCCGGTCGCGACGCCGGTCGAGGTGCCGCAGACGCAGCGCGAGGACCTGTGGGCGATGCTCGACGCGAGATGCGATCACGAGGGCTAGGCCCAATGCCGTTCAGTTAGGGCGCCGGGGTGGGTCGGTCGGGTGCCGGTCGCGTTGGGGGAGCGGTTAAAGCGGCGGCGACGAAGCGGTGGGTGGAGGGCTGGGGTCGGTTGGCGGGCCCGAGGTAGTGGAGGGTCGGGCGGGCGGGGCGCCATTGTGGATCCGGTGGTCGGTGTTGTTGCGGTGCAGGGGCACCGGTGGAAACGTGAGGGTTCTCTACCCGTGTGGGTGTTGCCGGGGTGGGGCTATCGGGGGGATGATTGGGGTACGTACAGGGTTACGGAATCAGTGCAAGCGAACGAGATGTGTTCATTTAATGCAGACTACGACAGCCTCTGGCCGCTCGTACCGCCCACTGGTGTCGGGGCCGCCCTCGCAGCTAGGACGGGGGTTGCTCGTCTCGCGTTCCGGTCCTGCGCTGGTACCACCGTCACCGCGGTCTACGGGCATGTGACGGGAGTGCGGCCTCCTTGAGGAGGTACCGCCGGCCAGCACAGTCGGAGTCCCGCACACACCCCCGGGCGTATCCAGCACACCCACCCGACCACCACCACCGACAGGAAGGACAGGACGAACCGAGCCACATCCGGCACGCCGGATAGGACCGGCAGGCCGCTACGGCGACTACTCGACGGCGATGCGAGACAGCGCCGCGGGGCAGCCTCGCCAGGCGACGCGACCACCATCGCGTGCCCGCGAGGACGCGACCACACCTTTGGAAGGAGGTGAACCCACCATGACCACCACGACGACGATGCCCTGCACTGCGACTCCTGCGGCATCCACCGCCCGGCAGGCCGCTTCGGCGAGCCCGGCCACCACCGACCCCGCCGCCGCCGCAGCGATGACCGGCAGCGGCGCGACCCACACCGCCCCGGCCCCGGCCACCTACCTCGGTCCCGGCCCCCGGCTTCGTCGCCGCCCGAACCCTCACCGGGCACCAGCCCGGCCCCGGCAACGCACTCAAGCTCGCCGCCCCTCGCGCCATCGCTGACCGCTCGAACCTCACCCAACAACCACCCCGGCCTCGGCGACCACCGCAGGACCGGCCCCTCCCTTACGCCGTCGCCGCCCGCCCTAACCCCACCCGAGCACCGACACCGCCTCGGCAACGCACCCAGGACCGACCCCTCGTCTCTGCCTCGCTGCTCGCCTGAACCCCGGCCACGAACCCGCCCAGCCCCGGCAACGCACCTCCCCCCGATTTCCCGACGCTAGTTCGTCGACCGCCCGAACACCGGACTAAGACCGGCTCCCCTAACTGAACGACATTGGGGTTAGGCCCCGTCGCCGGACTCCATGCGGCCTCGGCTTCCCCGAGTGCGGCGCCCGCCGTCCGGCTCCCGGGGCTCGACTCCTGCGCCCCGTCCTCCTCCCCGGCGACCGATGCGGCCTTCCAAAGGGTGACACCGGTGGAGGCGCCCGCGGCGCATCGGACGTACCCTTGGAGTCGTGGGTGATCGCACCGATACTTCCGGTAATGAAGCGAGCCGTTTGCGCGCCCGGCTCGTGGGGAACCTGCGGTCGAACGGGGTGATCCGCAGCGCGTCGGTCGAGGCCGCCATGCTCGCCGTCCCCCGCCACTGCTTCCTCTACGAGGCGCCGCTGCGCGCGGCCTACGCCGACGACGTGTACGTCACCAAGCGCAACAGCGACGGCGACGCCGTCAGCTCCGCCTCCCAGCCCGCGATCGTCGCCGAGATGCTCGAGCAGCTCGACGTCCGCCCCGGCCACCGCGTGCTCGAGATCGGCGCCGGCACCGGCTACAACGCCGCGCTCCTCGACGCCCTCGTCGGCTCCCACGGCTCGGTCACCACAGTGGACATCGACGCCGACACGGTGATGCGCGCCCGCAAGGCCCTCGACGAGGCCGGGTGCCGGCGCGTCCAGGTCGTCCAGGGCGACGGCGAGCTCGGCGCCCCCGAAGGCGCCCCGTACGACCGCATCATCGTCACCGTCGGCACCTGGGACCTGCCCCCCGCCTGGTGGGGCCAGCTGGCCGACGGCGGCAGGCTCGTCGCCCCGCTCTCCATCCGCAGCTGCGAGCACTCGGTCGCCTTCGACTACCGCGACGGCGTCATGCGCAGCCGCTCCGTCGTGGGCTGCGGCTTCATGCCCATGCGCGGCCTCGGCAGCCACGACGGCCAGACCGTCGAGCTCTCCGAGGGCCGGATCATGACCTTCCACGTCGAGGGCGAGGTCGACGCCGAGGGCGCCACCGGCGCGCTCGACGGGCGCGGCACCACCGTGTGGACCCCCGTGCGCCTCAAGGTGAACGAGGACGCCTCCCAGCTGTCGCTGTGGCTGGCCTGCGCCTTCGCCGGGTACGGGCGCATGAGCGCGCCCTTCGGCGACCACGGCCTCCAGCGGCTCCTCATGCGCTGGGCGAACCCGGCCGTGGTCGAGGGCGGCGACTTCGCGTACGCCGTGTGCCGCCGCGTCCCCGGCGGCAACGAGATCGGCGTGCGGGGCCACGGTCCCGGCGGCACGGCCCTCGCCGTGCGGGTCGCCGAGCAGGTCCGGCTGTGGGACCGCGTGTGCCGCGACGGCGTGAACCTCCAGATCGTCGCCTACCGGGGCGACGACGAACCGGAAGCGGCGCGGGGGGCCCGGTTCACGGTCCCCAAGCGCCACACCCGCCTGGCGATCCGGGTCGCGCCCGTCCCCTAGCGCGCCCTCCCCGCCCGAGTTCTATGGTGGTCGGTGGCCCTCCGGTCGCCGCGCCCTCGCCGACGCCTCCCCGACCCCCGGATCACTCCGCGTGACCGTCCCGAAGTGGACGCAATGCGGTATCAATGGTCGACACCCCGCGACCTCCCCGGTTCGACTCGCCTCCGCCCCGAGTCGGCCCGGTCGACACCCGTTCCCCCAGAAAGGACTCCCCGATGTCCGAACCGACGTTCAAGCAGCGGACGCGCTATTGGTTCGACAACACCATGTCGAAGGGCACGAAGGCGCTCATCGGGTGGCTGACCGTGATCACCTTGGTGCTCACCGCGCTCGGCGCCCTGCTGCTCCTGGCCATAGGCTCGGGATCCGGCGGCCTCGGCAGTACTCTGTGGACTTCGTTCATCCACATCCTCGACGCCGGGACCATCACCGGCGACGCCGATTTCAACTTCGCCTCCATGGTCATCATGTTCGCCACGACCATCGGCGGCCTGGTGATCCTGTCCTCACTCGTGGGTGTGCTCACCACCGGTCTCGACGCGAAACTCGAAGACCTCCGGAAAGGCCGCTCGTTCGTCGTTGAGAAGGATCACACCGTCATTCTCGGATGGTCGGACCAGGTCTTCATCGTCATCTCGGAACTGGTGGAGGCCAACGAGAGCGAGAAGCGCGCGTGCATCGCGATCCTCGCCGACCGCGACAAGGTCGAGATGGAGGACGAGATCCGCGCGAAGATCGCCGACCTCAAGTCGACGCACGTCGTCTGCCGCACCGGCGACCCCGCCGACCCGGCCGACATCGCCCTGGTCAACCCCGCCCAGGCCAAGAGCGTCATCCTCCTGACCTCCGCCGAGGAGGACCCCGACGCCCAGCTCGTCCGCAGCCTCCTGGCCGTCACCCACGGCGGCGAGGGCCCGCTGCGCTGCCACGTGGTCGGCGCCGTCGCCGACGGCCGGAACCTCCCGGCCGCGCGCCTCGCCGGGGGCCGCGCCGCGCACGTGGTCGACGCCAACGACCTCATGGCCCGCCTGATGGTGCAGACCTGCCGCCAGTCCGGCCTCTCGGTCGTCTACACCGACCTGCTCGACTTCGGCGGCGACGAGATCTACATGGTGGACGAGCCCGGCCTGTACGGCCGGCCCCTCGGCCAGGCCCTGCACTCGTACCGGACCTCCTCGCTCATCGGCGTCCTCACCAAGGAGGGCCGCTGCATCGTCAACCCGCCCGCGAGCGCCAACCTCCAGACCGGCGACAAGCTCATCCTCATCGCCGCCGACGACTCCGCGATCCGCCTCGACGGCTCGCGCCCCGCGATCGACGAGAGCGCCATCGTCGCGCGCGGCGACACCGGGAACCGGCCCGAGCGCACCCTCATCCTCGGCTGGAACGCCATGTCCCGGACGATCCTCGAGCAGCTCGACCAGTACGTGACGCCCGGTTCGATCACCGACGTGGTCACCGACCACCCCGACGCGGCCGAGGCGATCCGTAAGATCGGCCCGACCATGCGCGTCCAGGGCCTCAACTTCAAGGAGGACGACCCCACCGACCGGCGCCTCCTCGAGACGCTGAACCCTGGCTCGTACAACCACATCATCGCGCTGTGCTCCGACGACGTCGCGCCGCAGCTGGCCGACTCGAAGACGCTCGTGACCCTGCTCCACCTGCGCGACATGGCCCAGCGCACCGGCACCCGCTTCAAGGTGGTGTCGGAGATGGCCGACGACCGCAACCGGACGCTCGCGCAGGTCACGCAGGCCGACGACTTCATCGTCAGCGACAAGCTCATCAGCCTGCTGCTGACCCAGACCGCCGAGAACCCGCACCTGTCGCAGGTGTTCGCGAACCTGTTCAGCCCCGACGGCTCCGAGATCTACCTCAAGGCCGCCGACCACTACGTGCGCACGGGGACGCCGGTCAACTTCTACACGGTCGCCGAGTCGGCCCGCAGGCGGAACGAGACGGCCATCGGCTACCGCGTGGCCGCCGAGGCGCCGCACGCCCCCAGCTACGGCGTGCACCTGAACCCGGACAAGGCCCAGCAGATCATGCTCCAGCCCGGCGACAAGATCATCGTGCTCGCCGAGGACTAGGGGCGCCACCGGGCCCCCGCACCGGAGCCGGGACCCCTCCGGGGCCGCCGGCGCCCCGCCCCGGCTCCCGCACCGAAGACGTACGACTTCCGTCGTATACGAATACTCGACTTCCGGCCGAGGCCGCCGTCGGCGGCCCCGGGTAGCGTCGAGAAGGACCGCAGCACCCAGCGGAGGAAACAGCATGACCGACACCACCGCGGCGCCGCCCGGCGCCGTCGCACCCGATCCGCCCGCGAAGGCGCCCGTGCGCCGATTGTGGGCCTACGCCCGTCAACACCTGCGCCTGCTCGTCATCGGCGGCGTCCTCTCCTTCGCCGGCGGACTCGTCGGCCTCGTCCAGCCGCTCATCGCGATGGACGTCATCGACACCCTCGCCGCGGACGGGTCCCTCACCCGGCCGCTGCTCTACCTCGGGGCCGTCGTCATCGTCGGCGGCGCCCTCAGCGCCCTGGGCCCCTACTTCATGCAGATCGCCGGGCAGGACGTCGTCCTGACCGTGCGCAAGCAGCTCATCGGCCGGCTCGTGCGGCTCCAGGTCGCCGAGGTCGACCGCCTCAAGCCGGGCGACCTCGTCTCCCGGCTCAGCTCCGACACCAACCTCCTGCGCACCGTCGCCAGCACCACCGTCATCGGCGGCGTCACCGACGCGTTCATGCTCCTCGGCGGCGTCGCCCTCATGGCCTGGCTCGACATCGCCCTGTTCGGCACCACCATGGCCATGGTCGTTCTGGTCGCGGTGACGATGGTGTTCATCATGCCGCGCATCCAGAACGCCACCCTCGACTCCCAGAAGTCCCTGGGCGACATGGGCTCCCTGCTGGAGCGCATCTTCAGCGCCTTCCGCACGGTCAAGGCCTCCGGGGCCGAGAACCACGAGATCGCCCGCCTCGAGTCGGCCGCCACGATCGCCCGCGACAAGGGCGTCAAGGCCTCCTTCTGGGAGGCGCTCGCGGGCGTGGCCGCGTTCATGCCGGTCAACATCGCGTTCCTGATGGTCCTGGGCGTCGGCGGCGCCCGGGTCGCCTCCGGGGCGATGGACGTCGGCACCCTCATCGGGTTCCTGCTGCTGCTGTTCTACATGATGGGCCCGATCGGCGGCCTGGTCGCCTCGCTCTCGCAGCTCCAGACCGGCCTGGCCGCGATCCACCGCGTCGAGGAGGTCGCGAACCTCGACTCCGAGGAGCCGCAGGAAGCCCCGGACGCCGCGGGCGAGACCACCCGCGGCGGCCCGGCGCAGGTCGTGTTCGAGGACGTGACCTTCCGGTACGCCGAGGACCTGCCGCTCGTCCACCACGGCGTCACCTTCGCCTCCAGCGGCCGCGGCCTGACCGCCCTGGTCGGCCCCTCGGGCGCCGGGAAGACCACGGTGTTCTCGCTCATCGAGCGGTTCTACCCGGTCACCACCGGTTCGGTGCTGGTCGACGGCGTCGACGTCCGGGACTGGCCGCTGGAGGAGCTGCGCGGCCTCATCGGCTACGTCGAGCAGGACGCGCCGGTCCTCGACGGGACGCTCCGCGAGAACCTCGTGATGGCCGCTCCCGACGCGAGCGACGCCGACCTCGACGAGGTCGTGGCGACCGCGCGGCTGACCGAGCTGGTCGGCAAGCTGCCCGAGGGGCTCGACTCGCGGATCGGGTACCGGGGCACGACCCTCTCGGGCGGCGAGCGCCAGCGGGTCGCCATCGCGCGGGCGCTGCTGCGCAAGCCGCGGCTGCTGCTGCTCGACGAGGCCACCTCGCAGCTGGACGCCGCGAACGAGGCCGCGCTCAAGCAGGTCATGCTCGACGCCGCCGAGCGCACGAACGTGCTGGTGGTCGCCCACCGGCTGTCGACGGTGACCAGTGCCGACCAGATCGTCGTCTTCGACACCGGAGTGGTGCGGGCGGTCGGCACGCACGCCGAGCTGGTCGCCACCGACGAGCTGTACCGGGACCTCGCGGCCTCGCAGCTCCTCACCGCCGCATAGGGAAGCGGGTCGCGGGCGCTGCCGGCGCCCGCGACCCGCTGCGATGCGCGAAGACCGCCGGGTCCCGCCGACCGGCGCCGCGCCGCGGCGGGACCCGGCGGTCGGCGACCGCGGCCGGGCGCCCCTGCCCCCGAGCGGTTCACGTTGCCTCGCAGGCGGTCGCGACCCCGCCACTGATATTCGCGAGGTTCGATGCTTGACGTCCGGGCCCGAGTGCGCCAAGATGCTTATAGAAAGCGGTTCCTATCGCTCTCTACGGCCGTGTGGCACGGTTCTGGCTGCGAAGATTCCCGTATAGACGCTTCTTCGTAGAAACCGGTTCCAGATCTACTGGAGCGGTATCGGCCAGGGCCTCCCCGCCGGCCGGAGGCCGCCGCCCCGGTGACCGGACGGATGGTCGCGGTGGTGCATGCCGGGGTGGCCGCCACCGCCGGGGCGACGGCCTCCCGCTTCGGCGGCCGGTGCGCACCGGTCTCCCGGGCGCCGCACAGGCCCCGTCACCGGGCGTGGGAGAGGCCTCGCGAGGCCTCGTCGAGGCGGTCGAGCTCGCGGCCGCCGAGCACCAGGTCGCCGCTCGCCGCGGCCTCGGCGGCCTGCTCCGGGCGCGACGCGCCGGGGATGGCGACCACCGTGTCGCCGTAGAAGGTCACCACCCACGCCAGCGCCACCTGGCTCGGCGACGCGCCGTGCGCCGCGGCGATCCGCTTGAGCTCCTCGATGAGCGGCCGGGTGCGGTCGAGCGTGCGCCGGTTGAACCGGCCGAGCGCGCGGCGGATGAACCGGACGCGCTCGAGCCGCTCGGGCTCGTCGTGGAACCTGCCGGTGAGGAGTCCCGACCGCAGGGGCGAGGAGGCGATGAGGGTGACCCCGAGCCGGCGCGCGGTCGCGACGACCCCGCTGGACTCCGCGTCGCGGTGCAGCAGGTTCAACTGGATCTGGTTGGAGGCCAGGGACAGTCCTTCGGCGGCGAGGACGGCGGCGGCCCGCTCCATCTGGGCGGCGCTGAAGTTCGAGACGCCCACGGCGCCGATCCGGCCGCGCCGCTGGAGCCGAGCCATGGCCTTGACCTGCGAAGCGAGGGAGGACAGGGCCCCGAAGGGCATGTGGATCTGGTGCAGGTCGACCGGGAAGCCCTGGAGGGCGTCCAGGCGGTCGCCGATCGTCGCGCCGATGCTGCGGGCGGTGCGCAGGGCCGGGGTCCACTTGGTGGCGACGGCGACGTCGCCGGGGCGCACGTCGAGGTCGCGCAGGGCGGTGGCCAGGGTCCGCTCGGAGTGGCCGCCGCCGTACATCTCGGCGGTGTCGAACCAGTCGACGCCGCCGTCGAGGGCGGTCCTGACGATCGCGGTGGCGGTGTCCCGGCTGGTGGCGCCGTAGAAGCGCCCTCCGGCGCCGATATTGCTGAACTGCATGCAGCCCAGTCCGATAGGGGTGATCTCACGGTCGGTGGTGCCGAGTCTTCGGGTGCGCATGGCGACTCCCGTCGCAGTGGTGGAAGGCGGCCTCGCCGCCTTGTGAGATAGTTATGTCTCATAATGATACATGCATGTCTCTCCCGTAGGCTCCTGCCATGACCCGACGTCCCGAACCGCACGATCCGACCGCGGAGCGCCTGCTCGACGCGGCCGCGCAGGTGTTCACCGAGCGCGGCGGGACCGCGGGCATGGCCGAGGTCGCCGCCGCCGCCGGCGTCGGCCGCGCCACCCTCTACCGCTACTTCCCGAACCGGGCCGCGCTCCTGCGCGGCCTGGTCCACGCGGCGTCCGAGGAGGTCGAGCGCCGCATCGCCGACGCCGACATCGACAATGTGGACGTGCGCGAAGGCCTGTCGCGGCTGTGCCGGGGCTTCATGGCCGCCGGCTCCCGGTACGGCTTCCTCGCGGCCGTCGAGGACCAGCCCGAGAAGGGGCCCGACCTCCACCGCCGCCTCGGCGACCCCGTCCGGGCGCTGCTCGAACGCGGCGTCGCCGAAGGGGTCCTGCGCGACGACCTGCCCGTCGAGACCCTGTTCGCGCTCTTCACCGGCCTGCTGACGCAGGCCGTGAGGCTCGCGGCGCGGGACGGGCTCGGCCCCGAGCGGGCCGCCGCCGCGGTCATCGCGCTGTTCCTCGACGGGGCGGCCCTCCGCGGCTGAAGGGGCGCCGGGCCCGCCGCGGCCGCGTCGACCGCCCCGACCCGCCGGGGTCGAATCACCCGTTTTCAACCACTCTTCAAGTACCGTTCAGCCGCGGGCAGGCCGCGGTACGGCGGCGCGCGGTTCGCTGAAGGTCCCCGCTCACCGACAGGAAGAGGACTTCCATGTCCCGCAAGCGCCTGCTCCTGCGCGGCGCGGCCGTGCTGGCCGCCGCCGGAACCCTCATCGGCCTCGCCGCCGCCCCGGCCGCCGCGAGGCCCCACCACGGCCACCACCACGACGAGCCGATCGTCATCGCCCACCGCGGCGCCAGCGGCCACCTGCCCGAGCACACGCTCGAGGCCTACGCGCTCGCGGTCGAACTCGGCGCGGACGTGATCGAGCCCGACCTCGTGCTCACCGCGGACGGCGAGCTGCTCGCCCGCCACGAGCCGATGCTCGACGGGACCACCGACATCGCCGAGCACCCGGAGTTCGCCGACCGCGAGACCACCAAGCTCGTCGACGGCAGCCCCGTCACCGGGTTCTTCGCCGACGACTTCACCCTCGCCGAGCTCAAGACCCTCCGGGCCGAGGAGCGCCTGCCCGACCTGCGGCCGCAGAGCGCCGCCCACGACGGCGAGTTCGAGCTCGTCACCTACGACGAGGTCCTCGACTACGTGGACACCCTCCGCGGGAAGGTCGTCACCTACCCCGAGATGAAGCACCCCTCCTACTACGAGGAGCAGGGCATGAGCATCGAGGACGCGCTCGCCGACCTCCTCGAGGAGCGCGGGCTCGACCGCAAGCGGTCGCCGGTGTGGGTCCAGTCCTTCGAGTACCAGAGCCTGCTCGACATCGCCGAGCGCGTGGACAACCGGATCGGCCTCAACATCGACGGCCAGGGCCGCATCTCCGACGCCGAGCTCGACGAGTACGCGCGCACCCTGGACACGGTGAGCCTCAACAAGAACCGCATCTTCCCGCGCGGCGCCGACGGCTCGGTCTCGGAGCCGACCGACGTGGTGGAGCGCGCGCACGACCGCGGCCTGGACGTGCACGTCTGGACCTTCCGCGCCGAGAACGCGTTCCTGCCCGCGAACCTCCGCGACGGCGACGACCCGGCCGCGTGGGGCGACATCGAGGCCGAGTTCGCGCTCTTCTACGACCTCGGCGTCGACGCGGTCTTCAGCGACTTCCCGGAACTGGCGGTCGCCGCGCGCGACGACCGCCGGCACCGGGGCTAGACCCGGGATTCGCAACACCGGAGAGGGGCCGCCCTGCCGCCGGGGCGGCCCCTCGCCGTTCCCCGGGATTGTCGGTGCGGGCTGGCACGATGGCCGGATGAGCACTGAAGACACCGCCGAGCAGGCGATTCCGATCCTCCGCGTCGCCGACGCCGAGACCGCCGCGGCCTGGTACGCGCGGCTGGGGTTCACCGAGGAGTGGGTGCACCGGTTCGAACCGGGCTTCCCGGCGTTCGCGTCGGTCGCGCGGGGGCCGGTGCGGCTGTTCCTGTCCGAGCACGAAGAGGACGCGAAGCCGGACGGGGTGGTGTACCTGCGGCTGCGCGATGTGGACGCGATCGCGGCCCGGTTCGGCGGCGAGGCCGAGCAGACCGAGTGGGGGACCAGGGAGGTCGAGCTGATCGACCCGGACGGCAACAGGGTCCGGATCGGCTCCGCGGCCGACTGAGGAGGGTCGTCTCGGGACCGGTCCTCGGGCAGGGGCGATGCCGCCGGGGGCGGTTCGCGAAGCCCCCGGCACAAGGGTGACAGGCGGGTCCGACAATCCGGGGCGGCGCCGTCCCCCGAGGTCGGGTGTGTTGCGCCGCAAGGCCCCCCGATGCAACAATGCCGCGGCGGTGTGACAATTCGGGGCCGGGGCCGGGGCCGGGGCCGGGGCCGGGGCCGGGGCCGGGGCCGGGGCCGGGGCCGGGGCCGGGGCCGTGCCGAGGGCGGTCCGGTCTTGACCTCGTGTCGGGTATCCATTAACTTCGATATGTGAACGAGTATTCGCATCGCGAACATCCGGTGCCCTCACCTCGTCCCCGGAGGCACCCATGAGACGCCCGCTCGCCCTCGCCGCACCGGCGGCCACCCCCGTCGGCACCGTCACCGCCTGCGGCGGCGGGGACCGCGACCGGCTCGGCATCCGCTCCGGCCCCGAGTTCGCGAAGCCGCGCGGCGCGGTCTGGAAGGAGATCCGGGCGGCCGGGCAGGGCGCCGGCCCGGCCGCGGAGGCGGACCGATGAGGACCCGCGTCGGGATCATCGGGGCCGGGCCCGCCGGGCTCCTCCTCGCGCTCCTGCTGCGCCGCAGCGGCATCGACGCGGTCGTCCTGGAGCGCCGCAGCCGCTCGCACTGCGAGTCGCGCGTGCGCGCCGGCGTCCTCGAGCAGGGCACCGCCGACACCCTCGCCGCCGCGGGCGCGGGGGAGCGGATGCTCGCCGAAGGCCATGTGCACCAAGGCATCGAGCTGCGCTTCGGCGGCGCGGGCCACCGGATCGCGTTCGAAGACCTCGTGCCCGGCCGCGCGATCACCGTCTACGGGCAGCAGGAGGTCGTCAAGGACCTCATCGCGGCGAACCTCGCCGCGGGCGTGGAGATCCGCTTCGAGGCCGACGACGTCGCCGTCCACGGCATCGACGGCGCCCCGCACCTCACCTTCGGCGGCGAGCGCCTCGACTGCGACTTCATCGCCGGGTGCGACGGCTTCCACGGCGTCTCGCGCGCCTCCGTCCCCCCGGAACGCCTGCGGGTCTTCGCGAAGACCTACCCGTTCGCGTGGCTCGGCGTCCTCGCCGACGTCGCCCCCTCCGCCGCCGAGCTGATCTACGCCGCCTCCGAACGCGGCTTCTCGCTGCACTCGATGCGGTCGGACCGTGTGAGCCGCTTCTACCTCCAGGTCCCGCCCGAGACGCGGCCCGAGGACTGGACCCACGAGGCGATCTGGGCCGAGCTCAAGGCCCGCCACGAGACCGTGCCCGGCTTCACCCTCCGGACCGGGCCCGTCCGTGCCGTCGACGTGGCCGCGATGCGCTCGTTCGTGGTGGAGCCCATGCGGTTCGGGCGGCTCTTCCTGGCCGGGGACGCGGCCCACATCGTGCCGCCGACGGGCGCGAAGGGCCTCAACCTCGCCGTGGCCGACGTGCGGGTCCTCGCCCGCGCCCTGGAGGACCACTACCGGTCCGGGGACGACGCCGGGCTCGACGCCTACTCGGCCGCGTGCCTGCGGCGCGTGTGGCGGGTCCAGCACTTCTCGGCGTGGATGACGAGCCTCCTGCACGCCTTCGGCCCTCAGGAGAACGGCGAAGCCGGGTTCGACCGGCGGCTCCAGCGGGCCCGGCTCGAAGGGGTCGTGCGCTCGCGCGCGCAGGCGACCGTGCTGGCCGAGAACTACGTGGGGCTGCCGTACGAGGACACGTGAGCCGCCGCCGCCCCGATGAGCGACGGCGCGGCCCCGCCCCGCTCAGCGCGGGATGCGCAGCCTGAAGTGCACCGTCTCGAACGGCTCGCCCGCGTCCTCGCGCAGGTCGTTGACCGCGGTGCGCTCGTCGAACAGGACCTCCCCGCGCCGCGACCAGAACTCGACCGCGCCCGGCGTGCGCGCGTCGGTGTGCAGGTAGACGCCCGTGTAGCGCTCGCGCGAGGCGATGAACCCGAGGCAGGCGTCCACGAGCCCGCCCGCCAGGCCCCGCCGGCGGTGCTCGGGACGCACGTAGACCCGGTACAGACTCGCCGTGCGGCCCTCCTCGAAGCCGCGGGCCACCTCGAGCGGGTGCGGCGGCGAGAACGGGGTCTGCCCGCGCACGCCCGCCGTGCCGACCACCCGGCCGTCCCGGACGGCCACGAACAGCGCGTTGTCCTCCGGCGCCAGGTAGAACGACTCGAGGTCGATGATGTCCGAATGCCACCGGGGGAGGTAGCCGTGGCCGAAGTCGCGGTAGACGGTGTCGAGCATGACCGAGCGGGCCTGCGCGAGGTCCTCCGGGCCCGCCTGGCGGAGGGCGTAATCCGATGCACCTTTGGTTTCACTGGACATCACGAGACTCGACATGCATGCCAGTATTGCACTCGACTTGCAATAGGAAGACCTTCGCGACAAGAGACGAGACTCACTCCATGCCGCTCTCCAGGCGCTCCCTGCTCGCCGCCGCCCCCCTCGGCCTCGGCGGGCTCCTCGCCACCGCCGGCTGCTTCGACTCCGGCGGCGCCGCGCCGGGCCGCCTCACGATCGCGATGGCCCTCACCCCCGCCGCCGCCCTCTCGCCCCACTCCGACGACGCGTTCCTCCTCGCCCGCTGGGCCGTCGCCGAGACCCTCCTGGGCCTCGACGACGACGGCCTGCCCGTCGCGCGCCTCGCCCTCGACTGGACCCGCGCCGAGGGCACCGCCTGGGACCTCACCCTCCGCGACGACGTCGCCTTCCAGGACGGCGCCGCCCTCGACGCCGCCGCCGTCGCCGCCTGCCTCAACGCCGCGGCCGCGGCCGCGGCCGTCCCGCGCGTCATCGACGGGATCGGCCTCGCCGCCGAGGCCACCGGCACCCACACCCTCCGCGTCACCACCGTCGAAGCCGACCCCGTGCTCCCGCAACGGCTCTCGAGCCCGCAGCTCGCGATCCTCTCCCCGGGCGCCTACGGCGGCGGCACGTCTGGAAACGGCGCCGTCGACCCGGTCGGGCACGCCACCGGGCCCTTCACCATCACCGAGTCCACCGCCACCGGCGTCGTCCTCGAACGCAACGACGACTACTGGGGCGAGCCCGCGCTGCTCGACGGCTACCGCGCCGACTACGTGCCCGACGCCGCCACCCGCGTCGCGGCGCTGCGCTCCGGCGAGGCCCACGTGCTCGAGGCCGTCCCCTACGCCCAGATCGCGAACCTCGAGGACTCCCAGCTCCAGGACGCCCCCACCGCCCGCACCGTCGGCCTCTACCTCAACACCGCCGCGGGCCCCCTCGCCGACCCCGCGCTGCGCGCCGCCGTCGCCGCCGCGGTCGACCCCGCCCCGATCGTCGACGACATCTACGAAGGCCGCGCCGACGCCCCCGAGGGACTCTTCGGGCCCGCCCTCGCCTGGGCCGCCGACCACCGCGACTACACGCTCCCCGAGGCCGCGGCCCCCGCGGGCGAGGCGCTCAGGCTCGGCACGTACTCCAACCGGGCCGAACTGCCCGAGGCGCTCATCGTCATCGCCGCGCAGCTCGAGGCCGCCGGGTTCGCGACCGAGACGGACGTGCGCGAGTACAACGACATCGAGCCCGACATGCTCGCCGGGGACTTCGACGTCTTCCTGATGTCCCGCTCGGTCGTGCAGGACTCCGGCGACGCCTACACCGCCCTCGCCTCCGACTTCGCCTCCGAGGGCGGCTTCAACGCCTCCCAGCTCGCCGACCCCGCCGTGGACGAGGCGATCGCCGCGGTCAACACCGCGTCCGCGCCGGTCGAGGGCGACACCCCGGAGGCCGTCGCCGAGCGCCGCCAGGCCGCCGTGCTCGACGCCGAAGCGGTCGTGCTCGGCACCGGCGCGTTCGTGCCCGTCGCCCACGAGCGGCTCGTGACCGGTGTGGCCCAAGGCGTCACGGGCGTCGCCAGCGACCCGCGCGAACGCGAGATCATCACCGCAGCCACCGACATGGAGTAGGAGCGGCCCCGTGCACTCGAACGGCCCGCATCCGGCCCGCCCACCCGTCGCTCGGCTCGGACCGCGCACTGCTTGGCGCGCAAGCAATGCGCCTGCTCGCCGCGTCGCGTTCCCCGGCGCCGGTGCGCGGATCGCCGCCATCCGGCGGCGGACACCGCCCCTCCCGGACAGGGCCTGACCCGTGGCACTCCGAGGCGCATGGGGCGTGCTGACGCGACTGCTGGTCCTCCTGGCCGTCCTCGTCGCGATCGGACTGCTGCCCTGGCTCGCCGACCGCGATCCGGCCCTGACGGTCCTGCGCGCCCGCTACCCCGGCCGCGAGGCCACCGAGGGGGCCCTCGCCGCCGTCCGCGCCGAGCTCGGCCTCGACGCCGGGCCGCTCGCGATCCTCCGCGACTGGCTCGCCGGACTCGCCCGCGGCGACCTCGGCACCTCCTGGGCCAGCGGCGCACCCGTGGCCGACACCGTGGTCCCGGCCTTCGGCACGTCCCTCACCGTCATGGGCGCGGCCCTGCTCGTGACCGCCGCGGTCACCGCCGCCGCGTGTGCGCCCGCCCTGCGCCGCGCCGCCTCCGGGCGGCCCGTCCGTTCCGGCGGCATCGCCGTGGCCTCCTTCGCCGCCCTCCCCGACTTCCTCCTCGCGACCCTCGGCGTCGCCGTCTTCGCCGCCTGGCTCGGCCTCCTGCCCGCCTACGGCTTCGACGGCCCCGCGAACCTCGTCCTGCCCGCGCTCGCCATGGGCCTGCCCGGCGGCGGCGTCGCCGCCCGCCTCGGCCGCGACGCCATCGGCCAGGTCGCCGCCGAGGACTGGGTGCGGCAGTGGCGCGCCGCCGGGTACCCGCGCGTCCGGATCGCCCGCGCGCTCCTGCGCCGGGCCGCGCCGCCGCTCGCCCCGCAGCTGGCGATCGTGGCCGTCAGCATCACCGGCGCGGCCGTCGCCACCGAGACGATCTTCGCGATCCCCGGGCTCGGCCGCGCCGCCCTGGCCGCCGCCGACGCCCAGGACCTCCCGGTCCTCCAGGCGTGCATGGTGCTCCTCATCGGCTTCGGCTTCGCCGCGGGGCTCGCCGCGCGGGCGGGCGCCCGCCGCCTCGCCGGACCGGCCGCCGAGGCCGCCGCGATCCCGGTCGCCCCGCCCGTCTCGGGCGGGCGGCGCCGCCACCTGGCCTGGTTCGCCTGCGCCGCAACGCCGTTGCTGATCGCCGTCGTCTACGGGCTCGCCCGCAGCGGCGCCATCGCCACCGGGACGCGCCTGGAAGGACCGAGCGCGGCCCACTGGCTCGGCACCGACGAACTCGGCCGCGACGTGCTCGCCCGCCTCGGCCAGGGCGCGGCGTGGACCGCGGGGGCGGCGCTCGGGGCGTGCGCGCTGTCGTACGCGATCGCGCTGGCGCTCGGCTTCCTTCCGCGCCTAGCGCATCCGCTGGCCGAGGCGTTCAACTCGTTCCCGGTGGCGATCGCCGGGATGCTCGTCGTGGTCGTGCTGGGGCGCGGCCAGCTCGGCGCGGTGATCGCGGTCGTCGCCGTCTCGTGGCCGCCGCTCGCGGCCCACGCGGCCGCGCTCGTCGCGCAGGCCGGGAGCGCCGGGCACCGCGAAGGGCGCTTGGCGCTCGGCGCCGGACCGGGATGGATGCTGCGGCGCCACACGCTGCCGCTCGTGACCGGGCCGCTCGCGGCGCACGCGGGACTGCGGCTGCCGGGGATGGCCCTCGGGATCGCCTCGCTCGGCTTTCTCGGCCTCGGCGCGGGCCCCGACGCCCCGGAATGGGGCGCGAGCCTGGCGAGATCGATGCCGTACCTCGAGCGGGCGCCGCTCGCGGCCCTCGCCCCGGCCGCGGCGATGATCGCCCTGACCCTCGCCGTGATGGCCGCCGTATCGCTCCCGAAGCGCCCGACACACCGCTCGAGGCGAAATGCGAGGATGCGCGAAGCATGATTCATATGCTCGTCGCATGATCGAAAGTTATGCTGAGACCATGAAGAACATCCAGGTGAAGAATGTCCCCGACGAGGTCCACCGGGTGTGGAAGACTCGGGCCGCCGCCGAGGGCATGTCCCTCCAGGAGTACCTGCTCCGCAAGCTCACCCGGGAAGCGCAGCGGCCCACCGTTGCGGAGGTTCTTGCACGGGTGGAGCACCGAGGGGGCCCTGCGCTCGACCACGACGAGATCGTGGCGATGATCCGCGAAGACCGAGAAGCCCGGTGATCATCGTCGACGCATCGGTGCTCGCCCCCGCAGTGGCGTCGCTGACCGAAGCCGACACACGTCTTCGCAAGGAGCTCGGGCAACACGAGTTGGCTGCTCCTGCTCATGTCAACCTCGAGGTGATGTCGATCCTCCGCAAGTACTGCCGCAGGAACGTCCTCACTGAGGAGCGGGCCGGATTGGCGCTGTTCGACCTCAAGGAGCTCTCGATCGAGCGCGTACCTTCGGAGGCCTTGGAAATCCGCATCTGGGAACTGCGGCACAACGTGACTCCGTACGACGCGGCGTACGTCGCGCTCGCTGAGCGGTTCGGCGCGGAATTGTGGACCTTCGACAAGCGACTCGCGAACGCCCCCGGAATCGAGTGCGCCGTCACGGTCCCCGAATTCGGCTGACGCGCCGAGGCCCCGCCGCAGTGCGGCGGGGCCTCTCACGTTCGTTGCGGAGAACCGCTCACGCGTCGTTCGCGCGTTCCCTGCTCGACATCACCGAGAAGTGCGCGCCCGTCGGCGACACCAGGACCGCCATGCGCCCGCCCGGGTCCTCCACGGGGGCCACCGCCACCGAGCCGCCCAGGTCCACCGCCTTCGCCGCGGTCAGGTCCACCGAGTCGGTCCCGAAGCACACCAGCCAGTGCGGCTTCATCTCCAGCTCGGGGCCCAGCGCCATGCGCCCGCCCCCGAACTCCACGTTCGTCTCGTGCGTCCACAGCCCCACGTACGGCGCGTCCCGCGGCGGGTCCTCCGCGTCGGGCAGCCGCACCGACCAGTTCAGCAGCTCCGAGTAGAACTGCATCGCCTCCACCGGGGCGCCGTCGTAGACGTACTCGCACCACACGACCGCGCCCGGCTCGTTGTACGCCGTGAAGCCGACGTGGTCGCTCAGGGGCTCGTACAGCCCGAACGCGCCCCCGTCCGGGTCGCGCATCCCCGCGTACACCAGGTCCTCCCCGATGCGCATCGGGTGGCTCACGACGGTCCCGCCGAGCTTCTCGGCCTCGGCCGCGGCCTGCACGCAGTCGCCCACGTGGAACGCCACGCCCCAGCCCGCCGGCGGCTCGCCGGGCGGGGACGCCACGATCCCCGCGACCGCCCGGGCCGTGGCGGCCGTCGTGCCCAGGCACAGCTCCGTGTAGTGCCCGAACTGCTCGCCGCTGTCGAAGCTCGCCCAGTTGAACAGGCGCGTGTAGAACGCCAGGTCCGTAGCGAGGTCGGGGGTGGTGGTGTCGGCCCAGATCGGGGCACCGAGAGGGATAGAGGTCGCCATGGCGTACGTCCTTCGGGGTCGGGTCTTGCACTTCGGGTCAGGTCTCGCGGGTCGGCGCACCGCGGGTCGGCGATGCCACCCCACCGTCCCACGCGGGTGCGACACAGGCAATACCTCGATCCCGCGGCCCGGCGGGTACCCGGCCGCGCTCCCGCGCCAAACCTCCGCGTCGGCCCGCCGCGCCGCCGCGGCGGGCCCGGACGTCACGGCTGGCCGCGGCGCTGCTCCTGGAGGAGGTCCCGGATCTGCTCCAGCAGGACCACCTGCTCCTCGCGCACGACCTCGGCCTCCTCCTCATTGGACATGAACCGCTCGCGGAGCTTGTTCATGGGCATCACGACGACGAAGTACACCGCCAGCGAGGTCAGGAAGAACACGAGCAGCCCGTTGAGGAACACCCCGTACGGGAACTCGACGCCGTTGATCGTGAAGCTGCCGCCGACCTCGGCGCCGCCGGTGACCAGTGTGATGAGCGGGTTGAGGAACGCGTCGCCGAAGGACGTCACCAGGGCGGTCATCGCCGATCCCATGACCACCGCGACGGCCAGCTCGACCACATTGCCGCGCATCAAGAACTCTTTGAACCCTTTGATCATGGTCACGAGTCTCGCATCCGCACCCGCCCCGGCCGCGGTCGCTCGGTGCGGTGTCGCAGTGCCGCGCACGAGATCACCCTTACGGGACGAGGAGAGCGTGAAGGCGCGGGACGTCGTCCTCGCCGACGCCCGGTTCGAGGCCCTGAACGGCCTCGCCGGGGAGCAGCCGGACGGCGGAGGGGCCCGCGCCTCGCGGCGCGGGCCCCTCCGCTCACTTCAGGCCTTTCGCGTCTTCGGCGTGAACGGGCCGGTGTCGAGCTCGAACCCGATGGGGTCGGGAAGCGTCACCGGTTTGCCGAACGCCGTCTTCTGGTGCTCGACGTAGTTCCCGTTGCCGTCCGGCTCGCTGTACACGGTCACCGTGCCTTCGCCCTCATGCCGGTCCACCAGGAGGTAGACCGGGATCATCCCGTAGGCGTAGCTCCACAGCTTCGTCTTCCGGTCCCTGCGGGCCGAGGAGTCGGAGGTGACCTCCACGGCGAGCAGGATCTCTCCCGAGTCGACGGCCTGGGTCTCCTCTTCCTCGTCGAGTACCGCCATCGGCAGCACGACGAGATCTGGTATCAACGCCTCGTCCGTGTGCGCAATGCGCACGCCGAGCTCATTCGCCGAGTACCACTCGCGTTCGGAGGCGAGCGGCCACAACTGGCGGCTGATCTGAGCGCAGATCTGGCTGTGCTTGCTGGTCGGGGACGGCGACAAGACGATGTCTCCTCGAATGATCTCCGCTCGGAATCCGGGCGGCACATCGAGTTCTTCCCATGCCTTCCACAGTTCACCCTGGTCGGCGGGGCCTGCTTCGCTGTCGGTTTCGGCAACGGCCATCGCGAGTCCTCCCATGTGCGACCTCCTTTCCTGGCGTCTCGATGAATGGTGCGGATCGGGACGGCCAGGTTCCCCCAGTATGTGGCAACCGGCGAGCTCCCGCCACCGCCCCGCGCATGTCCAACGAACGGGTGATCCGAAGGTGACGAGCGCTCCTTGAACTGTCGGATACCGGACGGTCCGGTCACGGATTGAGCGGTGCCAGGCGGAACCGCTCGAAGTCCGCGGTGGGCTCATCGGGGTTGGTGAAGGTGAGCGTGTTCGCGCCCTCCTGCAGTTCGACGATCACCGGGCAGGTCCAGAAGTCGTTCCAGGTCCAGGTGCCCCGCATGGGGAACCGCCCGATCAGGGCGCCGTTCACGGTGATGTCGCAGTGGCGCGTGACGATGTCCACGTTGTACTCGTGGCCTTCGGCGCGCACGTCGTTCGCGTAGCTCACCAGCAGCATGTGCGGCCCCGCCGCGGCCTCGACGGTGATCGCCGCGCCCGCGCCCCGCCCGTTCCAGCCGATCACGTGCCCGCGGTTCGCGAAGTCGTTCACCACCAGGCACGAGCCGCCCGACCGGACCGCCTCGGCGGCGTCGACCTCCACCGGCTCGGGTCCCGGCACGGGCCGGACCTCCAGGCCCGCCACGTCGGCGGCCGTCCGCAGCCGGTTGATCCCCGCGTGCAGGAACACCGGCCGCTCCAGGTCCACCGGGACGTCCTGGTTCTGCGGCCCCGCCAGGACGCCCGCGAGGGCGCCCTCGACCCGGTGGTAGCCGTCGGCCGCCGCGTACAGGTCGAAGACCAGGCCGTCGCCGTCGGTCCGCGCGAAGGCCCCGTCGTATGCCTCGCGGCAGGGCCGGTGCTCGGTCAGCTCGATCTTGTCGAGCGCCACCTCCCCGCGGGCGGTCCCGATCGCGCCGGTCTTCGACAGCTCCACGGTGTTCGCGCCCGCCCGCAGCCGCACGCCCTCGTGGGCGATCGACCGGTGCTGCCAGTTCATCGTGGTCGGGTAGTCCACGAACCGCTCGGCGCCGTTCACGGTGAGCACCTGCTGCGCGGGCTGCGGCTCGGTCGCCTCGGCGCCCCGCCCGTACATGTGCGCGTAGAAGATCCCCAGGTCGTACTCGCCCGCCGCCGGGACCTCCACATGGAACACCACGCCCGAGTCGACCAGGTTCAGGCCGTTCACGTCGTGCTCGCCGGAGGCCGCGAAGCCGCTGCCGTCGCCCGCGTGGCCGTGCCGGGTGATCTCGCCGGAGGTGACGACCGCCTCCTCGGCCTCCCACGAGCCCTTCCACGGCGGCGGCCCGACCGGCTCGCCCGCGCCGCGCGCCAGCGTCACCCAGTACGCCGCCATCCGGTCCGCGCCGCGCACGGCGACCTCCAGGCCCGCAGGGGGACCGGTGAGGCGGTCGACCACGACGGGCGGCCCGGCGGCGCCCTCGTACCCCGACCAGTCGATGCGGTGCACCGTGGCGGTGACGGCCTCGCCCCAGAACGCCGGGTCCAGGCCCTCGGCCGCGATGGTGAAGTCCCCGTCCGCGCCGCCCGCGAGGATCTGCGCGGTCCCGCGCTCCCGGTCGAGGCTCGCGACGCCCTGGAGGGTGTCGACCGTGTCCGGCCGGGGCGGCGTGACCCGCACCGTGGTGCCGGTCATCCCCGAGTACGCCTTGAGGCACCACCACGCGCCGCCCGGCACGTTCGGACGCGGCGCCGCGCCCGAGTAGCCGCCCGCGGCGGTCCAGTAGGCCATGTCGGCGTGGACCTTCGCGTCCTCGAACATCGCCGCCCACTGCACGAGCTGACCCGGCACCGACAGGTCCCGGTTGTTCCCGTACTCGTCGATGTTGACCTCGCGCGGCTCGATGCCGAGGTCGCGCTCCAGCCGCCGGTACGCCGCGTAGTGCCCGCGGAAGTCCGCGAGCGAGTCCGGTGCGAGCTCGTGCCAGGCCGTCCACTCCGGGAGCGTCCCGGTGTCGCGGGCGCGGGTGAGGAAGTGCCGCAGGAACTCCGGGTGGAAGTACGCCTCGTTCGGTCCCGCCAGCGGCACGCCCGGGGCCAGGCCCCGCAGCAGCCGCGCCGTGGTGGTCCAGTCGGCCATGAACCGGTCGAACCGCGCCGGGACGTCCTCCTTGAGCCCGTACCAGATCCAGTCGGGCTCGTTGAACGGCACGAGCACCAGCCGCCCGGCGTTCCCCTCGGTGAGCATCGGCGGGACGACCGCGCACAGCCGCTCGTGGTAGACGTCGATGCCCACGTCCTCGTACGGCCACTTCGCGAACAGGTCCTGGAGGTACACGAACGCCAGGCCGGTGCCCTTGCCCGCGCGGTCGCCGCGGCGCAGCACCGCGACCGCGTCCGAGGCGGCGCCGCCGGGGTGCTGGGCGCCGCCGTCGGGCTTCACCGCGAGGGTGGTGATGTCGAGGGCGTCGAGCAGCTCGTCGCCGGGCACGCCGTCGTCGGAGACGCCGTAGAGCGACCCGGTCGCGCCGTGCAGGACCGGGCCGGTGGGGGCGGCGAAGTCCGCGACGAGGCGGTCCGGTGCCGCCGGCGGGAGGGGAGGAGGGGTCATGGCGGGGGCCTTTCGAATGCCGGGCCTTTCTCGGGCAGCGGGCCTGTCGCGGTCAGGGGCGGGGCGGGCCGGAGGTCTCGCGGACGATGAGCTCGGGCTCGGGCCAGCTCGGCCGGGGGCGGGGGGTCGAGCTGTCGACGCGGTGGCGCAGGAGCTCGAACGCGCCGCGCCCGACGCTCTCGAAGTCCTGGTTCACCGTGGTCAGCGCGGGGGTGGTGAACGCCGAGAACGGGGTGTTGTCGAAGCCCACGATGGAGAGGTCGCCGGGGACCGAGCGCCCGGCCAGGTGCGCGGCGCGCAGAGTGGCGAGCGCGAGGTGGTCGTTGCCGCACAGGATCGCGGTCACCGCCGGGTCGGACACGAGCGGCCGCACGGCCTTGAACGCCTCGGTGATCGTCCACCCCGAGGGCACGGGCTCGGGCACCTCTCGGCCCGCCTCGCGCAGGACCCGGGCCCAGCCGTCGGCGCGGTGGGCCTTGCCGCCGCCGAACGTCCCGGTCGAGGTCGGGATCGCCAGGTGGTGCACGGTCTCGTGGCCCAGTTCGAGCAGGTAGCGGGTGGCCTCGGCGGCGGCCTTGCCGTCGTCCATGCCCACCAGCCACGGGGAGGCGGCGAGCTCGTCGGCGGTGTAGGGGCCGATCGCGACCATCGCGTGAGGCTGGGTGTCGAGCAGGACCTGCTTGGCGCGCATGCCCGGCTCGTCGTGGGCCATGATGATCGTCGGCTCGCCGGCCCGGGGCAGGCGGGCGATGATGTCGGCGTCGGAGTGGGTGTCGGCGGGGTCGAGCACCGAGATCGACACGCTCCACTCGAGCGACCGCGCGGCCTTCTCGATCCCGCGCAGGGCCGCCTCGGGCCCGTACAGGGAGGTGTCGGCGGTGAGCACGGTGACCGATTCGACCGCGCCGCCCGCGAGGCTGCGGGCGAGCCGGTTGGGCCGGTACCCGAGTTCGGCGATGGCCTCGAGGACCTTGTCGCGGGTGGCGGCGGCCACGCGCGGGGAGCCGTTGACGACCCGTGAGACGGTCTGGTGGGAGACCCCGGCCAGGCGGGCCACGTCCCAGATACTGGCTGCCTTCTTCGGTTGCGCCATCGCAGTCGCTCTTTCTATGTTCGTCGCAGGCCGGTTCAGGGGACACGGTGAGGACACAGTGCGGCCGCGGTCCCGTACGACGATACGCCGAGCGATGTTAGCGCTCACGCATTTCGCACGTCAAGACGCCGGAGGCACGATGCCGCAACGACTCGGTGACGGCCGCGCAACCGGCGGTGAGCCCACCGCAAACGCCCCGAAAGCCGCATCCGCACCACGCGTTGCAGTGGTGGGCGTCTCAGCGCCCGTGGTGAGCGGGAGTTCACACGCTTGAAATCTTTCGCGACAGCTTCTTAACACGCAGGCCCGGGCCGCGTAACACGTCGCGGTGAAGCTGTCTTCACTCCGGTAGGTAGGAGAAACACGCGCCGGCCGCATCCCGCCCGCAACGGCGGGGCGGGCCGCCAGGCCCGGCGGTCGGCGCGTGGCACCCGCACCGAGCAGCGACGCTCCCCTCGCACCGGACCACGACTCCAGCCCTCACGCACCTACCCATCTCCGAAGAGAGGAGGCGGCCATGCCCGAACTCGACACCGGCAACAACGCCTGGATCCTGATCTCCGCCGCCCTGGTCCTGCTCATGACCCCCGGACTCGCCCTGTTCTACGGCGGTCTGAGCCGCTCCTCCAGCGTCATCAACATGATGCTCAAGTGCCTGGTCGCCATCGGCCTCGTCTCCGTCGTCTGGGTCCTGGTCGGCGAGTCCATCGCCGTCGGCGACGGCGGCGGCAACCCCTTCTTCAGCATGGACGTCGGCTCGGCCTTCGGCCTGCGCTACGTCACCGACCTCGGCACGGTCGACGGCGGCGTCTCCGCCGGGGCGATGTCCGCCTTCGGCATGATGTTCGCGATCATCACCGTCGCCCTCATCGCCGGCGCCGTGGCCGACCGCATGAAGTTCCCCGCCTGGGTCGTCTTCGCCACCGCCTGGGTCGTCCTCGTCTACGCCCCCGTCGCCTACTGGGTGTGGGGCGGCGGCTGGATCGAGGAGCTCGGCGTCCTCGACTTCGCCGGCGGCACCGCGGTCCACGCCAACGCCGGCGCCGCCGCGCTCGGCCTCGCGCTGGTCGTCGGCCGCCGCATCGGCTGGAAGGACGGCAACTTCGCCCCGCACAACCTGCCGCTGGTCGTGATCGGCGCGGGCCTGCTGTGGTTCGGCTGGTTCGGCTTCAACGCCGGCTCGGCCTTCGTCTCCGACGCCATCGCCGGCCTGGCCCTGCTCAACACCCAGGTCGCCACCGCCGCCGCGATCCTCGCCTGGCTGCTCATCGACCGCCTCCGCGGCATCAAGCCCTCGGTGCTCGGGGCCTGCTCCGGCGTCATCGCCGGCCTGGTCGCCATCACCCCGGCCGCCGGCTACGTGACCCCGCTGGGCGCGATCGCCATCGGCGCCGTCGCGGGCGTCCTCTGCCCCTTCGCCATCGGCCTCAAGCACAAGCTCGGCTACGACGACTCCCTCGACGTGGTCGGCCTGCACATGGTCGCCGGCATCTGGGGCTCGATCGCGGTCGGCCTGTTCGCCTTCGGCGGCGTCACCGGCGGCACGGACGGCGTCTTCTACGGCGGCTCCTTCGCCTTCCTCGGCTGGCAGACCGTCGCGGTCCTGGCCGTGGTCGCCTACTCCTTCGTGGTGGCCCTGGTCATCGCCCTGATTCTCAAGGTCACCATCGGGGTCCGCATCAGCGAGGAGCAGGAGCTGGCGGGCATCGACGCCGCCCAGCACGGCGAGGCCGGCTACGACCTGCCCGTCAACGGCAACATCGGCACCGGCCTGCCCGAGGCCGCCGGCGAGCCCGAGAAGGTCAACGCCTAGCGCGACCGCACGTCGCCCCCAGGGGAACGGCCGCCCAGCGATGGGCGGCCGTTCCGCGTCCCGTCCCGGATCACCCCTCCGGAGGGGCGTCGGGACCGTGCGCCGGGGTACCCCCGCCTCACCGGGCGGCGGGCGCGCCGCCATCCCCGTTAAGCTCGTAGGAGCATCAACCACCATCGGAAGGTTCGCCCGTGTTCGACGCGCTGTCAGATCGACTGTCGGGAATCTTCGAGTCGATCCGCGGCAAGGGCCGCCTGACCGAAGCCGACATCGACGCCACCGCCCGCGAGATCCGCCTCGCCCTGCTCGAAGCCGACGTCGCCCTCCCGGTGGTCAAGACCTTCATCGCCCAGATCAAGGAGCGCTGCAAGGGCGCGGAGGTCTCCAAGGCCCTCAACCCCGCCCAGCAGATCGTCAAGATCGTCAACGAGGAGCTCATCGCGATCCTCGGCGGCGAGACCCGGCGCCTCAACTACGCCAAGCAGGCCCCCACGGTCATCATGCTCGCGGGCCTCCAGGGCGCCGGCAAGACGACCCTCGCCGGGAAGCTCGCCAAGCACCTCAAGGGCGACGACCACTCCCCGCTCCTGGTCGCCGCCGACCTCCAGCGGCCCAACGCCGTCGGGCAGCTCGAGGTCCTCGCCCGGCGCGCCGGCGTGGCCGTCTACGCGCCCGAGCCCGGCTCCGGCGTCGGCGACCCCGTCAAGGTCGCCACCGACTCGATCGCCGAGGCCCGCCAGAAGGGCCACGACGTGGTCATCGTCGACACCGCCGGCCGCCTCGGCGTCGACGAGGAGATGATGCAGCAGGCCCGCGACATCCGGGCCGCCGTGGACCCCGACGAGGTCCTCTTCGTCATCGACGCCATGATCGGCCAGGACGCGGTGAACACCGCCGAGGCCTTCCGCGACGGCGTCGGCATCACCGGCGTGGTCCTCTCCAAGCTCGACGGCGACGCCCGCGGCGGCGCGGCGCTCTCGGTCCGCCACGTCACCGGGCAGCCGATCCTCTTCGCGTCCACCGGTGAGAAGCTCGAGGACTTCGACGTCTTCCACCCCGACCGGATGGCCTCGCGCATCCTCGGCATGGGCGACATGCTGACCCTCATCGAGCAGGCCGAGGCCGTGTTCGAGGAGGAGCAGAAGGAGGAGATGACCCAGAAGCTCCTCCAGGGCGAGGACTTCACGCTCGAGGACTTCCTGGAGCAGATGCAGGCCATCCGCAAGATGGGGCCGATCGGCAACCTCCTGAAGATGATGCCGGGCATGGGCGGCCAGATGCGCCAGCAGATCGACTCGATCGACGACAAGCAGATCGACCGGACCTCCGCGATCATCCGCTCGATGACGCCCGCCGAGCGCCGCGACTCCTCGCTCATCAACGGCTCGCGGCGCCTGCGCATCGCCAACGGCTCCGGTGTGACGGTCTCCGAGGTCAACCAGTTGCTGACGCGGTTCAAGGACGCGCAGAAGATGATGCGCCAGATGTCCGGCGCCATGGGCCTGCCCGCGGGCACGAAGGCCACGAAGTCGCCGTACAACAAGCGCAAGGGCAAGAAGGGCAAGAAGAAGCCGGTCGCGCGCCGCGGCGGCCCGGCCGCCGCCCCGAAGGCGATGCCGCAGCTGCCGCCGGGCCTGGGCGGCAAGATGCCCGACCTGTCGCAGCTCAACGCCGGGGACCTGCCCGACATCGACTTCGAGCAGTTCCTGAAGGACCAGAAGAAGCGCGGCAAGAAGGACGGCGAGTAGGCCGCGGGCCCGGGGCCGGGTCCGCGCGCGTCCCGGCCGGCGCCGGACCCGCACGCCCCGGCCGGCGGCGCTCGAGGCCGAGCGGCGCCGACGTGTTCCCGGCCACTGCCGCGGCCGGGCAAGCGCGATCTTGTCGGTCCGCGGCGGGAGTGTGGAGCGATACCTTCCTACCCACCCAGGGTGGGAGGCCCGGCCACCCCGCCGCCTCGCCGCACCGCGGCACCGCCGACCCCTCTCCGCCGCCTGCCCCGGCCGCCGCCCGCCTCACCGGCGCGCCCGGTCTGGACAAGCCGGGCCTCCCGGGCGATACTGCGAGGCGATGACTTCACTCGCACCGCTTGAGCCTCTGCACCTGCGGGTCGTCTGGCTGCCCGACGACGCCGTGCGCGACGTCTACGTCGACGGGGACCGGATCACCTTCGACCCCGTCCCCGGGGCCCGCACCGTCGCCACCGGGGGCTTCGCCCTCCCCGGCCTCGTCGACGCCCACTGCCACATCGGCATCCGCCGCGGCGCCGCCCCGATCGAGAGCCTCGACGAGGCCCGGGCCCTCGCCCGCCTCGACCGCGACGCCGGGGTGCTCGCCATCCGCGACGCCGGATCGCCCTACCCCTACCCCGAGCTCGTCGGCGAGGACGGCCTCCCGCGCCTCGTCCGCGCCGGGCACCACATCGCGGCCTCCCGGCGCTACCTGCGCGGCATCGGCCTCGAGTGCGAACCCGACGAGGTCGTCGGCGCCCTCGCGCGCCAGGCGAAGCTCGGCGACGGCTGGGTCAAGCTCGTCGGCGACTGGATCGACCGCTCCCGGGGCGACCTCGCCCCCTCCTTCGAGCCCGAGGTCCTCACCGCCGCCATCCGCGCCGCCCAGGCCGAGGGCGCCAAGGTCGCCGTCCACACCTTCTCCGAGGAGGCCGCCGCCTGCGTCGTGGCCGCGGGCGCGGACTCGATCGAGCACGGCACCGGCCTCGACCCGGACCTGCTCGACCGCATGGCGGCGCAACGGACCGCCCTGGTCCCCACCATGATCAACATCGAGACGTTCGACGACATCGCCGCCGGGGCCGACGTCAAGTTCCCCCGCTACGCCGACCACATGCGCCGCCTCAAGCAGGGCTTCCCCGAGGTCGTGCGCGGCGCCTGGGAGGCGGGCGTGCCGGTCTACCTCGGCACCGACGCGGGCGGCGGCATCGACCACGGCCTCGCGGCCGAGGAGATGAGCCTGCTCCACGAGAAGGCGGGCATCCCCGCCGCCGACGTGGTCGCCGCCGCCTCCTGGCGCTCGCGCGAGTGGCTCGGCCTCCCGGCCGACCTCGGGGACGTCGTCGTGTACGACCGCGACCCCCGCGCCGATCTCGCCGCCGCGCGCGAACCCGCGCTCATCATCCTCAGGGGACGGATCATCTCCCGTCCTTGACCCTGTTTCGCGACGATTTGCGAACCGGCCTCGTCACAGCGTGCTGGCGGGAGTCCGCTATCGTGAACCTCCGCGCGCCGTTTCCGCCCGAGCAGAGAGCAATCAGCGATGACTTATCCTCCGCCTCCGGACCAGTCCGGTCAGGGCGGCTTCCAGTACGACCCGTACGGCAGCCAGCCCGGTTCCCAGCCCCCCCAGCAGCCCGGCTACAGCCCCCAGCCGCAGCAGCCCGGTTACAGCCAGCCCCAGCAGCCCGGCTACGGCCCGGCCCCGCAGCTGCCCCCCGCGGCCCCGGGCTACCCGCCGCCGTACGGCGCACCCGGCTACGGGCCCCAGCTGCCCAAGGGCCAGGCGATCGCCTCGATGGTGCTCGGCATCATCGCGGTCGCGTTCCTGTGCATCCCCTACGCCGGCGGGTTCATCGCCCTCGTCTGCGGCATCATCGCCGCGATCCTCGGCGGCATCGCCCTGAAGAAGGTCAACCAGGGCGTCGCGGGCGGCAAGGGCCAGGCGATCACGGGCCTCGTGCTCGGCATCATCGTCTGCGCGCTCGGGGCCTTCAGTATCATCGCGGTCGCGGCGGGCATGGCCATGCTCGGCACCGCGGGGTCCACGCTCTAAGGCGCACGTGAAGGGCGGCCCGGGCATCGCCCGGGCCGCCTTCTCGTTCCATCGCGGCGTCGTCCGTGCGGGCGCCGCGTCCGCCTTACATCGTGACCAGGCAGAACGGGTGCCCGACGGGGTCGGCGAAGACGCGGAAGGCCTCGCCGCCGCCCTCCAGGCGCTGCGCGCCGAGCCGCAGGACCCGCCGCTCGCCCTCGTCGAGGTCGTCGACCTTCACGTCGAAGTGCATCTGCTGGGGACGTCCCCCGCCGGGCCACGTGGGGGCCTGGTAGTCGGGGATCTGCTGGAAGGCCACGCCGGGCCTGTCGGGGGCGTCGCCGATGACCACCCAGTCGCCGTCGTCCTGGACGGGGACCATGCCGAGCAGCTCCCGGTAGAAGGACGCGAGCTCCTGCGGGTCGGGGCAGTCGATGACGAGGCCGTGCCATGTTCCGATCATGCGGCCAGTGTTCCAGGCCGGTGCGACGGATAAACCCGTTTAGGTGACGTCGTCGAAGCTGGCGGCGCGCCCGCGCGTCCGCTCGGCGGGCGCGGCGTCCCCGGCGTCGTTCGCGCCCGAGCCGTTCTCGCCCCTGGTGAGGCTCCCGCGGTTGACGCTGCGGCGGGTGGACTCGATGTCCCTGGTGGCGTCGGTCAGGCCGTCCTTGAGCGGTTTGGTGCCGTCCTGGAGGTCGCGCATCGTGGACTTCAGCGGGCTCGTCAGCATCTCCTGGTCCTCTTCGGTCAGGATGTGCTTGCGGACGAACGTCTTGGGGTTGAGGTCCTCGGGCTTGATGTCCGTGCCGATCTCGCGGCTGAGGTCCGCGGCCGCGTTCGAGGCCATGTTCCGGGCCTTGGAGATGAACCGGCGCAGGTTCGCGAGGGCCTTGGGCAGCTTGTCGGGGCCCCATAGGAAGATGGCGATGAGGATGATGACGAGGAACTCGGTTCCGCCCAGACCTCCGAACACGCTGACCCTCCGATGACCGCCTGTGACCGCTGATACCTGAAAAACCTCCGCCTAGCGTACTCCCACGTCAGTCATCGGCCGCCTCCAGCGTGACCTGGGCGCTGTGCTCCTGGCCATCCCGCTCGTAGACGACGGTGACCACGGTGCCCGGCGCGAGCTTGCGGATGAGGGCGATGAGCTCGGTGTTCTCGGCGACCATGTTGCCGTTGAAGCTGGTCAGGACGTCGCCGTCCTCGAGTCCGGCGTCGTCGGCGGGGGAGTCGGGCACGATCCGGCTCAGGGTCACGCCCACCCCCAGCTCGGAGTCGCCGAGCTCGGCGCCGAGCACGGTGTGGGTGGCCGAGCCGGTCGCGATGATCTCGTCGGCGATGCGCTTGGCCTGGTTGATGGGGATCGCGAAGCCGATGCCGATGTTCCCGGCCTCGCCCTCGGCGGCGGTCGAGGCGATCGCGGTGTTGATGCCGATGACCTGCCCGCCGATGTCGGTGAGGGGCCCGCCGGAGTTGCCGGGGTTGATGGCCGCGTCGGTCTGGATCGCGGCCATGACCGACTCGACCTCGCCGTTGTTGTTCTGGGTCAGCACCGGCCGGTCGATCGCCGAGACGATGCCCTCGGTGACCGTGGACGACAGGCCCAGCGGCGCGCCGACCGCGAGCACGGGGTCGCCGACGGCGACCCGGTCGGAGTCGGCCAGGACCATCGCCGGGTGGTCGCCGCCCTCGATCTGGAGGACGGCCACGTCGGAGTCCGCGTCGGAGCCGATGACCTCGGCGGTGGTGACGCTGCCGTCGCTGAACAGGACCTGGAGGTTCGCGACGGGCTCGGTGCCGCCCCCGACGACCACGTGGTGGTTGGTCATGATGTAGCCGTCGTCGGAGACGATGAAGCCCGAGCCGTTGCCGCCGTCGGCGGTGAGGACCGTGACGACCGAGGGCATGATCTGCTCGACGACACCGGCCACCGAGGTGAGCTCGCGGTCGGTCTGCGGGTCGGCCCCGGTGATCGACCCGCCGCCGCCGTCGCCGCGGGCGGCCCAGATGCCGATGGCCGCGCCGAGGGTCCCGGCGATGAGCGCGGTGATCGCCGAGACGGCGACGACCAGTCCGAGCGCGGGCCGCGCGGGTGCGGCGGGCGGCGCCGGGAGCGGCTCCACGGGGGGCGCGAGCGGCGCCGGGCGGGTATGGACGACCGCGTGGCTGCCCGGGTCCCGCCACGGGTCGGCGGCGGCGGCAGGGTGCCACCACTGCCCCGCGTCCGGCGCGGGAGCGGCGGGCGCCGCCTGCCGCCATCCGCCGTGCTCCGGGGGAGCGGCGGCGGGGCGCTGCCACGCCTGCTCGTCCCGGGGAGGCCCGCCGTCCGGCGGCGGGGCCGCGTCGCCCGCCGGCGCGGACGGCCGGTGGTGCGGTGAGGCTTGCGGTGGGCCCGGATCTGCCTGGGGCGGCTGGGTGCCGGAAGTCATGCGTCGAGTCTATGCCGCATTTGCCGCGCCTTCATCCGCGCTGCGATTCCCGCTCACCTCGTGCCGGTCCGTCCTCACGCGACTCCCCTTCGCCGCGGGAACGCCCGGCGGGGTCCCGGTTCGGGGGCGCGCAGAAGGACCCGCTTCACGCACGGGCGTGCCGCGGGTCCTCGGTCCGGTCCGGCGGCGGGGTGACCGCCGAGGTGGGGTGGGGCGGGTCCGCTACTCGAGGGCGCCCTGGAGCTCCTTGTTCAAGGTCGCCGCTTCCTCCGGGGTCATCTCCACGACCAGCCGTCCGCCGCCTTCGAGCGGAACGCGCATGATGATGCCGCGGCCCTCCTGCGTGACCTCGAGTGGCCCGTCACCCGTCCGCGGTTTCATGGCCGCCATATTCGTCTCCCCTCGATCCAAGGTCGCAGGTTGCGACTCGACGTTCTAGATCAAGTTTCCCCGATGACGTGGGCGAAGGCCAACTCGCCCCTCCGGGTATGTGACAAGGTTGCGTAGAAAACGCCTGAAAAGCGGCCTTTGTGACTTGCGTGATTTTTCTTAACGGCCTGTGAAGCCCGCCACTCACTCCTCCGGGTCCTGCTCGTGCTCGACGCCCAAAAGGAACGAAGTACCCTCAAGTTCTCTTCCGTACGGGGACACGAAGGTCGGGAGCTCCATCGGACCCAGCGACCGGATGTAGGACCAGAACTGGCGCACGGCCTCCGCCTTGTCGACCGCCTCGATCGGCATCGACAGCGTCACGAGCCAGTCGCTGCGGCGCTCGGGGACCGGCAGGCTCCGCACCAGCGCCTCCCACGAGTCCGGGTTCAGCCCGTTCCAGCCCAGCGCGTCGTCCGCGTAGGCCGCGACGGTCTCGTCGGTCTTGCTCGGCTCCTCCAGGCGCCGCCGGTAGGCCACCGCGCCGCCCTCGAGCTCGCCGAGCGCGAAGACGCCCTCGGGGCCGGCCAGGGCGACCTCGTCGCCGTCCGCGGCGCTCTCGGGGAGGGCCGCGGACGGCTCGACCGCGTCGAGCTCGTAGGCCTGTTGTTCGGTGTACTCGTCGTCCGGCAACGCCAGCAGCCAATAACGCATGGGCATATCCCATCACGTCCCGGCGCGCGGCGCCGCCTCACCGCCGTCCTCGCGCGCTGCCTCACTCCCGGGGCCGTCCGCCCCCTCGACGTCGCCGGGCCGGGCCTCGGGCATGGCCTCGGCGACCGACTCGCCCGCGAGGCGGAACGCGTCCTCGTCCATCGGCTCCTCGACCGGCTCCTCCCAGGTGCCGTCCAGCTTGGCCTGGAGCACCGCGAGCTGCTCGTCCTTGCGGCCGATCTCCCAGGCCAGGCGGGTGAGGGCGGCGTCGACCTGGTCGGTGCGGTAGCCGCGCATCCCGGTGTCGAACTGGACGGACGCGACGGCGGCCTCGCTCACCGCCCCCTCCTCGCCGAGTCCCAGCGGGGCCCCGGCGGGGGACAGGTCCAGAAGCGTGTCGCGGCCGGTGGCCCACACGACGATCGAGAAGGCGATCCACACGCCGATGGCGGCGACGATGACCGGCAGCACGAAACCCACTGGTGGTTCCTCCAAGCAGCTCTAAGCGAAGAACGCGACATAGGCGAACAACGCCATTGTGCAGACCGCGAGCGTCACTCCCAGACGCGGGTTGTGGGGGACGACCGGCCTGATCGGCTTCCCGTGGCGGTCGAGCATCGGCAGCCGGGGCCGGTTGGCGGCCCCCACCAGCAGATACCCCACGAGGACGGCCATCGTCGGCGGCAGGAACGTGACCCACCAGGCGGCCTCGCCGCCGCCGTCCGTGGCCGCCAGGTACAGCAGCTGCCCCGCGAGGCAGGCGACCATGCACGCGCCGTAGACGAGGAGCTCGCGCACCACATGGTGGGCCTTCGGCAGCAGCGTGGGCCGCTGCGCGACGCGCACCGTCTTCGCCAGCGCGGCGTCGGCCTCGCGCAGGGACCGCTGCGCCCGCGCCAGCTCCCTGTCCACATCGTCCTCGGCGCCGCCCCCTGCGGGCGCCTCCTCGGCGTCCCCGTCGATCCCGTAGGCCGCCAGGTCGTCCGCCGCGGGCGTCAGGTCCGGCGCGGTGTGCCGCAGCCGCGAACTGAGCTCGGCGAGCTTCGCGGACCGCTCGACGAGGCCGCTCTCGACCTCCCGCAGCGCCGAGCGGCGCCGCTCCAGCCGCTTCGCCGCCCGCGCGGTGCTCGCCGCGCTGTCGGCGTCCAGGCGCGTCAGCTCGTGGACCAGGTCCTCGTAGGCGCTCAGGCTCATCGGGACTCCACCTTTCCGGCAGGCCGGTCCTGGACGGGGAGCCCGTCGAGGCGGCCGGGCCGCACGTACGGGACGGCGAGGGTCTCGGTGCCCGCGTGCCGGTCGATGACCAGGCACCGGTTGGACCTCGCCTCCCAGGACCGCTCGAAGCCGCCGGTGATCGCGGCCAGGTCGTTCCCGGCGATGTTGAGCGCCACGATCCCGGCGCAGTGCTCGCGCCCGGCCGATCCGCCGATGTCGTCGAGGAACCGGCGCGCGCCGCGCCACCAGCCGAGGAGGTGCACGCCGCTCGCCGGGCCGTGCAGCAGCAGCTCACGCAGCTTCGCGGCCTTCCCGTCCGCGCCGTCGGCGCCGAACCACACCAGGTAGGCCGGCCCGCCGCGCGGGCCGTCCAGGATCGACCCGGGCGCGAGCCGCTCGCACTCGTGGCCCAGGCGCCCGAGCTCGCCGACCACTTCGGCGGCGGTGTCCTCCACGCCCACGGCGGTCACGGCGACCTGGAACGCGACGCTCCCCGGCTCGTGCTGGCGCCCCAGGGAGACCGCCCCGGCGGCGAGCACGTCCGCGGCCACCGCGGAGGTGCCCAGGACCGCGAGGTGCCGCCCGGGGCTGCGGTCGAACTGGTATTCGACCGTGGACATGTGGACGTCCACGGCGCGCCCCAGGAGCGCCCGCGGCGCGTGCGTCGGCGCGAGCTCCTCGAACGTCGGGTCCCCGGTGAGGTGCTGCTCGTCGAAACCGCGGAAGACCACCGGTTCGGCGTCCGAGTCGCGCCGCTCCCACAGCCGGTGCCGCACGCCCGTGAGCAGGTCCTCGGCGCTGGACGCGTCGGGGAACCGGCAGGTCCGGTTGCGGCCCTTGATGCCTCCGGCGTCGTTGATGACGGCCTGGCCGACGCTGATGCCGTCGGCCCCGTCGTTGCCCTCGTCCAGGAGGTTCTTGGCGCCCGGCAGGGCCACGCGCAGCGGGAACTGCCCGAAGATCGAGTCCTTCTTGGAGTAGAGCGCTTCGATGCCGGAGATGGTCTGGCTGGCCAGGACCAGGTGCACGCCGTAGGAGCGGCCCTTGCGGGCGAGCTCCTCCAGGTGCGCGACCGCCTCGCCCGCGAGCCGGTCGTTCCCGGCGAACAGCACGTGGAACTCGTCGACGACCGCGACGATGCGCGGCAGCCGCACCTCGGGCCGCAGCTCCCGCAGCCGCGCCAGCCGGGTCGCCCCGGCCCGCTTCATCAGCCCGGCGCGCCGCGACAGCTCCGCGCGCAGCGCCCCGAGCACGGCCACGCCGTACTCGCGGTCGGACTCGACTCCGACGGCCCTGACGTGCGGGATCCACGACGGGTCCAGGTGCGAGGGCGTGAACTCGGTGAACGAGACGCCCTCCTTGAAGTCGAGGAGGTACAGCTCCAGTTCCTCGGGGGAGTAGCGGGTCGCCAGGCCGTACAGCACGTCGAGGAGGAACACGGTTTTGCCGCCGCCGGTGCGCCCGCCGATGAGCCAGTGCGGGGTCGCGTCGTCGAAGGACACCTCGACGTCGCCGCCGGTGGCGCTCCCGGCCTGGTCGCGGCCGATCACGGTGGTCAGCCCGTTCCGGCTCGACGCGGTCCACAGCTCCTCGGGGACCAGGTCGGACACCGACAGCTCGCCGGCCTCGCGGCGCTGCTGCGCCCTGGCGCCGTACACGGCCCGGGCGAGCGCGGGCGGCGGGGCCGGGTCGAGGGCCACCGGCAGCGGCAGCGTCCCCAGCCGCACCTCGCCCGGCTTGCAGGACAGGTGGGTCGCGTGCTCGATCGCCGGGAGCGGCTCGCGGTGCGGGGCGCCTCGCCATCCGCACAGGACGAGGTGGCAGCGGGCGGAGGGGCCCGCGTGGGCGAGGGCCGCGAGGCGCTCGCGCATGGACTTGCCGACCTCGGGCGGCAGCCCGGCGACGACGATGAGGTGGAAGGGCCGGTCGGCGATCGGCAGGCCGCGGGCGCTGATGTCGCGCAGCTCGGTGAGCCGCTTCTCGGCGGCGGTGAGGATGCGGCCGAGCGCGAGGTGGTCGGTGGCGACGGGCCCGGCGATCCCGGCGTCCACGAGCGCGGTCGCGGGCGCGAAGACCTGGCCGAGCGTCACGCCGTCGACCAGGCTCACCTCGAGGTTCCGGTGCGCGGCGGTGATCCGCAGCAGCAGCGACTGGAGCATCCCGGCCACGCGCGGGTCGGCCGCGTCGGCGTCGCACACCAGGTGGCCCTTGCCGAGCAGGCCCGCCAGGGCGGGGAACGCGGGCGCGTCGTCGAGCTCGGCCTCGCCGATCCGGACCGCCGCAGAGGACGGCTCGTCCGTCCATACGGGAGTGTTCGGCGCGGTCGCGGCGAGGTCCCGCCCGAGCCAGCCGGTCGCGGCCGCCTCGGCGGCGGCCCGGAGCCTCCCGGCGAGGTCGCGGCGGCGGCGCTCGGTGTCGTCGGCCGCCATCCGGGACGCGGAGTCCGTGATCAGGCGCTCGGCCCGGTCGGCGGCCCCGGCGGCCTCGCGCAGCCGCGCGGCGGCCTGCTCCAGTTCGGTCCGCCAAGTCAAAGCCGCCTCCTGGGGGTCTGGGCCATGTCGCGGTACGGAGCGGCACCATGGTGCGGTTCCGTGCCGCCGTTCCCAGCCTACCGGTGGCGGACCCCGCGCGAGATGACCGGAGCGGTGCCGGAAACGACTGCGGCCCAATGTGAACACGTCACACGGGCATCGTGCGTCACTCGCGTGCCCCCAGTGTGCGGCCGAGGCGCGCCCCCAGGTCGCGGGCGCGCCGCACCGCCTCGGCGTACTCGCGTTCGCCGCGGCGGGCCCGCTCCGCGCGGGCCGGGTCGCGTCCGGCGAGGGTCAGCCCGGCCGCGACGGTGGCGACGTCCATGCCCATCTCCTCACCGAGGACGAGTTCGAGCACGGGCGTGGCGTGGTCGCGGCCCGCGTTGGGCGCGCCGGGCCCGTAGTCGCCGCCGCGCGTGGTCACGACGACCGCCGGGCGGCCGGCCAGGGGCGCCTCCGAGACTGCCGACGGCGCGGTCCTCCCCGGCACGTGCACGTGGTCGATCCAGGCCTTCAGCGCCGAAGGCAGCGAGTAGTTGTACAGCGGGAAGTCCACGACCAGGGCGTCCGCGTCGAGCAGCTCCGCGATGAGCCGCTCCTGCAGCGCCTCCGCGGCCGGGTCCGGTGCGCCGCCGGACCGCAGCGGCGCGGCCCAGTGCAGTTCCGGATGCGGCAGGTGCGGCAGCGGGTCGGCGTGGAGGTCCCGGTGGACGACGGTGTTGCCGGGCGCCGCGGCGAACGCCGTCGCGAACGCCCGGGTGATCGCGCGCGACCGCGAGTCGACGAGCTCGGCCGAAGCGTCCAGGTGCAGCAGGGTCGCCATGGTCGCAGTCCTTCCGGTAGGTCGTGGAGGCGGCCGCCCGCCCGTTCGCCGGGCCTCCTCGACACCGCCGGGCCCGGCCGCCCGCTAATGCGTGAACAGGCCCAGCGCCAGGTCCGCGAGGTACGCCGGGTCGTCGGCGCCGCACAGCTCGCGCGCGGAGTGCATCGACAGGATCGGCAGGCCCACGTCCACGGTGAGGACGCCCAGCTGCGTCCCCGAGATCGGGCCGATGGTGGTGCCGCCGGGGATGTCGTTGCGGTTCACGTAGGTCTGCCACGGGATCCCCGCCGCGTCGGCCGAGCGCCGGAACAGGGCCTGCTCCTCGGCGCCGCTGGCGTACCGCTGGTTCGCGCTGACCTTGATCATCGGGCCGCGGCCGGGGACCGGCCGGTGGCCCGGCTCGTGCTTCTCGGCGAAGTTCGGGTGCACGGCGTTGCCGGTGTCGGAGGACATCATCGCGGAGCGGGCGATCGCGCGCGCGTACGTCTCGAAGTCGTCGCCTACGAGCCGGTGCAGCACCGATTCGAGGAACGGGCCCTGCGCGGCCGAGTAGGTCATGGAGCCGACCTCCTCGTAGTTGAACGAGGCGAGGACGGGGACCCGGGCCCCGGTGCCCTCGGCGGCGATGAGCGCCGCGAGCCCGGCGTGGGTGCTGGTGAGGTTGTCGAGGCGCCACGCGGCGAACAGCTCCCCGTCCTTGCCGAGGTAGGCGGGCCGGTCGAGCGCCACGGTGAACAGGTCGTGGCCGAACACGTCCGCCGCGTCGACCCCGGCCTCGGCGGCGATGAACTCCAGGAACTCGCCCTCGCGCGGCTCGCCCAGGCCCCAGATCGGCGTCAGCTGCGACTGCGCGTTGAGCTTCTGGCCCTCGTTGGCGCCCCGGTCGAGGTGGATCGCCAGGCGCGGGACGCGCAGCAGCGGCCGGTCGACGTGGACGAGCACCTCCGAGCCGTCGCGCATGACCAGGCGCCCCGCGACCGACAGGTCCCGGTCGAGCCAGGTCTGGTGCGGCACGCCCCCGTAGACCTCGACGGCGATCTGCTTCCAGCCCGCGCTGCCGGTGTCCGGCCGGGGCTTGACCTTGAACGTCGGGGTGTCGGTGTGCGCGCCGAAGATCCGGAAGCCCTCCACGTCCTCGTCGCCGACGCGCCAGGCGATGAGGGAGCCGTCGCGGACCGCGTAGCACCCGCCGGGTCCGGTCGGCCACTCGTCGGCCTCCGCCAGCCGCCGGAACCCGGCCGCCTCGAGCCTGCGGCCCGCCTCCGCGCACGCGTGGTAGGGCGTGGGGCTCGCCTCGATGAACGCGGCGAGGTCGTCGGTGTGGGACCGGTCGAAACGGGGCATCGTCGTTCCTTCACTGGCACGGATCGGGCGGGGGTCTGGAATTGTACTTGGGCGCACTCCAGCGGCGGCATCGCCGCGACGCGGCGCGATGCGGGCGGCGGCCGACGCCGCCGCCTCCCGGCCGCGCTGGTTCACAATGGGGGCATGGACGATCTGCTGGGCGTGGTGCGCGCCGTTCACGAGATCTCGATGGTCACGAACACCAGGTTGGAGCCGGTGCTGAGCCGGCTCCGGCTCACCTACCAGACCGCGCAGGCGCTGTGGGCCGTCGACCCGGACCTGCCCGCGCCGCCGATGCGGGCGGTGGCGCAGCGCCTCCACTGCAACGCCTCCAACCTGACGTTCATCGCGAAGCAGCTGGAGGACCGCGGCTACGCGGCGCGGCGGCGCGACCCGCGGGACGGCCGCTCGAGCGTGCTCGAGCTGACCGCGGCGGGCGTGCGGGCGCGCGGCGAGGTCATCGAGGCCGCGCTGGAGGCGACCCCGTTCGCCGCGCTGCCGCCCGAGGACCTGCGCGCCCTCGCCGGGACGCTCGCCCGGGTCGCCGAGACCGGGTCCGCCCCCGCCAATTTACTTCAAGACTTGTAGTACTCTTTCAATTAGTTCAAGACTTGAAGGAGTTTGCATGTCGACGCTCGGCAGCCCGCTCGCACTGCGCGGCGGGACCACACTTCGGAACCGCATCGTCAAGGCCGCCATGGAGGAGCAGCTCGCCGGCCCCGGACAGCAGCCCGACGGGCGCCTCGAGGCGCTCTACCGCCGGTGGGGCGAGGGCGGCGCCGGACTCCTCCTCACCGGGCACGTCATGATCGACCGCCGCGCCGTCGCCCAGCCGGGCGACGTCGTGCTCGACGAGGCCAGCGACCTCGAGCCGTTCCGGCGCTGGGCGGCGGCCGCGGGCGACACGCCGGTCTGGATGCAGATCAACCACCCCGGCCGCATCGTCCTGCGCGACACCGGCGCCACCGCCCTGGCGCCGTCGGCCGTGCCGCTCGACGTCGGAGGGCTCTCCCGCCTCTACCCCGCGCCGAGGCCCATGACGGAGGCGGACCTGCGGACCGTCATCGACCGGTTCGCGCAGACCGCCCGACTCGCGCAGCAGGCCGGGTTCCCCGGCGTCGAGGTCCACGCCGCCCACGGCTACCTCCTCTCCCAGTTCCTGTCGCCGCTGGCCAACCGCCGCGACGACGCGTGGGGCGGACCGCTCCGCAACCGGGCCCGCCTGCTGCTGGAGACCGTCGAAGCCGTCCGCGACCGCACCGGTCCCGGCTTCGGCGTCGCGGTCAAGCTCAACTCCGCGGACTTCCAGCGCGGCGGCTTCGCGATCGACGACGCGCGGCAGGTCGTCGACTGGCTCAGCGGCAGCGTCGACTTCGTGGAGCTCTCCGGCGGCAACATCGAGTCGCTGACCAGGCCGCTGCGCCCGGCCGACGAGCGCACGCTCGCGCGCGAGGCCTACCTCATCGACCTCGCCGGCCGCCTGGTCGACGAGACGGCCGCACCGCTCATGCTCACCGGGGGCATCCGCCGCCGCGAGATCGCCGAACGCGTCGTCGAGCGCGGATTCGCGCTCGCCGGCGTCGCGACCGCCCTGGCGCAGCGGCCCGACGTCCCGCTCCGGTGGCTCGCGGGCGAGGACGCCCCGGTCGAGCCCCCGTGCTCGCTCATCCGGTCCAAGCCGGTACGGGCGGCCGCCGTCCAGGCCGCGATCACCGGGCGGCTCCAGTCGATCGGAGGCGGCAGGGACACGCCTCCCCGCCCGCCCGCCGTCGCCCTCCTCGTCGACCGCTACCGGCGCTCCCGCCATCTGGCCCGGTACCGCCGGGACCGCGCCGCCCGCTGAGGCGGGCGGCGCCGGCGCCGCCCGCGACCCGAGCCCGACCGCGCCGCCGCGCCGGTTTGCAATTTCGGCCGCGGGTGGCCGACCATGGAGCAATGCGAGCGTTGAGACTTGGCCGACGGGTGTTCGATGACGGCGACTACGCGGTGATGGCGATCGTCAACCGCACGCCCGACTCATTCTTCGACTCGGGGGCCACGTTCGCGTTCGAAGCGGCCGTGGCCGCCGTCGACAACGCGGTGGCGAGCGGCGCCGACATCGTCGACGTCGGCGGCGTCAAGGCCGGCGACGGGCCCGAGGTCACCGTCGCGGAGGAGATCGAGCGGGTCGTGCCGTTCATCGCCGCCGTCCACGACAAGCACCCCGACCTCGTCGTCTCCGTCGACACCTGGCGCGGCGAGGTCGCCCGCGAGGCCGTCGCCGCCGGGGCCGAGCTCATCAACGACACCTGGGCCGGGTGGGACCCGGCGGTGATCGAGGTCGCCGCCGACACCGGCGCGGGCCTCGTCGTCTCCCACACCGGCGGGCTCGAGCCGCGCACCGTCGCCGCGAAGGCCGTCTACGGCGACGTCGTGGCCGAGGTCCGGGCCGAGCTCGTCGGGCGCGCCGAGGCGGCCGTGGCCGCGGGCGTCCGCGCCGACGGGATCCTCATCGACCCGACCCACGACTTCGGCAAGACCACCTACCACTCGCTCGACCTGACCCGCCGCCTCGACGAACTCGGCGGCACCGGCTGGCCCGTGCTGGTCGCCCTGTCCCGCAAGGACTTCGTCGGCGAGACCCTGGACCTGCCGGTCGACCGTCGCCTCAACGGCACCCTCGCGGCGACCGCGGTCTCGGCCTGGAACGGCGCCCGCGTCTTCCGCGCCCACGACGTCGCCGCCACCCGCGAGGTCCTCGACATGGTCGCCGCCATCAAGGGCGACAAGCCCCCGAAGGCCCCCCGCCGCAGCCTCTGAATTCTTGACCCGTGTTACACTGTTTATGTGTAACACGGATGGAGGCATCATGTCGAACCTGACGCTCAGCATCGACGACGAGCTGCTCCGACGCGCGCGCATGCGTGCCCTGGAGCTCGATACCACTGTCAACGCCGTAGTGCGCGAGTACCTCGAAGGGTTCGCTGGAGAAAGCCCCACGAAGCGGGCGCTGGCCGATTTCCTCGATCTCACCGAGGGCGTCTCGGCGTCGAGCGGGCCTGACGGCCGCGGCTGGACCCGCGAGGACCTCTATGACCGGTAGAGCCTTCCTCGATACGAACGTCCTGGTCTACGCCGTCGACGACGCCGACCCCGAGAAGAAGAAGGCCGCACGGGCCCTGCTCGCGCAGGCGGAGAACGTCGTCATCTCGGCACAAGTGCTCAACGAGTTCTATGTGACGGTCACACGCAAGCTCAAGCCCGCCGTCGACGCCGAGGCCGCCGGGCACATGGTCCGCAAGCTGGCCCGGCTTCAATGCGTGCCGGTCGATGCGCAGCTGGTCCAGTTGGCGCTCCGGGCCGGGCAGCGCTGGCAGCTGTCGCACCGGGTCTCGCTCGTCGTGGAAGCGGCGCGTCAGTCCGGATGCGTGAAGGTCCTCACCGAGGACCTCGCCGACGGCGCCTCCTACGACGGCCTCGTCATCGAGAACCCGTTCCGTTGACCCGGACGGGACCGCCTGCGGCGGCAGCGCGGCAGGCGGTCACTCGTCGGGGCCGCCGGCCCGCCTCATGTGGTCGACGGCCTCGTCGAGGTCGTCGGTGACCATGAGCAGGTCCACGTCCTTCGGGCTGATCTTGCCCTCGGCCAGCATGGAGTTGCGCAGCCAGTCGGCCAGGCCGCCCCAGTAGCCGGTGCCGATCAGCGCGATCGGGAACTTGCCGACCTTCCCCGTCTGCACCAGCGTGAGCGACTCGAACAGCTCGTCCATGGTCCCGAAGCCGCCCGGCAGCGCGCAGAACCCGCACGAGTACTTCAGGAACATGACCTTGCGGACGAAGAAGTACTTGAAGTCGAGCTCGACGTGCACGAACTCGTTGATGCCCTGCTCGAACGGCAGCTCGATGCCGAGCCCGACCGACTTGACGCCCGCCTCGACGGCGCCGCGGTTGGCGGCCTCCATCGTGCCGGGCCCGCCGCCGGTGATGATCGAGAACCCGGCCTCCCCGAGCTTGCGGCCCAGCTCGACGCCGAGCTTGTACTCCTCGGAGTCGACCGGCGTGCGGGCCGACCCGTAGACGCCGATGGCGTCGCCCAGGTCCGCCTCCTCCATCGCGTCGAAGCCCTCGACGAACTCGGCCTGGAACTTCATGATCCGCCAGGCGGCCCGCTGCTTCCACTCCTCCTCGTGGGCGATGTCCAGCAGGTGCTGGTCGGCGGTGATGCGCCGGTCGCCCGAGAGGACGCGTCGCTCGGTCATGGTGCCTCCACATAGGCTCGAAGTGCCTCGGCGCAGGACCGGATGCGCGGAATCTCCACGCGCTCGTCCTGCTTGTGGGCGAGGTTCGGGTCGCCCGGCCCGAAGTTCACCGCCGGGATGCCCAGCGTCGCGAAGCGCGCCACATCGGTCCAGCCGAGCTTGGCCCGGAACCCGCCCCCGGCGGCCGCGACGAACTCGGCGGCCTCCGGCCGGTCCAGGCCCGGACGGCACGACGGCGCCGAGTCGGTCACCGCGACCTCGAAGCCCGCGAACACCTCTCGCAGGTGCGCCTCGGCGGCGGCCTCGTCGCGGTCGGGCGCGAACCGGAAGTTCACGTCGACCCAGGCCTCGTCGGGGATGACGTTCCCGGCGACCCCGCCGCCGACGAACACCGCGTTCAGGCCCTCCCGGTACGCGCAGCCGTCGACCTCGACCTCCCGCGCCTCGTACGACCCGAGCCGCTCCAGGACCGCCGCGGCCTTGTGGATCGCGTTCTCGCCCTTCCAGGACCGCGCCGAGTGGGCCCGCTTCCCGCGGGTCGTCACGCGCACCCGCATCGTGCCCTGGCACCCGGCCTCGACCAGGCCGTACGTCGGCTCCAGGAGGATCGCGAAGTCCGACTCCAGCAGGTCCGGGCGCGACTTCGACAACCGGTTGAGCCCGTTGCGCTCGGCCTCGATCTCCTCGCAGTCGTAGAACGCGAAGCTCAGGTCGAACTTCGGGTCCTTCACCGTCGCGGCGATCCACAGCGCCAGCGCCGTGCCCGACTTCATGTCCGAGGTGCCCAGGCCCCACAGGACGTCGCCGTCGAGGCGGGTCGGGAAGTTGTCGTTGACCGGGACGGTGTCGAGGTGCCCGGCGAGCATGACGCGCCGTCCCCGGCCCAGGCCCGTGCGGGCCACGAGCGTGTTGCCGACGCGCTCGGTCGTCAAGTGCCCCAGGCCCTTGAGGGCCGCCTCGACCTCGTCGCAGATCGCGGCCTCGTCCCCGGAGACCGACGGGACGTCGCACAGGGCCCTGGTCAGCGCGACCGGGTCGGCGAGGACTGCCTCACTCAAAACTGTCACATCCGCAGACGATACCCGCCCCCTCGCTAGGCTCTGTGGATGAGTGAATTCCTGACTGACGCAGCCTGGGGGGTCGGCGTCGCCACGCACGCCGCCGACGGCACGGTCCTCGACGTGTGGTTCACCCGCCTCGGCCTCGGCGAGGCGCCCACCGGTGTGGCCGCCCCCGCGATCGACCGGGTGAACCCGGCCGGGACGGCCTCCAAGGGCCTCGCCGTCACGGTCAAGTCCCTCGCCGACGCGCCCGTCGACACCGCCGACGTCTACCTGCGCCTGCACCTGCTCTCCCACCGCTTCGTCATCCCGCACTCGATCAACCTCGAGGGCATCTTCGGGCTCCTGCCGAACAACGCCTGGACCGACTTCGGCCCGATCCCGGCCGACGCCGTCAACGCCGCGCGCCTGCGCCTGCGCTCCGAGGGCCACACCCTCGAGGTCAAGTCCCTCGACAAGTTCCCGCCGATGGCCGACTACGTGACCCCCGCCGGGGTCCGCATCGCCGACGCCTCGCGGGTGCGCCTGGGCGCGCACCTCGCCCAGGGCACCACGGTCATGCACGAGGGCTTCGTGAACTTCAACGCCGGGACGCTCGGCAACTCGATGGTCGAGGGCCGCATCTCGGCCGGGGTCCTGGTCGGCGACGGCTCGGACATCGGCGGCGGCTCCTCGATCATGGGGACGCTCTCGGGCGGCGGCAAAGAGGTCATCTCCATCGGCGAGCGGTGCCTCCTGGGCGCCAACTCGGGGCTGGGGATCTCCTTGGGCGACAACTGCGTCGTGGCCGCCGGCTGCTACGTGACCGCGGGCTCGAAGGTGACGCTGCCGGACGGCTCGGTCGTCAAGGCCGCCACCCTCTCGGGCAAGGACGACCTCCAGTTCTGGACCAACACGCAGACCGGCGTCCTCGAAGTGCGCCCGCGCTCGGGCACGTGGGGCGAGCTGAACGCCGCCCTCCACAGCTCCCAGTAGGGGCCGCGCGGGAGGCGTCCCATCGGATCGTGAGGAAGGGCCCCGGCGCCGCCGGGGCCCTTCCCTCCTTTGGTCGTAGTACTTCAGTGCCATGCGCGGCCCGAAACACCGTTCCGAAGGCCCATGCGCGGGCCCCCGGCCCCGAATACCGTGGTCGGCATGGACAGAGTCGGAGATTTCGGCGGGGCGAACCCCACCGCCGCGGGTTTCGTCGTCACCACCACTGAGAACGTGCCCGGATACGAGGTGCTCGACACCCACGGCGAGGTCTTCGGTCTGACCGTGCGCTCGCGGAACCTGGCCTCCGACATCGGCGCGGGCTTCAAATCGATCCTCGGCGGCGAGCTCAAGGGCCTCACCAAGGCCCTCGCCGCCTCCCGCGAAGAGGCCCTCACCCGCATGGTCGAACAGGCCAAGGGCCTGGGCGCCAACGGCGTCGTGATGATGCGCTTCGACGTCTCCGACGCCCGCGACCTCGGCACCGAGGTCTGCGCCTACGGCACGGCCGTCACCGTCCGCAAACTCGCCTAGGGGCCGGCGAACACCCCCGGCCGCGCACGCCGGGAAGCCCGCCTACGGGA
>NZ_JAJLQZ010000020.1 GCF_020991375.1 Glycomyces amatae | reverse complement strand
TGCCAGCCGGTCGAGCGGCATCCGGACCGGTTCGGCGGTCGCGACCCACATGTGTTCCCATACGCCCATCGGGGCCCCCGTCTCGTCGTCGCGATTCGTGTCGAGTCGGCCCCCATTCTGCCCACCCGCGCCCACCGGGCGGGTGGCGGCGATGACAGGACGCGCCTCGGCGGTGTGGACCGAAGGCTGCGGTTCATGACCGGGTTCGGCTCCAGACCCGAACCGGGCCTCCGGCCCGGGTCACACCCCGCCGTTGGTGATCTCCTCCTGGAACTTCACGCGCTCGATGCCCTCCCGCGCGGTCAGCTGCCCCGTCAGCTCGCGGATCGAGCCGCGCCCGTGGAGCACCAGCTGCGTGGAGCGCGCGTCGCCGCCCCCGTCCGGATTCCCGTCCTCGTTGTCGATCTCGGTGACGGTGAAGCCGCGCTCGGTGCACGCGGCCAGCAGGTCTGAGAGTTTCATCGGGGCCGTGTACCGCACGTGCAGTCGCCCGGTGTGCCGTGCATGGCGGGCGATGATGTTCTCGACCGGGGCGAGCCCGGCGACGACCACGAGCTGCGCGACGGCGACCGCGACGGCCGCCCAGTACAGGCCCGCGCCGCACGCGATGGCGATCGCGGTGGTCGACCAGATCGAGGCCGCGGTGGTCATCCCGTAGAGGAGGTTCCGGTGGAAGAAGATGACGCCCGCGCCGAGGAAGCCGACGCCGGTGACCACCTGCGCGGCGATGCGCGCGGGGTCCACGCCGGGCGTGTTCGGGTCGACCTCGGCGAAGCCGTAGCGGCCGGCGAGCACGAACAGGCAGGCCCCGACGGCGATGAGGGCGTGGGTGCGCATCCCGGCGGGCTTGCCCTGCCATTCGCGTTCGGCGCCCACGAGGAGTCCGAGGAGCAGGGCTAGTCCGAGCGGTGCGAGGTGTGTCCAGAGATCGTCCATATTGCGCGCCAGGGTACCCGATCCGGCGCTTCGCGAATCCCCTTCAGGCCAGGAGGTCGGCCTCCCAGCCGTGCTCGCCCGCGCCCGGGCCGCGCTCGCCCTTGACGAGGCGGTAGTGCTCGGCGGCGAGCGCGGCGTCGCCGAGCTTGTCGCCGATGACGTCGAGCCAGTCGCCGGGCGCGATCTGGGTGGCGTAGGCGGCCATGGCGGCGCGCTTCTTCGCGGTGGCGGCCCCGTCGGCGCTGACGCAGGCGTCGATGTCCTCGTCGGGGACGCCGAAGGGCAGCTCGGCGGCGGAGGCGACGTCGGCGAAGGGGTTGTCGGTGGCGCCCTTGAAGGCCTCGAACTGGGCTTCGATGAGGCTGCGGGGCATGGTGGTCCAGTAGACCTTGCGGATGTCGTGGGCCGGGCCGAGGTCGGGGCGCCAGTCGGGGTCGGCGGCGAGTTCGACGGCGCGCATGGCGACGCGGTGGGCCTGGATGTGGTCGGGGTGGCCGTAGAAGCCGTCGGGGTCGTAGGTGACGAGGACTTCGGGCGCGCGGTCGCGGACGACGGCGACGAGGTCGGCGGCGGCGGTGTCGACGTCGGCGCCCCAGAAGGCGCGGGGGTGGTCGTTGGAGGGCAGGCCCATCATCCCCGAGTCGCGGTGGCGGGCGACGCCGCCGAGGAAGTGCGTGTCGGTGACGCCGAGGGCGGCGGTGGCCTGGCGGTACTCCCAGTAGCGGTAGCCGCCGAGCTGGTCGGCCTCGTTCGCGGCGAGCCCGGCGAGATGCGGGACGCGGACTTCGCCCTCCTCGCCGAGGGTGCAGGTGACCACGGTCAGGTGGACGTCGGGCCGGGCGGCGTAGTGGGCGAGGGTGGCGCCGGTGCCGACGGTCTCGTCGTCGGGGTGTGCGTGGACGAACAACATGCCGCGTGCGCTCATGCGCCAAGCGTAGCTTCGGGCACCGGGCGCATGCGCCACTCGCGGCCCACCGGCCACGGTGGAGCCATCGAGTGAAACTTGGCAATCTACAGCCCCACCAAGAAGAATGCTCGCAATTGTGATGCACCCCATGGTTCCAGATCACAGTTATGGGGCTATTCTGCGCTGACGGGCCGCAGCCCGCAGCCGATGGGGCACGACCCCACCGGGCCGCGGGCAAGGCCCGCCAGCTCTGCCACCGGGCTGCGCGCACGGCTCGCCGGCCACACACCGACGAGCCGCGCGCACGGCTCGCCAGCTTCGCCAAGGATGGGCGCCGATGACCACTACGGACGACACTGCCGTCTCCTCACCACCGCGCGCCGCCATAGCCGCGCGCAACCTCCGGATCGACAACTGGAGGCGGGGCCCGATCCTGACGGTCCTCGGCATCACCGCCTGGGTCGCCTACGCGACCTTCCGGGTCTTCTACCAGGGCGACTACTGGGTCGCCGACTACCACTACCTGACGCCGTTCTACTCCCCGTGCGTCTCCGAGGGCTGCGTCCCCGAATCCGCCCACTTCGGACGGTTCCTGCCGGACCACCCGCTGCTCCCCTACGCCGCGCTGAGCCTGCCGTTCCTGCTGGCCTTCCGGCTCACCTGCTACTACTACCGCAAGGCCTACTACCGGTCCTTCTGGCTCTCGCCGCCCGCCTGCGCCGTCCCCGACGGGCACGCGAAGTACACCGGCGAGACCCGCTTCCCGCTCATCGGGCAGAACCTCCACCGGTACTTCTTCTACCTCGCCTTCGCGATCTCGCTCGTCAACACGTGGGACGCGGTGCTCGCCTTCCACTCCCCCGACGGCTTCGGGTTCGGCCTCGGGAACGTGGTCCTGGTCGCCAACGTGGTCCTGCTGTGGTGCTACACCCTCGGCTGCCACTCCTGCCGCCACGTCATGGGCGGGCGGCTCAAGCACTTCTCCAAGCACCCGGTCCGGTACCGGCTGTGGACGATCTCCAGCGCGCTCAACGGCCGACACATGATGTGGGCCTGGATCACGCTGGCGTCCCTGGCGCTCACCGACGCCTACGTCATGGCGGTCGCGGCGGGCTGGATCGACGACCTGCGGTTCATCGGATAGGTAGGGGACAGCATGAGCGACAACGACATCAACGACGTCGAACACCTGGCCTGCGACGTCCTCGTCATCGGCGCCGGCGGGGCGGGCCTGCGGGCCGCCGTCGAGGCGCGCCTGGCCGGCAAGAGCGTCATCGTCATCTCGAAGTCCCTGTTCGGCAAGGCGCACACCGTCATGGCCGAGGGCGGCGCGGCCGCCGCCATGGGCAACGTGAACGCGAACGACAACTGGCAGGTCCACTTCCGCGACACCATGCGCGGGGGCAAGTTCCTCAACAACTACCGGATGGCCGAGCTCCACGCCCAGGAGGCGCCGGACCGGATCTGGGAGCTGGAGACCTACGGGGCCCTGTTCGACCGGACCCCCGAGGGCAAGATCAGCCAGCGCAACTTCGGCGGCCACGAGTACCCGCGCCTCGCCCACGTCGGCGACCGCACCGGGCTCGAGCTCATCCGCACCCTCCAGCAGAAGCTCGTCTCGCTCCAGCAGGACGACGAGGCCGCCGGGGAGCCCGAGGACCGGCTGCGGATCATCGACGAGACCACGATCACCGAGCTGTTCATCGAGGGCGGCGCGGTCAAGGGCGCCTTCGGGTACCGGCGGAGCACCGGCCGCTTCATGGCCGTCGCCGCCCCCGCGATCGTGCTCGCCACCGGCGGGATCGGGCGGTCGTTCAAGGTCACCTCGAACTCGTGGGAGTACACCGGGGACGGCCACGCGCTGGCGCTGCGCGCGGGCGCGGCGCTGATCAACATGGAGTTCATCCAGTTCCACCCGACCGGGATGGTCTGGCCCCCCTCGGTGCGCGGCATCCTCGTCACCGAGTCGGTGCGCGGCGACGGCGGAGTGCTCAAGAACTCCGAGGGCGAGCGGTTCATGTTCGACTACATCCCCGAGGTGTTCAAGGCGCAGTACGCCGACAACCCCGACGAGGCCGACCGCTGGTACACCGACCCCGACCAGAACCGCAGGCCCCCCGAGCTGCTGCCGCGCGACGAGGTCGCCCGGGCGATCAACGCGGAGGTCAAGGAGGGCCGGGGCACCGAGCACGGCGGCGTGTACCTCGACATCGCGTCCCGGCGCAGCGCCGACTACATCGTCGACCGGCTGCCGTCGATGCACCATCAGTTCAAGGAACTGGCCGACGTGGACATCACCGCCGAGCCGATGGAGGTGGGCCCGACCTGCCACTACATCATGGGCGGCGTCGAGGTCGACGCCGACACGGCCGCCTCGTCGGTGGCCGGGCTGTTCGCGGCCGGGGAGGTCTCGGGCGGCATGCACGGCTCGAACCGCCTGGGCGGGAACTCGCTGTCGGACCTCCTGGTGTTCGGGAAGCGGGCCGGCGAGTACGCGGCCGCGCACGCGTCGATGGCCGAGCCGCCGAAGCTCACCGACGAGGAGATCGCCACCGCGGCCCAGGAGGCGCTGCGGCCCTTCGGGAACGACGGCGAGAACCCGTTCGCGCTCCAGGAGGCGATGCAGGCGATCAACGGCCGCCTCGTGGGCATCATCCGCCGGGCGGGCGAGCTCGAGGAGGCGCTGACCGAGCTGGCGGCGCTGAAGGGCCGCATCGACCGGGTCCAGGCCACGGGCGGCCGGGCGTACAACCCCGGCTGGCACCTGGCGCTGGACCTGCGCAACATGCACGTCTGCTCGGTGGCGACCGCGCTGGCCGCACTGGAGCGGGCGGAGTCCCGCGGCGGGCACACACGCGAGGACGCTCCCGGGATGGACCCCGAGTGGCGCAAGACGAACCTGGTGGCGACGCTGGAGGGCGGCGAGGTGCGGCTGGCGCGCAAGCCGGTCCCGGCGATGACCCCCGAGCTGCTGGGGCTCTTCGAGACGACCGAGCTGTCGAAGTACATGACCCCTGAGGAGTACCAGCGGGGCTCCTCTTCGACCGGAGCGGAGGAGGCCTGATGGACACGAGGACCTTCCGGGTGTGGCGGGGCGACGCGGACGGCGGCGACTTCGCCGAGTTCGACGTCGCCGTCAACGAGGGCGAGGTGATCCTCGACGTGGTGCACCGCATCCAGGCCGAGCAGGCGCCGGACCTGGCGGTGCGGTGGAACTGCAAGGCCGGCAAGTGCGGCTCGTGCTCGGCCGAGGTGAACGGGATGCCGCGGCTGATGTGCATGACCCGCATGAACCTCTTCGAGGAGGGCGAGACGGTCACGATCACGCCGCTGCGGACCTTCCCGGTGGTGCGCGACCTCGTCACGGACGTGTCGTTCAACTACCGGAAGGCGCGGGAGATGCCCGCGTTCGCGCCGCCGCCCGACCTGAAGCCGGGCGAGTACCGGATGCGGCAGGTCGACGTGGAGCGCAGCCAGGAGTTCAGGAAGTGCATCGAGTGCTTCCTGTGCCAGAACACCTGCCACGTGGTGCGCGACCACGAGGAGAACAAGCAGCCGTTCGCGGGGCCGCGGGTGTTCATCCGGGCCGCGGAGCTGGACATGCACCCGCTGGACGCGCGGGACGACCGGCAGGCCATGGCGCAGGACGAGCAGGGGCTCGGGTACTGCAACATCACCAAGTGCTGCACCGACGTGTGCCCGGAGAACATCCACATCACCGACAACGCGATCATCCCGATGAAGGAGCGCGTGGCCGGCGACCGGTACGACCCGCTGGTGTGGCTGGGCCGCAAGATCTTCCGCAAGGAGAAGGCGCCGAAGCCGGCGGAGTGACCCGGCGGACCCCTGCGCGCCCCCGGGCGTCGTCGAGCCGGGGCGGCCGCAGGGGCGGCCGCCTTCACGTGCAAGCGGTTCGGGGCGGGACATCGCGATGCGATGTCCCGCCCCGTTCCGCGTCCCCTGGAGAGGACGGGTTCCGAGCGCCCCGGTGCGCGGTTCCCGGCTCCCGGCTCCCGGCTCCCGGCCCGGTCGTCCGCGCTCGGCCGCCGGTGCGTCGGTTGCCGGTGCTCAGTTGTCGGCGGTCTGGACGAGGTCGATCTCGACGACGATGTTGCCGCGGGTGGCGTTGGAGTACGGGCAGACCTCGTGGGCCTTGGCGACCAGGCCCTCGGCGGTCTCGCGGGGCGCGCCCGGGGTCGCGACCTCGAGGATCGCGTTGAGGGCGAAGCCCTCGCCCTCCTTGGCGATGCCGACGCTGGCCTCCACGGTGGAGGCGCCGAGGTCGACCTTGGCGGCGCGGGCGACGGCCTGGAGCGCGCTGTGGAAGCAGGCCGCGTAGCCCGCGGCGAACAGCTGCTCCGGGTTGGTCTTGCCGCCGGGCCCGCCGAGCTCCTTCTGGACGGCGAGGTCGAGGTCGACGAGGCCGTCGTCGGTGGCGACGTGGCCGTCGCGGCCCGCGCCCGACGAGACGGCGTGGGCGACGTAGAGCGGTTCCATGGTGTTCTCCTTCGCGATGCTGGTTTCAGGACCCGGTGCCGGTGTTGCGATTCGGTGCCGGTGTTACGACTTGGTTCTGGTGTTACGACTCAGTGCTGGTGTTACGACTCGGTGCCGGTATCACGACGCGGCCCCGCGGCCCGGCGACGGCTCGGCGGCCTGGTAGCCGCGGACGGCCTCGGTGAACTCGTTGAGCTTGTCGCGCAGGGCGATCAATTCCTCGTAGGACATGCCGGAGGCGCTGCCGACGATCTGGGGTATCTCGCAGCCCTGGCGCTCGAGCGCGGCGCCGTCGGCGGTGAGGTGCACGGTGACGCGGCGCTCGTCGCCGGACTCGCGGCGGCGCTCGACGAGCCCGGCGGCCTCGAGCCGCTTGAGGAGGGGCGAGACGGTGCCGGAGTCGAGCTGGAGGGCGTCGCCGAGGGCGGTGACGGTGAGGCCGTCGGTCTCCCACAGGGCCATGAGGACCAGGAACTGCGGGTAGGTGAGGCCGAGGCGGTCGAGCAGCGGCCGGTACAGCCCGATGACCGCGCGGGAGGCGGTGTACATCGCGAAGCAGGCCTGCTCGCGGAGCCGAGGTGTCACGTCCATGCAGAGAACGATAGTGCACAACTAAATTGCGCGCAACCTAATCGGGTGTGATCTATCGGTCGACGGTTTCGCCGTGCGCCCGACTACCATCCCCAACGCCCACCCACCCGGGGGAAAGAAGGTAGCCCCACCTTCCCGCGCGGGTCCGACGAGAACCGGCCCCGGCGGCGCGCGTGTCACCCGGAAGAGTGGTCGGAACCCAGGCCCGTCGCCCTGCCCACCGCCCTGAACGCCGCCTCCGGGTCGTTCTTCACCGCCTGCGGGAAGTTGCCCGCGACGAGCAGCTCCGCGAAGCCGTGCGCGAGGGACCAGGCCGCGAGGGCGGCCGCGTTGAACTCGCCGCCGTCGGACTCCCCCGAGCCTCGATGGAGGGCCGCGGCCGAGCGGGAGGCGGCGCGCTGGAGGTCGGGGTCGTCGGCGTGGACGAGCTCTGGTCTGAACATGACCTCGAAGTAGGGTCGGCGGTCGATGGCGAAGCGGACGTAGGCGGCGCCGACCGCGGTGAAGTCCCCGGTGGCGTCCCAGGCCGCCTCCAGCGTGTCGGCGAGGCGGCCGAAGCCCTCGGCGGCGACGGCGGTCAGCAGCCCGGCCTTGTCGCCGAAGTGGTGGGCCGGGGCGGCGTGGGAGACGCCCGCCTTCTTGGCGACGGCGCGCAGGCTCAGGGCGCTGGGCCCGGCTTCGCCGACGGCCTCGACGGCCGCGTCGATGAGGGCGCGGCGGAGGTCGCCGTGGTGGTAGCGATCGGTCACGGCACCACCATAGCGCAGATCTTGACAGTGTCAAACAACACGGGCTCGACATCCCGATATAACTTGACACTGTCAAGACGGGTGCGTAGGTTGAGTTCCGGAACCACTCACGATTGGAAGCCCCCGATGTTCGAATCCTCCATCGCACTGAGCGACGCCTCCCGCCTCCTGGCCGGGATCGTCCTCCTCACCGTCGTCACCATCGAGTTCGGCGGCACCTTCCTGGTCAGGGTCGCCAGCGGCAAGGTGCCCCTCACCGACTTCCAGAAGTCCTTCTCGCGCGCCGGGCACGCCCACGCCGGGGTGCTCGTGATCCTCAGCCTCGCAGGCCTGGTCCTCGCCGACGCGTCGGGCCTGGACGGCTTCTGGGGCTGGGTCGCCCGCGCCGCGATCCCGGCGGCCGCGGTCCTCATGTCCGGCGGCTTCTTCGCCGCCATGGCCGGCAAGGGCCGCACCGAGCCGAACAAGGCGATCGCGCTCCTCTACGCGGGCGCCGCGAGCCTCGCCGCCGGCACCCTGACCCTCGGGATCGGCCTCCTGGCGGCCTGAGGCCCCGCAGTCGTGGGCGCCCGGCCCCCGGGCCGCGTGCGAACGAGCCGCCGGACACCCCGGCCCGGGGGTGGGCGCCCACTCCATCCGCGGTCGCGCCGCGAGGCCGCGGCGCGGCCCCGCCTAGACTTGACCCTCGTGAAACTCAGCATCGGTATCGTCGGCCTGCCCAACGTCGGCAAGAGCACGCTGTTCAACGCGCTGACCCGCTCGGAGATCCTCGCGGCCAACTACCCGTTCGCGACGATCGAGCCCAACGTCGGCGTGGTCGCCGTCCCCGACGCCCGGCTCCCGAAGCTCGCCGAGATGTACGACTCGGAGAAGACCCTGCCCGCGACGGTCACCTTCGTCGACATCGCCGGCCTGGTCAAGGGCGCCTCCGAGGGCGCGGGCAAGGGCAACCAGTTCCTGTCCAACATCCGCGAGACCTCCGCGATCGCGCAGGTCGTGCGGGTCTTCGAGGACGGCAACGTCACCCACGTGGACGGCAAGGTCTCGCCCGTGGACGACATCGAGACGATCAACACCGAGCTGATCCTGGCCGACCTCCAGACCGTCGAGAACGCCCTCAAGCGCCTCGAGCGCGAGGCGCGCATGAACAAGGACGCCCGGGCCAAGCTCGAGGCGGTCCAGACCGCCCGCGAGGTGCTCGACGGCGGCAAGACGGTCTTCGCGGCCGGACTCGACACCGAGCTGCTGTACGACCTGCACCTGCTCACGGCCAAGCCGTTCATCTACGTGTTCAACGTGGACGAGGACCAGGTCGCCGACGAGGAGCTGGCCGCGAGGCTGCGCGCGATGGTGGCCCCGGCGCAGGCGGTCGTCCTCGACGCCAAGTTCGAGTCCGAGCTCATCGACCTGGACGAGGAGGAGGCCCGCGAGCTGCTGGAGTCGACCGGGCAGAGCGAGCCGGGCCTGGACCGCCTCGCGAGCGTCGGCTTCGAGACCCTCGGGCTCCAGACGTACCTGACGGCCGGGCCGAAGGAGAGCCGCGCCTGGACGATCAAGAAGGGCGCGACCGCGCCCGAGGCCGCCGGGGAGATCCACACCGACTTCCAGCGCGGCTTCATCAAGGCCGAGATCGTCTCGTTCGACGACCTGATGGAGGCCGGGACCATGCAGGCGGCGAAGGCCGCCGGGAAGGTCCGCATGGAGGGCAAGGACTACGTCATGGCCGACGGCGACGTGGTCGAGTTCAGGTTCAACGTGTAGCCGCGCCTCCCCGCCGACCCGCGCGGCGCACCGCCCGCCCCGCCCTGAGAAAGGGAGCGCTTCATGAGTGCGATCGAGTTCGCCCGCGAGAACCGGTGGCTGCCCCGCGTGCTCCGGCAGGACGGGGAGCTGCGCCTCGAGGTGGTCGGCGGCGCCGACGCCCTCCACGACCCGCGGATCTTCACGCTCCCCATCGAGGCGGCGCACCTCGCGGTGCTCCGCGACGACCTGGCGAGGCACCTGGTCCTGTGGAGCGCGCTGCTGCCCCTGTGCCACGGCGCCGGCGTCAGCGGCCCGCTCGACGAGGCGGCGGCCGTCGCCCTGCTCGACCCGATCCTCCTCGCGGGTCCCGACGACGCGGACGCGTTCCTCGCCCGGGTCGGATGGGACCGGAGCCGGCTCGTCGCGCACGGCGCCGACATCGGCCTGCTCGAGAGCGGCCGGGTCCTCGCGGCGATGGGCGCGGCCGCCGAGGCCGCCGACTGGAAGCGGGCCCAGGAGTACGAGGCGGACCGGGACCGCGCTCGGCGCGGCGTCGCCCTCTCCCCGCTCGACGCCGCGGTCCTGAAGTTCACCGGGCAGTACCTCCACGGCGCGACGATCCCGCGCCGCGACCCCGCGGCCGTCGACCCCGGCCTGCTCCCCGAGGTGCTCGGGGTGATCGGCACCGCGGAGCGGGCCCGCACGGGGACGAGCATCGCCCGGGACCCCCGCAGGGGAAGGACCGGCACGGACAAGCGGGACTGGACCCGGATGGAGGAGGCGGTCGGCGCGGCCGTGCGCGGCGCGCACCCGGCGCTCGCCGACGACGCGGTGCGCACCGTGAGCTTCCTGATGTGCTCCGAGGCCGCCGCCGACGCCCGGAAGCGGCCGTTCGACGCCGAGGCCGACCGCACAGGCGCGCCCGCCCGGTCCAGAGCACTGACCTTCACGGACGACAAGGAGTTCCAGAGGACGTGGACCCCGGGGGCCCCTCGCGCCGCCGCCGAGGAGTTCTGGGAGTTCGTGGCCGAACGGCACGGCTCCGGCAACGAGGTGTTCTCACTCGAGGACGAGGCGCTGGGCGAGGGGGTCCAGCTGCACTTCTACGCCGACTCCATCGCCCGGGTCATGACCGTGGCGCGGGACGAGGACGGGGCCGAAGCGGAGTACCGGGTCGAGTACGGCCTGGTCGACGGGCTCGAGGGGTACCGGGCCATGGTGCGGGGGTTCGCCGACGGCGGGTACGCCGCGCTGGACCGGCTCGGGGGCTGGACCTCCGACGTCGCCGAGTTCGAGCGGGCCCGGCGGCGGCGCGACGCCGCGGCCCGGCAGGGCTCGAACCGAACGGGGGGCGACACCGCCGGGCCCGGACCGGACGCCCCGGCACGCCGCCGGTACGTCTTCCGGGACGACGCCGGCCGCGAGGAGCCGGTGGCCGCGCACCGCCCCCAGGAGGGCTATGTCGCGTTCTCCGCGTTCTTCGAGGGAAGCGACGCCGAGAGCTTCACCATCGAGGACCAGGCGTCGGACCAGCGCCTCGTGCTCATGCCCCGGCGGGGAGCGGTCTCCCGTGTCGACGGCTCCGGAGCCGAGTACCTCAAGGTCGACCGCGCCAACGCGTACCTGCCGGCCGCGATGCTGTTCTTCGAGAACGGATACTCGGGGCTGAACCACTACGGGCAGTGGATGCCCGGCCTCGACGACCTCGAAGCGCCGCCCGAGGCCCGCGGGGCGGCCCGGGCCGCGGCGGTCGCGACGGAGCCCGCCGCGATCGAGGAGGTCGCCCGGATCTGGGCGCGGTCGGGCGCCGTCGACCCGAGCGACCGGTACTACGTCTTCTTCGACTCGCACGGCCTGGAGGACGACCGGGCCGAGCGCGCCGAGCTGATCGGGCTGATCGCGTTCCTCGGCCTCGACCGCGTCGAGCCGCCCGCGGAGGCGGCCGACGGCGAGGTCTGGGTGCGCACCGACCCGCGCCTCGACGCCGAGTTCGAGCAGTGGTCGTGACGCGGGCCTCCTGACCGTCCCAGGCCGGGAAGTGCGCCGAGGGGCCGGGTGCCGCTTCGGTGCATGAGCCTCCCGCTCAGCCTTGCGCGGCGCGCTCCAGCCACGTCCAGAGCGCCTCCTCCCGCTCGGCGTCGTACGACTCCTTCGACGAGGCGGCGACGCGGGCGCGGTGGACGTACGACCCCGTGGCCGCCGCGGTGTCGCCCAGGACGACGTCGGCGAGCCTGCGGCCCGCGACCGGAGGGGTGTCGACGAGCGGGGTGAGCACAAGCGCCGGGACGACGCGCCTCATCAGGAAGTCCGACGCCCCGCCGGCGTCGCGGGCCAGGCCGGTGCCGATGACGAGACTGGGGTTGTAGGCCACGATGTCGACCCCTGAGGGGAGCCTGCGCGCCCACTCGTGGACGAGGTGGATGCCGCCGAGCTTGCTGGTGGCGTAGGCCCGCCGACCGGCGCGCACGGTGCCCGGCCGGGGGTAGGCGCCGGGCCGGAAGAGGGTGTCCGGCGTCGTCCAGGCGGTGGAGGGGAACGTGCCGCCGGTGTGGCGGAGGTCGCCGAAGTGGGCGTCGCTGACGGTGACGACGATGCGCGCCGGGGCGCTCCGCAGATGCGGGTGCAGCCTCCGCAGCAGCAGGTGGGTGGCGAGCACGTTGACGGCGAAGGTCGTCTCGTAGCCGTCGACCGTGGTGTGCAGGGCGCTGTCGAGGTGGACGCCGGCGTTGCAGACCACGCCGCGCAGCGGCGGCAGCCCGCCGGCGTCGAGGAGGTCTTCGACCTGCGCCGCGGCGGCGTTCACGCTGGCCGTGCTCGCCAGGTCGACGTCGATCGCGGAGACGTGCGGGGAGACCTCCCGCAGCCGCGGCGCCACCGGTGCGGCGGAGGCCGCCCGCGCGAGGACGACGAGGTGGGCGTCCGCATCGCGCCGGAGCAGCTCCCGCGCGGCCTCGAAGCCGATGCCGCGGGTGGCTCCGGTCATGACGATCGTGTGGGCGGGTGCGGGCATGGTTCCTCCGTGCGCGTCGCCGACGGTCCCCGCCTCCGCGGTTCGGTGGCTCCGGGGGGCCGTCGGGAACGACTCTGCGGGAGGGGCGGCGGTGGGGGAAGGCCGCGCCGAACCTGGTCCTGCCAGGGCCCGCCTCGCGGTCGCGGATCCGCGGCGGGCGCGTGCAGACTGGTGTCATGCAGCATGCGGACTACCCGGATCTCGGGGGCTACCTCCGGCGGCGCCGGGCGATGATGGCGCCCCCGAGGGCCGCGGACGGCCCCCGGGACTCGCGCCGACGGGTCCCGGGCCTGCGCCGCCAGGAGCTGGCGGAGATCGCGTCGATCTCCGTCGAGTACTACACGCGGCTCGAGCAGGGGCGGGCGCCGCGGCCCTCCCGAGACATCCTCGCCGCGCTGGCCCGCGCGTTCGAGCTCACCGCCGCGGAGCGCGACCACCTGTTCCGGCTCGCCGGCGAGCTGCCGCCCGAGCCGTCCGAGCCTTCGAGCGCCGTCCGCCCGGGGCTGCTGCGCCTCATGGAACGGCTCGACCCGGCGGTCCCCGTGACGGTGCACGACGGCCGGCTCGACGTGGTGGCCGCCAACGCCGCCGCGGTGGAGCTCTTCGGGTCGGTCACCGGGGACGGGGCCTACGGCCGCAACATCGTCCACCGCGCCTTCACCGGCCCGGCCTTCGCGGGCCGCCTCGACGAGGACGGGGCGGACCGGCTCTTCCGGGCGGCCGCCGCGGAGCTGCGCGCGGCGATGAGCCGCTACCCGCAGGACCCCTACCTGCACGGGTTGCTGCGGGACCTGACGGCTCGCAGCCCCGTCTTCCGCGAGCGCTGGGAGCGCGGCGAGGTCGGCGTGTGGCGATCCGCGTTCAAGCGCCTCCGCCACCCCTCACGGGGCTGGCTCGACTTCGAGACCGAGATGCTCCACGACCCGGAGCGCGACCACTGGTTCATGCTGTACACCCTGCGCACTGACGCCGCCTAGCCGCGGCCCGGCCCGCCTCCCGGTGCGCGAGCGGGATCCGTTGGGGGCCTTCGGTTCCGCGCGGCCGAGCGGGGGCGCCTCGCGTTTCGGCGCGCGCTCGGGTTGGATCGGACCCATGGGCATTCACTCCTTCCATCTCGCGCGGCTGCCGCTGCGCGAAGCGGCGGGCGCGCTCCTCCGCCCGCCTTCGGCGCCGGGACTGCGCCACCTCGAAGTGCTCGCCGGGATGCGGCTGGGCGCGCCCGTGGTGTCGCCGCACCGCATGCAGGTCCGGCGCCTCGCCGTGTTCGCCGAGTGGGCCGACGAGGCCGCGCTCGAGGACTTCCTGGCGCAGGCCCCGCTCGGGCGCGGGCTCGGCCGCGGATGGCACGTGCGGCTGGAGTTCCGGCGCCGCTGGGGCGCGGTCCGGGAACTGGCGCACCTCCCCGCCGAGACCGGGCGGACGGACCCCGCCGAGCCCGTCGTCGCGGTGACCCTCGCCCGGATGCGCCTGCCGGAGCTGCCGCGGTTCCTCCGCTGGGGCAGGCCCGTCGAACGCCAGGTGCGCGACCACCCCGAGACGACGCTCGCGCTCGCGGCGGTGCGGCCGCCCCGGACGGTCGCCACGTTCTCGGTCTGGACCAGCGCCCGCGCCATGACGGGCATGGTCTTCGGGCGCGACGACGGCGACGCCGCCCGCCTCCACGACGCGGCGATGGCGGAGCGGGAGCGGCGGGACTTCCACCACGAGTTCACCACGCTGCGCTTCCGGCCCCTGTCCGAGCACGGGTCGTGGGAGGGCCGGTCCGGCATCGTCCCCTGGGCCGGGTGACCGGCCCCGGGGCGCGGCGACGGCGGCGCCCTTGAACTGGGCCGCGTGTAGGCAAGGCGTTTTCCGGGAACGGTGGTGCGTGACGCCGCCGCGATCGGCGCGGCGGCGCCGTCCCCCGGAGGTGTGCGATGAACCGTGAAGTGACCGTGGTGACCGGCGGCGGGCAGGGCGTCGGCAGGGCGGTCGTCGAGCGGCTGCTCGCCGACGCGCACGCCGTCGTGGTCGTGGAGCTGCGCGACGAGGGGCTCGAGTGGCTGGACGGCCCGATCCGCGACGGGCTCGCGTGGGTGATCGTGGGCGACGCGGCGGACGACGCGGTCGCCGCGCAGGCGGCCGCGACCGCCGAGACGCTCGGCACGCTCACCGGCTGGGTCAACAACGCCGCGGTCTTCGAGGACGCGTGGCTGCACGAGGCAGGCGGGGCGGCGGTGGCGGAGCTGATCCGGCGCAACCTCCAGCCGTCCCTGGCGGGCTCGGCCGCGGCGGTGGCCGCGTTCCGGGCCGCCGGCACGGCGGGGTCGATCGTCAACGTCTCCTCCCACCAGGCGCGGCGGGCCGTGCGCGGGGCGCTGCCCTACGCCACGGCCAAGGCGGCCGTCGAGGGGCTCACGCGGGCGCTGGCGGTGGACTACGGGCCGTGGGGCGTGCGGGTGAACGCGGTGGCGCTGGGGTCGATCGCGACCGAGCGGCTGCGGGCGCTGGCGGAGTCCGGCGAGGAGGAGCACGCCCGGGTGGCCGGGGCGATGCGGGACCTGCACCCGCTCGGCCGGGCGGGGGCGGCCGCGGAGGCGGCCGAGGCGATCGCGTACCTGCTGTCGGCGCGGGCGTCGTTCGTCAGCGGGGCCGTGGTGCCCGTGGACGGGGCGCGGTCGGCGCAGGGCATGGATTTGGAGAGCGGGACGGCGGCCGAGTGAGCGGCGGGCCCGCCGGAGGCGGTGCCGGGCGCCTCGCGGGGAGGGCTTCCCGGACGTTCGGGGGCGGGCGCCGGACGTGACGGCGGCGGATCACCGGGAGGTGGGGTCCCGGTGATCCGCCGTGGGTCTGCGGTGTCGTTCGCCGCGGTCTCGCCCGCGGTCCTACTCGCTGCGTCTGAGCCAGCGGAAGCGGCCCTTGGACAGGTGCGGGCCGTGCTGGGCCGCCGGGTCCCCGGCGATGGTGATGTAGGCGGTCTCGACGCGGCCCGCGAAGGTCACGTCGGTGAGGCTGAACCCGCCCTCACGGGCGAGCACGATGAGCGTCGCCTCGTCGGTGCGGGACACGTCCGGCCTGACGCCGAGCGTGTCCGCGAAGATCTTGATCTGCTCGGCGAGCTCCGCGTGCTGGGAGTCGTCCAGCGGCAGCGACCGCGAGAGGCGGCCGTCGTCCGCCACCCAGCTGTTGAGCTCCCTCAGTGCGTCCAGCAGCACGTTGTCGTCTTGCTCCGTTCTCCCCATATGGCACCGTCGCCATTCGTCCTGGCCGCGTCCGGTGAAGCGGCGCCCTGCCGAAGCAGGGCCACGACCGATCAGTAAGGTTGGTCTGATTCGGTTCCGACGGACACGAGGGGCGTTCGTGTCTGAATTGTCGCCGGATCTTTATCATTTCTGCATCGAGTCTTCCGCGTCTCCCAGCTTCTGTCCAGACTCGCAAATGGGATTAATCGGGTATTCGCGACTTACCGGGACGGTTCTTACCTGGTTTTGTGCCGATGGACACGATTCCCACCCACCCGGTCCATGCGACATCATCCGAACGTATGAACAACAGCTTGCACAGTGGCCGTCACCGTTCGTCATCTGACGCGCGAAAGATAACGAAACGCCCTCGGGCCGGCCTCGCGCACGGCCGCTTCAGCTCCCCTTCAGGTTCCCCCGCTACCGTTGCGAACCGGGGGCCCTTTCCCAGCCGCGCACGAGGTCCGCGGCGTGCCCGCCGATAGACTCCGGCCGGTGAACGCAGCAAGCAGCGCCGCCCCGCGCGTCGTCGTCGGAGCCGCCATCCGGGCCGGACTCGACGTCCTGGCCGCCGCCCGCGCCTACCCGCCCGAGCTCGCGGGCCTCTGGGAGTTCCCCGGCGGCAAGGTCGAACCCGGCGAGACCGAGCCCGAGGCGCTGCGCCGCGAGTGCCGCGAGGAGCTCGGGGTGGAGGTCGCGGTCGGCGAGCGCGCCTGCGGGGACCTCGTCACCGGCGGCGGCCGGTTCCTGCTCCGGATCTACTTCGCCACGCTCGAGAGCGGCGAGCCGCGCGCGAAGGAGCACGCCGAACTGCGCTGGCTCGCCCCCGAGGCGCTCGACTCGGTGCCGTGGCTGCCGGGCAACCGGCCCGCCGTCGAGGCCATCCGGGAGTCCCTGAGACCCTGAGCGATCCATGAACCCCAAGGCCGGTCCGCGAACCCCCGGGGGCCGACGGCGCGGCGGGCCGCCGCGCGGCGTTCGAGACGCTAGAAGAAGGTGCGGACCGCGTCGACCACGAGGCCGGTCGCCTCGTCCACGACGGGGATCAGGCGCCACTTGTCGAAGCTCGTGCACGGGTGCGAGAGCCCCAGCTCGACGACGTCGCCCACCGCCAGGCGGTCGGGCGCGCCCTTCAGGAACAGGTGCTGGTCGCTGATCTGCGGGCAGTGCGCCGGTCCGCGGCCGGGCGCGTCCCCGAGCCCCAGCGGGACCGGGAGGTCCTGGTCGAACGGGAGGTCGCGCCTGCCCGCGTCGAGGATCGCCAGGCCCGGCTCGGGGCGCGAGAGCACCCGCGACCGGGCGGTGAGGGCGGGCCGCAGCCCGGGCCCGTCGCCGCCGCGGGCGGCCGGGGTCCAGCGGGCGTAGCAGCCGTGGTCGTGCACGAGGTAGGAGCCCGAGCGCAGGAGCACCTCGGCGGTGCCGGCGAGCGGACCGAGCACGGCCGCGACCCGGTCGAAGTAGGCGCTGCCGCCCGCGGTGACCACCGGCCGGTCGGTCTCGAAGTCCAAGGCCGCGAACAGGGTCGCGAGGTCGCCGAGGTAGTCGTCGACGGCCGCCAGGGCGGCCGCGTCGGTCCCGGCGGTCACCGCGCCCTCGTACCCGGCCACGCCCGCGAGGCGCAGGTTCGGGGCGGCGGCGACGCGCGCGGCGACCGCGAGCGCGGCCTCGATGCTCCGCGCCCCGGCCCGGCCGCCGTCGGCGCCGAGCTCGACGAGTACATCGACCGTCGTGGTCGCGGCCGCTGAAAGCAGGTCGACAGTCGCCTCGGAATCGGAGAAGAGTCCGATGGCGGTGCCTTCGGCGGCCCATGCGCTCAGACGCGCGACCGCGGCGGGATCGGCGATCTGGTTGGCGATGAGGATGCGGGGCACGCCGAAATGGCGGGCCACGCCCGCCTGGAAGGGGGTGGCGACGGTGATCCCGGCGGCTCCGGCCTCGAGCTGGCGCCGCCAGAGCTGGGGGGCCATGGTGGCCTTCCCGTGCGGGGCGAGCGCGAGGCCGCGCTCGGCGCACCAGGCGGCCATGGCGCCGAGGTTGTGCGCGAGGGCCTGCTCGGAGAGGGTCACCGAGGGGGTGGGGAGGGCGGAGACGGGGGCCCCCGAGGCGGTCCACTCGGCGATGGTGCGGCCGTGGGCCGAGTCGGGGACGCCCTTGTGCCGCCAGTCGAGGACCTCGTCGCGGAGGCCTTGCAGCCGGGTCTCGTCCATCGCGTACCGCCCTTAACTGGAATGTATGTTTACTATATGACCGAGAAACTCGCCGTCCGCACCGCCGCCGCCCCCGCGCCCGCCCACGCCTTCCCGCAGGGCGTCCGCAAGGGCCCGCTGCTCGCCGTCTCCGGGCAGGGCCCCGTCGACCCGGCCACCGGCGAGTACCTCCACCCCGGCGACGTGCGGGCCCAGACGCGCCGGACCCTCGAGAACGTCGCGGCGATCCTCGAGGCGGGCGGCGCGACCGTGGGCGACGTGATGACCCTGCGGGTGTACCTGGCCGACCGCGCCGACTTCGCCGCCATGAACGAGGTCTACGAGGCGTTCCTGACCGAGCGCTCCCCCGAGGGCGTCCCGTTCCCGACCCGCACCACCGTCATCTGCACCCTCCCGAGGGCCGAGATGCTGGTGGAGGTCGACGCGATCGCCTACGTAGACTGACGCTCCGTGCCGGGTGAGGGAGGGCGTCGAATGGCGGCAATGGACTTCGTGATCCGAGGCGCCGAGATCGCCGACGGGACGGGCGCGCCCCGCTTCCGGGCGGAGGTCGGCGTCAAGGACGGCCGCATCGCGGCCGTCGGCGACCGCCTCGACCTCGACGGGGCCGAGGTCGTCGACGCCGGGGGCCTGGTCCTCGCGCCCGGCTTCATCGACATGCACGCCCACTCCGAGCTGGCGGTCCTCCACGACCGCGACCACCTCGCGAAGCTCGGCCAGGGCTGCACCCTCGAAGTGCTCGGCCAGGACGGGCTCTCGTACGCGCCGGTGGACGAGACGACCGCGCCGCAGATGCGGGAGGCCATCGCCGCCTGGAACGGGCGCCTGGACGTCGGGTACGACTGGCGCACGGTCGGCGAGTACCTCGACCGGCTCGACCGGGGCGTCGACGGCCGCGGCATCGCGGTGAACGCCGCCTACCTCGTCCCCCACGGCACCGTGCGGATGCTCGCGATGGGCTGGGAGGACCGGCGCCCGACCGCGGCGGAGCTCGACGCCATGAGGGCCGCCGTGGCCCGGGGCATGGAGGAGGGCGCGTTCGGGCTCTCGGCGGGCCTGTCCTACACGCCGGGCATGTACGCGGAAACGCCCGAGCTCGTGGAACTGTGCAGAGTGGTCGCCCGGTACGGCGGCTACTTCGGCCCCCACCAGCGCAGCTACGGCGCCGGCGCGATGGAGGGCTACGCGGAGATGATCGCGATCAGCCGCGAGGCGGGCTGCGCCCTGCACCTGGCGCACGCGACGTTGAACTACGACGTGAACGCGGGGAGGGCGGCCGAGTTCCTCAAGCTGGTCGACGAGGCGCTGGACGAGGGCGTCCCGGTCAGCCTCGACACCTACCCGTACCTGCCGGGCATGACCATGCTCGCGGCGCTGCTGCCGAGCTGGTCGCTCGCGGGAGGCTATGCGGCCCTGAGGGAGCGGTTGGCGGACCCGGAGGTCCGGGCCCGGATCGTCCACGAGCTGGACGTGACCGGCACCGACGGCGCGAACGGCGTCCCGGCGGACTGGGCGCGGTACGAGATCACGGGGGTCACCAGGCCCGAGCTGCGCGAGTACGTGGGGAGGTCGGTCGCGGAGGCGGCCGAGGCGCAGCGGCCCGCGGAGTTCTACCTGGACCTGCTGGTGCGCGACGACTTCGGCACCGGGTGCCTCATGCACGTGGGCAACGAGGAGAACGTGCGGGCGATCATGCGGCACGCCGTCCACACCGGATCGTCGGACGGCGTGCTCGCCGGGGACAAGATCCACCCCCGCGCCTGGGGGTCGTTCGCCCGGTACCTCGGGCACTACACGCGGGAGCTGGGGCTGCTGAGCGTGGAGGAGTGCGTGGCGCACCTGAGCGGCAGGCCCGCGGCGGTCCTCGGCCTGACCGATCGCGGTCTCGTCAAGGAGGGGTGCGCGGCGGACCTGGTGCTGTTCGACCCCGAGACGGTGGACGCCCGCTCCACTTTCGATGAGCCGCGGCGGCAGGCGGCCGGGATCCCGTACGTGTTCGTGAACGGCCGAGCGGCCGTTGCCGACGGGGAGCGGACCGAGGCCCTCGCGGGCCGGTCGGTGCGCCGCCCCGGCTCCCGGGGCTGAGGGAGGGCGCGGGGACGGCGGCGCCGGTGCTGGCGGCACCGTCGAAGCAATCGCTATCATGGGCCGCGTGCCCAGGCGGCGGGCGGGCGCGTCCGGCCGCCGCGCCGGGTGGACCGGGAACGGACGCCGACACGACACGCCACCAGAGATAGAGGTCCCCTTGAGCATCGCTTCCACGCACACGGCCGCACCCTCGTCGCCTTCGGCGATCACCCGGATCGAGACCTTCCTCGTTTCGCCCCGCTGGCTCTTCGTCCGCATCGAGACCGCCGACGGGCACGTCGGCTGGGGCGAGCCCATCGTCGAGGGGCGCGCCGAGGCCGTCGCGAGCGTCGTCGCGACCTTGGCGGAGCGGCTCCTCGGCGCCGACGCCGGGCGCATCGAGGACCACTGGCAGGTCATGACCAAGGGCGGGTTCTACCGCGGCGGGCCGGTGCTCTCCAGCGCCGTCGCCGGGATCGACCAGGCCCTGTGGGACCTCAAGGGCAAGGCCCTCGGCGTGCCCGTGTACGAGCTGCTGGGTGGCCCGGTGCGCGACCGGGCCCGCGTCTACACGTGGGTCGGCGGCGACACCGTCGAGGAGCTCGCCGAGCACGCCCTGCGCGCCAAGGAGCTCGGGTTCACCGCCGTGAAGTGCAACGGGGCGACGCAGCTGGAGCACATCGAGTCCCCGGCGGCGACGCACCGGATCGTGGACCAGTTCGCGGAGCTGCGCGAGGCCGTGGGCGAGGACATGGACTTCGCGATCGACTTCCACGGCCGCTTCTCGACCGCCATGTCCCGCCGGGTCCTGCCGCTGCTGGAGCCGCTGCTGCCGCTGTTCGTGGAGGAGCCGGTCGTGCCCGAGTTCTCGCGCGACCTGGCGCGGATCACCGCGGCGACGTCGATTCCGATCGCCACCGGCGAGCGGCTGTACTCGCGCTGGGACTTCCGGGACGTGCTGGCCGCGGGGATCGCGGTGGCGCAGCCGGACCTGTCGCACGCGGGCGGGATCTCGGAGGTCCGGCGGATCGCGGCCATGGCCGAGGCGCACGACGTGGTGATGGCGCCGCACTGCCCGCTGGGGCCGATCGCGCTCGCCGCGAGCCTCCAGGTGGACTTCGCCACGCCGAACTTCCTCATCCAGGAGCAGAGCCTCGGCATCCACTACAACGTGGGCAACGACCTGCTCGACTACCTGGTGGACCCGACCGTGTTCACGTTCACCGACGGGTACGTGCAGCGCCCGACCGCGCCGGGCCTGGGCGTCGAGGTCGACGAGGCCGCGGTGCGCAAGGCGGCCGCCGACCCGCACCGCTGGCGCAACGACGTCTGGCGCCGCCGGGACGGCGCCTTCGCCGAGTGGTGACCTCCGCGCGCTGAAAGGGCCCCCGCCGCGTTCGCGGCGGGGGCCCTTCGCTCATGCCGTCAGCAGTCGAGTTCCTCCAGGGTGAAGCTCAGTTCCGCCTCGGCCCCGGCGGTCACGTCGACCGTCGCGAAGTCGGCCGCGTAGCCGTCCTTGGAGGCGATCACCGTGTAGGTGTCCTCGGCGAACCAGAGCTCGTACGCCCCGTCCTCGTCGGACCGCAGGTGCTCGGTGTCGCCGCCGTCGACGCGGATCTGGACCTGGGCGCCCTCCAGGGCGGCCGTGGTGCCGTCGCAGGTCTCGGCCGAGACGGTGCCGAGGAGCTTGCCCTCCTCGACCTTCGGGACGACCACCATCGAGACCGACACGGTGGGCGAGGGGTGCGGGCTGACCACGTTCACCGTCAGCAGGGCCGAGTAGGTGCCCGGCTGGTCGACGCCGGCCTCCTCGGTCGCGCTGGACTTGACCGCGACGCGGACGGTCTCGCCGGCCGGGACGAGGACGGTGTCGTCCGACAGCGTCAGCCAGGACGTGTCGTCCGGGCGCTCGAAGCCGAGGACGCTGAAGTCGCCGTGGCCGATGTCGAGGGTGACCTCGCCGTCGCCCGAGCCGTTGTTCGTGAGGCTCAGGTACTGCGTCCACGAACCGCCTTGCTGCACATAGGAGTTCAAGGTGGTGGCGCTGACGCTGATGTTCGGCGAGCCGACCGCGAAGTCGGCCGTGACGACGCCGTCGGGGACGATCGCGACCGATTCGGTGGTGGAGCCGAACTCCGGGACGACGGCCGAGAACTCGGACGGGCCCGAGCCCGCCGCGAAGAGCCAGTAGTCGCCTTCGGCGTCGGTGACCGCGGCGTGCCCGGAGGCGGTGTGGGTGACCGTCGCGCCCGCGACGGGGGCGCCCGTGTCGAGGTCGGTGACGGTGCCGCGCACCAGGCCGCCCTCGACCGGGACGCAGTCGGCGGCGCCGCCGACCAGCACGTCGTCGATCTGCCACCACCAGGCCCAGGTGGTGTTGTCGTCGTAGTGGAACTTCAGGCGCGCCTCGGTCGAGTCGGCCCACTCGGACAGGTCGATCTCGACGGTCTGGTTGCGCGCGTTGGCAGTCGGGGCCCAGACGGTCTCCCAGGTGTCGCCGCCGTCGGGGCTGACGAGCACTTCGGCGACGGTGTCGTAGGAGCCCTTGTAGTAGTCGGTCGCGAAGGACAGCACCGGGGTGTCGGCGCTGGACAGGTCGAAGACCGGGGAGATCAGGTCGGTGTCCATGAGGTTCCCGCCCGAGCCCTGCTCGTCCGAGTCGGCGATGGCGAACCCGCCCGAGCCCGGGGTGAGGTTGCTGCGCCCGCCGGGGTTGTCGAACTCCCAGCCCATGGTGCCGCGGTCGACCACGGTCCAGCCGGCCGGCGCGGTGCCGCCCTCGAAGATCGAGCCGAGCGGTTCGAAGCCGTAGCCGGGGGCGACGCAGCCCTCGGCGATCGGGACCTCGATCTCGAGGTCGGCGGCGGAGACAACGCCGACGGTGACCTCCTGGTAGCCGGGGTAGTCGGCGTCGACGACCAGCTCCCACTCGCCCACGGGGAGGGTGAGGGCGAACTCGCCGGTGAGCGGGTCGGTCGTGGTGGACGCTTCGCCGCCGGCGGTGGCGACGGTGGCCGGGAGCGGCCAGCCGTGCCCGGAGCCGTCCACGACAGTGCCGGTGACGGTGGTGGACTCGACGGCGGTCATGACGCCGTCGAACACGGCCGTCTCGCCTTCGGTGACGCTGACCGAGCCGGTCAGGTCGGCGTAACCGAACTTGGTGCCCGTCACGGCGTACTCGCCGACGGGGAGCACCGGCACCGCGAAGGCGCCGTCGGCGCCGGTGGCGGCGGTGCGGGTGAACTCGCCGGTGAAGGTCAGCTTCGCGCCTTCGACGGGTTCGCCGGCGTCGTCCACGATGGTGCCGGAGAGGGCGCCGGTAGCGCCGATGGGCGAGGCCAGGACCGCTTCGAGCGCGTCGAGTCGGCCGTGGCCCCAGACGTTGTTCAGTTCGGCGGTGCCGCCGCACTGGTCGTCGTCGGTGGCGACGGCGGTGCTGGTGAGGGCCTCGTAGACCGCGTCGTAGTCGCCGTCGAGCGCCGGTGCGGCCGAGAGCATGAGCGCGACGGTGCCGGCGACGTGCGGCGCGGCCATGGAGGTGCCGCTGCCGGTGCCGTAGCCGGTGCCCGGGAGCGAGGAGCGGACGGTGACGCCGGGGGCGGAGAGGTCGGGTTTGACCTGGCCGTCGCGGCCGGGGCCGCGGGCGGAGAAGTAGCCGATCTCGTTGTCGACGTCGTGGGCGCCGACGCCGATGACGTTCGGGTACAGGCCGGGCGAACCGGCGGATTCGCAGCCCTCCTCGCCGTTGTTGCCCAGGGACATCACGGGGATGATCCCGGCGGCGTGCCACAGGGCCACGATGTCCTCGTAGAACGGGTCGTCGACGGAGGCGGTGGTGCCCCAGGAGTTGTTGACGACGTCGGGTGCCTTGGACGGGTCGGGCGAGGTGCCGTCGGCCTTGGTCGGGGCGGCGATCCACTGGCCGGACTCGATGAGGGCCTCGGCGCTGGGGCAGCAGCCGTTGACGGCGATCCACTCGGCGCCGGGGGCAACGCCGATCTGGTTGTCGCCGCCGTCGTCGCCGACCATGGTGCCCATGGTGTGGGTGCCGTGGCCGTCGGTGTCGCAGGGGGCGTCGCCGGAGCAGGCGTCCGCGACGTCGTAGAAGTTGTAGTCGTGGGTGAAGGTGCCGTCGCCGTTGTTGCCGCGGTACTGGTTCACCAGGGCGGGGTGGTCGTAGTCGACGCCGGTGTCGATGGAGGCGACGACGATCCCGGTGCCGTCGTAGCCCATGTCCCACACGTCCGAGGCGTGGATGTTGTCGAGGCCCCATTCGACGGCGTCGGGTCCGGGGTCGGCGACGAGGGGCTCGACGGGTTCGATGAGCTCGTACTCGGGGGCCTGGACGACGCCGGCGACGGTGTCGAGGCGGACGAGTTCGGCGAGGAGGTCCTCGTCGCCGGTGACCTTGACGGTGTTGGAGCCCCAGTAGGACTCGTAGGCGGCGCCCTCCTCGTCGAGGAGGTCGATCACGTCCTGCTGCGAGGTGGCCGCGAAGTCCTGGGCGGCGGCGACGGCCTGGGCGCCCTTCTCGGTCTTGGTGTCGGCGGCGAAGGCGGGGTCGTAGTCGGGGGCGCCTTCGAAGCGCACCCAGAGTTCGGCCTCGCCTTCGGCTTCGATCGCGGCGAGCAGGCCGGGGGCGGCCTTCTCGTCGACGAGGGCGTCGGTCGCGGGTTCGGCGAAGACGGCGGTGCCCGGTAGGGCGGACACCAGCAGTCCTGCCGCCGAGGCCGCGAGGGCCTGGGCCACGCGTCGTTGCAACTTGATCACGACGGCTCCTGTTCTGTTGGGGGGCTTCGGGACGGGGTTCCCGGTGCCGAAGCGGGCGTGGTTGTCGTGCGGCGCCCCTCCGGATGTGAGGGAAGCACGGAGAACACGGTGCCAGTCCGCAAAGGAACGCACAAGACCCCACTTTGCACACTTCGGCCGTACCGGTGCGGATCATGGGACGGCGGACATGCGACCCGAAGCGAATGAAACGCGCGTGCCGGGCGGGTCGGGCGGAGCCGACAGTTGCCCTGAACTCGGACGATTCCCGTCCCGGTGCGCTCCGAACGACTCCGCCCGCGCGTTCGTAACGGTGCGTGAACCAGAACGAAACAGCGCGTGCGCGTTTTCAATGTGACCAAGATCACTAAGGAAGGTTTCCCGTAGGGCGTGATGCGATATGACCCCAGGGTTGCAGCACCGCCTAAAGCGCCATTGCGGTGATTGATGGCCGCTCGCACCTTGTGCCCCAGAAGGGAATACCTCGATCGACGGGCTCTTCGAAGCCGCCGCCCGCGGCCCCGAACGGCCCTCGCGACTCCCGTCGGGACGGTGATCGCCCGCCGCCGCGGAGGTGACGCTCCGGGTTCCATGCGGGACCGAGAGCGAGGGCCCCGGCGGTCGCGCCGGGGCCCTCGTCCCATCCTGGTGCTACGCCTCGGCCTCCAGCGCGAAGTCGGCGCCGACCACGGCGTCGAGCTCGACCTCGGCGGCGGCGGTGCCGGTCGACCAGCCCTCCAGCGACGCTTCGAGGGTGGTCGCCCCCGCGTCGGTGAAGAGGACGTACTCGCCGTCGGCGCCGCTCACGGCGGTGCTCCCGGTGGCGGGGTCGGTGACGACCGCGCCGGCGACCGGGTCGCCGGTGACCGCGTCGGCGACGGTGCCGCGCACCAGGCCGCCCGCGAGCTCACCGCAGCCGATGCGGACGTTGTCGACCTGCCAGAACCAGGCCCACTGGCCGTGGTCGGTGTAGTGGAACTTGAGCTGGACGGCGGTCTGGTCGGCCCAGGCCGACAGGTCCACCGCCTCCACGGTGTCGAGCAGGTCCGCGTCGGTGTGCCAGACCTGCTCCCAGGTCGCGCCCCCGTCGACCGAGACCGACACGTCGGCCTCGCCGCCGATCCCATCGTCCACGAAGAAGCTCGCGAATCCCAGGGTCGGGTCCTCGGCGGCGGACAGGTCGAACGGCGCGGTGATCATGTCCGTGTCCGTCTCGAGCCCGGGGCCGGGCGCGTCGGCGTTCGCCTGCGCGAACCCGCCCGAGCCGGGCGTGGTGTTGCCGTACAGGTACGGGTCGTCGAACAGCCACGGGTCGCCGGTGCCCCGGTCGACCACCTCCCAGCCCGCGGGGACCTCCAGCGACTCGAAGCGCTCGTCGAGCACGTCGGAGCCGTAGCCGGGGGCCAGGCAGGCCGCGCTGATCGGGACCTCGATCAGGGCCGCGTCGGCGGGGTCCACGGTGAGCCGCTCGTAGCCGGGGTAGTCGGCCCGGACCGTCAGCGGCCAGTCGCCGTCGGCGGGGATCTCGAGGCTGAACGCCCCGGTGAACGGGTCGGTCGCGGCCGCGGCCTCGCCTCCGGCGGTCTCGACGCTCGCGTCGAGGGGCCAGCCGTGCCCGGAGCCGTCCACGACGGCGCCCTCGACGATCCGCGTCTCCAGCCTGGTGAGCTCGGCGTCGAAGACCGCCTCGCCGCCGCGGCCGACGCGGACCGAGCCGGTCGCGGTCTCGTAGAGGAACTTCGAGACGGTGACGTGGTAGCGCCCGGCGGGGACGCGTTCGAAGGCGTAGGCGCCGTCGGCGCCGGTGACGGCCTCGCGGACCACGCCGCCCTCGAAGACGAGCCGGACGCCGGCGACGGGCTCGCCGTCCTGGTCGGTCACGGCGCCCGAGAGGGAGCCGAACCTCCCGGCCGGGGCCTCGTCCACGGCGTCCTCGACGTCGATCCTGCCGTGCCCGTAGACGTTGTTGGCCTCCTCGTCGCCGCCGCACTGGTCGTCGGCGACGTCGGCGGCCGTGTCCGTCAGGGTCTCGTAGACGGCCTCGTAGTCGCCTTCGAGCGTCGGCGAGGCCGACAGCAGCAGCGCGATCGAGCCGGCCACGTGCGGGGCGGCCATGGAGGTGCCGTCGGCGGTGCCGTACTCACCGCCCGGGAGGGACGAGTAGACGTCCACGCCGGGCGCGGACAGGTCCGGCTTCAGCGTGCCCTCCCAGCCGTGGCCGCGCGAGGAGAAGTCGGCGATCTTCCCGTCCTCGTCGTAGGCGCCGACGGCGATCACGTTCTCGTAGATGCCGGGGCTGCCCATGGTGAGGCAGGAGTAGCCGCTGTTGCCGGCCGCGAAGACCGGGATGATGCCCGCGGCGTGCCAGAGGTCCACGACCTGGGCGTAGAACGGGTCGTACCCGTAACCGCCCCAGGAGTTGTTGACCACGTGCGGGGCCTTGAGCGGGTCGGCGCCGCGGCCCTCGGCGTCGGTGGGGGCGGCGATCCACTCCCCCGCCCGCAGCAGCGTCTCCTCGTCGGGGCAGCAGCCGTTGACGGCGATCCACTCCGCGTCGGGGGCGACGCCGATGCCGTCGGCGCCGACCATGGTGCCCATGGTGTGGGTGCCGTGGCCGTCGGCGTCGCAGGGCGCGTCGCCCTCGCAGGCGTCGGCCACGTCGTAGAAGTTGTAGTCGTGGGTGAAGGTGCCGTCGCCGTTGTTGCCGCGGTAGCGGTCCACGAGGGCCGGGTGGTCGTAGTCGACGCCGGTGTCGATGGAGGCGACGACGATGCCCTCGCCGGTGAAGCCCTCGGCCCAGACGTCGGGCGCGCCCACGTCCTCGACGCCCCACTGGACGGCCGCGGTCTGCACGGCGTCCCAGGTCTGGAAGTCGTCGCCGCCCTTGCCGCCGGGGGTGATCGGCTCGATCCGCTCCACCTGGGGGGCGGGCAGGATCGCCTCGACCTCGTCGAAGGCGACCAGGTCGGCGACCAGGTCGTCGCCGCCTTCGACCCTGATCGCCGAAGCGCCCCAGAAGGACTCGTAGGCGATCCCGGAGTCGTCGAGGGCGGCGGCGACCTCGGACTGCGAGGCCTCGGCGAAGGCCTTGGCGGCCTCCACGGCGGCGGTGCCCTGCTCGGCCTTGGTGTCGGCGGCGAGCGCCGCGCTGTAGTCGGGGGCTCCGGCGAACAGGAGCCACAGCTCCGCCTCGCCCTTGCCGTCGATCGCGCCGAGCAGGGCGGGGTCGACCTTGTCCTCGATGAGGGCCTGGATCTCGGTGTCGGGTGTCTGTGCCGAGGCGCCGGTGGCGAGCGCCGCCGGTACCAGCGCGCCCGCGAAGGCGGCGGCGAGGAGGCGGCGCGAGCGCCGCTGTGCAACTGTCACGAACTCTCCTTGTTGGGGGGTGGCCCCGCAGTGCCTGCCGCGGGACCGGGGGGTGGTCTCCGAAAGAAAGGAATTTGGTGACTATGGACATGTTCGCAGGGGTAACGCCACTTTGGTGTCCCCGACATCGATACGCCCTGAAGCGCGGCAACAGTTGCATTCAGAATGCTTTGCCCCGTAATCAATGCGGCCCCACGAGCCGCCGTGCGCCCCGTCCGGCGCGCGGGCCCCGCCGGAGGCGGCAAAAAGGCCCTGACGCGATGCGTCAGGGCCCGAAGGCCTTCGTGCCGGAGGCGGGGCTACTCGAAGCCGCCGAAGTCGCCGCCCCCGAAGTCACCGCCGCCGTAGTCGCCGCCGGCGTCCCCGCCGTAGTCGCCGCCGCCGTCACCGCTGTCGCCGCCGTCCGCGCCCGCGTCGCCGCCGCTGTAGTCGCCGCCTTCGACGGCGCCCATCGCGTAGGCGGGGGCGAGCATCGCGTCGAAGATCATCAGGCCGACGAACGCGCCCGCGGCGCCCGCGAGGGCGGGCTGCCACCACGGCGTGTTGTACCAGCCGGCCGGGACCGGCCGACCGTCCACATTGCCGCCCGGGTAGTAGTGGCGGTTCTGGTCGCTGGGGTCGGGCGAGCCGGTGTAGGTGCGGCCCTCGACCTCGGCGCTGACCGGCTCGGTGAGCGCGCCGGTGCTGCGCTTGCCGCGGAGGACCGGGATCTCGGGGCCGGGGTCCATGCCCATGGCGGTCCTGGCGGCGCGCACGTAGTGGAGGCCCTCGATCGCGGTCTCGGCGGCGAGCCGGTACTGGTGGATCGTGCGGGCCTGTTCGAGCTGGGAGCCGGAGGCGGTGTAGCGCTCCCCCGCGTCGGCGAGGGCCTGCCCGGCGGGGAGGTCGTCCCCCGGCGCGGTGAGGTTCATGGTCTGGCCGCCGAGGCGCTCGTACAGGCGCCGGGCCTCGGCCTCGGCGTCGGCGAGCTCGGCCTGGGCGCGCTTCTTGTTGGACTGGACCACGAAGGCGATGACCGCGATCGCGACCACCAGCAAGGTCAACCACAGCAACATGTACCGAGCCTACCCGCGGCCGCGCGCCTACACTGGCCCCTATGACGTGGGTCCTATTGGCGGTGGTGTGCCTCGCGGCGGGCGGTGTCGGCGGCTGGTACGCGGGGCGGTCGCGGCAGTCGGCGGAGCTGGCGGCGGCGACGGCGCGGCTGGAGGCCGCGGCGGACAACGAGCGGCGGCTGGAGTCGACGTTGAAGAACGTCGCGTACGAGGCGACCGACCACTCGCGCCAGGCGGTGGGCCAGGTGCTCGCGCCGATCGCGGAGACCCTGTCGCGCTACGAGAGCCGCCTGGGCGACGTGGAGAAGGCGCGGGTCGACGCGTACGCGCAGCTGCGGATCCAGCTCTCGGGGGTCGCGGACATCTCGGAGGACCTGCGGGAGCAGACCGGGCGGCTGCTGGGGGCGCTGCGGTCGCCGCAGGTGCGGGGCCAGTGGGGCGAGGTGCAGCTGCGGCGGATCGTGGAGGTCGCGGGGATGGTCGAGCACTGCGACTTCTCCGAGCAGCAGTCCGGGCTGGTGGACGGTCGCGGCGTGCGGCCCGACCTGGTGGTGCGGCTGTCGGGCGGGCGCCAGCTCGTGGTGGACGCGAAGGCGCCGCTCCAGGCCTACCTCCAGGCGCTGGAGTCGGAGGACGAGGGGCTGCGCGACGAGCTGCTGAAGACGCACGGGAAGCACCTGCGGCGGCACATGGAGTCGCTGGCGGGCAAGGAGTACTGGCGGGCGTTCGAGGACACGCCGGAGATGGTGGTGCTGTTCGTGCCGGCGGACGCGTTCCTGGACGCGGCGCTGCGGGGGGACCCGGCGCTGCTGGAGGACGCGTTCGGGCGCGGGGTGGTGATCGCCTCCCCGGCGACGCTGATGGCGCTGCTGCGGACGGTGGCGCACACGTGGCGGCAGGAGGCGCTGGCGGTGCACGCCAAGGAGGTGCACCGGCTGGGCCGGGAGCTGCACGAGCGGCTGGGGTCGGTGGCGGGGCACTTCTCGCGGCTGGGCTCGTCGCTGGAGGCGGCGGTGGGCTCGTACAACGCGGCGGTGGCGAGCGTGGAGTCGCGGCTGCTGGTGACGGCGCGGCGGTTCAGCGAGCTGGAGGTCGCGGGCGAGGCGCCCGAGTCGCCGGCGCCGGTGGTGACCCCGGCGAGGAGGCCGACGTGGGACTCGGACGCGGTGAGCGGTGAGCGGTGAGCGGTGAGCGGTGAGCGGTGAGCGGTGAGCGGTGAGCGGTGAGCGGGCGATGATCGCCCCGGGCGCCGCGGGGCTCAAGGCCGTCTGCCGTCCCTAACCCCCACCCTCCCGAGAGGGGAAAGGTAAGGCCGACTTTCCCGCTCGGGTGCGACAAAAACCGGGACCGGCGGCGCCCGTGTCACCCGAAAGAGTGAAGCGGGACCGGGCGCGGAAGGGCCGGCCGCAAGGGCGGACGGCCCGGCAACGCGAACGGACTACCCGGCCGCGCGCTATCGCGCGGCCGCCTCGGCCTTCGCCTTCTCCGCGGCCTTCAGGTCCTTCACGAGCTCGCGCGGCAGCGAGAAGGTGAGCTTCTCGGTCACCGGCTCGAACTCCTCGACGCTGGCGAAACCACGCTCGGCCAGGTGGGCGAGCACGTCCTGCACGAGGTTGTCGGGCACCGACGCGCCCGAGGACAGCCCGACCGTGGCGGCGCCCTCGAGCCAGGCGTCCTCGATCTCGTGCGCGAAGTCGATGAGGTGCCCGCTCCCGGCCCCGTGCTGCACCGCGACCTCCACGAGCCGCACCGAGTTCGAGGAGTTCTTGGAGCCGACCACGAGCATCACGTCGCAGTCGGCGGCGATGTCCTTGACCACCTGCTGGCGGTTCTGGGTCGCGTAGCAGATGTCGTCGCTCGGCGGGTTCTGGAGCATCGGCAGGCGCTTCTTGAGCCGGTCCACGGTCTCCATGGTCTCGTCCACCGACAGCGTCGTCTGCGAGAGCCACACGACCTTCTCGGGGTCGCGGACGCTGATCCCCTCGACCGAGTCGGGCCCGTCCACGAGCTGGATGTGCGCGGGGGCCTCGCCGGACGTGCCGATGACCTCCTCGTGGCCCTCGTGGCCGATGAGCAGGATGTCGTAGTCCTCGCGCGCGAAGCGCCGCGCCTCCTGGTGCACCTTGGTCACGAGCGGGCAGGTCGCGTCGATGGCCTTCAGGTCGCGCTCGGCGGCCTGGTCGTGGACCTCGGGCGCCACGCCGTGGGCGGAGAAGACCACCACCGAGCCCGGCGGCACCTCCTCGTTCTCCTCGACGAAGACCGCGCCCTTGCCGGCGAGCGTCTCCACCACGTGCCGGTTGTGCACGATCTCCTTGCGCACGTAGACGGGGGCGCCGTAGAGCTCCAGCGCCTTCTCGACGGTCTCCACGGCTCGGTCCACGCCCGCGCAGTACCCGCGCGGCTTGGCCAACAACACTCGCTTCGGGTCTGCCACGCCTCGATGGTAACCGGCCGTCCGGTTTCGTCACACCCCACAGTTAGGCTGGCCACGTGACCGACGCACCGAGCAGCGCCGCCGAGCCGCCCGCCCCCGGGGCCCCGTCCCGGCCCGCCACGGGGCCGGGCGCGCCGATGAGCGCCGAGAACCCGTGGCCGCTGCGGGTGGTGTCCAAGAAGATCGGGGACTGGCTCGCGCGCTTGGGCGAGGTGTGGACGGAGGGCCAGATCACCGAGATCAGCCACCGCGGCCGCACCGTGTACCTGACGCTGCGCGACCCCTCGGCCGAGGTGTCGATGCGGGTCGTGGACTTCACCGGCGCGGTCGCGGCCTGCGACCCGCCGCTGCGCGACGGCGCGCAGGTGGTGATCCGCGCCCAGGCGCAGTGGTGGGACAAGAACGGGTCGCTGTCGCTGCACGTGCGGGAGATCCGGCAGGTCGGCCTGGGCGAGCTGCTGGCGCGCCTGGAGCGGCTCAAGCGGCTCCTGGCCGCCGAGGGCCTGTTCGCGGCCGCCCGCAAGAAGCCGCTGCCGTTCCTGCCGTACCGGATCGGGCTGATCACCGGGCGCGCCTCGGACGCGATGCGGGACGTGTTGAAGAACGCCAAGGCCCGGCTGCCGTCCGCGGACTTCGCGGTCCGTGAGGTCGCCGTCCAGGGCCCGCGCGCGGTCGCGGAGGTGTGCGCGGCGCTCGCCGAACTCGACCGCGACCCCGATGTGGAGGTCATCGTGATCGCCCGCGGCGGCGGTTCGATGGAGGACCTGCTGCCGTTCTCGGACGAGACGCTGTGCCGGGCGGTGGCCGAGGCGGTCACGCCGGTGGTCTCGGCGATCGGGCACGAGCCGGACACGCCGATCCTCGACTACGTGGCCGACTGGCGCGCCTCGACGCCCACGGAGGCGGGCAAGAAGGTCGTCCCGGACCTCGCCGAGGAGCAGCGCGGGATGAACATCGCGCGGACGCGGCTGCGCCAGGCCCTCCAGGTGAAGCTCGTCAAGGAGGCGGACGCGGTCGCGGCGCTGCGGGCCCGGCCGGTGCTGGCCCGGCCCGAGACGATGCTGGAGGCCCGCGGGGAGGCCGTCGCGAACCTGGTGCACCGGATGCGCGCGCGGACGGGGTCGCGCCTGGAGCGGTCGATCGACGACCTGGAGCATCTGCGGGCGCGGCTGCGGGCGCTCTCGCCGCAGTCCACGCTCGACCGCGGGTACGCGATCGTCACCGACGCCGGGTCGGGCGCGGTGGTGCGGGACGCGGGCGAGGCCGGGGAGCGGATCGAGGTGCGGCTCGCGGCGGGGACGCTGCGGGCCGAGGTGACGGAGAAGGAGGCGTCGTGAGCGACGAGCGGTTGAGCTACGAAGAGGCCCGGGCGGAGCTGGTGGCGACGGTCGAGCGCCTGGAGGCGGGCGGCGCGACCCTGGAGGAGTCGCTGAAGCTGTGGGAGCGGGGCGAGGCGCTGGCGGACCTGTGCCAGTCGCATCTGGAGGGCGCCCGGGAGCGCCTCCAGGCCCGCACCGGCTCCGGTGAGGACGACGAGGCCGGGGACTGAACCGGCTCCGGCGCGTCCGGGCGTGTGCGGTCGGATCGGGCGCCCTGGGGCCCCGGTTCAACGATGGCGCGGGGGTGCGAAAAGGGCGCGGCAGGGCTTCGGGCGGTGTCCGCGGCGAGTCTCGACTTGCGGTCCACGACGGCCGGGTCACGCGGCCCTGCCGGTGCGGCGGGGCCGGGGTCAGCCGGTGGCGGCGTCGACCACGCCTTCGGCGAGTTCGGGGAGTTCGTCCACGCCGTCGGGTTCGGCCATCATGACCACGGTGGCGCCGGCCAGTTCGGCCGTCCACGCCTCGCCGCTGCTCAGCTCGTACGAGGACCAGGTGACGCCGGCGGCGTCGACGGGCGTGCCGGTGCCGGTCAGGCCCTCGTTGACGTCCGCGATCGGGCCCGTGGTCTGCACGAGCTGGAGGCCGTGGCCTTCGGGCGAGTACCAGCCGGTGCGCAGGGTGACGGCCTCGCCCTCGACCTTCAGGTCGGTCGAGATCGGCTTCCAGTCGTCGCTGAGCGCCGGTTCGATCACGGTCAGGCCGAGGCTGGCCGCGGTCGTGTAGTTCTCGCCGGTGTCGACCACGCTGACCTGGCGGTCCGCGGCGATCCAGTTCCAGCCGAGGTAGAAGAGGCCGATCGGGAGCAGGAGCACGGCCATGGACAGCGCCATGTCGCGCATGCGGCGCTGCTTGGGGCGGGAGGCCTTCGCGGCCTCGGCCCGGTCGGCGGGGCCGTCGGTGTCGTCGCGGGTGTCGGTATCGGTGCCGGTCTCGCGGTCGGCGTTCCCGTGGGCGGCGGTCCCGGCGTCGGCCTCTTCGGTGGACATGGCTCCATCCTGAACGACCGCCGGGGAGGGCGGCGCACCGCCCCGCCCGGGCGTGGCCCAGCAGGCGCCGGGCGGGCGGGTCTCGCCGCGCGGCGCGCTTTCGGGCCGGTCCCGGTTCGCCGCCGGGGCGTTCGGGCCGCCTCGCCGGTCCGCGTCCGCCGCGGCGGCGGTCTCCTCGCCTCGGGCCGGGCCCCGAACCCGGACGCGTCCCCCACCGAGGCGCGAATCCGACTTCCGGGCCGTCAGGGGCCTGCAATACCCTCTCCGCAGCGGCACTCGCGCCCGACCGGAAGGAGCCCCCGTTGATCCTCGTGGCAGGCGAGAACGTCATCGACCTCGTCCCCGCCCCCGGCGGGCAGCTCCGGCCGACGTGCGGCGGCGGCCCCGCCAACACCGCGGTCGCGCTCGCCAGGCGCGGCGTCCCCACCGCGCTCATCGGCTCGGTCGGCGGCGACCACTTCGGGCGCCAGGTCTGGCGCCGCCACATCTCGGCGGGCGTGCGCCGCGACTGGCTGCACCGCACCGACCTGCCCTCGACGCTGGCGCTCGCGGTCGTCGGCGAGGACGGGCGCGCCGACCACGACTACTGGACCAGCGGCACCGCCGACTTCGCGTGGGAGGGCCGGGCCCTGCCCAAGCCCGACCCGGGCCGGGTGGACCTCGTCCACTTCGGTTCGCTCGCGGCCTACCTGGAGCCGTCGGCCCGCGTGATCGAGCACTGGGTGAACCGGGCGCGCCGCGTCGTCCCGGTCTCGTTCGACCCCAACATCCGCCTGAGCGCCATGGGCGACACGGCGAAGGTCCGCGAGCGCACCGAGCGCCTGGTCGGCCTCGCGACCCTGGTGCGGGTCTCCGAGCGCGACCTGGCCCGGCTCTACCCGGACCGGGCCACCGACGCGGTCGCCCGCGAGTGGCTCGAGACCGGGCCCGAGATGGTGGTGGTGACCCTCGGCGACGCCGGTTCGGTGGCCTTCCACCGCAACCACGTGACCGAGGCGGCCGCCCCGCAGGTCGAGGTGGTCGACGCGATCGGCGCGGGCGACGCGTACACGTCGGGGCTCCTGGGCTGGCTCACCTCGGCGGGCTGGATGGGGCTGGACCGGCTCGCGGCCTGGGGCAACCCGACGGTGGTCGGCGCGGCGCTGCGCTACGCGGGCCAGATCGCCGCGCAGGCGTGCACGGTCCCGGGCGCGCCCTGACGCGGCCGCCGACTCGCCCGCAATCGGGACAATAACGGCATAAGATCATGTCGTGCCTGCTCCGGAACTGCGGATCTGCGTCGCCGAGACCGATCTCGAGGCGGCGCTGCGACTCGACGTCAGGCACGGCCTGACCTCGCACCCCAAGCGCCTGCCGATGCGCCTGCACTACGACGGGCGCGGTTCGGCCATGTTCGGCGAGCTCACCCGCCAGCCCGAGTACTACCAGACGCGCAGCGAGCGCGCGATCCTCCGCGACCACGCGGCGGCGATCGCCGGGGCGCTGGGGGACGGGCCGGTGTCGGTGGTCGAGCTGGGCGCGGGGCGGGCCGAGAAGATCCGCCCGGTCCTCGACGCGCTGGCCGGGGCGGGCCGGCTGGACGCGTTCTGGCCCTTCGACGTGGCCGCCGGGCAGCTGCGGGAGGTGCTGCTGGAGCTCGCCGACGCCTACCCGGGCGCGCGCCTCGGGGGCGTCGTCGGGGACTTCACGCGGGACCTGGACCAGCTGCCCGACCGCGGCGGCGCGCGCCTGGTGGCGTTCCTCGGCGGGACCTTCGGGAACTTCACCGGGCCGGAGCGCAGCCGGTTCCTGCGCGACCTGCGCGAGGCGGTGCGCCCGGGCGACCGGTTCCTGCTGGGCGCCGACCTGGTCAAGGACCCCGAGGTGATCCTCGCCGCGTACAACGACGCGGCGGGGGTGACCGCCGAGTTCAACCGGAACGTCCTGTACGTCCTCAACCACCGGCTGGACGCCGATTTCCGGCCCGACGACTTCGAGCACGTCGTCTTGTGGGACGGCGACACCGCGACGATCGACATGCGGCTGCGGGCGATGCGGGCGATGGCGGTGGACGTCGCGGCCCTGGCGCTCGACGTCGGCTTCCGCGCCGGGGAGGAGATCCGCACGGGCGTCTCCGTCAAGTTCCACCGGGGCGAGCTGGAGAACCAGTTGCAGGCGAGCGGGTTCGAGCCGGAGGCGTGCTGGACGGACGAGCGCGGCTACATGGGCGTGTTCCTGGCCCGGGCGGTGTGAGCGGCGATCGCCCGTGCCCGCGCCGCGGGCGGTTTAGGCTGGGCGGCATGGGAGAGATCGTGCTCATCCGCCACGGCGAGACGACCTGGTCGGCCTCGGGCCAGCACACCTCGGTCACGGACCTGGAGCTCACCGGGCACGGCGTGTCCCAGGCGAGGGCGCTGGCGCCGCTGCTGGCGGGCCGGGACTTCGCGGCGGTGTGGTCGAGTCCGCGCCGGCGCGCGCTCGCGACCGCGGACCTGGCGGGGCTGGAGGTCACGGCGGTGGTCCCGGACCTGGCCGAGTGGGCGTACGGCGAGTACGAGGGCCGCACGAGCGAGGAGATCCGGGCCGAGGACCCGGAGTGGACGCTGTGGACGGACGGCGGGAAGGGCGAGGGCGGCGAGTCGGCCGAGGAGGTCGCGGCGCGGCTGGACCGGGCGCTCGCTGAGGCCGAGCCGCTGCTGGAGCGCGGGGACGTCGCGTTCGTGGCGCACGGGCACAGCCTGCGGGTGGCGGCGGCGAGGTGGCTGGGGCGGCCCGCGAGGGACGGCCGGGACTTCAAGGTGGACACCGCTTCGATCGCGGCGCTGGGCTACGAGCACGGGGAGCACGCGATCGCCCTGTGGAACCTGACGCCGGCGGCGGCGAACCCGAGCGGGTGAAGGGGCGATTCGCGCCTGTCCCCTCCAGCCACTGTCCCCTCCGACCCTCGTCCTCTCCGACCCCTGCCATCCCTAACCCCCACCCTCCCTGGGGGAAGAAGAAGGTAGCCCCACCCTCCCCCGCGGGTATGACAAGAACCGGCCCCGGGCCCCGTCGTGTCACCCGATCGTGTCGCTGGCGGCGGCCGCCGTCGCGCCTCCCGGCCCGGCCCGGTCGTGTCACCGGCCGGTGCGCTTCCCGGCCCGGCCCGATCGCGCCGCCCGGGGGTTCGGGAGGCAGCGGCGGTGTGGCGGTGGGCCGGTCTTGGGGTGTGTCGCCGGGGCCGGGCGGGTGCTCGGGTCAGGTTCGGGCAGTCAGCGACGGGTGTGGCGGCGGGGCCGGTCCTGGGCGGATTGCCGGGGCCGGGCGGGTGCTCGGGTCAGGTTCGGGCGGTCGGCGGCGGTGAGTCGGAGGATGTACCGGGGCGGATCGCCGGGGCCGGGGTGGCGTGAGTGGGGCCGGGCGGCGGTGGTGGCGGGGCCGGTGACCGGTGCGGTGGCGACTCGGCCGGTGTTCGGTGGTGCGGTGGAGTTGCCGCCGGTCGTCGCTGCGGCGGCTCGGCCGGTGGTCGCCGAAGCGGTGGGGCCGCTGCCGGTCGCCGTTGCTGCGGTGGCTGCTGCTGGGTTCGTCGCAGCGGCCTGGCGCGCGGTGGGTGCCGCAGGAGCGCTCGCACAGGGCATCGTCGTGGTCGTGGTGGTCATGGTGGGTTCACCTCCTCCCGGTGGGCGTGGTCGCGTCCTGGCGGATACGCGGTGATGGTCGCGATGGTGATCGCCTCGCCTGGCGGCGCCGCCTCGCAGCGGGCTCTCGCGGCCGGGTCTCGTATCGCCGTCGAGTAGTCGCCGCCGTGCGGCCATGGCCTGCCGGTCCCGCCGGTTCTCCCTGGCGTGTGGACCTATCGGCCTGTCGGGCCTGTCTGGTCTTTCCCTCCTGTCCTGTCGGTGGTGGTCGGGTGGGTGTGCTGGATACGTGCGGGGGTGTGTGCGGGACTCCGACTGTGCTGGCCGGCGGTACCTCCTCAAGGAGGCCGCGCTCCCGTCACATGCCCGTAGACCGCGGTGACGGTGGTACCAGCGCAGGACCGGAACGCGGGACAAACAACCCCCGTCCTAGCTGCGAGGGCGGCCCCGACACCAGTGGGCGGTACGAGCGGCCAGAGGCTGTCGTAGTCTGCATTAAGTGAACACATCTCGTTCGCTTGCACTGATTCCGTAACCCTGTACGTACCCCAATTCTCCTCCCACCAGCCCCACCCCGGCAACACCCACACGGGTAGAGAACCCTCATGTTTCCACCGGTGTCCCTGCGCCGCAACGACATCCACACCCCAGGCCGACGCCCCGTCCGCCCGACCCACACCAGCCCCCGGCCCGCTAACCGACCCCAGCCCTCCACACACCGCTTCGTCGCCGCCGCCTTTATGGACCTCGCCACTCCACCAACCCCAGGCCCGCCAACCGACCCCAGCCCTCCACCCTCCCCACCGTCGCCGCCGCCTGAACCCGGACCCCACCCCCTACCGGCACCGGCTCCAGCTGCACGGCCCCGACCGCGGCAAGGCCGGATCTGTCGGCGCCAAGACGGATCCCGGGCACGATCACCCTCCAGCACACCTGCCGCCACACCGCCACACCGCCACCGACGCTTTAACTGAACGGCATTGCGGTTAGCGGTCGCCGGCGCGCCTCCCGGCCCGGCCCGATCGCGCCGCCCGGGCGTTCGCGCGTCTTCCCGCTCGGCCCGGAGCGGACTACCCTGTGTGGAACCCCCGAAGGAGGCCACATGGATCCGATACTGCTCTCGATCGCCACCGCCGCGGCCGGCACCCTCGCCGGGGAGGCCGCCAAGGGCATCGTCGCCGCAGGCAGGCTCGTCAAGGAGCGGTTCGGCAGGGACGAGGGCCGCGAGCTCGTGCTGCTGCGCGCCGAGACCGGCAAGATCCCGCCCGAGGGCCTGGCGGCCGCGATCGAGCAGGCGTGCGCCGAGGACCCCGAGTTCCGCCGGCAGCTGAGCGAGCTCGCGGGCAAGCCGATCCAGATCTCGCAGGTGAACCAGGCCGGGCAGCAGGTCATGTTCCAGAACAACTTCCACGGCGACGGCCCCCGCAACGTCGTCCAGGGCGAGACGATCAACATCCGCGACCTGCACTGACCCCGGCTCTGCTAGGCTCCCTCACCCATGAGCCCTCCCCTCGTCCTGATCCGCTCGGTGCTCGTCCGCGTCCCGGCGCGCGCGTGGCTGTGGGCGTTCGCCGCGGCCGTCGCGGGCGACCTCGCCGCCATCGCCGCGGGGCTCGGGGAGGCCCGCTGGATCACCAAGCCCGCGTTGACGCTCCTGCTGCTGGGCTACCTGATCGTCTCGGCCGCCCCCGGCGAGCGGCTGCCGCGGTGGCTCGGCGCGGGCCTGCTGCTGGCCTGCGCGGCCGACATCGCCCTGCTCGTGGACGGCACGCCCGCGTTCCTGGCGGGCATGGCCCTGTTCGGGCTCATGCAGCTGGTCTACATCGCGGTCTTCGCGCGGCTCGGCGCGCTCTCGGCGCTGCGGCGGCGCTGGCTCGTCCCGGGCTGCTACCTGGCGTTCTGGTTGGGCGCCAACGTCGTCCTGTGGCCGCGGCTGGAGGCGCTCGCGGTCCCGGTCGCGGTGTACAGCCTCCTGCTGGTGTCGATGGGCGCGGCCGCGAGCGGCCTCGGCCTCGTGACAGGCCTGGGCGGGCTGCTGTTCGTGGTCTCGGACCTGGTCCTGGGCATGGGCGTGGCGGGGTTCGACGTCCCGGGCGAGGGCCACGCGGTGATGGCGACGTACGCGGCGGCGCAGCTGCTGCTGGTCGTGGGGGCGGTGCGGCGGATGCGGGCTGACAGGGCGGCCGCGGGCCGCTAGTGTCGGTCCATGAGACGCGTCCTGTGGCTGCTCGCCTTCGTCGTCGGGGGCTTCTTCATCGTGCGGGCCCTGATGGAGCCCTTCGTGATCGACTTCGGCGACCCGTCGAGCTACGAGGGCGACTGGGGCGGGCCGAGCCTGTTCGGCGTGCTCCTGGTCCACATGGGCCCGGGGGTCCTCGCCGCGGCCCTGCTGATCTGGATGGCGAGGAGGACCGGTCGCCGCAGGCCGGAGGAGCCCGCCGACCGGCCGGTGGGCGACTGACCGTCCGCCTCGGTCCGCCGCTCACCGCCGCCGTCGGCGGATCCGGGCGGCGGCCGCTGGCAAGAGCGCGCGGAGGGTCATGAGCGCCCCCAGTGCGGCGCTGGTCCACACCCAGGGGTCGTCGAACCAGCGGTGTCGAGCGACCATGCCGCCGAAGAGCAGTCCCATCGGCACGCCCGTGAACACCGCCGCGAACGTGTCCGGGACACGGCGGACCAGCCGTTCGAGAGGCGCGATGAACGACACCGCGAGGCCGGCGGCCAGATAGGCGCTCAACGCGGCGAAGGCCACCTGGTGGTCGTAGGCGCCGGCGACGACGACCGGCACCGCGACGGCGGTCGCGCTGAGGTAGGTCACGGCGCACCGCCCCCACGGGGCCAGCCGCAGCTGCTCACGCAGCGGCAGCCTTCCACCCGCGGCGGCGGTCTCTCCGTCGGCCTCGCCGTCTCGGTACTCGGTGCCGACGACCATGATGAAACACGCGATCAGCAGCATCGCGGATGAGATGCGCGCGTACAAGCCGCTGTCGGTCGCGACGGCGTACGACTGGACCGCCACGGCGGGGAGCGCCCAGAGTGCCCCGATCACGAACGCCGTGGCAAGGAAAGGCTGCGACCGTTTCGGCGGTTTGCCCAGCGGCGACGGGCCGGGGCCGGTCAATTCGAGGGGGCGGGAGCGGGGCGGCGGGGGCGTGAACACAGCAGGCGGCCTATTCGGTTCTCGGTGCGGCGGCGGGGCGGCCGCGACTCACTTGGAGTCTAGCGGCCGCCCCGTGTCGGCGCTGCCCACGAAGGTGTTCGCAGTCCGTTGTGGATCGGTACGAGCGGTTAGCGCACGTCAGGCCGGGTCGAGGCGGGTGAGGCGCTGGGTCGCTCTGGTGAGGACCACGTAGGCGACGCCCGGGCCGTGGGACTCGGCCACCGCCTCGAGGTCGACGGCGATCACGGCGTCCCATTCGAGTCCCTTGGACTCAAGGGGCCCCACCAGGGTCACGCGGTCGTCGTGGACGAGCGCGGCCAGTTCGGCGTGGCGCGCGTACGGCGCGATGATGCCCACCGTCCCTTCGACGGCCTCGAGCGCCTCGGCGACCGCGCCCGCGAGTTCGGGCAGCAGCGCGTCGGCGTCGACGGCCTTCTCGCGCACGGGCACGTCGGTCTCGCGCACCGCCTCGGGCAGGTCGATGTCGCGCAGCCGCGGCTTCGCCCACGCTGCGGCGTAGTCGAAGACCTCTTTGGAGTTGCGGTAGTTCTTGGTGAGGTGGAACTCGTGCACGCGTCCGCGCGGGACGGCGCGGCGGCGGGCGTCGGCGCTCTCCCTGGGGCGCGGCCAGCTCGACTGCGCCTCGTCGCCGACGACGGTCCACCCGGCGGCGCGCCCGCGCCGCCCGAGCATGCGCCACTGCATCGGCGAGAGGTCCTGGGCCTCGTCGACGATGACGTGGGCGTAGTCCTCGTAGAAGGCGTCGCGGGACTGGCGTTCGGGCCGGTCGTAGTAGCGGTCCTGGGTGGTGGAGACCTCCTGGATGCCGTCCCAGGAGCGGATGCGGTCGCGACTGCGGCTCTGGGGCTTGACGCCGAGGAGGATGCGCAGCTCGTCGAGGAGGGCCACGTCCGGGATGGAGAAGTCGGCCTCCCGGAGGGAGGCGGCGACGGCCTGGACGGCGGCCTTCTTCAGGTGCCCTTCGGCGGCCGAGCCGAGGCGCTGCTCGTCGCCGGCCCAGCCGAGGACCTCGGCGGGGTCCAGGTCGGGCCACCAGTGGTCGAGGAAGGTGAGGAACTCGCCGCGGGAGCCGACGTCGCGGGAGAACTTGGCGGGCTCGGCGTCGGGGATCACGGGTTTGATCTTGCGCCACAGGGCGATCAGGAGGGCGCGTCCGGCCTCGGTCTTGGCGAGGTTGGGGCGCGGCTCCTTCTCGAAGACGCGGGCGCGGGCGGCCGCGAGCTCGTCGGCGTCGAGTCGGAACACGTCGCCGCGGTAGACGATGCGCAGTTCGCCGGGCGCGTCCGGCGGGGTCTGGCGCACGAGGCGGCGCAGGATCGGCAGCATGATGGTGCCGCCCTTGACGGCGGCGACCTCGGGCAGGTCCTGGCGGACGGCCTCGACGCCGGCGTAGAGCTCGCCGAGTGAGTACAGGGCGGCGGTCTCCTCGCCGAGGCTGGGGAGGACGCGGCCGATGTACTTCATGAACACGGCGGAGGGGCCGACGACGAGGATGCCCGCGGCCTCGTAGCGGCTGCGGTCTTGGTAGAGCAGGTAGGCGGCGCGGTGGAGGGCGACGACGGTCTTGCCGGTGCCGGGGCCGCCGGTGATGATGGTGGCGCCCCGGCCGGGGGCGCGGATCGCGGCGTCCTGCTCGGCCTGGATGGTGGCGACGATGTCGCGCATGCGCCCGGTCCGCTTGCGGCCCAGGGCGGCCATGAGCGCGCCGTCGCCGATGACGGGGAGCCGGTCGGCGGCGTCGTCGTTGAGGAGGTCGTCGCTGATCTCCTCGACGCTGCGGCCGAAGGAGCGGATGACGCGGCGGCGCGCGACGTCCTGGCGGTCGACGGCGGTGGCGCGGTAGAAGGGCGCGGCGGCGGGGGCGCGCCAGTCGACGAGGAGGGTGCGGTAGGCGTCGTCGCGGACGCCGAGGCGCCCGACGTGGCGGACGGCCCCGTTGTCGAAGTCGAGGCGCCCGAAGACGAGTCCCTCGTGCTGGGAGTCGAGGTCGGCGATGCGCCTGGCGGCGCGGTAGACGAAGACGTCGCGTTCGTACTGGGCGCCGGGGACGGTCGCGGCGAGGTGCGCGTAGCCGGAGTCGCGGTTGCCCTCGGCTTCGGAGCGGAGGATCTCGACGCGGTCGTAGACGCGGTCGACGAACTCCTGCTCGATCGCGATCTCCTGCTCGGGGGTGTTGGCGGGGTCGGGTTCGGGCACGGCATGGGACGTGTCGACGTCCTGCGGGTGTTGGGCGTCGGCGTGGCCTGGTTCCTGGGACACTGCGCTCCTCGCTCGAATTCGGGAACGCACCAGCCTAGCGCGTCGCCGCGACGGCCGTCCGGCGATCGAGGCCGAGGAGGCGGAGGCGACCTCGCGGGGCGGCCGGGGCGCGTGGGGCGCGGTTCAGACGCGGTCGGGGCGGAGGCTGCACATCCACGTGTTGCCGTCGTCGATCTCGGTGAAGCCGAACTGGCGGTAGAGGCCTTGGGCGTCGGCGGTGGCGAGCACGACGCGTTTGAGGTCCATCCGCTCGGCCTCGGCGAGGAGGTGGCGCATGAGGAGCTTGCCGACGCCCTTGCCGCGGGCGGCCCGGTCGACGTAGACGTCGCTGAGCCACGCGAAGTAGGTCTGGTCGGTGACCAGCCGCGCGAAGGCGAGCTGGCGTCCGGAGGCGTCGTAGACGCCGTAGGGCAGGGAGTGGTCGATGGCCCGGTCCATGTCCTCGCGGGTGCGGCCGGGGGCCCAGTAGGTGTCGGTGGAGATGACCCGGTGGATCCAGTCGCGGTCGAGGCGGTCGGGGTCGGTGGAGACGGTGTGCTCGTCGTCGGTCATGCGGCTCCTCCGTGCGTGTTCAGGCGTTCGCTCCGAGGGTGCTCCGGGTCCGCCTGCGCCGCAAGTGCATTTCCATGAACAGGAGGTTGAGCGCGATCGAGGCCACGATCGACGCCGTGTAGGCGACGGCGAACAGCGCCTCGAAGTCGCCGCCGTAGGGGCCCTCCAGGAGCGGGAGCTGGACGGCGATGAACAGGCCCAGGTAGACGCGCAGGGTCACGGCGGCGAAGGTCGCGGCGAAGTTGCGCAGCATCCAGCGCTCGTGCCCGGCGAAGTCGCGGGCGCGGACGGCCCGGTAGGCGCGCAGCGCCGAGTAGAACCAGAAGACGTCCAGGAGGACGAACGAGACCAGGGCGATGGGCCCGGCCGTGGTGAGCACGGCGACGACGATGCCGCTGAGGCTGCCGGGGAGGACGCCGGCGAGGAGGTAGACGCGCCCGAGGGCGCGGTGGACCTGGGGGCGGTTGCGGCGGATCGAGCCGAAGAACTGGAACGGGCCGACCAGGAGCGCGATGCCGGCGGTGGCGGCGTGGACGACGAGGAACGGCAGGTGGAGGGGAACGTCCTCGCGGATGCCGACACGCGAGTTCACGTCGGGGGCGAGGTAGGCGGGGACGGCGTAGAGGACGATCGCGACGCTGAGGACGGCCACGGCGACGACCGCGGTGCGGCGGCGCCGGGAGGGCGGGGTGCGGGTCTGAAGGGTGGCGGTCATGCGAGGACTCCTTATCGGGAGTGACACTATCGATAGTGAAACTATCACTAGATTCACGGGGCGGTCAACCGCGCCTCGGGTAAGAAGGACGCATGCGAATCGGAGAGCTGAGCGCGAGGACCGGGGTGCCGGTGGCCACGATCAAGTACTACGTCCGCGAGGGACTGCTCTCCGGCGGCGAGCGCCGCAGCCACAACCAGGTGGAGTACGGGGAGGACCACGTCCGGCGGCTGCGGCTGGTGCGGGCGATGGTCGAGGTCGGGTCGGTGCCGATCGCGAAGGTGCGGGAGGTGCTGACCGAGATCGAGGACCCGGAGCGCGACCTCGACGGCACGCTCGGGGTCGCGAGCCGGGCGCTGTGGCAGAGCCGCGTCCCGAGCGAGGAGCCCGCGGCCGAGGACCTCGAGACGGCGCGCGGGATCGTGCGGCGCCAGGGCTGGGAGTCGATCGACCCCGACCACTGCTACGTCTGGAGCCTCGCCGACGCCGTCGGGCGGCTGCGCGAGCTGGGGCTGATCGAGATGGTCGACCTGACCGGGGAGTACGCCCGCGCGGCCGAGATCGTGGCCGAATTCGACCTCCGGCTGCTCGGTCTCCGGGAGGACCGCGACGAGATTCTCGAGGCACTGGTCGTCGGAACGGTCCTCGGCGACTCGATCTTCGGGGCGCTGCGGCGCATCGCCCAGATCGAGGTGTCGGGCAGGTACTTCCCACGGGGGGAAGGACATCGGGAACCGCGGGAAGACGATCCGTCCTCAAAGGAATGACTCGCGGCGACGGTGCGTGACGAACCGTCCACTCTCATGCTCAAATAGCAATGTCTGCACTTGTCGGGTTTTTGACTTCGCAAGTCGATTGGGTGGTTCTACGCTGTTTCCAGCGCACCTGATGGCGCGGCGACAAAGGCCAAGCCTGCTCGACAAGAGACTTTGTCGCCATCACCAGGAGGCCGCCCGACGACGTGGGGTAGTACGGGCGGCCGGCGGCGGGGCTCCACTTACCTGGCCTGGAGCCCCGCCGCACGAAGTGGGGTGGGGCGGGAACCGGGCCTCACCGGTTGAAGCCCGCCCTCGGCACTCCCTACGATGGAGGCCACCGCCGTCTATTCCTGGAGTGCGATTCCCGTGGCCCTCAACTCGACCATGGTCCCGCTGGGCACCCCCGCGCCGGACTTCACGCTGCCCGACCTCGACGGCGGACTCCGCTCGCTGTCCGATTTCGACTCCCACGCGCTGCTGGTGGCGTTCACCTGCAACCACTGCCCCTACGTGCGGCACATCGAGCAGACCTTCGGCTCGTTCACCACCGGCCAGGCCGACCTGGACGTGGTCGCGATCTGCTCCAACGACACCGAGAGCCACCCCGACGACGGCCCGGAGGGCCTGGCCGAGCAGGCCGCCCGCGCGCACTGGACGTTCCCGTACCTGGTGGACGAGTCCCAGGAGGTCGCCCGCGCCTACAACGCGGCCTGCACCCCGGACTTCTTCCTGTACGGCCCCGACCGCAAGCTGGCCTACCGGGGCGCGTTCGACGGCTCGACCCCCGGCAACGGGATGCCCGTCACCGGGGAGTACCTGGCGGCCGCGATCGAGCTGGTGCGCAAGGGCGAGCCGGTCCCCACGCCGCACTACCCGTCGACGGGCTGCGGCATCAAGTGGCGCGCTTAGCCGTTCGGCTCAGGACGGCATCGCGGCGCGGATCGACTCGACGGTCGATCCGGGGTCCTCGACTTCGACGATGAGGCGGGAGAAGTCGTCGCCGTCGAGCTCGATGACGACGGCCTTCGCGGGGTCGCGGACGTCCCAGAACACGCGGTCGCCGTCCTGGGTGAACACGCCGCCGAGGTAGTGCCCGTAGAGGCCGGTGCCGACGCGCCTGCGTCCCGGCCAGGAGCCGCCCGCCTTCAGGCCGGGCCAGTCGATCGAGATCTCAGGGTCCGCGGTCGCGCCCCGCACGTTCGCGAGCGGGATCGTCAGCTCGCTCTTGAGCGTGCCGAGCCTTCGGATCCCCTCGATGGTCACGACCAGGTCCGAACCGCTGATGGTCACTCGCGCCACTGCCGCCCCCTGTCCTGCCGCGAGCCCGGACAGGCCCCGCGTGCCGCAACCGTAACAGCCGGGCAGGGGGTCTGCGAGCTCTCGGAACGGCTCAGACGAGCGCGCCGCGGCGGGCGACGATCCGGCCGCCCTTGACCACGAGCGCGCGCTCGCGGTGCTCGAGCACGGCCTCGGAGGGGTTGCGGCCGGGGACGGCCACGAGGTCGGCGGTGTCGCCCACGGCGAGGCCGTAGCCCTCGATCTTGAGCAGCCGCGCGCCGCCGAAGGTGGCCGCCTCGAGGGCGAGCTCGATGTCGGCGTCGCGGCTGAACCCGGCGCCCCGGGCGAACCACTGGGTGCGCTGGAGCAGGTCGCCGGTGCCGTAGGGGCTCCACAGGTCCCGCACGCCGTCGTTGCCGATACCCATGGTGACGCCCGCGGCGTCGAGTTCGCGCAGCGGCAGGATCTGCTTGGGGGCCACCGAGGTCAGGCTGATCTGGAGTTCGGCGAGGTCGGCGATGAGCCGGGCGCGGGTGGCGTCGTCGGCGTCGCAGAGCGCGAAGGCGTGGCTGATGGTGACCTTGCCGCGGTAGCCGAGGGCCCTGGTGCGCTCGATGATGAGGTCGAACTCGCGGACGCCGAGGTCGCCGCCGTCGTGGAGGTGGACGTCGATCTCGGCGCCGTAGCGTTCGGCGAGGTCGAAGACGAGGTCGAGATGGCGTTCGGCGTCGCCGTCGAACCCGGCCGGGTCGATGCCTCCTACCGTGGTCACGCCGGCCTTCAGCGCCTCCTCCATGAGTTCGGCGGTGCCGGGGCTGACGAGGATGCCGGTCTGGGGGAAGGCGACGAGTTGGACGTCGATGCGCCCGCCGAGGCGCTCGGCGGCCTCGCGGACGGCCTCGACCGCGCCGATGCCGATGCCCGGGTCGACGTCCACGTGGGAGCGGGCGTGGGTGGTGCCGGAGACGACCATGTTGGTGAGCAGCGCGGTGATGTAGTCGGGGTTGGGGACGCCGAACTCGGCGCGGCGGTCGCGGCCGTAGGCGATGGCGGCGGCGAGGCCGGGCCCGGCGGTGCGCGGGACCCACGGGCCGCCCCAGAGGGTCTTGTCGACGTGGGCGTGGGCGTCGACCAGGCCGGGGATGACGACGGCGCCGCCGAGGTCCTCGACGTGGGCGCCCTGGCCGGAGAGCTTGTCGCCGACGGCGGCGATGCGGCCGTCCTCGATGCGCAGGTCGGTGCGTCCTTCGCGGCCCCAGAGCCGGGCGTCGCGCAGCAGCAGGTCGGTCATGTGTCGGTCCTTTCGCCTCAGGTCCCGCTTTTAGCGGTATACCATTAATGGCGACGGTATACCGTTGACGCCGATCCGGCCACCCGCCGGTGCCGTGAGAGAGACGGGTCATGAGCCGAGCCGAACAGGTCTACCAGGCGCTGCGCGAGCGCATCGTCACCGTCGGGCTGCGGCCGGGCGCGCGGCTGATCGAGCGCGACCTCGCCGCCGAGTTCGCGGTCTCGCGGATTCCGCTGCGCGAGGCCCTGCAGCGCCTGGCGGCGGACGGCCTGGTCACGGCGGTCCCGGGCCAGGGGAGCATCGTCACCGTGCCGACGCCGAAGGACATCGAGGACCTGTTCGACGTGCGCGCCGGGCTCGAGCCGCTGGCGGCGCGCCTCGCGGCGCGGAATGCCGACGCCGGGGTGCTGGAGCGGCTGCGGGAGTGCGCGGGGCCGCGCGAGGACGACGCGTCGCGGACGGAGGCGAACGCGGCCTTCCACCGGGAGCTCGTGGCGGCGGCGGGGAATCCGCTGCTGGGGCAGATCATGGGGCCGCTGGAGGCGCGGATGCGGTGGCTGTTCCACCTGACCGTGGAGCGCGACCCGGCCCGGCAGCGGGAGGAGCACGCCGAGCTGCTCGAGGCGCTCGAAGCGGCGGACGCCGACCGGGCGGCCGCGATCGCATTGGCGCACTTGGAGGAAGGACGCGGCCCGACACTGGAGGCGGCGCAGCGCTGGCGGCTGGAGGCGGTCGACGCGAGAGAGGCCACGAAGACCAGGCGCCGCCGGGCGGGCACGGACACCGCCTGACCGGGGCCGGCCCGCTGCGAACGGGCCGCTCGGCGGGAACCGTCGTACCTCCGGGGCGCCCTTGTGCGAGGGGCCCGGGGCGCGACGCGCCCGACCCCGGGGGCCGGACGACCGCGGCAGTGTCACACCCCTGCGCCAAAGTTGACATGGGGCGTCCGGATTCCGACACGCCCGGCCCCGGGGAGCGGTCACCGCTCCTTCGCACCCGAACTGTCGCACCCGCCGGGCACCCTTGTGCGAGGGGCCCCGGCCGCGACACACCCGACGCCGGGGGCGCCGGACCCACTGGACCCGCCGGTCCCCCGACCCTGCCGGGCCAGGGGCGCTCTGGAGCGCCGGCAACGCAGCGGGAGAGCATGACGGCCGGCCGCCGCCGCGCGGGGCCGGTTCAGATGGTGGCGGGCCCACGGGAGGGCGGGCCGGGCGACGGCCGTCAGGGGCCCGTGAACGCCTCTAGCGCCACAGGTCGTGGAGGGCGATCTCCAGTTCGCCGAGCATGTTGCGCAGCAGCGGCATCGACAGCCCGATCACCGTGCCCGGGTCGCCCTCGATGCGGTCGATGAACGCCGAACCGTAGCCGTCGAGCGTGAAGGACCCCGCCACGTGCAGCGGCTCGCCCGTCGCCACGTACGCGGCGATCTCCTCGTCCGAGACCTCCGCGAAGTGCACCACGGTCCCCGAGGCCCGCACGACCCGGCGGTCGGCGGCCGTGTCGATGAGGCAGTGCCCGGTGTAGAGCGTCCCCGAGTTCCCGCGCATCCGCTTCCACCGCGAGGTCGCCTCCTCGGGCCCCTCGGGCTTGCCGAGGATCTCGCGCCCGAAGTGCAGCACCGAGTCGCAGCCGAGCACCAGCGCGTCCGGCCCGACCAGGTCGAGCACCGCCTGCGCCTTCAGCTCGGCGAGCGTCGAGGCCAGTTCGGCCGGGTCCTCCCCCATCACCTGGCTCTCGTCCACGCCCGAGACGATCACCAGCGGCTCGATCCCGGCGGCCTTGAGCAGCTCCCGCCGCGCGGGCGACTGCGAGGCCAGGACGAACGGGCGGCTCAACGGTCCGTTCCCCGGCGGGCCGGGACGGCGGTCTCGCGCCAGGACCGGCGCACCCGCAGCCGCAGGCCCGGGTTCGACCAGGAGGCCCGGCGCGGCGGCGCCTCGGACTCCTCCTCGGCTCGCGGCAGGGCGGTGATCAGCCCGACCAGTGCCGCCAGCTCCTCGTCGCTGGGGTTGCCGCGGAGGACCTTGAGCTCCAGACTCATCGCGTTACTCCTCGCCTGTACGTCTTCAAGGGTGTCACTCGTCGATGTCGAACTCGCGGTGCACCCGCTCCCAGAAGCCGTCGCGGACCCAGATCCGCGCTTCGGGGTGGTCGCGTAGAGAGTAGCCGAGTTCCTTCTCGGCTTCCACCAGGAGCTCCTTGTCGATGACGGTCGGCAGCTGCGGCCCCGGCAGCAGGTCCGCGATGTTGTCCGCGCCCCTGGTCAGGAGCCACTTGTGGCCCACGTACTCGCCGATCTGGCGCACCGTCTCGGGGTCGAGCTTCTCGCCGGTCTGCGTGGTGCGCACGAACTTCGGCCGGGCCGACTCGGCCTGCGCCAGCGCCTCGGCGGCGTTCATGGTCACCGCCACGGACTGGCGCTGCCCGAAGACCGCGGCCGGGCTCGGCACGCGCACCTCGGGCTGCGCCATCGGCGCGCCGACCATCCCGAGGGTGGCCGCGGCGGCGGTGCCGCTCTTGGTGAAGTAGGCCCGCAGGTCCTCGGCCTCGATGGTCTGGACCGTGTCCGACTCCCACACGAGGCGCTCGGCCTGGTTGGTGCCGTAGGGCGGCTCGACGCCCCACAGGTGGACGCGCACGCCGTAGGCCTGGGCGACCTCGACGGCCGGGACCATGTCCTCGTCGCCGGCGAGGAGGATCGCCTCGTGGATGGCGCGGTGGCGGGCGAGCAGCTCCAGGTCGGAGCGGATCTGCGCGTCGACGCCCTTCTGCTGGCCGCGCGAGTTGAGGTTCCCGAGGCGGACCTTCACGTACTCCATGTTGGCGATGACGCGCTGGTCGACGGTGGGCACCCGGTCGCGGGCGGCGTCGAACCAGTACAGGCGCAGCAGCTCCCCGTCGGAGAGGGTGTGCGCGGCCCGCTCGATGAGCGACTTGATGAGCTTCTCGGCGTCGACGCGGTAGTCGCGCCTGGAGGTGGCGTCGAGCAGGAGCTCCGCCGCGGCCGCGTAGAGGTAGCCGACGTCGATCAATATGGCGTACCGCCGCGACGGCAGTCCGGGGAGCATTCCTCCGATTGGTGTCATGGCCCACTCCCAACATCCGGCGGGACGAATTGTCCCGCTTCCCCCAGCTGTATAAGACGGTACCTGGATCGGACTCTAGGGATGGGAGTGGTGCGCGCCGCCCCGCGCGGCAAAGCGGTTTCGCCCGGTAGTGCGAAGGGGGCGCGCGAGACGCTCGCCTGAACGGGTGAAGGGACGTGAGGAGGGCGCCGGAACCGCTCGCGACGGCGGCTCGCGAACGGCCGCCGCCGGCGGTCCCGGCGCCCTCCGGCGGGTCTCAGAGCGGGATGTTCCCGTGCTTCTTGGCGGGCAGCTCGTCGCGCTTCGAGGCGTTCATGCGCAGGCCGCGCACGAGCATCGCCCGCGTCTCGCGCGGCTGGATGACCGCGTCGATGTAGCCGAGCTCGGCGGCGACGTACGGGTTGTTCAGCTTCTCCTCGTACTCGGCCATGAGCTCGGCGCGCTTGGCCTGCTCGTCGTCGGCCTTGGCGAGTTCGCGCCGGTAGAGGATGTTGACCGCGCCCTGCGAGCCCATGACCGCGATCTCGGCGGTCGGCCAGGCCAGGTTGAGGTCGGCGCCGACGCCCTTGGAGCCCATGACGCAGTACGCGCCGCCGTAGTCCTTGCGGGTGACCACGGTGAGCTTGGGGACGGTGGCCTCGGCGTACGCGAAGATGAGCTTGGCGCCGCGGCGGATGATCCCGTCGTGCTCCTGCGAGGTGCCGGGCAGGAAGCCCGGGACGTCCACGAAGGAGATGATCGGGATGTTGAAGGCGTCGCAGAAGCGGATGAACCGCGCGGCCTTCTCCGAGGCGTCGATGTCGAGGCAGCCGGCGAAGTGCATGGGCTGGTTGGCGACCACGCCCACCGGGCGGCCGTCGAGGCGTCCGAAGCCGGTGATGATGTTCTTCGCGAACAGCGACTGGGTCTCCAGGAACTCGCCGTCGTCGAGCACCGATTCGAGGACCTTGTGCATGTCGTACGGCTGGTTCGCCGAGTCGGGCACGACCGTGTCGAGCTCGAGGTCGGTGGCGGTGATGTCGAGCTCGAAGTCCTTGGACTCGTAGGCCGGCGGCTCGTCGAGGTTGTTCGAGGGCAGGTACGAGAGCAGGTGCTTGACGTACTCGAGCGCGTCGTCCTCGTCCGAGGCGAGGTAGTGGGCGTTGCCGGCGACGGCGTTGTGGGTGCGGGCGCCGCCGAGCTCCTCCATGCCGACGTCCTCGCCGGTCACCGCGCGGACCACGTCGGGCCCGGTGATGAACATGTGCGAGGTCTGGTCGACCATGACGGTGAAGTCGGTGATCGCGGGCGAGTAGACCGCGCCGCCCGCGCACGGCCCCATGATGAGCGAGATCTGCGGGATGACGCCCGAGGCGCGCACGTTGCGGAAGAAGATGTCCGAGTAGCCGCCGAGGGAGGCGACGCCCTCCTGGATGCGGGCGCCGCCGGAGTCGGAGATGCCGATGATCGGGCGGCCGGTGCGCAGCGCCAGGTCCTGGATCTTGGTGATCTTCTCGCCCGAGACCTGCCCGAGCGAGCCGCCCAGGACGGTGAAGTCCTGCGCGAACACGCAGACCTCGCGGCCGTCGATGGTGCCGTAGCCGGTGACGACGCCGTCCCCGTAGGGCCGGTTCGCCTCCATGCCGAAGCTGGTGGAGCGGTGCCGCGTGAGTGCGTCGAGTTCGACGAACGACCCCTCGTCGAGGAGCTGCTCGAGGCGCTCGCGGGCGGTCCGCTTGCCCTTCTCGTGCTGCTTCTCGATCGCCCGGGGATTCCCCGTGGCCGCTTCGGAGAGGCGCTCGGCCAGGTCGGCGAGCCGCCCGGCGGTCGTGTGGAAGTCGATGTCGGTCACGACTCGGATCGTATCGGCCCGGCCGGTGGCTACGCTATGTGCGTGAGCACACCGACGAGAAAGCCACTGGACCGGCACGCCCTCTGGACGTCGTTGTCGGAGAAGTCCGACTTCTGGAACCAGGTCGACGTGGTGCCTGTCACAGGGTCGACGAACGCGGACCTGGCCGAGGCCGCGCGGCACGGCGCCCGCGAGGGCCGGGTCCTCATCGCCGAGGAGCAGTCGGCCGGGCGCGGGCGGCTCGACCGGCGGTGGGTGAGCCCCGCCGGGGCGGGCCTGACCATGTCGTTCCTGCTGCGGCCCGCCCTGCCGCGCGAGCAGTGGGGGACGCTGGGCCTCCTGACCGCCGTGGCCCTGGAGGAGGCGCTCAAGGCGGCCTGCGGGGTGAGCGCGAAGCTCAAGTGGCCCAACGACGTGCTGCTGGAGGGCCGGAAGGTCTGCGGCATCCTCGCCCAGGCCGAGGGGGGCGCGGTGGTCGTCGGGACGGGCCTCAACGTCTCGCTGACCGAGGAGGAGCTGCCGGTGCCGGGCGGGACCTCGCTCCTGCTCGCGGGGGCCGCCGAGCTCGACCGGGAGGCGATCGCGGTCGCGTTCCTGACGCACCTGGCGGCCGTGTACCGCAGTTGGAACGAGCGCGGCCCGGCCTCGGTGATCGAGCGCTGGCGCCGCAACTCCGCCACCCTGGGGAGCCATGTCGCGGTATCGTTCCCCAACGGCCGCAAGCTTTCCGGTCGGGCGGTGGGCATCGACTCGGAGGGGCGCCTCCAGATCGACCCGGGCGGGGGCGGCGCGGTGGCGACCGTCGCGGCGGGCGACGTGGTCCATCTGCGGCCGCAGGGCTGAACGCGGGGCGGCGCGGCCCGCGCGGCCCGCGGGCCTTACGAACCGGCCAGAGTTCTCACACCATCACGGCTTCCGAACGAGGGGCTCGCACTACCGAGGAGCAGCGCAGTGTCCGACCAGGCGCGCGAGAGCGGGGACCGCGGTCTCCGGCCGCCCCGGCAGCCGTCGGGGCCGACGGGCCTCGACGCCGAGGACGAGTCGCTCTACCGGCTCCTGCTGTCCAAAGCAGACGCTTCGGTGTCGCAGCTGGCGGCCGAGTCCGGGCGGTCGGCCGTGCACGTGCGCGACACCCTCATGCGCCTGGTCGAGGACGGCTTCGCCACGATGATCGCCGACTCGAGCTTCCGCGCGGTCGGGCCCGACACGGTCCTGGGCGGGCGCATCGCCTCCCAGCTCGGCGAGGTCCTCGACGAGTACGAGGCGCTGCGCGAGCTCATGGAGATCCACCGGACCGGCCCGGGGGCGAGCGGCACCGACCAGGGCAGCTGGGAGGTCGTGACGGGGGCGGTCGCGATCCGCTCGCGCCTGCGCCAGCTCAAGTACGCGGCCGAGCGCAGCGTGCGGACCTTCGTGCGCCCGCCGATGGTCCTGCCGGTGCCCGAGGCGGGGCTGCACCTGGAGCTCCAGGGCCGCAACGTGTCCCAGCGGCACCTGTTCGACCGGGCGCTGCTGGACATCGACCCGTACGCCGACTACCTGCGCTACGCCCTGGGCTCGGGCGACGAGGTGCGGTTCGCGAAGCGGCTGCCGCTCAAGCTGCTGGTCGTGGACGAGCGGACCGCCGTGATCGAGGCGCCGGGCGCGGGCCGCCCGAAGGCGATCGTCACCGGCAGCCGCCCGATCGTGGCGCTGGCGGGGGCGCTGTTCGAGCAGTTGTGGACGACGGGCATCCCCGCCACGACCGCCGGAGCCGAAGCCTTGTACGCGAAGGAGATCCACGAGGACGACGCGGTCCTGCTGGGCCTCTTGATCGCCGGGCTCACCGACCAGTCGATCGCGGCGAAGCTCGGCATCGGGCTGCGGACCGTGCAGCGGCGCGTGCGCGAGCTCATGGACCTGGCCGATGTGGACACCCGGATCCAGTTGGGCTGGCACGCGGCGAAGAACGGCTGGGTGCCTTGAGCCTCGGCGCGGCGGCGGCCCGCGACGGGCGGCGCGGACACCGGTAATCGTGGAACCGGAGGCGGAGCCGGGGTGTTGTACTGTGCTTTTGAACATTCGTATCGCCCCCGCCCGTTTCTCACTCCTGGAGGTCCGCAGTGGGATATCCCGACGACCAGCTCGCCCGCGACGAAGTGGTCAAGCTCCACACCCGCCCGCACTGGAAGGAGGGCGTCGGACCGGTCCTGTGGTTCGTCGTCTTCCTGGCCATCGCCGCCATCGCGATCACGTACACCACCAGGCTCGACTGGGACGGGAAGATCTGGCTGATCCTGGCCGAGGTCGTCGTCTTCCTCGCGCTGCTCATCTGGCTGTCGGTGATCCCGTGGATCCGCTGGCGCTCGACGCACTACGTGATCACCGACCAGCGCGTCATGTGGCGCGACGGCCTCATCACCCGCGAGAGCCGCCACATCCCGCTGGCCCGCGTCAACACCGTGTCGTACACGCAGAACGTCTGGGAGCGGATCTTCGGCTTCGGCGACATGAACATCGACTCGGCCTCCGACGACGGCGAGATCAACCTGGTCGACGTCCCGAAGGTCGACAAGACGAAGGCCCTGCTGTACCAGCTGGCCGAGGACGACCGGTCCCGCCGCGCGGGCGAGAGCCTCGACGGCGCCTGAGCGCCATGACGCGACAGGCCCGCACCGGTGTCGGTGCGGGCCTTCGGTGTGCTGCGGCTCAGGCGCTCTCGAGCGCTTCCGCGAGCGGGGGCGGATGGCGGAAGACCCAGGTGCGGTAGGCGAAGAAGCGGAAGATCGTGGCGAGGCCGACGCCGAAGAAGTTCGCCGCGAGGTTCACGGCCAGCTCGTTGTCGAAGTACTGGGGCCAGACCTGGGCGAGGCCCGCGTTGGCCCACAGGCAGCCGAGCGAGATGAGCAGGCCGATGCCGTTGAAGAAGAAGTAGAGGGCGTACTGGCGGTGGGCGGCGGCGCTGCCGCGGCGCTCGCGCCAGGTCCAGTGGCGGTTCCCGGCGAAGGCCACGGTGGTCGCCACGATCGTGGAGACGACCTTGGCCCACCAGTAGGACCAGTCGAGCCCCAGGTACATGAGGTTGAACAGGCCGAGGTCGATCACGTACGCGGTGCCGCCGACCCCGGCGAAGCGCATGAGCTCGGCGGCGTGCCGACGAAGCAGGTCGGTGGCGCGCGCGACCAGGCCCCGGGGACCGCTGCGGGTCGGGGGCGGCGCTTCGGTAGAGGTCGACATCAAGCGTCAGGATACCCGTCGGACGGCGGGAGCGGTACCGCCGAGAACGGGCGTCCGCGCCCGCCCGCCGGCGGGGCCGGCCTCGCCGGAGGGAACTGTCGCACCCGCCGGGCACCCTTGTGCGAGGGGCCCGGCCCGCGACGCACCCGACCCCGGGGGCCGGTCGAACACGGCGCTGTCGCACCCCCGCGCCAAAGTTGACACGGGGGTGTCGGGATTCCGACACACCCGACCCCGGGGGCGGATCCCGCCGCCGCGGCTCAGTCCAGTGGCGAGGCGACCGCGACCACGCCCACGATGAACGGGTCGTCGCCGCGTTCGAAGCGGATCACCGCGTCCTCCCCCGCCTGGGCCCGGTACACGTTCACGTCCACCCCGAACGCGTACCAGCGCGGGTTGTTCACCGCCCCGTGCGCGTACGCGGCCGCGGGCTCGCCGAGGCGCTGCCCGTCGGCGGTGAGGCGGTCCCCGCGGCGGTACGCCGACCCGCCCCACAGGGCCGCCGCTATCTCGACCTCGCCGCCGTCCTCGACCTGGATCTCGGTGTCGGCGGCCGGCGCGCCGTCGTACACGGCGACCTCCTCGGCCGCGGCGCCCGGCTCGGCGTAGACCACGGTGAGCGCCCAGCCCGCGAAGTGCCGGTCGAGGCAGTGCGCGTCGCCGCCGATCGGCCAGTGGTCGCACTCCGAGGTCGGCAGCCGGTGGTTGTCGGTGGCCACCCAGTACTCGCCGCCGCCCGACACCAGGGCGGTGACGTCGGCGAACGCCTGCGTCCCGGGGCTGGTGTCGCGCGTGGAGTCGGCCGTGAGGCTCGACCAGGAGCCGTCCGGCCCCGCGATCGACACCTCGGTCGGCAGGTCCTCGTGGGCCCCGGCCCAGTACAGGCCCGCCCAGCGCACCTCGGCGCCGCCGGGGACCTCCAGCACCGCGCCCGAGACGGCCTCGCCTTCGCGTCCGGCGGGCGCGTCGCCGGGCTTGTAGGCCTTCATCGGCCAGCGGTCGCCGCCGCCCAGGAGCGCCGCCTCGCGGCAGCCGGGGATCGAGCAGGTCATCCACGTGTTCCCAGCGGCGGTGACGCCGGTGGCGTCGAGACTGGCGTAGCCGACCACGCTCCCGGCCGGGGCGATCGGGACCTGGAGCGCGGTGGTGCCGCCGATGCCCGGGCCCGCGACGGTGACGTGGAAGGTCCGGTAGCCGCTGACGTCGTCGGCGATGCTGATGCGCACGCGGGCCTCGGCCGGGTCGGGCAGCGCGTCGATGGCGCAGTGGATCTGGGCGTCGGCCTCGGTGCAGGTCCAGCCCGGCGCGGCGGTCTCGGCGGCGAGGCCGATGCCCTCGGGCAGGGTGATGTCGAGCGTGACGCGGTCGGTGGCGGCGGCCTGGGCGCGGGGAGGCCCGCCGGTGCTCGAGGCCTCGCCCGTGCGCAGGGCCTCGCCGGAAGGCCCGTCGGTGCCCAAAGCCTCGGCCTGGCGGGTGGTCGGGGCGTAGCCGCCGCCCGCGGCGCCGGCGTCGGGCGCTTCGAGGCGGATCGGCAGGACCGCTTCGCCGCCGGCGACGAGGCCGGTGGTGCCGAGGCCGTGCGCGATCCCGTAGGCGGCGGGCTCGGCCGGGGACGGGTCCGGCTCGGCCGGGTCGGGCCCGGGTTCGGCGGGGTCGTCGGGCTCGGCCGGGTCCTCGGGTTCGGGCTGCGGGCCGGGCGGGTTGGCGGGGTCGGCCGGGTCCTCGGGCGCGGGCTCCTCGTCCTCCGCGGGCTGGACGAGCTCCTGCTCGGGGGCGGCCTGCGGGGGCGCCTCCTCGTCGCCGGAGAGCGCCACGACCGCGACGACGGCGGCCACCGCGACCGCCGTGCCGGACGCGACCGCGCCCTTGGTGCCGAGCTGCTGGGCGATCCGGCGGATCCAGTTCAGGGCCGCCTTGAAGGGCGCGAGGAGGAACGCGAGCGCGCCGCCGACCGCGAGCCCGGCCGCCGAGGCGGTCCCGGCCGCGAGGTACGGCACCGCCGCGCCGCCGAGGAGGACCCCGGCGACGACGCCGCGCAGTCCCGAGTTGAGCTCGGTCAGCTCGGCGGACAGCAGGTTGCAGGTGACGCACGCGTCGAGGTGCTCGTCGACCTTCGCCGCGTCGCGGTCGCCGAGTTTGCCGCGCACGCGCGCGCCGAGCCGGTCGACGGTCCAGCGGCACTCCTCGCGCGGGGCGTCGGCGGCGTGCTCGGTCAGGTAGTTCTGGCGCAGCTTCTCGCGGGCGCGGTAGGCGAGCGCGGCGACCCCGTTGGGGGTCATGCCGAGCATGGTGGCGATCTTGGCCGGGGAGTCCTCCTCGACCTCGGTGTGCCACAGGACCATCCGCCAGCGCTCGGGGAGCTTGCCGAAGGCGAGGGCGGCGTAGCGGCGCTCCTGGCCCTCGACGGCGGGGTCGACGAAGCGCTCGCCGGTGTCGTGCGGGGAGAGGTCGTCGGTGAACTCGACGCGCTTGTCGCGCCGGACCCGGTCGTAGAAGGTGTTGCGGAGGGTCCGGAGCATGTAGGGGCGGAAGGCGAGGTCGGGGCCGCCGCCGTCGCGGAGGGTGTGGAGGAGCCGGGCGAAGGTCTCGGAGACGAGGTCGTCGGCGCCGGCGGGGTCGCGCGAGAGGACGCGGGCGAGGCGGCGGGCGGCGTGGACGTGGCGCTCGTAGAGGACGGCGTAGGCGGTGGTGTCGCCGTCGCGGGTGGCGGCGATGAGCTCGGGGTCGGAGCGGCCTTCGGGGGCCTCGTCGGCGTCGGGGCCTGCGCGGCGCGGATCGCCGGCGGGGACGGTCTCGGGCATCGTTCGCCGGGGCTCCTTCCTGGTTGCGCCGAGCTCGTACCATCGGGGGGCTCGGATCGTGCTCGCGTGCGAGGTGGTTCGGGTGAGGAGTTTTCGATGTCTCCCTTGGGGTAACGATCGAGTGCACCTCAGGTTGCGCCCGGCGCGCGGTTCGGATTCGGGCCTCCGTGCGAACTGGACATTGCAGTGAGTTTAGGGCAAAAAGCTGCCATAACCGGGAATTGTGATGTGATTGTGACCAGGTGTGATGGTATCGGGACTTTGCGTTCAGGTTCCAGTCAAGTGTCGGAAATGCGGCACACGATTGCGTACCTTGGGAGCACGCGCGTGAAGCCCCGAACGACGCAGAGGAGGTGAGCGATGCCCGCATCGGTCCTATTGGCACTGCTGGCCGCTACGGCCCTGCTGGCCCTGACCCCGGCGCTGGTGCGCCGCTACGACTCGGACGAGCGGATGATCGCCGACCGGTCCTCCTCCGACGCCCGCGTGCTCGACCGCGAGAAGGGCCGGCCCTCGCGCCCCGCCTCGCACCCCGTCGCGAAACTGGACGAGACGGACAATTCCCTCGACGAGTTGATGGAGGCGCAAGACGTTCCGGCCCAGGGGAAGTCACGCGGGTGGGAGCGGCGCGGCACGCGTCGCGGCGACTCGGTACGGTTGGAGACCGACCAGTCGTTGACCGGCGAGGATCCCGAGATGCACGAGCAGGCCAGGCTCCGGCAGAGGCGCGCCGAATGGTGGCGGCGGCGCCACCGCCGCATCCTCTACGTGCTCATCGCGCTCACCGTGCTCGAGCTCGCGGGCGTCGCGATCGGCGGTCCGGGATTCTGGATCGGCGCCGGGGTGTCGACGCTGGCGCTCGGCGGCTACGTGTACTTCCTGCGCGAGCGGGCCAAGCAGACGCGCCGCCGACCCCGCCGCCCGAAGGCGATGCTCACGGCCGAGCCCGAGCACGAGGAGGTCGGCCCGCCCACCTACGTCCCGGAGCAGCCCGACGGCGACGACGCCGACGAGGAGGACGAGCCCCGCGAGTCGTACCTGTTCGAGAACGGGACCCTCCGCGACGAGTCCGCGCCGCCGCCCCGGCCCGACCCGAGGCGCCCGGACGGGCCCGCGGGCGTGCGCGGGCGCTCCTACGAGGCCCCCGCGAAGCTCGAACGCTGAACGCGGCGCCGATGAGGCAGCGCACATCGGCGCTGCGGCTAGACTTGCCCGGTTATGCCTGACGAGGAACCGCAGCACCGCCACATCCTGACGTTCAACTTCCGCCAGGGGCGCAACAAGCCCCGCCACGACGAGGCCTTCGCGTCGCTGTGGCCGCGCTACGGCGTCGAGTGGGGGCCCGAGGACGGCCGGATCGAGTTCGCGAAGCTCTTCGGCCGCACTGCGCCGGTGATCCTGGAGATCGGCTCGGGCAACGGCGAGGCGGCCGCCGCGATGTGCGACGCCGACCGCGGCCGCGACCTCCTCGCCGTCGAGGTCTACCCGCAGGGCGTGGCCGACCTCATGGCCCGCGCCGAGGAGCGCGGCCTCGACAACCTGCGGATCTACCAGGGCGACGCGCTGCCGCTGCTGTGGCGCGGGATCGCGCCGGGGTCGCTGGACGAGATCCGGGTGTACTTCCCCGACCCGTGGCCCAAGAAGCGCCACCACAAGCGGCGCATCGTCCAGGCCGAGCACGCGGCGACGATGGCCGGGCTGCTGCGCCCGGGCGGGGTCCTCCACTGCGCCACCGACATCGCCGACTACGCCGAGCAGATGCTCGAGGTCCTCACCGCGGACGAGGCGTACGAGAACACCGCGGAGGGCTTCGCACCGCGCCCGGATCACCGCCCGGTCACCAAGTTCGAGCGCCGCGGCGTCAAGGCGGGCCGGGACATCTTCGACGTGGTCTTCCGCAGGCGCTGAAAGGCGAATGCCGCGCAGCACCCCATAAGGCCAGGGCTGCGCGGCGAACTCAACGTCGCGACGAAGACGAAGCGGCGGGGCGCTCACACGTCAGGTCGAGCGTTCGCGCCCGAACCACTCCATGCGCTGGCCGGTCACGGCAGCGATGCAGTCGAAGTCCCGGTCGCGGTGCAGCAATGTCAGATCATGGAACTCTGCGGTCGCCGCGACCAGCAGGTCGACTGGACCTGCGCTGCGATGATGGCCGTTGCGCGTCAATGCGGACTGGACTTCGACCGCCCTGCGGAACATCCGTTCGTCAACATGGACCCAGCAGAACAGAGCGGTCATGTCCTGCTCGTCCTGCTGGCGATCCTTCCAGGAGCGTGAGCTGAAGAAGTATTCCAACTCGATGATGGGGCACACGGCGATCAGTCCCGCTGCCGCGGCCCGGTCCCACCCCTGCTCAGACTCCTCTCCGCGCATCAGCCGAGCAAGAGCGCTGGTGTCGATGAGGTAGTTGGCGGGGGTCACGGGCGGTAGTTCCTCTTGTCCTCGAAGAGGGAGAGATCGACCGACCCATCGGCGGCCGAAGCTCGGAGCCGCGCCAGAGCGAGCGCGCGCCGCCGGGTCTCCAGCACCTCTTTGAGCGCGGTGTTGACGGTCTCCTTCTTCGTCTTGGTCCCGAGGGCGTGGCTCACTTCGGCGAGCAGGTCGTCATCGAGGTCGATCACAGTGCGGGTCATGACTGCACCTCCTTTGATATCCACCATGTCGCGAACGTATATCTCTAAGAGTACAACCCGGCGGGGGGCACGCCGGGTTGAACAATTTTTCTCGGATCAGGCGGCGGTGAGGCGCTCGTGCCAGGACTCGGCCGAGGCGTCGGTGAGGGAGGCGACCTGGTCGACGGCGCAGCGCAGCCTGGCGGCGTCGTCGCCCGCCCGGTGCCAGATCTCGGCGAACATCGGCTCCATCGCGTCCGGGCCCCGGTCGCACAGCAGCGCGACCAGCTCCTGGAGGATCTCCCGCTGCCGGGTGTACCAGGCCGCGTCGGTCCGGGGGCGCATCACGTACCGCCACGCGATGCCCTTGAGCAGCGCGCACTGGACGCGTTCGCGCTCGGGCACCTCGAGGTCGGCGTCGTAGCGGCGCAGCGGGCCCTCGCCGAACCGGTCCCTGGTGGCACTGGCGGCGGCGTTCACGAAGCGGCCCACCATGTTCGAGGTGAAATCCTTGAGGGCGACCATCGCGCCGAAGGAGCCGTCGTAGTCGTGGAGGGACTCCATGACGGGGTCGCGCAGGAGCTCGCGCAGGGCCTCGGCGAGCGAGGCGGTGGACTCCTCGGCGTAGCGGCCGGCGACGTCCTCGCAGACGGCGGCCTGCTCCTCGGCGTCGTCCATGAGCTTGGCGAGGTTGATGTAGCCGCCGTGGAGGCCGTCCTCGACGTCGTGCACCGAGTAGGCGACGTCGTCGGACCAGTCCATGACCTGCGCCTCGAGGGACTTCGCGCCGCGGGGCGCGCCGCCGCGGACCCACTCGAAGACCGGCAGGTCGTCCTCGTAGACGCCGAACTTCCGCACGCCCGGCTCGGCCCGCCACGGGTACTTGCAGGTCGCGTCGAGCGATGCGCGGGTGAGGTTGAGGCCCGCCGAGCGGCCCTCGAAGTCGACGACCTTCGCCTCGAGGCGGGTGAGGACGCGGAGGGTCTGGGCGTTGCCCTCGAAGCCGCCGCAGGCCCCGGCGACCTCGTGGAGGGCGTCCTCGCCGTTGTGCCCGAAGGGCGGGTGGCCGAGGTCGTGGGCGAGGCCGGCGACGTCGACCACGTCGGGGTCGCAGCCGAGGGCCGAGCCCATCTCGCGGGAGATCTGGGCGACCTCGAGCGAGTGGGTGAGCCGGGTGCGCAGGAAGTCGTCGGTCCCGGCGGTGTGGACCTGGGTCTTGTCGGCGAGGCGGCGGAAGGCCGCCGAGTGGAGGATGCGGGCGCGGTCGCGCTGGAACGGGGTGCGGACCGAACCGGGTTCGGCCACGAGTCGCGCCGCTGAAGGCCAGCGCTTGGCCAGCGGGTGGGCAACGGGATCGGTCACGCCATCGAGCCTAGCGCGACCGATCCCGCCGTTCAGGTGCTAATCCTCGAGGTAGAGCCGCAGGACGCCGATGCCGTCGCCGTCCTGGCTGCCGTGCGCCCACGCGAAGGCCGAGAGCGGCTCGGCGCCTTCGAAGTCCTCCGGGTAGGTCTCGGCGGCGGCCGCGAGGTCGACCCAGACCGCCGCGGCGGTCTCGGCGGGCGCGGCCTCGGCGAAGTCGCTGAAGCGCGCGTCGTCGGCGAGGGCCCCCGAGGCGGTGCCGGGGCCGGTGTAGGACAGCTCGGAGCCGTCCGCCTCGACGCCCTCGGGCAGGGACTCGCCCGCGAGCTCGGCGAGGAGGTCGGCGAGCTCCTGCGCGCGGTCCTCGGCGAGGTGCGCGGCGAAGTGCAGCGAGTCCTCGCTGACGTCCGCGTCGGCGTCGAAGTCGCCGGAGGCGCTGAGGCTGGAGCCGGCCATGAGGTCGGTGAAGCGGCCGACGGTCTCCTCGATCTCGGCGAAGTCGGGGCCGTAGGAGTGGTCGTCGTACTCGTAGGGGTCGTCCTCGGTGCCGTGCATCCAGTAGCGCTCGTCGAGCTCGAGGTAGCGGGTCTCCTCGTCGGCGGTGAGGGTGTCCGCGTAGTAGCCCGTCTGGAGGTCCAGGTACTCGGTGTACTCGGCGTCGGTGAGCGGTTCGCCGGCCGGCCCGGCGGGCTCGGCGGTCGCCTCGTCGCCGTAGAGGCCCTCGGCGGCGTCGAGCCACTCGCCGGTGAGCTCCTCGATGTTCTCGGGGACGTAGGCGGCGGCCGCGAAGTCGCCGGCGGGCAGGTCGCCCATCGTCGCCATGAGGTCCTGGGAGCCGCCCCACGCCTCGCCATCGCCGAAGAGGCGGTAGGTGAGCTCGAAGCCCTCGTCGAAGGCGGCGAGCCCGGCGATCAGCTGCCCCGAGTAGAGCTCGCGGAGCGCCTCGGCGTCCTCCTCGCCCATCATCTCGGCGAGGTCCGCGAGGGCGTCCACGTCGACCCAGTAGACGACGAGCTGGTCGCCCTCGAGCCAGGAGCGGGCCTCCTCGTAGGAGCCGGAGGCCGAGAGCGGCTCGTCGCCGGCCTCGCTCTGCGCGGCGGCGAGCGCGTCGGCCGCGCCGGTCTCGCCCGCGACGACGAGCACGTGGTCGTCCTCGACGGTGTAGGCCAGCTGGTCCTCCTCGGCGCCGGCGGAGGCGCGGAGGTTCGCCATGCCGTCCTCGGCGGCGCCCGCGTCGGTGCTGGCGAGGCTGACGACCGCGTACGGGCTCCCCTCGTACTCCCACATGGCCATGCCGTGGCGGTTGCCGAGCCAGGAGGTGAGGTCCTTCTCGGCGTCGACGCCCTCGAGGCCGGCCTCCTCGAGGAGGTCGGCGATCATGTCGTCGGTGGAGCCGTAGTCGAGGTCCTCGAACTTGCCGAGGTGCTCGAGGAGCTTGGGGGTCTGGTCGAGGGAGGGGTCGAGGTTGACCTCCATGTACATCGACGCGGAGGACGGGAAGCTCTCGGCCGGGTCGGGGCCCTTGCCGAGCACGAAGTTGAACAGCACCACGACCGCGGCGGCGGCCAGGAGCACCACCGACAGGATCGAGGCGAGCGCGATCTTGGCGCCGCGGCCGCGGTTCGAAGGCGGGGGCGGCGGGACGGGGACGTACCCGCCCGGGGGCACGTAGGGCGGCTGGCCGGGGCCCTGGGGCGCGCCCGGCTCCACGTACGGGTTCGGCTGCGGCGGCCCGTACTGGGGCTGCTGCGGGGGCGGGCCGTACTGGGGCTGCTGCTGGTACGGCGGGGGCCCTCCGGGCTGGCCCGGGTACTGCTGGGGGTTGGCATCGCTCGACATCATTCGACGGTACGGCCGCGGCGCGGCGGCCGTATCCCGGGAACGTGCCAATCGGGCCGCTCAGCGGCCCGGAGGGGCCTGGCGGGCGGGCGCGGTCGCGGGCCGGGGCTTCACGGCGTCGCGGGCGGGCGCCTCAGAACTCGAAGACCTGGCCGGGGCGGACGACCTCGACCGGCCCGGTGTAGGCGGCCCGGGCCTCGGCGAGGGTGCGCTCGCGCGAGTTCCACGGCTCGACCAGGTGGGTCAGGAGCAGGCGGGCGGCCCCGGACTTGGTGGCGTACTCCCCCGCCTCCTTCCCGGTGAGGTGCACGTCCTTCGGGTTGTCGCGGCCCTCCAGGTAGGAGGCCTCGGCGAGGAGGACGTCGCTGTGGGCGCCGAGCGCCTCGAGGGCCTGGCAGGGCCCGGAGTCGGAGGTGTAGGCCAGGGAGGACCCGGCGTGCTCGACGCGGACGCCGTAGGTCTCCACCGGGTGGGCGACGCGGTCGACGGTGACGGTGAGCGGGCCCAGGTCGAAGGCGCCGGGCCGCAGCTCGCGGAAGTCGTAGACGTCGCGCAGGGACGGCGGGCACAGCTCGCCGTGGCCGCCGTAGGCGGTGACGATGCGGTCCGCGACCCCGGCGGGCCCGTACATCGGCAGCGGGTGCGAGGCCGACTCGGGCGCGTAGTAGCGGCGCATGACGGCGTAGGCGCACGCGTCGAAGAAGTGGTCGGCGTGCAGGTGCGTGACGATCACGGCGTCGATCAGGTGCGGGTCGAGGTGCTTCTGGAGCTCACCGAGCGAACCGGTGCCGAAGTCGAGCAGCAGCCGGTAGCCCCCGGCCTCGACGAGGTAGGCCGAGCAGGGCGTGTCGGGGGCGGGGAACGAGCCTGCACAACCGATGACCGTGAGTTTCATGGCAGATCACACCTTGTCCAGTACGGCCGCCGCCGCGCTCGGGAAGAGGTTTCCCAGGAACCGGCGGGCGGTCCTGGTGAAGGCCTCCGGATCGCCGGTCGCGAGGAACCGGTGCTCGGCGGGCCCGGTGCGGGCGGCCAGGAGGTCGCGGTCGGCGAGCACGCGGTACAGTTCACGCGCGCATTCGCTCCCCGAGTTCACCAGGGTCACGTCCTCCCCCATCACCAATCCTATGAGTCCGGTCAGCAGCGGATAGTGGGTGCAGCCCAACACGACTGTGTCGACGTCGGACTGCTGTAGCGGCTCAAGGTACCCCTGGGCGAGGCCTAGGAGCTGTCGGCCGGTTGTCACACCGCGTTCCACGAAATCCACGAACGCCGGGCAGGCGACGGCCGTCACCGCGACGTCCGGGACGGCGTTGAACGCGTCCAGGTAGGCGCCCGAGGAGATCGTGGAGACCGTCCCGATGACCCCGACCCGGCCGGTGCGCGTCGTCCTGACGGCGCGGCGGACGGCGGGCCGGATGACCTCCACGACGGGAATGTCGTAGCGGTCGCGGATGTCGGCCAGGCTCGCCGCCGAGGCCGAGTTGCAGGCGATCACGAGCGCTTTGACCTCCTGTTCGACCAGGTGGTCGCAGACGTCCAGCGACAGCTTGCGGACCTCGGCGATGGACCTGGGACCGTACGGGACGTGGGCGGTGTCGCCGACGTAGACGAGTCGCTCGGCGGGCAGCAGTTCGCTGATCGACCTGGCGACCGTCAGGCCTCCGACACCGGAGTCGAAGATCCCGATGGGCGCGTCGTTCATGGGCTACGAGAGTACGTCCAAACGGGCCTCGCGCGCCTCCGCTCGCCACGGGAATGTCGCCAAAATGACAGCGTGGCGATCACCACAGAATCGGTGATCGCTTGCGTTTTCGTCGGACCTGGGCTAGAGACTTGGGCCGCGTACTCCTTGTCTTCCCACCCAGGGTGGGGGTCTGCGCCCGCGCCGCGCGCGGGCCGTTCGCGGCGCCGCGCGCCGACGCCTCCGGCCGCTCAGGCCAGGCGGAGCATCACGAACGCGGCGAGGAGCGTGATCGTGGAGGCGGCCATGAACATCCACGGCACCCCGCGGAAGCGCACGGTCGCGAAGGCCATCATCGCGAGCATCATGCCCGCCACGCCGCAGGAGATGAACGCGGGCGTGAACCAGTCGGGCCCGTCGCCGAAGATCTGGAAGAGGCCCACGATCGCGGAGGCGACCCCGGCGAGCACGAGGGCCAGCGCCCAGGCGGCGACCCCGGCGAGGCGGCGCAGGCGCACGGCGGGCGCTTCGGGCCGGGAGGGGTCGACGGGGGGCGCGGGCGCGGCGGTGGCGCGGACGGCGGCGAGCGGCCCGGTCTCCGTCTGCGGGGCGTCGCTCTGGCGGGGCAGGTCGGCGCCCTGGTCGGTCGCGGCATCGGCCGAACCGCCGCCGGCGGGCCTGCGGATCGCGAACGTGCTCAGCTTCCCGGGACTCATGCGGCCAGGCTAGCAAGCCACTGAGGACGCCTCAGGGCCGCACCGGAAGCGTCCGACACCGCCCGCGACCGGCTCGTCACACCCCTCGGGCGCCCTAGAGCACGGGGGCGCCCCGGCACCGCGCCCGGGGTCTCGACCCGAGCCCGGAGACCGCAAGGGCCCCTGCCGCTCCGGCGGAGTGTCGCACCCGCCGGGCACCCTTGTACAAGGGGCGTGCAAGGGGCGCAGCGGCGCGACACACCCGGCCCCGGGGGGCGGAGCGCCGGCGCGCGATGTCGGACCCGCGCGGCATCCTCGAATTCGGGGGCGTTCCTTTCCGACACACCCGACTTCGGGGGCCGAACCCGTCCCTCGAACACCCCGCCCCGGACCGGTCGCGTTCTGGAATGTCGTACCCGCCTGGCAGTCTCGAATCCGGGAGCGGTTCTCTTCTGCCTCTTCTTGGGCCGCTCTCGCTCGCAGACGATCGGCCGGGACCGCGCTTCGCGCGGTCCCGGCCGATCGTTGCGTCTCCCTGTCGCTCTCGCCGCCTCCGGGCTCAGGCCCAGACCTGGCCGTCCAGGGCGTTCGCGGCGTCGTCGAGTCCGTCCGAATAGGCGCCCGTCGACAGGTACTTCCACCCGCCGTCGGCCACCAGCATCGCGATGTCCGCGCCGCGCCCGGCCTTCACCGCCTCGCGCGCCAGCGCCAGCCCCGCGTGCAGCACCGCCCCGGTCGAGAGCCCCACGAACAGGCCCTCCTCGCTGAGCAGCTCACGCGTGCGCCGCAGCGCGTCCTCGGTGCCGACGCTCAGGCGCCGGTCGAGCACCTTCTCGTCGTACAGCTCCGGCACGAACCCCTCGTCGAGGTTCCGCAGCCCGTACACCAGCTCGCCGTACCGCGGCTCGGCCGCGACGATCTGCACGCCCGGCGCGTGCTCGCGCAGGTACCGCCCGACCCCCATGAGGGTCGCGGTGGTCCCCAGGCCCGCCACGAAATGCGTGACGTCCGGCAGGTCGCGCAGCAGCTCGGGTCCGGTGCCCTCGTAGTGCGCGGCCACGTTGGCCGGGTTCGCGTACTGGTTGAGCATCACCCAGTCGGGCCGCTCGGCGGCCATCGCGCGCGCCTTGGCGACCGCCGCGTTCGAGCCGCCCGCGGCCGGGGAGAACACGATCTCCGCCCCGAACGCGGTGAGCAGCTGCCGCCGCTCCAGCGAGGTGTTCTCGGGCATGACCGCGACGAGCTTGTAGCCCTTGCGCCGCGCCAGCATCGCCACCGCGATGCCGGTGTTCCCCGAGGTCGGCTCCAGGATGGTCGCGCCGGGCGCCAGGAGGCCGTCGGCCTCGGCGGCCTCGATCATCTTGGCGGCCACGCGGTCCTTGACCGAGCCGGTGGGGTTGGCCCCCTCCAGCTTCACCCACAGCCGCACCTCGGGCGAGGGCGACAGCCGCGGCAGTCCCACCAGCGGCGTGTCGCCGACGGTGGAGGTGATGTCGTCGAAGCGCGCCACGGCGATCGCCCCGGACTACATGCCGCCCGCGACGGCGGGCAGGATCGTGATCGAGTCGCCGTCGGAGAGCTTGGCCTCGAGGCCGCCGATGAAGCGGACGTCCTCGTCGTTGATGTAGACGTTCACGAAGCGGTGCAGCGCGCCCTCGTCGGTCACGACGCGGCCCTTCAGGCCGCTGTACCGGGTGTCGAGGTCGTCGAACAGCTTGGCGAGGGTGTCGCCCTCGCCCTTGACGATCTTCTCCTGGTTGGTGTGGCTGCGCAGGATGGTGGGGACGCGGACTTCAATGGACATACTGGTCTTCCCTTTAACTCGGTGAGCAGCCCTCCGGGGGTGCTCGATGTGTCTGGTTCGCAGCGGCACGGCTGCATGGCGCATGCCGGGGCCGCGGGCCCCGGCGCGGAATCAGGAACAGTCGTAGACCGTGGAGTCGGGGGTGTGCGCGAACTTGTAGCTCTGCACCGCCTCGGGCGCGCCGGTGACCTCGATGGGCTCCTCGGTGACCTCGCCGTCGGCGATGCGGAAGGAGCGGACCTCGGCGATCTCGGGGTCCTTGGTGGTCACGAGCACGTAGTGGGCGCCGGGCAGGCCCATGTCGGAGGCGATCTTGGTGTCCGAGCGCGAGGGGTGGGCCTCGGTGTGGGTGTGCGAGTGGTAGGCCACGACGACTTCCTCGTCGTTGTCCCACATCTGGTCGTACACCTGCTTCCACTCTTCGGCGTCGAACTCGTAGAAGGTGGTGGAGCGGGCGGCGTTGATCATCGGGACGTGCCTGGTCGGCACTCCCTCGCCCTCGGGGCCGACGACGAGGCCGCACGCCTCGTCGGGGTGGTCTGCCCGGGCGTGCGCGACCATCGCTTCGACCAGCTCATGCGCGATCCGCAACACGCAAGCAAGCGTACACGCGGTCACTTCGCCCCGACAGCCCTCGCTCAGAGCGTGAGACGAGGCTCGCGACCTGCGCCGGAAGGGAATAAAGGGCGGTGCGCGAGCGGCGCTCGCGCAGAGGCCCGCCGCGGGCCGGGGTGCATTACGCTCTCCCCATGTCCGTCACGCTGCCCCGCACGCCCCTGTACACCGACCACTACGAGTACACGATGCTCGAGGCCGCCCTGCGCGACGGCACCGCCGAGGCGCCGTGCGTCTTCGAGGTGTTCGGCCGCCGCCTGCCGACCGGCCGCCGCTACGGCGTGGTCGCCGGCATCGGCCGCCTCTCGGAGGCCATCGAGCGCTTCCGGTTCGAGGACGCCGACCTGGAGGACCTCACCTCGCGCGGGGTGGTGAAGGAGTCGACGGCCGAGTGGCTGGCCGGCTACCGGTTCAAAGGCGACATCGACGTGTACGCCGAGGGCGAGCTGTACTTCCCGGGCTCGCCGATCGTGACGGTGACCGGCACGTTCGCCGAGTGCGTGCTGCTGGAGACGCTGACGCTCTCGATCCTCAACCACGACTCGGCGGTCGCGAGCGCGGCCGCGCGGATGGTCACGGCCGCGCGCGGGCGCCCGATCCTGGAGATGGGGTCGCGGCGCACGCACGAGGCGGCGGCGATCGCGTCCTCGCGGGCGGCCTACCTGGCGGGGTTCGCGGCGACGTCGAACCTGGAGGCGGGGCGCCGCTACGACGTGCCGACCTCGGGCACGAGCGCGCACGCGTTCACGCTGCTGCACACCTCGGAGATCGCCGCGTTCAAGGCGCAGATCGAGGCGTTCGGGACCGAGACGACGCTCCTGGTGGACACGTACGACATCACGCAGGGCATCCGCAACGCGATCGAGGCGGCCGGGCCGCGCCTGCGGGCGATCCGGATCGACTCGGGCGACCTGGACGTGATGGCCAGCGGGGCGCGGGAACTGCTCGACGAGCTGGGCGCGCACGACACGAAGATCGTGGTCTCGGGCGACCTGGACGAGTTCTCGATCGCGGCGCTGGCGGCGGCCCCGGTGGACATCTACGGCGCGGGCACGGCCGTGGTGGTCGGGTCGGGCGCGCCGACGGCGCAGCTGGTGTACAAGCTGGTCGAGGTGGAGGGCCGCCCGGTCGCGAAGCGCTCGGAGCACAAGGGCACCAACGGGGGCCGGAAGGTCTCGGTGCGCCGGCACAAGCCGACGGGCACGGCGGTGGAGGAAGTGATCGTCTCCCAGGGGGAGCCGGAGTCGCTGCCGGGCGACAAGCGGCTCCAGGTGCCGCTGTTCCGCGGCGGGGAGCTGGTGCCGCAGCCGACGCTCGAGGAGTCGCGCGAGCTGCTGCGCCAGCGGTTGATCTCGATCCCCTGGGAGGGCCTGAAGCTCTCCCCCGGCGATCCGGCGATCCCGGTGGTGCAGAAGCACGGCGGCGAGTAGCCGGCGGCCCCGCGCCGCGCCCGGTCGCGGCCGCCGCGGCATTGCGGCGAATAGTTCTTTTTGCGCCCCAGGTGTTTCCACGTCCCGCAGGGGATCTGTCACACGTCTCCCTGCGCTTTCGGGATACGATGCGGTTGCCCCCTGTCCTTGTTCTCCCCGCGACGTTCCCGCGATCCTCCGAAAGGAACCGCCCCAATGGTGTTCAGCAAACTCAAGGCCATTCTCGGTAGTGGCATCCAAGTCGACACGCTCCTGCACGAGAAGCACGTCGTCCCCGGCGGGACCCTCAAGGGCGAGGTGCGGATCTCCGGCGCCGAGGTGGACGCCGCCGTCGAAAGCGTCGAGATCGAGTTCACCGCCCTGGTCGAGGACGACAGCAAGGGCGAGGACGCGCCCGGTTCGGTGCACGACTACTTCAAGGCCGAGGTCTCCGGGAAGTTCGACCTCGCGAAGGGCGCGGCCCACCCGATCGCGTTCGAGGTCCAGGTGCCCTGGGAGACCCCGTTCAACAACGTCGAGCAGCGCCCGCTGGTGGGCGGCATGAAGCTCGGCGTCTCGACGCACCTGGCGCTGGACCAGGCCCTGGACAAGGGCGACCTGGACTGGCTGACCGTGGAGGCGCTGCCGGTGCACAAGGCGGTCTGGGAGGCGCTGGAGGCCTTGGGCTTCGCGTTCCAGGAGACCGACCTGGAGCTGGGCACGATCCAGGGGGCGACGGTGCCTTTCTACCAGGAGGTCGAGTTCTGGGCGACCGAGGGCGAGTTCCACGGCCGCATCCAGGAGCTCGAGGTCGTCTTCGTCGCGGGCGAGGCGAACACGGACGTGGTCTTCGCGGCCGACAACTCGGCGGAGCTGCTGGCGCCGGACCTGAACTCGACGATCCGGTTCTCGGTGCCGACCGCGTCGACGGACGTGGTGGAGACGGTGAAGGCGCAGCTGACGCAGCTGGCGGCGCAGAAGGGCGTCTGACGCCGCGATCCCGTGGGAGAGGTCCCGCCTCCTCCGGGGTCTTGAAGCTTGAACGCGAAGGGCGGCTCGGTGGGCGACCACCGGGCCGCCCTTCGTCGTGCCCGGGGTCGGCGCCGACAGGCGGCTGGGGCGAGGGCCCCGAGGGGGCCTGAGGGGCGGCGTGAGCGGCGTCGGCGGGGAGATCCGGGGCCGGACTTGCCAAGTTCTACGTATACGTATAGTCTATACGTATACCAAGGCGGACCCCTGGAAGGAGGTTAGGATGCCGCTATGCCCAACAAGACGATCTACGTCGCCGACAAGGACCTCGACCTCTACAGCCGGGCGCAGGAGCTCGCCGGAGGGAACCTGTCCAGGGCCATCTCGATGGCGCTCCAGCGGTACGTGGACGTCGAGGAGGGTCGGATGGAGGGCTTCGAGGAGATCACCGTCCGCGTCGGCCCGGGCACCGGCAAGAACCGGCAGCGCCGGCGCTTCGTGGGCGTCAAGCTGGGCGAGTGGATCCGCTCGGACGAGAAGAAGGCCGAGATCTACCGCGTGTACCGCGCCAGGTCGGGCAAGTTCGTCATCCACGCGGAGAAGACGCCCGACTACGTGCACGTGACCGCCGAGACCGGCTGGCGGAAGATGCTCGGCCTGGGCGAGCAGTTCTACGGGTCGTCGACCGGCGAGGCCACGCTCGAGGTGGTCGAGACGATCGAGGAGCTCAAGGCCAAGATCCCGGCCGAGCTGTACGCGATGGTCGCCGCCACCGTCGAGGCGCCGCCGGTCGAGGACCTCGACATCTGACGCGGACGCAGGCGCCGCAAGGCGACCGCCGACCGCAGGAGCGCCGCGAGGCGATCCGCGGAACCGGCCCGGCCGCCCGCCGGAATCCGGGACGGCACCGCCGACCGCGGACCTGAGCCACCGGCCGGTCGGCCGGCATCGGTCGACACCGGCCGACCGGCCTCCAACCTTCGACCTTCGACCTTCGACCTTCGAACGCACCTGACAGGGCGCGACTTGTCGTACCCCGCGGGCACCATCGAAGCCGGGGGCGGCTCCGATCCGACACACCCGACCTCGGGGAACGGCCGACCGCACCACAGGCCCCGCCGTCCGCACCGACCGCGTCGCCGACCGCAGTACCGACACCACTGACCACACCGCTGCCCACAGTGCTGACCACGGCGCTGACCACCGCACCGGCCGCGGCACCACCCGGACCGCCGCCGACCCGGGCCCGACCCTGCCCACCGACTGTCCACAAAGCACAGAAAGCCGTGAGGTGCGCCCATGTTCGACCTCGGGACGATCCTCACCCTCTACCCGCCGCCACTGCGGCGACCGGGGCGGCGGCCGCCCGCGACCGCGCCGCCGGACCCTCCGCCGACCGCGCCGCCAGGCGCGCCCGCGCCGTGTCAGGCCGCACGTCAGCCCGATGTCAGCGCCGTGTCAGCGGCCCCGGCCACAGTACTCACATGCCCGGCGCGGCCCAGAACGACGAGCCGCACCGCGACGAACGAAGCCCGACCCGACACCCGAGCCGCCGCGGCACCACCGCCCGGCGGCGCCGAAACCCGAAGCGAGGAACGATGAACACCACCAAGCCCCTGGCGATCGAAGCCCGGAACCTCACCAAGTCCTACGGCGACACCGCCGTCCTCGGCGGCATCGACATCGCCGTCCCCGAAGGCACGGTCTTCTCCCTGCTCGGCCCCAACGGCGCGGGCAAGACCACCACCGTCAACATCCTGACGACCCTCATCCCCGCCGACGGCGGCGACGCCTTCGTGGGGGGCCGCAGCGTCGCCCGCGAGGCCGACGCCGTCCGCAGGACCATCGGCGTCACCGGCCAGTTCGCCGCCGTCGACGGCCTGCTCACCGGCCGCGAGAACCTCCACCTCATGGGCCGCCTGCACCATCTGGGCAAGCGCGAGACCCGCCGCCGCGCCGAGGAGCTGCTGGAGCGCTTCGACCTCATGGACGCCGCCAAGCGCGCCCCGGCCACCTACTCCGGCGGCATGAGGCGCCGCCTCGACATCGCCATGTGCCTCATGGGCGAGCCGAAGGTGATCTTCCTGGACGAGCCGACCACCGGCCTCGACCCGGCCGGCCGCCGCACCGTGTGGTCGAGCATCCGCGAGCTGGTCAAGGCGGGCGCCACCATCTTCCTGACCACCCAGTACCTGGAGGAGGCCGACGAGCTGGCCGACCGCATCGCGGTCCTCGACGGCGGCAGGCTCGTCGCCGAGGGCACCCCCGAGCAGCTCAAGCGCATGATCCCCGGCGGCCACATCAGCCTCCGCCTGCACCGCGCCGACCAGGTCGAGCGCACCGCGCAGATCCTGAACGCGAGCGGCTCGGACGCCGACCAGCTCACGGTCCAGGTCCCCTCGGACGGCTCGGTCACCTCGCTCCGCAAGCTCCTCGACGTCCTCGACCGCGAGGGAATCGAAGTCGACGAGCTGACCATCCACACGCCCGACCTCGACGACGTGTTCCTGTCCCTCACCGGCAACGCCACCGCCTAGCCGCCGCCGCTTCGCAAAACCACAAGGAGAACTCCGATGAGCACCCTCGCCCACAGCCTGTCCGACACGTCCACCATGCTGCGCCGCCAGCTCAAGCACATGCTGCGCTACCCGTCCCTGACCCTCATGCTCGTGGGCATGCCGGTGGTCTTCCTGCTCCTGTTCGTGTACGTCTTCGGCGGCACGCTCGGCGACGGCCTCGGCGGGCCGACCGGCGGACGCGAGGCCTACCTGACCTACCTGACGCCAGGCATGACCCTCATGGCGATCGTCGCGGCGGTGCAGGGCACCGCGATCAGCGTGGCCATGGACATGACCGAGGGCATCATCGACCGGTTCCGCACCATGTCGATCGCCCGCGTCTCCGTCCTCACCGGACACGTGATCGCCGCCATGATCCAGGCCTTCCTGTGCATCGCCGTGGTCCTGCTGGTCGCGATCGCCATCGGGTTCCGGCCCGAGGCCGACCTGCTCGGCTGGCTCGGCCTGGTCGGGGTCTTCGCCCTCATCTCCTTCGGCCTCATCTGGCTGACGGTGGGCCTGGGCATGGCCGCCAAGACCGTCGAGGAGGCGTCCAACACGCCGATGCCACTGATGCTCCTGCCGTTCCTCGGCTCGGCGTTCGTGCCCACCGAGTCCATGCCCACCGCCGTCCAGTACTTCGCCGACTACCAGCCCTTCACCCCGTTCATCGAGGTGGTCCGCGGCCTCCTGTTCGACACCGCCGTCGACGGCACGGACCTGGTCCTGACGATCGCCTGGTCGCTGGCCCTGGCCCTGCTCGGCTACGTCGTCGCGAAGAAGAAGTTCAACAAGCGCTAGACGCCGCAGACACGACCGGGAGACACCCGAAGGCGGGCCGCGAATGCGGCCCGCCTTTCGCCGTCCCGACCGGGATCACCGCCGGGGCCGCCCATAGCGGCCGCCGAGTCCCCCAGAACATCTTTCATGTTGTGGCGCGGGCGGGCGATGAATTCCCGGCGGCGGGCTCGTCTTTACGGGCATAACCCATTGCCACCCTCAAGGAGCACTCGACATGACTGCCGTCACTTCCACCCCTCCGGCCACTGTCGCATCGCAGTCGACCGCCTCACTCACCGCCCGCCTGCTCGGTTGCGGCGTCGCGGCCGCACCGCTGCTACTCGCCGTCACGATCGCGCAGGCCGCGACCCGCGACGGCTTCGACCCGGTCGTGCACCCGCTGAGCCTGCTGAGCCTCGGCGACCTCGGCTGGATCCAGATCACGAACTTCGTGGTCTCGGGCCTGCTGGCCTTCGCGGGCGCCGTGGGCCTGCGCCGGGCGTACGCCGACGGGCCCGCGTCCAAGTGGGCGCCGAGGCTGTTCGGCGTCTACGGCATCGCGCTCGTCTGGGCCGGCGTGTTCGTCGCCGACCCGGCGTTCGGCTACCCGATCGGGACGCCCGACGGCGCCCCCGCCGAGCTGAGCTGGCACGGCATCCTGCACTCGTTCGCCCCGGCCGGAGCGGGCCTCACCCTGATGGTCGCGTGCTTCGTGATCGCGCGGCGCTTCGCCCGCGAGGGCCGCACCGCCTGGCGCGTCGCCTGCTATATCGTGCCGGTCGTGTACACGGCGCTCAACGCGGCGTCGTTCGCGGCGGCGGACTACCGGTGGATGCTCGCGGGCGGCATGGTCATCTGGCTGTGGGCCTCGGCCGTCTCGCTCCAGGCGCTCCGGTCCGACCGCTGACACCCACCGGGCCGTGATCGGCCCGCCGCGGACCGAGCCCTGCCGAGTCCCAACGCGTCCTGTTGAGCCCTGCCGAATCCGGCGGGGCTCGGCGGGACGCCACCACCTGATCCACCTCACGACCACTGGCGAAGGAACGGCCGCACCCGAAGACCGGGTGCGCCGAGCCGAACGACCGCAGACCAGACCGCAGAGAAAGAAGGACCACATGACCGCGCAGCCCAAAGGCCCCGCCTCGTACTTCCCCTCGATCGAGAAGACTTACGGCCGACCGATCGCCGAATGGCTCGAAGCGTTGAGCGCGAGCGGACTCAGCGGGCACAAGGCGCACGTGGACTGGCTCAAGGCCGAGCACGGCCTCGGCCACGGCCACGCGAACGCGCTGGTCCAGTACCACCTCAACCCGGGGAAGTGGCCGGAGTACGTCAGCGGGCAGTAGGGCGCGGCGCCTCGTGCCCGACGTCGTGCACAGGCGCCGCATACGGCGGGTCGCGCTCAGCGGATGCAGGAGGCGTCGAAAACGATCGCGGCCGAGAGAGGCGCCGTGGCAAGATCGGCTGATGCTGAAACTCACCGATTTCATCATCGACTGCCCGGACCCGATGAAGCTGGCGGCGTTCTACGCCGCGGTGGTGGGCCGCGGGCTCACCGACAGCAGCGACGACGACTGGGCCGGTATCACCTACGGGGAGGTCGAGCTGGCCTTCCAGCGGGTGGAGGAGTACCGGCCGCCGAGCTGGCCGGGCAGCGAGCACCCCAAGCAGTACCACCTCGATTTCGAGGTGGACGAGTTCGAGCCCGAGCAGCGCCGGGTGATCGAACTGGGCGCGACGTGGCAGAAGGACTTCATCAGGGACGACGGATACGGGTGGCAGGTCTACACCGATCCGGTGGGGCACCCGTTCTGCCTGTGCCGCAACCCTGGCGCGGTGTGGCCGTAGGAGAGTGGGAGCTCGTTGCGAACCGTCCGGCCGAGGCGCCTCCAGCAGGTGAGGACGCCGGTGACGCCCTGGTCATGGTGAGCCCTGCCTGATCCACGGCCGCATTCCGCCTGGCGCGGGCGTCCTCGGATCGATCAGGAATCGAGCAGCCGCGACCGCCCTGACGCCACTACGGTGAAGGCATCGTTACCGCAGGTAGAGAAGGGAATCGGACGTCATGGGCGACACCTCGAAGGCCGACGGGCAGGAGCGCGACGACGCCTCGGCTGGAGGATTCTCCGAACAGGAGCGCGCCGCGATGAAGGCGCGGGCCAAGGAGCTGAAGGCAGAGGCGCACGGCGGCCGCAGCGCCAAGAAGGCGGCTTCACGAGGCCGCGGTCCTGTCGACGATCGCGGAGATGGCGGAGCCGGACGGCGCGACGGCCACCCGCCTGCACGCCGTCATCACCGCCGCCGCCCCGGAACTGGCACCGAAGTTGTGGTACGGCCAGCCCGCCTACGCCAGGGACGGGAAGGTGGTGTGCTTCTTCCGCAGCGGCCAGGTCGACAAGGAGCGGTACTCCTCGCTCGGGTTCACCACCGAGGCGAATCTCGACGAGGACGGCGGCCTGTGGCCGACCTCCTACGCCGTGACCGAGCTGACCGAGGCGGGCGAGGCGACGGTGAGTCGTCTGGTCAAGCAGGCCGTGCGCTGATCCCGTCGCCATGCCCGGCGGCGACGTCGCCGGGCGGGACCGGCCGACCGCAGTGGACGCCAACGGGGATTGCGCCAGGGTTGGGTCGGGGGCGCCTTGGATGAGCGGCTCGAACGCCGGTGAGCCGTGGAGGCTCGCCGACGAGCCCGCCAGGGCGGGGGATGTCGGCGGGGCATGAATCGAACATCGGGCCGGTGCGTCGGTCGCCGCACCGGCCCGATGCCATCGCTTTAAGGGTGTGGATCAGCGAGCGTGGCCCAGCAGGCTGCGGAGGTCGGCGGAGGTGAGGTCGAAGACCGGGGAGCCATCGCCGAGCTTGGAATCGCGGAGGTGGAAGCCGTCAGAGTCGGAGCACGGCGAGACTTCGACACAGTCGGAGGTGTTAGTGCCGCCGCTGAGAGTGCTCTTACGCCAGACCCGGCGGACTTCGATGCAGCTCGAGTCAATGCCAGCACCGCTGTAAGTGCTCTTGCGCCAAGCTCGGCGGACTTCGACGCAGTCAGAATCGTTGCCAGCGCCGCTGCGGGTGCTCTTACGCCATGCGGTCACATCGGTAGTCATCGCCGTAGTCCTCGATTCGGATCGCCAACTTCCACTTGGTCTTGCGGAAGTCATCGTAGCTCGCGATTCGATCGAGATCATCGATGCACCAGCTCGAGTCATGCCCCTCGGTGTAGACGAAAGGCGGTCCGGCGAGCTCGCTTTCCCCGGGCTTGTAAATGCTGAACATGCCTTCACCACTGCGAACGGGCTCGGTGAGGATGCGGATCTCGACACCGGGCCGGGCAGCCCATTCCCGCAGGTACGCCAACTGTTCTTGATAAAGCTCCTCGGACTCCCTACGGAGTTGGATCATGGCGGCCTCGCCGATGAGGAATTGGAACACCGGGCCGTCGGTGCGGGAACCGATGGCCTTGCGGCGCTGGGATTTGAACTTCCAACCGGAGCGGAGCCGGGACTCGGACGCGGTCGGCTCGGTTTTCAGGATCACGATGAAGTGGTATCGCTCGGTCTGCAACGGTCCCGGGATGAGGTGCGGGTCCCACTTGAAGACATCGCCGTAGTACTCCTCGGCGAGCGCGACGAACAGCGCATTGAGGCGGGCGGTCGCCTCGATCGGCATGCCGCTCTTGCGAGCGCGGGCGACGCTCTTCATGTACTCGCTGATCTCTTCGCTCAGGCCACATGCCTTCGCGATGTTGCCGATCGAGTGTGCCGAGATGTCGGTCTTGCCGGTCTCCCAGGCGTGAATGGTCTCCTTCGACCGGTCGACCGCATCCCCGAACTCCCGTTGCGACATCGCGACCTCAATGCGGCCCTTGCGAATCATCGTCTTCAGGAACCACCAACCGGAATCACGCTTCGCCATGCCCGTCCCCCTGTTTGACTCGTCGTAGTCGGCTTATCACTATCGCACAGGGGATCTGAGAGGCGGATAGGGAGAATCACTGCGGTAGCGGAGAAGGTGGAGTTTTACCACTGCGATTTCTACACCTCGGCCGCTCCACTGTGCCTCCGGAGCGACCAAGTCTCTTATTGTGACCTGCGGAAACACCGCCTACATTCAAGATGCCTAGGCGCATCCGAGCGCTCCCGCGGCATGGCGCGGAACAGAGGCCCGCCTCCCGGTGGCGCAACACGCAGACGCCTGGCGCAGATCAATCGGATATCCGACAGAGTCCAATTCTGAAATGGAGGGGATCAGTGAGTCGCCAAAACCTCGTAACATCCGCTGCCGATCCACTGGAACGCGGTCAATTCACCGACGGGCACAGCCGCTTCAACGTCCGCGCCTCAAGCGCCCAAGCCCCCGACTCGTTCCAGGTCTACGCGAACAGCAACCACGCCGACCTCGTCCTCATCGTCTCCGGCCTCATCTCCGGCAACCTGCACGCCACCTGGGGCCAGGGCTGGCGCACCTTCGCGCCCGAATGGAAGATCTGGCTCGAGGACACCGCCTTCACCGTCTTCTACAACGGCACTCAAATCAACCAGCGTCCCGGGAAGGTGCGGTTCTGTGAAGGCTGACTCCACCTCCTCCCCCCGCGACCCCGAGGACCGGTGGAACCTCCGCTCGGACGGCGAGCCCGGCGTGGACGGCCACCTCGGCGACTTCCGCAGGGGCCCAGCGGTCTTCTCGCTCTACCGGCTCGGCTCCGACTTCCCGGCCCGCGCCGACAAGTTCACCGAGTACCTCCTCGACGTGGACGACGGCGCGGGCCCGCGCGAGTGCTGCCGCTTCACCGACGACGCCGACGACGTCCCTGCCTGGAACCGCTCCTGGAACGGCGATGAGTGGTGCCCCTGGATCCTCGAGCAGGCCCGCGCCCGGATCGCCGAGCCCGACACCGGCTGAACCCCCACTCCCCCATGCGGGGCCGGTCGATCCAGGTGGGGGTCGACCGGCCCGCCCCCCACACCGCCCACGGCACCGTCCCCGACCCCCTCCCCGGACCGTCGTCGCCGACCGGCCCGGCGAATCGAGAGCCGCCGGGCATCCTCACTCAGGGCCGCACCGCCTACTCGTAGGCGAGGTACCGGCCCGGCTTGTCGGGCTCGGCGATCTCGAAGCGCAGCCGGAGACCGGCCCCTTCGATCATCTCGACCTGTTGCGCGAACTGCTCATTGGTGACGATGAGAGGACTCGGCAGGCCCCAGTCCTTCGCGAACCACGCCCGAAGAGCGTCGAGCAGCGCGCGATCGGTTCCCGTCGCCAGTCGCGACCTGCGGACCCAGAAGTACACCGCCGCTTCGTACTCCTCCCACCGGCGGTCGCCGACCGGGGTGATGCGCGCCTGGGTGAACATCCGCGCATCGGGCGCCACGACGTAGACGCAACCGAGGCACTCCGCTCCGGCCGGGTCGGTCACCGTATAGGTGAACGTCTCGCGGTTCGCATGGCGCCGTTCGAGCTTCTCCAGGTCGGCGCGGTTGGCCTCCACGGTGAAGTCGTCTTCGGGCCAGCTGGACTGCTCCCACGACCGCAGGTAGTCCCTGCTCTCCATCACGGCCGCGTAGTCCGCCTCGGCGTCGGCGGCCAGGATCGGCCGGAGCGTGAAGTCGCCCGTCGTCAGCCCCTCGGGGGCGTCGATCCCCTTGTCCTTGAAGGACATGGTTCCCTTCCTTCCTTCGTGTCGCTCGGGGTCACGGGGCGCCTCGGGGCGTCCCGGGGGCGTTCCGGCGCGCCCCGCGGGCCCGCCCCCGTCTCGGTCCCCGCCCCGTCCTCGCCTTCAGTCCTTGTCCCACCGCATGAGGATGCGCTCCTTGAACATCTGCCGCTCCATGCCGCGGGCCGCCTTGCGGTCGTACTCCACGAACCCCAGCTTCCGGTAGAGGCGGAACGCGTTCTCGTTGAAGTCCAGGACTTCGAGCGTCAGGGAGCCGTACTCCGGCCGGTCCATGACGTGCCGGAACAGCGCGGTGGAGACGCCCCGGCCCCGGGCCCGCTCGGCGGTGGCGACCCACTCGACGTAGCCGTTCCCGTCGCCGTAGTGCAGCGGCGCGTTGAACGACCCCTTGAGCGCGGCGTAGGCGACCGACCCCATCAGGAACCCGAGGCTGCGCCGCAGCAGGGTCTTGTCCGCCACCAGGGCGCGGCGCGTGTCGCTCGAGCAGCCCAGCATCCCGACGACCGCGCCGTCGAGTTCGGCGACGTAGAACATGTCGGCGCGGATGCCGTCCCGGAACGCCAGCGCGAGCTTCCGCCGGTTCTTCGTGAAGTAGGCCAGCTTGGGGAAGAAGCCCTCCACCAGCAGGGCCGCCACCTCGTCGCGGATCTCGCGCTCGTAGGCGTCCATCCGCCGCACCGTGATCGACCCCGGCGCGTCCTGCTCCTTCGCTGAAACTTCGTATGACATACGAAGATGATAGCGTCAGGCGGCCCGCCACGCGATCCCGATATTCGGCCCTGCCGTTCGACCTCGCCATTCGGCGCCACCATCCGACCCTGCCGTCCGACCTTGCCATCCGACCCCGGCGCCGACCGCGCCGGCACCGACCGGGAACTGACGATGACTGCTCACGACAATCCGGACCTGGACCGGCTCGACCTGCTCTGGGGCAGGCCTCCGCGGCGGGCCCGCGGCCCCCGTCCCTCGCTCACCGTCGAGCAGGTCACCGACATCGCGATCGAACTGGCCGACGAGTCGGGCCTGGACGCCGTGTCGATGAAGCGCCTCGCCGAACGGCTCCAGGTCGGCACCATGACGCTCTACACGTACGTGCCGGACAAGGCCGCGCTCCTGGCGCTCATGCTCGACCGGGTCGTGGGCGAGGTGACGCTGGCCGAGCCCTCCGAGGACTGGCGGGGGCACCTGCGCCGGAGCGCCGAGGCCCTCCTGGCGCTGTACCGGCGCCACCCGTGGACGATGCAGATCAACGTCGAGGGGCCGCCGCTGGCGCCGAACCAGATGCGCTACCTCGAATCCCTCCTCCAGGCGCTGTCGAAGACGGGCCTGGGGCGCGGGGAGGCGCTCGACATCGCGCTGTCGCTGACCTACTTCGTCCTCGGCACCGCCAAGACCACCGGCGGCGTCCTGGACGCCGAGCGGACCTCGCCGCTGAGCCCGGAGGAGATCCGGGCGGGGCGCTCCGAGGCGGTCCGGCGAGTGCTCGACCCCGCGGCGTTCCCGCTCGCCCTCGAAGCGATGACCGAGAGCATCGACGGCGCCCCGCCCGGCGGGCTCTGGAACAGCCTCGGGTTCGCGTTCGGGCTGGACCGGTTCATCGACGGCATCGCCGCGTACGCCGAAGCGCGCGGAAAGCGGTAAACAGAGCCGAATCGCAGGGGAAGCGGTGGCCCGGGCCGAAGCGCGCGGGAAGCGGTAGCCCGGGCCGCTTCGAGCGGACGGACGGCGGCCCGGACGCGCCGGAAGGGCCGGTCGATCAGGAGAGCGATCGACCGGCCCTTCCCTGAACCGTTGCGTCGCAAGGCGAAGAGGCCGGCTCGCGGGTCGGCACCGGAACACCTGCGAAGGTTCCGGTGCCGACTCGCGAACCGGCCTGCGAACTGGCCTGGGGACCGGCCCGAGAACCGGTCCCGCATACGGCCCGACCTGCGGGTCGGCCCCTACCAGTTGTCGGTCTTCACGTCGCGCGGCGCGGGCCTGCCGGAGTCCGTCTCGATGAGCTGCTTGAGGCTCATCAGGAAGCTCGCCCACTTCGTCGAGCAGTGGTGCATGAACTCGACCGGTTCGCGCCAGCCCTCGTGCTTGAACAGCAGGATCGTCCAGTCGCCGTCCTGCTTGAGGTCCCAGTGGATCCTGGTCCCGATCCATTCGGGGCTGTCACCGCCGACGACCTCCCAGAGGACGCGTCGGCCCGGATCGCGCTCGGTGAGCGTGAACTCGAAGCCGCCCCCGGGGAACCGGAACTCGGTCAGGCCCTCGGCGTCGGACTCTCCTGTCGTGTCCTCGACCCACCAGGCGCGGATGCCGTCCAGCGTGGTGAGGGCTTCGTAGACCCGCTCGGTCGAGGTGTTCTCGAAGCCGATGCGGTGAAGGATGTCGACCATCTTCGTGTTCCTTTCCAGTCGTTCTGCTCTCGGTTCTCTTGGCTCTCTTGGTTCTGTTGCCGCTCTTGCGGTTCGGCCTATTCGGACCGCTCCTGCCGTTCCTGCGGTTCCGACCGGGCCGGCTGCTCCGCGGGATTGCCCGCGCGGTTCTCCTTGCGCTCCCCCGCGCGTTGGATCCGCTCGGCGATGCGCTTGATGCGCTGCATGCGGGCGTCCCAGGCGGCGCCGACCTCAGTGAGCTGGGCGACGGCGCGGGCCAGCTGGTGCTCGTCGACCCGGTAGTGGCGTTCGCGCCCCGCGGTGCTCGCGTGGACCAGGCCGACCCGGTCGAGCACCGCGAGGTGCTTCGCGACCGCCTGACGGGTCACCGGCAGGTGCTCGCTCAGGCTCGTCGCCGTGCCGCTGCCCTCGCTCAGGAGCAGGTCGAGCATTCGGCGGCGGGTCGGGTCGCCGACCGCCGACCAGAGGTCGTCGTCCACTGCGGTGTCCCCTGAGGCGCCCGTGGCGGCGCCTCGCGCACCGTCCATCGCGGTGCTCACCGGTCCGACCCGACCTTCGCAGCGTAGGCGGGCAGGCGCGGCAGGAAGTGGTCCCAGCCGGCGGAGTGGTCGGCGTGCGCCTCGGCGATCTTCGCCTCGTCCCAGCCGCGCTCGCGGAAGCCGCTCTCGGTCATGCGCAGGCGGGTCCCGGTGCCGACCGGTTCGAGTTCGAACCGGACGAGGAACGAGTTGCCGGAGGCGGCCTGCTCGCCTTCGAGATGGGTCCAGCGGAAGGAGAAGTGGTGCGGGGGCATGGCGTCCACGACGGTGAACTGCTGCCAGTCGACGCTGCCGTCCACCTCGCGGAAGCCGATGCGCCCGGCCTCGCCGGGGACCGGCGCATACTGGGCCTCGTCGGGCCACCACTCCTTGAGGTGCTCGGGGCTGCTCACCACGTCGAAGACCACCTCCGGGGAGGCGTCGATGTGGAGCTCTCGCTCGATGGTGCCGAACTCCTCGGCCGGTCGGGGGCTCGATTCGATGTCGGTCATCTCGTCCGCCGCCTTTCGCAACTAATCGCAACCTTTGGTTGCTCTTAACGGTAGCGGATCGCCGGGCAATGCGCAACCGTTAGTTGCATATAAATGTGCGACCGACCGCCCCGGCCGTGTTTCGGCTGATCAGCGGCGCGCAGATCGCAGGAGCAAGCCCGACGCGCCGGGGGCTACTTCCCCGCGATGTAGTCCTGGGCGTCGGCGAGGTAGCCCTCGATCTCCTGCTCCCAGGCGTAGACCTCGGCCTCGCGGTCGATGAGCCGCTCGACGTACATGCGGGCCCACCGCTCCTCCGCGCCGTCGCGCAGGCCCGAGTCCTCGGCGCACTCGGCGAAGTCCAGGGCCATGGCGAACTCGAAGGCCACGGGGTCCTCGGCGTCCTCCGCCGCGTCCGCCAGCGGCGGGACGTCCTCCTCCATGCCCTCGTACGAGGTGCCGTCGCCGTAGAACTGCCCCGCGTACCAGTGGACGGGCAGGTAGCCGAGGTCGTCGAACCGCCACTGGCCGTGGCCGCGGTCCTCGACGCAGGCGAGGAAGTCCTGCTCCTGGTCGACGTACTCGGCGGACAGCTCCTCGTACAGCTCGCCGTCGCCCACCCAGGTCAGGGGGCTCTCCAGGTCGGGCCGGATCCAGGCGGAGCCCCAGTCGCGCTCCAGGTGGACCGGCCCGCCGTAGACGATCTCGATCGTCTCCAGCTCGCAGCCGCCGAAGGGGGGCGCCTCGACCGGGTCCTCACCGGCGCTCATGGACTCCAGGTACGCCAGGCGCTCCGGGCCGTGGAAGGCCTCGAGCCACTCGCGCTGGTACTCCTCGCCCAGGGCCTTCCACTCCTCGTACTCCTCGTACTCGGTGGGGTCGCTCCAGCCCATCTCGTTCCCGGCGAAGGCGAGGTAGTCCAGGTCCTCGCGCATCGCCCGGGCCTCATCGGTGTCGGTCATGCCCACCCAGTAGCCGAAGGCGAACTTCTCGGCCTGCTCGACCGTGGGGACGCGGGCGTACGGCGAGTTGAAGCCCTCGAAGCGGTTCGGGATCATCATGCCGTGCATGAGGTTGCGGTCGTGGACCGTGAAGCCCTCGTCCTGCATGCACATGGAGGCGACCCGCGTCTCCGCCTGGGTCAACTCCCAGGCGAGTTCGGAGCCGTGGGCCAGGCTCTCCTCGATGCGGACGACGTCGTCGTCCGTGACCTCGGGAGGCGTGTCGGAGCATCCGGTGAGGAGGAGCGGGACGGCGAGCAGGGCGGTTGCGGTGCGGCGCATCTCGGTGACCGCCTTTCGGGGGTGGGTGGTCATGAGACCGCCACTGTAGCGAACGGCGGCGGCCGTAAAAGCCGTGCGGGGAGCGGGCGGCGCTGGATACGCTCGCGGCGGGAGCAGCCGGGCGCGAGCGGTGCCCGGCCTCCGAGGAGGAGACGACTTTGACATCCAGGACCAGGACCTTCGGGCCCGGCGGCCGCGTGCCCGACCTCGCCGTCGAGTGGCACGCGGGCTGGCCCTCGGCCAAGCACGACCCGGCGCCGGAGATCCAGTCGCACGCGGCCGAAGAGCACACGGTCATCATGCGGCAGAACATGTCCGTGAACTTCGAGGCGCCGTTCATGTTCCTGCTGTTCGGGCACAGGTCGGCGCTGCTGATCGACACCGGGGCCACGGCAGAACCCGAGTACTTCCCGCTGCGCGAGGTCGTGGACGCGCACATCGCCGACTGGCTGGAGCGCCACCCGCGCGAGGACTACCGGCTGATCGTGGCCCACACCCACGGGCACGGCGACCACAAGGCGGCGGACGGCCAGTTCGCCGACCGGCCGCGCACCCGGATCGTGGGGCCGGGCCTGGAGGCGGTGACCGCGTTCTACGGGTTCGACGACTGGCCGGCCACGCCCCGCGAACTGGACCTCGGCGGCCGGGTGGTCGACGTGATCCCGGGACCGGGGCACCACGCGTCGGCGACCGTGTTCTACGACCGGTGGACGCGGCTCCTGCTCACCGGCGACACGTTGTACCCCGGGCACCTGTACGTCCAGGACTGGGACGCCTACAAGGCCACAGTGGACCGGCTGGTGTCGTGGTGCGATGAGCACCCGGTGTCGCACCTGCTGGGCTGCCATGTGGAGATGTCGACCGAGCCGGGCGAGGCCTACCCGCGCGGGTGGAGCCACCAGCCGGACGAGGCGGCGCTGCCGATGAAGGTCGAGCAGCTGCGGGCGCTGCAAACGGCGCTGGAGGAGATCGGCGGCGCGCCGGGCGTGCACGAGTACGACGACTTCCACATCTGGTACCGGGCGGACTGACCCCCGGGCAGTGCGCGGCCGCAGGCGCTCTAGCCTCCGGCGAGGTGGTCCTGGGCGTTGGCGAGGTACCCCTCGATCTCCTGCTCCCAGGCGTAGACCTCGGTCTCGCGGTCGATGAGCTGCTCGACCTTCATGCGGGCCCAGGCCGCTTCGGTGCCGTCGCGCAGCCCCGAATCCTCGGCGCACTCGGCGAAGTCCAGCGCCATCGCGAACTCGAACGCCTCCGGCCCCTCGGCCTGGAGCAGGTCTTCGGCCTCGTCGGTCAGTTCGGGGACGCTCTCGTCGTCGGGCATGCCGAACAACTCGATCGCCTCGGGGTACGCGCGGGACAGGTAGTCGACCGTCGGCAGCCGGCCGACCTCGTCGAACTCCCACCGGCCGTATCCGCGTTCGTCGAGGCAGTCGAGGAACGCCTGCTCCTGTTCGACGTACCGGGCCGAGAACTCGCCGTATCCGGCGTCGCCGAGCGAGGCGAGCGGGTTCTCGGTGTCGGGCCTGCTCCAGTAGTCGCCGTCGTCCGCCTCCCACCGCTCGGGCCCGCCGTAGACGATCTCGATCGTCTCCAGCTCGCAGCCGCCGAAGGGCGGCTGCCGCCCGAGGTCGATCTCGGCCGGGTCCTCGCCCGCCTGGAGCGCCTCGGACATGGCGGCCTCGTACGCGACGCGCTCCGGCCCTAGGAACGCCTCCTCCCAAGCCTGCCGGTACTCCTCGTCGGTCGCCTGCCACTCCTCGTGGGCCGCATCCCATGCGGGATCCCACCAGCCGTCCTCCGCGGCGGTGAACGCGAGGTAGTCCGGGTCTTCGCGCACGGCCTCGGCGTCGGGCGAGTCGCCGAAGGAGATCCATTGGCCGAAGGCGAACTCCTCGGCCTGCTCGACCGTGGGGATCCGGGCGTACGGCGAGGCGAAGCCCTCGAACCGCCCCGGGGTCACGCCCCCGTGGAGGGCGTTCTCGTCGTGGACGTCGAAGCCCAGGTCCTCCATGCACATGGCCGCGACGCGGGTTTCCGCCTGGGTCAGCTCCCAGGACAGCTCGGAGCCGTTGGCGAGGCTCGCTTCGATGCCGGCGATGTCCTCGTCGGTGACTTCGGCGCCCTCATCGGAGCATCCGGTGAGCGCGAGCGAACCGGCAGCCAGAAGTATTGCGGCACAACGCATCTCCACGACCGCCTTTCGGGAATCGGGTCTGGAGGCCCTCACCTTAGCGAATCCCGGCGGGCACGCGGCCGACCACCGGCGCGGTCGGCCGCGGCAGCGGGTCAGACGTGGTCGCGCCAGGAGTGCCGCGGGTCGTAGCCGAGGACCCTGCGGGCCTTGTCGATCGACAGGAGCGTCTCGTGGCCCTCGACCGGGCGCCGGAGCTCCAGGTCCGGATAGTGGGCCTTGACGAGTTCGGCTGTGGGCGTGGACATCACGGTGTCCGGTGAGGCGATCACGAAGACCTCCTTGCCGGTGCCGTCGCGTTCGAGGCCGAGGCGGACCGCCTGGGCGCCGTCGCGGGCGTCGATGTAGGACCAGAGGTTCCAGTTCCGCAGGCCCGGGTCGCTCTCGAACGAGGGGAAGGCCGCGTAGTCCTCGACGTACATGACGTTCGAGAAGCGCAGGCCCGTGGCCTTGAGCGCGGGGTTCCAGCGGCAGAGCTCGCCGACCATGGTCTCCTCGAGGGTCTTGACGAGGGAGTAGGTGGACTCGGGGCGGGGCGCGTACTCCTCGTCGACCGGGAGGTAGGGCGGCGGGGTCTCGAAGGGGAGGCCGAGGACGGTCTCACTGGAGGCCCAGACGACGTTGTCGATCCCGGCGACCTTCGCGGCGGCGAAGACGTTGTAGGTGCTCAGGATGTTGTTGCGGAAGACCGCCGAGTTGGCCTGGAGGCCGGGGGCGGGGATCGCGGCGAGGTGGACGACCGCGTCGAGGCGGTCGTAGCGGTCGTCGACGCCGGTGAGGGCGCCGACCACCTGGCCGTAGTCGGTGAGGTCGATGCTCAGGTAGGGGGCGAGGCCGTCGGGCGAGGGCGCGCGGTCGAGGTTGACCACGTCCCAGCCGTGCTCGACCAGGTCCCGCACGCAGGCGCGGCCGAGTTTGCCGCTGCCTCCGGTCACCGCCACTCGCGCCATGGCGCGTCCCCCTTCGATAGTGCCCGCGGCCCGCTGCCGCGCGGCGTCGCGCCCGAGGGCGGCGGAGCCGCCGGCTTCGGGCCGTACGGCCCGAAGCCTAGAACCTGGAGCGCACTCCAAGGCAACCGCCCTGGTCGCCGGGGTGGCGCTCCGCCGCGATCGGGTCAGCCGCCCGAGCCGACGAGGCCAGTGGCGAGCAGCAGCAGGATGATGCCGCCGAAGGCGAAGCGGTACCAGACGAACGGCATGAAGGTGTGGCTGGAGACGAACCGCATCAGCCAGGCGACCGAGATGTAGGCGACGACCGCCGAGACGAGCACGCCGGTGATGATCGCGCCGAGCGGGACCGAGCCGCCGCCGAGCTCGTCGAGTTCGAGGATGCCCGCGCCGGTGAGGGCCGGGATGCCCAGCAGGAAGGAGAAGCGGGTGGCGCTCTCGCGGTCGAAGTCCCGCAGGAGGCCCGCGGTCATGGACGCACCGGAGCGGGAGACGCCCGGGAACAGCGAGAGGACCTGGACGAGGCCGACGAACACGGCGTCCTTCCAGTTCGCGTGCAGCTCGGTGCGCTGGTGGGTGGCGACGCGTTCGCCGAACCACATGACGAAGGTCCAGCCGATCGCGCCGAAGGCGACGACCCAGAGGTTGAAGATCCGGTCGACGTAGCCGGACAGGAGGATCCCGGCGAGGCCGATGGGAACGGTGCCGATGATGACGTACCAGCCGTACCGGTAGTCGATGCCGCGCCGGTCGGGGCGGAACAGGCCGACGCTGAAGCCCTTGACGATCCGCCAGATGTCCTTGGTGAAGTAGGCGAGGATCGCCAGGATGGCGCCGCCCTGGATGAGCGCGTTGAAGGCGATCACCGAGCGGTCGGCCGGGTCGAGGCCGAGAAACTCGGAGAACAGCACCAGGTGGCCGGTCGAGGAGATCGGCAGGAACTCGGTGATGCCTTCGACAACGCCGAGGACGAGCGCGTCGACGATGCTCATCTCACTGCTCAAGGAGGGTCCTTCCCATAGATTCGGTTCCCGCGAAAGGTTACGTGGCGAGGAGGGGAGCCGCCTCGGCAGAAGGGCCGAACCCGCCCCTGCCGAAGGTAAGGAACAGTCGCCGCGCAGATCAATCAGTCCTCGCTCCCCGACCTACGCCCGGGGCCGTAGGCCGGCGCCGTGCTGCGTCCGCTGGGGTACGCGCGATATTCGACGCCGGATCGACGCCCCCGCCTCGATCCGGCGGCATGCTTGCCAGCAGTTGGGCGGCAATGTGATTGGAGCTGAGACTCATGATCCTCGTTACCGGTGCGACCGGAGCGGTCGGACGGCCGCTGGTGGCGGCGCTCGCAGCGCAAGGAGCCGAGGTGCGGGCCCTCACCCGCGACCCCGACAGTGCCGACTTCCCAGACGGTGTCGAAGTCGTCGGCGGCGACCCGTCGCGACCGGACACGGTCACCGGGCACCTCCACGGCGCGCGAGCGGTCTTCCTCAACTCCAGAGCGATCGGCGACGCGGTCGGCGAGTTCGCCGACCTGGCGCGCCGCAAGGGCGTTCGCCGCCTGGTCGCGTTGGCGGCCTATAACGTCGAGCACTCGCTGGCATTGCAGCCCTCCCGGTATATCGGTGATCGCAACCGGGAATGCGAGGCCGCGGCCGAAGCGAGCGGCCTGGAGTGGGTGAGTCTGCGACCGGATGTGTACGCCAACATGGCCCTGCCGCTGTGGGGCGGGCAGCTGGCGCGCGGCGACGAGGTGGCCTGGCCCTGCCCTGACTTCACCGAAGCCGCCGTCGACCCCAGGGACGTCGCCGAGGTCGGCGCCCACGCGCTCCTGCACGATGATCTCCTGGGGCGCAAGCCGGTCCTGACCGGGCCGGAGGCGATCAGCCACGCCGCCATGGTCGATGCCCTCGCCGAGGCCACCGGCAGGCCGCTGCTGTACCGGGACGTCACGTTGTTCGACATCGCAGAGCAGTTCGACGCCATGGGCCAGCCGCCGGAACTCACGGCCTCGTTCATCGCCCGCTTCGCCGCCTTCGACGGCCGGCAGGCCGCGGTCACCGACGAGGTCGAGCGGATCCTCGGCCGTCCCGCACACTCCTTTCTGGACTGGGCCCGCGACCATGCCGCGCACTTCACGAACGGAGTCGTCTGATCTCATGAACAACCCCACGCCGCTTCGGGACTGGATCGCCGAATACGCCGCGACCGCCGACACGCTCGATCCGGACGCGCCGCTGGACGACCTCGAGCCGCTGCGCGACATGATCGGGAACGCCCGCGTCGTCGGCATCGGCGAGAGCGCCCACCACATGCGCGAGTTCTACCGACTGCGCCACCGCCTGCTGCGGTTCCTCGTCGAACGCTGCGGCTTCAACGTCTACGCCTTCGAGGCGGCGGTCCTCGAATCGCGTACCGTCGACGCCTGGACCGCGGGCGGCCCCGGCACCGTCGAGGAGGCCGCCGCCGCCACCACCGGCACCGGCCTGGCCCGGTGCCAGGACATGCACCGCACCCTCACCTGGCTGCGCGAGTACAACCGCGGGGCCGCAAGGCCGGTGCGGTTCGCAGGGATCCTCCCGGGCGACGACCGGACGTCGCCGCTCGGAGAACTGTCCGAAGTGGCGTCGTACCTCGAACGGCACGATCCCGAAGCCCTGCCGCTGGCCCGATCGGCGATCAAGGCCGCGTCGCACTATCCCGACCCATCGATCGTCAAGACCCTCACCGCCTACGAGGAGATGGGCGACGCCGCCCGCGACGCGCTGACCGCCGCTCTAAGCCGACTACAGCTGCGCTTCGAAAGCATGTCCGCTCATCAACGCGCACAAGGGAACCAGCGATCTCATGCCGAGGCGATGGCACACCTGCGCCGCGCCTGGCACATCGACCACTTCACCCGGGACATGACCGGGCACGGGCTACCGGTCGGACCGACCAACCTCGACAACGCCATGGCAGAGACGGTCATCGGGCTGCTCCAAGCGAACGGCCCCGACACCCGCGTCGTGCTCGGACTGCACAACGTCCACCTCCGCCGCACCGCGACCGCCGCCGACGCCGCAGCCGGTCGCTTCCCCGCCGGATACCACCTGGCCCAAGCCCTCGGCGACGAGTACGCCGCCATCGCCGCCACAAGCGGCGACGGAAGTGCCGTCCGCAGTGAACTGGACCCTGAGGAGCCCGAAGGATTCGCGTTCAGCATCCGGCCGCTCCAGATCCCGCCGGACGACAGCGTCGAGACGGCCTTCACCGGCCCGGCACCGCTCACGATCGCAAACCTCCGCGAGGCCCGCACCGCGACCGGCGACGCCGGGTCGTTCACGAAACTCCGCATGGAGGACTACTTCGCCGACTCGCCCGTCCTCGACGACTACGACATGGTCGCCTACCTCCCCACCGCCGAGCCCACCGAGTACCCGTTCGCCGAAGCCTGACCGATACGGGGGCAGCCCTTCAGCCGACTGGTCGAGGGCCGTCGCCGCGCCGTCGAGCAGGGCGTCGCGCACCTGCAGCATTCGGCGATGCCGCGATCCGGCCACGACCGCTGGGGCACACGCGCGGCGTGGCAGGATCGCGGCATGACCCCCATGCGCACTCCCGCCATCCGGATCGGATCAGCCGAGATCATCGCCCTTCCCGATGCGACGGGCCCCTTCTTCTCACCGCGCGCCGAGGCGTTCCCCGACGCCACCGCCGAGCAGTGGGCCGCGGCCGACCGCCTCGACCCGGGCGCGGTCGACGCCGACGGGCGCTGGCTGCTCCAGTTCCGCGCGTTCGCGATCCGCGCCGAGCAGGGCCTCACCGTGGTCGACGCCGGGATCGGCCCCGCCGACAGCCCCGCCGCCTCCTGGGCGCCGGTGCCCGGCCTGCTCCCGCAGTCGCTCGCCGCCGCCGGGATCGATCCGGACGAAGTGGACACCGTGGTCCTCACCCACCTGCACACCGATCACATCGGCTGGGCGGTCGTCAACGGGCACAACAAGTACGGCGAGACGCCGCGCCCCGACCCGCACCCCTACTTCCCCAACGCCGAATACCTCTTGCAGCGCAGGGAACTCGAGGCGATCGACTCGCTCAACCCGCAGCTGCGCGGCTCCCTCGTCGAGCCTTTGGAGGCCACCGGGCAGCTGCGCCTGCTCGACGGCGACACGCCGCTGCGGACCGGCCGCGTCGTCGCCACCCCGGGACACACGCCGGGACACCAGAGCGTGCTCGTGGAGGACGGCCGCGACCTGGCCGTCGTCACCGGCGACCTGCTCGTGCACGCGGTCCAGCTGCTCCACCCGGAACTGGCGTACGCGCACGAGGTCGACCCGGAAGAGGCACGGCGTTCGAGGGAGCGGATGCTCGACGTCGAGGCCGGCAGCGTGCTGCGGCTGGCCACGCCGCACCTGACCGAGCCGTTCACCTCGCCCTGACGCCGCGACGACTGATCGCGCCTTCGATCCGCGGACCGGTGCCGTTCCGTTGCGGCTCAGGTGGGTCGGTCCTGCTCGCGGCCTCGCTCAAAGCGCCTCGCGGTCGCCGATGGACTCCGTCTCGTGAAAGGGCTGGTACACCGTCCGCCCCGTTCGCCGGGCCTCCGCCGCCATCGCGACGCGCGACCGGTGCACCTCGACGAACAGGGACGCCGCCTGTTCCAGCGGGAAGAAGCCGAACGCCTCCAGCTCCTCCTCCTGCAACCGGATCAGCCCGGGGTCCGCGACGGTCCCGCCGTCGAAGACGTAGATCGTCATGGGCGCCGACACGAACGCATGCCGCGGCGCATAGTCGAGCACCAGCAGATCACCGACCGGCAGGTCCAGCCCGATCTCCTCCTTGACCTCGCGTGCGCACGCCTCATGCGGGGACTCGCCCGTGTCGACCATGCCGCCGACGAACTGCCAGTCGTCGCGGTGGTTCGGCTTGACCAGCAGCACGCGGCCCTCGGCGTCGGTGAAGAAGGCGCACGCCACGGCGTACGAGACCGCGAAGCTGTCGAGCAGCTCCTGCGGCAACGGTCCCAGTCGATTCATGAGGCGAACCCTACCGACATGTCCCGCCCTCCACGGATCAGGCGGAAAGCGCGTGCGGGCTCCTCGGCGGCCTCGCCGCCGAGGCCGTGGGACGGGCCGGAGCCGGTCGGCGCTCGGTCAGAGGAGCCGGTGTTCGGCCGGGCGGCGACGGCGGAGCGGGAAGGACCGCCGATGCGAAAGCCACGGCCTCCCGAGGAGGCCGGGGCTTTCGCATCGACTACGGGCGGGCCCTTGGCCGGGTCAGGCGCCGGTGGGGGCCGGTTCTCGGTCGGGGGTGTGGAGGCGCAGGGATTCC